>NZ_CP109659.1:4800000-6336292 GCF_052660475.1 Pseudomonas sp. G7(2022) | reverse complement strand
GCACTGCTGCCAAAGTTCCACTGACACGGAAATCCCCTAATTGAAAGCCGGTGAGGCAAAAACAAGCGGCCATTGTAGCGGCCGGACGTTCACTTATCCACATGCAGGTTGCCCGGTAGACATGATTTATCAATGCCTTAACCAATGAAAAAGCGACCAGCGGTGTGTGAATAAGCTCTGTGGATAACCGTAGCTGAGGGCACTGGACAACTGGGGGCGAAACTCGGTGGATAAACCGCCTGTGGATAACAGCACTTTCCACACACAGGTTATCCGATAGCGCAGCACAGGCTGAACACGGTTTTCCACTGTAGTTGTCATTCTCTGTACATCGCGTGGAACAAGGCCTCAGAGCAGTTATCCACAGAAGGTGGCGGTCCTAGCTTTTACAAGCTTTACAGAAAAGCTTTAAATAATTCCCTTCTTTATTTTTATGTCTGGCAGACAAGGTTTCGAGCTTCGGGGCATCAGAGATCTATTTATAAGGAAACGCTGGTTGGAAATTGACCTATGGACTTGCTTTCTCTAGAATCCCCGGTCTCTTAAAACGGGGGCCATTCCGGCCCGTTGTGGACGAACCAGGTAACACGACATGAAACGTACTTTCCAACCAAGCACTATCAAACGCGCTCGTACCCACGGTTTCCGTGCTCGCATGGCTACCAAGAACGGTCGTGCCGTACTGTCGCGTCGTCGCGCCAAAGGCCGCGCACGTCTGGCAGTTTGATAATCCGGCACTGGAGGTGAGTCAGGACTTCAGTCGGGAAAAGCGTCTGCTTACTCCCCGGCATTTCAAGGCAGTCTTTGACTCCCCTACCGGCAAGGTTCCGGGGAAAAATCTCCTGCTCCTTGCGCGCAACAACGATCTCGATCACCCCCGTCTAGGACTGGTTATCGGGAAAAAGAGCGTAAAGCTCTCCGTCGAGCGCAATCGTCTCAAACGTCTTATGCGCGAATCGTTTCGCCTGCACCAGGATTCACTGGTCGGCTGGGACATCGTTATCGTCGCGCGCAAAGGTTTGGGCGATGTAGAAAACCCCGAATTGATTCAGCATTTCGGCAAACTCTGGAAGCGTCTGGCACGCAACAAGCCGGTACCAGCAGTCAAAACCGAAACTGTAGGGGTAGACAGTCCAGATGCGTAAACTGGCACTCGTTCCGATCCAGTTTTACCGCTACGCCATTAGTCCTCTGATGGCTGACCACTGTCGTTTCTACCCCAGTTGTTCCTGCTACGCGTTGGAAGCCATCGAAAATCATGGCCTTCTGCGCGGTGGCTGGCTGACCTTTCGTCGTTTAGGTCGCTGTCATCCGTGGAATCCCGGTGGTTATGACCCGGTTCCACCTATCCCTACCTCCCGTTCTTCTTCGATGGCCGAGTAATCATGGATATCAAACGCACGATCCTGATCGTCGCCCTGGCAATCGTGTCCTACGTCATGGTTCTTAAATGGAACCAGGATTATGGCCAGGCTGCCCTGCCGACTCAGAATGTTGCTTCCAGTACGACTGCATCCGGTTTGCCGGACACCGTTCCTGGCAATAACACTTCCGCCAGTGACGATATTCCGCATGCCGCAAGCGATACCAGCGCACCTGCAGAAGCGCCGATCGCTGCCAGCAAGGATCTGATCCAGGTCAAAACCGATGTGCTCGATCTCGCGATCGATCCACAGGGCGGTGACGTTGCGCAACTGACCTTGCCACTGTATCCACGTCGTCAGGATCGTCCGGATGTTCCGTTCCAGCTGTTCGACAACGGCGGCGAGCGTACTTATCTGGCTCAAAGCGGTCTGATCGGCACCAATGGTCCGGACGCCAGCCCGGCCGGTCGTCCGGTTTACGCGTCGGAGAAGAAAAGTTATCAACTGGCTGACGGTCAGGACCAATTGGTCGTCGACCTGAAATTCAGCAAGGACGGCGTCAACTACATCAAGCGTTTCACTCTGAAGCGCGGACTGTATGACGTGACCGTGACCTACCTTGTGGATAACCAGAGTGCTCAACCCTGGACCGGTTCGATGTTTGCGCAGTTGAAGCGTGACAACAGTGCCGATCCTTCGTCGACCACAGCTACCGGCACCGCGACTTACCTGGGCGCCGCCCTGTGGACAAGTTCCGAGCCGTACAAGAAAGTGTCCATGAAGGACATGGACAAAGGTCAACTCAAGGAAACCGTTACCGGTGGTTGGGTAGCCTGGCTGCAACACTACTTTGTGACGGCATGGGTTGCTCCGAAGGGCGAAAACAATATCGTCCAGACCCGTAAAGACAGCAAAGGCAACTACATCATCGGTTACACCGGTCCTTCCCTGACCGCTGCGCCGGGTGCAAAAGTTGAAACCAGCGCCATTCTTTACGCAGGCCCGAAAAGCCAGGCGGTTCTGAAAGAGTTGTCCCCAGGTCTGGAACTGACCGTCGACTACGGCATTCTGTGGTTCATTGCCCAGCCGATCTTCTGGCTGCTGCAACATATCCACGCCATCGTGGGCAATTGGGGCTGGTCGATCATCTTCCTGACCATGCTGATCAAAGGGATCTTCTTCCCGCTGTCGGCCGCCAGCTACAAGTCGATGGCCCGCATGCGCGCCGTGGCACCGAAACTGGCTGCACTGAAAGAGCAACATGGCGATGACCGGCAGAAAATGTCGCAAGCCATGATGGAACTGTACAAGAAAGAGAAGATCAATCCGCTGGGTGGCTGCTTGCCGATCCTGGTGCAGATGCCGGTTTTCCTTTCGCTGTACTGGGTTCTGCTGGAAAGCGTTGAAATGCGCCAGGCGCCTTTCATGCTGTGGATTACCGACCTGTCGATCAAGGATCCGTTCTTCATCCTGCCGATCATCATGGGCGCGACCATGTTCATCCAGCAGCGTCTGAACCCGACTCCTCCGGATCCGATGCAGGCCAAAGTGATGAAAATGATGCCAATCATCTTCACCTTCTTCTTCCTGTGGTTCCCGGCGGGTCTGGTGCTGTACTGGGTTGTGAACAACTGCCTGTCGATTGCTCAACAGTGGTACATCACGCGTAAGATCGAAGCGGCGACGAAAAAAGCCGAGGCGTAACTTACTCTGTGGATAACACCACTCAAAACGCCCCCTAGTGGGGCGTTTTGCTATCTGCCATTTTTGTCTGGATACCGGTTTATGAGCGCACCTCGTGAAACCATCGCAGCCGTTGCCACTGCTCAGGGCCGTGGCGGCGTGGGCATCGTTCGAATTTCCGGGCCGCTGGCCAGCGTCGCGGCCAAAGCCATCAGCGGCCGTGATTTGAAACCCCGGTTTGCCCACTACGGTCCCTTCTTCAGTGACGATCAACAGGTCCTGGATGAAGGTCTGGCACTGTATTTCCCCGGGCCGAACTCGTTCACCGGCGAAGATGTGCTTGAACTCCAGGGTCACGGTGGACCGATCGTCCTGGACATGTTGCTCAAGCGTTGCCTGGAACTGGGTTGCCGTCTGGCCCGGCCGGGTGAGTTCAGCGAACGCGCTTTCCTCAATGACAAACTCGACCTGGCTCAGGCCGAGGCCATCGCCGACCTGATCGAAGCCAGTTCTGCACAGGCTGCACGTAATGCCTTGCGTTCCTTGCAGGGTGCATTTTCCCAACGTGTGCATAACCTCACCGAACAGCTGATCGGATTGAGGATTTATGTCGAAGCAGCCATCGATTTTCCGGAAGAAGAAATCGACTTCCTCGCCGATGGCCATGTGTTGAGCATGCTCGACAAGGTCCGTGACGAGTTATCCACCGTATTGCGCGAAGCCGGCCAAGGTGCATTGCTGCGTGACGGCATGACAGTGGTGATCGCCGGTCGTCCGAACGCCGGCAAATCGAGTCTGCTCAATGCACTGGCCGGTCGAGAAGCTGCCATCGTGACGGAAATCGCCGGCACGACCCGGGATATCCTGCGCGAACATATCCACATCGATGGCATGCCGCTGCATGTCGTAGACACCGCCGGATTGCGCGATACCGACGACCATGTGGAAAAAATCGGTGTAGAACGTGCGTTGAAAGCCATTGGCGAAGCCGATCGGGTACTGCTGGTGGTTGATGCCACGGCTCCGGAAGCGGCCGATCCTTTCGCATTGTGGCCCGAATTCCTTGAAACCCGGCCAGATCCGGCAAAGGTCACCCTGATTCGCAATAAAGCAGATCTCACCGGTGAAGCGATTGCCCTGGAAGTCAGCGACGATGGCCACGTAACCATCAGCCTGAGCGCCAAGGCTGCCGGCGAAGGTCTTGATCTGTTGCGCGATCACCTGAAGGCCTGCATGGGTTACGAGCAGACTTCGGAAAGCAGCTTCAGCGCACGCCGTCGCCACCTGGAAGCATTGCGTCACGCCAGCGCGGCCCTGGAACACGGTCGTGCACAGCTGACTCTGGCAGGGGCTGGCGAACTATTGGCAGAAGATCTGCGTCAGGCTCAGCAGTCCCTTGGGGAAATTACCGGAGCGTTCAGCTCCGATGATCTGCTCGGGCGGATCTTTTCCAGTTTCTGCATCGGTAAATAACCCTTCTGTTGTCCACAGACAGGTCCATTGGCGACCTGTCTGGTTCTCCTCTTCGCATTCCTTTCCTTCCAGTGCCGGGCAGATTCCTTCTCGCTGAGCGGATTTCCCCTGTCCGCTACGTGCTCGTTCATTTGATTTCTGTGGATTAAGCCCTGTGAATAACTGCCGCTGAGGGCAGTTGATAACAGGGCCAGAAAACTGAACATAACTGCCTCTGTGGATAACAACCCCATTCATCCACAGGCTTACACCGGTTATCCAAGGGCCTCATTGCGACATGGCCACAGGGTTTTGAATCTCTGTACACATTGAAAATAAAGGCCTGTAGAGATCTATCCACAGAAATTATGGGCAGTAAGAATAAGCTTTAAAACAAAGGTTTTATAAATTTCTCTCTTTTTTATTCTTTTAACCGCGAGTTCTCCACAGCTGGTTAAATTTTGTGCAAAGGGTTCTTTAGGAAGGGCGAAGTCCCTATACTTGTCGACCAGGTCCAGAAACCTGATCTCAAACTATTCCTGAATTACCTACTTAAGCAGGCACGAGGTGCGTGGTGGATTTCCCTTCCCGTTTTGAAGTGATCGTCATCGGCGGCGGTCATGCCGGTACCGAGGCAGCACTGGCCTCAGCACGCATGGGTGCAAAAACCCTTCTGCTGACGCACAACGTGGAAACCCTCGGTGCCATGAGTTGCAACCCGGCCATCGGCGGCATTGGCAAAAGCCATCTGGTCAAGGAAATCGATGCCCTCGGCGGTGCGATGGCCATGGCCACCGATCTGGGCGGTATCCAGTTTCGCGTGTTGAACAGCCGCAAAGGCCCGGCCGTGCGTGCAACACGTGCACAGGCCGACCGGATTCTTTACAAGGCCGCTGTCCGCGAAATTCTGGAAAACCAGCCGAACCTGTGGATATTTCAGCAGGCCGCCGACGACCTGATCGTCGAGCAGGAACAAGTACGCGGTGTTGTCACGCAAATGGGTCTGCGTTTCTTTGCCGATTCCGTGGTGTTGACCACCGGTACCTTCCTCGGCGGACTTATCCACATCGGTTTGCAGAATTTTTCCGGCGGTCGCGCCGGTGATCCGCCGTCGATCGCCCTTGCGCATCGTCTGCGTGAATTGCCGCTGCGCGTCGGTCGCCTGAAAACCGGTACGCCACCGCGTATCGACGGCAAGTCTGTGGATTTCTCGGTGATGACCGAGCAACCTGGCGATACGCCGATCCCGGTGATGTCGTTCATGGGCAACAAGGAACAACATCCGCGGCAAGTCAGTTGCTGGATTACCCACACCAACGCCCGCACCCACGAAATCATCGCGGCGAACCTCGATCGTTCGCCGATGTATTCGGCAGCAGGCGAGATCGAAGGCATCGGTCCGCGTTACTGCCCGTCGATCGAAGACAAGATCCACCGCTTTGCCGACAAGGAAAGCCATCAGGTATTCATCGAGCCGGAAGGCCTGACCACCCATGAGCTGTATCCGAACGGGATATCCACAAGCCTGCCGTTCGACGTGCAATTGCAAATCGTGCAATCGATCCGCGGCATGGAAAACGCGCACATCGTGCGTCCGGGTTATGCGATCGAGTACGACTACTTCGATCCGCGCGACCTGAAGTACAGCCTGGAAACCAAAGTCATTGGCGGTCTGTTCTTCGCTGGCCAGATCAACGGCACCACCGGTTACGAAGAAGCCGGCGCCCAGGGTTTGCTGGCTGGCGCGAACGCTGCACTGCGTGCGAAAGGCAAAGAAGCCTGGTGCCCGCGTCGCGATGAAGCGTACATCGGGGTATTGGTCGACGACCTGATTACCCTCGGTACCCAAGAGCCGTACCGCATGTTCACTTCCCGTGCCGAGTACCGCCTGATCCTGCGTGAGGACAACGCTGACCTGCGTCTAACCGAAAAAGGCCGCGAACTGGGTCTGGTCGATGACGCGCGTTGGGCAGCGTTCTGCAAGAAGCGCGAAAGTATCGAACTCGAAGAGCAGCGCCTGAAAAGCACCTGGGTTCGCCCAGGCACTGCCCAGGGCGATGCGATCGCGGAAAAATTCGGTACACCGCTGACTCACGAATACAACTTGCTCAATCTCTTGAGCCGTCCGGAAATCGACTACGCTGGTCTGGTCGAAGTGACCGGACAGGGGGCCGAAGATCCACAGGTTGCCGAACAGGTCGAGATCAAGACCAAGTACGCCGGTTACATCGACCGCCAACAGGACGAAATCGCCCGTCTGCGTGCAAGCGAAGACACGAAACTGCCTGTGGATATCGATTACACCAACATTTCCGGTCTCTCCAAGGAGATCCAGAGCAAGCTCGGTGCCACGCGTCCAGAGACGCTTGGCCAGGCTTCGCGGATCCCGGGTGTAACCCCGGCAGCGATTTCGCTGTTGATGATTCATTTGAAAAAACGCGGCGCGGGCCGTCAGTTGGAGCAAAGCGCTTGAGTTCTAAGGTCACTTCGCAACACGCCGAAGAGTTATCCACAGGAGCCCGCGAGCTCGGTGTCAATCTCACTGAAACCCAGCACGCATTGCTGCTGGGTTATCTGGCCCTGTTGATCAAATGGAACCAGGCCTACAACCTGACCGCCGTTCGCGATCCCGACGAAATGGTTTCCCGGCACTTGCTCGATAGCCTCAGCGTGATGTCGTTCATCGAAAACGGCCGCTGGCTGGACGTCGGCAGTGGCGGTGGCATGCCGGGGATCCCTCTGGCGATCCTGTATCCGGACTCGCAAGTGACCTGCCTGGACAGCAACGGCAAGAAAACCCGCTTCCTGACCCAGGTCAAACTCGAACTCAAACTGGACAACCTGCAAGTTATCCACAGTCGCGTCGAAGCATTCCAGCCTGCCCAGCCATTCAACGGGATCATCTCGCGGGCGTTCAGCAGCATGGAGAACTTCACCAACTGGACTCGCCACCTGGGCGATGCCGATACACGCTGGCTGGCAATGAAGGGCGTCCATCCGGCCGATGAGCTGGTAGCATTGCCGGCAGACTTCAAACTCGATAGCGAACACGCCCTGGCCGTACCCGGTTGCCAAGGCCAACGCCATCTGCTGATACTGCGCCGCACGGCATGATTGGGAACACAAGCAAGAATGGCTAAGGTATTCGCGATAGCGAACCAGAAGGGTGGTGTGGGCAAGACCACCACCTGCATCAACCTCGCAGCATCCCTGGTCGCGACCAAGCGCCGGGTGCTGTTGATCGATCTCGATCCACAGGGCAACGCCACCATGGGTAGCGGTGTGGATAAACATGGCCTGGAAAACTCGGTCTACGACCTGCTGATCGGCGAATGCGATCTGGCGCAGGCCATGCACTTCTCGGAACACGGCGGTTATCAACTGCTGCCGGCCAACCGCGACCTGACGGCCGCCGAAGTGGTGCTGCTGGAAATGCAGATGAAGGAGAGCCGTCTGCGCAGCGCGCTGGCGCCAATCCGTGAAAACTACGATTACATTCTGATCGACTGCCCGCCGTCGCTGTCGATGCTCACGCTGAACGCACTGGTCGCCGCTGACGGGGTGATTATCCCCATGCAGTGCGAATACTTTGCGCTCGAAGGTCTGAGCGACCTTGTGGATAACATCAAGCGCATCGCCGAACTGCTGAACCCGAACCTGAAGGTCGAAGGCCTGCTGCGGACCATGTACGACCCGCGCCTGAGCCTGATGAACGATGTATCGGCCCAGCTCAAGGAACACTTCGGCGATCAGCTGTACGACACGGTTATCCCGCGCAACATTCGCCTGGCCGAAGCACCGAGCTACGGCATGCCGGCGCTGGCTTACGACAAGCAATCGCGTGGCGCGCTGGCCTATCTGGCCCTGGCGGGCGAGATGGTTCGCCGTCAGCGCAAAAATTCACGCATCGCCGCTGCCCAGCCAACTTAAGGAATCCCCATGGCCGTCAAGAAACGAGGTCTCGGACGAGGACTGGATGCACTGCTGAGCGGTCCGACTGTCAGCTCGCTGGAAGAACAAGCGGCGCAGGCTGACAGCCGTGAGTTGCAGCACCTGCCGCTGGACCTGCTGCAACGCGGCAAGTATCAGCCACGCCGGGACATGGATCCGCAGGCACTGGAAGAGCTGGCGCAGTCGATCAAGGCTCAGGGCGTGATGCAGCCGATCGTGGTTCGCCCTATTGGTGGTGGCCGATTTGAAATCATTGCCGGTGAACGTCGCTGGCGTGCCAGCCAGCAGGCCGGGCAGGAAACCATCCCGGCCATGGTCCGTGATGTGCCGGATGAAACCGCGATCGCCATTGCACTGATCGAAAACATCCAGCGCGAAGACCTGAACCCGATCGAAGAAGCGGTGGCCCTGCAGCGCCTGCAGCAGGAATTCCAGCTCACTCAGCAACAGGTGGCCGAGGCTGTGGGTAAGTCCCGCGTCACCGTGGCCAACCTGTTGCGCCTGATTGCGCTGCCGGAAGTCATCAAGACCATGCTGTCCCACGGCGACCTGGAAATGGGTCATGCCCGTGCATTGCTCGGTCTGCCGGACAATCAGCAGGTAGAAGGGGCGCGACATGTTGTCGCACGCGGTCTCACCGTGCGCCAAACTGAGGCACTGGTTCGTCAGTGGTTGAGTGGCAAACCCGAGCCTGTGGAACCTGCAAAACCGGACCCGGATATCGCTCGCCTCGAGCAACGTCTGGCCGAGCGCCTAGGCTCTGCGGTGCAGATCCGCCACGGGAAGAAGGGAAAGGGTCAGTTGGTGATCGGTTACAACTCCCTCGATGAGCTTCAGGGTGTGCTTGCACACATCCGCTGAAACAATTCCTCTTGTAGCGCGCAGTCGGAAATCACTACCTGACAGTTGAATAGGGGCAGAACCGCCCCTATACTCTGCGCGCATTTTGTCGGCACAAATTATGCCAAGTTATTGAATTTCGGCAGCCGACCATTGGAGAGCAAAAGTGATGGAAACCCGCAAGCCAAACCGCCTGCCGTTCCATCGCCTGGCGGTTTTTCCGGTGTTGATGGCTCAATTTGTCATTTTGCTCATTGCCGCTTTGGCGCTCTGGCAATGGCACGGAGTCGTTGCCGGATACTCGGGACTTGGCGGAGGCCTGATAGCCTTGCTGCCCAATGTTTATTTCGCTCACAAGGCATTTCGGTTTTCCGGCGCCCGAGCAGCCCAGTCCATCGTCCGGTCTTTCTATGCCGGCGAGGCAGGCAAACTGATTTTGACGGCAGTGCTGTTTGCACTGGTGTTTGCAGGTGTGAAGCCACTGGCGCCGATCGCTGTATTCGGCGCCTTCGTGCTGACTCAGTCGGTCAGCTGGTTCGCTCCCCTGCTGATGAGAACAAGACTTTCGAGACCTTAGGGCGTTTGAGGCAACCATGGCAGAAACAACCGCTTCGGGCTATATCCAGCACCACTTGCAGAACCTGACCTTCGGTCAGCTACCCAACGGCGGCTGGGGCTTTGCCCACACCGCAGCAGAAGCCAAGGAAATGGGCTTCTGGGCTTTCCACGTCGATACCCTCGGCTGGTCGGTCGCGCTGGGTCTGATCTTCGTCCTTCTTTTCCGCATGGCGGCCAAGAAGGCGACTTCCGGTCAGCCGGGTGCACTGCAGAACTTCGTTGAAGTGCTGGTCGAATTCGTCGATGGCAGCGTGAAAGACAGCTTCCATGGCCGTAGCCCGGTGATCGCACCGCTGGCACTGACCATCTTCGTCTGGGTGTTCCTGATGAACGCCGTCGACCTGGTACCGGTCGACTGGATTCCTCAGCTGGCCATCCTTATCTCCGGCGACCACCACATCCCGTTCCGTGCCGTGTCGACCACCGACCCGAACGCGACTCTGGGCATGGCGTTCTCGGTTTTCGCACTGATCATTTTCTATAGCATCAAGGTCAAGGGCCTCGGCGGCTTCATCGGCGAGCTGACCCTGCACCCGTTCGGCAGCAAGAACATCTTCGTTCAGGCGCTGCTGATCCCGGTGAACTTCCTGCTGGAATTCGTGACCCTGATCGCCAAACCGATCTCTCTGGCTCTGCGTCTGTTCGGCAACATGTATGCCGGCGAACTGGTGTTCATCCTGATCGCTGTGATGTTCGGCAGCGGCCTGCTCTGGCTCAGCGGCCTGGGCGTTGTTCTGCAGTGGGCGTGGGCTGTGTTCCACATCCTGATCATTACCCTGCAGGCGTTCATCTTCATGATGCTGACCATCGTCTACCTGTCGATGGCGCACGAAGAAAACCATTAAGACCAGTCTCGACTAGTCTGATGTCCTTCCCGGTAAAACGGGGAGGGGCTCCTCACGGGGCACCATGAAACGATTTGTTTTACCGCTTTAATCTAAAAAACCTAAACCATACGACGTAAAAGTCGGGAGGAAAGATGGAAACTGTAGTTGGTCTAACCGCTATCGCTGTTGCACTGTTGATCGGCCTGGGCGCACTGGGTACCGCAATTGGTTTCGGCCTGCTGGGCGGCAAGTTCCTGGAAGGCGCAGCGCGTCAGCCAGAAATGGTTCCAATGCTGCAAGTTAAAATGTTCATCGTTGCCGGTCTGCTCGACGCCGTAACCATGATCGGTGTTGGTATCGCTCTGTTCTTCACCTTTGCGAACCCGTTCGTTGGTCAGATCGCTGGCTAATTACCCGGATTCTTCCGAGTAATTTGATGTGATGGACAACGTAACTGCGAGGTGTTGGCGTGAACATTAATGCGACCCTGATTGGCCAGTCCGTTGCGTTCCTGATTTTTGTACTGTTCTGCATGAAGTTCGTATGGCCTCCGGTCATCGCAGCTCTGCATGAACGTCAAAAGAAGATCGCTGATGGTCTGGACGCTGCCAGCCGTGCAGCTCGCGACCTGGAGTTGGCCCAAGAGAAAGCGGGTCAGCAACTGCGCGAAGCGAAAGCTCAGGCAGCTGAAATCATCGAGCAAGCCAAGAAACGCGGTAACCAGATTGTCGAAGAGGCCGTTGAAAAGGCCCGCGTCGACGCTGACCGTGTGAAGGTTCAGGCTCAAGCCGAGATCGAACAGGAACTGAACAGTGTCAAAGACAAGCTGCGCGCCCAAGTGGGCTTGCTGGCTGTCGGCGGCGCCGAGAAGATCCTGGGTGCCACAATCGATCAAAACGCGCACGCAGAGCTGGTTAACCAACTGGCTGCTGAAATCTAAGCGAGGGCGATCATGGCAGAACTGACCACGTTGGCCCGACCTTACGCTAAGGCGGCCTTCGAGCACGCTCAGGCCCACCAGCAACTGGCCAATTGGTCAGCCATGCTCGGCCTGGCAGCAGCGGTGTCGCAAGACGACACCATGCAGCGCGTGCTCAAGGCCCCGCGACTGACGAGCGCAGAAAAGGCCGCCACGTTCATTGACGTGTGCGGCGACAAGTTTGATGCCAAGGCACAGAACTTCATCAATGTCGTTGCCGAAAACGACCGTCTCCCGCTTCTGCCGGAGATCGCCGCTCTGTTCGACCTGTACAAGGCCGAGCAAGAGAAATCGGTAGACGTTGAAGTGACCAGTGCTTTTGCATTGAACCAAGAACAGCAAGACAAACTCGCCAAGGTTCTCAGTGCACGACTCAACCGGGAAGTGCGCCTGCAAGTTGCGGAGGATGCTGCCCTTATAGGTGGTGTCGTTATCCGCGCCGGCGACCTGGTTATCGATGGCTCGATTCGCGGCAAAATCGCGAAACTTGCCGAAGCATTGAAATCTTGAGTTTGAAGGGGCAGCAGAGCAATGCAGCAACTCAATCCTTCCGAAATAAGTGAAATTATCAAGGGCCGCATCGAAAAGCTCGATGTGACCTCCCAAGCCCGTAACGAAGGCACTGTCGTCAGCGTATCTGACGGTATCGTGCGGATTCACGGTCTGGCCGACGTCATGTACGGCGAGATGATCGAGTTTCCGGGCGGCGTCTACGGTATGGCCCTCAACCTGGAGCAAGACTCCGTAGGTGCCGTTGTACTGGGCGCATACACCAGTCTGGCTGAAGGCATGAGCGCCAAGTGCACCGGCCGCATCCTCGAAGTTCCGGTTGGTAAGGAACTGCTGGGTCGCGTTGTCGACGCACTGGGTAACCCTGTTGACGGCAAAGGTCCACTGGGTAACACCGAGACCGACGCGGTCGAGAAAGTTGCTCCGGGCGTGATCTGGCGTAAGTCGGTAGACCAGCCTGTACAGACTGGCTACAAGGCTGTCGATGCCATGATCCCTGTCGGCCGTGGCCAGCGTGAGCTGATCATCGGTGACCGTCAGATCGGTAAAACCGCTCTGGCGATCGACGCGATCATCAACCAGAAAGACAGCGGCATTTTCTGCGTCTACGTGGCAATCGGTCAGAAACAATCGACCATCGCCAACGTGGTTCGCAAGCTGGAAGAAAACGGTGCACTGGCTAACACCATCATCGTTGCAGCGAGCGCTTCGGAATCTGCAGCACTGCAATTCCTGGCACCGTACTCCGGTTGCACCATGGGTGAATTCTTCCGCGACCGCGGTGAAGACGCGCTGATCGTTTATGACGATCTGTCCAAGCAAGCAGTGGCTTACCGCCAGATTTCCCTGCTGCTGCGCCGTCCACCAGGCCGTGAAGCTTACCCAGGCGACGTGTTCTATCTCCACTCCCGTCTGCTGGAGCGCGCATCCCGCGTTTCGGAAGAATACGTAGAGAAGTTCACCAACGGCGCAGTGACCGGCAAAACCGGTTCCCTGACCGCACTGCCGATCATCGAAACCCAGGCTGGCGACGTTTCCGCGTTCGTTCCGACCAACGTGATTTCCATCACCGACGGTCAGATCTTCCTGGAATCGGCCATGTTCAACTCGGGCATCCGCCCTGCAGTGAACGCCGGTGTTTCGGTATCCCGTGTGGGTGGTGCCGCTCAGACCAAGATCATCAAGAAGCTGTCCGGTGGTATCCGTACCGCTCTGGCTCAGTACCGTGAACTGGCGGCATTCGCCCAGTTCGCTTCTGACCTGGACGAAGCGACCCGCAAGCAACTTGAGCATGGTCAGCGCGTTACCGAGCTGATGAAGCAGAAGCAATACGCACCAATGTCGATCGCTGACATGGCGCTGTCGCTGTATGCCGCTGAGCGTGGGTTCCTGACTGACATTGAAATCGCCAAGATCGGCAGCTTCGAACAAGCGCTGATTGCTTTCTTCAACCGCGATCACGCCGATTTGATGGCGAAGATCAACGTTAAAGGTGACTTCAATGACGAAATCGACGCTGGCCTGAAGGCTGGTATCGAGAAGTTCAAGGCCACCCAAACCTGGTAAGCCGCAGCGGGAGCCGCAAGGCTCCCGCTTGCTAACCTGATAGGTGTTACATGGCAGGCGCAAAAGAGATTCGCAGTAAGATTGCGAGCATCAAAAGCACGCAAAAAATTACCAGCGCCATGGAAAAAGTGGCGGTCAGCAAAATGCGCAAGGCACAAATGCGCATGGCTGCTAGCCGTCCTTATGCGGAGCGTATCCGCCAGGTAATTGGGCATCTGGCCAACGCCAACCCGGAATACCGCCATCCGTTCATGATCGACCGCGCCATCAAGCGTGTCGGCTATGTCGTGGTGAGCAGTGACCGTGGTCTGTGCGGCGGCTTGAACACCAACCTGTTCAAGGCCCTGGTCAAGGACATGGCGGTAAACCGCGAAAACGGCGTCGAGATTGATCTGTGTGTCGTTGGTAGCAAGGGTGCGGCCTTTTTCCGCAACTTCGGCGGTAACGTCGTTGCAGCTATCAGCCACCTGGGTGAAGAGCCGTCGATCAATGATCTGATCGGCAGCGTCAAGGTGATGCTGGATGCCTATCTGGACGGCCGTATTGACCGCCTGTCCGTGGTATCCAACAAGTTCATCAACACCATGACGCAACAGCCTACCGTGGAGCAGTTGATTCCACTGGTAGCGACCCCGGATCAGGATCTCAAGCACCACTGGGACTACCTCTACGAACCAGACGCCAAAGAGCTGCTTGACGGCTTGATGGTGCGTTACGTGGAGTCGCAGGTGTACCAGGCGGTGGTCGAGAACAACGCGGCCGAACAAGCTGCGCGGATGATCGCGATGAAGAACGCTACCGACAACGCCGGTGATTTGATCAGCGATTTGCAGCTGATCTACAACAAGGCGCGTCAGGCTGCGATCACCCAAGAGATCTCGGAAATCGTCGGCGGCGCTGCCGCGGTTTAACGGTTCAAATATTCAGAGGATCCAGCTATGAGTAGCGGACGTATCGTTCAAATCATCGGCGCCGTTATCGACGTGGAATTTCCACGCGACAGCGTACCGAGCATCTACGACGCCTTGAAGGTTCAAGGCGCCGAAACCACTCTGGAAGTTCAGCAGCAGCTGGGCGACGGCGTGGTTCGTACCATTGCGATGGGCTCCACCGAAGGCTTGAAGCGCGGTCTGGACGTCAACAACACTGGCGCAGCCATCTCCGTACCGGTCGGTAAAGCGACTCTGGGCCGGATCATGGACGTACTGGGCAACCCGATCGACGAAGCTGGCCCGATCGGCGAAGAAGAGCGCTGGGGTATCCACCGCGCCGCTCCTTCCTTCGCAGAACAAGCTGGCGGCAACGAGCTGCTGGAAACAGGCATCAAGGTTATCGACCTGGTTTGCCCGTTCGCCAAGGGCGGTAAAGTCGGTCTGTTCGGTGGTGCCGGTGTAGGCAAGACCGTAAACATGATGGAACTGATCCGTAACATCGCCATCGAGCACAGCGGTTATTCCGTGTTCGCCGGTGTGGGTGAGCGTACTCGTGAGGGTAACGACTTCTACCACGAGATGAAGGACTCCAACGTTCTCGACAAGGTAGCCCTGGTCTACGGTCAGATGAACGAGCCACCGGGAAACCGTCTGCGCGTAGCGCTGACCGGCCTGACCATGGCCGAGAAGTTCCGTGACGAAGGTAACGACGTTCTGCTGTTCGTCGACAACATCTATCGTTACACCCTGGCCGGTACCGAAGTATCCGCACTGCTGGGCCGTATGCCTTCGGCAGTAGGTTACCAGCCGACTCTGGCTGAAGAGATGGGCGTGCTGCAAGAGCGCATCACTTCGACCAAGCAAGGTTCGATTACTTCGATCCAGGCCGTATACGTACCAGCGGACGACTTGACTGACCCGTCGCCAGCGACCACGTTTGCTCACCTGGACGCTACTGTCGTTCTGTCCCGTGACATCGCTTCCCTGGGTATCTACCCGGCGGTAGACCCACTGGACTCGACTTCGCGTCAGCTGGACCCGAACGTGATCGGCAACGATCACTACGAGACCGCTCGTGGCGTTCAGTACGTGCTGCAGCGTTACAAAGAACTGAAGGACATCATCGCGATCCTGGGTATGGACGAGCTGTCGGAAGCCGACAAGCAGTTGGTAAACCGTGCTCGTAAGATCCAGCGCTTCTTGTCGCAGCCGTTCTTCGTGGCTGAAGTCTTCACCGGTGCTTCGGGTAAATACGTTTCCCTGAAAGACACCATTGCTGGCTTCAAAGGCATCCTCAACGGTGACTACGACCACCTGCCAGAACAAGCGTTCTACATGGTCGGCGGCATCGAAGAAGCGATCGAGAAAGCCAAGAAACTGTAATCCCGGCGCCCGGCAACGGGCGCTAATTTAGGTTGAGGCAATCAGATGGCTATGACAGTCCATTGCGATATCGTCAGCGCGGAAGGGGAAATCTTCTCCGGCCTGGTCGAGATGGTGATTGCGCACGGTGCTCTGGGTGATCTTGGTATCGCTCTGGGCCACGCGCCGCTGATCACGAATCTCAAGCCGGGCCCGATCCGCCTGATCAAGCAAGGCGGGGAAGCCGAGGTGTTCTACATCTCCGGTGGTTTCCTCGAGGTTCAGCCGAACATGGTCAAGGTTCTTGCCGACACTGTGCAACGTGCCGCCGACCTGGATGAAGCTCAGGCTCAAGCAGCTCTCAAGGCTGCCGAGGCCGCTCTGCATGAGAAGAGCGCAGATTTCGACTACGGAGCTGCGTCCGCACGTCTGGCCGAGGCCGCAGCCCAGCTGCGCACCGTCCAGCAGATCCGCAAGAAGTTTGGCGGTTGATCCGTCAGTCCGCTTGTTGTGCGATTGATAAAAAAGGGTAGCCTCGGCTACCCTTTTTTCTTTTCCGAATTCTACAAACCCGGTCGCAGTTGCTGACCACCCAGGATTGGTAGCAGTCATGTCTCTTGAAATCGTAATCCTCGCGGCCGGTCAAGGCACCCGCATGCGTTCGGCACTGCCGAAAGTGCTGCACCCGATTGCCGGCGATTCCATGCTCGGCCATGTTATCCACAGCGCCCGTCAACTCGATCCGCAGCGCATTCACGTGGTCATCGGTCATGGCGCCGATGTGGTGCGCGAACGTCTGGCTGCCGATGACCTCAATTTCGTGCTGCAGGACAAGCAATTGGGCACCGGCCACGCAACTGCCCAGGCCGTACCGTTCATCAAGTCCGACACCGTTCTGATTCTCTATGGTGACGTGCCGCTGATCGAAGTCGAAACCCTGCAGCGTCTGCTTGAGCATGTCGTTCCTGGCCAGATGGGATTGCTGACCGTCGAACTGGATGACCCGACCGGTTACGGCCGCATCGTGCGCGATGCGAACGGTAAGGTTGCGGCAATCGTCGAGCACAAGGATGCCACTGAAGCCCAACGCGCGATCACAGAAGGTAATACCGGGATTCTCGCGGTACCTGCCAGCCATCTGGCGGACTGGATGGGACGCCTGTCGAACAACAACGCCCAGGGCGAGTATTACCTGACCGACGTGATTGAAATGGCGGTGGGCGACGGCCTGGTGGTCGCGACCGAGCAGCCCCACGATCCGATGGAGGTGCAGGGCGCCAATGATCGCAGGCAACTGTCCGAACTGGAGCGCCACTATCAGTTGCGCGCTGGCCGTCGGCTGATGGCTCAGGGGGTAACCCTGCGTGACCCGGCCCGCTTTGATGTGCGTGGTGAAGTGACCGTCGGTCGCGATGTGTTGATCGACATCAACGTCATTCTCGAAGGCAAAGTCGTCATCGAAGACGACGTGGTGATCGGCCCGAACTGTGTGATCAAGGACAGCACCTTGCGCAAAGGCGTTGTCATCAAGGCCAACAGCCATATCGAAGGTGCGGTGCTGGGTGAAAACAGCGACGCCGGCCCGTTTGCCCGTCTGCGTCCGGGCACTGTGCTCGAGGCCCGTGCCCATGTGGGTAACTTCGTCGAGCTGAAAAACGCCCGTATGGGCGAAGGCGCGAAAGCCGGGCACCTGACTTATCTGGGCGATGCCGAGATCGGTGCCCGTACCAACATCGGCGCTGGCACCATCACCTGTAATTACGATGGCGCCAACAAGTGGAAAACCGTGTTGGGCGAAGATGTGTTCATCGGTTCCAACAATTCGCTGGTGGCGCCTGTGGATATCTCTGCCGGTGCGACCACGGCGGCCGGTTCGACCATCACCCAGAATGTGGATAACGCTCAATTGGCGGTCGCTCGTGCAAGACAGAAGAACATCGATGGCTGGAAGCGGCCGGAGAAGATCAAGAAGAGCTGAGTTATCCACAGTGGTTCAAGGCAAAGGATCGCTGCCCTCAGGCAGCGATTTTTTTTCGTCATCGGCTTGACGGTTCTGCTTCGATAGGTTTTGATTGCTTTCATTATCTTTCGAATCGAAACTTAGCTCGCCATGTCGAAACGCAATACACCCCAACGTCGCCACAATATTCTGGCCTTGCTCAATGAGCAGGGCGAAGTCAGTGTCGACGAGCTCGCCAAGCGTTTCGAAACCTCGGAAGTTACGATTCGCAAGGATCTGGCTGCACTGGAAAGCCACGGTCTGTTGCTGCGTCGGTATGGCGGGGCGATCACCATGCCTCAGGAACTGGTGGCAGACGTCAGTCAGAACGTTTCCAAATACAAGCAGGCGATTGCCCGTGCTGCGGTCACACGCATTCGCGAACACGCCCGCATCATCATCGACAGTGGCAGCACCACCGCTGCCATGATTCCGGAGCTCGGCCAGCAGCCGGGCCTGGTGGTGATGACCAATTCCCTGCATGTCGCCAATGCCCTGAGTGAACTCGAGCATGAACCGGTCCTGCTGATGACCGGCGGCACCTGGGATCCCCATTCGGAATCCTTTCAGGGCCAGGTCGCCGAGCAGGTACTACGCTCTTACGACTTCGATCAATTGTTCATCGGTGCCGACGGCATCGATCTGGTGCGTGGCACCACGACCTTCAATGAGTTGCTCGGTTTGAGCCGGGTGATGGCGGAAGTGGCGCGGGAAGTGGTCGTGATGGTCGAGGCCGACAAGATCGGCCGCAAGATTCCAAACCTGGAGCTGCCGTGGAGCAGTGTCCATACCCTAATCACCGATGATCGCCTGCCGCCGGAGGCACGGGATCAGATTCAGTCTCGCGGTATCAATTTGATTTGCGCGACGGTCAGTCAGGAGAAATAAGCATGTGTGGAATTGTCGGCGCGGTAGCTGAACGTAATATCACCGCCATCCTGGTCGAAGGCCTCAAGCGCCTCGAATACCGCGGTTATGACAGTGCCGGTGTGGCGGTGTACACCAATGACGGCATGCTGGAACGCACCCGTCGTGTGGGCAAGGTCAGCGAACTGGATGCTGCCCTGGCTGAACATCCGCTGGTGGGTCGTCTCGGCATCGCCCACACCCGCTGGGCTACTCATGGCGCGCCAAGCGAACGCAATGCTCACCCGCATTTCTCGGATAAGGTCGCGGTGGTGCACAACGGCATCATCGAAAACCATGAAGCGCTGCGCGAGCAACTCAAGGCGCAGGGTTACGTGTTCTCCTCCGACACCGACACCGAAGTCATCGCCCACCTGCTGACCGAAAAGCTCAAGGTGCTGCCGGACCTGACCGATGCCCTGAAGGCAACCGTCAAGGAACTGCATGGCGCCTACGGTCTGGCGGTCATTCACGCGCTGCAACCGGATCGTCTGGTCGCGGCTCGCAGCGGCAGCCCGCTGGTGATCGGTCTGGGCCTGGGCGAAAACTTCCTCGCGTCCGACCAACTGGCTCTGCGTCAGGTCACCGACCGTTTCATGTACCTGGAAGAGGGCGATATCGCCGAAATCCAGCGTGACAAGGTGCAGATCTGGGACGTGACCGGCAAAGCCGTCGAGCGCCAGACCGTGCAGTACACCGACGGTGCCGAAGCCGCCGACAAAGGCGAGTTCCGCCACTACATGCTCAAGGAAATCCATGAGCAGCCATCCGTGGTGCAACGCACGCTGGAAGGTCGATTGAGCTCGGATCAGGTGCTGGTGCAGGCGTTCGGCCCGCAGGCCGCCGAACTGTTCGCCAAAGTGCGCAATGTGCAAATTGTGGCGTGCGGCACCAGTTACCACGCCGGCATGGTTGCCCGTTACTGGCTCGAAGAGCTGGCGGGGATTCCGTGCCAGGTCGAAGTCGCCAGTGAGTTCCGCTACCGCAAGGTGGTGGTGCAGCCGGACACTCTGTTCGTCACCATTTCCCAGTCCGGCGAAACCGCCGACACCCTGGCCGCCCTGCGCAACGCCAAGGAACTGGGTTTCCTGGGCAGCCTGGCGATCTGCAACGTCGGCATCAGTTCGCTGGTGCGCGAATCCGACCTGACCCTGCTGACCCAGGCCGGTCGTGAAATCGGCGTGGCTTCGACCAAAGCGTTCACCACACAATTGGTGGGCCTGCTGCTGCTGACCCTGTCCCTGGGCCAGGTGCGCGGCACTCTGGAAAAAGGCGTTGAAGCCCGACTGATTGAAGAACTGCGTCGCCTGCCGACTCGCCTGGGCGAAGCGCTGGCCATGGACAGCACGGTGGAAAAAATCGCCGAACTGTTCGCTGACAAAAACCACACCCTGTTCCTCGGTCGTGGTGCGCAGTATCCAGTCGCGATGGAAGGGGCTCTGAAACTCAAGGAAATTTCGTACATCCACGCCGAAGCTTACCCTGCCGGCGAACTGAAGCATGGCCCGCTGGCGCTTGTGGATAACGACATGCCGGTGGTCACCGTGGCGCCGAACAACGAACTGCTCGAGAAGCTCAAGTCCAACCTGCAGGAAGTTCGTGCCCGTGGCGGCGAACTGATCGTGTTCGCTGACGAGAAGGCGGGGATGACCAACGGCGAAGGCACCCACGTGGTGCAGATGCCGCACATCCACGACATTCTGTCGCCGATCCTCTACACCATCCCGCTGCAACTGCTGTCGTACTACGTCGCGGTGCTCAAGGGCACAGACGTGGACCAGCCGCGTAACCTGGCGAAGTCGGTGACGGTGGAATAAGTTATCCACACGCCGCACCAGACGACCACAGCTCGGAGACTCATCGGGGTCTCCAGGCTTTGGCATGTTTCCCACCTTTTGTTACCGAACACCCCAGCGCGGTGCAATGCCACGCTCCTGTAACAGTCTCTCTGATTTCAAAAAGCGCCCCTTCGAAAAAAATTCAATCACTCGATGCCCCGTGAATCCGGCCCCCAAGCGGTATCCGCAGATTTTGCTGGATGGCTTCTCGACAAGTTGGCCGTTCAATTGCATATGCTTGTATGTACAAGTAAAGACGTATGCATACGAGTTGAAAGAAACCGAGCATCTCGTCCACTGATTCGCTTGTCGCGCCAAGGGGCGCACAAGCCGCTTGCCCACCGCCAGGGTTGGTTTGAATTGATCGCTGAGGAGTCTTTTTCGTGACTGACAATAAGCCTACAAAATTCCGCAATGTTGAGATCCGTGCATCGCGCGGCAACAAGCTGACCGCCAAGAGCTGGCTGACCGAAGCGCCGCTGCGCATGCTGATGAACAACCTCGACCCGGAAGTCGCCGAGAACCCGAAAGAGCTGGTGGTTTACGGTGGCATCGGCCGCGCCGCGCGCAACTGGGAGTGCTACGACAAGATCGTCGAGAGCCTGACCAACCTGAACGACGACGAAACCCTGCTGGTGCAATCGGGCAAACCGGTCGGCGTGTTCAAGACCCACAGCAATGCGCCGCGCGTGCTGATCGCCAACTCCAACCTGGTACCGCACTGGGCGACCTGGGAACACTTCAACGAACTCGACGCCAAGGGCTTGGCCATGTACGGCCAGATGACCGCCGGCAGCTGGATCTACATCGGCAGCCAGGGCATCGTCCAGGGCACTTACGAAACCTTCGTCGAGGCCGGTCGCCAGCATTACAACTCCAACCTCAAGGGCCGCTGGGTCCTGACCGCGGGCCTCGGCGGCATGGGCGGCGCCCAGCCATTGGCCGCGACCCTGGCCGGTGCCTGCTCGCTGAACATCGAATGCCAGCAGGTCAGCATCGATTTCCGCCTGAAAAGCCGTTACGTCGACGAACAGGCCAAAGACCTCGACGACGCCCTGGCGCGCATTGAAAAGTACACAAAAGAAGGCAAGGCGATCTCCATCGCGCTGCTCGGCAACGCCGCCGAAATCCTCCCGGAACTGGTCCGTCGCGGCGTGCGCCCGGACATGGTCACCGACCAGACCAGCGCCCACGACCCGCTCAATGGCTACCTGCCGGCCGGCTGGACCTGGGACGAATACCGCGCCCGCGCCAAGACCGAACCGGCCGCGGTGATCAAGGCTGCCAAGCAGTCGATGGCGGTGCACGTCAAAGCCATGCTGGACTTCCAGAAGCAAGGCATCCCGACCTTCGACTACGGCAACAACATCCGCCAGATGGCCCAGGAAGAGGGCGTGGAAAACGCCTTCGATTTCCCGGGTTTCGTGCCGGCTTATATCCGTCCGCTGTTCTGCCGTGGCATCGGCCCGTTCCGCTGGGCGGCGCTGTCGGGTGATCCGCAGGACATCTACAAGACCGACGCCAAAGTCAAAGAACTGATCCCGGACGACGCCCACCTGCACAACTGGCTGGACATGGCCCGCGAGCGCATCAGCTTCCAGGGTCTGCCGGCGCGGATCTGCTGGGTCGGCCTGGGCCAGCGCGCCAAGCTCGGTCTGGCGTTCAACGAAATGGTCCGTCGCGGCGAGCTGTCGGCACCGATCGTGATCGGTCGCGACCACCTCGACTCCGGCTCGGTGTCCAGCCCGAACCGCGAAACCGAATCGATGCAGGACGGCTCGGATGCGGTCTCCGACTGGCCACTGCTCAACGCTTTGCTCAACACCGCCAGCGGCGCGACCTGGGTGTCGCTGCACCACGGTGGCGGCGTCGGCATGGGCTTCTCGCAACACTCGGGCATGGTGATCGTCTGCGACGGTACGGATGAAGCGGCCGAGCGTATCGCTCGCGTGCTGCACAACGACCCGGGCACCGGTGTGATGCGTCACGCCGACGCCGGTTACCAGATCGCCATCGACTGCGCCAAGGAGCAGGGGCTGAACCTGCCGATGATTACTTCGGTTAAAGGAGCCTGAACATGACTGCACTGAACCTGATCCCCGGCCAACTGAGCCTGTCCCAACTGCGTGACGTCTATCAGCACCCGGTCAAACTGACCCTCGACTACAGCGCCGCCGCCCAGATCGAAGCCAGCGTCGCCTGCGTCGAGCAGATCCTCGCCGAGAACCGCACCGCCTACGGCATCAACACCGGTTTCGGCCTACTGGCCTCGACCCGCATCGCCAGCGAAGACCTGGAAAACCTGCAGCGTTCGCTGGTGTTGTCCCACGCCGCCGGCGTCGGCCAGCCGATCAGCGATGAGCTGGTGCGCCTGATCATGGTGCTCAAGGTCAACAGCCTCAGCCGTGGTTTCTCCGGCATCCGTCGCGTGGTGATCGATGCGCTGATTGCGCTGATCAACGCCGAGGTTTATCCGCACATTCCGTTGAAAGGTTCGGTCGGTGCATCCGGCGACCTCGCGCCATTGGCGCACATGTCGCTGGTGCTGCTGGGCGAAGGCAAGGCGCGCTACAAGGGCGAGTGGATGGAAGCCACCGAAGCGCTGAAAGTCGCCGGTCTGACGCCGCTGACGCTGGCGGCGAAAGAAGGTCTGGCGCTGCTCAACGGTACGCAGGTTTCCACTGCATTCGCTTTGCGCGGTCTGTTCGAAGGTGAAGACCTGTTCGCCGGCGCGCTGGCACTGGGCGGGCTTACAGTTGAAGCGGTATTGGGCTCGCGCTCGCCGTTCGATGCCCGTATCCACGCCGCCCGTGGCCAGAAAGGCCAGATCGACGCCGCTGCTGCTTACCGCGATCTGCTGGGCGAGCGCAGCGAAGTCTCCGACTCGCACCAGAACTGCGAAAAGGTTCAGGATCCGTACTCGCTGCGTTGCCAGCCACAAGTCATGGGCGCATGCCTGACCCAGTTCCGTCAGGCCGCCGAGGTGCTGGTCATCGAGGCCAACGCCGTGTCCGACAACCCGTTGGTGTTCGCGGCCGAAGGCGACGTGATTTCCGGTGGTAACTTCCACGCCGAACCGGTGGCCATGGCTGCTGACAACATGGCTTTGGCCATCGCCGAAATCGGCTCCCTCAGCGAGCGCCGCATCTCGTTGATGATGGACAAGCACATGTCGCAACTGCCGCCGTTCCTGGTAGCCAATGGCGGGGTGAACTCCGGTTTCATGATCGCTCAGGTGACCGCTGCGGCGCTGGCCAGCGAGAACAAGGCACTGGCCCATCCGCATTCGGTGGACAGCCTGCCGACCTCCGCCAACCAGGAAGATCACGTGTCGATGGCCCCGGCTGCCGGCAAGCGTCTGTGGGAAATGGCCGAAAACACTCGCGGCATTCTCGCGGTGGAATGGCTGGCGGCGGTGCAGGGGCTGGACCTGCGCAACGGCCTGAAGACCTCGAGCAAACTGGAAAAAGCCCGGGGCATTCTGCGTCGCGAAGTGCCGTTCTACGAGAAGGATCGCTTCTTCGCGCCGGACATCAATGCGGCGACCGAACTGCTGGCTTCGCGGTGTCTGAACGAACTGGTTCCAGACAAGCTTTTGCCTAGCCTGTAAGGGCCTCTTCGCGGGCAAGCCCGCTCCCACAGTTGGAATGTCTACCACTGTGGGAGCGGGCCTGCCCGCGAATCGATTTTTGCGTCGAATAACAATAAATAAGGACGAAAAATGCAGCAGCCAGCAAAAGGTTTGAAACGCGGGCTTTCGGCCCGACACATTCGCTTCATGGCCCTGGGATCGGCGATCGGTACCGGGTTGTTCTACGGTTCTGCCTCGGCCATCCAGATGGCCGGTCCAGCGGTTCTGCTCGCTTACCTGATCGGTGGCGCGGCGGTGTTCATGGTCATGCGCGCCCTGGGCGAGATGGCGGTGCACAACCCGGTCGCCGGCTCGTTCGGGCATTACGCGAGCACCTACCTCGGCCCCATGGCGGGCTTCATTCTCGGTTGGACCTACGCGTTCGAAATGGTCATCGTCGGCATGGCCGATGTGACCGCGTTCGGCATTTACATGGGCTTCTGGTTTCCGGAAGTCTCGCGCTGGATCTGGGTGCTGGGCATCGTTTCGGTCGTTGGCGGCCTGAACCTGTGCAACGTCAAAGTCTTCGGTGAAATGGAGTTCTGGCTGTCGTTGCTCAAGGTGGCGGCCATCGTTGCGATGATCCTCGGCGGCTTCGGCATCATGCTGTTCGGCATCAGCACCGCCCCCGGTCAGGCCACCGATATCAGCAACTTGTGGACCCAGGGCGGCTTCATGCCCAACGGCGTGGGCGGCCTGATCGCCTCGTTTGCCGTGGTGATGTTTGCCTTCGGCGGCATCGAGATCATCGGCGTGACCGCCGGTGAAGCCAAGGATCCGCACCGTGTATTGCCCAAGGCGATCAAC
Source organism: Pseudomonas sp. G7(2022) (assembly GCF_052660475.1). NCBI lineage: Bacteria > Pseudomonadati > Pseudomonadota > Gammaproteobacteria > Pseudomonadales > Pseudomonadaceae > Pseudomonas > Pseudomonas sp. G7(2022). Next base: position 6,311,027 of record NZ_CP109659.1, on the reverse strand, counting down.
GCCGTGCCGATGCGCATCCTGCTGTTCTACGTGCTGACAATGCTGGTGCTGATGTCGATTTTTCCTTGGCAGCAGATTGGCAGCCAGGGCAGCCCGTTTGTGCAGATTTTCGACCATCTGGGCATCAGCTCGGCGGCCACCATTCTGAACATCGTGGTGATCTCGGCGGCGGTGTCGGCCATCAACAGCGACATCTTCGGTGCGGGCCGCATGATGTACGGTCTGGCTCAGCAAGGGCATGCACCCAAAGGTTTTGCTCAGCTATCGCGCAATGGCGTGCCGTGGCTGACGGTGATTGTGATGAGCTGCGCGCTGTTGCTGGGCGTGTTGCTGAACTACCTGATCCCGGAAAACATATTCCTGCTGATCGCTTCCATCGCAACCTTCGCCACGGTGTGGGTGTGGCTGATGATTCTGTTTACCCAAGTGGCTATGCGTCGTTCCATGACGGCCGAGCAGGTGGCGCAATTGAAATTCCCGGTGCCGTTCTGGCCGTACGCACCCATGGCGGCGATTGCCTTCATGTTGTTCGTGTTCGGCGTGCTGGGTTACTTCCCGGACACTCAGGCGGCATTGATTGTCGGCGTGGTCTGGATCGGGTTACTGGTGCTGGCGTATCTGACGTGGGTCAAGCCGGCGGCCGGGCAGGCTGCGCGAGTGACCCGCGATCAGCCGGTGTCTCAGCCTTGATCTGATCGCATGGCCACGTTGGGCTGCTCCAGCAGGTGATGCCCGTTGAGGATCGGGTACTGCCTATAATGCGAGGCGGTTTTTCATCCACTTCGGGGACACCATGGATCGCTTCCAGGAAATGCAGGTCTTCGCGGCCGTTGCTCAGGAACAGGGCTTTTCCGCTGCCGCGCGGCGCTTGGGTCTTTCCGCGGCCAGCGTCACCCGGGCGGTGGCGGCGCTGGAGCAGCGGATCGGTACGCAATTGCTGATTCGCACCACCCGCAGCGTGCACCTGAGTGAGGCGGGTCAGCGTTACCTGGAAGACTGTCGGAGGATTCTTGCCGAGGTGCAGGAAGCCGAAGACTCCGCTGCCGGCAGCCACACCCAGCCCCGTGGGCAATTGACGGTGACGGCGCCGGTGTTGTTCGGCGAGCTGTTTGTCACACCGGTGATGGCGGGTTATCTGACGCAATACCCGGACGTTTCCATCAACGCCCTGTTGCTGGATCGTGTGGTGAGCATGGTCGAGGAAGGCGTGGATGTGGCGATCCGCATCGGTGATTTGCCGGACAGCAACCAGCATGCGATCCGGGTCGGCGAGGTGCGTCGGGTGATCTGCGGTTCGCCGGATTATTTCGTCGCGCATGGGCGGCCAACCCATCCCCAGGCGCTGGCCGGTGCGCCAGTGGTGGCGACCTCGGCCATCGGTCAGCTGCGCAACTGGCCGTTTCTGGAAGGCGGTGAACCCTTGAGCGTCAGGCCTGAGCCGCGACTGGTGGTCACCGGCAATCAGGCGGCTATCACCGCCGCTTGTTTGGGGCTTGGGTTGACTCGGGTGCTGTCTTATCAGGTGGCCGGCAAGATCGCCTCGGGTGAGCTGGAAATCGTCCTCGCCGAGTACGAGTTGCCGCCGCTGCCCATCCATGTGGTGTATCAGGGCGGGCGCAAGGCGCCGACCCGGGTGCGCAGTTTTGTCGATTACACCGTGAGCGCCTTGCGCGAGCATCCAGCCCTGAAAAACGCGGCGTTATTTCATCCAGAGAAATAATGGATTGCGTTTGCTGGTTATTCTGTTGTTTTCGCGATAGGTGGAAGATGGCTGCCACGGTTGTCGCCCATTTCGGGCGACGCAAACGTCCAGCGGAGTCGACCATGCAAGCGATCAAACTCTACAACTTCCCGCGTTCCGGCCACGCCCACCGGGTCGAGCTGATGCTGTCCCTGTTGCAACTGCCGACCGAGCTGATCTTCGTTGATCTGGCCAAGGGCGAGCACAAACAACCGCAATACCTGGCGATCAACAGCTTCGGGCAAGTGCCGGCCATTGATGACAATGGCGTGGTGCTGGCCGATTCCAATGCGATTCTGGTGTATCTGGCGCAGAAGTACGGCAACGGTCGTTGGCTGCCGAGCGACCCGGTCGGCGCAGCGCGTGTCCAGCGCTGGCTGTCGGCGGCAGCCGGGCCGATTGCCTTTGGCCCGGCTGCGGCGCGGCTTATCACGGTGTTCGGGGCGAAGTTCAACGCCGAGGAAGTCATCACCCGTGCGCACAACTTTCTCAAGGTGATGGATGTGGAACTGGGCAAAACCCCGTACCTGGTGGGCAACGAGCCGACCATCGCCGACATCTCGGCCTACAGCTACATCGCCCATGCACCGGAAGGCAATGTGTCGCTGGACGACTACGCCAATGTACGTGCCTGGCTGGCGCGGATCGAAGCGCTGCCCGGTTTTGTCGGCATGCCGCGCACCGTCGCCGGCCTGCAAACCACTGCCTGACATTGATCACCCACACTGCGCCGACGGTGCAGGGGAGAGTCCGAGATGGAACGTTCACCGTGGCACGCTGGCGAGCAACAATTGCAGGCCCATGTCGGCGTTGCCGAACGCATGGAGGAGTTCGGTCGTAAGGTGATTCGCACCTGGATGCCGGATCAGCACCGTCAGTTCTATCAGCAATTGCCCTTCATGCTGTACGGCGCCGTCGATGCCGAGGGGCGTCCATGGGCCAGTGTGCTGGAGGGCGAACCGGGATTCGCCCACTCTCCCGAGCCGACGCAAATGCAGTTCGCCAGCCTGCCAGCTGCCGATGATCCGGCGCAGTTGCAGGCCGGTGCCGCGATCGGCCTGCTTGGCATCGAACTGCATACTCGCCGGCGCAATCGGCTCAATGGCCATATCGGCAGCCTCGGGGCGGACGGTTTTACGCTGACGGTGGATCAGTCGTTTGGCAACTGCCCGCAGTACATTCAGTTGCGCCAGTTTCAGCGGGTGCCACTGACGGATCCGCAGACCCGCAAGGCCGAACACCGTGACAGCCTCGATGACGCCGCCATTGCCTTGATCGAAAGTGCCGACACTTTCTTTGTCGCCAGTTACGTTGATGTCGACGGTGAGCGTTCAGTCGATGTTTCCCACCGTGGCGGTCAGCCCGGTTTTGTGCGGATTGAGGGCAATCGACTGACGATCCCGGATTTTGCCGGCAATCTGCACTTCAATACCCTCGGCAATCTGCTCCTCAATCCCTTGGCCGGGTTGCTGTTTATCGACTTTTCCACAGGCGATGTGTTGCAGCTCAGCGGCCGCACCGAGGTGATTCTCGAAGGGCCACAGATCGAGGCTTTCCAAGGCGCCGAAAGGTTGTGGACATTCGAAGTTGAGAAACTGGTTCGGCGTCCGGCAGCGCTGGCTCTTCGCTGGCGCTTCGACGGTATGTCACCCACCAGCCTGCTGACCGGTAACTGGGCCCAGGCCGATGCACGGTTGCAGGCCAAGGCATTGGGGGACAGCTGGCGACCATTGCGGGTGGCCAGGATTGAAATGGAAAGCCGTCATATACGGTCGATTTATCTGGAGCCGGACGACGGTGCGGGGCTGCCGGTGTTTCTCGCCGGGCAGCATCTGCCGCTACGGTTCAACCTCGATGGCGAGGTGCACATCCGTACCTACAGCCTGTCCGGCGCGCCGTCGGACGATTTTTTCCGAATCAGCGTCAAACGCGAAGGACGTGTGTCGACGCACCTGCATGAGCAGATTCGCGTAGGCGATGTGCTGGAGGCGCGCTTGCCTCAAGGGCATTTCACGGTCGCGGCGCTGGAACGCCGTCCACTGGTGTTGTTGGCGGCCGGAGTCGGCATCACGCCGTTGCTGTCGATGCTGCGTGAGGTGGTCTATCAAGGCCTGCGTACCCGGCGGATTCGTCCGACCCTGTTTGTTCAGAGTTCCCGCAGCCTCGCCGACCAGCCGTTTCGCGCAGAGGTGGATCGGTTGCTGGAGGACGCCGGTGACGCCGTGAAGGTGTTGCGAGTGCTCAGCCAGCCAGAGGACGATCTGGTGCAAGGCGAGGATTTCGATATGCGTGGCCGTATCGATGGCGATCTATTGCGCAATCTGCTGACCGACGAGGACTTTGATCAGGTCGACTTTGTGCTCTGCGGCCCCGGCGGTTTTACCCAGGGGATCTACGACACTTTGCGTGAACTGGATGTGCGCGACGACCAGATCCACGCCGAAACCTTCGGCCCCTCGACCCTCAAGCGCCAACCCGATCCGGATGCGATCGTGATCGAGCAATTGCCTGCCGCGACCACTTCGGTGCCGGTGGTGTTCGAGCGTTCGGCCAAGGAAGCGCGCTGGCAGCCCGACGGCGGCAGTCTGCTGGAACTGGCGGAAAGCCGTGGACTGCGTCCGGAATTCAGTTGCCGCGGTGGATCCTGCGGCACCTGCAAGACGCGGCTGATCAGCGGCGCAGTGAATTATCCACAGCCCCCGGCCGAAGTGCCGGAGGAAGGGCAGGTGCTGATCTGCTGTGCGGTGCCGGCGCAAAGTACCCAGCCGCTGGTGCTGGATCTGTAAAGGATCAGGCGTAGGACAGCGCCTTTTCCTCCAGCAGTTCCTGATACAGCTCGTTCCACTTGCGGCCCATTTCGTCGGCTGTGAATAACTGCCGGTAACGGGCTTCAGCCTTGACGCCCATTTCGGCGGCGCGGGTCGGGTTTTCCCACAGGGTACGCATCGCTTCGCGAAACGCCTGTGGATGACTCGGCGGCACCACCAGTCCGGTTTCGTTGTGGATATTGATGTAGCTGGTGCCGGTGCCGATCTCGCTGGAGATCATCGGCTTGCCGTACATCGCGCCTTCGAGCAGCGAAATACCGAACGCTTCCGAGCGCAGGTGCGACGGGAAGACGATGGCGTAGCTCAGTTGCAGCAGGGCGACCTTGTCGTCATCGCTCACCCGTCCGAGGAAGTGAATGTTGCGCAGACCCAGCGCGGCTGCCTGAGCGTGCAGCGCCTGCTCCAACGGGCCGGCACCGACGATCACCACCGGATAGTCCACGTCTTTCAAGGCATCGAGCAGGATGTGCAGGCCCTTGTAGTAGCGCATCACCCCGACGAACAGGAAAAACTTATCCCCAAGCTGCTGGCGCCAGCGGTTCATGCGCTCGGCGTCAGGCTGTGGATAACCGGCCTTGTTCAGGCCATAGGGAATGACCCGGGTCTTGTCCTGGAACTGTTGCAATACATCACTGGTGTGCAGGTAATTCGGCGAAGCGGCAACGATCCGGTCGGCGCTGGAGAGGAAGCGGTTCATCAGCGGGCGATAAAGCTTGAGCAGGTTCTTCTGGCGGATGATGTCCGAGTGGTAGGTCACCACGCTTGGTTTGTCCATGCCGCTGGCGAAATGCACCAGATCCATGAACGGCCACGGGAAGTGGTAGTTGATCACGTCGGCTTCGGCGGCCAGTTCGCGAAACTGCTTGAAGACGCTCCAGGAAAACCCGGTGGAAGCGAACTGGATGTCGAGTCTGGCCCGATGCACTTCGTGTTGCCCCAGTTGAACCACGGCCGGTTCGGGATGGGCGCTGAGGGTCAGCACCTGGCCGTCGATACCGTGCTGGGCGCCGCTCTCGCAGAGCTGGAAGATCACTTGCTCGATGCCGCCGACCGAGTCAGGCAGATACGTCTTGAAAAAATGAAGTACTCGCATTCAACCTCCCATGGCCTGGTGGTAGGCGCCGGCCGTGGCCTGCGCGCAACGCTTCCAGGAAAACAGCCGTGCCTGCTGCAATCCGGCTTCTCGGCATGCCTGCCAATGCGCTTGATCGTCGATCAGGCGACTCAGCGCATCGCGCAAGCCGTCTGCATCGTCAGCTTCAATGTAGTTACCGGCGACCCCTGCCACTTCCGGCATTGCCGAAGAGCGAGTGACCACCACCGGCGTGCCACTGGCCATCGCTTCCAGTACCGGCAGGCCAAAACCTTCATACAACGAGGGAAAAACCAGCGCCCGGGCGCCGGCCAGCAATTGCGCAACCTGTTCATCCGGCAAGTAGCCGAGCAGGCAGACATGACCGCTGGCCAGGGCTTCACGCAATTGCTCACTGAATTGTTCGCGCTGCCAGCCGGCCATACCGACGATCAACAGCGGGAAGCGCTGGCGCACGGCTTCGGGCAATAGCGCGTGGGCGCGCAGGGCCAGGCTCAGGTTCTTGCGCGGCTCCAGCGTGCCGACGCACAGGAAATACTCCCCCGCCTCCACGGCATGCGCCTTGAGCACGGCGTCGATGGCTTGCGGCTCGCGTGGATGAAAGCGCTCGGCGACACCCAGGGGTGCCACCACGAAGCGCTCGGCTGGCAGCCCGAAATAGCGTTGTGCTTCGTCGGCGATGGCTTGCGAGTCGGTCAGAATCACCTGTGCCTGTTGGATGCCGTCGGTCAGTCGCCGCTCGATTTCCCTGAGCCGTGCCTGCGGCTGCGTGTCCGGGAAATGCAGGTGCGTCAGATCGTGCAGGGTGATCACGGTCGGGCCGTCGAAGGCCAGCGGCCACAGGCTCGGTTCGTGATACAGGTCGATGTCGGGTGTGCGGCCCTGATCGAAGCGTTTCTGTTCCAGCCAGCGGCGTACCTGATAGGCGCCGGGGATCTTGCGCAGCACTGGGCTCAGGCGCGAGTAGCCGGGCATCGCCGCTTCCGGCAACTGCGCACTCCAGCCCCAGCCGTGAAACAGTGCCACGTCGATATCGGTTTCGGTGTGCAAGGCGTTGACCAGTTCAGCAACGTAATGGCCGATCCCGGTGCGTGGTGCCTGGAGAATCCGTGCGTTAAGGGCTATGCGCATGGGACCTCGCTTGCGCCGCGGGCGCTTGCAGCACATGGCGTGCGGTGCGTTCGGCCAGTTGCTGACTGGCTTCGCGCCAGCCGATCCAATGCCACTCGGCCACGTTACGGGCGGCGGGAAACTGGCCGCTGCGCTCGAAGGTCGTCACCAGATCGGCAAGGCGTTGCGGATCGTGCAAATTGAAGTAGGCCATGAATTCGCCGCCGATCTCGCGGAACACCGCGATGTCGCTGCCCATCGCCGGCAATCCGCGCTGCATGGCTTCCACCAGCGGCAGGCCGAAGCCCTCGACGAACGACGGGAACACCAATGCGCTGGAGTGGGCATACGCGTATTCCAGGCTGGTGTCGCTCAAGTCGTTGAACATGAACAGACGCCGGTTCAGTTCGGCGTGATTGCGTACCCGGGCGAGCAGGGCATCGCACTTCCAGCCGATGCGTCCGGCGATGCACAGGCGCGCATTTGAACCGGCTGCCCAGGCGCGTTCGAAGGCATCCAGAAGATAGTCGTGGTTCTTGCGTGGTTCGATGGTGCTGACCATCAGGAACACCGGCTCTGGCGTTGTGAACACACGCTCCAGCTGCGGTTCGACGGCTGCATCGACGCTTTGCAGATCCAGCTCGGAGCCGAGGTGGAAATAGTCGAACCAGCGCTTTTCGACATCTGCCGGACCGAGACGGCGCTGCACTTCCTCGCGCACCTGATCGCGCACGGTGGCGGAAATCGCCAGATAACCGTCGGCGGTACGGGTGATCCAGTCGAACCATTCGCTGAAAACCTGCACCAGCCGCGTGTCGTAAAACTGCGGGTGGGTCAGGGGAATCAGGTCGTAGATCACCGCTACGATGCCCACGCCTTGGTCTTTCAGGCGTTCGGCATGCAGAAAGAAGTCCGAGTGCCAGGACGAATCCAGCAACACCAGTTGGTCGCCGGGCTGGTGTTCCAGTGGCTCACAGCGCTGGGGCAACTGATAGCGGTTGACGCGTTCGATCAGCCGCAACGGGATACCGAACAGGCCGAACGAGCCCAGCCGATAGCCGACGTACAGGCCCCGTCGTGTCGTTTTGCTCCGGCAGCGGCTGTCGAGGCGCTGATGCAGTTGCCAGAAGCGATGGGCCAGCCGTTCCAGGCGCTCGCCAAACGTGACGATGGCATTGAACAGGGGAGCGTTCAGTGGCGCCAGGCGCTTCACGCGGTACAGCTCGCCCTTGAGCAAGACTACCGGCACGCACTCGACACCTTCAGCGCTCGGCGGCAGTTGCTTGATGACATTGCGCACCACCCGCTGAATCCCGGAATTGACTTTCGGGTGTTTGAACACGTGGGTGCATTCGACCAGCAGGCGTTTCATGGCGCACGCTCCGCGAGGCTGTCCGCATGGCGGGTGATCGAGGTTCTGGCGCCCAGCCAGGAACAGCCGACGAAATCTTCCTGGCGGTTGTTGATCACGTGGAACACCAGGCCGTAATCACGCCATTCGAAGTTGCGGTCCAGGTGTGAATCCAGCCGCGAAAGGCTCAGGGCCACGGAGTAATTGCCCTTGCCCAGGCCCATGACGAAGGCGAAGCGATAGGTGATGCGCTCACCGGCATGCAGATCTTCCAGCGCCTTGTTCTGTCGGTGGGTGTTGATGCCGTACATGGCCTGGCCCAGACGATCCTTGATCATGAACCCCAGCACCAGCCGTTCGATGTCCTGACGAATCTCGACGTCGACTTCCAGTGTTACCGGCTGACCGACTTCGGCGGCTTCGATGGAGCGCTCGTGCTCATCGAGCAGTCGCACGCTGAGGATCCCGGCCTCGCCGGTGCCGGACACGGTGCGCACCTGGCCGCCGTCGAGCAGTTCCTGGCGCACGGTCTGGCCCTCGCGTTCGGCGAGCAGGGCGTTGTAGTAATCCATGACCGCTTCGGGTTTGTCGTGCATAGCCATGTGGCCGGCCTCGAGCAGGATCGCCGAGTCGCAGATCGACTGGATCGCCGAGCGGTCGTGGGACACGATCAGCAGCGTGGTGCCGGCTTTGCGGAAGCTGCGGATACGGTCGAAGCTCTTGTGTTGAAAGTAGGCGTCGCCCACCGACAGCGCTTCGTCGACGATCAGTATGTCCGGGCGGCGCGCGGTGGCGACGCTGAAGGCCAGGCGCATCTGCATGCCGCTGGAGTAGGTGCGCACCGGGTGATCGATGGCCTCGCCGATTTCCGCGAAGCGTTCGATGTCCGGCATCAGCGCTTCAATTTCTTCGACGTGCATGCCCAGCAGTTGCCCGGCCATCACCGCATTCTGCCGCCCGGTGAAGTCCGGGTGAAAACCCATGCCCAGCTCCAGCAGCGCCGCGACCCGGCCCTCGAGCTGGATCTGGCCGCAGGTGGGCTGGGTGGTGCCGGTGATCATCTTGAGCAGGGTGCTTTTGCCAGCGCCGTTGACCCCGACGATGCCCACCGCTTCACCGGGGGCGATTTCGAAATTCACATCCTGCAGCACCCAGTGCTGGCGATGGCGCATCGGCGAAAACGGAATCAGCCATTCGGCCAGGCGACTCCAGCGGGTGGGGTACTGCTTGTAGGCCTTGCCCAGGCCGGTGACGCGTATGTGCCCCATCAGAGTTCATCCACCATTTCGCCGACCCGCCGGCGGAACAGGCGCAGCCCGATCACGCACAGCAGCAGGCCGATCACGAAGATCGGCAGCAGCGAGCTCCACACCGGCCATTGACCGTAGAGAAACAGGTTCTGGTAACTGCCGATCAGATTGGTCAGCGGGTTGAGTTGCAGCAGGCGCTGCACCCACTCGGGCAGGATGCTCAGCGGGTACACGATGGGCGTCAGCCAGAACCAGAATTGCAGACAGATGGCGAACAATTGCCCGACATCGCGAAAGAACACGTTGAGCACGCCGAGGATCATGCCCAGCCCGGCGCAGAACAGCACTTGCAGCGCCAGCAACGGCGCCAGTGCCAACAGGGCCATCCCCGGCCAGCGTCCGGTGATCAACAGAAAACCGAGGAACAGGCCGATGATGATCGCGAAGTTGATACCGGCATTGAGCAGTACGATCACCGGCAGGCAGAGGCGCGGGAAGCTGATTTTCTTCAGCAGATTGGCGTTCTCCAGAAACATGTTCTGGCTGCGCAGGGTGATTTCCGAAAACAGGCCCCAGGTCAGCAGCCCGGCGCACAGGTAGACGCTGTAGGCCATGCCGTCGTCCACGCCAGGCAGACGGGCGCGCATGATGTGGGAAAAGATCACGGTGTAGACGATGATCATCGACAGCGGGTTGAGTACCGTCCACAGCGCGCCGAACAGCGAATTGCGGTACCGCGCTTGAAACTCCCGTTTGACGCTACCGAGGATGAAACCCCGGTAGTCGTGCAGCGAGCGGTACAGGGAAAGCAGCATTCACACCGTCCTGCCGTATTGGTCTTCGAAGCGGACGATGTCGTCCTCTCCCAGGTATTCGCCACTTTGCACTTCGATGATCACCAGGTCGATCACGCCGGGGTTCTCCAGACGGTGCTTGTGACCGGCAGCGATGAACGTCGACTCGTTCTTGGCCACCAGCGTGGTACCGGTACCGTTGTTGGTGACCTTGGCCATGCCTTCGACCACCACCCAGTGTTCATTGCGGTGATGGTGCATCTGCAGCGACAGCTTGCCGCCGGGTTTGACCACGATGCGTTTGATCTTGAAGCGCGGGCCTTCCTCGAGCACGGTGTAGGTGCCCCATGGACGGCTGACCGTGCGGTGCAGGCGATAGGCTTCGTGGGACTTGTCCTTGAGCTGCTTGGCGACCCGGCGTACATCCTGAGCACGGTCGGCGTGGGCGACGAGCACGGCGTCGGCGGTGTCGATCACAATCAGGTCTTCTACACCCACCGCAGCCACCAGCCGGCCTTCGCTCTGGACGAAGTTGTTGCGGCTGTCGATGAAGATCGCTTCGCCGCTGGCGCGGTTATTGTCAGCATCTGCGGGCACCAGCGCCGCTACCGCGCCCCATGAACCGATGTCGCTCCAGTCGAAACTGGCGGGAACCACAACCACTTTTTCCGAGCGTTCCATCAGCGCGTAGTCGATGGAAATATCGGTGATCTCGGCGAACAGCGCCGCCGACAATTCCTGTTGCAGGCAGCCGACGGTTTCCACCGGTTCGCTGGCGGCCATGCAGGCGCGGGTCTGTTCCAGCAGCACGGGGGCGTGCAGCGCCAGCTCGGCGATCAGGGTCGCGGTGGTGAAGCAGAACATTCCCGAGTTCCACAGGAAGTTACCGCTCTCCAGATAATGGGTGGCGGTCTGCAGGTCGGGTTTTTCCACGAAACGCTGCACTTTGGCCGCGCCTCTGGCATCCAGTGGCGCGCCGGTCTCGATGTAGCCGAAGCCGGTTTCCGGAGCGGTCGGCACTACGCCGAAGGTCACCAGGTAACCGTCCTTCGCCAGATTGACCGCGTGTTCGACCGCACTCTTGAGCGCCACTTCGTCGACGATCAGGTGGTCGGCGGGCATCACCACCATGATCGCTTCGTCGCCGTGCAGGGCTTGCAGTGACAGTGCTGCCGCAGCGATGGCCGGGGCCGTGTTGCGGCCGGTGGGCTCGAGCAGGAAGTGTCCGCGGTGCCGTGACAGGCGCGCGGCCTGATAGTGATCCTTGCTTTGGAAGTAGTACTCGCGGTTGGTCACCGTGACAATGTCTCCCCAGCCGTCCAGCAGACCGGCAGCGCGCCGGTAGGTCTTGCCCAGCAGCGACTGGCCGTCGGGCAGGGTCATGAACGGCTTGGGATGGCCCTCTCGGGACACCGGCCACAAACGGGTGCCGGCACCGCCGGACAGAATCACGGGGATCAGCATGGCCTACTCCTTGGCGACGCGTTTCATGTCCGCATCCATCATCATGCGGATCAGGGTGTCGAGGTCGGTCTTCGGTTTCCAGCCCAGCACACGCTGGGCCTTGGCCGGGTTGCCCAGCAGCACTTCGACTTCGGCCGGACGGAAGAAGGCCGGGTCGATTTTCACGTAATCGCGGTAGTTCAGGCCGACGTGATCGAAGGCGATGCGGCACATTTCGCGCACAGTGGTGGTGACGCCGGTAGCGACCACGAAATCGTCGGGCTTGTCCTGTTGCAGCATCAGCCACATGGCTTCGACGTAGTCGCCGGCAAAGCCCCAGTCGCGCTTGGCGTCGATGTTGCCCAGGGCCAGTTCCTGCTGTTTGCCCTGCTTGATCCGGGCGGCCGCGTCGGTGACCTTGCGGGTCACGAACTCGATGCCGCGCAGTGGCGATTCATGGTTGAACAGGATGCCGCTGCTGGCGTGCAGGTTGAAACTTTCGCGGTAGTTGACGGTGATCCAGTGGCCGTAGAGTTTGGCCACGCCGTAAGGGCTGCGCGGGTAGAACGGGGTGTTCTCGTCCTGTTGCTCGGCCTGGATCAGACCGAACATCTCGCTGGTCGATGCCTGGTAGAAACGCGTGTGCGGGCTGAACTGGCGGATCGCTTCGAGCAAGTGAGTCACGCCCAGGCCATCGACGATGCCGGTGGTCACCGGTTGATCCCAGGAGGCGGCAACGAAGCTTTGGGCCGCCAGGTTGTAGACTTCGTCCGGCGCCGACTTGATGACCGCCCGCTGCACCGAGCAGGCATCGGCCATGTCGCCATCCAGGTACACGATGTCGGCTTCGACCCCCATTTCCCGCAGACGCCAGCGCGAATCGCTGCTGCGCCGCGCCACCAGCCCGTGAACCTTGTATCCCTTGTCGAGCAGCAGTCTGGCCAGATAAGCACCGTCCTGGCCGGTAATCCCTGTGATCAATGCACTTTTTGTCATTCTTGTCGTACTCGCTTCTCCCAGTCGGACAGGATCGCCCGCAGGGATTGTTGTGTAGTGATTTGCGGCGTCCATCCTGTGGTCCGGGCGAGCCGTTGATGGCTGCCGCAGACGCGACGCTGATCCGCGCGACGCATGCGTGCGGGATCCTGAACCAGTTGCAGGTTGACTTCGGCCAGATCGGCCATTTGCTCGATGAGACTGCGGATGCTTTGTTCACGGGCCGAGCAAATGTTGTAGACCTGACCCGGCGTGCCCTTTTCCAGCAGCGCGAAATAGGCGGAAACCACGTCGTCAACGTCGAGGAAATCCCGGGTGACGTCGATGTCGCCGACTTCCAGTTGCGGCCCTTGCAGGCCCTGTTTGATGCGACTGATCTGGCGTGCGGCGCTGGCGATGACGAAGCTGTCTTTCTGCCCGGTGCCGATGTGATTGAACGGGCGCGCCACCAATACCGGCCAGCCTTCGCTGAGGCCCCACTGCAGACTGAGGAATTCCGCCGACAGCTTGCTTACGGCGTAGGGATTGCGCGGGCAGGGTGGTTGTTGTTCGGTAATGGGTAGAGCGTGTTCTTCAACCTGGCCGTAGACATCACCTGAGCTGACATACAGAAACGTGCCTTTGAAACCGCGGGCCTTGAGCGCCTGCAACAGGTTCAAGGTGCCGAGCAGGTTGATGTCCAGGGTACGTGCCGGATCGCGGAAGGCTTCGGGGACAAAGGTCTGGCCAGCGAGGTGAATGACCGCATCGGGCAGTTGCGGCCACAGATCGACAAGGCTTTCAGGTTTTGTCAGGTCATAGGGTGAGGCGGCAGGCAGCAACTGCCACGACGCGTCTTCCTCTTGCAGACGTGACTGGATGTGTTGTCCCACGAACCCACTGAGGCCCGTGATGAACAGACTTTTTTTCAAACAGCGCCCCTTGGTCTTTAACGTTCACCTTTCCCACAGGCTTGTCGGGAATTTGCTGTCGAATCGTAGGAGCAATTCGGCAGGTCTGTAGGTGAAGTCATTGTTGTAGTTGTTTGGCTGCCAATCTGTGCCAATTGCGTGACAATTTCAACAGGACAAATCGTGACCGGTCAGTTCTCGTCAGAGTAGCCGGATTTTTCTCGCCGGGCGGTTCACGAATCCGCGACGGATGTGTTTAGAATGCCCCTCGTCGCGTTCCCCGGCAGTTTTTCCTGAGGGTCGTGCGACAGGGTAAAACCGACCATTAAAACAAGAACAGAAATGTGCCCGATGACGCAGGACGAACCCCGGTGATACCGGCTCGATCCAACGCCTGGCCGTTATAGCGTGAGGCTGCCGGGATGGCGGTCGCACCTTGGGATGCCATGAATTTCATTCTCTACTCGGACGTCAACGATCGCTCCATCAGCCAGAGTCTCGGGCGTCCCGAATACAGCTATTACTTCGTGCTCAAGGCCTATCGCCCGGTGCTTGAAAGCCTGGGTCGGGTGCATGTGGTGTCCACCACCGCCGAGATCGATCCGCTCTATCGGCAGTTGCTCGCTGCCGGTGAGCGCAGCGTGTTCCTGTCGTTCACGCCGCCGCAAAATACCCCGACCGATATCGAGTGTCCGACGATCTGCGTCATCGCATGGGAGTTCGATACGATTCCCGACGAGTCGTGGGACGGTGATTCGCGCCATGACTGGACGCAGATGCTTGCCCGACATGGACGGGTCATCACGCTGTCGAGCCATACTGCCCGGGCAATCCGCCGCGCCATGGGTGAAGCGTTTCCGGTGCTGGTGCTGCCAACCCCGCTGTGGGAAAGCTTTGCCGCTGTTCGTGAAGGGCATGTCAGTGCGCCGATCAATTCCGGTACGACGCTGGCGATCAAGGGCTGCATTTTCGACAGCAGGACGCTGGGCCTTTGCGCCGATGATCTGTTGCCCAAGCCGCTGACTGCCGAGCAGCTGGCCGAGATCGAGGCGCTGCGCCCGCCACCGCTGACGTTCAAACGGCGCCTGGTGATTGCCCGCCATTACCTGCGCCTGTGGGTGCTGAACCCGAGCGATCAACCTGAGCCCATCGCCCGGGTGAAATATTTGCATCACGGGTACTGGGAAGGATTGCGCGACCTGGTGCCGGACAAAGTCCATGCCTGGCTCGAGCGACGCCTGCCGAACATTGCCGGCCCCCATGCCGTGCCCGTGGCCGAGCCGCCGCCACCGGACCTGCCGGACACCTCGGGGGTGGCTGAAGCCACGGTCGATGGGGTGATTTACGTCACCGTATTCAACCCCAGAGACGGTCGCAAGAACTGGCACCATCTGATCACCGCGTTCTGCTGGGCCTTTCGCCAAACACCTGATGCGACGCTGGTGCTGAAGATCACCCAGAACGATCTGGCGTCCTACTACAGCGAACTGATGACCTTGCTTGCGCAACTGACGCCGTTCGCCTGCCGGGTGCTGGTGATGCACGGTTATCTGGACGATGCGCAATACGCGCGGCTCTACCGGGCCGCCAGTTTCTACGTCAACGCTTCACGCTGCGAAGGCCTTTGCCTGCCGCTGATGGAGTTCATGTCCAGCGGCAAACCGGTGATCGCGCCGGATCACACGGCGATGGAAGACTACATCGATGACACCGTGGCCTTCGTCGTCCAGTCCAGCGAAGAGCTGACGATCTGGCCCCAGGACACCCGCATCATCTACCGCACCCTGCGCTATCGACCGGACTGGGCGTCGCTCAAAAGCGCTTACGAAAACAGCTACCGGATGGCCACGGCGCAGCCGCAGGATTACGCGCGGATGTCTGCCGCCGCTGTCGAACGCATGCACGACTACTGCGCGTTTGCCCCGGTGCAGCAGCGCATGGCGGACTTTTTCGGCCTCGAGCCAGGGGCCGCTGAATCTGCGCCCGTGACGGACAACGCCTCATGCTGATCATCATTCATTCGGAAACCAACCAGCACACCATCGCGCAAAACCTGGGCCGTTCGGAGTACAGCTATTACTTCGTGCTCAAGGAATACCGCCCGGTGCTCGAGCGTCTCGGGCGCGTGGTGGAAGTAGTGGACCCGGCCCGGGAAGTCGATGCGCTGTATCTGGAATGCCTGGCGCATGGCGAACCGTGCGTGTTTCTGTCGTTCTCGCCGCCGCACCGCACGCCAATCCATCTGGCGTGCCCGACGCTGCCGGTGTTCGCCTGGGAATTCAGCACCATCCCCAACGAGCCCTTCGACAACGAGCCGCGCAATGACTGGCGCACGGTGCTCCGGGCCTGCGGCGCGGCGATCACCCATTCCAGTTACACGGTCAACGCCGTGCGCGAGGCCATGGGCGCCGATTACCCGATTGTTGCTGTCCCGGCGCCGGTGTGGGATCGCTTCGCGGCCCGGGGCGCGCAGCTTCAGGGGCAGCATTCGACGGGGCCGGTGCGCCTGACCATCAAGGGGCTGGTGGCCGACAGTCGCAAGCTCGATCTCGACGCCTTCGGCCCTAAGCATCTGCGTCGTGGCCAGGGCATCGATTTCCAGGCGCCGGTGTGCGAGCAGGCGTTGTTGCTGGACGGTGTCGTCTACACGTCGGTGTTCAATCCCGGCGACGGACGCAAGAACTGGGAAGACATGCTCAGCGCATTCTGCGTGACGTTCCGCGACATCGAAGACGCGACGCTGGTCCTCAAACTCACCCACCACGATGCAGAAGAAGCCCTCAGCGACATTCTTCATCACCTGTACAAAAACCAGTCCTACCGCTGCCGCATCGTGCTGATTTATGGCTACCTCGCGGACGCGGACTACGAACGTCTGGTGCAGGCCACCCGGTACGTGGTGAACACTTCCTACGGTGAAGGCCAGTGCCTGCCCCTGATGGAATTCATGTCCTGCGGCAAGCCGGCCGTAGCACCGCGTACCACGGCGATGATCGATTACCTGAGCACCGACAACGCGTTCCTGGTCGAGTCCACCGATGAACTGACTGCCTGGCCCCACGATCCGCGCAAGGCGTTCCGCACTTTGCGCTACATGACCAACTGGGCATCGGTCTGCGTGGCCTATCGCGACAGCTATGAGGTGGCGAAGAACGATCCCGGGCGTTATGCGCAAATGTCGGCGCAAGCCGTTGCCAGTCTCCAGGCGTTCTGCAGTCAGGCGTTGGCCGAGCAGCGTTTGCGCGATTTTCTCGCTCAAGTGCACGAGCTCCGCGCTGTCGCTGCAACGGAAGCCACAGGCACATGATCCGCGCATTACTGAGGCGCTTGCGTCCGGTCATGCGATCGGTGCCGGTCTCTGCACCTGAACCGAAGGCTGTCAGCGTGTCGCCGCGGGACGTCGGGTTGCACGATGCGATGCTCGACGGCTGGTTTCACGGCGACAGTGGCGAGTTGCTCAAGGGCTTTGCCATCGGTGCGGACGACACCCTGCTCGACGTGGGTTGCGGTGAGGGCGTGGCGACATTGTTCGCCGTGCGCCAGGGCGCCTCGGTGATCTTCACCGACAGCGAACACGACAAGGTGCATGACCTCGCCCGGCAAGTCGAAGCGCAGAGCCGTAAACCCAGTCTCGGTCTGGTCAGCAACAGCCTGCCGCTGCCGCTGAGCGATGGTTGTGCAAGCAAGGTGGTGTGCATGGAAGTACTGGAGCACATCGACCAGCCCGAACCGTTCATGGCCGAACTGGTGCGCATGGGGCGTCCCGGAGCGTTGTACCTGCTCAGTGTGCCGGCACCGGTGGGTGAGCATTTGCAGCAGGGAATCGCCCCGGCCAGTTATTACCAGTCACCCAACCACGTGCAGATTTTTACCCCGGAACGTTTCGCGGCACTGGTGGAGGACGCCGGTCTGGTGATCGAGCATCGCCAGGCCACGGGATTTTTCTGGGTCATGGGCATGATCTTTTTCTGGGCCAGCGAACGTGCTGCCGGACGTGATCTCGGCGGTGCCGTGCGCGACCGGATCCAGGCGCCGTATCCACCCCTGATGGAAGGCTGGGCCAGAACCTGGCAGGACTTGCTGGCGCAGCCCGACGGATTGGCGATCAAGCAGATGCTGGACCGGTTCATGCCCAAGAGTCAGGTGATCATTGCCCGTAAACCGCTCGATGCAGGGCGTGTGTCATGAGCGGCAAGCGCATCATGGACATCGAAGTCCTGCGCGCGGTCGCCGTGCTCGGCGTGCTGTTTCATCACCTGCAGGGAAGCCTGTTCACCGATCCGGTGCCGCTGCTTGAAAGGGTTCATGCCTGGGCACAGCCGTGGTGGGGCGTTGACCTGTTTTTTGCCATTTCCGGATTTGTCATCGCCCGTAGCCTGATCCCGGCGCTGCGAGGCTGTTCGACTCGCCAGCAATACTGGGAACAGACGCGTAACTTTTGGTTGCGCCGGGCCTTCCGTCTGTTGCCGTCGGCCTGGTTATGGCTGGCGCTGATGCTGCTCGCATGTGTGTTTCTCAATCGCTCCGGGGCTTTCGGTACGCTGCACGCCAACCTGCAAGCGACGCTGGCCGGTGTATTGCAGTACGCCAATTTCCGTTTTGCCGACAGCTTTTTTCATTACGAGTACGGCAGCAGCTTCGTGTACTGGAGCCTGTCGCTGGAAGAGCAGTTCTATCTGCTGTTCCCGCTGCTGATTCTGGTGTGCCGCAAGCATCTGGTCTGGGCGTTGCTGGCGCTGGTCGCGGTGCAATTGTTCACCTTGCGCACGCCGCTGTTGATGGTGATCCGTACCGATGCGCTGGCCCTCGGCGTGTTGCTGGCGATGTGGAGCGTGCAGCCGTCCTGGCGGCGATGGGAGCCGACCTTCCTGCGTCATCCGTGGGCCGGTGTGACTGCGCTGATCGTGCTGGCGCTGCTGTTGAGCTACATGGCCACCGACCGTTTCACCTTCGCCTCTTACCGGATCGGCTCGATTGCCGTGCTCGGCGCGCTGCTGGTGTGGATCGCATCGTACAACCGCGATTACCTGTTGCCGGCCGGCAGAGTGCAGCGGCTGATGGCATGGATCGGCAGCCGCTCCTACGGCATCTATCTGATCCACATCCCGGCCTATCAACTGGTGCGGGAACTGATCTTCCGTTTGCAGAGTGCCGGTCTGCCGAGCCCGGCGGGGCATCCGGTCGTGACGCTGCTGATTGCCGGTGGCCTGATCGTGCTGCTCAGCGAGCTGAATTATCGTTTCATCGAAATGCCGATGCGCAATCGCGGCGCCGCCCTGGTGCGGGGTCTCGGTATATCGCGCAACGCCGTCCCATCCTCTGGAGCCACCTCATGCTGAGCCTTTTGAAGAAACTCACAGCACCGACGCCTGTCCCGGCAGCCGCGCAGCCTGCTGCCGACAAGGTCGATCCGTACATGCTCGGCCTGCACGATGCAATGCTCAGTGGCTGGTTCAACCAGGAGACCGGCGAGCTGTTCAAAGGCTTCCCGGTGACCGCCGATGACACGTTGCTCGATGTCGGTTGTGGCGACGGTGGCAACGTACATTTCTGCGGCATGCGCGGGGCGAAGATCATCATCGCCGACATCGACGGTGCCAAGGTCGAAGCGACCCGCCAGCGCTTGAGCGACACGCCGGCCCGTGGCGTCGAGTGTCACGTCACCGACTGCAACCCGCTGCCGATTGCCGATGGCACCGCCACGCGCGTGGTGTCTACTGAAGTCATCGAGCACGTCGACGACCCGGCACAGTTTCTCGCCGAACTGGTGCGTGTCGGCCAGTCGGGCGCGCTGTACCTGCTGAGCGTGCCGCACCCCAGTTCCGAAGATTTGCAGAAAGACATCGCGGCACCGGAGTATTTCCAGAAGCCCAACCACATTCGCATCATCAGTGAAGAGCAGTTCAAGGCCATGGTCAGCGAGGCAGGGCTGGAGATCATCAGCCATAGCCAGTACGGTTTTTACTGGTCGATGTGGATGATGCTGTTCTGGGAAGCCAAGGTCGAATTCAGCAACCCGGACCATCCGCTGCTCAACCATTGGGCCGATACCTGGCAAGCGGTGCTCGATTCGCCGCGCGGCGCGCAGATCAAGCAGGCGCTGGATGCGGTGGTGGCGAAAAGTCAGGTGATCATCGCCCGCAAGCCCTGAGCGCTTTTGTGTAACCTTGCAGCCTGATGTCTCAGGGATCTGCAAGGTATGCGCTTTTTTATCGGGTGGTCAGCCGTGGTGGCGATGTTGCTGCTCTATGGTTGTGAACGCCAGGACGCCGTGCCGCTCGATCAGCAACTCTACGTCTGGCAACGGCAATGGACGCCGGCCCATGAAATCGCCCTGAAGGACAGTCATGGCGACTTCTCGACGCTTCGGGTGCTGGCGCTGCAAGCCTTCCCGAATGCCGGGTGGAATCGGGCGCGAGTCGATTACGCACTGCTCAAGCAGGATGCCCGGCCGCTGATTGCGGTGATTCGTCTCGACGGTCAGCTCAAGGCGCTCGACCAGCAAGCCGTCACGGCGCAGATCCTTCAGGTGCTCGCCGACTGGCAAGGGCAGGGACTGACCCCGAGCGGCGTCGAGATCGACCATGACGCCGGCAATGCCCGATTGCCGGCCTACACCGATTTCCTCATTCATTTGCGCGCCGCATTGCCGGCCAACCTGCCCTTGAGCATCACCGCGTTACCCGCCTGGCTAGACAGCCCGCAATTGCCGGCGCTGTTGGCGGCTGTCGACAGCAGTGTGTTGCAGGTGCATGCCGTCAGTGACCCCCGTCGCGGTCTGTTCGACGCCGAGCAGGCACAACGCTGGGCCAGGGCCTGGGGGCGGGTGACCGAACAACCGTTCTACCTGGCGTTGCCCGCCTACGGTGTGGCGCTGTTGCCGGACGCCGGTGGCGCTCCGGTGGTGGAGAGTGAAGTCACACTGGAACGCAGCGGCGAGCGACGCGAGTTGCTCGCCGATCCGCAGCAACTGAGCCGGCTGGCCATTGAACTTCGCGAGGATCGCCCGGCACATCTGGCCGGTCTGATCTGGTTTCGCCTGCCGCTGGCCAGCGACCGCAGGGCCTGGAGTCTGAGCACGCTGCAGGCGGTCGCCCGAGGCGATGCGTTGAGCAGTCAGCTCGGCCTGACGTTCACCGAACAGAACGGCCTGCAAGACATCGCCCTGCGTAACGTCGGTAACCTCGACAGCGCCTGGCCCACTCGCATCACCGTCAAAGCCCGGGGTTGCGAAGGCGCCGACGCGCTCGCCGGTTATGCATTGCAACAGACCGCGGATCTGCTTACCTTCACCCGCTTGCGCGACGGCCGATTGCCGGCGGGCGGGCAACGTGCGATCGGTTGGGCACGTTGCGCAAATATTGATCAAGGAGGCTCGCATGTTGACCCGTAACTGGCCCCGCCACCTGCTTTGCCTGAGCCTCAGCCTGCCGCTGGGATCGGCACTGGCCTGCGGCCCTGATTTCCCGATGCGTCTGCTCGACGATCGCGGGCAATCGCTGGCGGAACTGCCGGAGGGCAACTTCAAGTTCGAGATCAGTCGCCTCGGCAAAACCATTGCGGGGCTCAAGAACGTCACCGCCGCCACCCACAATCCGGATGACATCTACGCCGAGGCGCCAGAGCTTGCCGAGGTGCGCGAAAAGGCCGAGCAGATCGGCCTGACGCCTGAACAGCAAGCGCTGGTCAAACAACTGCGCAGCCTGACCGATGCCCGTCAGGTCGAGGTGCAGGGCGCGAGCCTGCCGGCGGAACTGCGTTTGTATGTGGCGGGCGCCGTGGCGTTCGGCGCCGGCGACCATCAATTGGCTGTCGAGTATTTCCGTCAGTTGCTGGCGTTGCCGGCCGATCAGCGGGCGTTGCGCAGCACCTGGGCCGCGTATTCGCTGGGCCGGGCTTTCTTTGCCATGAGCAGCGAGGCGGGTGATGCACTCCAGGCGTTGGAAAACGCCATCGAGGCCTTCCGCCAGACGCGGCAACTGAGCATCGACGGTTTCAGCGATCCGCTGGAGCTTGGCGTGGCCAGCCTCGGCGAAGAAGCACGAGCGCTGCGCACGGCGGGCAGTTGGGACAAGGCCATCGAGCTCTATGCCACGCAAAACCTGCATGGCTCGAACGTCGGCTACACCTCGTTGAAGCTGTTGATGAACGACCTGGCCGAAGAGCCTGAAGACAGACTTGAAAAGTTGCTGCGCGGCAAAGCGGTGCAGCAACTGGTGACGGCCTCGCTGATCAGCCGGATCGGCTGGTCGTTCGGCGATGAGCCGCCGAATCAGAAAAAGCTGATCAAGGCTTTGCAGGAAAGTACTCGCGGCAGCCTCGACAACGCCGATCGCCTGGCGGCCATGAATTATCAACAGGGCGATTACGCCAGCGCCAAGGCGTTCCTCGAACATGCAGGCGACGGCGGTCTGGCGTGGTGGCTGCGGGCGAAACTGGCGGTGCGTGACGGCGATAAAAACGCCGCTGCAGCGGCTTATGCCAAAGCCGCGCAGGCGTTCCCGCAGGACGAATCCTGGGGCGAGCGGCGCACGGCCGACTGGAATCTCGAAACCCTGCAACCCAAGTGCCGGGTCGAGGGTGAAAGCGCGATTCTTGCGCTGCAACGGGGTGAGTATCTGCAGGCTTTCGACCAGTTGTATCGCAGCAAGGCTATTTATTGGTTTGACGCTGCGACCGTGGCGGAGCGAGTGCTGACGGTCGAGGAACTGAAAAACTATGTCGATACCAATGTGCCGGCGCCACCTGCGCTGAGTCAGCAGGATCGCGACAATTACGTGCCGCTGCCGGTCGCCGCAAGCCTGCGCAATCTGCTGGGTCGGCGTTTGCTGCGTGAAGGGCACTACGAAGAAGCGGTCGGTTACTTCGATAATGCCGATCTGCAGAACAAGGCCCGGCTCTACGGCGAACAACGCCTGAAGGCCGATTCGGCATGGTGGCCGACCAAGCGTGCCAGTGCGCTGTTCAATGCCGCGTGGACGGCCCGCGAGTGGGGCATGGACATCCTGGGCTACGAAATGGCCCCGGATTACGCGACCTTCGGCGGCAACTACAGCCTGGAAACCACCGAACTGAAAGTCGGGCCGCTGGTGAGCGAAGCCGAGGTGCAACGCCAGAAGGCCAGTGAAGCGCAGCCGGATGAACGTTATCACTACCGTTTCGTTGCCACGGCGTTGGCCAGTCGTGCGGCGGATAACCTGCCGCACACCAGTCAGGCGTTCGCTGCCGTGCTGTGCTCGGCCGCCGGTTGGAACAGCAGCCTGGAAGAGCAGAGCGCGTTGTACAAGCGCTATGTCGATGAAGGGCCTTACGTTCCGTGGGCGGTGGATTTTGGCCATCAGTGCCCGTACCCGGATTTTGAAAACGCCGACAAGCGCTATGTCACTCAGGTGACCGACTCGGTGCGTTCGACACTGCGGCCGTACAAGTGGCCGGTGCAGATCGGTGCGATTGTCGTGTTCACCGCCGTGGCCGTGTTGATGATTACCCGGCGCCAGCGCAAGGCTCGCAAAGCCTAAGCCTGCTGGACGAACGTCAGGCGCACGGCGAAGCCGATCAACAGGCTGCCGAACAACCACTGCTGCACCCGTTGGGCCGTCGGGCTGTGTTTCAGCCAGCGGCCCAATACCGTGCCGAGCAGGGCATAGGCGCTGTCGAACAGCAATCCTGCGGCCACCAGCATCGCGCCGAGCACCGCAAACTGCGTCAGCACCGGCGCGCCATTCGCCACGATGAACTGTGGCAGCAGTACCGAGCAGAACAACAAGGCTTTCGGGTTGAGCAGGTTGGTCAGCAGGCCACGACGGATCGCTGCGCGCCACTGACCCTGGCTGTCCGTTACGGTCCCGGCGTTCAGATCCGGCAGCAGCGTGGTGCGCAGGCACTGGATGCCGATCCACAGCAGGTACGCCGCCCCGGCCATTCGCACGGCATCGAACGTCCACGGCGCCGCCTTGAACAGCGCCGCCAGCCCCAGCGCCGCGAGCGCTACATGACAGGCTCGGGCGACGGCCAGACCCACCGCCGTGGCAAGTGCTGCGCCGCGACCCTGGCGGGCACCGGTCTGCAACAGCAGGATCATGTCCGGGCCGGGCAGCAGATAGACCACCGCCAAAGCCAGGAAAAACAGCCAGAGACTCGCCATGTCGCACCCCTTTCGTTGTCGATTCGGTGCAATCAGTCTATGACTGAGGGGCAGGGCAGGTGCTTGCGTAGTTCGCTTCAATAACCACGCGGATTGGCATAACCTGCTTTCTTTTTGCCGTTACACCATCAGGATCTGCCAACCATGAAACTCGACGCCTTCGATCGCAAGATTCTCGCCGCGCTGCAACGAGACGGGCGTCTGAGCAATGTGCAACTGGCGGACGAGATCGGGTTGTCCGCCTCGCCGTGCCTGCGCCGGGTGCGCATGCTGGAAGAGGCCGGGGTGATTCGCGGTTATCAGGCGAACCTGGACCGTGACGAGGTGGGGCTGGGGCTGACGGTGTTCGTCGGGGTCAAGGTCGAGCGCCACAACGATGAACAGGCCGAGGCGTTTCATCACGCAGTGACAGCATTGCCAGAGGTGATTTCGGCGTTTCTGGTCTCCGGGGAATCGGATTTTCTGCTGCAAGTGGTGGTACCGGACTTGCGTGCCTATGACCGTTTCCTCACCGGTTGCCTGCTGAAGTTGCCGGGGGTAAGCGACATCCGCAGCAATTTTGCGATTCACACGGTGAAGACCCCGGGCGCGTTGCCGCTGGGGCATTTGCCGTCCTGATACTTCCCGCATTGCGCGGGAAGTCTGCGCGAAGTGCTTACATCTGCGTCGCCATGCCTTCGACATTCATGGCCGCCTGACGCAGCGCCTCGGAACGGGTCGGGTGGGGGTGGCAGGTCAGGGCAATATCCTCGGCCGATGCGCTGAACTCCATGGCCACGCAATACTCACCGATCATCTCACTGACGCTCGGGCCGACCAGATGCACGCCGAGGACTTCGTCGGTGTGCGCGTCGGCGAGGACTTTGGCAAAGCCTTCGGTTTCGTGATTGATCTTCGCCCGGCTGTTGGCAGTGAACGGGAATTTGCCGACCTTGTAGGCCCGGCCTTCGGCCTTGAGCTGCTCCTCGGTCTTGCCGACGCTGGCCAGTTCCGGTCGGGTGTAGATCACGTTGGGGATCAGGTTGTAGTTGACCTCGCCCGCCTTGCCGACGATCTGCTCGATGCAGGCCATGGCTTCGTCTTCAGCCTTGTGCGCCAGCATCGGCCCTGACGTGACATCGCCGATCACCCACACGCCAGGAGCCTCGGTGCGATGGTGTTTGTTGGTGAGCATGCCGCGTTTGTCGGTGCTCAGGCCGACGTTCTCCAGCCCCAGACCTTGGGTGTAAGGGCGACGGCCGATGGCGACCAGCACGTAATCGGCTTCCAGCCGTTCGGCGGCGCCGCCGGCTGCCGGTTCGATGCTCAGTTGTACGCCGCTGGCCGAGGACGTGGCGCTGGTGACTTTTGAACTCAGTTTGAAGGTGATGCCCTGTTTGCTCAGTGAACGTTGCAAAGTCTTGCCGGCTTCGCCGTCCACGCCGGGGCAGATGCGGTCGAGGTATTCCACCACCGTCACCTGCGCCCCGAGCCGCCGCCAGACCGATCCCAGTTCCAGGCCGATGACGCCGGCACCGATCACCACCAGATGTTTGGGCACTTCGCTCAAGGACAACGCGCCGGTGGAGTCGAGAATGCGCTGGTTGTCGATCGCCACGCCGGGCAGGGGAGTGGGCTCGGAACCCGTGGCGATGACGATGTCGGTAGCGGTCAGTTCGATCCGGCTGCCCTGATCGCCGGTCACGCTGACTTTGCCGGGACCGTCAATGTGGCCCCAGCCCTTGATCCAGTCGACCTTGTTCTTGCGGAACAGGAATTCGATGCCTTTGGTCAGGCCGGTGACGCTTTCGTCCTTCTGTTTCATCATTTGCGCGAGGTTGAGCGTCGGTTTGACCTCGATGCCGAGGTTGGCGAACTCCGCCCCCATCGCCGCATCGTACAGTTCGGACGCGTGCAACAACGCCTTGGACGGCATGCAACCGACGTTGAGGCAGGTGCCGCCCAGCGTGGCACGGCCTTCCACACACGCGGCCTTCAGGCCCAACTGGCCGGCGCGGATCGCTGCGTTATAACCGCCGGGCCCACCGCCCAGAATCACTACGTCATAGTTGCTCATGCGCTTACTCCTGGCTGAAGAATGCGGATCGCTAAAAATTACGTACGTAATATGTGCGTTTCCGGACATTTCGGTCAAGGCTTCAGGAACGCGACAGGTTGGGCATCTTTGAATGTGAAATTGAGTACAAATATTTCACGGATTTCGTTATATCGTAACGAGTTGTGCAGTGAGCCGAGGTTTTTGGGGGGATATGCAAGTCGATCTGGACGTTGATGGCACGCAAGTGACCGGTTTGCCGCGCTTTCAGCAGGCGGCGGCCCAGGGTCGCCGATTGCGCCGGTTGGCCATTGGACTTGGCGGGTTGGCCGTGGCCGAAGTGGTGCTGGCGTTTTTTGTTGGCCTGTTCGCCTCGCAATCGTTGTGGCCGGCGCTGTTGGTCAATCAGAGCGCGGCGTTGCTGGTGCTGGTCGCCGGGCTGCAATCGGCGTGGTGGGTGGCCGATTGGCGGGCGCGGGTGATCAACCCGGTGGTGCCGGTTACCGTCGAGGAAGAAACGCCCGGGCCGGATGGCTGGTACGAGCGACTGCTGGATCGGCTGAGCCGCCGCAGCCTGCATGTACTGGGGCAGATCGGTGCAGCGACATTGTGGCTGGGCGCTCTGGCGCTGCTGGCGTTGCTTGGCATCGAGCAGGTGTGGAATCTCACGCTGCAACCGACTGCCGTGGGCTTGTCCGCCTCCGTCGGCGCGGCGATTGCGCTGTTGCTGGCGTTCGGCCTGCTGGTGCTGGAGCGGCAACTGGCTCAGGAAAACCCGGCGCAATGGCCCGAGGCCGGCGCGCTGGCGCAACTAACGCGCGTGACCATCATCAGCCTGGTGCTGGGCGCGTTGTGCTTGCTGTTTGCCAGCGAGAATTCGGTGTGGCCCGTGCGGCTGGCGGTGCTGATCGGCATCCTGCCGGGGCTGGTCGCGGCGGAGTTGCTGCTGCGTGCCGTGTTGTCGCTGTTCAGTCCGCGCCGCGAACAACTTGAACCGGTGCTGCTGGCCCGCAGTTTCGTCGCCGATCTGCTGCGCTGGACACCGCAACCGTTGCTCGCCTTGCAGCACGAATTGCACAACCGCTTCGGTATCGATCTGCGGCAGATCTGGGCCTTCAGTTACATGCGCCGCGCATTCTTGCCGGTATTGGTGCTGGTGGCGACGGTGGGCTGGTTGCTCACCGGCATTCATGAAGTCCCGCTGCAAAGCCGTGGGATCTATGAGCGCTTCGGCAAACCGGTGCAGGTGTTCGGCCCGGGTTTGCATGCCGGTCTGCCCTGGCCGTTGGGCCGGGTGTTGAGCGTGGAGAATGGCGTGGTGCATGAATTGGCGACCAGCGTCGGCGAGAACCCGGCGCCGGTTCAGCCGGATCCGGCGGAAGGTCCGGCCCCGATCACCGCCAACCGCTTGTGGGATGCCAGCCACGTCAACGATAAATCCCAGGTCATCGCCAGCAGCCGTGGCGAGCAACAGAGCTTCCAGATCGTCAATATGGACGTGCGTTTCGTCTACCGCATCGGCCTCAGCGATCAGGCGGCGTTGGCCGCGACGTATAACAGCGCGGATGTGCCGACGCTGATCCGCAGCACCGCGAGCCGGATTCTGGTCCACGATTTTGCATCGCGCACCCTCGACGGTTTGCTGGGGCAGGACAGGGTTGGGCTGGCTGACGAGATAGGCCGCGCGGTGCAAAGCGATCTGCAGAAACTCGACAGTGGTGTGGAAATTCTCGCCACTGTGGTCGAAGCGATCCATCCACCCGCCGGTGCGGCCAACGCTTATCACAGCGTGCAAGCGGCGCAGATTGGCGCCCAGGCGTTGATCTCTCGCGAGCGTGGGGCGGCGGCCGAAGCGAGCAATCAGGCGCAATTGCAGGCCAGCCTCGCTCGCGACCAAGCCACTGCCAATGCCCACGAAACCGGCTCGACCGCCCGCGCGGCGGATCTGAAATTCAGCGCCGAGCAAAAAGCCTACGCCAGCGCCGGTCAGGCCTTCGTGCTGGAGCAATACCTCAGCCAGCTCAGTCAGGGGCTGGGCAAAGCCAAACTGTTGGTGCTCGACCATCGTCTGGGCGGCAGCAGCAACGCGCCGACCATCGACCTGCGTACGTTCACGCTGCCGGCTGACCCGACGCCGGCGCGCACCACCGCTCAACCAGGAGCCACCCATTGAGCCAGTCGCATACTCACGATCACCATGACCACAGCGGTCACGACCATGCTTATGGCGGCCACCACCATCACGGGCATCACCATCATCATGGGGCGCCGGAAGAGGCGGGGCCTTTCCCGTGGCGACGCATGGGCTGGGCAGTGTTGCTCGTGGCGTTCGCCATCGCAGCGGCAAGCCTGGTGCAGGTGCGCTCCGGTGAAGCCACCGTCATCACCCGCTTCGGCAACCCGTCCCGGGTTTTGCTGGAGCCCGGTCTGAGTTGGCGCTGGCCGGCGCCGTTCGAAGCGGCAATCCCGGTGGACCTGCGTTTGCGTACGACATCGAGTGGCTTGCAGGACGTCGGCACCCGTGACGGTTTGCGCATCATCGTGCAGGCGTATGTCGCGTGGCAGGTGCAGGGCGATGCGGACAACGTCCAACGGTTCATGCGCGCAGTACAGAATCAGCCGGACGAAGCGGCGCGGCAGATTCGCACCTTTGTCGGCTCGGCGCTGGAGACCACCGCCAGCAGTTTCGACCTGGCCAATCTGGTCAACACCGATGCCAACCAGGTGCATATCGCCGACTTCGAAGCGCAGTTGCGTCAGCAGATTGATCAGCAATTGCTCGCCACTTACGGCGTACGCGTGGTGCAAGTGGGCATCGAGCGGTTGACCTTGCCATCAGTGACTCTCACCGCGACGGTTGACCGGATGCGCGCCGAGCGTGAAACCATCGCCACTGAACGCACTGCAATTGGCAAGCGTGAAGCTGCGCAGATTCGCTCCGGCGCCGAGCGTGATGCCCGAATTGTGCAGGCTGACGCGACCGTGAAAGCGGCGGAAATCGAGGCGCAATCGCGGGTCGAAGCCGCACAGATTTATGGTCGTGCTTATGCCGGATCGCCGCAGCTGTACAACTTGCTGCGCTCACTGGACACCCTCGGCACTATCGTCACGCCAGATACGAAGTTGATCCTGCGCACTGATGCCGCGCCATTCCGCGTGCTGGTGGACGGCCCGCCGAATCTGGACAGCAAGACCGGAACGCAGCCATGAGTGAGGTTCCACGTGGAACAAATTCGTTGAACAGTCCCTGGATTCAGGCGGGACGTCTGGCGTTTTTTGCCCTGTACGCAGTGACGGTGCTGGCGGCGTTGGCCTGGGCGTTTTCCAATGTGCGGCAGATCGATCCGCAAAATCGTGCGGTGGTCATGCATTTCGGTGCGCTGGATCGCATCCAGAATGCCGGGTTGTTATTGGCCTGGCCGCAGCCGTTCGAACAGGTCGTTTTGCTGCCGGCGGCAGATCGGGTCATCGAACGTCGCGTGGAAAACTTGCTGCGCAGTCCAGCTGCAATACAGGCGGATCGCGTCGCCACATTCGCCACGCCAATAAGCGATGCATTGGCCGGTTCCGGCTATTTGCTCACCGGTGATGCCGGTGTGGTGCAGCTGGACGTGCGGGTGTTTTACAAGGTCACCGATCCCTATGACTTCGTGCTGCAAGGCGACCATGTGTTGCCGGCGCTGGATCGATTGGTGACTCGCAGCGCGGTGGCCCTGACAGCGGCGCGGGATCTGGACACCATTCTGGTGGCGCGTCCGGAGTTGATCGGCGCTGACAATCAAGCCGCCGAACGACGCGAGCGCTTGCGCGGGGATCTGGTGCAAGGCATCAATCGTCGCTTGGCTGAATTGAAGGCAAGCGGGCAGGGCATCGGTATCGAAGTGGCGCGGGTCGATGTGCAATCAAGTCTGCCCGAGCCGGCCGTCGGTGCGTTCAATGCCGTGCTGACAGCCAGCCAACAGGCTGACAAAGCGGTGGCCAATGCCCGCACCGATGCTGAAAAAATCACCCAGACGGCCAACGAACTGGCCGACCGCACCTTGCAGGTCGCCCATGCCCAGGCCGGTGAACGCCTGGCCAAAGCGTCCGCCGATACCGCCACTGTATTGAGTCTGGCCCGGCAACAGAGCACCGACCCGCAAATGCTGCTGCGCCTATACCGCGAACGGATACCGAAGATTCTCGGCCAGGCCGGTTCGGTCACCACGGTCGATCCGAAAGACGATTCCCGCCTGATCATTCAGGGAGCCAGTAAATGACCGCCACTACCGCCGCACCGAGTCTGTTGTCCTCGGCCGAGCAACGTCGCGCTGCGCGCCAGTTGACCCTGGCGATGCTCGCCCTTGGCCTGCTCGGGCTTGGCCTGATCTGGCGCTGGTTGATGCCGGAACAAACCGGGGTCAGTCAGTTGCTGTTGGGTTTTGCTTCTTTGCTGGTGGCGGTGCCGGTGATGCGTTCGGCGTGGTTCAGCCTGCGTTATCCGAGCCTGCACGGCATCACCGACCAGTTGATCGCATTGGCGATGCTCGGTGCCTGGGCCACTGGTGATCTGCTGACCGCCGCGCTGTTGCCGATCATCATGATCTTCGGCCATGTGCTGGAGGAACGCAGTGTGATCGGCTCGCAGGAAGCGATTCATGCCCTGGGCCAGCTCACTCGCAGTCATGCACGGAAAATCCAGGCGGACGGCACCGTGATCGAAGTCGATAACGGCACGCTCAAGGCCGGCGACACCGTTGAAGTCCGCGCCGGCGATCGGATCCCGGCGGACGGTCGCGTGTTGTCCGGTCAGGCCAGCCTCGACACCGCCTCGATCACCGGTGAGTCGGTGCCGGTCGAGGCGGGTGTCGGAATGACGGTTTTCGGCGGGGCGATCAACCTCGATGGGCTGCTGCGTATCGAGGTGACCCGCACCGGCGATGAATCGACCCTGGGCAAGGTCATCGCCCTGATGCAGAACGCCGAGCGTTCCAAACCACCGATCACCCGGCTGCTGGAACGTTATGCCGGCAGCTATATGGTGCTGGTGTTGCTGTTGGCGGCGGTGACCTGGTTTGTCACCAACGATGCGCAGGCGATGCTGGCAGTGCTGGTCGCAGCCTGTCCGTGTGCACTGGTGTTGTCGGCACCGGCCACGGCGATTGCCGGTGTGGCGGTTGCGGCGCGTCACGGGATTCTGATCCGCAGTTCGGCTTTTCTCGAAGAACTGGCCGACCTTACTTCGCTGGTGGTGGACAAGACCGGAACTCTGACTTACGGCACGTTGCGTTTGCAGTCGATCAACAGCGCGCAGGCGGATCACGATTCGGTGATGGCACTGGCCGCCAGCCTTGGTGCTGCGAGCAGTCACCCGGTCAGTCGAGCACTGGCCGGTCTGGTCCACGCGGACAACGTGCTGGTGCTGACCGACATTCACGAACGGCAAGGATTGGGTGTGGTGGCCAAGACCGAGCAGGGTGAAGCGGCCCTCGGTCGCCCAGAGTTGTTTGCGCAACTGGGTATCCCGACCACATCGATTCCCGATCACGACGGCCCGATTGCCGGGCTAGCCTTGAATGGTGAATTTCTCGCCTGGCTGTTGCTGGCTGACAGCGTCAAACCGGAAGCACGATTCGCCTTGAGCGAACTGCGCGAGCTGGGCCTCGGTCGGCAACTGTTGCTGACCGGCGACCGTCAGAGCGTGGCGCACACCCTGGCGCGTGATGTCGGCCTGCATGAAGTCGAAGCTCAGGCGTTGCCTGAAGACAAACTCAATCGGGTGCTGAAGGAAATCGACAACGGTTTCCGGCCGATGGTGGTCGGCGACGGCATCAACGATTCGCTGGCACTCAAGGCCGGGGTGGTAGGTGTTGCGATGGGAGCGGGCGGTGCGGACATTGCGCTGGCGTCCGCCGACATCGTGCTGATCGGCAGCGACCTGCGCCGGCTCGGCACCTGTGTGCGTCTGAGTCGCCAATGCCGGCGCACGCTTCAAGTGAACGTGATCATCGGTCTGGGCTGGACGCTGGCCATCGTCGTGTTCGCCGCGTTCGGCTGGCTGGGCGCGGCCGGGGCGATGATCGCGGCGCTGCTGCACAACCTCAGCACGTTGCTGGTGTTGGGCAACGCTGGCCGCTTGCTGCGGTTTCAGGAGCCGCTGCTGAAACTCACCGAACAGAACTGATCATTTTTCGAACTGTGCGCCTCTCTTGCAGTCATTTGAGAAGGCGCACTGAAGCAGGGAGATCAGTGACGTTAAAGCCATTTCGGCTCATAGGCGGCGACTATTGAATCGATAGCCTGCTAATTTTCAAGGATGGTCTACCCTCAGATCAGACGTCTGAAACCAGGGGGATATTCCATGCTCGCGCAACTTCCACCGGCCTTACAGAATCTGCAGCTTCCGCTTCGCCTGCGACTCTGGGACGGCCATGAATTCAATCTGGGCCCGACGCCCAGCGTCACCATCGTGGTCAAGGACCCGTTGATGGTGTCCCAGTTGACCCATCCAAGTCTCGACGCGCTGGGGGCGGCGTTCGTTGAGGGCAAACTCGAACTCGAGGGTTCGATCAGCGAGGTCATCCGGGTGTGCGATGAGCTGAGCTCCGCGCTGCTCGATGAGGACGAAGACAGTCAGCCAGTGCGCACGCTCCACGACAAGGAAACCGACGCCAAGGCCATCTCTTATCACTACGACCTGTCCAACGCGTTCTACCAGCTATGGCTGGACAGCGACATGGCGTACTCCTGCGCCTATTTCGAAACTGGCAGCGAATCCCTCGAACAGGCCCAGCAGGCCAAATTCCGGCATCTGTGTCGCAAGCTGCGTTTGCAACCGGGCGACTACCTGCTGGATGTCGGCTGCGGCTGGGGCGGCCTGGCGCGTTACGCCGCCCGTGAGTTCGGTGCCAAAGTCTTTGGTATCACCCTGAGCAAGGAGCAGTTGGCCCTGGCTCGGGAGCGCGTCAAAGCTGAAGGCCTGGAAGACCAGATCGAACTGCAACTGCTCGATTACCGCGATCTGCCGCAGGACGGTCGGTTCGACAAAGTGGTCAGCGTCGGCATGTTCGAGCATGTGGGCCACGCCAACCTGGCCGAGTACTGCAAAACCCTGTTCGGCGCGGTGAAAGAGGGCGGTCTGGTGATGAACCACGGCATCACCGCCAAGCACACCGATGGCCGTCCGGTGGGACGCGGTGCCGGGGACTTCATCGAGAAATACGTGTTCCCCAACGGCGAGCTGCCGCACCTGGCGATGATCTCGGCCCAGATCAGCGAGGCCGGTCTGGAGATCGTCGATGTCGAGAGCCTGCGTCTGCATTACGCGCGCACCCTGGACCACTGGAGCGAACGTCTGGAGGACAATCTCGAAGCCGCCGCGAAGCTGGTACCAGATCAGGCTTTGCGTATCTGGCGTCTGTACCTGGCCGGATGCGCCTACGCGTTTGCCCGGGGCTGGATCAATCTGCACCAGATCCTCGCGGTGAAGGCCCACGCCGATGGCAGCCATGAACTGCCGTGGACCCGCGACGACATCTACAACCCTTGAGCTAGAGAATCGGTGAAATCAGCCGGGCGATCCGCATGCCGAGTTGTTGCAGGCGGTGGATTTCCCGGCCTTCTTCCTTGGCGATTTCACAGGCTTGGGCGAAGTCTTCGTTGAGCATCTGTTCCACGTGGCCGGCAAATTCGCTGTCGACCGTCAGCAACATCACCTCGAAATTCAACCGGAAAGAACGGTTGTCCAGATTGGCGCTGCCGATGGCGCTGATTTCGTTGTCGACCAACACCACTTTCTGATGCAGGAAACCCGGTTCGTAGCGGAACACCCGCACCCCGGCGCGCACCGCTTCGAACGCATAAAGGCTCGATGCGGCGTAGACGATGCGGTGATCAGGACGCGACGGCAGCAGCAACCGCACATCGACACCGCGCAGGA
The DNA here is from genome assembly GCF_052660475.1 of Pseudomonas sp. G7(2022). Taxonomy (NCBI): domain Bacteria; kingdom Pseudomonadati; phylum Pseudomonadota; class Gammaproteobacteria; order Pseudomonadales; family Pseudomonadaceae; genus Pseudomonas; species Pseudomonas sp. G7(2022). The sequence continues at coordinate 6,277,434 of NZ_CP109659.1, read as the reverse complement.
CGGCGAGGCGCAGCGCAGCGAAAACGGCTTCGTCGGGGATGAAGTAAGGGCTGGTAATCCACACGCGTTCAGTCGCGGCATGGATGGCTTCGACGAAAAACAGTGAGCAGGTTTCGTAGGCATCCGCCGGGCCGCTGGCGAGCAACTGGCAGAGCACGCCGTCTTCCGGGTACACCTCCGGCAGGATCAGCGGGGGCAGTGTACGGGCAGCCCAGAACCAGTCTTCGGCAAATGACTCCTGCATGCAGGCGACCACCGGCCCGCGCACCTGAACGTGGGTGTCGCGCCATGGCGCCAGAGGTGGTTTTTCGCCCATGTATTCGTCGCCGACGTTGTGCCCGCCAACGAAGCCGATCATTCCGTCGACCACGACAATCTTGCGATGGTTGCGAAAATTCACCTGGAAGCGATTGAGCCAGCCGCTGCGGGTGGCGAATGCCTTCACCTCGACCCCGCCATCGCGAAGTGCCTGCACGTAGCTGTGGGGCAGGGCATGGCTGCCAATGCGGTCGTACAGCAGATGAATCGCGACTCCTTCGGCGGCTTTCTTCAGCAGCAGTTCGTGCAGGCGCTGGCCGAGGCGATCGTCGTGAATGATGAAAAACTGAATCAGCACAGCTTCCCGTGCCTGGCTGATTGCGTGGAAAATCGCTTCGAAGGTGGCGGTGCCGTTGATCAGCAATTGCACTTCATTGTTGGCCAGACACGGCATGCGGCCGAGCTTCGGCATCGCCCGCAATGAGTCGTAGGCATTGGAGGCGCGAGCGGTCAGGGCTTCTTCTACCCAGGGCCGCCAGTTCAGTTCGGAAACGGCCTGGCGCATTTGTTCGTTGGCCTGACGTCGGGCCTTGATATAACCGTCGAAGGTGCTTCGACCGAACACCAGATAGGGGATGAGGGTGAGATAGGGAATGAAGATCAGCGACAGCGCCCAGGCGATCGCGCCTTGCGCCGTGCGGACGGTCAGCACCGCATGGATGGCGGCAATTGTGCCCAGGCTATGTATCAGCGCGATCAGATAACCGAAGATATGCGGTCCAAAATAATCCATGGGGCAACCTTGCTCCTGAAGATTCAATGCTTAACAGACCATGTTCCTTTGCGGTTGTCGCTATTTTCTTTTTAGCCATGAAAGCAGGCCATGAACCGAAACAAGCGGCCGGCGTCTAACGGCCACTACTGATCAGGAGTTTTGCAATGAACGTTCGTCTGCTGGGTTTGGCGCTGGGTCTGGGGTTGGCCTTGCCGTTGGTGGCTCAGGCGCAAATGCTGCAGCCGGGGTTGTGGGAAATGACATCGAGCAATGTGAAGGTCGATGATCAGGCCATGGACGTGCAATCGATCCTCGGCCAGATTCAGGGCCAGATCACCCCGCAACAACGGGCGCAGCTGGAGAAGCAAGGCATCAACATCGGTGGCAAGGGTATTCGTGCCTGCCTGACGCCGCAGCAAGTGGCGACCAATGATATTCCCTTGGCTGACCCGCAGTCGGGGTGCAAACAGCAGATCACCGAGCGCAACGGTAACCAGTGGAAATTCCGTTTCAGTTGCCCGCGAGCGTCTGGCAACGGTGTGGCTACGTTCGTCAGCGACCGTGAGTTCACCACCATTGCCAACGGCACGTTCAATGCCATCGGGATCAACCAGAAGGGCAGTCTGGAAACCCGTGCCGTGTGGCTGGGTCAGGACTGCGGCACCGTCAAACCAAGAGCCTGAACATCGAACCGCCCCCACAATATTGTGGGGGCTTTTTTTAGCGCATGAATCGCAGCGGCAATCCCTGGCATCCGTCATGCAGCCGGTTGTCGTGCCACGCAACCTGTCCCGACACCAGCGTCGTACTCACCCGGTGGCGAAAGCTGCGACGGGCAAATGGCGTCCACCCGCACTGCGACAGAATCGGTTGTCGTGATACCGCGACACCCTCGGGCTCCGGCTGAATCAATACCAGATCCGCCCAATAACCCTCCCTCAAATAACCGCGATCCGGAATGGCAAACAGATCCGCCACCCGGTGACTGGTCTTCGCCACCAGCGTGGTGATCGGCAGCACGCCATCTGCCACCAGCTCCAACAACGCCGGCAACGCCTGTTGCACCAGTGGCAGACCAGACGGTGCCTGGGCATATGACAGCTGTTTCTCCGCCCAGGTATGCGGGGCGTGATCGCTGCCGATCACGTCCAGTCGATTGCTCGACAAGGCCAGACGCAGGGCATCGCGATCAGCCTGGCTTTTGATCGCCGGGTTGCATTTGATCTGGTTGCCGAGGTCCGGGTAGTCGCGGTCATCGAACAGCAGGTGATGCAGGCAGACTTCCGCCGTGATGCGTTTGTGTGCCAGAGGTTTGTTTTCGAACAGCTCCAGCTCCCGGGCGGTGGTCAGGTGCAGCACGTGCAGGCGAGTCCCATGGCGTTTGGCGAGTTCCACCGCCAGTGAAGAAGAGCGATAGCAAGCCTCGGCATTACGGATCAGCGCATGGGCGTCGGGAGGGAGATGTTCACCGAACTGCTCGCGCAATCTGACGGTGTTGGCCTCGATGCTCGGCGTGTGTTCGCAATGGGCCAGCAGGATCGTCGGCACCTCGGCGAACAATCGCTCCAGTGTTTTGGGGTCATCAACCAGCAGGTTGCCGGTCGACGCCCCCATGAACACTTTGACCCCGGCCACTTCACTTGGATTGAGCGCCGCGACAGTGTCCAGGTTGTCGTGACTGACGCCGAAGTGAAAGCCGTAGTTGGCCACCGAGTTGATCGCTGCCCGACGTTTTTTGTCGGCCAGCGCTTCGAGGGTGAGGGTGGCCGGGTTGGTGTTGGGCATGTCCATGAAACTGGTGATGCCACCGGCCACGGCTGCGCGGGATTCTGTGTAGATGCTGCCTTTTGCTGGCGAGCCCGGCTCACGGAAATGTACCTGGTCGTCGATCATTCCAGGCAGCAGCCATTGGCCGTTGGCGTCGATTTCCAGTGTGGCGTTTTCTCCGAAGATGCTGCGGCCGATCTTGACGATGCGACCGTGGCTGACCAGCAGATCGGCGTAGAACTCATGCCCGTCATCAACCAGGCGTGCATTGCGAATCAGCACACTGTTCATGGTTCAGAACTCGTTCTGCAGGGCCTTGTAGCCGCGCACCAGATCGACGTTGGTGCGTGCCACGTCTTCGGAAAACTCCGAAGCGCTGACGCTCACCGGTGGGTATTGCGAGAGGTCGGTGCCCGGGCCGATGCGGGTGGTGGAGGGCACGTAGAACGCATCCGGCAGATCCCGGCCATCGACCACCGAGTTGTGTCGCACCACGCAACCATTGCCCACCACACAATTGAACAGCACGCTGTTGAAGCCGATGAACACTCGGTCGCCGACCTTGCACGGGCCATGCACGATCGAGCGGTGGGCGATGGAGCTGAACTCGCCGATGGTCACCGCCGCGCCGGACTTGGAGTGAATCACCACACCATCCTGAATGTTCGAGTTGGCGCCGATGGTGATCGGCTCCATCTCGCCCGAGGCGTCCACTTCATCAGCACGAATGACCGCGTAGGGGCCGACGAATACGTTTTCGCCGATCACCACTTTGCCGCAGATGATTGCGGTTTTATCGACGTAGGCAGACTCGGCAATTTGCGGCAGATCGCCGGAAGGGTTTTTGCGGATCATGGTTGGCTCAGGGCGTCGTAAAGAGTGTTGAGGTTGTATTCGAACAGGCCGGTGAACGTGCTGGCCGGACCCGAAGCGGCGAGGGCGTCGGAGTACAGCGTGCCACCGATGTGCGCGCCGCTTTCGTCGGCAATCTGTTTGAGCAGGCGCGCGTCCTTGATGTTTTCCATGAACACAGCTTTGACCTTGGCCTGACGGATCTGGGTGATCAGCGCGGCGACCTCGGCGGCAGAAGGTTCACGCTCGGTGGACAGGCCTTGCGGTGCCATGAAGTCGATTCCGTAGGCTTGCCCCAGATAACCGAAGGCATCGTGGCTGGTGACGATCTTGCGATTGCCCGGCGGCAGTGAACCGAGCTTGGCCTTGGCTTCGGCGAGGAGGGCATGGATCTGTTGCAGGTAGGCCTTGCTGTTGCGTTGGTAGTCGGCCTTGTTCGCCGGGTCGGCGGCGATCAGTGCCTTGGTGATGTTGGCGACATACAACTCGGTGTTGGCCAGGTTGTGCCAGGCGTGAGGGTCGGGAACGGTTTCGCCGTCCTCATCCAGCGAGCGGGGAATCACTCCATGGCTGGCGCTGATGACTGTGGCTTTGGTGTCGGTGCTGGTCACCAGTCGGTCCAGCCATGGCTCGAAACCCAGTCCGTTCTTGACGATCAGTTTCGCTTTCAGAAGTGCCTTGGCATCGTCCGGCGTCGGTTCGTAGGTGTGGGCATCGGCGTCTGGCCCGACCATGTTGGTGATCTGGATATGCTCGCCGCCGACCTGATGCATCATGTCGGCAAGGATGCTGAAACTGGTGACCACCGGCAGTTTTTCCGCCGCCGACAATGACATCGACAGCATCAGGCTGAACAACACAAGTAGAGCGCGCATCGGGAAACACCTCATTGGGATGTGAGCAAGGGCGGGCGGCGCAGCAGGCCGTGAACCGGCCCGAGTACCACGGACAACAGGTAACCGATGCCTGCGACCAGCACGATGGCTGGACCGCTGGGCAGCGAGTAGTAGAACGACAGCAACAGGCCGAGCCACACCGACAGGCAACCGATGGCTGCGGCGATGGCGATCAGGATTGGCAGACGCCGGCTCCAGAAGCGTGAAGCGGCGGCGGGCAGCATCATCAGTCCGACCACCATCAGCGCGCCGATGGCCTGGAAGCCGATGACCAGGTTGAGCACCACCAGCGTCAGGAACACGCCGTGGGCGATCGGACCGAGTCGGCTGACGGTGCGCAGAAACAGCGGATCGAGGGTGTCGAGCAGTAGCGGGCGGTAGATCAGCGCCATGGCAATCAGGCTCAGCAGCGAAACGCCCAACATTCCGTTCAGGGTGGGACCGTCGACCGCCAGTGCCGAACCGAACAGCAAGTGCAGCAGGTCGAGCCGTTTGCCGGCGATGCCCAGAATCAGCACGCCGCTGGCCAGAGAGATCGGGTAGATCGCCGCGAGGCTGGCGTCTTCGCGCAGGCCGGTACGACGAGTGATCCATGCGGCGAGTCCGGCCATGCTCAGACCGGCGCCGAGGCCACCCAGGGTCAGCGCGGGTAGACTCAGGCCGGCAAACCAGAAGCCCAGCGCCGCACCGGGAAGGATGCCGTGGGCGACGGCGTCGCCGATCAGGCTCATGCGCCGCAGGATCAGGAACACGCCTAATGGAGCGGTGCTGCACGCCAGCAGCAAACCGCCGAGCAGTGCCCGGCGCATGAACACGAACTCGAGAAATGGTTGCCAGAAATGAGTGGCGCTGAGCATCAGGCGACCTGCACGTTGGGTGTTTGCTGAATCAGTTCGACACTGGGGCCGAACACGCAGCCGCTGTTTTTGATCAGCAGGGTTTGTGGAATGTGTTGGCGGACAGCGGCGAGGTCGTGGCCCACCATGACCAGCGTCCGGCCTTGCGCATGCCAGGTGTGGAGGTGTTGCCAGAGCAATGCCTGACCGAACTCATCCAGTGCAGCATGGGGCTCGTCGAGCAGGAGCACCGGCGTGTCGGTCAGGCTCAAGCGAGCGAGCAGGGCACGTTGCAGTTCACCGCCGGAGAGTGCCATCAACGGGCGCTGTTCAAGGCCGCTCAAGTGCCAATCTTCAAGTGCCTGGGTGAGGCGTTGCGCCCGTAATTGCGTTGACAGTCGACGTCCCCAGAAACCGGCGGCAACCAGTTCCTGAAGGCTGATCGGGAACTGTCGATCCAGGTGCTGCTGTTGGGGGAGGAAAGACAAACCGCTTTGGCGAGGAACACCCAATGCGACGGCGCCGGCCAAAGGCCTTTGGAGTCCGGCGATGACTTTTAGCAGGCTGCTTTTACCGCTGCCGTTGACGCCGATGATGGCGGTCATGCTGCCGCTCTCCAGTTGAAGGCTCAGCGGCGGCGTGAGCGGTTGGCCGGGGGCACCCCAACTCAGAGACTGCAGGCGGATCATGCGGTCTCCCGTCGCCAGTGACTTTCAGCGACTGCATTGTGGGCGTGGAGGCTTTCGGCATGTATCACGCGCAGGTGGAACTCGCGGATGCCGGGTGAACGACGCAACGCCAGATTCAGGCGGCGAGCGGCGTCTTCGCAGAACATCAGGTTCTGGCCGTTGGCGAGGGCGAAGGCTTGTTCGTCGGCGCGTTTCACGGCAGTTTGCACCGCGGTGCCCAGGGCCGCTTCGGCGTCGTTGATTGCCGAGGTCAGTGGTAAACCATCAACAAATTCATCCAGGTGCAGATGCAGTTGTGCGGTGCTGCGTTGGCTGTGTGGGGTTGCGACGATCCCCTGAGTCGAGCCCAGCCAGGCCAGGACTTCGGCATGTTGCAACGGCTTGTTGGCGAAATCGTCGACGAATTGCTGCTGGATCAATTGCCTCGCCAGAGCGGCTGAGCAGGGGCATGTCGAGGAATAGGCCACTTCGATTTTCAGTTCCACGTGGAACACTGTGTTTTTCAGAGTGGCTGCAATAGTCACCGGATAGGTTTTCCATCCTGCCAATGGGCTGACCAATGCGGGCCTTCTGAGCAGCAAATCGGTATGGATATCCAAATAGGCGCTGTTGGCCAGGCCTTCATGGCTGTCGAGAAAACGCTGCAAAACCTGGTGCAGAAGTGCGGGGGTGAGGTTTTTTTGTTCCAGCCTTTCCAGCGCCAAATACAACCGTGACATGTGAATGCCACGGGCTTCGCCGTCATCGAGGCTGACACCTGCATCGGCTTTTGCTGCCAGGCGTTGGCCTTCGATAAAGACAGGTAGAGCGATGCCACGCATTCCCACCCAATCAAGCGGCAAGGCCTGTCGGGCGGCTTGCGCGGCGATATCCGGCAGCGTCAGCGCATTCATGTTCAGTACCATCGTGTTGATTGAATTTGATGTTACATTATAACAATTCAAATCACGATGCCTTTTTCATGAACGGGCTTTCATATGCACAGACGCCATTTGCTTAACCTGATGTTGGCCAGCGCTGCGTTGGCTTTTCCATTCAGTGTCAGCGCCACACAAATTCGCAATGCACGCCTCTGGCGTTCGGATGACAAGCTTCGGCTGGTCTTTGATTTGAGCGGGCCGGTCAGCTACAAAACGTTCACGCTGAGTGCGCCGGATCGCCTGATCATTGATCTGAGTGGGGCCAGCTTGAGTGGTGATTTCAGTCAATTGGCGCTCAGCGAAACGGTTATTCGCAGCATCCGATCGGGGCATTTTGGTAAGGGCGATACCCGAATCGTTCTGGATTTGAGTGGTCCGGTTCAGCTCAATACCTTCCTGCTGGCGCCTCAGGATGGTCAGGGGCATCGCCTGGTTCTGGATCTTTTGAGCGCTTCAAAAGTCGCAGCACCGAGCGTTCCACGTGAAACACCGGGAAAAACCAATCATCCAAAACGAGACATTATTGTCGTGGTCGACCCTGGCCATGGCGGCAAAGATCCCGGTGCAGTCGGTGCAAAAGGCGAGCGTGAGAAGGACGTTGTGCTTTCGATTTCCCAGTTGCTCGCGCGTCGCTTGAAGCGGGAGAAGGGCTTCGATGTGAAGCTTGTGCGCAATGACGATTTCTTCGTGCCGCTGCGCAAGCGGGTTGATATTGCCCGCCAGCACAAGGCCGACATGTTCATTTCTGTGCACGCGGATGCCGCGCCGCGCCTCACGGCTTCGGGGGCGTCTGTGTATTGCTTGTCTGAAGGTGGCGCGACTTCAGCCACTGCGCGCTTCATGGCTCAACGGGAAAATGGTGCGGATCTGCTCGGTGCAACCAGCCTGCTGAATCTCAAGGACAAGGATCCGATGCTCGCCGGAGTCATCCTCGATATGTCGATGAACGCCACGATCGCCGCCAGTTTGCAATTAGGCAGCACGGTACTGGGTAGCCTGGCGGGTATCACCACCCTGCATCAAAAACGTGTGGAACAAGCGGGATTTGCGGTGTTGAAGTCGCCCGATGTGCCATCGATTCTGGTGGAAACCGGGTTTATCTCCAACGCGCGGGACAGCCAGCGACTGGTCACGGCGCGCCATCAGCAAGCGGTTGCTGACGGTCTTTTCGAAGGATTGCAGCGCTATTTCCAGAAAAACCCGCCAGCTGACAGCTACATCGCTTGGCAGCAGGAGCAGCAACAAGTGCGTGTCTAGCAGCCCGTGAGTCGGTTGCAGGTGAAGCTTCCGGTACTTCCGCCGGAGCTGGAAAAGCGGTTGATTGTTGTCCAGCCCACCCGGCGGTTGTAACCGACCCAGGCCTCGCCGTCGGAAGCAACCCCCGTGAAGAACGTCAACTGCCCGTAAATGCTGTTGGTTTGCGCCCAATATCGTTGGCCGATCTTCTCGAAACCCCGTAGGTAAATCGTCTTGCCGGCGGTGTTGACGCTATAGGCATTGCCATTGGCATCGACGCACGCCAGCAGGTTGGCGCTGCGCGTGCAGGTAGCGAGTCCCGGAACTTGTCCCCATGCATCGAGGGTCAGCAGGGCGAGACCAAAGAGTGAGCATTTCAGCGCAGTTTTCATGAGGCGACCCGACGGGGAAGAGCTAGCAGCTTCCAGTCCTTTGCCATTCTCGGCAAGAAGAATGTGGATTGCTGTTATTGTTATACTATAACATTAAAATCACTTCGGCTTTCCACGGGTTTGCCTTACCTATGCCCGCGTCACTCGCTAAAGCCGAAGAACGCACGCCGCCAAGAGCATTTCCAGTGTTGCAGCAGCCGCCTGATGAGGTTTATCCAATGTCTAATCCGCTTCCCGTGACCGTTTTGTCCGGCTTTCTCGGCGCCGGAAAAAGTACACTTTTGAATTACGTACTACGTAACAGAGAGGATCTGCGCGTGGCTGTCATAGTCAACGATATGAGCGAAATCAATATCGATGGCAGCGAAGTCCAGCGTGATGTCGACCTGAACCGCGCAGAAGAAAAGCTCGTGGAGATGAGCAACGGTTGTATCTGCTGTACGTTACGCGAAGACTTGCTGGAAGAAGTCGCCAAACTGGCCCGGGAAGGCCGCTTTGATTATCTGCTTATAGAATCCACCGGCATTTCCGAACCCCTGCCGATTGCCGAGACCTTCACCTTCCGCGACGAACAGGGCCAGAGCCTTGCTGACATCGCTCGCCTCGACACCATGGTCACTGTAGTCGACGGCCTGAATTTCCTGCCTGATTTCCAGGCCGCCGAAAGCCTGGCTTCCCGTGGCGAAATCCTCGGTGAAGAAGATGAGCGTTCGATCACCGATCTGTTGATCGAACAGATCGAGTTCGCCGATGTTCTGTTGATCAGCAAGATCGATCTGATCAGCAGCAGTGAGCGGGAAGAGCTGATGGCGATCCTCAAGCGGCTGAACGCTAACGCTGAAATCATCCCGATGGTGATGGGCGAAGTGCCGCTGGAGAAGATCCTCAACACTCACCGGTTCGATTTCGACAGGGCTGCAACGGCCCCGGGCTGGCTTCAGGAGTTGCGTGGCGAGCATGTGCCGGAAACCGATGAATACGGTATCGCCTCCACGGCCTACCGCGCGCGTCGCCCCTTTCATCCTCAGCGTTTTTTCGACTTCATCAATCAGACTTGGGTGAACGGCAAGCTGCTGCGATCAAAAGGGTTCTTCTGGCTCGCGAGCAAACCCACGGATGCCGGCAGTTGGTCCCAGGCGGGTGGCTTGATGCGCCACGGTTTCGCCGGGCGCTGGTGGCGTTTCGTGCCGAAGAATCAATGGCCACAGGATCAGGAAAGCACCGCTGCGATCATGGAAAACTGGACCGCGAGCGTAGGAGACTGCCGCCAAGAGTTGGTGTTTATCGGCCAAAACATCGATTTCGCACAACTCAAGTCAGCTCTGGACGACTGTCTGCTGACCGATGCGGAGATGGCGCTCGGTGTCGAAGGCTGGCGATTGCTGGCCGATCCGTTCGGCCCCTGGCATGACGAGGCCGCATGATGTTTGCCCTCAAACCGCTGCAAAACGTGACGCGTGATCAAGTCCTTGGCCCAACCCCGCAAGCGCTGGCGAGCATTCTTGAAGATGAAATCAACCTCGCCATCTGGCAGCGGCAGCTACCGCTGCATGTCGCCGATTTTGCGAAATTATCGCTGTCACTCAATGAGCCCTACGCCGAAGCGTTGTGCCTGGAGCTACATGACGAGGACGTCGATCCAGACCTGACCGGGCTGGCCAGCGAATTCCGCGATCTGGAAGGCTACGAAGGTTTTATCGCCGACCTGAAATGGCTGGTCGGCGCCTTCGCCTGCCTGCTCGGCGCGCGGCGGATCGGCTTGCGGTTGCGTGTACTGGACAAGGCGATGTGCCCGCGTTTTCACGTCGATCATGTGCCCGTGCGATTGATCACCACCTACGCCGGCGTCGGCAGCGAGTGGTTGAAGGAAGGGGAAATGGATCGCCAGCAACTGGGAAAACCACTGGCCGAGCCGCAGGAAAAATCGCGGATTCAGCAACTGGCCAGCGGCGAAGTGGCGTTGCTCAAAGGGGAGAAGTGGCACGGTAACGAAGGTTTCGGATTGATCCATCGCTCACCGCAACCGGCGCCGGGTGAACGGCGTCTGATGTTGACCCTCGACTGGCTGGGCTGACACCTCAAGGCTTGAGCCAGTTGCCCTGGCTCTGGCTTTCGCAGTACGGCTTCAAATAGGCCGCATCAGTGGCCACGCCGTAATAGTGGATATCCTGGCGATAAGGCATATTGGCGACTTGCGCGTTGCTGCACACGCCAAACGCCCCGGCGGGACATTGATCGACGTACTGCACGTCGACCTTTTGCCCCGCCAGCGTGGGTTGGCAGAAGCCGTCATTGAACAGTTTCTCCGGGATGTTGCGGTTCTGCTGGCAGACCTTCACGTCGAGGCGTTCTGCCTGGCTGTGCACCACACAGGCCTGGGCCAGCGCTTCGCCCGACACCAACGCCAACAGCAACGACCATCCCATCCACCGCATTCCCCACCTCCAGAAAACCTTGACCATGTTGCAGAACATTCCCACCCACGTCATTGCAGGTCCCTTGGGTGCCGGCAAGACCAGCCTGATTCGCCAGCTCATGGCGCAGCGACCGGCCGGCGAGCGCTGGGCGGTGCTGATCAACGAGTTTGGCCAGATCGGCCTCGACGCTGCGCTGTTGACCCGGGACGCCGATGGTATCGCACTGGGCGAAGTGGCCGGGGGCTGTTTGTGTTGCGTGAACGGTGCGCCGTTTCAGATCGGGCTGGGACGTTTATTGCGCAAGGCTCAGCCGGATCGCCTGTTCATCGAGCCTTCCGGATTAGGGCATCCGGCGCAGTTGCTGCAACAACTGAGCGAGGCACCATGGCAAGGCGTTCTCGCCGTTCAGCCCTGCGTTCTGGTGCTGGATGCCCAGGCCATGGCGGCGGACAAGATGCTACCGCCAGCGCAGCGGGAGGCGATCCCGAATGCCGGTTTGCTGATATTGAACAAAGCAGAAAATCTCGATGAGTCCACGCGGGAGCGGATCGTTCGCCAGTTGCCACCGGTCAGGCTGATCTGGACGCAACAGGCATCGTTGCCCCTGAGCGAGTTGCCGGGTGTGACGGCTCAAGCGCGGGCGGGTGTGGATAAGTTGATGGTGCCCAAGGGGCTGGCGCAGATGCCGGCCGTCTGGAGCGATCCGGCTTCGCCGATTTGCCTGAGTCAGGCGCAGGAGGGCGGTTGGAGCATCGGCTGGCGCTGGCACCCAAGCCAGGTGTTTGACGTGATTCGCATCACTCGGTGGCTGGAATCCCGGGACTGGCGCCGGGCGAAGCTGGTTATCCACAGCCAGGATGGCTGGGAATCAGCCAATGCCCTGGATAACGCCAAACTGGATTGGCAGCCCAGCGAGTGGCGCAAGGACACTCGAATCGAGTTGATATTCGACCAGCCGCAGGTGATTGATGAGTTGCAGGCAGGACTGGCCGGTTGTCGGGTTCAAGCGGCCTGAGTCAAGGTTTCCACTTGGTGTGTTCCTGGCGCCACTGACTCAGTTCGATCACTTGCGCACTCGGCCTGGCCACTTCTACCACCGGCGGAGTGTCGTCGAACGGTGCCGGGTAGGGCGCCAGTTCGATCTGCGCGCTGTGCGGGCCGAACTGGGTGATGGTTCCGTTGTGACGGGTTTCGCCGGTCACGGTGAATTCGAAGTTGTAGACCCGGGCCAGACGTCGACGCCCACTGGCATCCTTGATGAGACCGATCTTCTTTAGCGCTACGTTACCGTCGAGCAGTTCGACGCCGACATTCGCACAATGCTGCTTGACCCGCTCCAGCGCCCGTTCACGCAGGCCGTGGTTGTGCCAAAGCCACGCGCCGGCAACGGCGAACAGCATCAACACGAAAATGTTTTCCAGGGTCAGCATCAACGAGAAACTCCAAAAGTTGGCATCAGCTTAACTGCGTCGCCGGTCTGTCGTACAGACTGCGTTTCGTCGCATACTGCGCGGCTTGAATTTCAATCGTTTTACGGAAAACCCCGAATGAAACGTACGCCTCATCTGCTCGCCATCCAGTCCCATGTGGTGTTCGGCCATGCCGGCAACAGCGCTGCGGTTTTTCCGATGCAGCGGGTCGGGGTCAATGTCTGGCCGCTCAACACTGTGCAGTTCTCCAATCACACTCAATACGGCCAGTGGGCCGGGGAAGTGCTGGCACCGCAGCGGATCCCGGAGCTGGTTGAGGGGATCGCCGCCATTGGGGAATTGGGCAATTGCGATGCGGTGCTGTCCGGCTACCTCGGCAGCGCGGCGCAGGGCCGGGCGATTCTCAGTGGCATCGAGCGGATCAAGGCGGTCAATCCCAAGGCCCTGTATTTGTGCGACCCGGTGATGGGCCATCCGGAGAAGGGTTGCAGCGTGCCGGCTGAAGTCAGCGATTTCCTGCTCGACGAGGCTGCAGCGGTGGCGGACTTCATGTGCCCGAACCAGCTGGAGCTGGACAGCTTCTCCGGGCGCAAGCCACAGTCGCTGTTCGATTGCCTGGCGATGGCGCGCGGGTTGCTGGCGCGCGGGCCGAAAGCGGTGCTGGTCAAGCATCTGGATTACCCGGGGAAACCGGCGGATGGCTTCGAGATGCTGCTGGTTACCGCCGAGGGCAGTTGGCATCTGCGGCGTCCGCTGCTGGCGTTCCCGCGTCAGCCGGTCGGTGTGGGCGATCTGACGTCCGGCCTGTTCCTGGCGCGAGTGCTGCTCGGCGACAGTCTGGTAGCGGCGTTTGAATTCACTGCGGCAGCGGTGCATGAAGTGCTGCTGGAGACCCAGGCCTGCGCCAGCTATGAGCTGCAACTGGTGCGGGCGCAGGACCGGATCACCCATCCGCGCGTGAAGTTCGAGGCGACGGCGATCAGTCTGTAAGACCGCGTTGCCCCCATTCGCGAGCAAGCCCGCTCCCACATTTGGAACGCGTTCCCCCTGTGGAAGCGGGCTTGCTCGCGAAAGCTATCTACAAAGCGCCAGAGATCGAAGGGCTGATCAGGCGTCGCCCTTGATTTCCTGATAGCGCTTTTCCAGCTCCTGGCGAATCTGCCGGCGCTGCTGGGCCTGCATGTAGCGACGTTTGTCTTCGCTGTTCTGTGGCTGCAGCGGCGGCACGGCAGCCGGTTTGCGCTGATCGTCCACCGCGACCATGGTGAAGAAGCAGCTGTTGGTGTGGCGCACCGAGCGCTCGCGGATGTTCTCGGTCACCACTTTGATGCCGACTTCCATCGAGGTGTTGCCGGTGTAATTGACGGACGCCAGGAAGGTCACCAGTTCGCCGACATGGATCGGCTCGCGGAAAATCACCTGATCCACCGACAGGGTCACCACGTAGCGGCCGGCGTAGCGGCTCGCGCAGGCGTAGGCCACTTCGTCGAGGTATTTGAGCAGGGTGCCGCCGTGGACATTGCCAGAGAAGTTGGCCATGTCGGGGGTCATCAGTACCGTCATCGACAGCTGGGCGTTTCCGGGTTCCATAACGTTCTCACGGGTCAAGGCAGGGTTGCTGGAAGATGCACCTCTGCGGGTGCCTGGTCGCTTTTCAAAACCACCGTTATCGGGACGCCGGGCAACGGGCCGCCGTCACGCCCTGATCGATCTGTTTCCATATATTGCACCGCCTTTCAGCCGGAAGTCGCGGTGTTACCCTGCAAAAGCCCACCCCAAGGGCGATTCCTACATCTAAAGCGGATTTTTACTCAGCTCGCCCAGGCGTTTTCAGACGCGTGCCGCGAGCGTCGTCATTCAAGGAGCCCACGCCATGCATGCCATCAGCTTTATTCAGGATCTGGCAGTGATCATGTTGGTCGCAGGCGTGGTGACCGTGCTGTTCCACCGTTTCAAGCAGCCGGTGGTGCTCGGCTACATTGTCGCCGGCTTCATCATCGGCCCGCACACCCCGCCGTTCGGCCTGATCCACGACGAAGAAACCATCAAGACTCTCGCCGAGCTGGGGGTGATTTTCCTGATGTTCTGCCTGGGCCTTGAGTTCAGCCTGCGCAAACTGTTCAAGGTCGGTGCCACGGCGTTTATCGCGGCATTCCTGGAAATCATCCTGATGATCTGGATCGGCTACGAAATCGGCCGCTGGTTCGACTGGAACACCATGGACTCGCTGTTCCTCGGCGCCATCCTGGCAATTTCCTCGACCACCATCATCGTCAAGGCGCTCAACGATCTGAAGATGAAAAACGAGCGCTTCGCCCAGTTGATCTTCGGTGTGCTGATCGTCGAGGACATTCTCGGCATCGGCATCATCGCCTTGCTGTCGAGCATCGCGGTCAGCGGCACGGTAAGTTCCGGCGAAGTGTTTTCCACGGTCGGCAAACTCTCGCTGTTCATGATCGTCGCGCTGGTCATCGGCATTCTGCTGGTACCGCGATTGCTGGCCTATGTGGCGAAGTTCGAAAGCAACGAGATGCTGCTGATTACCGTGCTCGGGCTGTGCTTTGGCTTTTGCCTGCTGGTGGTCAAGCTTGAGTACAGCATGGTGCTTGGCGCATTTTTGATCGGTGCGATCATGGCCGAGTCGCGACAATTGCTGAAGATCGAGCGCCTGATCGAGCCGGTTCGCGACCTGTTCAGCGCGATCTTCTTCGTCGCCATCGGCCTGATGCTTGATCCGATGATCCTTCTGCAATACGCGTGGCCGATTGCGGTAATTACTGTGGCCGTGGTGTTGGGCAAGATGTTGTCCTGCGGCCTCGGTGCTTTTATCGCCGGCAATGACGGACGCACCTCACTACGGGTCGGGATGGGGCTTTCGCAGATTGGCGAATTCTCCTTCATCATCGCCGCGCTGGGCATGACCCTGCAGGTGACCAGCAACTTCCTCTATCCGGTGGCCGTGGCGGTTTCGGTGATTACCACGTTACTGACGCCGTACCTGATCCGCGCCGCCGATCCGCTGTCGATCAAGTTGTCCGCCGCCATGCCGCAGCGTTTGGGGCGGGTGTTCGGGATGTATGGCGAATGGCTGCGCAGCATTCAGCCGCAGGGTGAGGGTGCGATGCTGGCGTCGATGATCCGGCGGATTCTGCTGCAGGTCGGGGTCAATCTGGCGCTGGTGATTGCGATCTTTTTCGCCGGCGCGTTCTTTGCCGGGCGTCTCTCGACTTGGCTTCAGGACTGGATCAGCGATCCGAGCTGGCAGAAGGCGTTGATCTGGGGCGGGGCGTTGCTGCTATCGCTGCCGTTCCTGATTGCGGCTTATCGCAAGCTCAAGGCGCTTTCGATGCTGCTGGCGGAGATGGGCGTTAAGCCGGAGATGGCAGGGCGTCACACACAGCGAGTGCGTCGGGTGATCGCCGAAGTGATCCCGATCATCTCGCTGCTGGTGATTTTCCTGCTGCTGGCAGCCTTGTCGGCCAGTATCTTGCCGACCAACAAGTTGCTGGTGCTGGTCGCCGTGGTCGCGGCCGCCGTGGCGGCGCTGCTCTGGCGCTGGTTCATCCGGGTACACACGCGGATGCAGGTGGCCTTGCTGGAAACCCTCGACAATCACAAGGAATCGTCGGGGCATTGACCCGGCGTGGCGTCTGGCGGATCAGCTTTCCAGCCAGACGTCCCGTGCCCAGTGCCATAC
Organism: Pseudomonas sp. G7(2022); assembly: GCF_052660475.1. Classification (NCBI taxonomy): domain Bacteria; kingdom Pseudomonadati; phylum Pseudomonadota; class Gammaproteobacteria; order Pseudomonadales; family Pseudomonadaceae; genus Pseudomonas; species Pseudomonas sp. G7(2022). The sequence continues at coordinate 6,261,269 of NZ_CP109659.1, read as the reverse complement.
CGACTCCCAGGACTCTTCGGTGATCAGCTCTTCTTCGCCGGACCACAGCACCACGGTGCCGTCTTCTTCGACGCAGTAGTAGTTGTCGCCGTCCTGGCAGATCGGGATCAGGTCGCGCGGCACACCGGCGTCCCAGGCATTGGCCGCCACATCCGGCAGATAGGTGTGGGACTGCGGGTCGGTGACGGTCACAGGCTCCAGGCTGCCGTAAACCACGTCGCTGACGGTCAGCAGAAACTCTTTGAAGACGAACGGGATGTTGATGAAGAGTTCTTCTTCGACTTCCACCAGTTGGTCTTCGTCGGGCAACTCCAGGGGAACCGGTACGGGTTCGTTGGCTTCGCGCAGTTGTTCGATGATTTCTTCCACGTCCGGGATCCTCTTGCTTGAATGGCGCGGTTTATATGGGCCGGTTTATACAGTAGCTCGCTATAGATGCAACCGCGAAATAGAAAACCCCGGCCTGGGCCGGGGTTTTCATGACTGCATGCCTGACGCCGAAGGAATCAGCCGTTCTGGCGGATACCGGCGACCAGCCATGGCTGGTTGTCGCCCTGCGGACGCTCCATGTTCCAGCTTTCGCTGAACACTTCGCCCTGGTCGAAACGCGAGGTTTTCGACACGCCGCTGAAGGTCAGGGTCGCGATGGTCTTGTCCGCGCGATCATCGACGCCATCCAGTTGTACCTGAAGGTTGTCGATGTAGGTGGACTGGAAGCCGTCGCCCAGGTCCGCACGCTCGCGCTTGAGGAAGTCGAGCATTTGCGGGGTCACGAACTCGGCGATCTTGTCCATTTCGTTGGCATCCCAGTGCTGCTGCAGCGACTGGAAGTGGCTGCGGGCGGCTTCGAGGAAGCGCTGCTCGTTGAACCAGGCCGGAGCGTTGATCACCGGACGGGCGGCAGCCGGAGCGGCCGAGCCACCGAAGATCGAACCCATGGCGGCAGGTTTCTGCTCGAATACTTCACGCTGCATCGGCGCGCCGGCCGGAGCGAACTGCTCCTGCTGCTTGCGGCGACGAGCGGCGATGAAGCGGAAGATCACGAAGGCGATCACGGCCATGATCAGGATGTCGAAGATCTGCATGCCCTGGAAGCCGCCGCCCATGAACATGGAAGCGAGCAGGCCACCGGCGGCGATGCCGGCCAGAGGGCCGAGCCATTTCGAAGCGCCGCCAGCCTTGGCCGCAGCGCCTGCGGCACCGGCAGCACCAGCGGTCGCAGCGGCGCCGCCCATGCCTGGGGAAGAAGGAGCCATCTGGCTGGTCTGGTGCGTCGGCGCAGCGCCGGCGCTTTTGCCACCACCGAAGCGCTTGGCGTTGGCGTCGAGGCTCATCGTCAGGCCGATGCACAACGCCATGGCGATGCTAAGAAAACGTTTCATAAAGGGAATTCCCGTTTGTGGAGACACGCGCGCCATGTTGCACAGCTGAAGTGTCACTGGCTAGCGAGAGAGTGTTTCGGGCTTTTGCCTGACAGGTAACGTTCAGCTCAGTCGAGGCAATAAGGCCATGTACTTTTGTCTGTAGGAAAAGGATTTGGGTTCAGTGGGAAATGGATCAGCGTCGAAACGCCAACATCACCACGCCTGCGGTGATCAGACCGATGCCGCCCCATTGGCGCAGGTCGAGTTTCTCGCCCAGCAGGATCACGCCGAGTACCGCCACGAGCACCACGCTGAGTTTGTCCACCGGAGCGACCAGCGAGGCCGGCCCGACTTTCAATGCGCGGAAATAGCACAGCCACGAAGCCCCGGTACCCAGACCCGACAACAGCAGGAACAGGTAGCTTTTGGCAGAGATCGATCCCAGGGACTGATATTGGCCCGTGGCGTACAAAATCAAGGCCAGACTGACGAGTACCACGATGGTGCGCAATAGAGTGGCGAAGTCGGAATTGACGTTTTCGATGCCGACCTTGGCGAAGATCGCCGTCAATGCGGCGAAGGTGGCCGAGAGCAGGGCCCAGAATGTCCAGGAGGAAAAGAAGCCAGAGCCCATGCATGGTGTCCTGTCGGTAAGGGTTGCATAAATCCATGTGGGAGCGAGCCTGCTCGCGATGGCTGCACCGTGGTTTATCAGGTAAACCGCGGCGCTCCAATTCGCGAGCAGGCTCGCTCCCACAGAACAGCAGAACCGGCGTTTAGATCGCTTCCAGCTTTGCGTAACCCAGCATCAGCCACTTGCTGCCTTCGCTGAAGTTCACCTGCACTCGCGCTTGGGCGCCGGCGCCTTCGAAGTTGAGGATCACGCCGTCGCCGAAGATCGAGTGCCGCACGGCCTGGCCCAGGCTCAGGCCGGTATCCGGGATCTCGCTGCCGCCGAACAGGTTGCTGCCGCTCATCGACTGGTTGCCGCCGAACGGTCGGCTGACGCTATTCGACAGGCGCACTTCCTGAATCAGGCCTTTCGGCACTTCCCGTACGAATCGCGACACCTTGTTGTAGGTTTCACTGCCGTACAGGCGTCGGGTTTCAGCGTAGGTCATCACCAGATTCTGCATCGCCCGGGTGATGCCGACATAGGCCAGGCGCCGCTCTTCCTCAAGACGTCCCGGTTCTTCCAGGCTCATCTTGTGCGGGAAAAGGCCTTCTTCCATGCCCACCAGGAACACGTAAGGGAATTCCAGGCCCTTGGCGCTGTGCAGGGTCATCAACTGAATGCTGTCTTCGTGCTCGTCGGCCTGAGTGTCGCCGGCCTCCAGCGACGCGTGGCCGAGGAACGCCGCCAGTGGCGTCAGGTCTTCGTCTTCTTCGGTGTTCTCGAAGTTGCGTGCGGCACTCACCAGCTCCTCAAGGTTTTCTACCCGGGCCTGGCCCTTCTCGCCTTTTTCCGCTTCGTGGTAGGCGATCAGTCCGGATTGCTCGATGACGGTCTGGGTCATCAGGTGCAACGGCATCTCGGCGCACTTGGCGGCGAGGTTCTCGATCAGCTCGATAAACGCGCCGAGGGCGCCGGCTGCACGACCGGTCAGGCCTTTGTTGGCCACCAGTTGGCGCATGGCTTCCCACATCGACACATCGCTGTGGCGTGCATGTTCACGGATGGCTTCGACGGTCTTCTCGCCGATACCACGAGCCGGGACGTTGATGACCCGCTCCAGCGCCGCATCGTTGCCGCGACCCTCCAGCAAACGCAGGTAAGCCATGGCGTTCTTGATTTCCGCCCGCTCGAAGAAGCGCTGGCCGCCATAAATGCGGTACGGAATGCGTTCGCGCAGCAAGGCTTCTTCCAGAACGCGGGATTGGGCGTTGGAGCGGTAGAGAATCGCGATATCGCTGCGAGCGAGGCCGGTTTTCAGCGCGCTTTCGATGGTTTCGACAACGTAGCGTGCTTCGTCGTGTTCGTTGAATGCGGCGTACAGATTGATCGCTTCGCCGTCGCCACCGTCGGTCCACAACTCTTTGCCCAGACGTCCGGTGTTGTTGGCGATCAAGGCGTTGGCGGCTTTCAGGATGCCGGCGGTGGAGCGGTAGTTCTGCTCCAGTCGAATGGTCTCGGAATCCGGGAAGTCGGAAGAATATTGGTGAATGTTCTCGATTTTCGCGCCGCGCCAGCCATAGATCGACTGGTCGTCGTCGCCGACTACCATCAGGCTGTCGCCGCCCTTGCCCAGCAGACGCAACCAGGCGTACTGCACGGCGTTGGTGTCCTGGAACTCGTCCACCAGAATGTGCCGGAAACGCTTCTGATAATGCGCGAGCAGGCCCGGATGGTCGCGCCACAGGTCGAGGGCACGCAATAACAGTTCGGAGAAGTCGATGACGCCGGCGCGCAGGCAAGCGGCCTCGTAGGCCTCATAGATGCCGCGCATGGTGGCCAGGTACAGATCGCCGCTGGCCTGAATGTGCTGCGGACGCAGACCTTCGTCTTTCTGCCCGTTGATGAACCACTGGGCCTGACGGGCCGGCCAGCGTTGTTCGTCCAGCCCCAGCTCGCGGATCACCCGTTTGACCAAGCGTTGCTGGTCGTCGCTGTCGAGAATCTGGAAGGTCTGGCTCAGCCCGGCTTCCTGCCAGTGCGCCCGCAACAGGCGGTGCGCCAGGCCGTGGAACGTGCCGACCCACATGCCGGCCGGGTTGATGCCCAGCAACTGCTCGATGCGGTGACGCATCTCGGCAGCGGCCTTATTGGTGAAGGTCACCGACAGGATCGAGTGGGGCGAGGCGTTCTCGACCTGGATCAACCAGGCGATACGGTGCACCAGCACTCGGGTTTTGCCGGAGCCGGCACCGGCCAGGACCAATTGACGACCAACGGGGGCTGCTACGGCCTGGCGTTGGGCATCGTTGAGGGAGTTCAGCAGAAGGGAGAGATCATCGCGCATCGGGGCATTCTAGGGTGCGCCGCAGGCCCGGGCAAACCGAGCTTTGCATTAGCCGATGAAAGTGCCGCCCGTGACGACCGGTCGGTCATCGGCTACAGGCGTTGGCCCGCCTGGCGTCGGGGCTTTGGAGGGCGACGGGCGACGGAAAAGTTTCGGTGAAATTATGATCTGGGGCAGTTTGGCAAGTGGTTCGGCTTGTGTATGCTCGGTCCACGTTTCCGGGCGCATGCTCACACCTATAAGAACAAGAACGTTGCCTATGACCCTCAGCTTCGACCTTTCGGGCCCCTCTGTGGAACCCCGGGTGATCCGCAAGCATTACGCCACCCAAATGGCGGTCGAGCGCACGCGCCTTCTTTATCAGGGTTCGCTGTTGCCCACTCTGTTCATGTTAATCAACGGTCTGGTCTGCGCCGGTCTGCTCTGGAGTCCGCAGCGTTACTTCGTGGTCAGCGTCTGGCTGGTGTGGCTGTTGTCGCTGGTGGCGTTGCGAGTGATTCAGGTCGCCGCGTTCGACTCGGCGATTCCCGATCGCCAGGCCCAGCCGATCTGGGGGCGGATGTTCCTGCTCGGCTCGACCATGACCGGCCTGACCCTGGCCGGCGCCGGCATCGCTTTGGTCCCCGCCGACAATTTCATGCAGCAGGCCTGGGTGTTCGGCCTGATTGGCGCCGCGACCCTGTCGGCCAGCGTGGCCTACGCCGTGAGCATTCCGGCCTTTCTTTCCTTTACCTTGCCATGCCTGCTGCCGGCCATCGGCTATCTGTTCTGGGGCGGTGACGAACTGGCGCGAGGCTGGGGCTGGCTCGGGCTGATCCTGCTCGGCTCGCTGAGCGTGGTGGCGTGGCAGGTCAATCGCTTGATTGATCGTGGGTTGCTGCGGCGCTTCCAGAACCAGCACCTGATCGAACACCTGCAACAAGCGCAAACCCGCAGCGAACAGCTCAATCAGGAGCTGGCCAAGGAAATCGAACAACGGCGCTGCGCCGAGGGCAAGCTGCGCGAAGCGCAGGTTGAGCTGGAAGACCGGGTCGCCCAGCGCAGCCGGGAACTGGACGTCGCCAACCAGGCCCTGAGCAAAAGTGAGGCGCGCCTGGCCCTGGCGTTGAAGGCCAGTGAGCTGGGGCTGTGGGACTGGAACCTGCAGACCGACGAAGTTCACCACACGCAGATTCAGGAATTGTTTGGCATTGACCCGGAATATGTCACCGGGCTGCTCAGGCATCTGCGGCCACGTTTGCACCCGGAAGACGTGCCGCCGCTCAAGCGCGCGCTGATCGAGCATTTGAAGGGGCGCACCGAGGATTATCAGATCGAGTACCGCGTGCGCCATGGTGACGGCCACTGGGTCTGGATCGAAGACCGGGGGCGTGCGGTGGAGCGCGACGACAGCGGACGGGTCATCCGCATGGTCGGCACCCGTCGCGACATCAGCGTCAGCAAAAGCCTGGAAGCCCAACAGCAACTGGCGGCGACGGTGTTCGAGGCCGCCAGCGAAGGCATCGTGATCCTCGACCCGAATTATTCGCTGATCGCCATCAATCAGGCCTTCAGCCGGGTCACCGGGTATGACATCGACGACATGCTCGGGCGCAATGTCGTCGAACTTCCGTGCAGCCGCGACGCCCGCCGGCACTACGTCGCCATCCGCCACGCGCTGGAGCAGCACGGCAGCTGGCAGGGTGAGCTGGTGGAGACCCGCAAGAACGGCGAGCTGTACCCGCAATGGCTGCAATTGAATGCGGTACGCGACAGTCGGGGAAATGTGAGCCATATCGTCGGCTTCTTCGCCGATCTGTCGGCTCGGCGCGAATCCGAAGAGCGCATGCGCTACTTGACTCACTACGACGAGCTCACCGGCCTGGCCAATCGCTCGCTGTTCCGCGAACGTCTGCACGAAGCCCATCAGCGCGTGCGGCAGGGCGGACGCCGGAGTCTGGCGCTGCTGCACATCAACCTGGACCGCTTCAAACTGCTCAACGATAGTTTGGGCCATGAAATCGCTGACCAGTTGCTGCAAAAGATGTCACGACGTCTGGTCAGCGCCTTGCCGGAGGCTGACACCATTGCCCGGTTATCCGGTGATGAGTTCGCGGTGCTGTTCGACGCCTACGGCAACCTGTCGAGCCTGGCGCGGGTCGCCACGCGGCTGTCGACCAAGCTGCGGCTGCCGTTGACGGTGGAAGGGCATGAACTGGTGGTGAGTGCCTCGATGGGCATCAGCATGCTGCCGGACAACGCCCGGGAGATTTCCGCGCTGGTCAGCCAGTCGAACATGGCCATGCAACATGCCAAGCACCTGGGCGGCAACAACTTCCAGTTCTACACCGACAGCCTGCAGGCCAGCACGCTGGAGCGTCTGCAACTGGAAAACCAGCTGCGCAAAGCCATCGAGGACAAGCAGCTCAACGTCTTCTATCAACCGAAACTGTGTCTGGCGACCGGTCGCCTCAACGCGGCGGAAGCGCTGGTGCGCTGGGATCACCCGACCATGGGCCGGGTGCCGCCGGGGGACTTCATCGGTCTGGCCGAAGAGACGGGCCTGATCGGGCCGATCGGCGAATTCGTGCTGCGTCAGGCCTGTTGGCAGGCCTGCGAATGGCAGCGTCAGGGGCTGGCGCCGATCCGGGTTTCGGTAAACCTGTCGGTGCATCAGTTGCGCCAGGGCAAACTGGTCAGTCTGGTGCGTCAGGTGCTGGAGGAAACCGGCCTGGCGCCGCACTACCTCGAACTGGAACTGACCGAAAGCCAGCTGCTCGACAGCGTCGAACACATCATCGCCACGTTCCAGCAACTGCGGGATCTGGGGGTGAAGCTGGCGATCGACGATTTCGGCACCGGCTATTCATCGCTGAGCTATCTGAAGCGGATTCCGGTGGATTACGTGAAGATCGATCAGGCGTTCATTCGCGGGCTGGGGGAGGGCAGCGAAGATGCGGCGATCACCCGGGCGATCATTGCGATGGCTCACGGGCTGTCACTGAAAGTTGTCGCCGAAGGTGTCGAGCGATCCGAGCAGCTGGCGTTTCTGAAAACTGAAGGTTGCGACGAGGTGCAGGGCTATCTGATCAGTCGTCCGGTGGAGGCGGTCGGCCTTGCCGCGTTGCTGCGTGAACAGGAAAAACCGCTGTAAAGGGCTACATGCAGCGCATGTCGCCTGATCCGGGGCGATCCAGTTACGCATTGAGCAGGCAAAAAGCCAATTCATGTAGTATAACTACAAGCTTGCTACATCCCCGGCATCTGGCCAAAGCACATCTTTCCATAACAAGAGTCCAGCCCCTTGAATCTGCTGCAACACATTGCCCAGTCACGTCACCTGTTACGCAAGTCGGAGCTCAAGGTCGCCGACCACGTGCTGCTTGACCCTGCGGCAGTGATGCACAGTTCCATGGCCGATCTGGCCCACAGCGTCGGGATCAGCGAGCCGACCATCGTGCGCTTCTGTCGCGCCATCGGTTGTTCCGGTTTTCAGGATCTGAAACTCAAACTCGCGCAAAGCCTCGCGGCCGGCGCCAGTTTCGGTCAGTTCGCGATCCATGAGGACGACTCGGTCGCCGACTACAGCCTGAAGATTTTCGACACCACCCTGCACACCCTGATGGAGGTTCGCGAGAAGCTCGATCCGCTGGAGTTGCAGCGCGCGGTGACGTTGATGTCCCAGGCCCAGCGCGTCGAGTTCTATGGTTTCGGTGCATCGGGCGCGGTAGCCGCGGATGCGCAGCACAAATTTTTCCGCCTGCTGTTGACCGCTGCGGCGTATTCCGACCCGCACATGCAGGCGATGTCGGCAGTGACGCTGAAGCCGACCGATGTGGCGATCTGTATCTCCCAGTCCGGCCGTTCCAAAGACCTGTTGATCACCGCCAACCTGGTTCGCGAAAGCGGGGCGTCGCTGATTACCTTGTGCCCGAGCCAGACGCCGCTGGCCGAGCTGTCGACCGTCAATCTTGCGATCGACGTACACGAAGACACCGAAATCTATACCCCGCTGACTTCGCGCATCGCCCACCTGGTGGTGATCGACGTGCTGGCCATGGGCGTGGCCATGGCGCGCGGGCCGAGCCTGGTCAACCACCTCAAGAGCGTCAAGCGCAGCCTGCGCAGCTTGCGGCTGTCACCCAAGTCGGTGAAAGCGCTGGATGACTGATGGTCATGGGGTAAAGGCAATCTTCATCTGCCTGTAACCCCGACGCAGCCAAACCGTCATCCTCCGGGCCTATCGTGAAACTCCCGTAATCGCCTTGGGAGACTCGAAATGGCTCAGCCTTACGAAGAACGCAACAGCGCCGCGAAAACCCGTCGTCAGCAGGAAGACCAGCGCCGCATGGAGTTCCGCCGCGCCATCGAAGATCGCTTCGAACTACGTCAGCTTCAGACCGAAATCAGCGATTTTCCCGAGGATATCGAACTCAACTACTGGCAGGCCGCTCCCGCAGCTTCCCGTCGAAGCGCTCAACCAGCGCGCTGATCTGCGCCCGTTCGCTGCGGATAAACGCCAGGAAGGCGTGCGCCACCGGTGACAGTCGCTTGGCTTTGGCTTGCACCAGGCACCAGCTGCGAAACAGCGGCAACTCTTCGACCGGCAGCTCCACCAGACCGCCGGTCGCCAGCTCCAGGTTCAGGGCGTGGCGCGTCAACAGCGCGACGCCCAGACCCGCCAGTACGCACTCGCGCTGGGCTTCAGCCGAGGCCACTTCCTGGGTCTGGGTGAAGTGCACACGCTTCTCTTTGAAATACTCTTCACAGGCCAGTCGCGTGCCCGAGCCGGGCTCGCGAATCAGCAGTGTGTAGGGTTCAAGATCCTGCAGGCGTAGCGGACCCATGTGTGCCAGCGGATGATCCGGTCGGGCGGTTGCCACGATCGGGTTGTTGAGGAAGGGGAGGAACTCCAGGCCCATGTCCTGCGGCACCATCGACATGATTACCAGGTCGTCGCGGTTGTCGGAGAGGCGGCGGATTACCTGGCCGCGGTTGACCACCGTCAGTTGCAGATTCACCTCCGGATGCTGGCGCTTGAATGCCGCGAACAGGTGCGGCACGAAGTATTTGGCGCTGGATTCCACTGCCAGTTTCAACTGGCCCTGCAGCGAGCCCTGCATGTCCGACAGCTGCATGTCGAGGTTTTCCAGTCGGCCAAAGATGTCGCGACTGGCACGCTGAAGTGCTTCCGCGGCCTCGGTCATGTAGAGTTTTTTGCCGACGTAATCGAACAGTGGCTGCCCGATCAGCTCTTCAAGCTGACGAATCTGTAGGCTGACGGCCGGTTGTGTGAGAGACATTTCCTCGGCTGCGCGGCTGTAGGAACGTAAATCACACACTTCGTTGAAGATCTGCAATTGACGCAATGTCATACGCATCAAGGACTTACGCATTTTCTACCGACTCTGGCCGTTGATGGATGCAGCGACTATAAGTCTTTCCTTATGCCTGACCCAATTTTTATTCATTTTTGTTAATCCATTGTGAGCGCTAGTGTGAAGCCGCGACCAGATTGAAACATTTGGTCACGCGTCGGCCTGGGTCTAGCAGGTCGTGGGTACCACCGGCTCAAGGGAACCTCCAAGTGATAACAAAGATCCTGATCGCCAACCGTGGTGAGATTGCCGTACGAATCGTGCGTGCGTGCGCCGAGATGGGCATTCGCTCGGTTGCGATTTTTTCCGACGCCGACCGCCATGCCTTGCATGTGAAGCGTGCGGACGAGGCCCACAGCATTGGTTCGGAGCCGCTGGCCGGTTACCTGAACCCGCGCAAGCTGGTAAATCTGGCGGTGGAAACCGGCTGCGATGCGCTGCATCCCGGTTACGGTTTCCTCTCGGAAAACGCCGAGCTGGCAGAGATCTGCGCCGAGCGCGGGATCAAATTCATCGGCCCGTCGGCGGAAGTCATCCGCCGCATGGGCGACAAGACCGAAGCGCGCCGCAGCATGATCAAGGCCGGTGTGCCGGTCACGCCGGGCACCGAAGGTAATGTCTCGGGCATCGAAGAAGCCTTGAGCGAGGGCGACCGCATCGGTTACCCGGTGATGCTCAAGGCCACCTCCGGTGGTGGCGGTCGCGGTATCCGTCGCTGCAACAGCCGCGAAGAGCTCGAACAGAATTTCCCTCGCGTCATCTCCGAGGCAACCAAGGCTTTCGGTTCGGCCGAAGTGTTCCTGGAAAAATGCATCGTCAATCCCAAGCACATCGAAGCGCAGATCCTTGGCGACAGCTTCGGCAATGTGGTGCACCTGTTCGAGCGTGACTGCTCGATCCAGCGTCGCAACCAGAAGCTGATCGAAATCGCCCCGAGCCCGCAGCTGACCCCGGAACAGCGCGCCTACATCGGCGACCTGTCGGTGCGTGCGGCCAAGGCCGTGGGTTACGAGAACGCCGGCACCGTGGAATTCCTGCTCGCCGAGGGCGAGGTGTACTTCATGGAGATGAACACCCGGGTGCAGGTGGAACACACCATCACCGAAGAAATCACCGGGATCGATATTGTCCGCGAACAGATCCGCATCGCCTCCGGCCTGCCGTTGTCGGTGAAGCAGGAAGACATCCAGCATCGCGGTTTTGCCCTGCAGTTCCGGATCAATGCCGAAGACCCGAAAAACAACTTCCTGCCGAGCTTCGGCAAGATCACCCGTTACTACGCCCCCGGCGGCCCGGGCGTGCGTACCGACACGGCGATCTACACCGGCTACACCATTCCGCCGTTCTACGACTCGATGTGCCTGAAACTGGTGGTCTGGGCGCTGACCTGGGAAGAGGCGATGGACCGTGGTCTGCGCGCCCTCGACGACATGCGTCTGCAAGGGGTGAAGACCACCGCCGCTTACTACCAGGAAATCCTGCGCAACCCGGAATTCCGTAGCGGCCAGTTCAACACCAGCTTCGTTGAAAGCCACCCTGAACTGACCAACTACTCGATCAAGCGCAAACCCGAAGAGCTGGCCCTGGCCATCGCCGCCGCCATCGCCGCCCACGCAGGCCTGTGAGGAATACAAGAATGAGCAAGAAGATCTTTGTCACCGATACCATCCTGCGCGACGCTCACCAATCGCTGCTCGCCACCCGCATGCGCACTGAAGACATGCTGCCGATCTGCGACAAGCTCGACAAAGTCGGCTACTGGTCCCTGGAAGTCTGGGGCGGCGCAACCTTCGACGCCTGTGTGCGCTTCCTGAAAGAAGACCCGTGGGAGCGCCTGCGCCAACTGCGCGCCGCGTTGCCCAACACCCGTCTGCAAATGCTCCTGCGCGGGCAGAACCTGCTGGGCTATCGCCATTACAGCGATGATGTGGTCAAGGCGTTCGTCGCCAAGGCCGCGGTCAACGGCATCGACGTGTTCCGTATCTTCGACGCGATGAACGACGTGCGTAACCTGCGCGTGGCGATCGAAGCGGTGAAGGCTGCCGGCAAACACGCCCAGGGCACCATCGCCTATACCACCAGCCCGGTGCATACCATCGACGCATTCGTGGCCCAGGCCAAGCAGATGGAAGCCATGGGTTGCGACTCGGTGGCGATCAAGGACATGGCCGGCCTGCTGACCCCGTATGCCACCGGTGAACTGGTCAAGGCCCTCAAGGCCGAGCAATCGCTGCCGGTGTTCATCCACTCCCATGACACTGCCGGTCTGGCCGCGATGTGCCAGTTGAAGGCCATCGAAAACGGTGCCGACCATATCGACACCGCGATCTCCAGCTTCGCCTGGGGCACCAGCCACCCGGGCACCGAGTCGATGGTCGCAGCCCTCAAGGGCAGCGAGTTCGACACCGGTCTGGACCTGGAGCTGTTGCAGGAAATCGGTCTGTACTTCTACGCCGTGCGCAAGAAGTACCACCAGTTCGAAAGCGAGTTCACCGCCGTCGACACCCGTGTTCAAGTCAACCAGGTGCCGGGCGGGATGATTTCCAACCTGGCCAACCAGTTGAAAGAGCAGGGCGCTCTGAACCGCATGAACGAAGTGCTGGCGGAAATCCCGCGCGTGCGTGAGGACCTCGGTTTCCCGCCGCTGGTGACCCCGACTTCGCAGATCGTCGGCACCCAGGCGTTCTTCAACGTGCTGGCCGGCGAGCGCTACAAGACCATCACCAACGAGGTGAAGCTCTACCTGCAAGGCGGCTACGGCAAGGCGCCGGGCACCGTGAACGAGAAGCTGCGTCGTCAGGCCATCGGCAGCGAAGAGGTGATCGACGTCCGCCCGGCCGATCTGCTCAAGCCGGAAATGACCAAGCTGCGTGCCGATATCGGCGCTCTGGCCAAGTCCGAAGAAGACGTGCTGACCTTCGCCATGTTCCCGGACATCGGCCGCAAGTTCCTCGAAGAGCGTGCCGCCGGCACCCTCACCCCGGAAGTGCTGCTGCCGATCCCGGAAGCGGGCAAGGTGGCCTCGGCCGGCGGCGAAGGCGTGCCGACCGAGTTCGTCATCGACGTTCACGGCGAAACCTATCGCGTGGACATCACCGGTGTCGGCGTCAAGGCTGAAGGCAAGCGTCACTTCTACCTGTCCATCGACGGCATGCCGGAAGAAGTGGTGTTCGAGCCGCTCAACGAATTCGTCGGCGGCGGCAGCAGCAAGCGCAAGCAAGCCTCGGCTCCGGGCCATGTCAGCACCACCATGCCGGGCAACATCGTCGATGTGCTGGTCAAGGAAGGCGACACCGTCAAGGCAGGCCAGGCTGTGCTGATCACCGAAGCGATGAAGATGGAAACCGAAGTCCAGGCCGCGATTGCCGGCAAGGTCACCGCCATTCACGTTGCCAAGGGCGACCGGGTGAACCCGGGCGAAATCCTGATCGAGATCGAAGGCTGAGATAACAGCCTCGATACAACGCTTTAAACCTCGGGGGGGCATGTGCTCCCCTTTTTTTTGCTTTACACACGCGGCCGCACTTTGCGGCCGCGTGTGATCGGTCCTCAGAACGCCATTCGCCACTGGCCCGATACGCCATGGTTGCGGCTGTCGGTACCGATCTCACCCGACAAGCCAACACCGAGTGTGTGATTGGCCGAAACGGTCAGATCAAGCCCGGTGTCCAGCGTCAGGCTGTTGCGATCCAGCTCTGCGCCATAAACGGTGTAGTCACGGCCGCCGGTAACCAGACGTTGGCGGGTGCTGGTGTCGGTCTCGCCGTAAACGTGCTTCCATCCCGCGCTGAATCGTGGCGTGAGGCGTATGCCGTTATCCAGCGTGCTGACTTTCGCCAAACGCAGGCCGACGGTGGTGTTGAGGTTGCCCTGGGATTGATCGTCCACCTTGAGCGCCGCCGTTCCGCCTTTCTCGGTGTAGCCGTCGCGCTGGTAGCGTTGGTAGGCGAGGCTGGCAAACGGCTCGACGCTGACGTTGGCCCGACCCAGGTTGTATCCCGACTCGATGAACGCTTGCTGGGTGCTGGCCTGGAAGTTGCCTTTCAGTCGGTCTTGGAAGCGGCCGAACGCGACTTCGCGACGGGTACTGCCTTCGTGACGGCTCCAGGTTGCGCCGAGCCGAAGTGACAACGGGCCGGTCTGGCGCAAGGCGTAGGCGCCGAGGTGCCAACTGTCGAGATCGCCGTCCAGCTCCTTGCTGTCCAGGCGCGTGTCGGAGGTGCCGCCCATCAAGCCCAGGTGCCATTCTTCATTGAGGCGCCAGTCCGCACCGAGCAGCAGTCCTTTGGTGGAGTGCTGCATGGGCTGCACATCGCGATCCAGTTTCCCGCTGTGGCCGAGGGCCTGCAGCCAGACCCTGCCACTCTCGGCGTTTCCGGCCGCGTGGCGGGGTGCGTTTGGCTGGTTGTCATGCAGGTTATCGAGCTGGTGCATGGCCGACAGCAGGCTGACGCTGACCGGCGTGACGCTGCTCAAGGTGGCCTTGGCGAGGTTGGCGTTACTGCCGCCGGCCAGTTGATCGAGGGCGATGGCGGCCGTGGCTTTGTCGGTGGTGAGTAGTGCCGCAATGGCAGAGTTGCGCGCAGTGGTTGAAACCGCCGGCGTCTGAGGCGTGGCAGGGGATTGCAGCGTTTGCGCTTGTCGGAGTGGTTCGGGAGATTCCGGCGTTTCGGCCGGAGCCTGGGTTTGAACAGCGGAAGGGGCTGGCGACACCTGAGGCTCAATGCTTTTACCGAACTCGCGGCTATTGTCGCTGGTGGCGACTTGCTCGAAGGGCACCTCATTGCGGGCATAGCTCAGGCCGACCCGCTTGGGATCATCGTAATCCAGGGTTGGCGTCATGAAGGCCAGATTGTTTTCAATGGTGCCGAACCGGCCCTCGACCTTGCCGGCCTTGAGGATGGTGTGCTGACTGCTTTGTGGATAGTCACCGCTGGTGACCAGTTTCAGGGTCGCCTCCCCGAGGCTGGCAGTGCCCTCGACGATGATGGTCGGGCTGTTGCCGGAAGCATCGACCGAATAGGCCAATACTGCCGGACGCGACAATTTCAGGTCGCCCCTGATCCTGGGTGCGCCGTACACCTCGTCAACGGAAAAGCGTCCCTGCACATTCAGGCCGCCGACGACACCGCTGCCGGCGAAATGACCGTTCTCCTGCACATCCACGTTGCCGGCAATGAGCCCCGAGTGAGTCAGATCCCCGCCGGGGAGAACCGTGACCCCGTGATCAATCTGGCCTCTGTTGATGAAAATGCCCTCGGTCAGTGCTCCACCCAGAATATGCCCTTCGTTAATCAGGGATGCCTTGGCGCGTATCAGCACCCCGGTGCTGAAGTCACCCGAACCTGAGCGCGTCCAGGCGCCTTGTTTGACCTCCAGTCCCTCGAAGTTGCGTGATTCGCCGAGTTTTCCTTCCTTGGCATCGAGTTGCAGAACGTTAACTCCGGCGCCTCCGTCAACGATCCCGGCGAAGCTGCCACGAGGCTTCACGATTACCAGGTCGTTTGCATCACTCAGTTGCAGGGAAATGCCGTCTCTTGCCTTTTGCCCGCTCTTGACGGTAGTCGTAAGCGTGTCCGGGGCTTTGATAAATGCGTCGAGCGCTGATAGTCCTGGCGTCGGTGTTTGTTCGGGTGGCGGATCAGGAACGAGAACGGACTCCTGCGCCAGTGAGATCCCCGTATAGCCGAGTGTCAATGCAATAGCGACGGCCAGATGGTGAAGTCGGTGTGTATATCGAACAGGCATCGGGTCAACCTCCGTGTTGGGAGGTCGAACTCTAAAACGGGGTGCCTGGGCATCGATGTCAGTCGGATCTGCCAAGCATGCAGGGATTGTCGACTGACGTGACAGTAAAGCGGCCCATTTTGTTTAACGGACCGCTTTTGCTTTCATCGCGTGGAACATTTGCCTACAGCATTCAGAAGCTCATCTGCCACTGCCCGATCAGCCCGTGATTGCGACTGTTGCTGCCCATCTCGCCGCTGTAGCCAAGGCCCAGCGTATGCCGCGCAGAAACGCCCAGGTCCAGCCCTGCCTCGAGGACAAGGCTGTCACGATCCAGCGAGCTGCCATCGACGCTGAACGCGCTCCCGCCCACGACAAACGCCTGACGGGTCGAGCTGCTGACATCGCCATAGGTGTGCTTCCAGCCGGCGGCCATGCGTGGGGTCAGGCTCATGCCATTGCCCAGCGAGCTGAGGTGCGCCAAGCGTACGCCGAAGGTGCTGCTGAAGTTGTCCTGGGTCTGGCTGTCGACCTGCAAGGCCGCCGCGCCGCCCTTTTCCTGATAGCGGTCGCGGTGATAGCGCTGGTAACCGAGGCTGGCGAACGGTTCGGCGCTGAGCCGGCCAGTGCCCATGGCGTAGCCGAGTTCGGCGAAGGCTTGCTGGCTGTCGGCGTCGTAATCGCCTTTGGGACGATCGCTGAAACCATTGAATGCGATGGTGCGTTTGCTTTCGCCCTGATGGCCGCTGTACGCGGCGCCGAGGCGCAAGGCCAGCGGGCCGTTCTGATGCAGCGCGTAAACGCCGGCGTGCCAGCTCTCGACATTGCCGTCGACGCCGGTGGCGTCCAGGTCGGTGTTCGAATAGCCGCCGAGCACGCCCAGGCGCCATTGCGGATTCAGTGCCCAGTCGGCACCGAGCAGGCTGCCCTTGGTGCGTTGTTCCAGACCGCTGCTGCCGTGTTCGCCATCGAGCTTGCCGTAGCCACCGATGGCTTGCAGCCAGAGTCGGCCCCGGGCGTTCGGATCATTCAGGTTTCGCGCTTCGGACGGTACGCCGTTGGCGGCGAGGATTGGTGTGTCACGCTGATCGAGGCCGATCGTCAAGCCTGGGCTGCCACCCATTTGCTGCATCGCCGAGAGCATGCTGCTGCCCACCTGACTGCTGGCGCCGAGGCTGGCGCTGGTCAGGTTGGCGTTGCTGGCGCCGGCCAGTTGCTCGATGGCTGCGCCTGCACTGCTTTGAGTGGTGTTGAGCAAAGCGTTGTACAGCGGGTTGTTCTTGCCCATTGAGGCGAGGCTGTTGGCGGCGTTGCTGCCGTTGCCGGTAGCAGCGAACTCATTGAAGGCCACGTCATTGCGGGTGTAGGTCAGGTTGACCTGCGTTGGCGTGTAAGCGAGGGTCGGCGTGAGGAACGCGTAGTCGCTGGTGACCGCGCCGAACGTGCCGTTGACGCGCGCAGCCTGCAGCACCGTGTAATGGCTCTGCCACGGATAGGTGCCGCTGCCGGGATTGACCGCCAGCGTTGCGCCGTTGAGATTGGCCGTGCCGCCGACCTGGACTGGCGCGCTGCTGCCATCGGCGTTGACGCCGTAGGCGAGGGTGGATGCACTGCCCATGTTCAAGTCGTGCACGATGGTTGCGGTGCCGAGCCGGGTGTCAGTGCGCAACGTGCCATTCACGTTGAGGTTGCCCACCGACCCGCCGCCGGCATAC
Source organism: Pseudomonas sp. G7(2022) (assembly GCF_052660475.1). NCBI lineage: Bacteria > Pseudomonadati > Pseudomonadota > Gammaproteobacteria > Pseudomonadales > Pseudomonadaceae > Pseudomonas > Pseudomonas sp. G7(2022). The sequence continues at coordinate 6,244,146 of NZ_CP109659.1, read as the reverse complement.
ACACCTCCGGCGTCCACGCTCAGGTTACCGGCAATGCCACCCTGGTTGATCAGGGTCGCGCCATTGCGCACGGCACCGCCGTCGCTGAAATCGCCGCTGCCGGTCAGGGTCCAGGCGCCTTGCTTGACCTCAAGCCATTCGAAATGGCGGCTCGCACCAAAGCTGCCGCCCGCCGCGTCGTCCATCACTACTCGGTCGTAACCGCTGCCGCCATCGACCACGCCGACAAAGCGGCTGCCGTTGCGCAGTGTCAGGCTGTCGTTGCCACCGCCCAGGTCCAGCGCGAGACCGTTGCTGCCGCTGATGGTGCCGCCGTTGATCACGTTGTCGGCGAACTCACCGACGAACTTCACACCAAACCCGTCGAGGCCCTGAATGGTGCCGTCGTTCTTCAGCGTGGTGGCCGCCAGCCCCGAACCGCCGCTGCCGTCGTCCACCAGAATGGCGCTGTTGGCGCCGCTGATCAGGGCGCCTTTGGCGTTGAGGATGTAACCGCCGCCCAGCGCGATGCCTTCACTGCCATTGGCGAAACCGCCCTTGTCCACGCCGCCCGCGCCGACGCCTTGAATGGTGCCGTAGTTTTCGATGTGAGCGATCTTGTCGATGTCCACGCCGTCACCGTCGCCGTTGGGCTGCAAGCCTGAATACGCACCCGTGATGGTGCCGTGGTTGATCACCGTGCCGTTGCCGTCGGAGCCGAAGCCGGAGCCGTTGCGCCCGGTGATCTGCCCGTAATTGACCAGCGTCGCGCCGAGGTCGGTGGTGATGCCATGACGGCCGCCGGAAATCACGCCGTAGTTGGTCACGCTGACGCCGGTCGCGGTGTCGATATCGATACCGTCGAACTTCTGATTGGCGTTGTGCGAATCACCGGTGGAAATTTCGCCGTAGTTGCTGATGGTCGCGTTGGCGCCGGTTTTCATGCCGTCGCTGGCGTCGCCACGAATCAGCCCTCCGGCGCGGTTGATGATGGTGGTTTTCACACCGTCGCTGCGCAACGCATCCAGATCCAGCCCTTGGCCTGTGGTCGAGCGAAGGGTGCCGCCGTTGTCGATCAAGAGACTGCCACTGACGAAGTTGCTGTCGATGCGAATCGCATCGTTGGAACCGAGAATCTGCCCGCTGCTGCGGTTGTAGATCGCGTAGTTGCGTGCCTGGGTCAGATCGCCGAGAGAAAGGCGCTGAGGCGGGAGCGGCATGGGGGGAACGTCCTTTTAGTTATAAGTGAGGGCGTTCTGTATAGCGGAGGGTTTTTACAGAATGATGTATGGCCTATGTGCATTCTTTTGCAGTTCAGGCCTCAGATTTGGACGTTCATCTGCAATTCATTGCAGATCCGACGGTGGTGCAGAGTCGAAATCGCAGCCTTGGACATCGCTTGAATGAGATGCCGCAGGCTGCGCTCTTTTACGTTCACCGGCTCAAGCGCGGCACTCAACCAACCCCTTCACCTGCCCATCCGCCGTCTGATTCTCATCGCTCAACCAGCGCTCGAATCCCGCTGCGATCGCCGGCCATTCCGAGTCCAGAATCGAATACCACGCGGTATCGCGGTTCTGGCCCTTGACCACCATGTGCTGGCGGAACACGCCTTCGAAGCTGAAGCCCAGACGCTCGGCCGCGTATTTGGAGCGGGCATTGCCGTTGTTGCATTTCCATTCGAGGCGGCGGTAGCCGAGGGTGAAGGATTCTTTGGCCAGCAGGTAGACCGCCTCGGTGCTCTTCGGCGAGCGCTGCATCGGGGCGCCGAAGGTGACGTGGCCGATTTCGATGCGGCCCTGGGCCGGGACGATCGACATCAGGCTGAGGAGGCCTTGCACCTGGCCGCTGGCGCGGTCGATGACGCTGAAGAAATACGGATCGCTGTGGGCGGCGTGGTTGTTCAGCCAGTCATTGAAAGCGCTGCGCTCCGGAAACGGGCCGTAGGGCAAGTAATCCCAGAGTTTCGGATCGGCGCCGGGGCCTTGCAGGGCATTGAAGAGGTCATCGCCGTGGCGTGCCGGGTCGAGTTTTTCCAGGCGGATGAAGCGGCCTTCGATCAAGGTGGTGGAGGGCGGCGGCACGCCTTTCCAGTCAGCGAGAGAAATCGTCATGCGCGTGGCTCCTTAAATGGCTTTGCGAAACTGGATGAAACCCGGGCGTTCGGCGATGCGCTCGTAGAGCTGGATCGCCGTGGCATTGGTTTCGTGGGTCAGCCAGTGCACCTTGCAGCAACCGTCGGCCTTGGCCGTGGCGTAGACGTGTTCGATCAGCAGGCGACCGACGCCAGTGCCACGGATTTGCGGCTCCACCAGCAGGTCTTGCAGGTAGCAGGAGTTTTCGATGCTCCAGTTCGAACGATGGTAGATGAAATGCACCATGCCCACCGCTTTGCCGTCGGCCCAGGCGAGGGCGGCGTGGGTTGGTTCGTTCGGGTCGAGAAAACGCTGCCAGGTGCTTTGGCTGACGGCGCCCGGCAATTCGGTGTTGTAGAAGCGCAGGTAGGCCTGCCACAGCGGCAGCCACGCCGCGTGATCGCCGGCGCTGACCGGACGGATGTCGATCTGACTCATGGTGATTTCCTTAACGCATCAAGTGAGCGAGGGTTTGATCATTGATGTCGGGGCTGGCGGCCAGGCCTTCGCGCACGCCGGCGATGTCTTCGGTGCTGCGGTTCTGGCTGAGCTTGCGCTTGCCTTCGAGGCGGTCGATCGGAATGGCGAATCCGACGATCGCCTTGAGCATGCCGTCGATGTAATCGGCCGGCGCATCGTCGACGGACCAAGGCTGGTCGCGGCCCGCTTCATGGCGATCGGTGAGGGTGCTGACGATGTCCAGCAGCCGACCGCCATCGCTGAAGGTTTCGGCGTGACCGTAGGCGTGCACGGCGACGTAGTTCCAGGTCGGCACGACTTTGCCGTGCTCGGCCTTGCTCGGATAAAAGCCCGGGCTGACGTAGGCATCGGCACCGGGGAAAATCAGCATGGCCTCGGCGCCATCGCGCAGGTCTTTCCACTGCGCATTGGCCTTGGCCAGATGCCCGTACAGCGTACCGTTCGGGCCTTGTTCACGATGCAGCAGCACCGGTACGTGGCTGGCCTGCAAGCCTTGTTCGCCATGGGTCACCAGGATCGCGAGGCGGGTGGCGAGCATCAGTTCGTGCAGTTGGGACAAGTCGTCGATGGCAAAGGCGCGGGGCGTGTACATGGAGAAATTTTCCTTGGCGAATGCCTGCATCGTAGGCAGGCTATTGGTCTGTTGTAAGAGCCATTGATGACCAATTTCACAGGTCCATTGTCATGCCCGATCCGACCACGCTGTCGCTGCCGTTCAACCCCGCCGGTATTGAGCTCGACCGCCGCAAAGGCCTGAGCCGTCAGCTCTATCAGGCCTTGCGCCTGCGTGTGCTCGACGGGCTTCTGGCCAGCGGCACGCGCTTGCCGGCCAGTCGGGATCTGGCGGCAGCGCTGGGGATTTCCCGCAACAGCGTGGTGCGCGCCTACGATCAGCTGTATGCCGAGGGTTTTATCGAAGGACGGGTCGGTGACGGGACGTATGTAGCGCAATTGCCGCAATCGACGGCACCGACGAAAAAACTATCCACAAAAGTATCCACAGGGTTTTCAACAGGCTTACCCACAGCTTTATCCACAATTGTGGCCAAAACCACTGGGGATTTATCCAGAAAAGTTATCCACAGCGGAGCCATGCAGCGGCTTGAACAGAATCATTTGCCAACGCCGCCAAGCGGTCCGCCACGGGCTTTCCGGGTGGGGGTTCCAGCGTTCGATCTGTTTCCGTTCGACGTCTGGGCCAAGCTGAACGCGGCGTTCTGGCGCAAACCCGACTTGCAGCAACTGTGTTACGGCGACCCGGCGGGCGATGCACGCTTGCGCGGTCTGATCGCCGCTTATTTGCGCAGTTCGCGCGGCATGCAGTGTTCCGCTGAGCAAATTGTGATCACCAGTGGCGCGCAGCAGGGAATCAGCCTTTGTGCACAGTTGCTGGTGGAGCCGGGCGCCGGGGTCGGCATTGAAAATCCGGGCTACCGCGCAGCGGGTCACGCCTTCGCGCTGGCCGGTGGCCGATTGCAAGGCATTGCCGTGGACGAAGAGGGTATCGACTGCGCGGCACTGGCGGCCGCCGAAGATTGCCGAGTGGCTTATGTCACGCCCTCTCATCAGTACCCGACGGGGGTGGTGATGAGCCTGGCGCGGCGCCTGGAACTGCTGGCCTGGGCCGAGCGTACCGGCGGCTGGATTGTCGAGGACGACTACGACGGCGAGTATCGCTACACCGGCGCGCCACTGGCCCCGCTGGCTGCACTCGACCGTCAGGGCCGCGTGCTATACGTCGGCACCTTCGGCAAAGTCGCGTTCCCGGCGCTGCGCCTGGGTTATCTGGTGTTGCCGCCGGGGCTGGTGGAGGCGTTTGCGCAGCGGCGTGCAGTGGATGTCCGGCACTCCGAAGTGAGCACTCAGGCGGTGATGGCCGAGTTCATGGCGGCAGGGCACTTCCAGCGGCACATCCGACGGATGCGTCGGGCAGCCCTGAGCCGGCGCAACACGCTGATCAATGGTTGGCCACATGGCCTGGCGGGTGTGGGGGCATTGCCCGCGGTGTCGGCCGGATTGCATCTCACGGTGACGGTCGACAGCGTGGCCCGCGAACAGCAATTGATCGAGCAGGCCGCCAGCGTAGAGGTGGAAGTCCATGGCTTGAGCAAATACTGGCTGCCGGACTCGACGCTGCCGCTCGATCAGCGCGCCGGTCTGGTGCTGGGTTTTGCGGCGGTGCCGGAGCCGGCGATCGAGTCGGCCCTGGCCCGTTTGCGGCAAGCCTGGGGTGAGTGAAGACGGAACGTCGGTATCCAAAGACCCGCCGGGGCGGGTCTGAGCTGGATGGGAAGGTTTCAGGTGCCGGATTTGATCTTCGTCCACGCCCGCGTGCGCGCCCGTTCCGCATCGCGCGGCAGCGGTTGCAAGGTGTAGAGCGTATTCATCGCCGCATCGGTCGGGTACAGATTCGGATTGTTGCGAATCGCCGGGTCGACAAGTACGGTGGCGTCCTTGTTCGGGTTCGGATAACCGACAAAATCGCTGACAGGGGCGATCACCTGCGGTTGCAGCAGGTAGTTGATGAAGGTGTAGGCGTCCTGCGGGTTTTTCGCGCCTTTCGGGATAGCGAGCATGTCGAACCAGATCGGCGCCCCTTCCTTCGGCAGGCGCATGTCGACCACCACGCCATTCTTCGCTTCCTTGGCGCGGTTGGCGGCTTGCGAGAAGCTGCCCGAATAGCCGACCGCGACGCAGATGTCGCCGTTGGCGATGTCGGCCATGTATTTGGACGAATGGAAGTAGGTCACGTACGGGCGAATCTTCATCAGCAGCGCTTCAGCCTTGGCGTAGTCCGCCGGGTTCTTGCTGTTGGGATCCAGGCCGAGGTGTTGCAGGGCCAGCGGCAGGATCTCCGACGGCGAGTCGAGCAGGGCGACACCGCACTGCTTGAGCTTGCTGATGTTCTCTTCCTTGAAGATCAGATCCCAGCTATCCACCGGCGCGTTGTCACCCAGCGCCGCTTTGACCTTGGCCGGGTTGAAGCCGATCAGGATGGTGCCGTACATGTACGGCACGGCGAACTGGTTGCCCGGGTCGTTGGCCTCGATCAGCTTCATCAGTTTCGGGTCGAGGTGATTCCAGTTCGGCAACTGACTGCGATCCAGCGGCTGGAACACGCCGGCTTCGATCTGCTTGGCCAGGAATACGTTGGATGGCACCACCACGTCATAGCCGGAGTTGCCGGTCAGCAGCTTGGCTTCCAGCGCTTCATTGGTGTCGAAGATGTCGTAGACCAGTTTGGTCTGGGCGTTCTGCGTCTTGAAGTCTTCCAGGGCCTTGGGGGTGATGTAGTCGAACCAGTTGTAGACGCGCAGGGTGCGTTCTTCGGCGTGGGCCGCGCCGCTCAGTAGCGCCGCGCACAGCGCGGGAGCGATCAAGTGCTTGAGTCTGTTCATTGTTCGAAACCTTCAAGCACGTTCACCGCATTGATGCCGATTTCTTCCACCGCGTAGCCACCTTCCATGACGAACAGGGTCGGTTTGCCGAGGGCCGCGATGCGCTTGCCCATGGCCAGGTAGTCCGGGCTGTCGAGCTTGAACTGCGAGATCGGGTCGTCCTTGAAGGTGTCGACACCCAGCGACACGACGATGATGTCGGCGCCGTAGCTGTCGATCTCAGCACAGGCCTGATCCAGCGCCGCGCTCCAGACATCCCAGCCGGAACCGGCCGGCAGCGGATAGTTGAAGTTGAAGCCTTCGCCGGCCCCTTCGCCGCGTTCGTCTTCGTAGCCGAGGAAGAACGGGAATTCCGCTTCCGGGTGGCCGTGGATCGAGGTGAACAGCACATCGCTGCGCTCGTAGAAAATCGACTGGGTACCGTTGCCGTGGTGATAGTCGACGTCGAGGATCGCAACCTTCTTGTGGCCCTGATCGAGGAATGCCTGCGCTGCAATGGCGGCGTTGTTGAGGTAGCAATAACCGCCCATCAAGTCGCCGGCAGCATGGTGTCCCGGCGGACGGCACAGGGCGAAGGCTCCACGGGCGCCGCGCTGGATTTCCGCTTGAGCGGTCAGCGCCACTTGCGCTGCGCTGTAGGCCGCTTGCCAGGTGCCGGCGGTAATCGGTGCGCCGCCGTCGAAGCTGTAATAGCCGAGCTGGCCGTGCAGGCTGGTCGGTTTGACCTGACGCAGAGTGCGCGCCGGCCAGGTGTAGGGCAGCAGGTCGCCGTCGGTGTTGAATTCGGTCCAGCGCGCCCAGGCGCCTTTGAAGAAGTCGAGGTAATCGCGGCTGTGGATGCGCTCGATCGGTCCAAGGCCGAAATCTTTCGGTGCTTCGACCGGGCCGAGTTTTTGATGTTTCACACGTTGCAGCACGTGGTCGGCGCGCGACGGCATCTCGAAGCAAGGCTTGAGTTGCCCGTCGATCAATTCGCAGCGGCCATGGTGCAGGTGGTGATCGTCAGAGTAGATCGTCAGCATTTGTTGTTCTCCGCAGGGGCTGATTCGGTTGGCTCCAGTGTTGCGGCGCGGGGCGAATCGGAGAACGGCCAGAGAGGCCAAAAGGGGATCGATGTGGCCAAAAATACTGACCTGATATCGCCCCTCGACGGTTTAACCGTGTGGGCGGAACTGACTCGGCGCCACGCCGCTCCAGCGCACGAACGCATGGCGGAAGCTGGCGGTCTCGCTGAAACCCAGGGTTTCGGCGATGCGATAGATCGGCAACTGGTCCTCACAAAGCATTTGCTTGGCCCGCTCGAAACGCAGTTCGTCGAGCAGCTCCTGATAGCTGCAACCCATGTCTTTCAGATGCCGGCGCAAGGTGCGCGGCGAGCAGTTCATCTGCTGCGCCAGACCTTCCAGTCCCGGTGCAGCATTGAGTTGCGCGCTGAGCAACTGGCGGATCCGCCCCAGCCACGCCTGGCGGCCGGTGAACTCGGTGTTCTGCTTGCGGCAGCGTTCGGCCATCGCCTGGTGGGTGATGATGTCGGCCAGCGGCAGCGGCTGATCGAGCCAGCGCCGGTCGAAGGCGAAGGCGTTGTCCTTGGCACCGAAATGCAGGGGCGCCTTGAAGTGTTCGGCGTAGCTGTCGCGGTAATCCGGCGCAGCGTGTTCGAAGCGCGCGGCCAGCAATGGCAGTGGATGGCCGAGCAGGTCGTCGCAGATGACTTTCAGCGACACCAGACAGAACTCGGCGTTGAATACGGCCATCGCCGGACTCTCGCGGTAATCGGCGGCGACGAACCAGGCACGCTCGCCGTCGTCCTCCAGGCTCAGCTCGAAAAGTGTTCCCAGCAGCGCCGGATAACGGATCGCCAGGCGCAAAGCGTCACCGAAGGTGGCACAGGTCAGCAGCGCGTAACCGAGGATGCCGTAGCAGGAAACGTGCATGCGCCGGCCCAGTTCCAGACCGATATCGTGCTTGAGCGCGACCGCGTTGGCGCAGACCTGCATCTCCTGATTGGTGGTGATGCGGGTGTCGGCCCGGTTCAGATCCGCCGCGCTGATGCCGCTGCCAGCCAACAGCGCTTCGCTGGACAGGCCTTGATCCCGGAAGGTGTTGAGCACCAGGGAGACAGCGTTGAGGGTGGTGAGGTGGGAGTGGAGCATAGAGGCGTCCCGAGCGAAATACATTTCCTGGAAAGCAAATTACATACCACAAGTTGCATATCGATTGTTTACGGTAATTAATGTTTACAGAAATGGCCACTTTTGTTTTGTCACATATAGGGGCGTGGCTCCCGCCTGTTTAACTTAATGCGAAATAGTTGTTTTGGCGACTGTCAGAAGTAACAGGTTTTTAATTATATGGGCGCCGTTTGTCGTTTAGTTATTGATGTCTATTTATTTGAGTTTTTTATTTGATTTGTATTTGTCTGGGTCTACGCTCAGTTTGTGGTCGGAATGTGTATGGGGTTATTAATAAGGAGGACGAAAAAATGAATTCGAAAAATAAAGAAGTCGAAGATCATCGTATTTATATTGAAAGCATATTGGATAAGTACGGTGGCGGAAAGAATCCTGTAGATGAGGGGAGCATAGTAGGGACGCTGGATGGCCAGCATTTTGAATGTTCGGCCGACTCATGGGTGGAACATGCAGATAAAAACGGAAAGAGGTTACTGCTTCTGTTCAGGAGCAAGGATTCCGGTATTAATCTGGAAATCGATCAATCAGCTTTATCCTCGGTTATGTATGATTTTCGTATGGGTTATGGCGATTTTTTTAATTTTCTCTTTGGTAATGATCCCGGTCGTTGGGATGCGGACACAGCAAAGCTTTCTGGTGTGTCCTTTGACGCCAGCACAGGAAGGCTTCAGTGCGACGTTGATGCGACTCTTTGGCGCGGTGATCCCCCGAATCTGGAAACAGCAAAATTAAAGGCGAAACTCCTTGTGGTTAAACCTGTGAAATAGTCGATACCCCTTCATGCAGTAAAGAGGGGTATTGCTGAGCATCATTGATCTCGGCGCGGATTCCCGGGAACCGCGGCAGCACAGCAACCTTGGCCAATTGCTTTGATGGTTGTAGTTAAACGCGGCCGGCAGGAAAGTGGCTTTCACGACGCCGCCCTGATGCTCCAGGCGTTTGAACGGATGACGGCGAAAACTGCGCAATTTCGCGCAATGGGTTGGCGCCAGCAGGTATCTGGTGTCTTGTGTCTATTTATATCTGACATATTCCACGCTTTGGATATGTTGTTTTCATAGGCTCTGTATATCAGCTCACTCTTATGAGGGATTGCATAATGGGTAATTCAAAGGAATCAAAAATTACACTTGATGATTTCAAAAGTCTAAAGGCCGGTATTGTAGCTGGAAGCCTTTCTGTTCTGGTTGATGGTGGTAATGTGGTCATGCCGGCGCGAGCAGGCGCTGACGGAGAAAACATATTTGTCGAGTTTGAAGACGCCAAGAAAGCGCACGTTATCATGATCGGTGTCAGCCGAAAGTATCTAGGGCAGGTTGTCGATGCCTCTAAATTTTTTCTTTACTATCGATGCAATGGTGCCGGTTGGACAGCGGACAAAGGCAGTTTGATCATACGTGAAGATGAAACAAGTTCGAATTACAGTATTTACTTTGATGCTACTGCAACGCAGCAGTCGGTTCGGCTCAGCTACGGCGTTGCCCATGTAGGGCGTAGATAGAGTTTTATTGAGCTGCTAAGTTGTGGGTGGGAGAGGTTTTTCTCATAAGGAATGTTGTGCACTAACGATCAAAATGGTGTGTCGATATGGGTGCAAATCTACTGGATCTGTTCCCGATGTATTTTATTCCTCCCGTCGCGGTACGACGGGGGGAATTAATTGAAGGTTTAAATCAGCTCGCCGCACAGGTCGAGTTCGACCAGACGCCGTACTTCAGCTGTATCAAGGCCTGCACCCAGCAAACCATTTAACTTGCCGAACGCTGCTTCGCGAGTCATGCCGCCACCGGACAACACGCCAACACCACGCAAGCGGCTGCCAGCCTCGTACACATCCAGCTCCACACCGCCTTCATGGCACTGCGTGACCGCAACCACCACGACACCGTTGTCCCGCGCCCGACCGAGGCTGGCGAGAAATTGCGGGTTGTCGCTTGGCCCGGTACCGCTGCCATAGCACTCCAGCACCAGACCCTGAATGCCGCTGTCGAGCAGGCCGTCGATGATCTCGGCGCCAATGCCCGGGAACAGCGGTAACACCGCCACCTTGGCCAGTTGCTTGGGTTGGTTGTAGTTCAGCGCGGCTGGCAGCGAGGTAGCTTTCACGCCACCGCCCTGACGTTCCAGACGTTTGAACGGATGGCGGCCGAAGCTGCGCACTTTCGCGCAGCGGGTCGGGGCCAGCAGTTCGCCGTGGAAATACAGATGCACGCCCGGCGCCAGGCCGTGGCCGAGGGCGACCAATGCGCCGCTGAGGTTTTCCCACGCGTCGCTGTCGGTGACGCCGGCCGGCAGCATCGAGCCGGTGAAGCACACGCGGGCATGCAGGCCGAGCAACTGGAAGCTCATGGCGGCGGCGCTGTAGGCCAGGGTGTCGGTGCCGTGCAGGATCAGCACGCTGTCGCAGCCTTGCACATCGACGGCGTCGACCACCGCTTCACGCAGTTGCTGCCAGTAGGCCGGGGTCATGTTGGCGCTGTCGATCAGCGGCGACATCTCGCGAAAGCGCCACTGCGGTACCACCAGCTCAGGCTGGCTGTGCAGGTAATCGCGCATCCGCGCTTCGAAACCGGACGCCGGAGCCAGGCCATTGGCGCTGGCCTGCATGCCGATGGTGCCACCGGTGTACAGCACCATCACGTGCTGGGCGGCAGGGTAGGAATTGGCAATCATCTGAAGGTCTCCACAAGAGATGACAGGTGGGAGCGGGCTTGCTCGCGAATGCGGTGTGTCAGCTAAAGATGTTTCGACTGATTCACCGTCTTCGCGAGCAAGCCCGCTCCCACAGGTAATGCATTGCACTTTAACTGACGGGCGCAGGGGATGCGCCCGTCATTCTCCCGTCAGCGTTGCGCTGCAGGGATGCCTTGCGGCTGAGCGTTGGCCTGGGTGTCGGCCGACGGATTGGCAGGCCAGGCCTTCAGGTCCAGATCCAGGTCGCTGAACTTGCTGGAGTCGAACACCGGCTGGTCGACGCCGGCACGGCGCTGCGCGTCGTAGTCGCGCATCACACGCATGCCGACCTTGAACAGCAGGGCCAGGGCCATCAGGTTGACGAAGGCCAGGCAGGTCATGGTGATGTCGGCGAAGGCGAACACGGTCGACAGATCCTGCATCGAACCCCAGACCACCAGTGCCAGCACCAGACCGCGGAACGTCATCAGCGCAGCGCGGTTGCGGGTGAGGAATTGCAGGCTGTTTTCGCCCAGGTAGTAGTTGTAGAGGATGCAAGTGAAGACGAACAGCGACAGCGCGACGCTGACGAACATGCGGCCCCAGTCACCGACCACGGCGGCCAGCGAGTTCTGGGTCAGGACGATGCCGTCACCTTCGAAGCCCGGGGTGTAGAAGCCCGACAGCAGGATCAGCAGTGCGGTGCAGGTGCAGATCACGAAGGTGTCGAGGAACACGCTGAACGCCTGAACCACGCCCTGAGCGCCCGGGTGCTTCACGGCCGCCACGGCGGCGACGTTCGGCGCACTGCCCAGGCCCGCTTCGTTGGCGAACACGCCACGCTTCACGCCCATGACGATGGCGCTGCCGAGCAGGCCGCCGAAGGCCGGGTCGAGACCGAAGGCGCTCTTGAAGATGGTTTCCAGCATGGCGGGCACGTGTTCGATCTGGGTGCCGATCACGTACAGGGTCACGCCGATGTAGGCCAGGGTCTTGATCGGTACCAGCAGGTCGGACACCGAAGCGATGCGCTTGATGCCGCCGATGAAGGTGATGGCCAGCAGCACAGCCAGGACGATACCGGTGTGTTGCGGATCAAAGGCAAAGGCGTTCTGCAGCGAGTGGGTCACGGTGTAGGACTGCAGGCCGATGAAGGCGAAGCCGTAGGTGACCAGCAGCAGGATCGAGAACACCACCGCCATACCTTTGAGTTTCAGGCCGTGCTGGATGTAGTAAGCCGGACCGCCACGGTACAGGCCATCGCCATCGGCGCGCTTGTAGACCTGAGCCAGCGTACATTCGAAGAAGCTGCTGGACATGCCGACCAGAGCGGTCACCCACATCCAGAACACCGCACCCGGACCACCGAGGGTCACGGCGATGCCGACACCGGCGATGTTGCCAGCACCGACGCGGCCGGCGAGGCTGAGCATCAGGGCCTGGAACGAGCTGAGTTGCCCGGCGCTGCCTTTGAGGCTGTCGCGGAACACCGCGAACATGTGGAAGAAGTGGCGCAATTGAACGAAACGCGAGCGAATCGTGAAGTAGCTACCGAGCCCGACAATGAGCACGATCAGTACTTTCCCTGAGAGGAAGTCGTTGATGACTTCGAGCATGGATTTTTCCTCGCTGTTTATTGTTTAAGCAAATGCTGGATGGTCAGAAACATCGCGTTACACCGGTGTGCGTGCGGCACAACGGGCGAGGCGAGGGTTCGTCCCGGATCCATATCGCGGGTTTGTTATTAGTTCGGGTTTCGCATGGGTTATGGCCTCGTTACCGACGACCGCTCACGCGAAGAGGGGCGGCACTATACCGATCAGTGCGGCGCCCGTCTGCACGGTTGTGGTGCAAGCGACGAAACGAAGCTTTGAAACACCCGACGTTACCGGCGTCGGGTTTGTGTGAAAGCTGATTTGCGGTCAGCTTCCATACATACGGTTCTCAGGTTCAAACAGTTAAAAAAAAGGGCTCGGGGAATGCTCCCCAAGCCCTCAAAAGGTGAGAGGTGTCTAGTCCCTCGACCTGGTGAGCGGTGCTACACGTCACGCGTCGGCTCAGGCTTTGAGCGGAACCAGACGCGGAGCAATCATGTTTTCCGGGCGCAGGATGTCGGCGAGCATGGCTTCGTCGAGCAGACCTTCTTCGCGCACCAGTTCCAGCACGCCGCGGCCGCTTTCAAGGGCGATACGGGCGATGCGGGTGGCGTTTTTGTAGCCGATGTACGGGTTCAGTGCGGTGACCAGACCGATCGAGTGTTCGACCAGTTCGCGGCAGCGCGCTTCGTTGGCAGTGATGCCGACGATGCAGTGCTCGCGCAGCATGTCCATGGCGCGTTGCAGCAGGCGGATCGAGTCGAGGATCTTGAAGGCGATCAGCGGCTCCATCACGTTCAGTTGCAGCTGGCCGCCTTCGGCTGCCATGGTCAGCGCCAGATCGTTACCGATGACCTGGAAGGCCACCTGGTTCACGGCTTCCGGGATAACCGGGTTGACCTTGCCAGGCATGATCGAGCTGCCTGGCTGACGCGCTGGCAGGTTGATCTCATTGATGCCGGTACGCGGGCCGCTGGACAGCAGGCGCAGGTCATTGCAGATCTTCGACAGCTTGACCGCGGTGCGCTTGAGCATGCCGGAGAACAGCACGAAGGCGCCCATGTCGGAGGTGGCTTCGATCAGGTCGGCGGCTGGAACCAGCGGTTGACCGCTGATCAGTGCCAGACGCTGTACGGCCAGGGCCTGATAGCGCGGGTCGGCGTTGATGCCGGTACCGATCGCGGTGCCGCCCAGGTTCACTTCAGTCAGCAGTTCCGGGGCCAGCGTCTTCAGACGGGCCAGGTCTTCGCCCATGGTGGTGGCGAAAGCGCGGAACTCTTGACCCAAGGTCATCGGCACGGCGTCTTGCAGCTGGGTACGACCCATCTTCAGGACGTGGTTGAATTCTTCACCCTTGGCCGCGAATGCCTGAATCAGGCTGTCGAGGCTGGCCAGGAGCGCGTCGTGGCCCAGCAGCAGACCCAGACGGATCGCGGTCGGGTAGGCGTCGTTGGTCGACTGCGCCATGTTCACGTCGTCGTTCGGGTGCAGGTACTGGTATTCGCCTTTCTGGTGACCCATCGCTTCCAGCGCGATGTTGGCGATCACTTCGTTGGCGTTCATGTTGGTGGAGGTACCGGCGCCACCTTGAATCATGTCGACCACGAACTCTTCGTGGAAATCACCGCGGATCAGACGGGCACAGGCTTCGCTGATGGCAGCGTGCTTGGCTTCGCTCAGGTGACCCAGCTCGCGGTTGGCGTCAGCGGCGGCCTGTTTGACCATCGCCAGACCGACAACCAGCTTCGGGTAGTGCGAAATCGGAACGCCCGAGAGACGGAAGTTGTTCACCGCTCGCAGGGTCTGGATGCCGTAATACGCTTGAGCAGGGACTTCGAGGGTGCCAAGCAGGTCGTTTTCTGTGCGGAATGATGCAGCGGAGGACATGATAGAAATCATCTCGATATGGACCCGGTCTGTGCCGGAACGCTGCGAATGCTAGGCTTGTGGGAATTTTTGGGCCAATGCTGTTAAACACTGCCCTATGCACATTCGGCATAATGCCCGTGTGACGCCGTGTGCGTGGCAGACGTGTGACCTGTTTTGGTGCGTGTCCGGGAGGACGTGATGAATCTGGAAAGCAAATGGCTCGAGGACTTCAGTGCCCTGGCCGCCACCCGCAGCTTCTCGCAGGCGGCCGAACGGCGCTTCGTGACCCAGCCGGCTTTCAGTCGGCGGATCCGCAGCCTGGAAGCGGCGCTCGGGCTGACGCTGGTCAACCGCTCGCGCACACCGGTCGAGCTGACGGCGGCGGGGCAACTGTTTCTGGTGACGGCGCGCACCGTGGTCGAACAGCTCGGTGAAGTGTTGCGCCATTTGCATCACCTGGAAGGCGGGCAGGGTGAAGTGATCCAGGTGGCGGCGGCGCACTCGCTGGCGCTCGGTTTCTTCCCGCGCTGGATCGCGCAACTGCGTAACGAAGGCCTGAACATCGCCACGCGGCTGGTCGCGACTAACGTTGGCGACGCGGTGCACGCGTTGCGTGAAGGTGGCTGTGATCTGATGCTGGCATTCTACGACCCGGACGCCGCGATGCAGATGGACCCGGAAATTTTCCCGTCACTGCATCTGGGGCAGACCGAAATGCTCCCGGTGTGCGCAGCGGATGCCAATGGCAAGCCACTGTTCGACCTTGAAGGCGAGGCCAGCGTGCCGCTGCTGGCGTACAGCGCCGGGGCGTTTCTCGGACGTTCGGTGAACGGCTTGCTGCGCCAGCGTCAGTTGCGCTTCACCACGATCTACGAAACCGCCATGGCCGACAGCCTTAAAAGCATGGCCCTGGAAGGCCTGGGCATTGCCTGGGTGCCGCAACTGAGCGTGCGTGCCGAACTGGCCCGCGGCGAACTGGTTGTCTGCGGCGGCCCGCAATGGCATGTGCCGCTGGAGATCCGCCTGTACCGCTGCGCACTGGTGCGCAAGGCCAACGTGCGGTTGTTGTGGCGCAAGCTGGAAGGCGGTGCAGCGAGTGGCAATAACTGAATGAAAGCAGAGGCGAATGTTGTTTTTCGCCTCTGCCAAGCCGGGTGAGCTTTATTAAAATACGAGAGCTCGTGGGATGCGGCAGGTTTGCATCAGTTCAATCGTCGTCCCAATCGTCTTGGGGGCGCGGCACGGCCCGCTGTGCAATCGGTTTGTCCAGGTAATTGCGAATGTTCTCTCTGTTTTTATCACTGAAGCGGTTGGCATTGCTTCGAAGTGGTGAGAAAGTATCATCACTCATGATTGTTTCGCTCCACCAGCCGTTGTACAGGATTTCGCTGTCTTCATGAGTCGCGCCGAACATGTGGCCCGCTTCGTGAGCAGGAACCATGTCGCTTCTTATCGAGGATATGCCCGCGTAACCCTTGTTTTGTGCAATTCCCATTGTGCTCGGGTTTATATTGTCGCGAGTCAGCAATAGATATTTGTTGAATCTTGTGTGCGAGTCTTGCAGGAGCACGGAGCCGAAATGGCTTTTTAATTTTTCTGCCCAAGCGTCCAAAGAACTGGCGGCGGATATTTTTTTATAATCAAAACCACTCAAGGTCTCTGCTTCTGACGGGGTGAACATATTGACTGATAGCTTGCGGCCGGACAGTTCCTGGATTTCGTCGGTAAACCAGGAAAAATGGGTGTTGTACAAGTCTCGTCTGCTGTCGTCCGATAAGTCCTCATGGATGAAGACGTTCAGTGTTAAAGGCTGTTTGGCCATGTTCCGTTCCTTTGGATGATTGCAATTTACTTGGTAGTGACGGGCAGGCGTGATGGTGCCGACTGTCCTGCCGTTGCGATTTTGGAAGTGCTATTAATATGGATTTGTTGCTGTGCAATATAAGTTTTTGTTTTTGGGTGGGGTCTCTGTTTTTTTATTTCATGCTGGGTTGTATATCATTTAAATTTTGTTGTGGCTCTTGGGAATGTTTTGATTTTTATTACATGAACTCATGCGGAAATTTGAGTACGCTCTCCATTCGACCTGTTGATCATGTTTCCCGTGGGAAAAAACGAAGCAATATTCTTGAACCTAGAGTCAGCAAAATGTGTGGTTAGGTTCAGATGACAGATGGTCGCGACGGGGGCTGTTTATTGCTTTCTTTGCGGTATACTGCGCGGCCTTCGGCCGGTACGTCCGGCCATTTTTCGTACAATCAAGCCACGCAACCTGCGTGGCTTGTTGTTTTATGACGCGCCTGCGGGCGCTCCAGAGAGAAGAGGCGCGACGATGAGTGCACTGGTTGGCGTGATCATGGGCTCCAAGTCCGATTGGTCCACCCTTAGCCACACCGCCGATATGCTGGAAAAGCTCGGCATCCCTTACGAGGTCAAGGTGGTCTCTGCCCACCGCACCCCGGATCTGCTGTTCCAGTACGCCGAAGAGGCTGAAGGCCGCGGCATCGAGGTGATCATCGCCGGTGCCGGTGGCGCAGCCCACTTGCCAGGCATGTGTGCGGCCAAGACCCACCTGCCGGTGCTGGGCGTTCCGGTCCAGTCGGCGATGCTCTCGGGCGTCGATTCGCTGCTGTCGATCGTGCAGATGCCGGCCGGCATCCCGGTGGCCACCCTGGCCATCGGCAAGGCCGGTGCGATCAACGCAGCCCTGCTGTCAGCGAGCATCCTGGGCGCCAAGCATCCACAATTCCACGCGGTACTGAAGACCTTCCGTGCCGAGCAGACGGACAGCGTCCTGGACAATCCAGACCCACGTATTGCCTGAGGTTGTTGAGATGAAGATCGGTGTAATCGGTGGCGGCCAGTTGGGTCGCATGTTGGCCCTGGCGGGCACCCCGCTGGGCATGAACTTCGCTTTCCTCGACCCTGCGCCGGACGCTTGCGCCGCCGCGCTGGGCGAACACCTGCGGGCCGATTACGGCGATCAGGATCATCTGCGCCAGCTGGCCGATGAAGTCGATCTGGTGACCTTCGAGTTCGAAAGCGTCCCGGCCGAGACCGTGGCCTTCCTGTCGCAGTTCGTGCCGGTCTACCCGAGCGCCGAAGCCCTGCGCATCGCTCGCGACCGCTGGTTCGAGAAAAGCATGTTCAAGGACCTGGGGATTCCAACCCCGGCGTTCGCCGACATCCAGTCGCAAGCCGATCTGGACGCCGCGGTCGCTTCGATCGGTCTGCCGGCCGTGCTGAAAACCCGCACCCTGGGTTACGACGGCAAGGGCCAGAAAGTCCTGCGCAAGCCGGAAGACGTTGTCGGTACCTTCGCCGAACTGGGCAGCGTGCCTTGCCTGCTGGAAGGCTTCGTGCCGTTCACCGGCGAAGTATCGTTGATCGCCGTGCGTGCCCGCGATGGTGAGACCAGGTTCTATCCACTGGTGCACAACACCCACGACAGCGGCATTCTCAAGCTGTCGGTCGCCAGCTCCGATCATCCGTTGCAGGCCCTGGCCGAAGACTATTCCGGCCGCGTCCTCAAGCAGCTGGATTACGTTGGCGTGATGGCATTCGAGTTCTTTGAAGTCGACGGTGGCCTCAAGGCCAACGAAATCGCCCCGCGTGTGCATAACTCCGGGCACTGGACCACCGAAGGCGCCGAGTGCAGCCAGTTCGAAAACCACCTGCGGGCCGTCGCCGGTCTGCCGCTGGGTTCGACCGCCAAGGTCGGTGAGAGCGCGATGCTCAACTTCATCGGTGTGGTTCCGCCGGTCGAAAAGGTCATCGCCATCGACGATTGCCATCTGCATCACTACGGCAAGGCCTTCAAGGCCGGGCGCAAGGTCGGACACGCCAATCTGCGCTGCAAGGACAAGGCGACCCTCGAGCAGCAGATCCTCAAGGTCGAAGCGCTGATCGCCGAGTAACGAGAGTTTCATCTGGCAGCGGCGGAACCATTGCGGGGCCGCCGTTCTCTGATGGCAGGATGCGAAAGTCTGACTAGGCTTCATCGCATATCTACCATTCAGAGGGAAATGCCATGGGAATTATCGGAACCATCTTTATCGGCCTCATCGTCGGCCTGCTGGCGCGGTTCCTGAAACCGGGCGATGACAGCATGGGCTGGATCATGACCATCCTGCTCGGTATCGGCGGTTCGCTGGCAGCCACTTACGGCGGTCAGGCCCTGGGCATCTATCAGGCAGGTCAGGGCGCAGGCTTCATTGGCGCGCTGGTTGGCGCGATCGTGCTGCTGGTGATCTACGGTCTGATCAAAAAGAACTGATCCAAAGCGACAAAGTCCTCTCTGCCAATCCGGTAGGGAGGGCTAGAATGCTCGACGATTCACTTTGCCCTCCTTATTCGAGCATCCTTTACCGAGCACCTTCATGCGCCGTCTTCTGTTGACTCTCCTTTTGCTGGGCAGCGGTCTGGCCCACGCCGGCGAACTGCCGGAAACCGACTGGCTGGAACTGATGCCCAAGTCGGACCAGAAAGCCCTCGAGGCCATGCCTGAAATCGACCACAACTCCCCGGAAGCCACCGGCACCTTCACCCAGAAAGGCGGGATGAAGCAGGCCAAGGGTTTGCCGGCGGTGATGTATTCGACCAAGACCGTGGCGTCGATGAACGACAAACACATCCGCATCGGTGGTTATCCGGTACCGCTGGAATCCGACGCAAAGGGCCGCAGTACGCTGTTTTTCCTCGTGCCATACCCCGGCGCGTGCATCCACGTGCCGCCGCCACCGCCGAACCAACTGGTGCTGGTGCGTTATCCAAAAGGCTTGAAGCTGGACGACATCTACACACCGCTGTGGGTGACCGGCACACTGAAGATCGAAAAGGTCAGCAATGACCTGGCCGATGCGGCCTACGCACTGGATGCGGACAAGGTGCGGGTAGTGCAGGAGTCGGATCTGTAATTCAGACCCGCAAAAAAAATCGCAGCCCCAGGGCTGCGATTTTTGTTTTCAGAGCGGCTGACTGCCGACGCTGACACCCATCGTATGACTGGCACTCGGTGCCAGTGTCACAACGTCGTCCATCACATTCGCCGTCTCGATGCACAGCATGCGCTGCCAGCCGTCGTTGTCCATGTCGCTGAACGCGGCGGCGCGGTCGATCCATGGGTTCCAGATCACGGCGGTGCGTGAGCCGGTCGCGGTCAGCACGATGCGCCGCTCCCAGGCCGGGTCGACGATGCTCAGTTGCGGCGGGACGTCGAGATAGATGCGGTCGGTTTCCCCGGCAAAGCGCAGGTCGCCTTGCTGGGCGTGCGTCTTCCAGTCATCCAGCGTCTCGATGTAGTCCAGACCGTCCACGCCTTCGACGCGCACGTTGCGCACATCGCTGACCGCGAAATAGCTGTGCAGCGCCTGGCTGATACTGACGGTGTTGACACCGCGGTTGTGGCTGGTCAGGCTGATGTTCAACTGATCATTCAGATGCAGGGTCAGAGTCAGGTCAACCTGATGCGGCCAACCCGCAAACCCGCCTTCGGGATACGGCAGCTTGAATTCAACCTTGACGCCCTGGTCCTCGGCTTCGATGCCGCCTAATTCCCAATCCATTGCCCGGACAAACCCGTGGGCGGCGGCCGGCTCTTCGCTGACACGCATCGCCTGCACGCTCTGCGGGTTGCGTTCGAACTTGCCGAACCACGGCCAGCACACCGGCACACCGGCGCGGATGCTCTTGCCGGTCTTGAACACGGCCTTGTCGTTGAGCCAGATGATCGGCGGCTGGCCATCGATCTGATAACTGAGGATGTGCGCGCCTTGCTGGGCCACCAGCACTTCGGCCTGACCGTGGCGGATGCGCCAGCAGTTCAGTTCATCCAGTTTCACGGCTTCAACGTTGGGCGTGTTCATCGGACAACTCTCGATCAGCAACTTGGACGACTATCGACCGTGAAACGGTCGCGAGGTTTAACGTGCGCGTGGCGGAACCGAACGGGTGCGACCGCTGCCATCGATGGCCACGAACACGAACACCGCCTCGGTCACTTTACGCCACTCGCTGGACAGCGGGTCGTCGCTCCACACCTCGACCATCATCTGGATCGAGCTGCGGCCGATCTCCAGGGTCTGGGTATAAAAGGACAATTGCGCGCCGACAGCCACCGGCACCAGGAACGCCATGCGATCGATGGCGACCGTTGCAACACGACCACCGGCGACGCGGCTGGCCATTGCGGTGCCGGCCAGGTCCATCTGCGCCACCAGCCAGCCGCCGAAAATATCGCCGAAGCCGTTGGTTTCGCGGGGAAGCGCGGTGATTTGCAAGGCCAGGTCGCCTTGCGGGATCGGATCTTCTTGTTCGAGCTCTATCATGCCGGGGGTGCCTCTGACCCGTGACTCTTCGTTGGGTATTGCTGGTGGTAGCCGTCTTCAGGAAAAACGATTCAGCACCGAACATACTACGTTCGTCACGTTTTCCATAAGGCAACTAAAGGGGAAACTCTGCGAAACCGGCTGGATCCACGCGCCAGGGCGACCAACGACGTTTTCGCACAGCAACCCCCTACAAGCCGGAGCAGGATTGCGAGTATATCGGTCGGTAGACTCCGCGACGACCATCCGGTTCTCATTTCGACCGTCAAATACGCGCCTCTATGTGCTTTTTCGAACAATTTGCTATGGTGCCGAACCTGCCCGAGCCACAGCCAGCGTTGTTGTGGCGGCAGATCCGACTATAAGAGAAGACCTTGCCATGACCACAGCGCCCTCGAGTCTCGCGCAGCCAGACCAACCCGCACGACCCTTGACCCGCAATGACTACAAGACTCTGTCGCTATCGGCCCTGGGGGGCGCGCTGGAGTTCTACGATTTCATCATTTTCGTGTTCTTTGCCACCGTGGTCGGCAAATTGTTCTTCCCCGCCGACATGCCCGAGTGGCTGCGCCTGATGCAGACCTTCGGCATCTTTGCCGCCGGCTACCTCGCGCGGCCGCTGGGCGGTATCGTCATGGCGCACTTCGGCGACCTGCTGGGGCGCAAGAAGATGTTCACCCTGAGCATTTTCATGATGGCCGTGCCGACCCTGATCATGGGCCTGCTGCCGACTTACGCGCAGATCGGCCTGTGGGCGCCGATCCTGCTGCTGTTGATGCGCGTCATCCAGGGCGCGGCGATTGGCGGCGAAGTGCCGGGGGCGTGGGTCTTCGTTTCCGAACACGTGCCCGGAAAGCATGTCGGCTATGCCTGCGGCACCCTGACCAGCGGCCTGACGGCGGGCATTCTGCTCGGCTCGCTGGTCGCCACTGCGATCAACAGCATTTATACGCCAACGGAAGTTTCGGATTACGCCTGGCGGATTCCGTTCCTGCTCGGTGGCGTGTTCGGCCTGTTCTCGGTCTACCTGCGCCGCTGGCTGCACGAAACCCCGGTATTTGCCGAACTGCAACTGCGCAAGGCTCTGGCCGAGGAAGTGCCGCTGCGCGCGGTGCTGCGTGACCATCGCGGGGCCATCGCAGTCTCGATGCTGCTGACCTGGCTGCTGTCGGCCGGCATCGTCGTGGTGATCCTGATGACCCCGACCGTGCTGCAGACGGTCTATCACTTCTCGCCGACGGTGGCGTTGCAATCCAACAGCCTGGCCATCGTATTTTTGAGCGTGGGCTGCATCATTTCCGGCGCGCTGGCGGACCGCTTCGGCGCCGGTCGCGTATTCGTATTCGGTTGCCTGGGTTTGCTGGCCAGCTCCTGGACCTTCTATCACAGCCTCGCCGACCATCCGAACTGGCTGTTCCCGCTGTATGCGCTGACCGGTTTCCTGGTCGGCACCATTGGCGCGGTGCCTTATGTGATGGTGAAAGCGTTCCCGCCGGTGGTGCGCTTCAGCGGTCTGTCCTTCTCTTATAACGTCGCCTACGCCATCTTCGGCGGCCTGACCCCGATGGTGGTCAGCCTGCTGCTGAAAGAAAGCGCGATGGGGCCTGCCTACTATGTGGCGGTGCTGTGCGGGATGGGGATCCTGGTCGGCGCGTGGCTGTGGAGCAAAGGTCGCTAAGCCACCTTCACACTTGCCGTTACAACTGAAAGGCCAGCCTTCCGACAGGGATGCTGGCCTTTCATCCAATTGTCATATTTCAGCCATAGAGTGTTCACACGGCCTGCTGATACTTGGCCCCGACTTAACACACCCTATTTGCTAGGAGTAAGGCATGAAACTGAAGCGTTTGATGGCGGCAATGACTTTTGTCGCTGCTGGCGTTGCGACTGCCAACGCGGTTGCCGCTGTTGACCCTGCTATCCCGAGCTACACCAAGACCACTGGTGTGTCGGGCAACCTGTCCAGCGTCGGTTCCGATACCCTGGCCAACCTCATGACCCTCTGGGCTGAGAACTACAAAAAAGAATACCCAAACGTAAACATCCAGATTCAGGCCGCTGGCTCCGCCACCGCGCCACCTGCGCTGACTGAAGGCACCTCCAACCTGGGCCCGATGAGCCGCAAGATGAAGGACACCGAGCTGGCGGCCTTCGAACAGAAATACGGCTACAAGCCAACCGCTATCCCGGTTGCCGTGGACGCCCTGGCTGTGTTCGTGCACAAGGACAACCCGATCCAGCACCTGACCATGGAACAGGTTGACGCGATTTTCTCGTCCACCCGTCTGTGCGGCGCCAAGGCCGACGTGAAAACCTGGGGCGACCTGGGCGTGACCGGCGACCTGGCCAACAAGCCGGTTCAGCTGTTCGGTCGCAACTCGGTATCCGGTACCTACGGCTACTTCAAGGAAGAAGCCCTGTGCAAAGGCGACTACAAGCCTAACGTCAACGAACAGCCAGGCTCGGCTTCGGTCGTGCAGTCGATCAGCTCCTCGCTGAACGGCATCGGTTACTCGGGCATCGGCTACAAGACCGCCAGCGTGAAAACCGTTGCTCTGTCGAAGAAAGGCAGCACTGACTTCATCGAAGACACCGAAGAAAACGCCCTGAACGGCAAATACCCGCTGTCGCGTTTCCTGTACGTGTACGTCAACAAAGCCCCGAACAAGCCTCTGGCCCCGCTGGAAGCCGAGTTCGTGAAACTGGTTCTGTCGAAACAGGGCCAGGAAGTGGTCGTGAAAGACGGCTACATCCCGCTGCCAGCCAAGGTTGCTGCAAAAGCACTGGCTGACCTGGGTCTGCAGGAAGGCGGCGCTGAAGTCGCAAAAAAGTAACAAACTGAGTCAGGGGTGAACCCCGCCTGACTCCCGTGTGGGGCCCGGCCCGCAAGCGGCCCGGCTCCCACACTCCCCGAATTCTTCTATCCACTGCCAGTGCCCTGCTGGCGGCGGATTTGGTGCGTCACTGCATTGTCATCTTTCTGTCATACAGGATCGCTAGGGTGTGCGCATGAATGATCTGGCCAATTCCAAAATGACTACGAACCCTCCCAAGCGCATTGATTTCAATACGCCTGAGTTGCAACGCAAGCGCCGCATTCGCGCGCTCAAGGATCGCTTCACCCGCTGGTACGTCCTCGTCGGCGGTCTGGCGGTGCTGGCAGCCATCACCCTGATCTTCTTTTTCCTCGCCTACGTCGTCGCGCCCCTGTTCAAGGGTGCGGAACTGACCGCGAAAGACGCCATCACCCCGGCCTGGATGCAGGACGCCGGCAAGCCGCTGATGATTTCGCTCGAAGAGCAGAATCAGGTGGCCATGCGCGTTTCCGACAAGGGCCAGGCGCTGTTCTTCGATATCGACAGTGGCGCTGAATTGAAGCGCGTCGATCTGCCTTTGCCGGCAGGCGCCAGTGTGACCTCCATCGGCGAAGACCAGCCGGGCCATCCGCTGGTGGCCGTGGGCCTGTCCAACGGTCAGGCGCTGGTGTTCCGTCACACTTATAAAGTCAGCTACCCGGACGGCAAGAAAACCATCACCCCGGCGATCGAGTTCCCGTACGGCGAAGCGCCGATTGCGCTGAACGAGAGCGGCGGTGCGCTGGAGCACGTCAGCCTCAATGCCACCGACTCGACCCTGATGCTGGTCGGTTCCACCGGTTCGCAACTCAACGTGCTGTCGCTGACCAGCGAAGAAAACATGATGACCGGCGAAGTCACCAACGAGCAGAAGCGTATCGATCTGCCGCAGATGACTGAGCCGGTGAAAAACATCTTCGTCGACCCGCGTCAGCAATGGCTGTACGTGGTCAACGGTCGCGCTCAGGCCGACGTGTTCAGCCTGCGCGACAAGAGCCTCAACGGTCGTTACAAACTGCTGGAAAACGCCGATGCGCAAGTCACTGCCGCCACTCAACTGGTAGGCGGTATCTCGCTGATTGTTGGCGACTCCACCGGGGGCCTGGCCCAGTGGTTCATGGCCCGTGACACCGATGGCGAGCTGCGCCTGAAGCAGATCCGCACCTTCCGGATGGGCAAGACGCCGATCGTTGAAATCACCGCCGAAGAGCGCCGCAAAGGCTTCGTTGCCCTGGATGCTTCCGGCAAGCTCGGCGTGTTCCACAGCACCGCGCACCGCACCTTGCTGGTCGATCAGGTGGTCGAGGGCCAGGGTCTGTTCGGTCTGTCGCCACGGGCCAATCGTGTGATCGTCGAGGCCGGCGGCAAGCTGCAACCGCTGCTGCTCGACAACCCGCACCCGGAAGTTTCATGGAGCGCGCTGTGGAGCAAGGTCTGGTACGAAAACTATGACGAGCCTAAATACGTCTGGCAATCGACTGCGGCCAACACCGATTTCGAACCGAAACTGAGCCTGTCGCCACTGACCTTCGGCACCCTGAAAGCCGCGTTCTACGCGATGCTGCTGGCTGCACCGCTGGCCGTTGCCGCTGCGATCTACACCGCGTACTTCATGGCCCCGGGCATGCGCCGCAAGGTCAAACCGGTGATCGAGCTGATGGAAGCGATGCCGACGGTGATCCTCGGTTTCTTCGCCGGTCTGTTCCTCGCACCTTATGTGGAAGGGCATCTGCCAGGCATTTTCAGCCTGCTGATGCTGCTGCCGATCGGCATCCTGATCGCCGGTTTCACTTTCAGTCGCCTGCCTGAGTCGATCCGCCTGAAAGTCCCGGACGGCTGGGAAAGTGCGCTGCTGATCCCGGTGATCCTGTTCGTGGGCTGGCTGTCGCTGTACATGAGCCCGTTCATGGAGAACTGGTTCTTCGGCGGTGACATGCGCATGTGGATCTCCCACGACCTGGGCATCACCTACGACCAGCGCAACGCTCTGGTGGTCGGTCTGGCCATGGGCTTTGCGGTGATCCCGAACATCTACTCGATCGCTGAAGACGCCGTGTTCAGCGTGCCACGCGGCCTGACCCTGGGCTCGCTGGCCCTCGGTGCCACGCCATGGCAGACCATGACTCGCGTGGTGATCCTGACCGCCAGCCCGGGCATTTTCTCGGCACTGATGATCGGCATGGGCCGTGCAGTCGGCGAGACCATGATCGTGCTGATGGCCACCGGCAACACCCCGGTCATGGAAATGAACCTGTTCGAAGGCCTGCGCACCCTGGCCGCCAACGTCGCGGTGGAAATGCCGGAGTCGGAAGTCGGCGGCAGCCACTACCGCGTGCTGTTCCTCTCGGCGCTGGTGCTGCTGTTGTTCACCTTCGTCATGAACACCCTCGCAGAACTGATTCGTCAGCGTCTGCGCAAGAAATACTCGTCGCTTTAAGAAAGGTAGAAGTCTGTGAAACAGAACTCCCTGAAAGGATGGTTCAAGAGCGGCGCCCCGGGCGTCTGGATCAGCGGTGGCGCGGTGTCCATCGCGGTCATCATGACCATTGGCCTGCTGGCGGTGATTGCCGTGCGCGGTCTGGGTCACTTCTGGCCGGCGGACCTGATCCACGCCAGCTACGACGTGCCGGGCCAGGGCAATCACCTGGTCATCGGCGAAGTGGTGCAGAAGGAAGAAGTGCCCCGCGCACGCCTGAAGAGCGCCGGCCTGCCGGTGCCTGACCAGGGCCCGGAATTCATGACCCGCGAGCTGATCAAGGTCGGCAACCGGGACCTGAACGGCAACGACTTCACCTGGATCGTCGGCGAGTGGCTGACCAATCAGACGAATCCGCCGGAGCTGATGGCGCTGGAGCGTCGTGAGTGGGGCAACTTCTACGGCTACCTGGTCAACGTCAAGCAGGACGGCAAGGTGATCGCCGAAGGCGAAGCGGCCTGGCCTGAGCTGCAAGCGCGGATCAACCGCGTGAACGGCCTCGCCGCGCAGCTCAAGTCGCTGGAAAAGACCGACATCGGCGCGATCAACGCCGGTCTCGAGCGCATCCGCCTGCATGGCCGCAAACTGGAACTGGAAGGCAAGCTCGACGCCACCGCGCAAGCGGACATGGAATCCGAGCGCGCCGAGCTGAATGCTCGCTATCAGGACATCGAGGCGCGTCTGGCCGATCTGCACGCGCAGTTCAACCGCGACGCTTTGACCGCTCGGGATGCCAACGGCAAGGAAATCGAAATCGGCCTGGGCAAAGTGGTTCACGCTTACCAGCCCAACGCCATGGGTACCTTCACCAAGATCGGTTTCTACTTCAGCAAGGTCTGGGAATTCCTGTCTGACGACCCGCGTGAAGCGAACACCGAAGGCGGGATCTTCCCGGCGATCTTCGGCACCGTGATGATGACTCTGATCATGGCGATGATCGTGACCCCGTTCGGCGTGCTGGCGGCGGTGTACCTGCGTGAATACGCCAGGCAGAACACCCTGACCCGGATTATCCGGATCGCGGTGAACAACCTGGCGGGTGTTCCGGCGATTGTTTACGGCGTGTTCGGTCTGGGCTTCTTCGTCTACGTGCTGGGTGGTTCGCTCGACCGTCTGTTCTTCCCGGAAGCGCTGCCGGCACCGACCTTCGGTACGCCGGGTCTGCTCTGGGCTTCGTTGACCCTGGCGCTGCTGGCGGTACCCGTGGTGATCGTGGCCACCGAAGAAGGTCTGGCGCGTATCCCGCGCACCGTGCGTGAAGGCTCGTTGGCCCTCGGCGCGACCAAGGCTGAAACCCTGTGGAAAATTGTGCTGCCGATGGCCAGCCCGGCGATGATGACCGGCATGATCCTCGCCGTGGCTCGCGCCGCCGGTGAAGTGGCGCCGCTGATGCTGGTGGGTGTGGTGAAACTGGCGCCGTCGCTGCCGGTGGACGGCAACTACCCGTACCTGCACCTGGATCAGAAGATCATGCACCTGGGCTTCCACATTTACGACGTCGGCTTCCAGAGCCCGAACGTCGAGGCTGCGCGGCCGCTGGTCTACGCCACGGCGCTGCTGCTGGTACTGGTGATCGCCACCCTGAACCTGTCGGCGGTGTACATCCGTAACCACCTGCGCGAGAAGTACAAGGCGCTGGACAGCTGATCGCCGTCACAAGAATTGAAGGGCTGCCAGCCTGTATCCCGGCAGCCAACCGAACCGAATTTGTTAGCACAGGGGATCTCCCATGCAGCACGAAACACATACCCATGGCATCAACATGTCTGCCTTGGGCCGCGACAAGCAGAGCCTGAACCTCGAGCAGGAAACCGTGGCCATCGAAGTGCCGGGCCTGAGCCTGTTCTACGGCGAGAAACAAGCGCTGTACGACGTCAGCATGAACATCCCGAAACAGCGCGTGACCGCCTTCATCGGCCCGTCCGGCTGCGGCAAGTCCACGCTGCTGCGGACCTTCAACCGCATGAACGACCTGGTGGACGGCTGCCGCGTCGAAGGCGCGATCAACCTGTACGGCAACAACATCTACCGCAAGGGCGAAGACGTGGCCGAGCTGCGTCGCCGGGTCGGCATGGTGTTCCAGAAGCCTAACCCGTTCCCCAAGACCATCTACGAAAACGTGGTCTACGGCCTGCGCATCCAGGGCATCAACAAGAAGCGCATCCTCGACGAAGCCGTCGAGTGGGCATTGAAAGGCGCGGCCCTGTGGGACGAAGTGAAAGACCGTCTGCATGACTCGGCCCTCGGCCTGTCGGGTGGTCAGCAACAGCGTCTGGTGATCGCCCGGACCATCGCCGTGGAACCGGAAGTGCTGCTGCTCGACGAACCGTGCTCGGCCCTCGACCCGATCTCGACCCTGAAAGTCGAAGAGCTGATCTATGAGCTCAAATCCAAGTTCACCATCGTCATCGTGACCCACAACATGCAGCAGGCGGCGCGGGTGTCGGACTACACGGCGTTCATGTACATGGGCAAACTGGTGGAATTCGGCGACACCGATACCCTGTTCACCAATCCGGCCAAGAAGCAGACCGAAGACTACATCACCGGTCGTTACGGCTAGCAGACACTGGTTGTCGCTCACTGAATTGACGCTGCGGCCCGCCGCACCTTACCGGACGCTCCAAGGACGCCAACATGATTAGTAAAGAAGGCCTTACCCATCACATTTCCGCGCAGTTCAACGCCGAACTGGAAGAAGTGCGCAGCCACCTGCTGGCCATGGGCGGACTGGTCGAAAAGCAGGTCAACGACGCGGTCACCGCGCTGATCGAGGCCGACTCGGGCCTGGCCCAGCAAGTGCGCGAAATCGATGACCAGATCAACCAGATGGAACGCAACATCGACGAAGAATGCCTGCGCATTCTGGCCCGTCGTCAGCCGGCGGCGTCCGACCTGCGTCTGATCATCAGCATCTCCAAGTCGGTGATCGACCTGGAGCGTATCGGCGACGAAGCGACCAAGATCGCCCGCCGTGCGATCCAGCTGTGCGAAGAAGGCGAAGCGCCGCGCGGTTACGTCGAGGTGCGCCACATCGGCGACCAGGTGCGCAACATGGTGCGTGATGCGCTGGACGCCTTTGCTCGCTTCGATGCCGATCTGGCGCTGTCGGTGGCACAGTACGACAAGATCATCGACCGTGAATACAAGACCGCCCTGCGCGAGCTGGCGACCTTCATGATGGAAGACCCGCGCTCTATCTCGCGGGTCTTGAGCATCATCTGGGTCCTGCGTTCGCTGGAGCGGATCGGCGACCACGCACGCAACATCTCGGAGCTGGTGATCTACCTGGTGCGCGGCACCGACGTGCGCCACATGGGCCTCAAGCGCATGAAAGAAGAAGTTGAAGGGACAAGCGGCGAAACCGCTAATGTTCCGGGCGATGCTGACGATAAGTAAGATTGCCTGAGAAAAGCGCCCGGCCCTTTGGCCGGGCGTTTTGTTTCTGCTTTCACATGGCAGATCCGAATGAAACAGCGAATTAAAGCAGCACCCGCGAACGAAAAGTCCCGGCGTGACTGAAGAGTTTTGGCAATGTGCCATCAGCCAGCGTTATGCTTGCCGGGATTTTAATAGGGGTGTTGGATGAGCAAGATCAGTGTGTTGGTCGTGGACGATGCATCGTTCATTCGTGACCTGGTGAAAAAGTGCCTGCGTAATTACTTCCCGGGGATCCGCACCGAGGACGCCATCAACGGCAAGAAGGCCCAGGCCATGCTGGCCAAGGAAGCCTTCGACCTGGTGCTGTGCGACTGGGAAATGCCGGAAATGTCCGGCCTCGAGCTGCTGACCTGGTGCCGTGAGCAGGACAACCTCAAGACCATGCCGTTCATCATGGTTACCAGTCGCGGCGACAAGGAAAACGTCGTGCAGGCGATTCAGGCCGGTGTTTCCGGCTACGTCAGCAAACCGTTCACCAACGAGCAACTGCTGACCAAGGTCAAACAGGCCCTGAACAAGATCGGCAAGCTCGATGCCCTGATGAACAGCGCGCCAACCAAGATGAACTCGGCGTTCGGCAACGACTCCCTGAGCGCGCTGACCGGTGGCAAGGCTGCGGTTGTCGGTGCTGCACCGGCCGCCAACCCGTTTGCCAAACCTGCCGCTGCAGCCCCGGCACCTGCCGCCGCGCCACAGCGTGGCCTGCTCAACAGCCCGCCGGTGAAAGCCCCGGCAGCCTCCAGCGCTCCGGCCGGCGGTCGCGGTCAGGGCCAACTGCGCCTGCCGGGCGGTACCCAGCAATGCGTGATCAAGGCCTTGAGCATCAAGGAAGCGCTGTTGGTGGTGAAACGCACTGACAGCCTGCCACAGGTCCTCGACAGCGCCGTGCTGGACCTGGAACAGGGCGACAACGCCGAAATCGCCCGCCTCAACGGCTACCTGCACGCCGTGGTCGCCCACGAGCCGAAGCCCGACAGCGAGTGGCTGCAACTGACCTTCCGCTTCGTCGACCAGGACGCGCAGAAGCTCGACTACATCTCCCGCCTGATCGCCCGCGGCACGGCGCAGAAGCACTTCGTTCCGGGCGCGTAAGCGTCGCGGCCAAAAAGGTCGCAGCCATGTGGCATCCCCCGCAACGGATCGTATTCCAATGCGGGGAGTGCCCGGGCTGCGACCTTTTGTTTTGTGCTGTGCCAAATTTGAAACATCTGTCGACTAGCCTGGTCTGCTTCAGCTGCTAGGCTCATTCCCAGGCCTTACTCGACAGAGCTTTTGCCCATGCCCCTGCGCCTGCTGTTTTTCTGTGGTCTGTTCATGGCCTCCACCTCGACGGTGGCCATGACGATCTACAAATCCACCGATGCCAACGGAGTGGTTTCGTACAGCGACCGTCCGAGTAAAGGCTCCCAGGTGTTCGTGTTTCAGGACCGGATGGTCGAGCGCCTGGAGCGTCAGGTGTATCTCGACATCAAGAAACAGAAGGGCACTGACGTCGTGTTCGTGCGCAACGACCTGTATGCACCGGTCGAGGTTGCGCTGGCGTTTACCGGGATGAGCAACGTGCGTGGCGCACCGACGGAAACGATCCGCCGGGTGCTGCCGGCGCGCAGCAATACACGGCTGGCGTTGCTGACGGCGGTGTCCGGTGGCAAACCGCTGGTGTATACGCCGCAGTTCCAGTATTCCCTCGGCGACCCCGCTGGCGCCGCACAGAGCTATCGCTATCCGTTTCCCTGGCGTGGCGGGCCCTTCCGCCTGAGTCAGGGCGCCAATGGCGACTACAGCCACTATGGGCCGAAGAACAAATACGCGATGGACATCGCCATGCCGGTGGGCACGCCGATCATTGCGGCGAGGGCCGGGGTGGTGGTGAAGACCGAGAACTCGCAGAACGGCCGCGGCACCGATCCTTCCGGCAACTTCGTGCGGGTGCTGCACGACGACGGCACGATGGGTGTGTACCTGCATCTCAAGCAAGGGTCGGTGAGTGTGCGTGAAGGGCAACGGGTGGCGGTGGGCAGTCCGCTGGCGCTGTCCGGCAACACCGGCAACAGCAGCGGCCCGCACCTGCATTTCGTGGTGCAGCGCAATACAGGAGGGGGGCTGGTATCGATTCCGTATCAGTTCAACCAGCCGCTGGGCGCATTGCCCAACTTTGCGTTGGGCAAGCGGTAATCCCCCATCAGTCGAGCATCAGCACCTTGGCCAGAATGATCTTCGGGCCTTTCATCTTCTTGATGATGATGCGCAGGCCTTCGACTTCCAGCACTTCTTCCTCTTCCGGTACCCGTTTCAGGGTTTCGTAGATCAGCCCGGCGAGGGTTTCGGCCTCAATGTGGTCCAGATCGATACCCAGCAGGCGCTCGACCTTGAACAGGGGTGTATCGCCCCGTACGAGCAACTTGCCCGGCTGGTAGGCGAGGATGCCGCGCTCGGCCTTGCGGTGTTCGTCCTGGATGTCGCCGACCAGCACTTCCAGCACGTCTTCCATGGTCAGGTAGCCGATGATGTTGCCATCGGCCTCTTCGACCAAGGCGAAGTGCGAGCCGCCCTTGCGGAACTGCTCCAGCAGCTGCGACAGCGGCATGTGCCGCGACACGCGCTCCAGCGGGCGGGTCAGTTCGGCGAGGTTGAACGACTCGGGAATGTGATCCAGCGCCGCCAGTTCCAGCAGCAGATCCTTGATGTGCAACAGGCCGACGAATTCCTTGCGCTCGCTGTCGTACACCGGATAGCGGCTGAACTTGTGGCGACGGAACATCGCCAGGATTTCTTTCAGCGGTGCGTTGAACTCGAGGGTGATCAGGTCTTCGCGGGAGTTGGCCCAGTCGACCACTTCCAGCTCACCCATTTCCACCGCCGAGGCCAGCACGCGCATGCCCTGGTCGCTCGGGTCCTGGCCACGGCTGGAGTGCAGGATCAGTTTCAGTTCTTCACGGCTGTAATGGTGCTCGTGATGCGGGCCGGGCTCACCTTGCCCTGCAATGCGCAGGATGGTGTTGGCGCTGGCGTTGAGCAGGTAGATCGCCGGGTACATGGCCCAGTAGAACAGATACAGCGGCACCGCCGTCCACAGCGACAGCAGCTCGGGTTTGCGGATCGCCCAGGATTTGGGCGCGAGTTCGCCGACCACGATGTGCAGGTAGGAGATGATGAAGAACGCGGTGAAAAACGAGATGCCTTTGACGACTTCGGCCGACTGCACGCCGACCGCGCTCAGCAGCGGTTCGAGAATGTGTGCGAACGCCGGCTCACCGACCCAGCCAAGTCCCAGGGAGGCGAGGGTGATACCGAGCTGGCACGCCGAGAGGTAAGCATCGAGCTGACTGTGCACCGTGCGCAGGATGTGCCCGCGCCAGCCGTGCTGCTCAGCGATGGCTTCGACCCGGGTCGAGCGCAGTTTGACCATGGCGAATTCCGCCGCAACGAAGAAGCCGTTGAGCAAAACCAGGATCAGAGCGAAAAGAATCATGCCGAAATCGGCGAATATTGTTGCGAGGGACAAGCCAGGGGAAGGGTCCATGATGGAGTTTTGCGGGTTCCGTGTGATTCGAAAGAAAGAAAAATCCGCACCTGAAAGGCAGGCGCAAGTCAGCCAATGTAGCGGCTGACCTGGCGATTGCCTAGTCCGGCGTTACTCAGCGGCGCTGACGGCCCGTGCCTGGGCGACCTGAGCCGGGGCGAAATGGCAGGTGAACGTGCTGCCGTGGCCGGGCACGCTGCTGATCTCCATTCGCGCGCGGTGGCGCAGCAGCACGTGTTTGACGATGGCCAGGCCCAGCCCGGTGCCGCCGGTGTTGGAGTTGCGGCTGGAGTCGACGCGGTAGAAGCGTTCGGTCAGGCGCGGCAGGTGTTTGCTGTCGATGCCGATCCCGGAATCCTGCACGCTCAGGTGCGCGCCCTGATCGTCGCCCCACCAGCGAATGCGGATATTGCCTTCGGCCGGGGTGTATTTGACGGCATTGAACACCAGGTTGGAAAACGCGCTGCGCAGTTCCGCCTCGCTGCCCTTGAGCAGGATGCTGGCGTCGGCTTCCAGGGTGATTTTCTGATTCTTCGATCCGGACAGTTGCTGCGCATCGCTTTTGATCGACCGCAACAGGGTGTCGATGTGCACCGGCTGGTTGTCCGACGGATAATCGGTGGCTTCCAGTTTGGCCAGCAGCAGCAAGTCGTTGAGCAGGGTCTGCATGCGTCCGCCCTGTTGCTGCATCTGCTGCAGCGCGCGGCTCCAGCGCGGGTTCACTTCCTCGACGTTGTCGAGCAGGGTTTCCAGGTAGCCGCAGATCACCGTCAGCGGGGTGCGCAGCTCGTGGGAGACGTTGGCGATGAAGTCCTTGCGCATCTGCTCCAGCTGATGGATGCGCGTGACATCGCGCACCAGCATCAGGTGTTCGTTATTGCCGTAGCGCGTGAGGTACAGCTGGATACGCACGCGGTCGTTGGTCGGCGAAGGGATTTCCAGCGGTTCGGCGTAACTTTCCTGCTCGAAGTATTCCTTGAAGCGCGGATGGCGTACGAGGTTGGTCACTGGCTGACCGCTGTCCTGCGGGGTTTTCAGGCCGAGCAGGGTTTCGGCGGCGCGGTTCCACCACTCGAGGTTGCCGTCGCTGTCGAGCATGATCACCGCGTCTTTCAGTGCGGCGGTGGACTCCTGGACGCGGTCGATCACTGCTTGCAGGCGCCCGCGCACCCGTTGGTCGCGGCGTTGCAGGTGGTAGATGCTGTCGAATACTTCGCCCCACAGGCCGTAGCCATCGGGGGGGGCTTCATCGGGTTGGTGCAGGCGCAGCCATTCGTGCAGGCGCAGCAGTTGCTTGAGCGTCCAGGCCAGGTACAGGCCCAGGCCCGCTGCGAGGCTCCAGCCGTAGTAGCCGGTGATCAGGCCGATCACCAGGCAGGCGGTGACCAGCAACAGCATGTGGCGAATCAGGGTGCCATGCCAGTTTTGGTTCACGGGGAATACGGTCCTTGTCAGCGGGTCTGGCGGTCGGCTCAGGCCTTGGTGGAAAACCGGTAGCCGGTGCCGCGCACGGTTTGTACCAGATTTTCGTAGGCATCGCCGAGGGCCTTGCGCAGGCGCCGGATGTGCACGTCGACGGTGCGCTCTTCAACATAGACGTTGCCGCCCCAGACCTGGTCCAGCAACTGGCCACGGGTGTAGGCACGTTCCTGGTGGGTCATGAAGAATTGCAGTAGTCGGTATTCGGTCGGGCCCATCTCGGCAGGTTTGCCGTCGATGGTCACGCGGTGGCTGATCGGGTCGAGCAGCAGGCCGCCGACTTCGATCGGTGCTTCGCCATCGGTCGGGCCGGCACGACGCAGCACGGCCTTCAGGCGTGCCACCAGTTCACGCGGGGAAAACGGTTTGGTGATGTAGTCGTCGGCACCGACTTCCAGACCCTGGATCTTGTTGTCTTCTTCACCCTTGGCCGTGAGCATGATGATCGGGATGTCCCCGGTCAGCTCGTCACGCTTGAGGCGGCGGGCCAGCTCGATGCCGGAGGTGCCGGGCAGCATCCAGTCGAGCAGGATCAGATCCGGTTTGCGGTCGACGATGATGGCGTGAGCCTGCTGCGAGTTCTCTGCCTCAAGGCAGTCATAGCCGGCCATTTCCAACGCAACGGCGATCATTTCGCGAATGGGCGCTTCGTCGTCGACGATCAGAATGCTCCTGCCAACCATGCCTTAATCCTCTTGTCATTTAACTGTCTTGCGCCGCATTAGATAACGGAATTATTGCAGTCGTGTGACAGTATTTTAGTCCGGCGGCGATTGTGCGAATCCTGAACTAAGCTCTAAGTCCGAATCCTGACAACCACAAGAGAAGGTTTCCATGACACAAATGACTGCTTCCTTTAAGGCTTTGCTGATGGCTGCCGCCCTGGCTTTGCCTGGACTGGCGATGGCGGCCGAGCCGGCCATGATGAAAGACGGCATGATGGTCGATCACAAAGGCATGACCGTTTATACGTTCGACAAGGACGCGGGCGGCAAGTCGATGTGCAATGACAAGTGCGCCGATAACTGGCCACCGATGATGGCGCCGGCAGGTGCGAAGGCGGAAGGCAAGTGGACGGTGATCAAGCGCGATGACGGCAAGATGCAATACGCCTACGACGGCAAGCCGCTGTATACCTTCAAGATGGACGCCAAGCCTGGTGACATGATGGGCGACGGCAAGATGGAAGCGTGGCACGTGGTTCGCGAGCACAAATAAACGCAAATTCCCTGTGGGAGCGAGCAAGCCCGCTCCCACAGGTCATGCACTTCAGCGCAACGCGTAATCCAGCACGATCCCGACGAAAATCGCCAGCCCGGCCCAGTGGTTGTGCAGGAACGCCTTGAAGCAACGCATCCGGTCCCGGTCGCGGGTGTACCAGAACTCCCAGGCGTAGCACCCGGCCGCCACCAGCAGGCCGAGGTGGAACCACATCCCCAGCTCGAATTTCGACCCGGCCAGCAACAGGCAGCCCAGTGACAGTGCCTGCAAGGTCAGGATGATCACCCGGTCCGCCTCGCCGAACAGGATCGCCGTGGATTTCACGCCGATCTTCAAGTCATCGTCGCGGTCGGTCATTGCGTAATAGGTGTCGTAGCCCACCGTCCACAGCAGATTGGCGATCCACAGCAGCCAGGCCGTCGCCGGCAACTCACCGGTCTCGGCGGTGAAGGCCATCGGCATGCCCCAGGAAAACGCCGCCCCCAGCACCACTTGCGGGTAATAGGTGTAGCGCTTCATGAACGGATAGGTGAACGCCAGCGCCAGCCCCCCCAGCGACAGCCAGATCGTCGCGGCGTTGGTGCACAGCACCAGCAGGAAACTCACGCCCATCAGCAGGGCGAAGAACACCAGTGCCTCTTTCGAGCTGATCTTGCCGGCAGCAATAGGCCGCTGCGCAGTGCGTTTGACGTGGCCGTCGACCTTGCGGTCGGCCCAGTCGTTGATCACGCAGCCGCCGGCGCGGGTCAATACCACGCCGAGGACGAAAATCACGATGTTGGCCAGTGATGGCGAACCTTTGCCGGCAATCCACAGGGCCCAGAGCGTCGGCCACAGCAGCAGGTAAATGCCGATCGGCTTGTCCATCCGGGTCAACTGGATGAAGTCCCAGGCGCGCGGGTTCAAGCGATTCAGGGATTTGAGCAGGCTTTGATACATCAGCAGTTCTCCGGACGGGCGCGGACGGCTTCCCACAGCGTAGGCAGGAAAATCTCCGCCACCAGTACGCTCAATGCCCCACGGTCGAAACGTGAGCGGCGGCCCCACAGACCGGCAGCCCGGGAACCTTCGGGCAGCCAGTGCTCCGGGTAATGGCAGACTTCGATGGCGCGACGCTGGAAGGCGTGATCGCAGAACAGCAGTTCGCCCAGCGAGCGGCTGCCCAGTTCATCCATGTGCAACCCGTCGCCCTGCAAGGCACTGCGCGACGCCACGCTGCGGGCGAACACCCAGGCCTCGTCATGACCGCGCAGATACACCTCGCGCACCCAGCCTTCGCTGCCTTCGGCCAGTTCCAGCGCTGCGCATTCGTCGTCGCGCAGGGTCTGCCAGCCCTCGAACAGCGGCGTGACACTGAAGCCGTCATCGGACAGGCGCGTCAGGCGGCGGGTCAGGGAGCCTTCGTCGAACAGCCAGTCGAGCGTGGATGTGTCGGGGAGGGGTGTCAGTTCGCTTTGCGGGCGCCACAGCGGAGCGTTTGTGTGTTGCACAATGAGTCAGTATTGGCAGCAAATGAGGCGGCGAGCTTACCATGGCAAACCGCGAGTTTGATTGATCCGGGCCGCCATTGCGCCGAACAGGCTTGCATCCGGTCGGTTCGATCAGTACAAAACGCCCTGAGCCGGATGGCAGCGCAGCACCATCGACCGTCCGTGCCGGACAACGCCTGAATCCTGAGGAAGTACCTGAATGAAGAAGTGGCAATGCATCGTCTGTGGCCTGATCTACAACGAAGCCGAAGGTTGGCCGGATGACGGCATTGCGCCGGGCACCGCCTGGCAGGATGTGCCGGAAGACTGGCTGTGCCCGGACTGCGGCGTTGGCAAGATGGACTTCGAAATGATCGAAATCAACTGAGCATCAACAAGGAGTAAGGCATGAACGCACCTGTCGTAATCGTCGGCACCGGGCTTGCGGGTTACAACCTGGCCCGCGAGTTTCGCAAACTCGATGGCGAAACCCCGCTGCTGCTGATTACCGCCGATGACGGACGTTCCTACTCCAAGCCGATGCTGTCCACCGGTTTCGGCAAGAACAAGGACGCCGACGGCCTGAGCATGGCCGAGCCGGGTGCCATGGCCGAGCAACTGAACGCCGAGATCCGCACCCACACCCGCATCAGCGGCATCGATCCGGGCCACAAGCGCCTG
Organism: Pseudomonas sp. G7(2022); assembly: GCF_052660475.1. NCBI lineage: Bacteria > Pseudomonadati > Pseudomonadota > Gammaproteobacteria > Pseudomonadales > Pseudomonadaceae > Pseudomonas > Pseudomonas sp. G7(2022). Next base: position 6,206,354 of record NZ_CP109659.1, on the reverse strand, counting down.
TGGATCGGTGAGGAAGCGGTGAGTTATCGCGACCTGATCCTCGCCTGGGGCGCGGAAACCGTGCGTGTGCCGATCGAGGGCGACGGCGGGGATCTGGTGTTCCCGATCAACGACCTCGAAGATTACGCACGTTTTCGTGCTGCAGCGGCAGACAAGCGTCGGGTGTTGCTGCTCGGTGCCGGCCTGATCGGCTGCGAATTCGCCAACGACCTGATTCTGGGCGGCTATGAGGTGCAACTGGTTGCACCGTGCGAACAAGTGATGCCGACCCTGTTGCACCCGTCCGCCGCCGCAGCGGTGCAGGCCGGGCTGGAAAGCCTCGGCGCGCGCTTCCACCTCGGTCCGGTGCTGACCCGATTGCAAAAGGTCGCTGATGGGCTGGAAGCACACCTCTCCGATGGTCAGGTGATTCCGTGCGATGTGGTGGTGTCGGCCATCGGCCTGCGCCCGCGCATCGATCTGGCAGCGGCTGCCGGCATCCAGACCAATCGTGGTGTAGTGGTCGACCGTCACCTGCAAACTTCTCACGCCAACATTTACGCCCTGGGCGACTGCGCCGAGGTCGACGGGCTGAATCTTCTGTACGTCATGCCCCTCATGAGCTGTGCGCGTGCGTTGGCACAAACCCTGGCGGGCAATGCGACGGCGGTGAGCTACGGCCCGATGCCCATTACCGTGAAAACCCCGGTGTGCCCGTTGGTCGTTTCGCCACCGCCACGGGGCAGAGAAGGTGTCTGGACCGTTGAAGGGCAGGGCGCCGACATCAAGGCCCTGTGCCACAGCGCCGATGGTCAGCTCCTCGGTTACGCGCTGACCGGTGCAGCGGTGATGGAAAAACTCGCACTGAACAAACAGCTTCCGGCCTTGCTGGCGTAAATACCGGTCGTTCTGTCGGAATCACCCCGCTTTTGCCCCCACAAAGGTCGCGGGGAGACTGGCGCCGCCCTTAACCGCGTGCCATCCTCACTCCCGTCTGCCGCAGAGTAGAGCCTGCGGCGCCTTGGGCGCTGTTCCAACGAGAACAGCACGGACATAACAACAAAAAACCGTCAAAGGGGCTTCACTAATGCGTAAACCAGAACTCGCCGCTGCAATCGCTGAAAAAGCAGATCTGACCAAAGAACAGGCCAACCGCGTTCTCAACGCCGTTCTCGAAGAAATCACCGGCGCCCTGCACCGCAAGGACAGCGTCACGCTGGTGGGCTTCGGCACCTTCCTGCAACGCCACCGCGGCGCCCGCACCGGCAAAAACCCGCAAACCGGTGAACCGGTGAAGATCAAGGCCAGCAACACCGTTGCGTTCAAGCCAGGCAAATCGTTGAAAGACAGCGTCAATCCGTAATGGCGGCGAGCGCCCGGTCAGCCGGGCGCGCTGCATGAAAAATGGGCATACCGATTGCGGTCGGATGCCCATTTTTTGTGGCTGATGATTGCGTCCGGATCAGGCCGAAAAGAAGTACCGGGTCAGGTGGAAGAAGATCGGCGCGGCGAAACAGATCGAGTCCATCCGGTCGAGCATCCCGCCGTGGCCCTTGATCATCGTGCCCCAGTCCTTGGCGCTCAGGCTGCGTTTGATCGCCGACATGACCAGACCGCCGAGGAAGCCCATGACCACGATGACCAGCGACATCAGCAACGACTGCCAGAAGCTGAACGGTGTCATCCAGAACATGCAGCCACCGATCAGCGTGGCGGACAATCCGCCGCCGACCAGTCCTTCCACGGTTTTCGACGGGCTCACCAGCGGCGCAACCTTGCGTTTGCCGAAGAGCTTGCCGAACACGTACTGCAACACGTCGCTCATCTGCACCACGAACACCAGGTAGAACAGCAGCAGGGCGTTCTGACCCTGGAAACCCTGCAGATCCAGCAACAGCAGCGCCGGCGCATGGCTGATGCAGTAGATGCAGATCATCACGCCCCACTGAATCTTTGCCGTGCGCTCGAGGAAGCCCTCGGTGTCCTGGCTCAGCACGGCAATCGCCGGCAGCAGCAGGAACGCGTACACCGGCACCAGCAGCGTGAACATCGAATACCAATGGGTGCCGATCAGCAGGTATTGCAGCGGGATCAGAATGAAAAACGCCGAAAAAAGCGCGTTATGGTCACCGCGCGCGGTCGGTGTCAGGGTGATGAACTCGCGCAGCGCAAACAGCGAAATGAAGCCGAACAGCACCACCGTCGCATTGGGGCCCAGCAGCCAGGAGACGAAGAAAATAATGACCATCCCCCACCAGGCATTCACGCGCTGGTTGAGGTTTTCGATGGTCGCGATCGAGCTTTCGCTCTTCGCCCGGCGTGCCAGTACGCCGCCAATCAGCGAAGCCACCGCGAGCAACCCGGCGATTGCCGCGAAGAACCACAGGAACTTGGTTTCCAGACTCATTTCGACAACCTCACGATGGCGTCACGCGCCCGTTCCAGAAACGCCTTTTTTTCCTCGCCGGTAATTCTTTGCAGCGGGTCGCCGATGCGGATCGTACAGATGATCGGCAGCGGCACATGTTTGCCCTTGGGCATCGAGCGATGCAGGTTTTCCAGGTAGATCGGCACCAGATCGACGTCGGGAAAAGTCTCGGCCAGGCGGAAGATTCCGGATTTGAATTCCCCCGGCAGTGGCTGAGTGGAGCGCGTCCCTTCAGGAAAAATGATGATCGAATGACCGGCCCGCACCACATCGAAGATCGGCTCGAGCACGTTGGTACCCGGCGCCGGATTGCGCTCGATCAGCACCGCATTCAGTCCTTTCAGCGAGATATATGACAGAAAACGGTTCTTGCCCCAGTAGTCGGCAGCCGCCACCGGTTTCACGTTCAATCGGGCTTCCGGTGGCAGTGCGGCGATGATTGCCAAGGTGTCCATATGGCTGGTGTGGTTGGCGTAGTAGATGCGCTGGCGCGTGAGATCCGGCGGGCTTTCCCAGCGGGCGGTCACGCCGATCAAGAAGCGCAGCACCGAAATCAGCGCATTACTGATCCACATGGGCATTCCCCTTCAGTTGTCTGGCGATGGCCAGGGTGCGTGTCACGCAGGTCGCGACGGAGCCAAGGGCGATGATCACCAGCGCGATCAGCAAAGCGTAGTGGGTCGCGTAGTAGATGGTTTCGAACACGTTCAATAGCAACGCCACGGTCATCACCGCCATCCGGTGCTGCTTGGCCATCGGCCCCATGAAGCTCTGGGTGAGCCCGAGTGAACCACCGAACACCCGGACATACGCCGTGAGCGCGGCAGCCAGTGCGGCAAACCAGCCAAGATCGGACTGGCCGATGGCAAAACCCAGCCCGACGATCAGCAGGCTGTCCGCGACCCGATCCGGAAACTCGTTGTACAGGCTGCCGATGGCCGACTGCTTGCCGCCTTCGATCGCCACCATCCCGTCGAACAGATTGCAAAGCAGCCGCAGTTGAATGCCGGCGATGCACAGGATCGAACCGGCCACGCCGTTATCGATGTACAGCGTCACCGCGCCGAACAGCGCGAAGAGCATGCTGATGACGGAGATCTGGTTGGGGGAGATGTCCCGCTTGACCAGTTCATCCGTGAAGCGTTTCGCCCAGCCCGCCGAGCGGGTCTTGATGGGCCGTCTGTTTTCATCCATTTGCCAATGTCCGTATCAGTGGTAAGCCGTCAATTGATGACTGAGGCTGGCAATATAAAGGCACGTTCGCAGCATGAAATATATTGATGTAAGAACAGGTCCGCGACATTTGTCAGAACAATCCACATCAAAAGTGTGTGCTTACGCAGGGTGGATCGATTGACGAAAAGACGGCGACTTGCATGAAGTCCTGCAATTGTGCGGAAAAAGAAGTCTTGTGAAGTATGCAAAGTGTGAGCTGCCATCAAATTGATGGCACTTTTATTGTTGCCTGTTGTCGTCCGGGATTTGTTTAAAGATGCCTGTCCGTTTTCGGAAGATTCCTACTTTATTTTCTTTCCAGTGTTGTCATGCTTTCGTTCGTGTTTTGGAACGTGCGTTCAAGGAGGCTTCGGCGGGTTTCGGGCAGCCGCTCTGGGACGCCGGTTACGCCGTGGTTTGAACGGCTCGTTTGATATAAGCGGAAATCAGGGAAACCCCTGACACATATAGGGCGATCTCCTACAGCGCCCAATGAACAGTTCGTCTTGTTGTTTAATCAGATGCTTGCTAGTGGCCATCATAGTGATTACGATGCGCCCACTTGAAAGAGCACACACTCAATTGGATGAGTCTTCCGACTGCTCTTCGATACTGTCCCGCGCTGCTGCAACTCCAATAGGCGCACGACCGTAATCCAAATAAAGGCCATGGATGTCCTACTCAAGCAAACTTTCCGCCCATTACCTCGAACTCGCTAAAGTCTCTGTTTCCAAAGAGAATTTTGCGGGTGAAGACGTTCGTTTCTCGAGCGAATTCGAGGCCCTGGAAAGCGAGCTGGCCAAAGCCTCGTCGATGCACGAAAGCGGGCAGATCGACTGGCTGAAAATTCGCGAAAACAGCGAAAACCTCCTGCGTACCCAATCCAAGGATTTGCGTGTCGGCGCCTGGCTGACCTGGTCGCTGTACCAGCGCGAATCCTTCCCCGGCCTGCTGGCCGGCCTCGGTTTTCTGCACCATCTGTCGGAAAACAACTGGGCCGAGATTCACCCGCTCAAACCCCGCACCCGGGCCGCCGCCATCGGCTGGCTGGTGCCGCGTCTTGAGCAGGTGATCACCGAGAACATCGCGATCAAGGAACAGCTGCCGATGTTCCGGCAGTTGTCCGAACACCTGTCCGGTCTCGACGCGGCCTGCACCGAGCATCTGGGCGATGATGCACCGTTGTTGCTGCCGCTTTCCCGCCGTCTGAAAACCATGATCCAGCGCGCCGCCGACAACCAGCCGGCGCCCGGCGTGGTGGGGGCTGCGGTGGCCCAGGTCAAGCAGGCGGCAACTCAGTTGCTGGCCCCCGGCGCGCCGATCGACAACGAGAAAGAAGCCCACAAGGCCCTGCGCGCCCAGCAGGAAAGCGCCCGTCCGTTGTGCGCCTGGTGGCTCAAGCAGAAAGCCACAGACCTGCGCGCCCTGCGCCTCAACCGCACCTTGCTGTGGATGACGATCGACGCGGTGCCCGAGCGCAACGCCGAGCAGATCACTGTGTTGCGTGGGTTGCCGGTCGACAAGCTCAAGCAGTATCAGGACCGTTTCGATCAGGGCAAATACGCCGACCTACTGGTGGAACTGGAGGCGAGCCTGGCGAAGGCGCCATTCTGGTTCGATGGCCAGAGGATGGTCTGGGAATGTCTCCAGAACCTCAACGCCGAGCTGGCCATGCGCGAAGTGGAAATCCACTTCGCGCTTTTGATTCAGCGCCTGCCCGGCATCATTGAGCTGCGTTTCCATGACGGCGCGCCGTTCGCCGATCCGTCCACCCGGGCGTGGATCGCCGCCAACGTCATGCCGCACCTGCAAAGCGCCAGCGCGCCGCGCAAGGTCGAAACCGAAAACGCCGAAACCCAGCCAGCCTGGGAAAAGGCCCTCGAAGAAGTCCAGCCGATCCTGCGCAAGGAAGGCCTCAAGCCCGCGGTGCAGATCCTCAAGCAGGGTCTGCAATCGGCGCACGGCGGCCGCGAACGCTTCTTCTGGCAGTTCGCCCTCGCGCGGCTGTGCTTCCTGGCCAAGAAATACGAACTGGCCAAGAACCAGCTCGAAACCCTCGATCAGACATTACAGGACTCAGGCCTGCACGCCTGGGAGCCCGATCTTGCATTGGAAGTGCTGCACCTGCTGCACAGTTGCTGCGAGTTGTTGCCGCAGAACCATGCCGTACGTGAACGCAAGGAAGAGATTTATCGCAGGCTGTGCCACCTCGACCTCGAAGTGGTACTCGAATAGGCCCCAGGGCCACAACCGCAAGGAGAAAAGCCATGGCCAAAGAAGGCTCGGTAGCCCCCAAGGAACGCATCAACGTCACCTTCAAACCCGCCACCGGCGGTGCTCAGGAAGAGATTGAACTGCCGCTGAAGCTGCTGGCAATCGGTGACTACACCCACCGCAAGGACGATCGCAAGATCGAGGATCGCAAGCCGATCAGCATCGACAAGATGACCTTCGACGAAGTGCTGGCCAAGCAAGAGCTGGGTCTGACGCTGAGCGTGCCGAACCGTCTGCAGGAAGATGGCGAGGCCGACGAGCTGGCCGTGCAACTGCGCGTCAACTCCATGAAGGACTTCAACCCGGCCAGCCTGGTCGAGCAAGTGCCTGAGCTGAAAAAACTGATGGAACTGCGCGACGCGCTGGTGGCCCTCAAAGGCCCGCTGGGTAACGCACCTGCGTTCCGTAAAGCCATCGAAGGCGTGCTCGCCGACGATGAATCCCGCGGTCGCGTACTCGGTGAGCTGGGCCTGAACGCCGCAGCCCCGGACGCTTGAGACTCCAGCAGCCAAGGAAGCCAACACAATGAGCACTAGCGCAGCACAACAGAACGCCGCCGAAAACGGCGAATACAGCATCCTCGACAGCATCATCGCCGAAACCCGCCTGACGCCGGACGACGAAGCCTACGACATCGCCAAGCGCGGTGTGTCGGCGTTCATCGAAGAGCTGCTCAAGCCGCAGAACAACGGTGAGCCGGTCAAGAAAGCCATGGTTGACCGCATGATCGCCGAGATCGATGCCAAGCTCAGCCGCCAGATGGACGAAATCCTGCACCACCCGGACTTCCAGGCCCTGGAATCGTCGTGGCGTGGCCTGCAACTGCTGGTCGACCGCACCAACTTCCGCGAAAACATCAAGATCGAAATCCTCAACGTCTCCAAGGACGACCTGCTGGACGACTTCGAAGATTCGCCGGAAGTGATGCAGTCGGGCCTGTACAAGCACATCTACACCGCTGAATACGGCCAGTTCGGTGGTCAGCCGGTTGGCGCGATCATTGCCAACTACTACATGTCCCCAAGCTCGCCGGACGTGAAACTGATGCAGTACGTGTCCAGCGTAGCCTGCATGTCCCACGCGCCGTTCATCGCCGCCGCCGGCCCGAAATTCTTCGGTCTGGAAAGCTTCACCGGTCTGCCGGACCTGAAGGATCTGAAAGATCACTTCGAAGGCCCGCAATTCGCCAAATGGCAGAGCTTCCGTACCTCCGAAGACTCCCGCTATGTCGGCCTGACCGTTCCGCGTTTCCTGCTGCGTAACCCGTACGACCCGGAAGAAAACCCGGTCAAATCGTTCGTGTACAAGGAAAACGTTGCCAACAGCCACGAGCACTACCTGTGGGGCAACACCGCTTACGCGTTCGGCACCAAGCTGACCGACAGCTTCGCCAAATTCCGCTGGTGCCCGAACATCATCGGCCCACAGAGCGGCGGCGCGGTTGAAGACCTGCCTCTGCACCACTTCGAAAGCATGGGCGAAATCGAAACCAAGATTCCTACGGAAGTTCTGGTTTCCGACCGTCGTGAATACGAACTGGCCGAGGAAGGCTTCATCTCCCTCACCATGCGCAAAGGCTCCGACAACGCGGCGTTCTTCTCCGCAAGCTCGGTGCAGAAGCCGAAGTTCTTCGGCATCAGCGCAGAAGGCAAGGCGGCAGAGCTGAACTACAAGCTCGGCACCCAACTGCCGTACATGATGATCGTCAACCGCCTGGCTCACTACCTGAAAGTGCTGCAGCGCGAGCAACTCGGTTCGTGGAAAGAGCGCACCGACCTCGAGCTGGAACTGAACAAGTGGATCCGCCAGTACGTGGCCGACCAGGAAAACCCGAGCGCCGAAGTGCGTGGCCGTCGTCCGCTGCGCGCTGCGCAAGTGATCGTCAGCGACGTTGAAGGCGAGCCGGGCTGGTACCGCGTCAGCCTGAACGTGCGTCCGCACTTCAAGTACATGGGTGCCGATTTCACCCTGTCGCTGGTTGGCAAGCTGGACAAAGAGTAAGAGCGACTCATGGACGGATACGGCAGCCTTTTCGAACGCCTCAACGGCGACGCGGAACTACGCAAGGGCAGGAGCCTCGAGGCTTCGGCCATGGCGTCGGTGGCTGCCCATCTGGCCAAAATGCTCAGCACCCGGGCCGGCAGCGTGCAAACGCTGTCCGACTACGGGTTGCCCGATCTCAATGACATGCGCCTGAGCCTGCACGACTCCCTGAGTCAGGCCCGCCTGGCCATCGAAAGCTTCATCGAAGCCTACGAACCGCGCCTGAGCAACGTGCGTGTCATTTCCCTGCCGCGTGACCACGACCAGCTTCGCCTGGCCTTCAGCATCGAAGGCCTGCTGGAAGTCGAGGGTTTCAAGCGTCAGGTCAGTTTTGCCGCGCGCCTGGATGGCAGCGGTCAAGTGAAGGTCACCTAAGGAGAACCCCGATGTCTGGCAAACCTGCAGCACGCGTATCCGACCCCACCGCTTGCCCGCTCCCCGGCCACGGCACCAACCCGATCGCCGCCGGTTCCGGCGACGTGTTCTTCGACGGCCTGCCGGCGGCCCGCGAAGGCGATGCCTCCGCGTGTGGTGGTGCGATGGTCGGCGATCTGGCGACGACGGTTCTGATCAACGGCAAACCGGCCGCCACGGTCGGTTCGGTTGGATCTCATGGCAATAAAGTAACGGCTGGATCCGGGACGGTGATTATCGGCAATTCGCATTCGCCCGCGCCGTTTGTGCCGCCGTTGCCGGTGGAGATTCAGTGGCCGTTTAGTCAGCATTTTGTGGTTCGTAATCCTAGAACCGGAACACCGGTCGCTGACCGGCCGTACACCTTGCGTACAGCCTCCGGTAAAGAGGTCAAGGGCGTTACTGATGCAAAAGGCCGAACGAGGCCTATTGCTTCCCACCTCGCTGAAAGTGTCACGCTTATCGTCGAAGAACAGACTTCGCTCGTGATTGCTTAAGGAACTATCACATGCCGGCACCCACTCCTGTAACAGCTCAACTCACCCCTTCCTCTGACAAGAAGCCAGCGGAAGCGGCCGTCGATCATTTCCAGATCACAGATATTCCAGGTGTGATGAGAAAAATGGGCTGGAAGGAAAGCGCTCGAATCATGCAGCGTTGGTTCGACGGTGCGCCTTTTGTGATGTCCTCAAGTGAGAAGCGGGGACGTCTTGCCGTTGACAAGATCACCCAAGAAAAACTGTTTGATGATTTGGATTTTGAATGGCTTACCTCTTCCTCACCCCACACAGGTGAAACCATCAAAGAGCTTATTGCGAAGGCCGCAAGCCCCAGTCAATACAATGAGCTTATTGGCCGTCAAAAGGGACTGACGCAGTTAGCACCGGGGCTTTTGCAATTTATGACTTGCATGAGAACGCTTGGAGTTCTTGATGAGGCTAACCAGGACCTTGCTAGGGGTGCTCATGACTACAGTGCCCTGAGTGCACGAATGCTGGAGTCTGCAACGCAATATAATTTTCGATCTATCGGGATTACCACTTCGGAAAAGAAGAATAATCCATTGGATGATGTGTACGGCACATTGGGTGGATTTGTTATTAAATTTGCAGTCACAAAATTCAGCACTACACCCAAGACGAAAAAAATGGCTGCTACATTAACGATTGAAGAAATTGGTTGTTATGTACGTGATACATATGAGTTTCTGAATGAAGATGGCAGCGACCAACTGCTTGGGTATTGGAATCACGACGGCGTTGTCAGGCCGAGCATTTTTGCATATTTAACTTCGCCGGAAACATATGAGTCTGAGGGGAAGGTTTACTTCAAAGTGACCAATGATAGTTACAATAATTACCGCAGCAAACTTGGCAAGGGTGGTGATTTGTTTGTGTACTCTACGGTCAAGAAAATTCCTGTATCCATTCATCATCGTTTTACCTCTGCAGATTTTGCAGAGTTTTCGCAACGATCAGCCAAGCCTAAGGCAATGCCATGAAAGCGTCCCTTAGAAAGAGCTTTTTACTTTTTTCGTTGTGCGTGCTTGTGCCAGTTTTGGTTCTTTTGGGCTTGAAGGTGCTTAGCTCAAAGGCCGCGGAGCCTCTTTTCATTGACTGGAATGACTCAGGAAGCTGCTATATCGCAACGTATTCACCGAATTACAATTTTTTGGGTGTAGTGGCTGGTCGTGCGTTTAAGTACTTTAGCAGTCCGTATTTTTATCGCGTTTATACAAAAAATAACGATCTACTAAAAACATCAGAATGGTATCTCTGGCGGGATGAGGGGAGTCCCGGCGTTGCACCCGAGTTTCGCGGAGAGATGATTGTTTATCCAGGCTCTGAAGGCTGGGAAAGTTGGATAGTTTCAGAGTGTCGTTGATGCCTGATTTAAAGGCGGCCTCGCTACCTGAGAAAGTTGGAGAGCGGTATTCATGGACGCAATGAGTTTGCAGGGGTATCTGGCCGGTGTTGCTGACAGTGATCTGTTTGGCTGCCTGGCCTTGTTGAGCTTGTTATTGCTCCTGACTGCCTCACATCGGGCGGCTCGAAATTCACGTCTTCACCGCGCACTGACGCTCTCGGTTTTGGCTGCTGTTGTAGCTATCCATGGCCTTGGATCGTGGTACGGAAATCTGAGACCAGCATGAGCAACTACTACCGTATCGCCATGTGCCTGTTTGTCCATGCCTTCGGATGTGTGGCCTACGTGTTTTTGAATAATGCAGTAGTACATGCCTACAAGCATCTGAACGGTGGGTTCACCACCCGTGGGGTCGCCATCGGTATTGCCAGCTACGCGATGTTTTACATTTTTCTCGGTGTCAATTTTATTGCTGCGCTCATTCCAAGCCTCGTTGCCAAGCTGGTGATTCTGAGCCTTATGGTGGGCTTCATCCTGCTTTGGATGCTCCCCGACAACCCATTGAGAGCCTTGTTTTATGGCGTGGCTCAAGGTTGCGTCACCTTGCTGGCAATCCTCGCTTCTCAAGTCATTGAGTTGCGCTGGGTATCAAGAAACATCGCTGGACGCATCCAGCCGAACCAGCCTGAGAGTGCCATCCAATGATCAGGTCAGGTATCGAGCGTAATCCGCAGGACAGTTATTCCATGAGTTCCACTACCAGGCAGGTAACCCGTGTCCTTTAACCACTACTACCAAAGCGAACTCACCGCACTGCGCCAACTGGGCCGCCGTTTCGCCGAGCGTAGTCCGGCGTTGGCGCCGTTCCTGGGGCAGGCCGGGCGGGATCCGGATGTGGAGCGGTTGCTGGAAGGCTTTGCGTTTCTGACCGGGCGGCTGCGCCAGAAGCTCGATGACGAGTTGCCGGAGCTCAGCCATTCCCTGATGCAGCTGCTGTGGCCGAACTACATGCGCCCGCTGCCGGCGTTCAGCATTCTGCAGTTCGATCCGCTCAAGCGTTCCGGGCCGGCGCTGAAGGTCGAGCGTGACACGCCGATCGAGAGCGTGCCGATCGAAGACGTGCGTTGCCGCTTCCGCACCTGCTACCCGACCGAAGTCATGGCCCTGGATCTGGCTGCGCTGAACTACTCGGTGAAGGGCGACGGCTCGTTGCTCAGCCTGCGCCTGGAGATGAGTGCCGACGGCCACCTCGGCGAGCTGGAGCTGAGCAAACTGCGCCTGCACTTTGCCGGCGAGCGCTACATCAGCCAGATGCTCTACCTGAGCCTGCTGCGCAACCTCGACGGCATCGAACTGATCCCGCTCGACGGCGCCGGCAAGCCCATCGATGGCGTGAGCGGCAAGCCGATGGCGTTCAAGATTCCGGGCGACCGGGTCAAGCCGGTGGGCTTTGCCGAAGAAGAAGCGTTGATCCCGTATCCGCTGAACACCTTCCGCGGCTATCGCTACCTGCAGGAATACTTCGCCTTCCAGGACAAGTTCCTGTTCGTCGATGTCCACGGCCTGGACATTCTCAAGGCGCTGCCGGAAGACACCCTCAAGCAGATGCGTGGCCTGGAATTGCGCTTCGACATCCGCAAGAGCGGCATCATGCGCATGCGTCCGACCCTGGATAACGTGAAGCTGTTCTGCACGCCGATCGTCAACCTGTTCAAGCACGACGCGCTGCCGATCCGCCTCGACGGCAAACAGGACGAATACCTGCTGCTGCCGGCTGAATACGATCTGGAAAACTGCGGCGTGTTCTCTGTGGAAACCGTGACCGGCTGGAAGCCTGGCGGCCTCGGCTATCAGGAGTACGTGCCGTTCGAATCCTTCGAGCACGACCCGAGTTTCGACGTGCCCAACAGCCGTCCGCATTACAGTATCCGCCAGCGCTCGTCGCTGCTGCACGACGGCCTCGACACTTATTTGAGCTTCGGCATCCGCCACACCGAAGCCCACGAAACCCTGTCGATCGAGCTGGTCTGCACCAACCAGAACCTGCCGCGCAAACTCAAGCTCGGGCAGATCTGCATGGCCTGCGAAGAGACCCCGGAGTTCCTGAGTTTCCGCAACATCACCCCGGCCACTTCCAGTTTCGCGCCGCCGCTGAACCGTGACTTCCTGTGGAAGCTGATCAGCAACATGTCGCTTAACTATCTGTCGCTGGCCGACGTCAATGCACTGAAGGTGATTCTCGAAACCTACGACCTGCCGCGCTACTACGACCAGCACGCGGAGAAGGTCAGCAAACGCCTGCTCGGCGGTCTGAAACTGATCAAGCATCACCACGTGGACCGGTTGCACCGTGGTCTGCCGGTGCGCGGTCTGCGTACCGAACTGACCATCGACCCGGAAGGGTATATCGGTGAGGGCGACCTGTTCGTCTTCGCCTCGGTTCTCAACGAGTTTTTCGCGCTTTACGCCAGTCTCAATTCATTCCATGAGCTGCGGGTAAAAAGCACACAGGGAGAGGTGTACCAATGGACACCACGTATGGGCCTGCAGCCCCTGCTTTAAGCGGGCTGACGAAGGTAATACGCGAGTACTCGCTGTTTCAGGCCGTGCTGCTGGTGATCGACCGGCTGCGCGATGCGCACCCGTACCTGAGCGAAGACGACCTGTACGACCAGCTGGAATTCCAGGCCAACCCGAGCCTTGGATTTCCGCGCAGCGATGTCGATCGCGTGGAGTTTTTCGAAGAGCACGGACAGATGCGCGCGCGGCTGCGGTTCAACCTGATCGGCCTGGTCGGTTCCGGTTCACCGCTGCCGGCGTTCTACGGCGAGCAAGCCCTGGGCGACAGCGAAGACGGCAACCCGACGCGCAATTTCCTCGACCTGTTCCACCATCGCCTGCAACGGCTGATGCTGCCGATCTGGCGCAAGTACCGCTATCGCGCGAGCTTCCAGAGCGGCGCGGTCGACCCGTTTTCGTCGCAGCTGTTCGCTCTGATCGGCCTCGGCGGCGACGAGATCCGCAAGGCCAAGGAACTGAACTGGAAACGCCTGCTGCCGTACCTCGGCCTGCTGAGCCTGCGCGCGCACTCGGCGGCGTTGATCGAAGCGGTGCTGCGTTACTACTTCAAGCACGAAGACCTGGTCATCGAGCAGTGCATCGAGCGCCGCGTGGAAATCCTCGAAGAACAGCGCAACCGCCTCGGCTTCGCCAACAGCTTGCTGGGTGAAGACCTGGTGCTGGGCGAACGCGTGCGCGACCGCAGCGGCAAATTCCGCATTCACATCACCGAACTCGACTGGGAGCGATTCCACGAATTCCTGCCCATCGGTTTCGGTTACCAGCCGCTCTGCGCGCTGGTGCGGTTCACCTTGCGTGACCCGCTCGATTACGACATTCGCCTGGTGCTGCGCCCGGAAGAAATCCGCGAACTGCGCATTGGCGAGAAGAACGACTGTCGCCTGGGGTGGACCAGTTGGCTGGGCTGCGAAAAAGCAGACGGCGTGGTGACTCTGGGCAGCAAAATTCATTAAGGACGTGAGCCATGATCAACGTAGACCTGCAACAACTCATCCAGGCGCTGGACGCCGAAACCCGTCGCGATCTGGAGCGTTCGGCCGAGCGCTGCGTGGCCCGTGGCGGCAGCAAGATTCTGGTCGAAGACTTGCTGCTCGGCCTGCTGGAGCGCCCGAACGGTCTGCTCTCCCGCGCACTGCAGGATGCCGACGTTGACGCTGGCGAACTGAGCGCCGCGCTGCAATCTCGCGTTGAACACAGTGCCTCGCGCAACCCGGTGTTTGCCCCGGAACTGGTGCAGTGGCTGCAAGACGCGCTGTTGGTCGCCAACCTCGAACTGGGCCAGACCTCGGTTGAAGACGCCGCCCTGATCCTCGCGCTGCTGCGCAACCCGATGCGCTACGCCGGCAGCCGTTATCAGCCGCTGCTCGCCAAACTGAACATTGATCGCCTGAAAGAATTCGCTCTGTCGCAACAGGAGCAACCAGCCGCCAACGGTAAGCCGGCCGCTCAGGGCGAATCGCTGCTGCAGCGCTTCACCCACAACCTGACGCAACAGGCCCGCGACGGCAAACTCGACCCGGTGCTGTGCCGCGATGGCGCGATCCGCCAGATGGTCGACATCCTCGCCCGTCGCCGCAAGAACAACCCGATCGTGGTCGGTGAAGCCGGTGTCGGTAAAACCGCCATCGTCGAAGGACTGGCCTCGCGCATCGCTGCCGGTGAAGTGCCGCAGGTGCTCAAGGGCGTCGAGCTGCTGTCGCTGGACATGGGCCTGCTGCAAGCGGGCGCCAGCGTCAAAGGTGAATTCGAACGTCGTCTCAAAGGCGTGATCGACGAGGTCAAAGCCTCGCCGAAGCCGATCATCCTGTTCATCGACGAAGCCCACACCCTGATCGGCGCGGGCGGCAATGCCGGCGGTTCCGACGCCGCCAACCTGCTGAAACCGGCGCTGGCCCGTGGCGAACTGCGCACCATCGCCGCGACCACCTGGGCCGAGTACAAGAAATACTTCGAGAAAGACCCGGCGCTGGCTCGTCGTTTCCAACCGGTTCAACTGCACGAGCCGACCGTGAACGAAGCGGTGACCATCCTGCGTGGCCTGGCTCAGGTCTACGAGAAGAGCCACGGCATCTACCTGCGTGACGACGCCGTGGTGTCGGCAGCGGAACTGTCCGCCCGTTACCTGGCCGGTCGGCAACTGCCGGACAAGGCGGTCGATGTGCTCGACACCGCGTGCGCCCGCGTTCGCATCAGCCTCGCCGCTGCCCCTGAAAGCCTGGAGCGCCTGCGTGGCGAACTGGCTGAAGGTGGCCGTCAGCGTCAGGCCCTGCGTCGCGATGCCGAAGCCGGTCTGCTGATCGACCACGAAGCGCTGGAGGCACTGGAAGCGCGCCTGGACGAAGCCGAAGGCGAAATGGTCGCACTGGAAACCCTGTGGACCGAGCAGAAGCAACTGGCCGAGCGCCTGCTGGAACTGCGTCAGCAACTGGCCAAGGCCCGTGAAGCTGCCGCCATCGAGCCAACCGTCAGCGTTGAGGAAGACGCCGAAGGCACGGTGATCGAAACCGTGGTCGCTGAAGTTGAAGAAGGCCAAAGCGTCGAAGCACTGGAAGCACAACTCAACGAAACCCACAGCGCCCTGACCGCCGCTCAGGTCAAGGAGCGTCTGGTCAGCTTCGAAGTCTGCCCGCGTCTGGTGGCCGAAGTGATCAGCGCCTGGACCGGCGTGCCGCTGGCGCAACTGGCCCGCGAACACAACGCCAAGGTCGCGAGTTTCGCCACTGACCTGCGCACCCGCATCCGTGGTCAGGAACAGGCCGTGCACGCACTGGATCGCTCGATGCGCGCCACCGCTGCCGGCCTGAACAAACCTGACGCACCGGTCGGCGTGTTCCTGCTGGTGGGCCCGAGCGGCGTCGGCAAGACCGAAACCGCCCTGGCACTCGCCGACCTGCTGTACGGCGGCGACCGCTTCATCACCACGATCAACATGTCCGAGTTCCAGGAGAAGCACACCGTTTCCCGCCTGATCGGTGCACCGCCAGGCTACGTCGGTTACGGCGAGGGCGGCATGCTCACTGAAGCCGTGCGCCAGAAGCCGTACTCGGTGGTGCTGCTCGATGAAGTCGAGAAGGCCGATCCGGACGTGCTCAACCTGTTCTACCAAATCTTCGACAAAGGCGTGGCCAACGACGGCGAGGGGCGCGAGATCGACTTCCGCAACACGCTGATCCTGATGACCTCGAACCTGGGCAGCGACAAGATCAGCGACCTCTGCGAAGACGGCGCGCGTCCGACCGCCGAAGTGCTGGAAGAAACCATTCGCCCGGTGCTCAGCAAGCACTTCAAACCAGCGCTGCTGGCGCGGATGAAAGTGGTGCCGTACTACCCGGTCGGCGGCCCGGTACTGCGCGAGCTGATCGAAATCAAACTCGGTCGTCTGGGCGAGCGCCTGAACCGTCGTCAGCTGGATTTCACCTGGTGCCAGAACCTTGTCGATCACCTGTCCGAGCGTTGCACCCAGAGCGAAAGCGGTGCGCGCCTGATCGATCATTTGCTCGACCAGCACGTGCTGCCGCTGGTGGCTGACCGCCTGCTCGACGCCATGGCCACCGGTGAAAGCCTCAAGCGCGTGCATGCGACGCTCGACGGCGAAGCCAGCGTGACCTGCGAGTTCGCCTGAGGTGAGTGTGATGTTCACTCAAGTGCCGCAGCCACTGCTCTATGCCGAAGCCTTGCTGGCGCAGTTCGCCAGTCTGTCGCGGGCGGCGGACGGTGCTGCGCTGCTGGGTGACTTCGTGCGCGGCGTGGCCGGGTTGAGCGGTTGCGAATTGGCGCAGCTGTATCTGCTCGATGCCACCCACACGTGCCTGGGAATGAACGCCGAGTGCCTCGACGGCTTGTTGCAGCCGCGTGGGGCGGCGAGCCTGCCGGCGGACTACAACGGCGAGCAGTTGCTGCAATTTGCCCTGTGCCAGAACCGCGTGGTGAGCTTCGACGACCTGGGCGGCAGCCTGCAGGAAACCAGCTTTCTGCCGGCATCGTCCACGCCGTGGCAGTCGCTGTTGTGCGTGCCGCTGGTCAATCAGCAGAAGGCTGTCGAGGGATTGTTGCTGTGCGCCAGCCGTCGTCACATCAACCTGCAAGGGTTTGCCGATTCTCTCGGTCAGCTCGGCTCGTTCGTGCTCGGACAGTTGCACTTGCTGCAACGTCTGCGCCAGCCGGTGGATGCGGCCGCGCCGGTCGTGCGCAGTCTGCCGAGTGCCAGCGGCTACGGCCTGATCGGCAAGAGCGCGGCCATGCGCCAGACCTACTCGTTGATCAGCAAAGTCCTGCACAGCCCGTACACCGTGCTGTTGCGTGGCGAGACCGGCACCGGCAAGGAAGTGGTCGCGCGGGCGATCCACGATTGCGGGCCCCGCCGGTCCCAGGCGTTCATCGTGCAGAACTGCGCGGCGTTCCCGGAGAACCTGCTGGAAAGCGAGCTGTTCGGCTACCGCAAAGGCGCGTTCACCGGCGCCGACCGCGACCGCGCCGGGCTGTTCGACGCGGCCAACGGCGGCACGCTGTTGCTCGACGAAATCGGCGACATGCCGCTGTCGCTGCAAGCCAAGTTGCTGCGCGTGTTGCAGGAAGGCGAGATCCGTCCGCTGGGTTCCAACGACACCCACAAGATCGACGTGCGCATCATCGCCGCGACGCACCGCGATCTGTCGGTGCTGGTCAGCGAAGGAAAATTCCGCGAGGACCTGTACTACCGCCTCGCGCAATTTCCGATCGAATTGCCAGCCCTGCGCCAGCGCGAAGGCGACATCCTCGACCTGGCCAAACACTTCGCCGACAAGGCCTGCACCTTCCTGCAACGCGATCCGGTGCGCTGGTCGGACGCGGCGCTGGAACACCTGTCCGGTTACACCTTCCCCGGCAACGTGCGTGAACTCAAAGGCCTGGTCGAGCGGGCGGTGCTGTTGTGCGAGGGCGGCGAGTTGCTGGCCGAGCATTTCTCACTTCGCCTGGAACCGATGCCGGAAGACAACTGCGGCCTCAATTTGCGCGAACGACTGGAGCAGGTCGAACGCCATCTACTGCTCGATTGCCTGCGCAAGAACGATGGCAACCAGACGCTCGCCGCCCGGGAACTGGGCCTGCCGCGCCGCACGCTGCTGTACCGGCTCGGCCGCTTGAACATCAATCTGGGTGATTTCGATGGGTAGGCGAAAGTCCGTCGGATTCACCTCGTCCGCTTATATCAGCGCCGCCCGAAAGGGTCGGCGCTTTGTGCTTTGTCTACACCTGGAGACCCTCTGATGTCTGTTCGTCACTGGCACGCTGTCCTGCTGACCCTCGTCGTTCTATGCGGCCTCGGCGGCTGCAGCGGCAATTACAAATTCAACGATAACGATTACCGCCCATTGGGTGATCCGCAGGCGGCCAATCGCGGCAAGTGACCGCAAGGAGCATCAAACATGGAATTGGTTTTCGAAATGCTGAACACCAAGCAGTTCGTGCCCACCGAGCTGTGCCAGCGGACCTTCAAACAGGCCGGTGGCGTGATCGGGCGGGGTGAGGACTGCGACTGGATCATCCCTGACCGCAAGCGTCACTTGTCCAATCACCACGCGATCGTCAGCTATCGCGAGGGCACGTTTTTCCTGACCGACACCAGCAGCAACGGTGTTCAGGACGGCGACAGCGGCGCGCGCCTGCACAAGGGCGAGCCGGTGCGCATCGAGCACGGCAGCACCTACGTGCTGGGCGACTTCGAGATTCGCGCACGACTGGTGCGCGACCCGGCGACGTTCGACGGTGAAGTCGGCCTGCCACGCGCCGCCGGCAGCATCATTCCGGACGATGCGTTCCTCGATCTCGATCCGCTGAAGTCGCTGGAGCAGCAAGAGCGCGTGTACTCGGAATTCGAGGAAATGCTCGCACCGGTGACCGACCCTGAAGACTCCCGTCAGCGCGCCGACTATGCGCGCATCGACATGGAAAGCCTGATGGTGCCGGAGCTGATCGTCGAGCCCAAACCTGAGCCTGCGCCTGCACCGAAAGCCGTCGAGCGTCAGAGCGAAACGTTCTGGGACAAATTCGGCGCAGCCCTCGGCGTGGACGTGAAGCACCTCGGCCACGACGAACGTGAAGCCCTCGCGCTGAATGCGGCACGTCTGCTGCGCCAGAGCATCGGTGGTCTGCAACAGAGCCTGCGCACCCGCTCGGAGCTGAAGAACGAGCTGCGTCTGGCCCAGACTACCGTGCAAGGCACCAACAAGAACCCGCTGAAATTTGCCGTCGATCCGAGCGAAGCGCTGGACATCCTGTTGCAGCCGCACAAGCCGGGACACTTGCCGGCCGAGCAGGCGATCTCCCGTGCGTTCCGCGACTTGCAGGCGCATCAGGTGGCGCTGTTGACCGCCAGCCGCGCGGCGGTGCGCGGCACCCTGGAGCACTTCTCGCCGGAACAGCTGACCCTGCGATTCGAGCGCGACAACAAGCCACTGCTCGCCACCTCCGGCGGGCGCTGGAGAGCGTTCAACCGTTACCACCAGGCGTTGCGTCAGGACGATGACTGGAGCGAGCGCCTGCTGGCCCGCGACTTCGCCCAGGCCTACGAAGAACAGATCCGCCTGATTTCCACCCTCCACACCGACCACCAAGGATGATGCGCATGTCTCGCCGCTCGACCGCTTTTTTCAAGACGCTGACGGCGCTCACCGTACTGGTGCTGCTCGCCGGTTGTTCGTCGATGTCGCCGTATTCGAAAGTGACCAAGGTCAACCTGAAGATCACCGGCAGCGATCAGTTGAACCCGGACCTCAACGGGCGTCCGTCGCCGATCGTGGTGCGCCTGTTTGAACTCAAGCACCCGGTGACCTTCGAGAACGCCGATTTCTTCAGTCTGTACGAACGCGCCAAGGAATCCCTCAACCCGGATCTGGTGGCCAGCGAAGAACTCGAACTGCGCCCGGGTGAAACCGTGGAAATGAAGCTCAGCGTGGAGGAGGGCAGCCGTTACGTCGGCATCCTCGCCGCGTACCGCGACCTGCCGGAAACCAAATGGCGCTACACATTCCAGGTCACGCCGCTTGAGGTCACCGAAGCCGATCTGACCCTCGATCGGACCGGTATCCGCAACACCCACGAAGCGCTCGCCAAGGCAGATGACTGATCATGAATACCCATAAAGTCATCTGGCAGGAAGGCATGCTGCTGCGTCCGCAGCACTTCCAGCACAACGACCGCTACTACGATCACCAGATGAAGACCCGTACCCAGTTGCTGGGCGGCTACACCTGGGGTTTCCTGAACCTTCAGATCGACTTGCAATTCCTCAACATGGGTAAGCTGGTGATCAGTGAAGCCTCGGGGATCCTGCCGGACGGCAGCCTGTTCGAACTCGGTGGCAACACCGAACCGCTGGCGCTGGACGTGCCGCCGAACACCGGCAACATGCCGATCTATCTGGCGCTGCCACTGGTTACCGGTAACCACATCGAGGCCCGTCGCCCGGAGCAGTCGGACGTTCTTGCGCGTTACACCGCGTATGACGCCGAAGTCGCTGACTCCAACGCGGGAGACGATTCCGCCAGTCAGGTCAGTTGCGGTCGTCCGGACTTCAAGCTGTTGCTCGGCGAGCAGCAGAGCGACCAGGCCTACGTGAAGCTGAAGATCTGCGACGTGCTCGACACCACGCCCGACGGCGTGATCAGCCTCGACCCGGATTTCGTGCCGACCTACATTCAGGCCCACGCGTCCAGTTACCTGCTGTCGTGCCTGAAGGAAGTGATCAGCATGCTCGGTCACCGGGGCGACACCATTGCCGAGCGGATTCGTTCGAACGGCAAGGTCGGCGGCGCGGAGATCGGCGACTTCATGATGCTGCAACTGATCAACCGCACCGAACTGTTACTGCGTCACTACCTGGGCCTGGAGCAGGTTCACCCCGAAGAGTTGTACCGCACGCTGCTGACCATGCTCGGCGATCTGGCGACCTTCTCCAGCGACAGCAAACGCCCGCGTCTGGACAGCCGTTACTCCCACGCCGACCAGGGCGCGAGCTTCCGCAAACTGATGGAGTCGATCCGTCAGGTGCTGTCGATGGTGCTGGAACAGCACGCCATCGAGCTGATCCTGCAAGCGCGTCAGTACGGGATCATCGTGTCGCCGCTGCACGACCACAAACTGCTGGGCTCGGCGTCGTTCGTGCTGGCGGCCAGTGCCAACTGCGACTCCGAAGAACTGCGCAATCGCTTGCCTGCGCACCTCAAGGTCGGCCCGGTGGAGCGTATCCGCCAACTGGTCAACCTGCACCTGCCGGGGATCAAGGTCAAACCGTTGCCGGTGGCCCCGCGGCAGATCGCGTTCCACTCCAACAAAACCTATTTCATCCTCGAACTCAGTTCCGAAGACCTGGCACAACTCGAGCGCTCCGGCGGCTTCGCGTTCCACGTGTCCGGCGAATTCGCCGAGCTTGAACTGAAATTCTGGGCCATCAGGAACTGACCGACATGATCAAGGACATGGAACACAACCAGGACGACAAAACCGTCCTGCTCGACCGTCAGGGCCATGGCCCGGCGGCGAGTCCGCTGACCGACTTCGCCGCGCCGCCGCGCTTCGAACAACTGGAAGAACGGATGATCTACGCCGCGCGCCTGCGCCCGGCGGAAGCCTTCAACATCAGCCTCAATTCGCTGGTGGCGGCCTCGTCCGAACTGCTGTCGGAAGTGGTGCGCCTCAAACACAGCGAAACCCGCGAAGACCTCTACGCGCTCAACGAGCGCCTGACCGCCGGGCTCAAGCTGTTTGAAGTGCGCGCCCTGCACAACGGCGCCGAAAGCAGCCAGGTGATGGCCGCCCGATACGTGCTCTGCACCGTGGTCGACGAAGCTGTCGTGACCACGCCGTGGGGCAACGAGAGCGAGTGGTCGCAAATGAGCCTGCTCAGCAGCTTCCACAACGAAACCTTCGGTGGCGAGAAGTTCTTCCAGCTGCTCGATCGGCTGTCGAAAAACCCGGTCAAGCACCTGCCGATGCTGGAGCTGATGTACCTGTGCCTGTCCCTCGGTTTCGAGGGCAAGTACCGCGTGCAGGCGCGCGGCATGCTGGAGCTCGAAGGCATCCGCGACGCCCTGTACCGGCAGATCCGTCAGTTGCGCGGCGACGTGCCGCGTGAATTGTCGCCGCAGTGGGAAGGCCTCAACGATCAGCGCCGCAACCTGGTGCGCATCGTGCCGGCGTGGATGGTGGTGCTGTTCACCTTCGTCTGCCTGGTGATGATGTATTCGGGCTTCGCCTGGGTCTTGGGCGAGCAGCGCGACACCGTTCTGCAACCTTATCAGCCGCTTGATCCGGCCGCGGCCCAGCCGCAGTCGCAGCCGTAAACAGGGACGTGTGATGAAAAAGTTTTTCAAGAAAGTCGGCGCCTTCCTGCGCCAGACCTGGGTCTGGACCCTGCTGCTGGTGCTGTTCGTGGCGCTGCTGGTGTGGTTCGTCGGCCCGTTGTTGGCGGTAGATGACTACAAGTTCTGGGAGAGCGCGACGTCGCGTCTGCTGACCATCAGCGTGCTGTTCCTGATCTGGGGCCTGACCATGGTCTTCGTCAGCTGGCGCGCCGGTATCCGCAAGAAAGCCGTCGAAGAAACCGAAGACGGGCAGGACCGTATCCGCCGCGAAGAGTTGATCGACGAAGAGCAGAAAGAGTTGAAGGAGCGTTTCAAGGACGCCCTGAAAACCCTCAAGACTTCGAGCCTGTATCGCGGCCGCAGCGAGCGCTGGCGCAATGACTTGCCGTGGTACTTGCTGATCGGCCCGCAGGCCAGCGGCAAGACCAGCCTGCTGGACTTCTCCGGGCTGGAATTTCCGATCAACAAGATCGATCGCAAGCTGACCCGTGATACCCACGGTACCCGCCACTGCGACTGGTACTTCGCCGACCACGGTGTGCTGATCGACACCGCCGGCCGCTACCTGACCCAGCCGGATGCGGAAGTCGACGGCAGCGCCTGGACCACCTTGCTGGAGCTGCTGCGCAAGCGTCGTCGTGGTCGTCCGTTGAACGGCGTGCTGGTGACCATTCCGGTGGAAACCCTGACCAGTGGCAGCGAACAGGACATCGAAACCCTGGCCCGTCAGGTGCGTGCGCGTCTGCAAGACGTCTATCAGAAGCTGCACGTCGATGTGCCGGTGTATCTGGTGCTGAGCAAGGCTGACAAGCTGCTGGGCTTCGACGAGTTCTTCGACCAACTGACCCGCGAAGAAAGCGATCAGGTGCTGGGCACCAGTTTCCGCAAGGATCAGGTCGGCACCGACGTGGCGGTGCTGCGCAACGAGTTCGAAGAGCTGCTGCGTCGCCTCAACAGCCAGGTGATCATGCGCATGCACTCCGAGCGCGATACCCAGCGCCGGGGCCGCATCCTCGACTTCCCGCATCAGATGGGCCAGATCGGCGAGCGTCTGTGCCTGCTCGTCGACATGGCGTTCACCGGCAACCGCTACCAGCGTGCGACGCAATTGCGTGGTTTCTACCTGACCAGCGCACCGCACCTGACCCACGAAATGGATTCGACCACCGCCGGCATCGGCGCGAGTCTGGGCATGAGCGCCGGCGTGTTGCCGACGCTGCGCAGCGGTCGTTCGCGTTTCATCCACCACTTGCTCAGCCGGGTGATTTTCCCCGAGGCCGATCTGGCCGGTCTGGACAAGCGCGAGCGCAGCCGCATCCACTGGGGCCAGCGTGCGCTGTACGTCGGCGCACTGGGCGCGCTGGTCCTGTTCGGCATGCTCTGGGCCGGTGGTTTTTCGGCCAACTACGAGCGTCTGGAAGACCTGCGCAACCTGGCGCAGAACTGGACCCAGCAACGCACGGCACTGTCGCCGCGCGATGACGCCATGGGCGCACTGAAAACCCTCGACTCCAGCTACGCCGCCACCCAGGTGTTCCCGAACAAGAGCGACGTGTCTTACCACGAGCGTGTCGGTCTGTATCAAGGCCAGGACGTCAGTCCGGTGGTCAAGGAAGCCTACGAACGCGAGCTCGAAAAGCAACTGCTGCCGCGTGTCGCAACGATGCTCGAAGGCCAGATCCGCGCCAACATGAAGGACCGCGAAAAGCTGATCAACAGCCTGCGCGCGTACCTGATGTTGAACATGAAGGATCGTCGCGACGCGGCATGGCTCAAGGACTGGATCGCGGCTGACTGGTCGCAGCGCTACACCGGCAACACCGCGGTGCAGAACGGTCTGAACGCGCACCTTGAGCGTCTGCTCAAGCAGCCGTTCATCTACCCGCTCAACGAGCAACTGGTGACTCAGGCGCGTCAGGTCCTGCGTAGCGAATCTTTGGCCGCCGTGGTTTATCGCATGCTCCGCGAGCAGGCGCGCAACCTGCCGGACTATCGCTTCAGCCAGCACCTCGGCCCGCAGGGCTCGCTGTTCATCGGCACCGAATACGTCATCCCGGGCTTCTACACCCAGACCGGCTATCAGCAGTATTTCTCGGTACAAGGCGCGTCGCTGGTGACCGACATCCTGCGTGACAACTGGGTGCTGGGCGAAGGCGCCGGCATCAGCGACATGGACTTGCGTCGCCTGATGGTCGAGCTGGAGCAACTGTACTTCCGTGACTACGCCAACTACTGGAGCGAGGCCGTTGGCCAGGTGGCGCTGCCGCCGATCAGCGATGCCGGTGAAGGCGCCGAACAACTGGCGGGCCTGACCTCGGCCAACTCGCCGGTGCTGGCTCTGCTGACCGAAGTGCGTGAAAACACTCGTTTCCAGGCAGCCCCTGAGCCGGTGGACGAAGCCGGTGACGCCGCCGATGCGCTGGCGGGGCAGAAGGGCAAACTGGGCAAGGTCGGCAAACTGGCCTCCGCTGTCGCGGACAAGGCTTCGGCCATGAACGTGGCGAAAAACCTGCCGGACACCGCCAAGAAGGCTCTGCAACGTCGCTTCGAGCCGTTGCACAAGCTGCTCGATGACAACAACGGCCCGGCCGCTGACCTGACCCCGGCCTTCACCGCGCTCAACGACCTGCAACTGCAACTGGCGGGCCTCGCCCGTTCCAGTACGCCGGAGCAAGCCGCGTTCGAACTGGCCAAGACCCGCATGAGCGGTCAGCGTGATGCGCTGACCAACCTGCGCAATGCGTCCGGTCGTCTGCCGCGTCCGCTGAGCGTGTGGTTCAACGTGCTGGCCGAAGACTCGTGGCGCCTGGTGCTCAACGATGCCTATCAATACCTGAACGGCCGTTATCAGAGCGAGCTGTACAGCGTGTATGGCAAGACTATCAGCCAGCGTTACCCGTTCAGCGCATCGAGCACCAGCGATGTGGCGATCAGCGATTTCCGCGAGTTCTTCCGGGCTCAAGGCACCATCGACCGCTTCTTCGACAGCTACATGCGTCCGTTCGTCAGCGGTGATCCGGGCAACTACCGGATGCGCAGCATCGACGGTCGCAGCCTGCCGGTGTCCAAGGTCTTCCTCGACCAGATGGCGGCGGCCCTGAACATCCGTCAGAGCTTCTTCTCGATCAACCCGGCCGAGCCGACCGTGCAGTTCAAGCTGGAGCCGTACACACTCGATCCGGCGGTCAGCCGTTCCGAGTTCAAGTTCGGCGACAAGACCATGGAATACCGCCACGGTCCGATCCTGCCCATGAGCTTCAAGTGGCCGACCGATGCTGAAGACGGTCGCACCAGCCTGGTCATGGACAAGATGGCCGGACGCCCGATCGGCATCGAGAAGAACTCCGGCCCGTGGTCGCTGTTCCGTCTGTTCGACCTGATGCAGACCGAGTACCTGACCGGTCGTGATGTGCTGGTGCTGAAAGCCGACGTAGGTGGCCTGCGCGCCAACTACCTGCTGACCAGTCAGCGCACGCCGAACCCGTTCGACATGGGCGTGATGCGCACCTTCCGTATGCCGGTGCAGCTCTGATGCTGGTGGCCAGTCCCTGGCGCAGCGCGGCGCGAACCGACCCGGGCAAGGTGCGGTCGCGCAACGAAGATGCCTTCCTCGACACCCCGCAGCATGGGCTGTGGGTGGTCGCGGACGGCATGGGCGGTCATCAGGGTGGCGACATCGCCAGCCAGTTGATCGTCGCCAGCCTGGCTGAACTGCCGCAGCACGAAGACTTCGACGAACGCCTCAAAGCCATCCGCCAGTGCCTGCACTGGCTGAACCGGCGCCTGGGGCAGGAGTTGACCGTCACCGCCGGGCGCCACGACAGCATCATGGGCAGCACCGTCGTGGCGCTGCTGGTGGAAGGCAATCGCGCGGCCTGCATCTGGGCCGGCGATAGTCGTTGCTATATGTGGCGCGGACAGCGGTTGTATCAGCTGTCGAAGGACCATTCGCTGCAACAACAATTGATCGACGAGCAACAGATGAGTGTCGAGCAAGCGGCCGCTCATCCGGCCGCCCAGGCATTGACCCGGGCGGTCGGCGCGGCGGAACAACTGACCCTGGATGTGCTGGAGCTCGAGGTCTATCCGGGCGATGTGTTCCTGCTGTGCAGCGATGGTTTGTATCAAGGCCTGAGCAGCGATGCCCTCGGCAATGCCCTCAGCCTGGCGGCGCCACACGTGGCGCTGGAACGTCTGTTCGACGGCGCCCTGCGGGGTGCCGCTCGCGACAACCTGACGGCCGTGGTGATCCGCCAATGACTGAAATCGAATCCTCAGTCGACGACTTGCTGATGAGCGAAGAGCAGGCCAGCAACCTGACTTACTTCGCCTTCGCCAGCGAAAACAAGGCAGAGCCTTTGCTGGCGCCAACCAAGGCCAGCATCGGCGCACTGCCGGACGTACTCGCCGGCCGCTATCACCTCGAGCGCCTGCTCGGGGCCGGCGGCATGGGTGCGGTTTACCGGGCCCGGGATCTGCTGCACGAACAGTTCGGCGATCCCGATCCCTACATTGCGCTGAAAATCCTCAGCGAAGAATTTGCCGAGTCGCCGGACGCCAGTGCCTTGCTCTACAGCGAGTTCGCCCTGACCCGACGCCTGCGCCACGACAACGTGCTGCGACCGCACACGTTCGAAGTGGACACCGATTGCCAGCGGGCCTTCATCACCATGGAACTCATGCGTGGCCTGACCCTGGACAAACTGCTCTGCGAGCGGCCACTGGGCCTGCCGTGGAAAGAACTGCGCGACATCGCGCTGCCGCTGCTCGACGCGCTGGCCTACGCCCACCGTCGCGGCGTGCTGCACGGTGACATGAAACCGAGCAACGTCATGCTCAGCGAAGACGGCGTGCGCCTGTTTGACTTCGGTCTAGGACAAGCCGAGGAGGGCATCCTGCCCGGCCTGCCGCACCTGAGCCGCGAGCGCTTCAACGCCTGGACCCCGGGCTACGCCGCCCCCGAACTGCTCGAGGGCCAACCGCTGTCGGCCAGCGCGGACGTGTACGGCGTGGCCTGCGTGATCTATGAACTGGCGGGCGGCAAACACCCGTTCCGCCGCTTGCCCTCGACCCAGGCACGTGACGAACACCTGGAGCGCGAGCTGCAAGCACCGTCGAATCTACCGAAACACTGCTGGCCCGCGCTGCGTACCGCGCTGGCCTTTGACCCGGCAGAGCGCAACATCACTGCCGACCAATTGCGTGACGCCTTGGGCGCCACTTCGTCCTGGCTGCAGCGTTTGCGACTGCGGGCGTAACGGATGACATTCGAACAGGGAGCACTTTATGTTCAACCCAGCTAACGAAACGCACTTCAGCCTCACCGTTGAAGACTACGTAGGCGACCTGCAAGTGCTGTCGTTCACCGGCACCGAAGGCATCAGCCAGCCATTCCGTTTCGACCTG
The DNA here is from genome assembly GCF_052660475.1 of Pseudomonas sp. G7(2022). NCBI lineage: Bacteria > Pseudomonadati > Pseudomonadota > Gammaproteobacteria > Pseudomonadales > Pseudomonadaceae > Pseudomonas > Pseudomonas sp. G7(2022). Next base: position 6,178,808 of record NZ_CP109659.1, on the reverse strand, counting down.
GAACTGGTCAGCGAAAACCCCGATCTGGACCTGGAAAAACTCCTGCACAAACAGGCGTTCCTCGCCCTCGATCCGCAAGGCTCGGGCATCCACGGCCAGATCTACCGCGTCGCCCAGGGCGATGCCGGCAAGCGCCTGACCCGCTACAAGGTTTCGCTGGTGCCGCAGCTGCAATACCTGCATCACCGCACCAACCAGCGCATCTACCAGCAGATGTCGGCGCCGAAAATCATCGCGCTGATCCTCGACGAGCACGGCATCAAGGGCAACGCCTACAGCTTTCAGCTCAGCCAGCCGTGCCCGGATCGCGACTACTGCGTGCAGTACGACGAAACCGACCTGCATTTCGTCCAGCGTCTTTGCGAGGAGGAAGGCATTCACTACCACTTCCAGCACAGCAAGAAAGGTCACCTGCTGGTGTTCGGTGACGACCAGACCGTGTTCCCCAACCTCGGCCAGCCGACCGCGTATGTGCAGGGCAGCGGCATGGTCGCCGAAGAACCGGTGATCAAAGGCTTCAAGCTGCGCCTGGAAACCCGCACCAGCCGCACCACGCGCCGCGACTACGACTTCGAAAAACCACGCCTGCAAATGGAGGCGGCCTACAAACCGGATGGCGATAGCACTGAACCGGATCTGGAAGACTACGACTACCCCGGCCGCTTCATCGACCGCGCGCGCGGCAAGTTCCTCAGCCAGCGCGCCCTCGAACGCCACCGCGCCGACTACCGCCAGGCCGAAGGTCGCGGCGATCAGACCAAACTGGTCAGCGGCCACTTCATGGAAATGTCCGACCACCCGCGCAGCGAGTGGAACGACCTGTGGCTGCTCACCGAAATCTTCCACGAAGGCAAACAACCGCAAGTCCTCGAAGAGTCGGTCACCAGCGACACCACCGACAACAAGGATGACTTCCACCAGGGCTACCGCAACACCTTCCTCGCCACCCCGTGGGACGTGTTCTACCGCCCGGCCCTCGAACACCCGAAACCCCGCGTGCTCGGCAGCCAGACCGCCATGGTCACCGGCCCCAAAGGCGAAGAAATCCACTGCGACCAATACGGCCGCATCAAGGTGCAATTCCACTGGGACCGCGAAGGCCTGGCCGACGACAAGACCAGTTGCTGGCTACGCGTCTCCAGCTCCTGGGCCGGCGACCGCTACGGCGCCATCTCCATCCCGCGCATCGGCATGGAAGTCCTCGTCACCTTCCTCGAAGGCGACCCCGACCAACCCCTGGTGACCGGCTGCCTGTACCACAAGGAAAACCCGGTGCCGTACGCCCTGCCGGCGAACAAAACCCGCAGCGTCTTCAAAACCCTCAGCTCCCCGGGCGGCGGTGGCTACAACGAACTGCGCATCGAAGACAAAAAAGGCGCCGAACAAATCTTCATCCACGCCCAGCGCGACTGGGATGAAAACGTTGAGCACGACCAGAAGATTCGGGTCGGGAATGAACGCCACGATACGGTGGTGAAGAACACCTACACCGAGCTAAAGGCTGAAGAGCACCGCACCACCATCAGCGACCGCAAGATCGAAGCGAAAGCTGACGATCACCTGACGGTAGGAGAGAGCCAGCACGTCAAACTTGGTACCGCCCAGTTGACCAGTGTGGGGAAAGAGATCCACCTGAAGTCTGGCGACAAGATGGTGATTGAGGCCGGCACCGAACTGACCATTCTGGGCGGTGGGAGCTTTATCAAGCTCGATGGCGGTGGTGTGACGGTGGTTGGGCCGGTGGTGAAGATTAATGCTGGCGGGTCGGCGGGGAGTGGCACCGGGATCGGGATCAAACCGCCGGTGCTCCCGGGGGCGGCGGATAAGGATAAGGCGGGGAGTTTGATGGATCAGGCGTTGTTGAATGCGCCTGAAGAACAGGTCAAACGCAAGCCAAAACGCATGCTCAATTTTTCTGGGTAATACATCGACGGCAATCCAAGCCACCAGGGATCAGAATTCAGGTAATTGGTAATGACAGAGACAACGAACAAAATTCAAAAATGGTCGTATCCCCTGAAGGTAGGGACAGCCGAAGCGACCGATCCACAGCAGTTCTACAAAGCGTTAGCTAAAGCAAAGGACGGTTACTACCCATTGGGGGCCAATGGTCTTTGGCATGGTGGCGTTCATTTCGATGAAGCTTCAGGGTTGGTGAAGGATCTGACGGAGGTCAGGTGCATCGCTGATGGAGAAGTCGTCGCCTACCGTATTGACGAGAAGTATCCGACTTCGGATTTTGGCTCGACGCACTCGGTTTATTCGACGGGGTTTGTGCTGGTTAAGCATCGACTTGAGTTACCGGCACCTCCGGCGCCTGTAGCCGGGGCGGCTCCCGCAAGCTCGCCGGTGGCAGGGCCAAGCCTGACGTTTTTCAGCCTCTATATGCACTTGCTGGATTGGGAGGGTTACAAAGCGAACCCTACGCTTAAAGACCGGCCGGGTTTTTGGGGAAAGGGGCTTTATGAAGTTAAGGCCAATGCTCCAGACAAGCCTTTGGGCATCCGGATGCGAAGTGGTAACGCCGGGCACTTTCCCGTCTTGGCAGTTTTGCCCCGGGGGACGACCGTGGTTACACAACCTGCCCCAGCGAATCAAATGTGGGTTGCGGTTATCAGCGTTAGTCCTGAAATCGCAGGCTTGCCTGCGGGCGGATGGGTATATAAGGGTCAATTGAAAGACTTGGGGGGTGGCAAGTATTTCGTGGGTAACGAAGCTCAAGATCCTATCCCTGGAGGCGCTCAGCACGGAGCGAATATCAGGGGCGCCCATACCAGCGGCCTCCCGCTTAGCCACTTACCAGCAGGCGCACAAGTACGGCTTGGTGACGAAGCGACACCTAACAACTTTCGTAAGCTCGCCGAAATCGTCAGTGGCCAGGCGACTCCAGCCCTAGCCGCCGGCGCGGATGGCAAGTTTCCTGGGTTTATTTGGCTGCAGTCACTTACGCCGAAGAGTGAGCCGCATAGCCCGATGGGAGATGTTGTTGTCCTCTCTCCGACATACAAGATCAAAGCTGGTGAAGTTCTCGGGCATGTTGGCAAGTATCAAAACCATTCAGATGCAGCTCCGAAGAACCTCCTGCACCTAGAGGTTTTCAGCTGTGAGGATGTGAAGGCGTTCACTGAGCAGAGTAAAGCTAAAGCCGCAGGGGCACCCGTCGCTGAGAAATCAATAGTCAAAATACCTGTAGGCACCAAGCTTATTACGCACGTGCAAGGTATGAACGCTACAAATCCTCCTAAGGCATCAGACGCTGGGAATGATGTGGGGTACGATTTTTATGTCCCTGTAGGATTGCTGGAGACGCTACCTGCGGACAAAAAAATAAAACAAACAGTCACAATGGGGCAGTCAACGACAACCACGTATTGGTGGCGTCTAGATGGTCTTTTGGGGGACAAGGACGGTAACGGGATTGATGGGTGGTTTGCGGAGCAAGACATAGTTATTTCGCGACATTCACCATTTGAGTGGAATGGCTTCGATTTTATCGAAGAGACCACCAGCAACGCCGATCACTTTGCAGCGTTTTTACATGCCCAAGAGAATCTCAGTGAGCAGGAGCGTGAGGGCTATTTGCCAAACGTGGAGGCGGCTATTGCGGGTTCCGTTAACGAGAAGCTGTATAAAATACTTGATAGGGACGGGGATAAAAAAATCGCCCCGACTGAGATTGCAGAAGCATTGAACAAGCCTTGGTTCTCTCAACCAATATCGCAAATGGTCACCCGTTATGAAAATGAGTGGGACTTTAAAAAAGATAAGTGGGATGCCCTAGACGAAATAATTGGGCATAGCGATTCTGAACCTCATAAAGAATGGGTAGAAGAAAAGGCGCGAATTGAGAAGCTCAGTTGGTGGAGCAAGCTGTTGGGGCAGCACGGAATCTCCAATGATGCGAGAGTGCAACATATTCATCCTGTCGGACTAATTTCTTCGTTTGCACATAGCGGTGGCTGTAGTTGTTCGGATGTTATTACTAAAGAGCAAATTAAATTAATTGCCCCAGCGGCTACGCAGGCTAATATTGACAAGTACACAGATCTGCTAACTGAAATGTACGCTACGGCTGGAATTGTTACCTGTATAAGTAAGGCGCATGTTTTGGCGCAGATGTTACATGAGAGTGGCAGTCTTGGAGTTACGATTGAGGGTTATAATAGTCTTCCTTCGTATGCGCCATATATTGGTCGGGGCTTGATCCAAATTACTTACGAAGAAAACTATAAGGCTTATGGTATTTTTATAGGCGAAAATTTCTTGGGCGCGCCCGACTATAATAAAATGGCACAGCTGCCTCATAGTGTGGTTTCCGTGGGGTGGTTCTGGGCGAATTTTAAAAAGTTAACTGCGAGTTCGGATTTGGATGATTTTATCTATTGTACTGCCGTGGTGAATGGTGGCTTCAATGGTTACGATGATAGATTGCAGTTTTTGAATCGAGCAATTGAAGCGCTTGATATAAAAGGGTGCGCCAAGCTGAATAAATTTGGCGTCTATGAGTTGGCTGACAGTAAAGCATATAAAAATGCCAAGTTTTCGTTTGCTTGGGGGCTATGGAGTGATCCGGCGGGAGGAACTAGCGGGAAGGCCGCAGACCGAAATCAAGCGATTATAGGGTATAAGCGTTTTATTGAGCTATATAACTCGGACTCGTCCGTAAGTGGCAATGCTACCCGCAAATACTACGCATCTTCCCGCACCGCGTCTGTCGCGAAACAGTATGCTGAAGCTCGAATAGTTGCTCTTGGAGGAACTCTATGATGAAGTTTTTATTTGGTTTCATGCTTTTTTCCGTGTTCGGCGTTGTGCAGGCAGCTACTCAATGTCAGATCGATCTGAATTCCGATGGAGTATGTGATCATTATGCTGTGTCCTCTTCTGCGGAAGATGAGACTTTTTCAAATATAACCATCGATATTGGTGGTAGTGATAAAAAAATAACAGGTGGTTTTGAGCTCGGTAGCGGCGGGCTTTCAGAGGGATATATACCAGGTGATTTTTCACTTCTGATTGACTACTACCCGCATAACACACTGATAACGAAGTATGACTTCAGATGGGATCGAAGTCTTAACGATTTCTTGCTATACAAAATGTCCGGCTGGGAGGAGCCTGATCGTGATGAAAAATATTCTATTGGCGACGAGAACGTGCCAGGCGAGGATAGAATTCCTCGTGGATTTGATGTGCGGCGCATTGAGTGTTGCGTAAAGTTTTCCCAATTTTCTGGTAATGGTCCTGCTGTCAAGAACATGAGTGAAAGTGCAAAGGTTGCCGAAATTAATAAAGACTTTAAGTATGTATTGAAGAAGCTTCCTGAAGGTGAAAAAGGGGGGCTTTTTCTTCAGCCCGGCACAAGTGGGGAACGAATTAGCATTCCAAAAGATTTGGTATATGAAATATCATTGATTGTTGGGGATAATAATGTTGGAGCGATCAATGATTATGCTTATTATTTATACCGTAATAAAGAGAGTGCTTTGGCAGTATTGCTTCTGAAGAAAATTCACCAAAAGTATCCTGAAAGGTTAGTTGCCATACTGAATTTGGCAGATGCTTATTGGGATCTGGGTATGAAAGAAGATGCTTGCCCTCTTTATGCGAGTTATATCGATAAGATGAATGTGCTTGGCAAGTCTTCACGTATACCTGCATCCGTTAAAGATAAGGATTTTTGTATAAGGAGGGGCTGATATATTTGTCATGATAATAAAAAAAGGTGACAGATTTATTTGTGGAGCCAAAATCGTCTAAATCGGTTTTCGGGGAGTGGTCGAATGCCTGCTTGATCCGCGCGACGATAGAGCGAGCCCGTCAATTGGCTATGGCTCCGGGCAAGAGCAAACAGTGAACTAAAGCATTTGATCAGCAGGTTTATGGAGTGGGTGAGTCTTGAAAGGATTGTCGCTGTTTTCAGTTTTGTGTTTTTCATGTTGTGCATTTGCAGGCAACGCACGAGGGCCGGTCGTCGATATATTCAAAGCCGATGTCGCTTACGTTTCCGGAAAACTGGTCCGTTACTACCAAACGTTCGATAGTCCCTGCGTCAATATTCAGATTCTCAAGCCTGGGGGACAAGGGGCTGCGAGCGACTCGATAGCATTCTGCGAAATTGCAGGGAAGAGTTTTAACAACGGCTTCACCGATGTCTCATTGGATAGGGCCACGTTTTCCGACACCGAATTGCAGTTGGCCTTCAAGCTGATGTCGTTGGTTGGAGTGAATGAAACTACCGAATTATGCAAATTCCGCGTTGATGGTGAACATCTCGCAGAACCTGAATGTACGGCGCAGTAAGGGTCGTGCATTGCACATCGGTCAGCCACGCCATCGGAGAGTCAAAGTGAATTTCGTTCCCCTGTTGTTCCTGGCGTTGACGTGGGCGTTGTCCGCAAGCGCAGCGCCAGCCGGTGTCAGTACAAGCCATACAATGCCCACCGCGATGGTCGCTGCACTCACGAAGGAAAACCAAATGCCTGCCGAGAGTTTTCGCGCCATTGCAGATGGCGTGGTGAACTGGAGCGGTGGAACGATGGCTGCCGTGGTGATTGAGGATCCGCATGGCATTTGCGCGATTTACAGGTATCAAGACGGCCGGTTGGATCTGCCTTTTGACGGCGTGCCCTGTAAGTTTCTGGGGCCACCCACGCTGATGTCGGACAGAAAAACTGCTTTGCCCGATGTCGTGTTCGCCGTCGAGTTGTTTGTCCCCAACCGGGGCGGGATGGCCAATCACAAGGTCGCGTTTTATTACGATGCCGAGAAGAACGCTTATTGCGAGAGTCAGTCGCTTGCGAGTTGGTATCTGTCGGGAAATCGGGCGCTGGCTCCTGATCTTCAGGATGGACAGTGTGTAGCGGGATCGGAATAGGCAGTGCCCCCGATCTCTCATAAGGAAATGAACGTGAAAAAAGCCCTTCTTCTGCTGGTCAGCCTCTTCCCCCTGATGGCTTATGCGGAGGTCACCACCGAATCACTTTGCTTCGAACTTTCACAGGACAGCCCGGTGAAGTTCGAACTGCGTACCTACTACGACTCATCCAGCAAGTGGTCAGGTGGATTCGTCAAGTACGCCAAGTCCAGCGAGCCCATCTCCATTGTGTTGACGGATTCCGAGGAGGAGATGCTCGGTCCCGACGCCCCTTGGCAGAGAGCCACAACGTGGTCTGAAGTCGTCAATGGCAAAGTTGCGGGAACCTACGATTTCGTGACTCAAGGGGCGCAGATCGTCTCGATGAAGTACACGAAAAAGTCCAACGGAAAGGTTTACCACTTCTTGAATAACCCCAACATCGACTCCTCCCTAGAGTCCGGATGCGAGTGGGAGTAGAACGAGTAAATGCAATTCAAAACTCTAGTGGTTTCATTGCTTGCCCTGCTGTGGACGATCTCGGTGTGGGCCGAACCAACCACGTTCAGTCCAGCCAAAGGCGTCGAAGCGACATTGATACTCGAAGGTTCCACTCTGAATGTCGCTCTTAAAAACGCAGCGCACAGCGAGTCGCAGACAATCAATTTTCAAGCGGAAAAACCGCTGCATATGCAGATCGGTGATTTCAATTTCGACGGTATGAAGGACTTTTCTGTCTGGCAGATTGATGACGGTATGGGTACTTACTCCTACTTCAGAGTGTTCATCTACCAACCTGAGACAAACCGCTTCGAAGAGGCTAAGCCCGATTGCGGCGATGGCTTCGTCAACCTGCGCGTAGACAAAAAGCGTAAGGCGTTGCTCAGCACTTATTGGGGCATGAACGGGCCAGAGCAATGCATTACCCGATTCACCAAACGCAAGACCTGAATGGCTCAAGGAAGAACACTGTTGAAACATTTTTTTGCGGTACCGAGTTGCGGTATGACAACACGCAGGCTGAACCACTGGCTTTCCATCGCATTGTTGAGCACCGTCCTGTGCACAAGCGCCTTCGCCTCTTCTGAACAGCAATGCCCGGCTAACAACTTCGCTGACTTCGTCAAAATCTTTTCATCGGACTCGGCGGTACAGAAAGCGTTTACCGCGTTGCTGATTCAGGCAACTCATGTCGTGGCTGAAGGCAACATACCCAAGGTTGTCGTGCGCAGCGTCAAGCATTTGCCCGCCGATGAATTGAGCGTGCTGGGTACGGAAAATGCTGCCGCGTTGAGCCTGTCTACCGAGATCGCGTTTCCGAACAAGGTGGTCGTGCGTGATCAGCAGGGTACCTTCTTGAAGATTTTCGTCTTCAAACACAGCGACTGCTGGGTGCTGAACAGTGTTGAAGACTGGACGCTCGAAGCGGTGATGGATGACGTGGCTCGAACAGATCGCCCTTCACCCGGTGAGCGCGAGTTGAAAAAAGCGTGATGTTCGATCGGCTGGTCAACAAGGCATCTGGCGAATCCGGTGTCTCTTTGTACGCAGCAGCGCTGGACAGCTATGTGGACGGTGCCCGCAAAGGTTCGGCCCAGGCGGCAGTGGCGGCCGCGGGAATCAGTCTTTCCGGGCAGGCACCGCGATTGCCGAATGAACAGATTCTGGCGCTCATGAATCAGGCATTTCAGAGTAATCCCGACGATGGCGTGTTCCTCTCCTTGTTTTACTGCGATGAGGGTGAGTACGACGATCACAAGGCCTGCATTGATCCGCAAAAATCGATGGCCACATTGGAAAGCGCCGCGCTACGAGGCTCTAGCCACGCACTCCTGCGATTGGGTGACGTCTACGAAACCGGCACTGTCGTCGCTGCTGATCTGCCCCGTGCAATGGCCTGTTATCGCGAGGCCAGCAAGACCGAGCTTAAGTCGGGCCCTGCTGCGGTCGAGCGTTTGTTGGCCCGAGGCGTCATCGCGGACAGCTCCATTCAATGCATTGGTGCGGGTCATACACAGTGAATGGAAATGTGTACAAGGACATTCAATTGAGCGTGCCCCAATCTTGTTTCACCTGGGTGTTCGCGTTCTGCACGGCACTTCTATCACCGACAGTGTTTGCTCAAGAATCCACCTGCGAGTTTCATGACGTCCAATCAACCCTTGAGGTGGTCAGTTGCCTCAACGAGGGCGCCGTGGAAGTCTTGAAGCTGTCGCCGCGCAATCATCCAGCTTATGAAAGTGATATAGACCGCCTCTCTACGTTTATCGTGCGGGGTAATGACCTCAACGAGGTCAAGAAGATGGTGGGGGTGAGTGCTTTGTCGTCGCCTTACAACTTGCTCGTCAAGTTGCCGAATGCTGAGGGAATCATGCATTTCGATCAGTTGCCCGAATCAGCCACTAAAAAACTGGCGATGCCAGGCTGGGTACTGATGGATGCGCGGGATGTCGTGTACGAACGACAGGGTGGCGGGGAAGGTTTTGGACTTGTATGCAGTACCCATGAAAAAGCGACCGGCTCTGAATATGTAGTCGTCACCCAATGTAATGGTTTTTACGAAGAGGATATTGCCAGGTTGAAGGATTTACTCGGCGTGATCGACGCTCACTCCGCGCAATAGCGATCACTGAACGGGACCAAACGTTTTGTCTTCGCGCGACTGACAACCCCCATTTTCCTTTAAACTCCCCGCCCTCAAGGAACACGCTCAGGACACGGAATGCCAGCCCCCTCTTTCTCTCTTCGCCCCGCGATGGTGCTTTGGCTGTATGCCACGGCAATCGTGCATGTGCTCGCCGGTCTCACGCTGACCTGGGCCGGTCATTCCGGATTACTCGACGGCTATCTTCACACCCTCGAACTCGCATTCTGGGGCGCCGATGCGGTCCCTGCCGCCGGTCACGAGCAGCAGGTCTGGTGGCTCGCGCTTTTCGGCGCGACGCTGCAAAGTTATTCGCTGTACATGCTCGCGTTGGTGCACCTCGGCAACCGTCTTAAAGCTCCCGCAATTTGGGGCTGGTTGATGGCGGGCATCCTGTTATGGGCGCCTCAGGACATGTGGCTTTCAGCTCAACAACAGGTCTGGTCGCATCTGTGGCTCGACGGTTTTGCGCTGCTGGTGCTGTTGCCGCCGCTGATCTGGTTGCTGCGCCATGATCGTCGGAGATCCCCACCAGAAAGAACCGTGAGCAAGTCCAACCCCTTTGCCGGCGGCGCCTACAAGCGGGTACTGATCACCGGTGGCACCGGGTTTATCGGTGAAGCCGTAGTCAATCAATTACTCGATGCCGGCCACACGGTCGGCGTGTTGGCGCGTGATCCGTTGAAAGCGGCGAACCTGTTCGACGGTCGCGTTCGCTGTGTACGGTCGTTGAGCGAACTCGGCCGCGACGAACCTTTCGACGTGGTGATCAACCTCGCCGGCGCACCGGTCGCCGGTCCACGCTGGAGCCCCGAGCGGCAGGCTCAACTGCTCGCCAGTCGGGTCGATACCACCGAAGCCTTGATGACCTGGCTGAAGCACACGAGCCATAAACCCGCGCTGTGGATTCAGGCCTCGGCCATCGGTTTCTACGGCGTGCGCGATGCCAACGAAAGCCTCGATGAGCAGGCCTGCAAGGGCGACGGTTTCATGGCCGAACTCTGTGCGCGTTGGGAGGCTTCCGCGCAACCCGCGACGCAGTTTGGTGTTCGTCAGGTTGTGCTGCGCCTCGGCGTGGTGTTTGGGCCGGGTGGTGCGTTGTTGCCATTGCTGATCCCCTTCCGCCTGGGCTTCGGCGGGCGCATGGGTGATGGTCGGCAGATCATGAGCTGGGTGCACCGCGACGATGTGATTCAGGTAATCGCTCGATCCCTCCACGATGAAAATTTGCGCGGCACCTACAACATGGTCGCCCCCGAAACCGTCAGTCAGGCAGCCTTCGCCGAGAACGTCGGCAGGGTTCTTAAGCGTCCGGTATGGTTCCACATTCCTGCAGCGCCAGTGCGTGCGTTGGCCGGGGAAATGGCTCAGCTGTTCTTCGACGGTCAGCGCGTGGTGCCGCAGCGTTTGAGCGAGGCGGGCTACACGTTCCGCTATCCGACCCTCGACGCCGCACTGCGCGATCTGGCCTGAGGATCGCCCATGAGCAAGCCCTTGATGTACCTGCTCGCCGGCAACGGCAGCGCCGCCGATTGGTGGGATGACTCGCTGCCGCATTTTCAGCGTTACGACGTGGTGCCGCTAGAGCTGCCGGGCTTCGGCGCCAACCCGCAGCCGCCCTGCGAGGATCTGGCGGCTTATGCGCAGACCTTGTTGGCGATGACGCAAAAGGGCAGCGCGATCATGGCTGTCGGGGTCAACGCGTTGCTGGTGCTGCATGCGCTGCAACGCCGGCCCGGGCACTTTTCTCGCAGTGTCTTGCTGGCGCCGGTGGGCGCCTTTTTGTGGCAGCGCCGATTGCCGGCGCTGATGTCACCGCTGCCAATCCGCAAGTCCATTCATTGGCTGCTGTCGAACAGACCCACGCTGTTCGCGCGCAAGTTCTCCAACCAGACCTGGACGCCCGCGCAGTACCAGCGCATGGGCGCCGGTTATGCGCGTTGCCGTGCGTTTGTGCCGCACTGGGATCTGATCCGTGCCGACACCGCGCTGCCATTGCTCGAGTGGATCACCGGCCCGGTCGAGCTGGTCTGGGGCGATCAGGACAAGGTGCTCGGCATCGAACAAGCGGCGGCATGGTCGGCGATTCTTGCGCGCGCGGACCTGACCATCAGCCTGAAACCCGATTGGGGCCATTACCCGTGGATCGACGCGCCCGCGCAGTTTGCGCAGTGGCTGGAGTCGGGCGAACGCGGGTTTGTCGCGCACACCAAGGGCGGGCGTTTGCGTCTGGCGGAACTGGCCCGTCAACCGGTGCCGGCGGCGCTGACCCTCAACGATTGCAACGATCCGCGACTACCGACCTTCCTCGCCCGCCAACCGCAGGCGATCTGGGCGGTACGTTCCTCCAGTTATGGCGAAGACCAGGCCGACTCGGCGAATGCCGGTTTGAGCACGACCTACCTGCGCGAGCCGGCCGCCAACGTGCCGGCGCGCATTGCCGCGCTGACTGCCGAAGGCGTCGAGGAAGTGGTGGTGCAGCGCTTCATCACGCCGCAGGTGTCGGGCATCGCGTTTGTGCGTCATCTGTCGGTGGAACTCGAGTGGGTTGAAGGTCATCTTGAGTCCCTTGCCGACGGTCAGATCAGCCCGGAACGGGCGACGCTTTCGCGGCTCGGCGATGCCTGGCGCAGCGGCACGTTCACAGCCGCCCACGGTTTGACCGAAGACGTGCTGTGGCGCTTTCTCCAGGATGTCTTGCGGGTGTTTCACTATGTGCCGGGCGATGTCGAATGGGCCTGGGACGGTACGCAACTGTGGCTGCTGCAATACCGGCCGATCAGCGACTACGGCTGGCGCCGGCACCTGACGGCCGCCAACATCGCCGAGATCCTGCCGCCGCAACCCAGCATGCTGGTGGAGTACGCCCAGCGCCGGGCCGCCGCGAGCATTCCGGCGATCATGGCCCGTTGGGATACGCGGGTGTTGCAGGACAACGAGCCGTTCACGGCTGTATTTGGCGGTGCGTCCTACATCAACAACGACCTGTTTCTCGCACGGTTGGCCGACTGGGGCATCAGCGCCAGCAACTATGCCGGTGAAGTCGGCGGCGCGACCCCGCATCTGCCGTGGCGACCGCTGCGGATGTTGCGTTCGCTGCCGTTGTTCCTGCGCATGCAGCGTATCGCTCGGGGGCATTTGCTGAGCCTTGAACACGGCTTGCGGCGCTTCGACCAAGAACTGACCGACCTCGTCGCCCAGGGTGCTGACGGTCAGCAACTGGCCGACTGGTTCACCCGGTTCTATGTGTTCGTGGTGCAGGGCAATCTGTGCATCGCCACGGCGCTGGCCAGCAGCGGCGGGAACTGGCTTGGCCGACCACCCACCGCTTACGACAACCTGGAAAACAGCCCTCATCGGCTGCCGTGGGAGACCGATCCGGCCACACCTCGACCCGTATCGAGCGCGTTGCCATTACAGGCCTTCCCGCAATGGTCAGGGCTGATTCGCCTCGCGCATTCGACCGGCCTGCCGGGCCTGCGTGGTTACTACCTGCAAGTGCGCGAGTGGTATCGCGACAACCTGATGCGCATCTTCTTCCGCCTGCATCACGCCATGCCTCTGGCGGATCGCGAACACTGGTTTGCGCCGCACCCGGACATCCGCACGCGCGACGGCAGCTTCTGGCAGGACGGCCGCGAAGGGGCCGAACAGGCCACCGGATTCATGATCTACCCGGGGCAGGTGAGGGGCATTCTTGGCGAAGACATCTTGCTGGAAGACACCCTCGATCCGGGGCGTCACGCACACTATCAGGCAGCGCGGGCGGTTATTGCGCGGATGGGCGGGCGGTTGTCGCATGGTTCGACGTTGTTGCGGGAACTGCGCAAGCCTTCGGCGGTGATGCCGCAGGTGGATCTGGCGTGGATCGGGTGCGAAGTGTTGTATCGGGATGGGGAATTGGAATTGATGAATTCGAAGGATGTGAAGTGAAACGACTGTTGTTGATGTGTATGGCCTGGTTGCCGATGGCGAGCATGGCGATGGATGTGTGCAATTCCGAGTCTGATACCAAGCACTTTCTCTCTCAGTGGTCAGAGAGTCGAGATAACAAGCCTGACGACATACTTTCCGGCCTCCACAAGGACCAATTTTCTGTGGAGTACGGCAAGGTTGTGTACCGCGGTGATCTCAATGACGACGGTCAGGAAGACTTCATTTTCACCTCCTACTCAAGTCGCGGATCAGCGGGTGACTCAACCTTCGCCTTCCTGATCCAGTGCCATGGTTACTTGAAGCATGTCGGTGGAGATTATTTCGCCAGAGTGAAGGTCTTGGATGGTCCGCCCAAGAACGGCGGAGACTTCAAAGACATCGCAATCTATTCCTACGTCAGGGATAAGCGCGACCAGATCAGTTACATGGGAAAAGACGCGTTAACTCGGCGTCATCTATGGCAATTCAACCCGCAGACACAGCGTTATGAAGGTCAGTCTGAGTAAGCCAGCGGTTTCCCACTGCAGTTATGGAGTTAGTACTTGAAAGGATTTTCGATTGTTCTCGGCAGCTTGCTGTCAGCTGCCACTTCCATCGCATTCGCCGCTGATCCCGACTTCAAGGATTACACCGTCACCCCCGTTTTCAGCGGCCCCAACCATGAACCGGTGCAACAGGAACAAAGCAACCCGGGCGAAGGCCCTGCAAGGCAAGGTCAACTTCGCCGGCCATTACATCCTGTACAGGTTCGGCTGTGGCGGCGGCGCCATTTGCGGCGAAGTGCTGGACACCCAGCCGGTGATGTCGTTGGCGGTCTTCCGAATGCCTATGACGGCAGCACTTTCGACACGACGTATTTGCCCGATAGTCGCTTGATCATCATTTCAGGCGTCACGCTCGATGGCGAAGAAGACGCCCAGGGAAATCACTTGGAAAACCGTAACCGGGATCGGTACTACGAATTCGTGAACAACGAGTTCCGGCTGCTTGGCATGACCGACTTGGAATCGCCGTCAATCGATGAGGAATGAGTGGATGAACCGTCTTCTAGCAGGCAGCCTTTCGCTGCTGCTCTCATTTCCAGCTTTCGCCGCTCCCCAGGACGCCTACACCCAGCGCGATGTCATGCAATGTGGCGGTGTTGAAGTGGTGATGGTGTCGTCGTGCCGATCCGTGACGGTGGATGACGCGGAAACCCACCTCATCCCGGTCTGCTCCGATCAGACGATCAACATTGGCGGCAAAGTGTTGCGCCGCAACATCGACAAGGTTTCACAGCTCACGTCTGACGGTAAGAAGACGAAGATGCTGAGTAACGTGGCAGTGGAGATGGATTGTGTAAAAGGAAGCAAGGGCAGCCTGGTGTTCATCGGCGGTTATGGCGGGTGTGGGTCCTGCCCGGAGTGGCGCGGGTATTACTCCACCGCTGGAAGGTTGGAGCATTACAGCTACAGCAATAGTTATCGGTCGTTTGGTTCGAAGGGTTCCTGGGAAGGGCTCATAGAGGCTTATGGCATCACTGAAAGATAGTTACAGCAAACAAGCCCTGCGGTTAAAAGGATCGACTATGGGCAGCCTTAGATCCGCACTATTGCTCGCGAGTCTGTTGCTGGCGAATGGGGCTACGGCAGAAGAAGTGCGAGTCACTGGAGTCGACGGGCACACACTGACATTGCATTTGAAAGCAAAGGTATGGCCCGAACACTCAGTGGAAGCGGCGAGTGCGACCTTTACCGCGAATGGAAAAACATTCCCGCTTTACGGAACCGATATCGGGGTCGAAGTCCTTCCTCGATGGCTTAGCCCTGACAAGAAGACCTTACTCGTGAACCAAACGATGTATGGAATGTTGTCAGACGGGAGTGGTGAAGACAGCTTCCAGTCACGAAGCCACTGCGATGTGATTTCGATGGAGACCGGTTGTGTCCTGCTTCAGCGTGATGATCAGTTCTGCGCTGGTAAATGGGTGGGCAATAGCTGGACTACCGACGAGGGTGAAGTACTCAAAGCTGAAATGGAGACACCTTCCCCACAGGCACTACTGAAAACCCTCTCGAACATTGAATCTGCGCAATATCGAGCCAGCGAGATCGAATGGAGCTTGGTCATGGGGGCGGATTCGTACATGGCTTGCCATCCACCGGCTCGCAATGTTCAGGGTATCAATGATCTTGGTTTCTATTTGGCTGAGGGCGGCAACGATGCACTGGCGCTGAAGTTGTATCGCGGCGTCGAGGCAGTCGGTAAACGCACAGTGCTAATGTTGAACATCGCCGATTCACTCTGGCGCCTTGATCGCAAAGACGAAGCGCAGCGCTATTACAGCCAGTACCGCGACGCGATGAGCGCCGACGGCAAGGCGCAGAAAATACCTCAACGTGCAGTTGAGCGATCCGTCATTCAGGGAATGAAAAATTGAACATGTTTGTGCGCTTTATCGCGTTGTCCTTTGGATGCCTGTTTGCCTCTTTCGCAATGGCCGATGACGACTGCAAAGAGATTTCCGTGAGCTCACAGGTCGATCGCTGCGTGGAGGCGGCCCGCAAGGAAGCCGATGCACAGCTCAATATCAGCTACAAAAAACTACTGGCGCGCTTCGAGTCTCAGCAGCGGAGCGACCCGGAGCAGGGCAAGACGCTGGTCGCCATGGCCAGAGAATCCCAGCGCGCCTGGATCAAGCTGCGCGACACCACGTGCCCGCTCGAAGCCACGGAAATCGAGCCTGGGATGGCCGCGCATGTCACGACCATCAACAACTGCATGGCCAGAATGAGCCTAGAGCGTGCAGCCTTCCTGGATGCGGTCGTCCCGGATGATCCGAGTGAAGTGATCGATGTCGCCAAGGTTTCCAGTTCTGCTTCGCAACGATACGGCGATGTGGTGGCTCGTTATGTCACTACGTTTGGCAGCCCCTGCCTCAATGTTCAGATCCTCGCGCCCAAGGGCAATTGGCGGGTGCTCTCCTCAAAACGGTTTTGCAGTTTTAATGGCAAATCGTTTTGGGATGGTTACGCCAGTGCGTTGTTTGAGGATCATGCATTCACTGCGGATGGTTTACAGCTGACGCTCAGCTTGTTCGAGCTTCGTGAGGAGGCAGAGAAGCGCCTCGCCTGTGTAATTCCGATTCAAAACGAGCAAATCAAAGAGCTGAGATGCGGCGCACCTGAGTCATCGTGAAACCATCAGCGTAAATATTTAGAAGATTGATCAGCAGGGAAGTGATCGGAATTGAACAGGCTCTTAAGTTGTTTTGGTGTGCTCGGGCTCATCGTCGGCTTGTCGACTCAGCCGGCATCGGCAAGTGACCCTCAAACCATCGGTGAACTGCATCCCCCGGTGGTTGCTTCGTTGGGTGATCAAAAGATCACGGTGTTCTTTTTGAAGAACAACCTCAAGGGTCAGGTCAGGGGCGTGCATGTGCCAGGTGCCGAGATTTTCTACGCGCCCATGAATGCGGTGAATCCTTCGCTGAATTATGTGTGGAAGGTTGAAGACGAACAGATTGCCTCGGTGTTCTTCTTCGAGCGCAAATTCCCTGAGCGAGCGGGGAAGTCCATGTTTGTCCTGACAAAACACAAAGTTCTGGACGAACATTTCGAAGGAGATTCCTATTCGGTGCTGGAACTGCCGCTCTTCAAGGACGGCGACCACTTGGCTTTGCAGTTCTTTCGAGGTGACCCGCCAGACCCTGAGTTGCAGAACTGCCTTGACGGTATAAATCGGGAAAACGGCGTAGAAGTCGTGTGTGCCTACAAGGATGCAGCGAGTATCAAAAAGCGTCTGGCAGACCTTGATGCAAAGACCATTGCCAATTCAAAGCTTCAACAAGATCGCCAGAGGTCGCCTAAAACTAAGGATGACGTGACCAGTGTCGCTTGCCCCTCACCCAACTTTTCAACCTTCCTCTCAGCCTTCTCTGAGCGCGCAGAGGTGCAGAAAGCCTTCGTCCAGCAGCCGCTGAAAATGGTCACGACCGTGGCCGGTGATCCCGAACCCGAGATGCAAAAAAGCAGCCTCAGCGGCGATCAGCTCAAATTCCCGATCATCCCGGATGTAGCGAAGCGAGAGGCTCAGGGCCTGACGTTGACCGTCAAGGACGAGCAGGGTGATCACGCCGTTGCGATCCTGCAGAAACCGGATACCGATTATGTCTTCGAGTATCGGTTTGTCCGTGGGCAATGCTGGCGGCTGGAAGAAGTGATGGATTACTCGCTTTGAAGCAGGTGGCAAGTTGAAAAGATTAGGTTTGATCGCGTTATTGCTGTGTTCTTTCACTGCTGTGGCGGGGCCGATGTTCCCGTCACTCACGTCGTGCAGGGACGTTGGCAGCGACTGTGCGCTGGCGCTGAAGGACAATTTTCTGGTGGACGCACACTCCGGGCAGCGTCTCTCCGAGACGGAGGAACCGGCTGGAGCGATGAGTGGCTTTTGGCTGTATCGAGATGGCGAGCGCTACATCCTTCAGGAAGAAAATTACTCCCAGGCGAAGTCGCGCCGTTGGCTGGTTTTTACTTACGACAGCGGCAAAGTTGTGCTCGACGGCGCTTATGTTTTCTCGATCGACATTGATATGAACACCGGGCCCTACTGGCATGGCTACGACTGCCGAGGTGATGCCAAGCCGTTCGCCGTGCCAACGAAAGACTCGTTCAGTGAAGTCGCTTTGGAGGCGTTATGCGGGGAGGCCGAAGGCTGGGTCGTCTCGGGCGGGGATACCAAGGTGCCGGTGTCGGCCAAAGGGCTGGCCGTCAGTGTTCCCGTTTATCACGACCGCAATCGTGAGGGTTCAGCGACGTACCTGTTTACTGAAAGCGATGTTCCGGATCTTTCGAAACTGGTTTGCCTGTCCAACTGTGCTGATGTCGCGCAAACGCCGGAGCGCGTTTCGCAGGAGACGGCGCCGTTGAAGCGCGGGCAGGATGGAACGTTGTGCTCGGATGATGAAGACATCTACTTCAGTTGCCCGTTGCGGGGCGGTAAGACGGTTTCTGTTTGTGCGACGGGAAACAGCAAGCCCACGGTCGGCTCTGTTCAATATCGCTACGGTGTGCCGGGGAACATCGAGATGGTCTACCCGAAGAACGCGATGCCACCCAAGGGCAAATTCTTTGTTGTAGATGCGTCGGAAGGCAGCGTGAACCTGAACATCATCAAGTTCAAAAGCGGTGCGTATACCTACCTCGTTAGTCAGGCCTTCGTGAGTTTTCTGACAGTGCTCAAGGAGGACAAAGTTGTATTCAGGCAGCGATGCGACTCAGGAAGTTATTCCTTCATAAACCGGGCTGCGCTTCTTGGGTTGGAGACGCGACCCAAAAGCGCAGAGGACTTTCGCTAATCGCTGCTGCCGAAGATCAGGAAAGGGGACTCAACGTCCCCTTTTTCCCGCCCGCAATTCAGCTACGGCTTGCCCTGATACTCCCGAAACTCGATGTGATCGAGCGTGCCTTCCACCATCAACCGCACGCCGTCTGCCATTCTGCTCAGGCCCAGTGCCATCGAGCGGCGGGGGCCGTCGAGGTCGTCGGCCAGGTTGGCGGCTATGGCGCTGATGGACAGGAGGTCTTCGGAGGCGTTGGCCATGAGGGCTTCGGCGTCGGTGTCGGGGCAGAGGGCGAACAGGCCGCCCAGGCGTTTGGGGCGTGAGGCTCTGGGTTTGAAGTGGTGGTCGAGGGCGCGTTCGGCGGCTTCGTGGAGTTTCTTTGAATCGAGGGATTCGTAGGGGGAGGTTTCGGGTGTTTCTGGGGGATTGGGTGTTGGTTTGATCATTGCGCAGCTTCCTGGAATTGTGAGGCCGACACCCATTCGCTTGCACTTCGAAAGAGGTGGCAGCTATGCGTTGGTGTGCAAGACCGGTCCAGGTGGCCGGCAGACTCGAGAGTCTCCGACGCACAGCCGCCATAACGATCCGCGAGCATAGGAAAACGCTCAGCGAATTGCCATCAACGATTGTGCACCTGAACCGGACTTGCACGTCCGAGTCACCGATTTTGCGGTGACACACAGAGGCTATCGGTGATGTCCAAGTTCGCCTAGTTCATGGGTATCCCGGCGTATTGCGGGAAATTTCCCATAGGTTTGCGGGGGAGAAGATCAAAAGATCGCAGCCTTCAGCAGCTCCTACAGGAATGTGTTTCTTCAGGTGTAGGACGGGGATCAAGTCCAGAGGGTGAAATCGTGACTTGGTAGTCATCATGCGAGAAAATCGCTGCATCGTCTTCTATCCGTGCAAGAGAGTGGCGAATCCATCCGAATCCCTTACACTCCCCCAGCCGTTCATTTTCCTTTTGAGGCTGTGCGCATGAAATTTCGTTTTCTTCTGTGGATGCTGGGTCTGTTGATGGGTAAGGCCAGTCGGACAAATCCTGCGTTCCAGCAGCAGTTGGGTGACAAGGATCTGGTGTTTCAGCTACAGACTCTGGACGGGAAAGTGGCGCGGCATTTCGTGGTGAAGGACCAGCGCATTACCAGCAAGTCTGGCGTGGTGGCGGAGCCGGCGTTTGCGATTGCGTTCAAGGACGCGGCGTTCGGGTTTGCCACGATGCAGGCCAAGAACAAGCAGCTGGCGTTCATGCAGGGGATTCAGGACAAGTCGATCCAGCTCAAGGGCAATCCGGCGCTGGTGATGTGGTTTCAGGGGTTGATGAAGTATTTGAAGCCGCGGAAGGTCAAACCCAAGATTTGAGGCCGTTCAGTTCGGCCATTTGGCTGTTGTAGGTATTCGCACTGTCATTTCTGACAGGTGAAATCTCGTCATTTTCAGAGCATTTTAAGGTTGCGTTCGAAGTTGAAGAATTTCTATGCAACCTTGAGGATTTATGAAAATGAATCGAAATCTGAAAAATACTCAACCTGGTCAGCCGGATCCGGATTTTGCTACTGGCGGTAAGCTGACGATGCCTACAAGAGAACTTCCTGGAAATGATTGCAGTGGTCTCATGGCGCTGGCAGACAACAAGTTTCTAGTTGTGAACAATCAGGAAGGAGGTGAGTTCATTTATGTCGCACGGATGACCAGCCAAGGGCAGATTGATGATGGATCCGGGTACGGTGATGGGAACCGGGGCGTTGCTAAAATATTTTTTCCTAATGAGTACGTCGGTGTTATTGGTCTTGGACCTCTGAGGGATGGGGGTTGTTTGATATCGGCGTACACACTCACTCGTGGTCAAATACTCATTAGATTATCGAGGAGTGGTGCCTTGGTAGATGGTTTCGGTAAGGGCGGTGTACTTGCTATTTCTGATCTTGGGATCGCAACAGTAGGTCAGAAATGGGAACCCAAGAAAGATTCGGCACCTCGACACGATCTCTTGCCCGATGAGGCAAGTAACCGGACTAGCCCCGCAACGCGGCTTTCTTTTGCTGAGCAGCCAGATGGAAAAATCGTATTCGCCAGCACTGTAGAAAGCCCGGCGTCTAGCGCGGGAGTTGTCGTGCGTGTTACTCCTCTTGGTGGGTTAGATAAAACTTTCAATAAGGTAGGCTATGCGATTGCTGACCTTGGAAGCGGCTTGGAAAGCATAGGTCGAGGCGTGGGGTCTCAGCGGGGCGGAGGTTTGGTGCTGTTTGGCACATTCTATTCTGATACTGGAAGGGGGGCTTATGCGGTACGTTTTCACGCGGATGGAACGCCTGATAAGCAATTTCGAACGCTAAAGCTACCTGGCCCGACCATCGCCGACATGAGTATAAGGGAGCGCGACGATTTGATTGCTCTTGTCGGAGGCAGTACTGAAGGGTTTGAAGAAGGGCAGGGCGTGATTATTGTCTTGAATCGCGATGGGAAGCCCAATCTGGTTTTTAATGAAGGGAAACCGTTGTATACGAAGTTACAGCCTATGGGCGAGAAGTGGGAGCGGTGCGCGTTTAGTGGAGTGGGAGATAGTGCACTAACTGTCTCGGGTACAACTGCAGGTAGTTTTTTAACTGATAAAACGCATTCCGTCATTGCGCGTTTAAAATTAACGGCTGCGCTGGATCCGGAGTTCAACGGCAAAGGCTGGTATGGATTCAACGAGCCTCGTCATTTGGAAGTTACACGTGATATGGCAATCTTGCCGAATGGCGACATTCTTGTAAGCGGTGCATTTCATGCAGGCCGTGATCATCTCTTGCCTTATGGCAGCTTTGTCATCAAGTTGAAAGGATAGTTAAAGAGGCTCGCTCCCACAGAAGCTGTGAAACCCTGTGGGAGTGGGCCTGCTGAGTTTTAGGCCTGGCTGAACTGCGAAGCCAGTTCGCGCAGCAGCACTTCCGCCTCAAGCACTTTGCTGACCACATCATTGGCCTTGTCGCGGCTCAGGCCAACGCGTTCCAGCAGCGCATCCGGAATGTCTTCATCCGGGCCGGAGCCGATCCCGCGGCTGCGCAGCAGGCGCACGGCCAGGCAGACGAGGTTCGGGTATTCGGCGTAGGCGCCGTCGTAGTTCGGGTCGTGCTGGAAGCGCAGGGCGGTCGCCAGTTCCTCCGGCATGTCCCAGTAGCGCATCAGCCAGGAGCCGATCTGTTCGCGGCTGATGCCCAGCAGGTGTTGCTCGACATAGCTGTGGCACAGGTGCGGGTTGACCTCCAGGTGGCGGCAGATCAGCGAGAAGTGCGGCGGGAACACGTGGGCCAGCAGCAGGTAGCCGAAGTTGTGCAGCAGGCCGGCGAGGTAGGTCAGGCCGGATTCCGGGCGCTGGGCACGCGGCATGGCGCGGGTCAGGCCTTCGATGACGGCGGCGGTGTAGATCGACTGCTGCCAGTACGGCGTGGTGTGCTGCGGGTGATCCTTGGGCAGGCTCAGGGTCTTGCCGAGGGCCAGGCCCAGCGCCAGGTTGATCACCAGATCGAAGCCCAGCACGCGCACGATTGCGTCTTCCACCGAACGGATCTTGCCCGGCGACGCGTAGTACGGCGATGCCGCCCAGCTCACCACTTGCGCAGCCAGCGCCGGGTCGGTTTCGACCACGCCGGTGATGTCGTCGATGGTGGCGTTCGGGTCAACGCGCAGCTTGATGATTTTTTGCGCGGTTTCGGCCAGCGGCGGAATCTCGATGGTCGCTTCCAGACGCTGCTGGATGCGCCGCGCGGTGAACGCCTGCACGGCCTGGGTGATTTCCTCGCGGTCATCGTCCGGGCGGTCGAGGTTCGGGCGGATGCTGCTCAGGGCTTCGCCGAAGTTGGCGGCGCTGGCCTTGGTCAGCATGGTCTTGAAGTCTTCGCTGGCGATTTCCAGCAGCAGGCCCGGCTCGCCGGAGTTGATCAGCAACTTCGGCTCGCGCAGCAGGCTTTCTTCGTAGAGGCACGGCGAACTGGTCAGCGCCGGCAGGCCCGGCAGCAAGCTCAGGCTGTGTTTGCCGAGCATCTTTTCCAGGCGCTCGGTGGACACGGCGGTCAGGCGACGGCCCGTCAGCTCGGCGAGGCGGTTGAGATCCAGCAACTGGCTCTGTGGAAACAGCACCATCAGTGCACCGACCGCGTCGTCCAGCAACACGGCCTGCACTTTGCGCGAAGCATTGAGGCCGTGGTGGTCGAGTACCTCTTCGTAGGCGACGCCCAGCTTGTTGAGCAGCAGCCGAATAACAGACGGAGCGTGCGGGGATTCGGGGGCGAGAGCAGCTTCGGTCATGGTCTGTATCCGTTTTTGAAACAATTGCTGGAGTATAACCAGCTTGGTTGGAACGAGCTGTCAGAAACTGCGACGGTGCTCACACTTGGCCGTATTGCTGCCCGTGTCGCAGCCAGCGGTCGAGCAACGGGCTGACGTGGGTAGGCCAGCGCTCAAGCAAGGCCTGGGCGGCATCGCGCACGGCGGGCAGCAGATCGGCGTCGCGCATCAGGTCGGCGACCTTGAATTGCAGCAGACCGGTCTGGCGGGTGCCGAGCATCTCGCCGGGGCCGCGCAGTTCGAGGTCTTTTTCGGCGATGACGAAACCGTCGTTGGTCTCGCGCATGATGCCCAGGCGCTGGCGGCCGATCTGTGACAGCGGCGGATGGTAGAGCAGCACGCAATGGCTGACCGCGCTGCCTCGGCCGACGCGGCCACGCAACTGGTGCAGTTGCGCAAGGCCCAGGCGCTCGGGGTTTTCGATGATCATCAGGCTGGCGTTGGGTACGTCAACGCCGACTTCGATCACGGTGGTGGCAACCAGCAGTTGCAGGTTGCCGGCCTTGAACTCGGCCATGACGGCGGCTTTCTCGGCGGGTTTCATGCGGCCGTGGATCAGCCCGACCTTCAGCTCGCCGAGGGCGGCGGTCAGGTCTTCGAAAGTGGTTTCGGCGGCCTGGCAGGTCAGCTCTTCGGACTCTTCAATCAGCGTGCACACCCAATAGGCCTGACGGCCCTCGGCGCAGGCACTGCGCACCCGCTCGATGACTTCGACGCGGCGGGTGTCGGTGACCAGCACGGTGTTGACCGGGGTTCGGCCGGGTGGCAGCTCGTCGAGAATTGAGGTGTCGAGGTCGGCGTAGGCGCTCATCGCCAGCGTCCGCGGAATCGGCGTGGCGGTCATGATCAATTGATGCGGGCACATGCGCCCGCCGACGCCTTTCTGCCGCAACGCCAGACGCTGCTGCACGCCGAAGCGGTGTTGTTCGTCGATGATCACCAGCGCGAGGTTCTTGAACTGCACTTCGTCCTGGAACAGCGCGTGGGTGCCGACCACCATCGGCGTGCCGCTGGCGATCTGCTCCAGCGCGGCGACGCGGTTCTTGCCCTTGAGCTTGCCGGCCAGCCACGCCACGTCAATGCCCAGCGGTTCGAGCCAGCGCTTGAAGGTGATGAAGTGCTGTTCGGCGAGGATCTCGGTCGGCGCCATCAGGGCGACCTGATAACCCGCCTCCAGCGCCTGCAGCGCAGCGAGGGCGGCGACCACGGTTTTGCCCGCGCCGACGTCGCCCTGAATCAGCCGCAGCATCGGTTCGTGCTGGCTGAGGTCGTAGGCGATTTCGTTGCCGACTCGTTGCTGAGCGCCGGTCGGATTGAAGCCGAGGTTGGCCAGGTATTTCGCCGGCAGCTTCGTGGCTTTCGGCATCGCCGGTGCGCGCAGGGAGCGCATGCTCTCGCGCAGGCGCTGCTGGGACAGTTGATGGGTCAGCAGTTCTTCGAAGGCCAGACGATGCTGGGCCCAGTGATGACCGAGGGCGAGTTCGTCGACGTCGGCATCGGCGGGCGGGTTGTGCAGGTAGCGGATCGCGTCGGCCAGCGGCGCCAGTTGATAGTCGCGAGCCAGTTCGGTCGGCAGCCAGTCGGGCAGGGTGGCCGGCTTGAGCAGGGTCAGGGTCTGCATGCACAACTGACGCAGGCGGGCCTGGGTCAAGCCTTCGGTCAGCGGATAGACCGGGGTCAGGGTTTCATCCACCGGCGGCGGTTCGTCACCGTTGATGGCGCGGTATTCCGGGTGATAGATCTCCAGCCCCGAGGCGCCGGGCCGCGCTTCGCCGTAGCAGCGAATCCGCGTGCCGCGCTTGAGGCCTTCTTTCTGCGCGTTGCTGAAATGGTAGAAACGCAGGCTCAGTCCGCCGGTGCCGTCCTGCAAGCGCACGACGAGGCTGCGGCGCCGGCCCATGACCACGTCGGCGCCGCTGACGGTACCTTCGACCACGGCGTCCTGTCCCGGCCGCAACGCGCCGATCGGCACCACGCGGGTGCGATCCTGATAACGCAGCGGCAGGTGGAACAGCACGTCCTGAAGGTTTTCCAGGCCGACCTTGGCCAGTTTCTCGGCCATGGCTTCACCGACACCCTTGAGTGCGGTGACCGAGACCTGCGACAGCTCCGTCATGACGCTGGCTTAACCGGCCGTGACCGGTGCGGCTGGCTTGGCGACCGAGCACAGGCGAATGGAGTCGGCGAGGATCTCGATGGCTTTCGGCCGCGGGAAGCTGGCGCGCCAGGCGATGGCCACGGTGCGGAATGGCACCGGTGCCGACAACGGACGCACTTCGATCACGCCCGGAGCGTAGTGATGGCTGTCCACCGCCGACAGCGGCAGGATCGAGATGCCCAGGCCGGACGCGACCATGTGGCGAATGGTTTCCAGCGAGCTGGATTCCACCGTGGTGTGCTTGGCGCCGTCGTTGCCCTTGGTCAGGGTCGGGCAGGCTTCCAGCACCTGATCGCGGAAGCAGTGGCCTTCACCAAGCAGCAGCAGGCTCTTGTCGTTGAGCAGGGCGGCGTCGATGGACTCTTTCTGGGTCCACGGGTGCTGGGCCGGCATCAGGACGTAGAACGGCTCGTCGTAGAGTTGCAGGGTCAGCACGTCGGCTTCGTTGAACGGCAGGGCGATGATGATCGCGTCCAGTTCGCCGTTGCGCAGTTTGTCGCGCAGCACGTGGGTGAAGTTTTCTTCGATGTACAACGGCATCTGCGGGGCGACCCGGTGCAGTTGTGGAATCAGATGTGGGAACAGGTACGGGCCGACGGTGTAGATCGCGCCGACTTTCAGCGGGGCGGTCAGCTGGTTCTTGCCGGCCTGGGCCAGTTCGCGGATGCCCTGGGCCTGCTCCAGTACTTTCTGCGCCTGGGCGACGATGCCTTCACCGACCGGGGTCAGGCGCACGGCGCTTTTGCTGCGCTCGAAAATCAGCACACCGAGTTCGTCTTCAAGCTTTTTCACACCCACCGACAGGGTCGGCTGGCTGACGTGGCAACGCTCGGCCGCGTGGCCGAAATGCTGCTCTTGGGCGAGGGTAACGATGTAGCGTAATTCTGTGAGGGTCATAGCAAGCGTCCATGAAGATGCGGGCCAAGCATACCGGCTGCAATCGATAGACGCACGTTATCAGACTGAGTGATGAATGCCACACCGGACAATGCCTGTTTGCCGTTTGCAGATATGACAAAGGCACCGAAAGGTGCCTTTGTCTGTCCGGTGCAACTCCAACGGGGGGGCGTTGTGCGTCAGCGGCGCTTCTCGATCGAGTACACAAACGGCGCAACAATTTCGATGGAGCCGTTGTTCAGCATGTCCGCCGGCGGTTTGGGCAGCGGCTGGGCACGGCGGATCATTTCCAGGGTGGCCCGGTCCAGATCAGCGTTGCCGGAGCGGTCCACCAGCTCGAACGACAGCACATTGCCTTCGCCATCGACCACGAAACGCAGGCGGTTGGTTCCGGTCTTGTTCCGTGACCTGGCGCTGTCCGGGTACTTTTTGTACTTCTGCAGATGCGCGAGCAGCGCACCCTGCCAGCTGGCCTTGGCCGCCAGTTGTGCTGGCGACGGGCCTGGTGCCGGCTGGGCGGATTTCTCCGTTGGTGCCTGGGTCTGCTGAGGCTCTGCCGGTTTTTCCTCGGAAGGTTTTTCCTTCACGGGTTCCGGTTTCTTCTCGATCGGCTTCGGCGGTTGCGGTTTTGGCTTGGGTTTTGGTTTGGGCTTGGGCACGGCAATTTCTGCCTTGGGTGCTTCGGCCAGTTTCGGGATTGGCAGTTCTTCAACCGGAGCCGGTGGCTGCGGTGGCGTGACGACTTTTGGCGGTGCAGGCGGTGGCGGGGCCGGAACCGGTGCCAGCTCGACCATCATCGCCTGCGGCGGCAATTCGATGGGAGGGCGGGCGGTCCAGTTAAGCGCCAGCGCGATGGCCAGCGCATGCACACCCAGCACCACGGCCAGGCTACCGCTGTAACGCGTCAGCTTATGGCGCGTCGTGATCATTTCTTGACTGCGCTCTCGAGGCCGACCAGACCGACTTTCAGATAACCGGCGCTGCGCAGCTTGTCCATCACGCTCATCAGGTCGCCGTAGTCCACGCCTTTGTCGGCCTGGAAGAAGATGGTGGTGTCTTTTTTGCCCTGAGTCCTGGCGTCGAGCATGGCGCCGAGGGTTTCGGCTTTGACTTCGTCGTCACCGATGTACAGGCGCTGATCAGCCTTTACGCTGAGGAACACCGGTTTCTCCGGCCGCGGCGCCGGTTTGGCGGTCGAGGCGGGCAGGTCGACTTTGATGTCTACGGTGGCCAGTGGCGCGGCCACCATGAAAATGATCAGCAGCACCAGCATCACGTCGATGAACGGCGTGACGTTGATTTCGTGGTTCTCGGCCAGATCGTCGTCTGCGCCTTCTTTCAAATGCAGGCCCATGGCCGATTACCCCACTTTGACCATGTGCGGCTGCGAGCTGCTGCGCTCAGGCTGGTGGTCGAGGTCGCGGCTGACCAGCAGCAGGACTTCTGCCGATGCATCGGACACCTGAGCCTTGTAACCGGCGATGGAGCGGGCGAACACGTTGTAGATGACCACGGCAGGAATCGCGGCCACCAGACCCAGTGCGGTAGCCAGCAGCGCCTCAGCGATACCCGGTGCTACGACAGCAAGGTTGGTGGTCTGGGTTTTGGCGATGCCGATGAAGCTGTTCATGATGCCCCACACGGTGCCGAACAGGCCGACGAACGGTGCGGTGGAGCCGATGGTGGCGAGCACGCCGGTGCCGCTGCTCATGTTGCGGCCACAGGCGGCCACCAGACGCTCGAGGCGGAAGCTGACGCGTTCCTTGATGCCTTCTTTCTCGCGGGAATTGGCCGACAGGCGCATTTCTTCGAGGGCGTCATGCACCAGCAGGTTGGCGAGGGTGCCTTCTTTTGCTGCGGTGGTGCTGGCTTCCTTGAGGGTGGTGGCTTTCTTCAGGGCGGCGATTTCGCCACGCAGGCGACGTTTGGCGCCCATCAGCTCGAACCCTTTGGCAATCCAGATGGTCCAGGTAATGATTGAAGCGATGGCCAGACCGATCATCACGATTTTCACGATGATGTCGGCATTCTTGTACATGCCCCATGGCGACAGGTCGTGGGCCATGCCCAGGGAGTTGTCGGCTTCGAGGACTTCCGGTGCGTCGGCGGCGCTGGCGTCTACGGCCTGCACCGGAACGGTCGCGGCAGGTGCGGCGGCTGGAGCGCTCTGCTCGGTGGCGGCTGGTGCGGCCGGGGCTTGTGCGTCAGCGAAGGCGGCGGCCGGCGCCAGCATCAGGCTGAGGAGCAGGGCAGCCACTGCGCTCCAGGCGCGAGGTCGGTTGGTTGGCGAAGCGGGGTTTTGAATGCGTGTCATGCTGGCCGGACCTGAGATAGAAAAACGGTGATGCTCTTCCAGGCCTCGTGAGGCCGAGAACAAAAGTGACGTGCATTATTGCAAGTAATTCTTGTTAACAGAAGTAATAGAGTTGCTTTTTTTCCTTCATTGCTAGCCGCTCGTCCCCTGTCGAGGCTAGTCTGTCGCTTTCCGATGGGAGATTTTTGATGTCCGCGCCCTCTGTTTTGATCGCCGGTTGCGGTGATGTCGGCAGCCGTCTGGCCACGCAATTGCTGGCTGCCGGCTTTCAGGTGTATGGCCTGCGCCGGAATATTTCACGTTTACCGGACGGCGTTATCGGTGTCGCCGGTGACTTGTTCAATGAGGATTGCCCCGAGACCTGGCCGGTGGGTGCTATCGATTACCTGGTGTATAGCGCGGCGGCCACCGATCACGATGAGGCCGGTTATCGCGCGGCGTATGTGCAGGGGTTGCAGCATGTGCTGGGTTGGCTGAACGATTACGGTCAGGAGCCTGAGCGGTTGCTGTTCGTTTCCAGCAGCAGTGTTTACGGGCAGCAGAACGGCGAATGGGTCGATGAAAAATCCGAGACCGTTGCCGCGGGTTATTCCGGTCGGGTGATGCTGGAGGCCGAGCAGGTTGCGCTCAACAGCGGTATTCCTGCGAGCATCGTGCGCCTGACCGGCATTTACGGCCCCGGCCGTGAATGGCTGCTGACCCAGGTACGTCGGGGTTATCGGGTGGCGGTCGACCCGCCGCTGTATGGCAATCGCATCCATGCCGAGGATGCGGCGGGGTTGATGGCGTTTCTGCTGGACGCGGATCGCAAGGGCGTGGCGCTGGATGACATCTATATCGGCGTGGACGACGCGCCGGAGCCGTTGGCCGAGGTGGTGGCGTGGCTGCGCGAGTATCTGGGTGTCACCGAATGGTCGGAAGACGAGAGCGTGCGTCGCACCGGCAGCAAACGTTGCAGCAATGCCCGTGCGAAGGCGCTGGGCTGGGTGCCGAAGTATCCGAGTTATCGTGAGGGGTATGCCGCGATTCTAGAGGGCAAGTGCTGATTCTCAAGCGCAACAAATAATCGTGGGAGCGAGCTTGCTCGCGATGGCGGCATAACAGTCAGCATAAATGTTGAATGCTATGGCCTCATCGCGGGCAAGCCCGCTCCCACAGGGTTATATGCTGTTCTCAGGTGCAGTTACTGTTTTTCGAGCAACCACTTGCGCTCACCCGGGGTGAACTGCGGTTGTTCGTCCGCCAGTGCCGTGTTCACGGCCTGCAAAATTTCAAGCTCCTTGCCTTTGCGCACGAAGATCCAGTTGTTGCCCTGACCGTTCTGTTGCAGCCACATGCTGTCGTTGCCGCTGCTCATCGATGCGCAGTCGCCCGCCAGGCACAGGGCATAGCGGTCGGCGCCCGGCAGGCCGGAGACTTGTCCGTCGGCCTGGAATTGCACCGTGGCACCTTCGCCCTGGCCGCTGGCGATTGTCCAGTTTCCGCCCAGGTAGGCCGAATACAGCGCCCGTTCGAAGCTGGCGCCGATCGGTGCGCCCTCCGGCACCGGAATCTGCGCGCGGTCGAAGAGCTGCTGTGGTTCATTTTCGCTGGCGGCCTGGTGCAACTGGCTGCCGTCACGTTTCAGCTCGCTGGCCGAGCTGCCATAGAAATCGACTTTCCAGGCGCCGGACTGTTCGCCGAGCAAACGACCTTCCACGTTTTCGAAACCGTTGGTGTAGCGGGCCTGACTGGCCTTGGTGTTGATGTCCCATTCCAGGTTCGGGCCGTAGGCCTGAAGCGCTTCACGCAGGGGGCCGCCCTTGGCGGCGGCATCGATGGCGATCTGGTTGATCCAGGTGCCGCTGATGTCACGGTCGGCAGGGTTGCTGGCGCAACCGCCGAGGAAAATGGCGAGCAGCGAGAGAGCAAGCGCTTTGCGCATGGTGGAATCCTTTCAAAACCTTTTCTTTACCGCAGAGCAGTCGGCGCGACCTTGAAGGGCCGCGCCGTGCGCATTACTCGATGACCAGAATGGCATCCATTTCAACCTGCGCACCCTTTGGCAGGGCAGCAACGCCGATGGCGGCGCGCGCCGGGTACGGCTGGTCGAAGTACTTGCCCATGATCTCGTTGACCTTGGCGAAGTGGCTCAGGTCGGTGAGGAAGATGTTCAGCTTGACGATATCCTTGAACGAACCGCCGGCGGCTTCGGCCACGGCTTTCAGGTTCTCGAAGACCTGGACGGTCTGGGCTTCGAAACCTTCGACCAGCTCCATGGTTTTCGGGTCCAACGGGATCTGGCCCGACATGTAGACAGTGTTGCCAGCCTTGATCGCCTGGGAATAAGTACCGATGGCGGCCGGGGCCTTGTCGCTGGTGATAACGGTCTTGGTCATGTATGACTCCTTGTAATGTTTAAGTTATGCACGCATGCGGGTGATGCGGATCACGCCGGTCAGTGCGCGCAGTTTCTTGATCACGCGGGCCAGGTGCACACGGTCGTGGACGCTGACCACCAGTTGGACGACGCTGATGCGGCCATCGCGTTCGTCCATGCTGATTTTCTCGATATTGCCGTCGGCTGCGTTGACGCTGCTGGCCAGCAGGGCAATCAGGCCGCGCTGGTGTTCCAGCTCGACGCGCAGTTCGACGTTGAATTCACCGGTGACATCCTTGGCCCACGAGAGCTGGATGCATTTTTCCGGGTTGTGGCGGATTTCGCTGATGTTGCGACAGTTGTCCAGGTGCACGACCATGCCTTTGCCCGCCGACAGGTGCCCGACAATCGGGTCGCCCGGGATCGGCGTGCAGCATTTGGCGTAGCTGAGCACCAGACCTTCGGTGCCGCGAATCGCCAGCGGGCCTTCAGGGCTTGGCAGTTGTTCGCCTTCGCCGAGCAGGCGGCGGGCCACGACGTAGGCCATGCGGTTGCCCAGGCCGATGTCTTCCAGCAAGTCTTCGATCAGTTCGAGGCGGTACTCGGTGAGCATCGCCTTCACGCGTTCGGCCGGAATCTGTTCCAGCGCGCTGTCGAAGCCGTTGAGCACCTTGTTCAGCAGGCGTTCGCCGAGGCTGATGGATTCGGAGCGGCGTTGCAGTTTCAGCGCATGACGGATGTGGGTCCGCGCCTTGCCGGTGACCACGAAGTTGAGCCACGCCGGGTTCGGCCGCGCGCCGGGGGCGCTGACGATCTCGACCGTGGAGCCGCTTTGCAACGGTTCGGAGAGCGGTGCGAGGCGACGGTTGATCCGGCAGGCGATGCAGCTGTTGCCGACGTCGGTGTGCACCGCGTAGGCAAAGTCGACCGCCGTGGAGCCTTTGGGCAGCTCCATGATCCGGCCTTTGGGCGTGAACACGTAGACCTCGTCCGGGAACAGGTCGATCTTCACGCTCTCGATGAATTCCAGCGAGTTGCCGGCACGTTGCTGCATTTCCAGCACGCCCTTGACCCACTGACGGGCCCGGGCATGGGTGCCTTTGGGCTGCTCGTCGCCGCTGGATTTGTACAGCCAATGGGCGGCGATGCCGTTGTTGGCCATCTCTTCCATTTCACGGGTGCGGATCTGGATTTCGATCGGCACGCCGTGCATGCCGAACAGTGTGGTGTGCAGCGACTGATAGCCGTTGGCCTTGGGGATCGCGATGTAATCCTTGAAGCGCCCCGGCAACGGTTTGTACAAATTATGTACAGCACCCAGCACGCGGTAGCAGGTATCGACCTTGTCGACGATGATCCGGAACGCGTAGACGTCCATGATCTCGTTAAAGGCCCGACGCTTGCCGCGCATTTTCTTGTAGATGCCGTAGAGGTGTTTCTGGCGACCGCTGACTTCACCCTGGATGCCGTCGATGGCGAGGCAGTGGCCAAGGGATTCCTCGATCTTGTTGACGATTTCCTTGCGGTTGCCCCGGGCGCGTTTGACGGCCTGGTAGATCCGCGCGGAACGCATCGGGTGCATGGCCTTGAAGCCGAGGTCTTCGAACTCGATACGGATCGCGTGCATGCCCAGCCGATTGGCGATGGGTGCATAGATCTCCAGGGTTTCCTTGGCGATGCGCCGGCGTTTTTCGCCGGACAGCACTTCCAGCGTGCGCATGTTGTGCAGGCGGTCGGCGAGCTTGACCAGGATCACGCGGATGTCGCGTGCCATGGCCATGGCCATTTTCTGGAAGTTTTCAGCCTGGGCTTCGGCCTTGGTCTCGAAATTCATCTGGGTCAGTTTGCTGACCCCGTCGACCAGTTCGGCCACGGTTTCACCGAACTGCGCTTGCAGCGCTTCCTTGGCGATACCGGTGTCTTCGATCACGTCATGCAGCATCGCGGCCATCAGGCTCTGATGGTCCATGTGCATGTCGGCAAGAATATTCGCCACGGCAAGAGGATGCGTGACGTACGCCTCGCCGCTACGGCGGCGTTGGCCGTCGTGGGCTTGTTCGGCGTAGAAATACGCTCGGCGGACCAGGTTGACCTGGTCGTTGCCGAGGTAGGTCGATAAGCGATCGGCGAGGGCGTCTATGCTCGGCATGATGTCTCCTGCCGCAAGCTGTGATCCCGCGCCGTGCTACGTCGACCAGGCATAGGCTTAGACGGCCTCGTTGGACTCGTCCTCGAACGCAGCGAAGACCGGGTCTTCGTGGACGATTTCCTGCTCGGCGATGAACTCGTAGCTCATCAGGCCTTCAGCGATTTCACGCAGCGCAACTACGGTCGGTTTGTCGTTTTCCCACTGAACCAGGGGCTCTTTGCCGCCGGTGGCCAGTTGACGGGCACGCTTGGTAGAGAGCATGACCAGCTCAAAGCGGTTTTCCACGTGTTCTAGGCAGTCTTCAACGGTTACGCGGGCCATGGTATTCCTCGGAGCGAATGCAATATGCGCGCTGCCCGGTTGGGCGAGCGGACTCAACAGTTTAAAAAATCACCAGCGATTAGGGAAGCGCTGATTTTTTGACCAGGCTCTTCAACGCGCCGCAAGCACCAATGTAAAGCCCTTGCAGCGGTTTTGGGAAGTGCTGTTTCAGCCCAGCAATTCAGCCAGCAATCTGCCGAAACGCACTTGTTGGCGTTTCTGTTGCAGCTGATTGGCGCGAAAAATCGCTTTCAGATCATCCAGCGCGTGGGCGAAATCGTCGTTGATGATCAGGTAATCGTACTCAACGTAGTGGCTCATCTCGCTGACGGCTTCGCGCATCCGGCCGTCGATGATTTCGTCGCTGTCCTGGCCACGGTTGGTCAGGCGCTGGTGCAGGGCCTGAAGCGATGGCGGCAGAATGAAGATCGAGCGTGCCTGGGGCATCAGCTTGCGCACTTGCTCGGCGCCTTGCCAGTCGATTTCCAGAATCAGGTCGTGACCTTCGTCCAGGGTCTGCTGCAGACGACTTTGCGAGGTGCCGTAAAAGTTGCCGAAGACTTCCGCGCGTTCAAGGAAATCGCCGTGCTCGCCCATCTTCACGAACTCTTCGCGGCTTACGAAGTGGTAGTTCACTCCGTCCACCTCGCCCGGGCGCATGGCACGGGTAGTGTGGGAAATCGAGACGCGAATGTCCGGGTTGGTGTCTGTCAGGGCCTTGACCAGACTGCTCTTGCCCGCGCCCGAAGGGGCGGAAATGATGTACAGGGTGCCGGTGCTGTGGGTCATGTCTGTTGCCTTACTCAATATTCTGCACTTGTTCGCGCATCTGCTCGATCAACACCTTGAGGTTGACCGCCGCCTGGGTGCTGCGCGGGTCGAAGGCCTTGGAGCCCAGTGTGTTGGCTTCGCGGTTGAGTTCCTGCATCAGGAAGTCCAGGCGCCGACCGGCGGCACCGCCGGACTTCAGGACCCGGCGAACTTCGATGATGTGAGTGCTCAGGCGATCCAGTTCTTCGGCCACGTCGCTCTTTTGCGCGAGCATCACCATTTCCTGTTCCAGGCGCTGCGGGTCCATCTCGGCCTTCATGTCGGCGAAGCGGTCGAGGACCTTCTGGCGCTGGGTGGCGAGCATCTGCGGAACCAGTTCGCGCAGCGTCACCACGTCTTCCTCGATGGAGGTCAGGCGATCGTTGATCAGGCGTGCCAGCTCCGCGCCTTCGCGCTCGCGGCCGGACTTCAGCTCCTTCAGGCCTTGATTGAACAGCTCCAGCGCTTCGGCGTTAAGGGCTTGTGGATCGCTCGCATCGGCCACCAGCACGCCCGGCCAGGCCAGCACTTCCAGCGGGTTCAGCGCGGCCGGGTTCTTGATCAGGCCGGCGACGGTTTCGGCAGCGGCGACCAGCTGCGCGGCGCGTTCGCGATCCACTTGCAGTGGCTTGCCGGTACTTTCCTCGGTGAAGCGCAGGGTGCATTCCAGTTTGCCGCGCGACAGGCCCTGACGCAGGGCTTCGCGGACAGCGCCTTCGAGGTCGCGAAACGACTCCGGCAGGCGCAGGTGGGGTTCCAGGTAGCGGCTGTTGACCGAGCGCAGTTCCCAGCTCAGGGTGCCCTGAACGCCGGCTTTCTCGACGCGGGCGAAGGCGGTCATGCTGTGCACCATGGCGGTGACCTCGCGATACAGATCGGCGCGAATTGAAGCTCCGCAGCTCGATATCAATGAATTTAAGCCGACTGGCAGCAAAGGCGCAGGATTGTAGCGCAGTGCGGCGGATGCGCCCAAACACACGGTGTGACAAAGGGCTGCAGGCCGTCGGCAAAGCGCGTTTCAGGGCTTTCGGTCGTCGGCCGGATTTTTTAACGAGTGCCCAGGCGCGGTGCGCGGCTCTATAATGCTCCGCAGTTTTCCGTCCCCAGTACAGGTATCTCCTATGAAACGTCCAAGTGGTCGCGCTGCCGATCAGCTCCGCTCGATCCGCATTACCCGCAACTACACCAAGCACGCCGAGGGATCGGTACTGGTCGAATTCGGTGATACCAAAGTCATCTGCACCGTCAGCGTCGAAAACGGCGTACCGCGTTTCCTCAAAGGTCAGGGCCAGGGTTGGCTGACCGCCGAATACGGCATGCTGCCCCGTGCCACCGGCGAGCGTAACCAGCGTGAGGCGAGCCGTGGCAAGCAGGGTGGCCGTACCCTGGAGATCCAGCGCCTGATCGGCCGTTCCCTGCGCGCTGCGCTGGACATGTCCAAGCTGGGCGACGTCACCCTGTACGTCGACTGCGACGTGATCCAGGCCGACGGCGGTACCCGCACCGCGTCGATCACCGGCGCCATGGTTGCGCTGGTCGATGCCCTGAAAGTGATCAAGAAGCGCGGCGGCCTGAAGGGCGGCGACCCGCTCAAGCAAATGATCGGTGCCGTTTCCGTGGGCATGTACCAGGGCGAGCCGGTGCTGGATCTGGACTATCTTGAAGACTCCGCCGCAGAGACTGACCTGAACGTAGTGATGACCAGCACCGGCGGCTTCATCGAAGTGCAGGGCACCGCCGAAGGCGCGCCGTTCCAGCCTGAAGAGCTGACCGCGATGCTGGAACTGGCCAAGAAAGGCATGAATGAGATCTTCGAACTGCAACAGGCTGCACTGGCCGACTGAGCAGGTTCGCAACCCGCAAGGAGGACGCGATGAGTGATGAGCAAGAGCTGCTACCCAAGCCGAGCCAGGAGGTTCGCCAATGGGCGATGTTTTGTCACTTGTCCGCCTTGCTGGGGATCTGGATTCCGTTCGGTACGCTGATCGGGCCGTTGATCCTGTGGCAGATGAAGCGCGAGACTGATCCTTTCATCGACGCCCAGGGTAAAGAAGCACTGAATTTCCAGATCACCGTGGCGATCGCTTCGATGATCTGTTTCGTGCTGATGCTGTTGCTGATCGGGTTCGTGCTGTTCGGTCTGCTGGCCATTGCAGCGCTGGTGCTGACGATCATCGGTGGGGTGAAGGCCAACGAAGGTTTCCCGTATCGCTATCCGTTCACTTGGCGGTTGATCAAATAATGAACGATCGCCCACAAAAAAACCGACAGTGACGTCGGTTTTTTTGTGTCTGCGAAAGGCCGCTTAGATAGTCAGCGTCCAGTCGTAGTCCACGATCAGCGGCGCGTGCTGCGAGAACCGTGGCTGACGTGGCAGGCGTGCGCTGCGCACGACGCGTCGCAGGCCCGGGGTCAGGATCTGATAGTCGAAGCGCCAGCCCAGATTCAGCATCTCGGCCTGTTCGTTGTCCGGCCACCAGCTGTACTGGTCGCCTTCGCGGCTGACTTCGCGCAGGGCGTCTACGTAGCCCATGTTGCCGACAATCTCGTCCATCCAGGCGCGTTCCGGCGCCAGGAAGCCCGGGGATTGCTGGCTGTCGCGCCAGTTCTTGATGTCGAGCTTCTGCTGCGCGACGTACAGCGAGCCACAATAAATGTACTCGCGACGTTTGCGCCGCTGTTTGTCCAGGTACTTGCCGAAGTCGTCCATGAGCTTGAACTTCTGGTTCAAGTCCTCATCGCCGTTCATCCCCGAAGGAAGCAGCAAGGTGGCAATACTGACTTTGTCGAAATCTGCTTGCAGGTAGCGCCCGTAGCGGTCGGCCGTCTCGAAACCGAGACCGCTGATGACAGCCTTCGGTTGCAACCGCGAATACAAAGCCACGCCGCCTTGGGCAGGGACTTCAGCATCGCAGGCATAAAGGAAGTAGCCATCCAGTTGGAAGGCTGGGTCATCCAGTTCAAAGGCGGAGGCACGGGTGTCCTGCAGGCAGATGACGTCGGCATTCTGTGCCTGCAGCCAACTGAGCAAACCACGCTCGACTGCAGCCTGAATACCATTGACGTTCACACTGATGATCCGCATAAATGGCCCCAAAAATCGCGTGCGTGTATGATACACGGCGTCAAGCTAATTAGCTAAATCCGTGGTATTTGGGGTTTTTTTCATGCAAGCGTATCAGCGCGATTTCATTCGTTTTGCCATCGATCGCGGCGTTTTGCGCTTCGGTGAGTTCACCCTGAAGTCCGGGCGCACCAGTCCTTACTTCTTCAATGCCGGCCTGTTCAACACGGGCTCGGCCCTGGCGCAGCTGGGGCGTTTCTACGCGGCAGCCATCGCCGAAAGCGGCATTTCTTTCGACGTACTGTTCGGCCCGGCCTACAAAGGCATTCCGCTGGCAGCAACCACTGCCGTGGCGCTGGCCGAGCACCACAACCGTGACTTGCCATGGTGCTTCAACCGCAAGGAAGCCAAGGCCCACGGCGAAGGTGGCAGCCTGGTCGGCGCACCGCTGACCGGCGACGTGCTGATCATCGACGACGTGATCACCGCCGGCACCGCGATCCGTGAAGTGATGCAGATCATCGCTTCCCAGGACGGCGCCAAGGCTGCCGGGGTGCTGATCGCCCTGAACCGTCAGGAGCGCGGCAACGGCGAGTTGTCGGCAATCCAGGAAGTCGAGCGTGATTTCGGTATCCCGGTCATCAGCATCGTGTCGCTGAACCAGGTGCTGGAATTCCTGGCTGACGATCCGCAGCTCAAGCAGCACCTGCCAGCCGTTGAAGCCTATCGCGCCCAGTTCGGCGTCTGATCGCGTCTTCAGGGCAAAAAAAGACCCCGCTCAGCCAGGCTGAGCGGGGTCTTTTTGTTTGCGCGAGCGCTTATGGGCGCTTGCGATTACTGATCAGCGTACCCACACCGGTGTCGGTGAAGATTTCCAGCAGGATCGCGTTCGGTACACGGCCGTCGATGATCAGCGAGCTGCCGACACCACCCTGAACCGCTTCCAGTGCACAGCGGATCTTCGGCAGCATGCCGCCGTAGATGGTGCCGTCGGCGATCAGGTCATCGACCTGCTGGGTGCTCAGGCCGGTCAGCACGGTGCCCGACTTGTCCATCAGGCCGGCGATGTTGGTCAGCAGCATCAGCTTCTCGGCTTTCAGCGCTTCGGCGACTTTACCGGCCACCAGGTCAGCGTTGATGTTGTACGACTCGCCGTTCTCACCCACGCCGATCGGCGCGATCACCGGGATGAAGTTGCCTTTGACCAGCAGGTTCAGCAGTTCGGTGTTGATCCCGACCACTTCGCCCACCTGGCCGATGTCGATGATTTCCGGCTGGGTCATCTCCGGCGTTTGACGGGTGACAGTGAGCTTCTTCGCCCGAATCAGCCCGGCGTCTTTACCGGTCAGGCCGATGGCGCTGCCGCCGTGGCGGTTGATCAGATTGACGATGCTTTTGTTCACCTGACCACCGAGGACCATTTCCACCACGTCCATGGTCGCGGCGTCGGTGACGCGCATGCCGTCGACGAAGTGGCTTTCGATCGACAGGCGCTTGAGCAGATCACCGATCTGCGGGCCACCGCCGTGCACGACCACCGGGTTGATGCCAACGGCCTTCATCAGCACGATGTCGCGGGCGAAGCCGGTTTTCAGCTCCTCGCTTTCCATCGCGTTGCCGCCGTATTTGATCACCAGGGTCTTGCCGACATAACGTCGGATGTAAGGCAGCGCTTCGGACAGGACCTGGGCGGTGTGGGCGGCGGCTTCGCGTTCGAGGGTCATTCAGGGCTCCGGGTGAATCAGAAATCAGAACGGTAGTTGGAGATCAGGTGCAACGCGTTTCAGTTGGGCATGGAACACAGCCTTGATGCGCTGCAATTCAGCCTCGTCATCGGCCTCGAAGCGCAGCACCAGCACCGGTGTGGTGTTGGAGGCGCGCACCAGGCCCCAGCCTTTGGCGTAATCGACCCGCACGCCGTCAATGGTGGTCAGGTCGGCGCCTGGGCCCCACTGCGCATCGTGCAGTGCATCAATGATGCTGAATTTGCTCTCTTCGGTCACATGGATATTGATTTCCGGCGTGGAAATATCGTTCGGGAAGGTCGCGAACAGCTCCTCGGCCGAAGATTTTTCCTTGCTGAGAATTTCCAGCAGCCGTGCGGCGCTGTAAATACCGTCGTCGAAACCGAACCAGCGTTCCTTGAAGAAAATGTGCCCGCTCATTTCACCGGCCAACAATGCGCCGGACTGTTTCATTTTCTTTTTGATCAACGAGTGACCGGTCTTCCACATTAGCGACTGGCCACCATATTCCTTGATCAGCGGGATCAGGCGGCGGGTGCATTTGACGTCGAAGATGATTTCCGCGCCCGGGTTGCGGGCCAGTACGTCGCGGGCAAACAGCATCAGCAGGCGATCCGGGAAGACGATGGTACCGGTGTTGGTCACCACGCCGACGCGGTCGCCGTCACCGTCGAAGGCCAGGCCGATGTCAGCCTTGGTTTCCTTGACCTTGGCGATCAGGTCGACAAGGTTTTCAGGCTTGCCCGGGTCCGGGTGGTGGTTCGGGAAGTTGCCGTCGACTTCGCAGAACAGC
This sequence comes from Pseudomonas sp. G7(2022), assembly GCF_052660475.1. Lineage (NCBI taxonomy): Bacteria > Pseudomonadati > Pseudomonadota > Gammaproteobacteria > Pseudomonadales > Pseudomonadaceae > Pseudomonas > Pseudomonas sp. G7(2022). The sequence continues at coordinate 6,139,113 of NZ_CP109659.1, read as the reverse complement.
GGGATGACTTCGCAGTTCAGCGCTTCGATCAGTTGCGGGGCGATCACGCCGGCCGCGCCGTTGCCGCAATCGACCACGACTTTCAGGCGCCGGGCCAGTTTGATGTCCTGGACGATTTCGGTGGTGTAGCGGTCGAGGATCTCGACCTGGGTTACGCTGCCCTGGCCGCTGGTCAGGTTGCCGGTCTTGATACGTTCATGCAGCACCTGGATCTGTTCGTTGGCGAGGGTGTCACCGGCGATCACGATCTTGAAGCCGTTGTAGTTCGACGGGTTGTGGCTGCCGGTGAGCATCACGCCGGATTTGCCGGCCAGCACGTTGGCGGCGTAGTACAGCGCCGGCGTCGGCACCAGGCCGACGTCGCTGACATGGCAGCCGCTTTCGGCGATGCCGCGGATCAGTTCGGCAACCAGTTCCGGGCCGGACAGACGGCCGTCACGACCGACGGACACGTTCGGTTCGCCCTGGGCCAGGCTCTGGGAGCCGATGGCGCGACCGATCCAGTAGGCGGTTTCGCCATTGAGGAATTCCGGCACGGTGCCGCGAATGTCATAGGCGCGGAAGATGCTGTCGGGAAGCTTCGGGGCGACTTGGGCGGGGGTGCTCATCTGCGAAAATGCTCCATCTCGAAAGTGGCTGGACACACCGACGACTCATTCGACGGCAAGCTCAAACTGAAGGGTATGACGGCGGTTTTCACAGAGAGTTCGTGGTGTGAAAGGGCCATGACGCCTTGTGCGGCGTGGCTTTGGCCTGCCAATGCCTTGATTTTCAGCGGTAAAGCTTGCAGATGAATCTACGTATTTTTATGGCGAAGGAGCAGGCTCCCACGCCACAAGACAAATCACTTGGTGCCGGAATGGCCGAAACCGCCAGCGCCGCGCTCGGTCTCGACGAACTCTTCGACCATTTCGAAATGCGCCTGCACTACGGGCACCAGCACCAGCTGCGCCAGACGCTCGCCCACCGGCATGGTGAACTCGGTCTGGCCACGGTTCCAGCAGGAGACCATCAGCGGGCCCTGGTAGTCGGAGTCGATCAGGCCGACCAGATTGCCCAGCACGATGCCGTGCTTATGGCCCATGCCCGAGCGCGGCAGGATCAGCGCGGCGAGGTTCGGGTCGCCGATGTAGACCGACAGACCGGTCGGGATCAGCACGGTTTCACCCGGCTTGATGACGATGTCCTCTTGCAGCATGGCGCGCAGGTCGAGGCCGGCGGAGCCTGGCGTGGCGTATTGCGGCAGCGGGAATTCAGTACCGATGCGTGGGTCGAGGATCTTGGCTTGCAAAGCGTGCATGTAAATTAAACCTGGTTCAGACGTTCGGCGATAAAAGTGACCAGTTGGCGAGCGATCTTGCTCTTGCTGGTCTGGGCGAAGACCGTGGCGTGCAGCGCACGGTCGATGACGCTGCAGGCGTTTTCTTCGCTGTTGAAACCGATGCTCGGGTTGGCGACGTCGTTGGCGACGATCAGATCGAGATTCTTGTCCTTCAGCTTGCGTGCTGCGTAGTCGAGCAGGTGTTCGGTCTCGGCGGCGAAACCGACACTGAACGGACGGTCGGGACGGGTCGCGATGGTGGCCAGGATGTCCGGGTTGCGCACCATTTGCAGGACGAAGCCGTCACCGCTCGTAGGGTCTTTCTTCAATTTTTGCGGGGCGACGACTTCCGGGCGGTAGTCCGCGACCGCTGCCGAGGCGATAAAGATGTCGCAAGGGATCGCGGCTTCACACGCGGCGAGCATGTCGCGGGCGCTGACCACGTCGATGCGGGTGACGCGATCCGGCGTCGGCAAATGCACCGGGCCGCTGATCAGGGTGACACGGGCGCCGGCCTCAACCGCCGCTTCCGCCAGGGCGAAGCCCATTTTGCCGGAGCTGTGGTTGGTGATGTAGCGCACCGGGTCGATGTTTTCCTGGGTCGGGCCGGCGGTGATTACTACGTGCTTGCCGGTCAGCGCCTGACGCTGGAAGCAGTCCGCCGCGAGCTGGGCCAGATCGGTGGCTTCCATCATGCGGCCCATGCCGACGTCGCCGCAGGCCTGGCTGCCGGAGGCCGGGCCGAAGGTCTTCAGGCCACGGCTTTCAAGGAGTTGCAGGTTGGCCTGGGTCGCCGGGTCGCGCCACATGGCCTGGTTCATGGCCGGGGCGACAGCGACAATGGCGTCGGTGGCCAGCACCAGCGTGGTCAGCAGATCGTTGGCAATGCCTTGGGCCAGACGGGCGAGCAGGTCGGCGGTGGCCGGGGCGATCAGCACCAGATCGGCCCATTTGGCCAGTTCGATGTGGCCCATCGCCGCTTCCGCGGCCGGGTCGAGCAAGTCCAGGTGAACCGGGTGGCCGGACAGCGCCTGCATGGTCAGCGGGGTGATGAATTCGCTGCCGCCACGGGTCATGACCACGCGCACTTCGGCGCCCTGATCGATCAGGCGGCGCACGAGATCGGCGCTCTTGTAGGCAGCAATGCCGCCGCCGACGCCCAGAACGATGCGTTTCCGATACAGCCGCTGCATAGGTCTGCCTTTCATTTCGTTGGTGACATACGTGGCGAAACCCCCTCCCCAGGGTGAATTCGCCCGCAAAAAAGATGGGCTACGATATCACAGCGACCGCTACGGAACAGCGGCGCCCACAGACAAGGAAGGTGTATGAGTATTCGCGATTGGCCGGCGGCGGAAAGGCCGCGGGAGAAGCTGCTTGAACAGGGCTCGGGAAGTCTTTCCGATGCCGAATTGCTGGCGATTTTTCTGCGGACCGGCGTATCCGGTAAAAGCGCGGTGGATCTGGCGCGACACTTGTTGAATCAGTTCGGCAGCCTGCGTGCGTTGCTGGAGGCTGATCTCGGGGCGTTCAGCGAGCAATTGGGTCTGGGGCCGGCGAAGTTCGCCCAGCTGCAGGCCGTGCTGGAGATGGGGCGGCGACATTTGGCCGAGCGCATGCGGCAGAAAACGGCGCTGGAGAATCCGCAGGTGGTCCGCGATTACCTCAAGGCCATGCTGCGCCATGAGCCGCACGAGGTGTTCGGCTGCCTGTTTCTCGACTCCAAACATCAGGTGCTGACCTTCGAGACCCTGTTTCGCGGCTCTATCGACAACACCGCGGTACATCCCCGAGAAGTGGTGAAGCGCTCGTTGGCCAATAACGCGGCCGCCGTGATCCTGTGCCACAACCATCCGTCGGGCAACAGCGATCCGAGTCAGGCTGATCGATTATTGACCAAGCGCTTGCAGAAGGCTTTGGAGTTGGTTGACGTGCGGGTGCTCGATCACTTCATCGTTGGCGATGGGGAGCCGTTGTCGATGGCGGAGTGTGGCTGGATGTAGCTTCCAAGTACAAACGCTAACCCCTGTGGGAGCAAGCCCGCTCCCACAGGTTTTGTGTTGTGGCGGGTTATTTGAGGGTGACCTTGGAATAGTCCTGCCGCCCGAACGGGGAGACCGAGTAACCCTGCACGTCTTTGCGCGTCAGTGCATACGCCGTCGGATGCGCCAGCGGCAGCCACAGCGCCTGCTGCTGGATCTGCGCCTGCGCCTGCTCATACAGCTTGGTGCGCACACCTTGTTCGCTGGTGGTCTTGCCGGCGCTGATCAGCTTGTCCAGGTCGGCATTGCAGTAGCGGGCGAAGTTGGTGCCGGATTTCACCGCTGCGCAGGAAAACTGCGGCGTGAGGAAGTTATCCGGGTCGCCGTTGTCGCCGGCCCAGCCCATGAACAGCAGGTCATGCTCGCCCGCCTTGGCACGACGGATCAGCTCGCCCCATTCGATCACGCGGATTTCCGCCTGAATGCCGATCTCCGCCAGATCCGACTGCAGCAATTGCGCACCGAGGCTCGGGTTGGGGTTGAGCAGGCTGCCGGACGGACGTGTCCAGATGGTGGTCTGGAAACCGTCCTTCAGGCCGGCCTTGGCCAGCAATGCCTTGGCTTTTGCCACGTCGTGCGGGTAACCCGGCAGATTCTTCGCGTAGCTCCAGGTGTTCGGCGGATACGGGCCGTTGGCGGCTTCGGCAGTGTCTTCGAACACAGCCTTCAGGTAGTTGGCCTTGTCGAAGGCGAGGTTGATTGCCTGACGCACTTCCGGTTTGTCCAGCGGCGGATGCTGGCTGTTGATGCCGACGAATGCGGTCATGAACGCGTCAGTCTTTTCGACTTTCAGCGTCGGTTCCTGCTTCGCGGCCTGTACGTCCAGCGGTTTTGGCGACAGGGCAATCTGGCACTCGTTGCGCCGCAGTTTTTGCAGGCGCACGTTGGCGTCCGGGGTGATGGCGAAGATCAGCGGGTCCACTGCCGGTTTGCCGCGGAAGTAGTCCGGGTTGGCCTTGTAGCGGATCGAGGCGTCTTTCTGGAATCGGGTGAAGACGAACGGGCCGGTGCCGACCGGCTGGCTGTTGAGCTTGTCGGTCGAGCCGGCCTTCAGCAGTTTGTCGGCGTATTCCGCGGAGTAGATCGAGGCGAAGCCCATGCTCAGGGTCGCCAGGAACGTCGAGTCCGGGTGATCGAGGGTGAAGCGCACGGTCAGCGGGTCCAGTGCGTCGATCTTCTTGATCAGGCTCGGCAGTTGCATCGACTGGGCATGCGGGAAGCCACTCTGGGCGACCTTGTGCCACGGGTTGGCCGGGTCGAGCATGCGGTCGAAGCTGAATTTGACGTCTTCGGCGGTCAACTCGCGGGTTGGCTTGAAGTAGTCGGTCGTATGAAATTTCACCTGCGGGTGCAATTTGAAGACATAGCTCAGGCCGTCGGTGCTGACTTCCCAGCTGTCGGCCAGGCTAGGGACCACCTTGCCGCTGGCGGTGTCGAAGTCCACCAGGCGATTCATCAGTACGTCGGCCGAGGCGTTGGTGGTGGTCAGCGAGTTGTATTGCACCACGTCGAACCCTTCAGGGCTGGCCTCGGTGCAGACGCTCAGGGCGGCGGCATGGGCCAGGGGGCTCAGCAATAGCGGGGCGAGCAGCAGGGGGAGGGCAGCGAGGCGCATGGTCGGCTTCCTTTACAGATCGAAGGCCCATCTGCAAGTGCAGTCTGGAAAAGGCCTACCCTAGTGGTCGCAATTGCAAATGACTATCCCCTTTTTGCATTTTCGAGTCCTGGCGGCCGGGGAATTGTCGGAAATGGCGGCAGGAAAAATCCCGAATGCGGGTATGATCGATTTTCTTCGACGAATGGTAAAAATTGCCGGCAGCCTTTACCCAAGGCGCTTGCAGGCGGAAAAAGCGGCTTTTTAGCTATTCATTGCACACGGAAAGTTGTTGCTCCGTGGTCTTTCTGGTATAAAGCAGCGCTCTTTTCTAGGGGCCCGGTTCCTTCGCTTGTAGGTGTAGCCGGTAAGACCTCTAAAGAATCGCGGCGCCTGGCGCCACAATGACTAGAGATTAAGCGGCCAACCCATGCCGGGTTGGGCATGTGGTTTTAGAGGGCTGAGGCATGTCTAGAGTATGTCAAGTTACCGGTAAGGGTCCGGTAACCGGGAATAACATTTCCCACGCAAACAACAAAACCCGTCGTCGTTTCCTGCCGAACCTGCAGCATCACCGCTTCTGGGTTGAAGAAGAGAAACGTTTCGTACGCCTGCGCGTTTCCGCCAAAGGCATGCGTATCATCGACAAGCGTGGCATCAGCGTTGTGCTGGCCGAGCTGCGTCGCGACGGCAAGGTTTAAGGGAGCTAATCATGCGTGAATTGATTCGTTTGATCTCGAGCGCCGGTACTGGTCACTTCTACACTACCGACAAGAACAAGCGTACTACCCCGGACAAAATCGAGATCAAGAAATATGATCCGGTTGTTCGCAAGCACGTGATCTACAAGGAAGGCAAAATCAAGTAATTGATTTTTCCCGACTTACGAAAAAGGCCCGTATCTCACGATACGGGCCTTTTTTGTTGTCTGGCGAAAAGCCTCAGGCCTTCTGTTCGAAGATCACATAGACCTTGCGGCACGCTTCCAGCACTTCCCAGGTGCCACGGAAACCGGCGGGAATCACGAAGCGGTCACCGACACGCAGGGTCTTGGCGTTGCCTTCGCTGTCTCGCAGCACTGAAACGCCCTGGAGGATTTCGCAGTATTCATGTTCGGTGTAATTCACCGTCCACTGCCCAACCGCACCTTCCCACACGCCGACGCCCATTTGCCCGCAAGGGCTGTCGTACTGATTGAACACCGCCTGCTCGGGATCGCCCTTCAATACTTTGGCCGGGTCCGGGCGGTAGCGCTCGGCCTGGTCCATGGTCAGGCTGATGTCGACGACGTTCTGGATGTTCATTGTTGTTTTCTCCCGTGATGACGGCGCGGTGGCTTGAAAGGGCCAAAGTCTATGTTGATTAAATTGAACGCCGCAAGGCCGTATAAGGAGCTTATGTCAAATATATTGAAACAACCCCGGCCGCTGGTTTAGGGTGGCGGATGCCTTGGGCCGAAAAGCAGGCTGGCCGGGCAGTATTCCTGAGGACGACCGCGACGATCGCGGCGCTCGTATTGAACAAGAGGAGGACACTCGAATGACCACCCTGACTCGTGCCGACTGGGAACAACGCGCCCGCGACCTGAAGATCGAAGGCCGCGCCTACCTCAACGGCGAGTACACCGATGCCGTCTCCGGCGAGACCTTCGAGTGCATCAGCCCGGTCGATGGCCGTCTGCTGGGCAAGATTGCCAGCTGTGACGCCGCCGATGCCCAGCGCGCCGTGGAAAACGCCCGCGCCACCTTCAATTCCGGCGTCTGGTCGCGCCTGGCGCCGACCAAACGCAAAGCCACCATGATCCGTTTCGCCGGCCTGCTGAAACAGCACGCCGAAGAACTGGCCCTGCTCGAAACCCTCGACATGGGGAAGCCGATCAGCGATTCGCTGTACATCGACGTGCCGGGCGCCGCGCAGGCGTTGAGCTGGAGCGGTGAAGCGATCGACAAGATCTACGACGAAGTCGCCGCTACGCCGCACGACCAGCTGGGTCTGGTAACCCGCGAGCCAGTGGGTGTGGTCGGCGCCATCGTGCCGTGGAACTTCCCGCTGATGATGGCCTGCTGGAAACTCGGTCCGGCGCTGTCGACCGGTAACTCGGTGATCCTCAAACCGTCGGAAAAATCCCCGCTGACCGCCATCCGCATCGCCGAACTGGCGGTCGAGGCCGGTATTCCGAAAGGCGTGCTGAACGTGCTGCCGGGCTACGGTCACACCGTCGGCAAGGCGCTCGCTCTGCATAATGATGTCGACACCCTGGTGTTCACCGGTTCGACCAAAATCGCCAAGCAACTGATGATCTATTCCGGCGAATCGAACATGAAACGCGTCTGGCTGGAAGCTGGCGGCAAGAGCCCGAACATCGTGTTTGCCGATGCGCCGGATCTGCAGGCCGCCGCCGAATCCGCCGCCAGCGCCATCGCCTTCAACCAGGGCGAAGTCTGCACTGCCGGTTCGCGTCTGCTGGTCGAGCGTTCGATCAAGGACAAATTCCTGCCGATGGTGATCGAGGCGCTGAAAGCCTGGAAACCGGGCAACCCGCTGGATCCGGCTACCAACGTTGGCGCGCTGGTCGATACCCAACAGATGAACACCGTGCTGTCCTACATCGAGTCGGGCCATACCGACGGCGCCAAACTGGTGGCTGGCGGCAAGCGCATTCTTCAGGAAACCGGTGGCACCTACGTCGAGCCGACGATTTTCGACGGCGTGAGCAACGCGATGAAGATCGCCCAGGAAGAGATCTTCGGCCCGGTGCTGTCGGTCATCGCTTTTGATACCGCCGAAGAGGCGATCAACATCGCCAACGACACGCCTTACGGCCTGGCGGCAGCGGTCTGGACTCAGGACATCTCCAAGGCACACCTGACCGCCAAGGCACTGCGTGCCGGCAGCGTGTGGGTCAACCAGTACGATGGCGGCGACATGACCGCGCCGTTCGGCGGCTTCAAGCAGTCGGGCAACGGCCGTGACAAGTCGCTGCATGCATTCGATAAATACACCGAGCTGAAGGCGACCTGGATCAAGCTGTAAGCCGTTGACGGGAGCCCGGTCACTCCAGGCTCCCTGACGAAACAGAGACCCTTGTGGGAGCGGGCTTGCTCGCGAAGGCGGTGTGTCAGTCAGCAATAATGTCGACTGTCAGACTGCATTCGCGAGCAAGCCCGCTCCCACATTGGTTTTGTGTGAATAAAAATTATCCACAGGAGCGTGGACCATGCGTTGGGCGACGTATTTCGCCGTGTTGGCGTCTGTCTTGAGTGTTGGCCTGACCCTCGGTGTCAGCATGCCGCTGGTGTCGTTGCGTCTGGAGGGCTGGGGTTACGGCTCGTTCGCCATTGGTGTGATGGCCGCGATGCCGGCCATTGGCGTGTTGCTCGGGGCGAAGATTTCCAGTCATCTGGCGGCGCGTTTCGGCACGGCGAACCTGATGCGCCTGTGCCTGTGGGGCGGCGCATTGTCCATCGGCCTGCTGGCACTGCTACCGAGCTACCCGATCTGGCTGGTGCTGCGGTTGATGATCGGGGTGATCCTGACCATCGTCTTCATCCTCGGCGAAAGCTGGATCAACCAACTGGTGGTCGAGCAGTGGCGCGGGCGGCTGGTGGCGCTGTATGGCAGCAGTTATGCGCTTAGCCAACTGTCCGGTCCGTTGCTGCTGGGCGCACTCGGCACCGCGCATGATTACGGCTTCTGGGTCGGCGTCGCTCTGCTGATTGTCTCGCCGCTGTTGCTGCTGGGTCGCAGCGGGGCGCCGAGCAGCGAGGCCAGTAGCGTGACGTTCGGTGATCTGTGGGGCTTCAGTCGCGAGCTGCCGGCAATTGCCTGGGCGGTGTCGCTGTTCGCCGCGTTCGAGGCGATGATTTTGACCCTGTTGCCGGTGTATTGCCTGCAACAAGGCTTTACGGCAGAAATGGCGCTGGCGATGGTCAGCACCGTGGTGGTGGGCGATGCGCTGCTGCAATTGCCCATCGGTGCATTGGCCGACTACCTGTCTCGGCGGACCTTGTTCGCCGGTTGCGCCGTGGTGCTGATGCTGTCGAGTCTGGCGATCCCGATGCTGATCGACACCTTGCTGATCTGGCCGCTGTGGGTGCTGTTCGGCGCCAGTGCCGGTGGCTTGTTCACCTTGTCGCTGATCCTGATCGGCGAGCGCTACCGTGACGATGCGCTGGTGCGCGCCAATGCACATGTCGCGCAACTTTGGGGTGTCGGTTGCCTGATCGGGCCGTTGGCGGCGGGGGCGGGCAGTCAATGGATCAGCGGGCACGCGCTGCCATGGTTTATGGCGGCCGGGGCGTTCGGGCTGGTGATACTGCTGTTGCGGCAAGGTGCGTTCGGCAAGGTGCCGGAGCCTGCCTGAGGATCCGACCGGGGCGGATCGCTACAGCATCCGCTCCAGCCCCACCGTGGTGCTGAACCACGCATTGACGCGCCGCCACCAGCTGCCGGGCTCCTTGGTCAAGGTGTGCATCTGGCCGTTGTCCTCGGTGACCCATACCACTTTCCCGTCTTGCAGTTTCGCCTCGTAGCTCAGCGCCGGGGCCATGCCTTGCAGGGCCAGTTCCCGCACATGGGCTGCCAGTTCGGGGCTGTCCACCAGCACCCCGACTTCGGTGTTCCACAGCACCGAGCGGGGGTCGAAGTTGAACGAGCCGATGAACGCTTTCTTTCCGTCGAAGATCATCGCCTTGCTGTGCAGGCTGGAATCCGAGCCGCGAAACGACTTGCTGTAAAACAGATGCGGGCCGCTGCCGAAGTTATCCCCAGGCTGGCGCCGCAGCTCGAACAGTTTCACGCCATGTTCCAGCAACGCCTTGCGATACGGCGCATAACCACCGTGTACTGCCGGCACATCGGTGGCTTCCAGCGAGTTGGTCAGCAGGCTCACCGATACGCCCGCATCGGCCCGGCCGGTGAGGTAAACCAGCCCCGGCTGGCCCGGTACGAAGTAGGCGGAAATCATCATCAGTTCCTTGCTGACACCCCGCAGTTCCGGTGCCAGTTGCGTGGTCAGCAGCAGTTGCGGATCGGGCTCGCCGTCCGCCAGCACCTTGCTCGGTGCATCCCACAACGCCTGGTTCCACGCCCAGATCAGCTCTCGGCGCCAGATGTCCATGCGCGGGTGGGTGGTGAAGGTCATCAACTGCTGATAGAGCGCGTGATTTTGTTTGCGGGTTTCCTCGAGGGATTCTTCCAGGCGCGTGCGGGTGTTCTGCAGGTCTTTGGCCGAGGGTTTGCTGGAGAGGAATTCGTCGATCGGTTTGCTCAGGGCGCTGTTCCAGTACTGGTCGAAACTGTGTCCGAGCTGCTCGGCGACCGGTCCGACGCTGAGCATGTCGATGTCGGTGAAGTTCAGATTGGGCTCGGCATCGAAGTACTCGTCACCCAGATTGCGTCCGCCGACGATCGCGGCGCTGTTGTCCGCCAGCCACAGTTTGTTGTGCATCCGCCGGTGTTGCTGCGACAGGTTGAACAGCCGGCCTGCGGCGCGGGTCACGCCGGTGCTGCGGCCCAGGTGCAATGGATTGAACAGGCGGATCTGGATATTCGGATGCGCCGCCAGCGTGGCGATGATCAGGTCGAGACCGTCGCTGGTGGTGTCGTCCAGCAGGATGCGCACCCGCACGCCACGGTCGGCGGCCTTCAGCACTTCTTCCACCAGCATTCGCGTGCTGATGCCGTCATGGACGATGTAGTACTGCAGGTCGAGGCTGCTCTGGGCGTTGCGGATCAGTTCGGCGCGGGCGGTGAAGGCTTCGGTGCTGTTGGACAGCAGGCGAAAGCCGGACTGGCCCTTGTAGGGAGCCGCCTGGGCCTGGATCGAGCGGCCGAACGCGGAGTCGGACGCCGGCAAGGCCTGGCTCGATTCGCGCGGTACGTCGATAGACGCACAACCGCCAAGGAACGAGGCGAGTACCAGCAGAGCGAGTAGGGGCTGTCTGAAGCTCACGTGGGATTGTTCCGGTTGGCGGCAGGGTTGGGCATATGGACGCTGTTTGCTCGTGAAAAGTCAGTCGGCTTCCGCCAGCAATCTGATTGCCGTTGCACCGACTTTGCGCACCGCCTCTTCGATCAGCGGTGTAGGTTTGGCACCGTAGTTCATGCGCAGGCAATTGCGGTACTTGCCCGAGGCGGAAAAGATGCTGCCGACGGCAATCTGTACGCCTTGGTCGTGCAGCGCTCGATTCAGTTTCAGGGTATCGAAACCTTCCGGCAGTTCGACCCAGAGCATGAAGCTGCCTTGCGGACGGCTGGCGCGGGTGCCTGCCGGGAAATAACGGGCCACCCAGTCGATCATCACGTCGCGATTGCGCTGGTATTGCGTGCGCACCCGCCGCAAATGCGGTTCGAAGTGCCCTGCCTTGAGAAATTCGGCGATGGCGATCTGCGGCTGTGGGGCGGTGGAGCCGGTGCTGATGTATTTCATGTGCAGTACCCGCTCAAGGTATCGACCCGGCGCGACCCAGCCGATGCGCAATCCCGGCGCGAGCGTCTTGGAGAACGAGCTGCACAGCAACACGCGGCCATCCTCGTCGAAGGATTTGATCGTGCGCGGACGCGGGTAGGTGTAGGCCAGCTCGCCATATACATCGTCCTCGATGATCGCGACGTCGAAGCGCTGGGCCAGATTGAGCAAGGCCCGCTTGCGCGACTCCGGCATGATGTAACCGAGCGGATTGTTGCAGTTGGGCGTGATCTGGATGACCTTGATCGGCCATTGCTCCAGCGCCAGTTCCAGCGCTTCGAGGCTGATGCCGGTGAGCGGGTCGGTGGGGATTTCCAGGGCTTTCATGCCCAGCCCTTTGAGGGTCTGCATGGCGCCGTGAAAGCTTGGCGATTCCACCGCGACGATGTCACCCGGCTCGCAGATCGCGTGGATGCTGGTGGACAGCGCTTCATGGCAACCGGTGGTGATGACGAGGTCGCTGGCGCTCAACTGGCAGCCGGAATCGAGCATCAGCCGGGCGATCTGTTCGCGCAGTTCGAGGGAGCCGTGGATGTTGTCGTAATACAGACCGGGCATGTCCTGGCGGCGGCTGATACGGGCCAGTCCGCGCAGCAGCGGTTTCATCGTCGGTGACGAGATGTCCGGCATGCCGCGACCGAGTTGCACCACGTCCTTGCGCGGCACCGTGCGAATCAGTTCCAGCACCTGATCCCACTGGGAAATTTCCACCGGGCGCTGGGCCGGGCGCCCGACCGCCGGCAGTTCCGGCAGCTCGCGGCCGACCGGCACGAAGTACCCGGATTTGGGCTTTGGCGTGGCCAGGCCGCTGTCTTCCAGCATTCGATAGGCCTGCTGCACCGTGCTCAGGCTGACCCCGTGTTCTACGCTCAAGGCGCGCACCGACGGCAGGCGATCACCAGGACGGTAGAAGCCTTGTTCGATGCGGGTGCCGAGCAGTTCGGCGAGGTTCACATACAGGGTCATGGCACTGCCTCGATGCAGGTGATTCGAAAAACCAGTACAGATGCGGCGTAAATCGACAATTCAGTCCCGGAGACAGCAAATCTGTATGGAAATAATACAGATGTGTTGAATCTGTAATGCTTTTGTCGGCCCGCGCATCATGGAATCTCTGGCTACCCAAGTAAACAGGAGCGACAAAAATGAACGGCTTGAGCGATGTGCGGCTGACGTTACACAGTCAGGAACTGGAGGCAGGGCAACAGGACAACGCGCGCAACGAGATGCTGCGCAACGCGCCGTCCGGCCTGAACCGCTGGGGCCTGTTCTGGCATCGTCTGCACACACGCAAAGCGCTGCTGGGCCTGACGGCGGAGCAGCTCAAGGATGTCGGGCTGACTCGCGAACAGGCGCTGGAGGAGGGGTTGAAGCCGTTCTGGCGGATCTGAATCTTCAGAACTCATGAGGTCCATTCGCGAGCAGGCTCGCTCCCACAGGGGTTTGCATTCCAAGGTGGGAGCGAGCCTGCTCGCGATGGCGGCCTCAGGATGCTACAAAACCATCAGACCAGTTCTTTAAGGCGATGCCACAACATCCCCAACGCCAGCAACGGCGAGCGCAGATGCTTGCCACCGGGGAAGGTGATGTGGGGCACTTTGGCGAACAGGTCGAAACCGCCGCTGTGCTGGCCGCTGATGGCCTCGGCCAGCAACTTGCCCGCCAGGTGCGTGGCATTCACCCCGTGACCGGAATAGGCCTGGGCGTAATACACGTTCGGCTGATCGCTTAGCCGGCCAATCTGCGGCAGACGGTTGGCTCCGATGCCGATCATCCCGCCCCACTGATACTCGATTTTCGCCGAAGCCAGTTGCGGGAACACTTCGAGCATCTTCGGCCGCATGTACGCGCCGATGTCCTTCGGATCACGACCCGAGTAATGGCAGGCGCCGCCGAACAGCAGACGACGGTCCGCCGAGAGGCGGTAGTAATCCAGCGCCACCCGTTGGTCGCAGACCGCCATGTTCTGTGGCAGCAGGGCGTGGGCCTGTTCTTCGCTCAGCGGTTCGGTGGCGATGATATAGCTGCCGGCGGGCAGCACCTTGCCGCTGAGTTGCGGATTCAGATTGTTGAGATAGGCGTTGCAGCCGAGCACCAGAGTCTTCGCCCGCACCGAGCCTTGCTTCGTGTACACCCGGACTTCAGGGCCGTAGTCGATGCGGGTGACCGCCGATTGTTCGAACAGCTTCACCCCCAGTTGCTGCGCCGCGGCGGCTTCGCCGAGTGCCAGGTTCAATGGATGCAGATGCCCGGAACCCATATCGATCAGGCCGCCGACGTAGCGTCTGGAACCGACCACGGTGTGCATCTCGCTCGCTTGCAACAGTCGGGTTTCATAGCGGTAACCGAGACCTCGGAGTTCTTCGGCATCCTCGGCAAAACCCTCGAGATCGCGGGGTTTGTTGGCGAGGTCGCAGTAGCCCCAGGTCAGGTCGCAGGGGATCTGAAAACGCTCGACGCGTTGTCGGACGATTTCCACCGCTTCCAGGCCCATGAGTTTCATCTGGCGCACGCCGTCGGTGCCGATCACGTTGGCGAACTGGTCAAGGCCGTGACCCACCCCGCGAATCAATTGCCCACCATTGCGGCCGCTGGCGCCCCAGCCAATCCGGTGCGCTTCCAGCAGCACGACGCTCAGGCCGCGATCTGCCAGCTCCAGCGCGGTGTTCAGCCCGGAGAAACCGCCGCCGACCACGCACACGTCCGCGATCAGCTCGCCTTGCAGCACCGGATGGTCGGGCTGCGGCAGGCTGCTGGCGGCGTAGTAAGAGGCAACGTGGGGTTGGCTCGCGAAGGCTTGGGCGCGGGCATTCATGGGCGTCATCCTGAACGGGTGTCGAGAAAATTTGACGGAGCATAAGCCGCAGGCCCGAGGCCGGGCAACATTGGTCGGCCCGTGGTGTCTGGATCACGGCTTTTGCGGCACAATTGCCGCCTATTTCGCTCCGGTTACCGCTGCAATGAGCTGCAACAGTCAGAAAATCCGCACCCTGCGTCAGCAGATTCCCACGTTCGAGTGCGTGCCGGGCTGTCATGACTGCTGTGGGCCGGTGACCACCTCGCCCGAGGAAATGTCCCGCCTGCCGCGCAAGACGCGTGCCGAGCAGGACGCGGCCATGGAAGAACTCAACTGTGTGCACCTGGGGCCGAACGGCTGCACGGTGTATGACGAACGGCCGCTGATCTGCCGCTTGTTCGGCACCACCCAGACCTTGCCGTGCCCCAACGGCCGTCGGCCGGTGGAGCTGATTCACCCACGGGTCGAGAAGCAGGTGTTCGAGTACATGGCCGAGAACCGACAGGTGCTGGTCTGAGCGTTCAGTCCGGAATCGGCAGGCTCAGGCTCTCTTTCACTTCTTCCATCACGATGTAGCTCTTGGATTCGCGTACGTGCGGCAGCTTGAGCAGGATGTCGCCCAGCAGCTTGCGGTACGAGGCCATCTCGGAAATCCGCGCCTTCACCAGATAGTCGAAATCCCCTGACACCAGGTGGCACTCCAGTACGTGGGGCAATTTCAGCACCGCGCGTCGGAACTCTTCGAAAGTATCGCCGGACTTGTAGTCGAGGCTGATCTCGACGAACACCAGCAGACTCCCCTTCAAGTGCTGCGGATTCAGGCGGGCGTTGTAGCCCATGATGATCCCCTCACGCTCCAGGCGTCGCACCCGCTCGGTGCAGGGCGTGGTGGAGAGCCCGACTTTCTCGCCCAGTTCAGTGAATGAAATCCGCCCGTCCGCCTGCAGGATCCGCAAGATGTTGCGGTCGATCTTGTCCAGCTCACGTTTGGTCTGAGTGTTGGTACGCATAGGGGATGCGCCTCCGTGAAAAGGGTTTTTGCCGAGAATTGTCGCCAAATATAGGCGCTTATACAGTGAAAAGCACTGGCGAATCTTTTTTACACTGCGCGCATCATTGCTCTGACAACAGACGTACGCGGCACGCCGCGAGAGGGATACAAAAATGCGCGTTATGGTCTTGGGTAGCGGCGTCATCGGTACCGCCAGTGCTTACTATCTGGCCCGTGCCGGGTTTGAAGTGGTGGTGGTCGACCGGCAGCCCGCCGCGGCCATGGAGACCAGTTTCGCCAACGCCGGCCAGGTCTCGCCGGGCTACGCCTCGCCGTGGGCCGCGCCGGGCGTTCCGCTCAAGGCCATCAAATGGCTGCTGCAACGCCACGCGCCGCTGGCGATCAAGGCCACCGCCGACATCGACCAGTACCTGTGGATGGCGCAGATGCTGCGCAACTGCACCGCCAACCGTTACGCGGTGAACAAGGAGCGCATGGTGCGTCTGTCCGAGTACAGCCGCGACTGCCTCGACGAATTGCGCGCCGAAACCGGCATCGCCTACGAAGGTCGCAGCCTGGGCACCACCCAGCTGTTCCGCACCCAGGCTCAGCTTGATGGCGCCGCCAAGGACATCGCCGTCCTGAAAGAGTCCGGCGTACCGTTCGAAGTCCTCGACCGCGCCGGCATTGCCCGCGTCGAGCCGGCGCTGGCCAGCGTCACCGACATCCTCGCCGGTGCCCTGCGCCTGCCGAACGACCAGACCGGCGACTGCCAGATTTTCACCACCCGCCTCGCCGAAATGGCCGTGAACCTGGGTGTGGAATTCCGTTTCAACCAGGACATCCAGCGCCTCGACTTCGCCGGTGACCGCATCAACGGCGTGTGGATCGACGGCAAGCTGGAAACCGCCGACCGCTACGTGCTGGCCCTCGGCAGCTACTCGCCGCAACTGCTCAAGCCGCTGGGCATCAAGGCCCCGGTCTATCCGTTGAAGGGCTACTCGCTGACCGTGCCGATCACCAACCCGGCCATGGCCCCGACTTCGACCATCCTCGACGAGACCTACAAGGTCGCGATCACTCGTTTCGACAACCGCATCCGCGTTGGCGGCATGGCGGAGATCGCCGGTTTTGACCTGTCGCTGAACCCGCGTCGGCGCGAAACCCTGGAGATGATCGTCAACGACCTTTATCCTCAGGGCGGCAATCTGGCCGAAGCGAGTTTCTGGACCGGTCTGCGTCCAACCACGCCGGATGGCACGCCGATCGTCGGCGCCACCCCGTTCAAGAACCTGTTCCTGAACACCGGTCACGGCACCCTCGGCTGGACCATGGCGTGTGGCTCCGGTCGCTTGCTGGCTGACCTGATGGCGAAGAAAAAGCCGCAGATCAGCGCCGAAGGCCTCGATATTTCCCGTTATGGCAACAAGACCCAGGAGTCCGCAAAGCATGGCAATCCAGCGCCAGCTCACCAATGAGCGCATGAGTCAGATCGTCAGCCACAACGGTACGGTGTATCTGTCCGGGCAGGTCGGCGATGACTTCAACGCCGGTGTCGAACAGCAGACCCGCGACGTACTCGCCAACATCGAGCGTCTGCTCGATCTGGCCGGCACCGACAAACAGCATCTGCTGTCGGCGACGATCTATCTGAACGACATCGAGGCGCACTTTGCCGGCATGAATTCGGTGTGGGATCAGTGGCTGCCCAAAGGCGCCGCGCCGGCCCGTGCCACGGTTGAAGCGAAGATGGCCAAGCCGAGCATCCTGGTCGAGATCTCCATCGTCGCCGCGTTGCCGTAACACGTTGTAAAGATCCCTCTCCCGGTGCTGTTGGCGGTTCACGCCGCCAGCCAGCGCCGGTTTTTATTCCATGACCGCCAAGAAGTCTGCTGCCATGCGTCCTGCCCGTGCCCTGATCGACCTTCAAGCCCTGCGTCACAACTACCGTATCGCCCGCGAAGTCACCGGTGCCAAGGCATTGGCGGTGATCAAGGCCGATGCCTACGGCCACGGCGCAGTGCGATGTGCCCAGGCGCTGGAGGCTGAAGCGGATGGCTTCGCGGTGGCCTGTATCGAAGAAGCCCTGGAGCTGCGTGCCGCTGGCATTCGTGCGCCGGTGCTGTTGCTTGAAGGTTTTTTCGAAGCCGATGAGCTGGCGCTGATCGTCGAGCACGATTTCTGGTGTGTGGTGCATTCGCTGTGGCAGCTCGAAGCGATCGAACAGACGACGTTGAGCAAACCGATCACTGTGTGGCTGAAGCTCGATTCGGGCATGCACCGTGTCGGCCTGCATCCCAAGGATTACCCGGCGGCTTACCAGCGTCTGCTGGCCAGCGGCAAAGTGGCGAAAGTCGTGCTGATGAGCCACTTCGCCCGTGCCGATGAGCTGCACGAGCAGAGCAGCGCCGATCAGGTTGCAGTGTTTGAAGCGGCACGTCAGGGCCTGGCAGCCGAAGTCAGCCTGCGCAACTCGCCGGCGGTACTGGGCTGGCCACAGATTCACAGCGACTGGGTGCGTCCGGGCATCATGCTTTACGGTGCCACCCCTTTCGAAGAAGCCAACGCCGTGGCCGAGCGCCTGCAACCGGTGATGACGCTGGAGTCGAAAGTCATCAGCGTACGTGAATTGCCTGCCGGTGAACCGGTGGGCTATGGCGCCAAATTCATCACTGACAAACCGATGCGCATCGGCGTGGTTGCCATGGGTTATGCCGACGGTTACCCGCGTCAGGCACCGACCGGCACCCCGGTGCTGGTGGCCGGCCAGCGCAGCCGCATTCTTGGCCGGGTGTCGATGGACATGCTGTGCATCGACCTGACCGATGTGCCGGAAGCCGGCCTGGGTTCGACCGTCGAGCTGTGGGGCAAGAACATCCTCGCCAGCGACGTGGCGAAGTGGGCGGATACCATTGCGTACCAGATCTTCTGCAACCTGCGCCGGGTGCCAAGGCTCTATTCCGGGGGTTGAAGCCCGGGCCGGGCCCAAGTGTTGTAAATACTGAACGCTGTCGCCATGATAACGCTCAATATTTCTACAACACTCAGGAGGCCCAAGCCTTGGACGTCGGTGAACGACTGCAATCGATCCGCAAGCTCAAAGGGCTTTCCCAGCGTGAACTCGCCAAGCGCGCGGGCGTCACCAACAGCACCATTTCGATGATCGAAAAGAACAGTGTCAGCCCTTCGATCAGTTCGCTGAGGAAGGTGCTGGGCGGGATTCCCATGTCCATGGTCGAGTTCTTTTCCGAAGAAATCCTCCAGGAAAAACCGACCCAGATCGTCTACAAGGCCAACGAGCTGATCGACATTTCCGACGGCGCCGTGACCATGAAACTGGTCGGCCGCGCACACCCGAGCCGGGCCATCGCGTTTCTCAACGAAATCTATCCACCGGGCGCCGACACCGGCGAAGAAATGCTCACCCACGAAGGCGAAGAAACCGGAATTCTGGTGGAGGGGCGCCTGGAACTGGTGGTGGGCCTTGAAACTTTTATCCTCGAAGCCGGCGACAGCTACTACTTTGAAAGTACCAAGCCGCATCGTTTCCGTAATCCGTTCGACGCGCCGGCGCGACTAATCAGCGCAGCCACGCCGGCGAACTTTTAAACCGAGAGACGCCAGGCCACTGCGGCAAAGGTGTCCGGACTGTTTGACCGATGCGCAACAAGACCCCTTTAACTTTGGGGTTGTTTCAGTGTGGCGGGCTACCCGCTATACTTGCGCCCGCCTGCGAACCGTGGCCGCAGGCGTGAATAGCCACCATTGAGGGTGAACGCGTGAATCTAATTATGAAAATGCTGGCTGCACCAGCAACCGTACTGGCCCTCTGGGCTGTCAGCGCTCAAGCTGCGACGAATGACGACATTGCCAAACGCCTCGAGCCCGTCGGCCAGGTCTGTGTTCAAGGGCAAGAGTGCAAGGGGATGGAAGTCGCTGCTTCGGCGGGCGGCGGTGGCGGCGCCAAGACGCCGGATGAAGTGATTGCCAAACATTGCAACGCTTGCCACGGCACCGGCCTGCTGGGCGCACCGAAAATCGGTGACGCCGCAGCATGGAAAGAGCGCGCCGATCACCAGGGCGGCCTCGACGGCATCCTGGCCAAGGCCATCACCGGTATCAACTCCATGCCTCCGAAAGGCACCTGCGCCGACTGCTCGGATGATGAGCTGAAGGGCGCCATCCAGAAGATGTCCGGCCTGAAGTAAGGCGCGCTTCTGACGAAAAAAACCGTCTTCGGACGGTTTTTTTGTACCTGCGATTCAGGCCCGAGGCTGTTCATTGCAGCAAACAACCGGCAATCTCGGTCGTACCCCTATTCACGGAACGGGCAGGAGGCTTCAGATGGTGCAGTTGTGTTCGATCGAACAAGCAGTGGACGACGTACTGGCACGGTTGCCGGCGCACATCCACATGGGCCTGCCGCTGGGGCTGGGCAAACCCAATCCCTTCGTCAACGCGCTGTACCGGCGGGTTGCCGGATTGCCTGAACGGCAGCTGACGATCTACACCGCCCTGTGCCTCGGCCGTCCTGCCCTGGGCGATGGTTTGCAAAAGCGCTTCATCGAGCCCTTCGTCGAGCGGGTGTTCGGTGATTACCCGGAGCTGGAGTTTCTTGCTGACCTGCGCCGCGACAGTCTGCCGGCCAACATCCGTATCGAGCAATTTTTCATGCAGCCCGGCAGTCTGCTCAACAGCGCGCGGGCCCAGCAGGATTACGTCAGCAGCAACTACAGCCACGCCGCCCGTGACATCAACGCCGCCGGCCTGAACCTGGTGGCGCAGTTGCTCGCCAGCAGCAGTGAACATCCCGATCGCCTGAGCCTGAGCTGCAACCCGGACATCACCCTCGACCTGTTCCCGATGATCGCCAAACGCCGGGCGGCGGGGGAGACCATACTGCTGGTCGGTCAGGTGCACACGGAGTTGCCGTACATGCCCGGCGACGCCGAAGTGGATATCGACACCTTTGACCTGCTGATCGACGAAAAGGACAGCAGCACACTGTTTTCCACGCCGAACATGCCCGTCGGCTTTCAGGATCACTTCATCGGCCTGCACGCCAGTACGTTGGTGCGCGACGGCGGCACGTTGCAGATCGGTATCGGTTCGATGGGCGATGCGCTGACCGCCGCGTTGCTGGCGCGTCAGGCCGACAATACCGGCTACCGGGAGTTGCTGGCCGATATGAATCTCGGTCAGTGGGCGCAACTGATCGAACGCGAGGGCGGCATCGAGCCGTTCGCCAAAGGCCTTTACGGTTGCAGCGAAATGTTCGTCAACGGCCTGCTGGTACTGGCGGACGCGGGGATCATCCGGCGCAAGGTCTACCCTGACGTGCAGACTCAGGAACAGGCCAACGCCGGCACCCTCGACGAGGCCGCGCAAACCGACGGCATTTCAGTGCACGGCGGTTTCTTCCTCGGACCGCGCAGCTTCTATGAGCGATTGCGCGAACTGCCCCACAGCAAACGTCTTGAATTCAACATGACCCGCATCAGCTACATCAACGAGCTGTACGGTCAGGAAGAGCTCAAGCGCCTGCAGCGCATTGATGCTCGATTCATCAACACCGCATTCACCATGACCCTGCTCGGCGCAGGGGTGTCCGATCAGCTCCAGGATGGTCGGGTGCTCAGCGGCGTCGGCGGGCAGTACAACTTCGTCGCCCAGGGCCATGCGCTGCACGATGCGCGGTCGATCCTGCTGCTGCGCAGCTGGCGCGAATCCGGCGGCGATGTCAGTTCGAACATTGTCTGGGAATATGGCCACTGCACGATTCCACGGCACCTGCGCGACATCGTGGTGACCGAGTACGGCATCGCCGATCTGCGCGGCAAGTCCGATGCAGTGGTGATCGAGGCGTTGCTCAATATCAGCGACTCACGCTTCCAGCAGGGCCTGATCGAGCAGGCGCAGAAGGTCGGCAAGCTGCCGAAGGATTTTCGACTCGATCCGCGCTTTACCGACAACACCCCACAACGCTTGCAGGCGATTGCCGCGCGGCATCCGAACCTGTTTCCGGAGTATCCGCTGGGCTGCGATTTCACTGAGGTCGAGAAGGATCTGTTGCGGGCGCTGAACTGGCTCAAGAGCAAGTTCAAGCTGACCGAGATTCTGGAGCTGGGCAAGGCAGCGCTGGACGCGCCTGAGGCTTCGCTGTATCCGGAGCATCTGGCGCGCATGCAGCTCACCCATCCGGAAGGCCTGAAGGAAGACCTGTTTCAACGGTTGTTGCTCAGTGGCCTGAAGGCCACCGCGCAATAGTGTTCACCGTAAAACCAACTGTGGGAGCAAGCCCGCTCCCACAGGGATAATGCGATGAAGCCGGGGTTATTCGATGAAAGTAACCACGCCATCCTTCAGCGATTTCACGCGAGCCAGCGACTCGACGCGGTAACCCTGCGAATCAAGCTCCGCACGGCCGCCCTGAAACGACTTCTCGATCACGATGCCCAGGCCCGCGACGGTGGCGCCGGCCTGCTTGATGATCGAAATCAGCGCCTGGGACGCCTTACCGTTGGCCAGGAAGTCGTCGATGATCAGCACGCGGTCGCTGCTGGTCAGGTGACGCGGGGAGATGGCGACGGTGCTTTCGGTCTTCTTGGTGAACGAGTAAACGGTTGCCGACAGCAGGTTTTCAGTCAGGGTCAGGGACTGTTGCTTGCGGGCGAAGATCACCGGGACGCCGAGGTTCAGACCGGTCATGATCGCCGGGGCGATGCCCGACGCTTCGATGGTGACGATCTTGGTGATGCCGGAATCCTTGAACAGCGAGGCGAACTCGTCGCCGATCAGCTTCATCAGGGCCGGGTCGATCTGGTGGTTCAGGAAGGCGTCGACCTTCAGGACCTGGTCGGAAAGCACAATGCCTTGTTCGCGGATTTTCTGGTGCAATGCTTCCATGAAGCTGTCCTCTGTTGGCGCTTTGTGCGCCGAAGGTCTAGTAAAAAAGTGGTCAATTCTAGCGCTTTAACATCGCGCGTATATCAGCCAGTGCGCTGTTGCCCCGCACGGCTTTGACTTCGGTCGGTGTGTCGTCGTTGCCTTCCCAGGCCAGGTCGTCCGGCGGCAGCTCATCGAGGAAGCGGCTGGGCGCGCAGTCGATGATCTCGCCGTATTGTTTGCGCTTGGCGGCGAAGGTGAACGCGAGGGTCTGGCGCGCGCGGGTAATGCCCACGTAGGCCAGGCGGCGTTCTTCTTCGATGGTGTCGGCTTCGATGCTGGAGCGGTGCGGGAGGATTTCCTCTTCCATGCCCATGATGAACACGTAAGGGAATTCCAGTCCCTTGGACGCATGCAAGGTCATCATCTGCACGCCTTCGGCGCCGTCCTCTTCTTCCTGTTGACGTTCCAGCATGTCACGCAGGACCAGTTTGCCGATGGCGTCCTCGACGGTCATTTCGCCGTCTTCGTCTTTTTCCAGGGTGTTCTTCAAGGCTTCGATCAGGAACCAGACGTTGCTCATCCGGTAGTCCGCGGCCTTGTCGCTGGAACTGTTGGTGCGCAGCCAGTTCTCGTAGTCGATGTCCATGACCATGCTGCGCAGGGCCGAGATCGGGTCTTCGCCGGCGCATTGCTCGCGCACCTTGTCCATGAAGCGCTTGAAGCGCGACAGACGATCGGTGAAGCGGCTGTCCAGATGCTCGCCCAGGCCGAGTTCGTCGGTGGCGGCGTACATCGAAATCTTGCGTTCGGTGGCGTAGTTGCCGAGTTTTTCCAGGGTCGTCGAGCCGATTTCCCGGCGCGGTACGTTGATCACCCGCAGGAAGGCGTTGTCGTCGTCCGGGTTCACGATCAGGCGGAAGTAGGCCATCAGGTCTTTCACTTCCTGGCGGCCGAAGAAGCTGTTGCCGCCGCTCAAACGGTACGGCACCTGGTGGTGCTGCAGTTTCAGCTCGATCAGCTTGGCCTGGTAGTTACCGCGATAGAGGATCGCGAAATCGCTGTACGGGCGGTCGGTGCGCAAGTGCAGGCTGAGGATTTCCATGGCCACGCGCTCGGCTTCGGCGTCCTCGTTGCGGCAGCGGATCACGCGGATCTCGTCGCCGTGGCCCATCTCACTCCACAGCTGCTTTTCGAATTCGTGCGGGTTGTTCGAGATCAGCACGTTGGCGCAACGCAGGATGCGGCTGGTGGAGCGGTAGTTCTGCTCCAGCATCACCACTTTCAGGGACGGATAGTCGTCCTTGAGCAGCATCAGGTTTTCCGGCCGCGCGCCGCGCCAGGCGTAGATCGACTGGTCGTCGTCGCCTACCACGGTGAACTGGTTGCGCTTGCCAATGAGCATTTTCACCAGCAGGTACTGGCTGGCGTTGGTGTCCTGGTATTCGTCGACCAGCAGGTAACGCACCTTGTTCTGCCACTTTTCGAGGATGTCGGCGTGCTCTTCGAAGAGTTTTACCGGCAGCAGGATCAGGTCGTCGAAGTCCACCGCGTTGAACGCCTTGAGCGTGCGCTGGTAGTGGGTGTAGACGATGGCGGCGGTCTGTTCCTTGGGGTTGCGGGCGTTTTCCAGGGCCTGGGCCGGCAGGATCAGGTCGTTTTTCCAGGCGCCGATCATGTTCTTGATCTCGTCGACGCCGTCGTCGCCTGCGTATTCCTTCTGCATGATGTCAGTCATCAGCGACTTGACGTCGGTCTCATCGAAGATCGAGAAACCGGGTTTGTAGCCCAGCCGTTCATGTTCCTTGCGGATGATGTTCAGGCCCAGGTTGTGGAAGGTGCAAACGGTCAGGCCGCGACCTTCACCTGGACGCAGCAGGGTGCCGACCCGTTCCTTCATCTCGCGCGCGGCCTTGTTGGTGAAGGTCATGGCGACGATGTACTGGGCGCGAATGCCACAGTTCTGGATCAGGTGCGCGATCTTGCGGGTGATCACGCTGGTCTTGCCGGAGCCGGCACCGGCGAGCACCAATAGAGGGCCGCCGACGTAGTTCACGGCTTCTTGCTGCCGGGGATTGAGTCGGGACATACGAAAATTCGGGAGTCGTTGACGAAATGGGCCGGCATTTTAACAGGCTCAGCGATTTGTGCTGCTCTCTCCGACTTGTGACGTACCACGCGATTCAAATTTGCCGGTTTTGTTACTTTCACGCAGGATGCGCGGTGATTTTGCGGCTAATGTACTCATTCGTGACACAAAATAACGTTTTGATAACCGTTGTCATTGGTCATTGTTCTTCGCAACGGCATAATGCCCGCCGCCCACATCATTGCAGAGTCTAGGGAGTCAGCTTGTCTACGCCTGTCGAACCCTTGCGTTTGCTGCTACTGGCCGAAGAGCCAGCGTGGACAGCGTTATTGCGCGAGTGTCTGGCTCCGATGGGGAGCGCAGCGGTGCTGATCAGCGCGCCAAGCTGGGAGTCGGTCAGCACTCTGTTCGAAGACAACCGCCATGCGGTGCTGTTGACCGTTCCCGCGTTGCAGCCGGCGCCCGGCCGGTGCAACCTGCCGACGGTGTTGCTGCTGGAGCACGAACCGGCGACCGCGCCCGACGGCGTCAGCGACTGGCTGGTGTTCGATGCCCTCGATGCCGGCATGCTGCGGCGTTGCCTGCGCCATGTGCGCGAACGCGGCGTGCTGGAAAACACCCTGCAACGTCTGGCGGAGCAGGATCCGCTGACCGGTATCGCCAACCGCCAGGGCTTTCAGACCTTGCTGGCGGCGCGCCTTGCCGAAAATGACGGCCGTGGCCTGGCCCTCGGCCATCTCGATCTCGATAACTTCCGCTACGCCAACGATGCCCTCGGCCACCAGGCCGGCGACCGCTTGATCCTGCAAGTGGTCGCCCGGCTGAAAAGTCAGCTGGAGGCCGGCGATCAACTGGCGCGTCTGGGCAGCGATGAATTCGCCCTGCTGATCGACACCCGTCGCGCCCCGCAACGGGCCGAATGGATGGCTGAGCGTATTACCGAAGCCTTGGCCGAGCCTTACTGGATCGACGGTGAAAGCCTGTTGATCGGTTCCAGTCTGGGCATCGCCCATGCCCGTGCGCAGGGGGGGGCCGATCCATTGATGTGGCACGCGCACATTGCCATGCAGCAGGCCAAGAGCACTCAAGGCTGCACCTTTCACATCTTCAACGAACGGATCAACCGCAACGCCCGGAGCATTGCCGACCTCGAAAGTGAGTTGCGCCGGGCGCTGCGCCGCGACGAACTGGAGCTGCATTACCAGCCGCGCCTGAACCTGCAGGACGGCCAGATCGTCGGCCTCGAGGCGCTGGTGCGCTGGCGTCACAGTGAACGCGGTCTGCTGCCGCCGAGCGAATTCGTGCCGCTGGCCGAGCAGAGCGGTCTGATCGTGCCACTGGGTTACTGGGTCATTTCCCGGGCCCTGCGCGACATGCAGGCCTTGCGCGAACGCGGATTGCCGGCGCTGCACATGGCGATCAACCTGTCGTTCCGCCAGTTCCAGGACAGCCAGTTGCTGCCGACCCTCAGCCGTTTGATTGCGGAGCGCGGGGTTGAGGCGCAATGGCTGGAATTCGAACTCACCGAAACCGCCGTGATGCGTCGCAGCGATCTGGTCAAGCAAACCATGGACGCCCTCGGTCGCCTCGGTGTGCGTTTTTCGCTGGATGATTTCGGCACCGGGTTCTCGTCGTTCGTGCACCTCAACAGCCTGCCGATCACCTTGCTGAAGATCGACAAGAGCTTCGTTGGCGGCATGGAACAGCGCGAAGAGAACCGCAAACTGGTGCACGCGATGATCAACCTTGCCCACAACCTGCACCTGGAGGTGGTGGCCGAAGGGGTGGAAACCCGGGAGCAACTGGATCTGTTGCGCGGGTTCGGCTGCGATCAGGTGCAGGGTTACCTGATCAGCAAGCCGTTGCCACTGGCGGAACTGGTTGACTATCTGATTGCTGACGCCAGCCAGCCTCCGCTGGGGATCGTGGTTTAGCTTCAAATCTCTGTGGGAGCGAGCGTGCTCCCGCAGGGAAACTCACTCGGGCTGAGCGATTTTGAAGCCTTGAGATTGCGGTTCCAGTCGAATCATCCGCTTCATCTTCCATTCGAACGCCAGCGTCAGGCTCACCGCCGCGCAGGCCAGCCCCAGCGCCAGACCCCACCAGACGCCGGTCGGCCCCCAGTGCAGATGAAACGCCATCAGCCATGCTGCCGGCGCGCCGATCAGCCAGTAGCAACCGAGGCCGACCAGGAAAGTGGTCTTGGCATCCTTGAGTCCGCGGATGCAGCCCATGGCAATCGTCTGGGTGCCGTCGAACAGCTCGAACCACGCCGCGACAGCCAGCAGGCTCACCGCCAGGCGGATGACCTCGGCGAACGCCGGGTCGTTATGGTCGAGGAACAAGCCGACCAGCTGATTCGGCAGCAGCCAGAACACCATCGCGAACCCCAGCATCACCACTGCACCAAAGACGATGCCGACGCGCCCGGACATCCGCGCATCGCTCAATTGCCCGGCGCCGTAATGCTGGCCGACGCGCATGGTGATCGCATACGACATCCCCGCCGGAACCATGAACGCCACCGAGACGATTTGCAGAGCGATCTGGTGCGCCGCCAGTTGGGTGCTGCCCATGGTGCCCATGCACAGCGCCGCGAAGGCGAACAGGCCGACTTCCACCGCGTAGGTGCCGCCAATCGGCAGGCCCAGGCGCCAGAGTTCTTTCAGGTACTGGCGGTTCGGCCGCGACAGGCCCTGGCGCAGCGGGTAAGCGTCATAGGCCGGATGCCGTCGGATATGCCACGCCAACCCCAGCGCCATGCAGTTGGCAACAATCGCCGTAACCAGTCCGATCCCCGTCAGCCCCAGTTTCGGCAGGCCGAACATGCCGGTGATCAACGCGTAATTGAGCAGGAAATTGGCCACGGTGCCGGCGAGACTGATGACCATCACCGGCGTTGCGCGGCCGATGGCACTGGTGAAACCGCGCAGGGCCATGAAGCTCAGGTAGCCGGGCAGGGCGAACGGCAGGGCGATCAGAAATTGCCCGGCGGCGTTGACGTTGGTCTCGGTCTGGCCGAACAGCAACAGCACCGGTTTCAGATTCCACAGCAGCAGCCCGGCGCCCAGCGCCATCAGCCACGCCAGCCACAGTCCGGCCTGGGTCAGCTTGGCGGCGCCGAGAATGTCGCCGGCGCCCTGACGGATTGCCACCAGGGTGCCGACCGCCGCGATCACACCAATGCAGAAGATCGACACGAATGAATAGCTCGCCGCGCCCAGACCGCCGCCGGCCAGTGCTTCGGGACTGAGGCGCGCCATCATCAGGGTGTCGGTCAGCACCATCAGCATGTGCGCCAACTGCGAGGCGATCAACGGCCCCGCCAGCCGCAGGATGGCCCAGAGTTCGTTATGCACAGGACGCTGCATGGTGTTCACATCCTTATAAAAGAGGGAGCAAGAGACAGTCGATTCTCAGGGTTTGGCGCAGGTTGCACAAAGGGATAAAAAGGATGGGTGGCATGATTAAAACTCATCCTGCCGCGATTCTGCTAAGTTGGCGCAATCCCGCCATTGGAGTGCTGTGCATGTCCCGTCGTCTTCCACCCTTGTATGCCCTGCGCGCATTCGAAGCGGCGGCACGCCACAGCTCGTTCACCCGCGCAGCCGAAGAGCTTTCGATTACGCAGAGTGCGGTCAGCCGGCATATCCGCACGCTCGAAGAGCACTTCGCCTGCCGGCTGTTCCATCGCAGCGGACGCAATCTGCAACTGACCGAATCGGCGCGCCTGCTGTTGCCCGGCATCCGTGAAGGTTTTGCGGCGCTTGAGCGAGCCTGCAATACGTTGCGTGCCGAAGATGACATCCTGCGCATGAAAGCCCCATCGACCCTGACCATGCGCTGGCTGCTGGCGCGGCTCAGTCGCTTCCGCCATTTGCAGCCGGGTAACGAGGTGCAGCTGACCAGTGCCTGGATGGACGTGGACTCGGTGGACTTCAACAACGAGCCTTTCGATTGCGCGGTGCTGTTGAGCGACGGGCATTTTCCGCCGGACTGGGAGGCCAGTTTGTTGTTCCCGGAAGAACTGATCCCGGTCGGGGCGCCCAACCTGCTCAATGACCAGCCCTGGGATGTGGCGCGACTGGCCGCCACCGAATTGCTGCACCCGACCCCGGATCGTCGCGACTGGCGCAGCTGGCTGGAGCACATGGGGTTGTCCGATCAGGTGTCGCTCAAGGGCGGGCAGGTGTTCGATACCCTGGAACTCGGGATGATTGCGGCCGCCCGTGGCTATGGGGTTTCCATGGGCGATCTGCTGATGGTGGCCGAGGATGTCGCGCAAGGGCGCCTGAGTCTGCCGTGGCCAACGGCCGTTGCCAGCGGACTGAATTATTACCTGGTGTGGCCAAAGACCCGTCCGGGAGGTGAACGTTTGCGCCGACTCAGCGACTTCCTGCAAGGCGAAGTCCACGCCATGGTGCTGCCGCAGGTCGCGCGCTTGAGCTGAAACGTTCGAGCCGCCACAATGCAGGCCCGGGGCCATACCCCTGCTGTGCGCTCAAGTATTCGCGTTTACCGCCGAATATGTCCAAGTGGAACCGTCGTGCCGGTTCCACGCATCACCCCCATTATTAGAATTTTCCGAGCCGCGATCAGGGAGGATCCGCAGACTCGGCCAGGAGCTGTCCATGTCTCAACCTCGCGCTCGGATCGCCTCGCAGCTGGGCCTCGCGCTCGCCGTGATACTGGCGATAGTCATCAGCGGCAGTACGGTGTTCGCCCTGCGTTCGCTGGATACCGCCAACCTCGCCACCCGTGAAGAACACCTGGCCAGCGAAGCCCGCCTGCTCGCCGACCAGTTGAGTACCTTCCACGGCACGCTGCGTGAAAGCACCCAGCGCCTCAGCGGGCTGTTCGAGAAGCGCTTCAGCGCGGGCCTGAGCATTCACCCGGACGAGCCGGTCAGCGTGGCGGGCACCCAGACCCCGGGCCTGCACCTGGGTAGCGAAGTGTTGAACAACAACTTCAAGGAAGTCGACGAATTCAAGCAGATGACGGCGGGCGTTGCCACGCTGTTTGTGCGCAGCGGCGAAGACTTCGTGCGGGTCAGCACCTCGCTGACCAAGCAGGACGGCAGCCGCGCCATCGGCACCTTGCTTGATCACGCTCACCCGGCCTACGCAAAGTTGATGGCGGGGCAGGGCTACGTCGGTCGCGCGCTGCTGTTTGATCGTTCCTACATGACTCAGTACACCCCGGTGCGCGACAGCAGCGGCAAGGTGATCGCGGTGTTGTTCGTCGGTTTCGATTACACCGACGCGCAGAACGCCCAGTTCGACAACCTCAAGCGCTTCCGCATCGGCCAGACCGGCTCGCTGGCGCTGCTGGACGAAAAGAACCAGTGGCTGGTGGCGCCGGCCGGCGTACAGGCGCTGGATCAAGCGGTCCCGGTGATCAACGGTCTGGCGAAACCACCGGGTAAAGGCCGCTTCTGGAGCGACAAGTCCGAAGACTTCTACAGCATCGCCGTGCCGTTCGAAGGCGGCCCGTGGTCGGTGGTGGCGAGCATGCCGAAAGCCGAGATCCGCGCGGTGACCTGGAGCGTCGGCACTCAGCTGGCCATCGGCAGCCTGCTGGCGATGCTGCTGGCAGTCGGCTCCGTAGTCTGGTTGTTGCGCAGCAAACTGGCGCCGCTGGGCGATCTGGTGCGTCAGGCTGAAGCCTTGGGTGCCGGTGATCTGAGCGTGCGTCTGAACGTGTCGAGCAACGATGAAATCGGCCAACTGGCCCGCGCCTTCAATCAGATGAGCCAGGCGCTGTCGACCATGGTCGAGCACATCCGCCGCGCCTCGGAAGAGGTCAACAGCCGTGCCCAGGCGCTGTCCGGTTTGTCCGGTGGCGCTTACGAAGGCATGGAGCAGCAGTCGGGCGAAATCACCAGCATGGCCGGCGCGGTGGAAGAGTTCTCCGCCACCTCGCTGAACATTGCCGACAACATGGGCAACACCCAGCGTCTGGCCCAGGAAAATGCCCAGCAGACCCAGATCGGTCGCAGCTCGATGGAAGAAGCGTCGTCCTCGCTGGAGCAGATTGCCGGTGCGCTGAACACCACGGCGACCGTGATCAACACCCTGGGTCAGCGCTCCCAGGAAATCGGCGGCATCGTCAGCGTGATCACCTCGATTGCCGAACAGACCAACCTGCTGGCACTCAACGCTGCCATCGAGGCGGCCCGTGCCGGCGAGCAAGGTCGCGGCTTTGCTGTGGTGGCCGACGAGGTGCGCAGCCTGGCTTCGCGTACCCGTCAGGCGACGGATGAAATTTCCAGCATGATTCACAGCATTCAGCAGGAAACCGGCAACGCCATCAGCACCATGGAGCAGGGCAACCTGCTGATGCAGGAAGGCCTGTCGCGTAACGCCAACGTGGCGTCGGCGCTGGCGCGGATCGATGAGCAGAGTCGTTCGGCCGGGCAGCAGTTTGCGGCAATCACCACTGCGACCCAGGAACAGAGCAGCACCGCGACGTTGTTGAGCAGCAATCTGCAGAGCATTGCGATGGCCAACAGCGAACAGCGCGAAGTGGTGTCGAACCTGGCGATCACCGCCAAGGAGCTGGAAGGCCTGGCAGCCGACCTGCGCCAGGAAGTCGACCGCTTCCGTTGATGTGGCAACAGTAACCTCCTTCGTGATTGTTTTGCGAAGGAGGTTTTTTGTTTTTACTTAAAAAATTCCTAAATCCTGCTCTTCGTCTCGCAAGGTTTCGTTTGTGATTTGCTGGTCTAGAACTGAGATGTAGTTTTTTGCCCATCTTCGAACGTTGTTGTTCTTTTTAGTAGTCAATGTTGCGATGGCTTGTTTGTCTGCCTCTAAATAAGGGACTAGAGATCCTGTCCACCCACGAGAGGCTAAATTTGCTCTTAATGTATTTATTACTTTATTTTTGTCGCCGAAAGTTTCCAGTAAAGATATGAATAA
Source organism: Pseudomonas sp. G7(2022) (assembly GCF_052660475.1). Classification (NCBI taxonomy): domain Bacteria; kingdom Pseudomonadati; phylum Pseudomonadota; class Gammaproteobacteria; order Pseudomonadales; family Pseudomonadaceae; genus Pseudomonas; species Pseudomonas sp. G7(2022). The sequence goes on along the minus strand of NZ_CP109659.1, from coordinate 6,108,005 downwards.
TTTCGAAGGTTGGCGTCCATCTTCTATGTTTTCAATCACGTCTATGCAGCTGGCTACGAAAATTGGAGCAGTATCTGGATTTGCTAGGCACCAATCAATAACTGCTTTGACGGGCAGCGCTGATAGTACACTTGGTAGCTGCGTGCTAACGCTGTTTTCGCGATCGAGGAGTTGCTGGAGCCAATAGAGTTCCATGCCCTGTGATTTGAGAATGGCTTGGGAGAATATCGGCCATATTACTTCTCCGTACTTTTTCATTATTTCGGTAAGCAGTGGCTTTGTGTACGTCCAGATGTCATTGTGATCGTACCCATCTTTACAAGCAAAAATTAATTGATTGGCTATTTCAACTGCAAACTGCTCATCTCTAACTTTCAATATTTCATTCGATAGGTCTTGCCAGTGATGCATGTCTTTAAATAAATTTTTGTCTTTTTTACTAAGTGGGACTCTAGTGACTAGGGTCTTAATAGTGCTTCTGAGGTTGGCCTTACGGTCAGGATTGCTAAAACAATGCATATAAACGATGTTAAGTGCAACCCATGCTTCTTGACTCCCAATTTCGGACAGTTGTAGGCAGAAATTAGATATATCCTTGTCGCAGACGTTGTCTGTTACACTTCCATAGCTAAGGGTGTTGGCGGTATTGCCGTCAATTTCTCTGCTTCTTATTAAATTTATTAGTTTTTGAAGATGGTGTTGTTTTATTTCTCCGGTTCGAATAAATTCTGGATAGTATCTTTTTAGATTTTTGTTGTTGGCTAGTGTTTCGATTAGGTGTTCCCACGAGGCTGGATCTTTTTCAAAGACGCCATTAAACAAACCAAGAATGAACAATAAGTTTGGTGCTTGTTTGGTTGCTATGCGAGTCAAACTCTCTTCAATTAGTTTGATCGTGCTATTGCTTTCAATAGATAATGTTCTGCCGAAAATATAGGCTTGTTTTTGCTGGCCATCTAAAAGCAAATCTACATGAGGTAATAATTCGGTGGTTCTAGTGCTAATATTTTTTGCTAGATTCTCGGCTTTTTTTGCGGCTATATCATCATAGCCTCCATGTTCATTTTTTTTATGCTCCCATGGAGGATTTGTTACTAGGATTTTTAGCTTGCTGGGCAAGTCGGAATCTTCTGGGTTTAAAAGATCAGACCAATGATCTAATGCTGCGCGAGCTTCTGAGTTTAAGCTTTCTATATCGAAATTATATGCGTTCTTTATGCTTTCGGCGGCGGAAGGCCAGTATTTTCCGTTAATTTTAATTATTTTGTTTATTGCACCGTCGAGCATTGCAATGCGCCCTTTGCTTACAAATCCACGAATGGAGTAACCTATCGCATTCAGAACGGCTTCTTTCTGAGACGCACCTCTAGTCATCAAAATCAAGAGCAAATCGATAGACTCCTGCCAATAGTCGAAGACTTCCTGCCATATTGTCGGTCGCCACTCTTGAAGCGGTGCTTTTGTACCTTGGTACTCAGCACCGATGGTTCTATGGCCGCCGTACAAGCTTATCGCTTGCTCTAAAGATTTAATTAAAACAAGATCAATTGTTGGGGATTTTTTTTGTAAGGCTCTAGTTAATACCGAAAAGCGAGAGCTTGGAGGGGCCGAGGTTCCTGATAAATCAATTCTGAAAAGCTGAGTAAATGTTCCCGTTGCATTATTACTCCATGTTTCGTTTTCGTTTGCAGCTAAGAGCAGTAGACACCATGCCGCCTCTTCAAATACTTCCGAGTGAAAACATAGTTTTTCCAGTGCCCATACTAAGTTTCTCCGAGTGTCTCCTTGAATAGACATTAAATCTGAATGTGTTAGATTTGTTAAAGTGTTGTAGAGCGCGGAAGTGGTATCGTCGGAGTTCACGTTCACAAAAGCGCGGAAGAGTCTTGAGCCCCGTTCAGATAAGATCACCTCCGCTTGGCCAAAAGGGCCTTTTGGCCCACATAGAGCTTCGGTCAAAAGTTTAACGTTTGTATGGAAGTCTAATTTTTCAATCTGAAGGCAAAATCTATCAACCATGCCTTGTGGTAAACCATCAATAAGCTCTCTCTGTTTCTTTTCTCTAGTGTTAGTCCACCATTGGCCCGCTAAACGAATTGCTAATGGTTTTGGAACTACTTGACCAAATCGGCCCCGTCTGTCAATCAATCCCCTGCTAGTGAAGCGTTGGATGCATTCGTAAACTTTGTCAATTTCTAAACTTGTTAACTGTGCTATATACTCAAGCTGATATTCTACGTCCTCCTCTACTCCAAAAGCATCAAAAAGGGAGCAGGCTTGCAAAGTTTTTAGGTAGTCAATGTTTTCATGTTCATCTCGAGCCCATAATAGTTTATTGGCTAGCTCGTCTTCACTAAGTTCCCCTAACTTTGGGTTTTCATTTAGTCTGGCTTCAGCTAAGAGAACCGCCATTTGGGGGAAGCCTTGTGCGAAATCTGAAACTCTTTGCAGGTCGGTAAGTTTGTTTCTGTAAACTGGGTTTAGCATGTCGACGAGCTCTTCGTCGCTCATTTGCTGTAATTTATAGGATATGGTTGGAGATGAGACTGAGTCGAAGTTGTAGTCAAGTGTTAACAGGCTAATATGACTTTTCTCTCGTCGCACTTCTTTTACTAATCGCTCATGTAGTCTGTATTCGCAATTGTCAATAACTAGGATTGCCCTAAATCCTAAGCTAACCCAGTCTGCAACAAGTGCGTCAATCTGAGGTGCGTGATTTGCATCTACATAAACTACTAAGTTTTGAAGAGAAGAGTTTCCAGCGAAAACCTCAAAGGCGGTTCGAGTTTTACCAAGCCCGGAAAGCCCCATAATTCTTAGACAGGATTTTGGATTGGGGAGTTCGTTTCTTAGACTCTCAACTATTGCAGTTCGACTACTTGCGTCGAAAAAAGGAAGAACCGAAAAGTCTTCGTGCTGAGACCATAATTCAAATGTTTTTAACCCTCTTTCTACAGGTCTCCCAGACCAATGCTGTACCGCAACAACTGTGGTGATATAGCAGTTAACCCATCCTGCGATGTCGCTTGCGTCGTAAATAAGTAGTTCGCATGTGTCATGATATTTTTTATTTTTGTTTTTCAATGTTTCGCGTAAAGAACTTATTCGAGCATTTTTTTGCTTTTTATTAAGCTCTTGAGTAGTGAAGACGACGTAGCTCCCATTGTTTGACAATACTGTATCGACCTGGTTCTTAATATCTCCCTTTTCTGTCAAAAGCTCTTTTCCATAAGCTGCCGGTCCCATTTCAGTAGCTTTATTCTGGAATAGTGTCAATCTGTTTGGAATATAATCAGTTTTAGATATGCCATTGTTCCAACTAATGCGGCCGTCCTCTCCGCCATCTCCGGTAATAATATTCAGTGCAACTTCTATGCTGTTTTGTGAAAGTTCAAATTTAAAAGCCTCGGAGTGCAGAAGTTCCTTTAGTAATTGTGTTAGTTGAATGTCGCTTAGTTGCTTTATATCGGCCGATTCAATTTTGAAAGGTTTAGTCATATGAACGCCTTTGCTGAAGTCGTCGTAATATTCTTGGGGTCGCGGTGAAGCTAATCAACTCGGACTGAAGATAGCAGAAGTGAGATCAAGCGGTACCAATCAAAATTGCTCTCCGATCTTCTACGTCAATCAAAGCTGATTTAAATTCCGATTATTCAATCCGCGTTCGTGTCCCTACTCTACTGTGGCCGATACTGCAACGCTTCGGCCAGATGTTCCCGATTGATATCCGCACGCTTCTCCAGATCCGCCAACGTCCGTGCGACCTTCAGCAGCCGGTGCGCCGAGCGCAGCGACAAGGTCAGTCTTTCGCACGCCGTCTCCAGCCAGGTTTCATCGGCTGTGGATAACTTGCAGTGCTTCTTCAGCCCCGGCAAATCGAGAAACGCATTGGCACAGCCCTGGCGTCTTTGCTGACGCTCGCGGGCCTCGGCGACCAATGTGGCTGCGCTGGCGCTGTCCTCTCCCGGTTTCACCGCCGGGTTCAACGCTGTCGCTTCCCTCGCCACCGTCAGGTGCAAATCGATCCGATCGAGCAACGGCCCCGATAACTTGTTGCGATAGCGCTGCACCATGTCCGGCGTGCACGAGCACTTGCCGCTGGGCTCGCCAAGATATCCACAAGGGCAGGGATTCATCGCTGCCACCAGCTGGAATCGTGCGGGAAACCGTACCCGTTCCTTGGCCCGTGCGATGACGATGCAGCCGGATTCCAGCGGTTCGCGCAGAACCTCCAGCACCTTGCGGTCAAACTCGGGCAGTTCATCAAGAAACAATACGCCGTGGTGGGCGAGGGTGATTTCGCCGGGTTGCGGTTTTGAGCTGCCTCCGACCAGCGCCGGCCCGGAGGCCGAGTGATGCGGTTGGCGGAACGGGCGCTGCGGCCAGTGAGTCAGGGGCGCCCCGCTGGCGACGGATTGAATCGCCGCCACTTCCAGCGCTTCACTCTCGGCCAGCGGTGGCAGCAAGCCCGGCAAACGACTGGCCAGCAACGTCTTGCCCGTCCCCGGTGGCCCGCTGAACAGCAGATTGTGCGCACCGGCGGCGGCAATCAGCAGTGCCCGCTTGGCGGCCAGTTGGCCTTGTACCTCATTCAAGTCGGGATAGGGTTTGGCGGCATGGATCAGCCCGTCCGAGACATACGGCTCGACCGGTGTATGCCCATTGAAATGCGCCACGGCCTCCAGCAGATGATCCACCGCGATCACCCTCAGTCCCGAGGCCAGACAAGCCTCCTCGGCATTCGCTCGCGGCACCACCAGCGTCCGCCCGGCCTTGCGCGCCGCCAGCGCCGCCGGCAACACCCCACGCACCGCCCGCACTGCGCCGGATAACGCCAGCTCACCCAGACACTCCACGTCATCGAGCGTCAACGTCGGCACCTGCACACTCGCCGACAGAATCCCCAGTGCAATCGCCAGATCGAACCGCCCGCCATCCTTGGGCAGATCCGCCGGCGCCAGATTCAACGTGATCCGCCGCGCCGGAAACTGCAGCCCGGAATTGATGATCGCACTGCGCACCCTGTCCTTGCTCTCCTTCACCGCCGCTTCGGGCAGGCCGACCATGGTCAGCGAGGGCAAGCCATTGGCGAGGTGAACTTCAACGGTGACAGCGGGGGCATCCACGCCAATCTGGGCGCGACTGTGGACGATGGCGAGGGACATGGTCGTTCCTTGAGTTGAATCGGGGGCCGCTTCCTGCGGGTTTTTTAAGGGTAGTCGGGGAGGAGAGTGTTGGAGGGACGGCTGCCTGGGCAAACCTTCACTGGATGTTGCTGGAGTCGAAATGATTAATCGTCAGGCGTAAAAAAACCGCCAACTAGGCGGTCTTTTAATTCGGGATTCAGGTTCCGCCACCGGCGAGCCAGCCATCTGGCTCCAATTCTTTGCCATAGGTCGCGGCGACCTTCAAAAAGTGCCGCTGACTGGCAGAAATCGTATCGGCCAAACTGGGCGCTTCTACACGAAGCCTGGATGCAAGTAACGGCTGTTTTTTCCGCTTCTTCTGTTTCATAGACACCTCTCGTGTCTGGAGGAATGAATCGATCTTATTGGTCGTCCAGTGGAAAGACAAGGCGGTCGGTTGTATCGAAATGAAAGCCAAGTTTTTGGTAGTAAGGGATGGCGCCAGAGTCAGGTTCCTGGACCTCGATTTCAGTACATCCCAGTCTCCGTGCGTAGAATTCAGTTGTCAGTAGCGCCATGGGTGCGATCCAGCCTCGCAAGGTGTGGGTTCTGCCAGTTCGTCCCTGCAAAAGGATGATTTTTATGCAGATCGTGCTTTTGCGCGGAGTTGCGTAACACAAGCCGCACAGTTCTCCTTCGTACCAAAAAGCTAGGTCCAGACCCTTTGCGTCTTTGGTTTTCCACTTCAGCACGTCATCCCATGGATAGCTCACGGGCCCGCTCCACTGGTGGTATGCATTGATTGCTACAGGAGTAATTGGCTCAATTCCGAGTGATGTTGCATCCACCCCGGCCGCTAATGCTTCCGGGTCCATAGATACGGTTCGGTGTGCAAGTTTGCGGGCTTCAGATTTGAGTGTCTGATTACGGAGCTCGGTACCTTTTCCTTTTCTTCGCATTGTCTGTGTTCTGTTTGGATCAGGCCGCAGAAGGTAGCGAAGGCAGGGATACTCACGTAATCAGGCATGGGGGACAGTCCTTGTAGGACGGTACTTACGTAAGTGAAGGACGTTGGTTTGGACGGATTCAGGATTTTCTGCCCGCCAACAAGCCGCTTGGCTCAAGCTCAGGTCCGCACGTAAGGGCGACTTCAATAAACCTCCGTTGATTGGCTGACATATTTCCAGCCAGTCGGAGTGCTTCAAGGTGTAGTTCAACAATCAGAAGTAGCTTTGTCTTCCTCTTTTTATCCTTCACAGAGACCTCCATCCTGATGGGTGCATTTTCGTTTGCCAATGTAATGACAGGTGTAAGGACTGCATAACCAGGCGTAGACGCCGATTTTTGTAGGGGCATGCCCTAATAGTTGTAGGACGCCAGCGAAAGCGACTCGACGGTCTTGTATCGCAAAGTCGGATGCTCCAGTTTGACCACTCAATACAGCCTCTGGAGGCGAAAAATGAACCGCAATGGTATGCGCTCGATTCATCCCGGCGAGGTTCTGAATAAGGAGTTCATGGAGCCGTTGGGCATGCCTGTCATGGACTTGGCCATGCCCACGAACTGGCCTGAAACCGAGATCGAGAAGCTTGTGAAATGCCAGCTCAGGATCTGCGCCGATCTGGCAATCAGGCTGGCCATCCACCTCAATACCACACCTGAGTTCTGGATGAGTCTTCAGTCGACTTACGATTTACGCAGGGCCCAGCTCCGGCATGCGGGCCTATAGCGATTGCAGCATCCGCGAAGCCCTCTTCCACCAAGTGCCCGGTTCTGGGCGCTTTAGCTTTTCCCGTTCTACCACCATCAACGGCACATCCTGCAACCGAATCCACGGCTGGTTATTCCAGTGCAGCAAACTCAACGACATCTCGGGCCAATTCAGAAGGCTTAGCTGTGGGCGTTCGCTTGTGGTGGGGTGCTGGGCGTCGCGCAGGGTGGGGATGACCTGATGGGTGAGCCATTCGCGCAGGGCACGGTATTCGGGGCAGTAGTGATAGACGAGGAGGGCGTAGATGCCGGATTCGCTGATCAGGAGGGTGTTTTCGATCTGGTTGTGGATCAGGGTTTTGCGGGTTTGGTATTGGTCGGGGTCGAGTTTTCGCAGCATGCGTTCGTTGAGGTAAATGTGCAGCAGACGGCCCAGGTCGCGGGCGGAGAACCAAGGTTGGTTCTGGATAAGAAGGGCGTGAAGGTGGAGTTTGTGGCGGATGAAGACGTTGGGAATTAAATAGCTTTCGTCCATGACTCGGTTCTCGAATGTGGTGAAGAAAGCTGCCTCTGATCGTCGCCAAACAAAGAGGGTGGCAGCTATGCGCGGATTGGCGAACCGGGACATTCGAAAACCGGCAGACCCGAAGGTCTCCCACGCACAGCCGCCATAATTCGAGGTGGGAGTATTTCCCTCGTTCGAACATCATCGCGCTGCGTCAAATGTTGCCGGGTCGCCAAACCCAGTGCTGAACATTCAGCATTGGGTGAGCTTAGGAATCAGGGCTTCACGACGCAATCGGACGGCGGGGTTGCAAGCTGTAGGATTCTGCCGAGAGTCGATAGCGAATCCTGAATGGCGGGAAGGTCGTTCCGACCTTCATTCGCGGGCAAGCCCGCTCCCACAAGGGACCGCATTCACAAAGAAACGAGGTGTTACTCAGCCGGGGGCGTCAGCTTCGCTTCCAGCTCAGCCACCTTCGCCTCAAGGCTCTCAAGCCGGGCGCGAGTGCGCGCCAGCACCACCATCTGACTGTCAAACTCTTCGCGGCTCACCAGGTCCAGTTTGCTGAAGGCACTCTGCAGCAGCATCTTGAACTGGCTTTCGATTTCGGCTTTTGGCAAGGGCGTGTCGCCGCTGAACAGGCGGGAGGCGGTGCCGCTCAGGGCGTCGAGGAAGTCTTTGGGCGCGAGCATGGGATATGTCCTGGAAACAATGGCCGGCAGTGTATCACGCAGTGTCTATAGTCATTGGCGCAGGCACGGATGCACGCTTTTCGCGCAATGGGATGCACGGCTGCGCACCGTTGTTGTGCGTATCCCGTGTGCCATTTGGGTGATGGCATCTGCGACAGCGGCCAAGGGATTGAAATCAGTGGTTTTTGGCGAGATGGCAAGCTTTCTGCTTAGTCACCTTCGACCCATGCACTGATGCAGTCGCTGTGACGAATGCAGTGCGGCAGACGGAGCGGGGAGTTTCGTCTGGAGCGGTTAGCTGGCGTCGACAACGAAGCGTTACAAAGCCAGGCACTGCGCTTAGACTTGAGTCGGGTTTGTTTTCCTGGGGCAAGTCCACCAATTCGGGAGAGAGTTTCATGAAGCTAGTCACTGCCATCATCAAGCCGTTCAAGTTGGACGACGTGCGCGAGTCGCTGTCCGAAATCGGCGTGCAGGGCATTACCGTTACTGAAGTCAAAGGCTTCGGTCGGCAGAAGGGTCACACCGAGCTGTATCGCGGCGCGGAGTATGTGGTCGATTTTCTGCCCAAGGTGAAAATCGACGTTGCCATCGACGACAAGGATCTGGATCGGGTTATCGAGGCGATAACCAAGGCTGCCAACACCGGCAAGATCGGTGACGGCAAGATCTTCGTGGTCAATCTGGAACAGGCGATCCGCATCCGTACCGGCGAAACCGATACCGACGCAATCTAAACGCCGCCACAAACCCAACGCCCCAGGAGAAAACAATATGACTCTGCGTAAATTCGCAGGGCTAGGAGCCCTGTTGTCTATCGTAATGCCCGGCCTGGCCATGGCGGCAGACGAAGTGGCAGCTCCAGTCCTGAACTCCGGCGACACCGCCTGGATGCTCACCTCCACAGCCCTCGTGCTGTTCATGACCATTCCCGGCCTCGCGCTGTTCTACGGCGGCATGGTTCGGTCGAAAAACATTCTTTCCGTGATGATGCAGTGCTTCGCCATTACCGGTCTGATCAGCATCCTGTGGGTCATTTATGGCTACAGCATTGCGTTCGACACCACCGGCATGGAGCAGGGCGTCGTCAACTTCAACTCGTTCTTCGGCGGCATGGGCAAGGCGTTCCTCGCCGGTGTCACACCTTCGAGCCTGACCGGCCCTGCGGCGTTGTTCCCTGAGGCGGTGTTCATCACCTTCCAGATGACCTTCGCGATCATCACCCCGGCGCTGATCGTCGGTGCGTTCGCCGAGCGGATGAAGTTCTCCGCGATGCTGATCTTCATGGGCATCTGGTTCACCCTGGTCTATGCACCGATCGCGCACATGGTCTGGTCCGGCAACGGCGGCCTGATGTGGGACTGGGGCGTACTCGACTTCGCCGGCGGCACCGTGGTGCACATCAACGCCGGTGTGGCCGGTCTGATTGCCTGCCTGGTACTAGGCAAGCGCAAAGGCTTCCCGACCACCCCGATGGCCCCGCACAACCTCGGTTACACCCTGATGGGCGCGGCCATGCTGTGGGTCGGCTGGTTCGGCTTCAACGCCGGTTCCGCTGCGGCCGCCAATGGCACCGCCGGCATGGCGATGCTGGTGACTCAGATCGCGACCGCCGCTGCCGCACTGGGCTGGATGTTCGCCGAGTGGATCACTCACGGCAAACCAAGCGCACTGGGTATTGCATCCGGCGTCGTTGCCGGTCTGGTCGCGATCACTCCGGCTGCTGGTACCGTGGGCCCGATGGGCGCACTGGTGATCGGTCTGGCGGCAGGCGTGGTGTGCTTCTTCTGCGCCACCACCCTGAAACGCAAACTCGGTTATGACGACTCCCTGGACGCCTTCGGTGTGCACGGTATCGGCGGTATCCTCGGTGCGATCCTGACCGGTGTGTTCGCCGCACCGTCGCTGGGTGGCTTCGGCACCGTCACCGACATCGCCGCACAAGTGTGGATTCAGTGCAAAGGCGTCGGCTTCACCGTGATCTACACCGCCATCGTCACCTTCATCATCCTCAAGGTGCTGGATGCCGTGATGGGTCTGCGCGTGACCGAGGAAGAAGAATCGGTCGGCCTGGATCTGGCACAACACAACGAGCGCGGCTACAACCTGTAAGCACGCGCCGCAAAAAACTTGCCCGGCTCGCCGGGCATTTTTTTGTCTGGAATTTGTCTTCCCTGATACAGCTGAAAGGATTTTTCGTACTGCTTTGGTCGTGTTTACGACGAGTGTTTTTCTGCGGCCAAAGGCTTACATCATTGAAGGAATATTAGGGCCTTTGTTTTTTTCCAGAGCGCGCTAGAATGCGCCCCGAACGTGCGGAGAACTGTATGTGGCAACAGACTCTGATAACCCTGCGGGCACGGCCCCGGGGCTTTCATCTGGTGACGGACGAGTTGCTCGCCGGCCTGCCTGAACTCAGGGCATGCCGGGTCGGTCTGTTGCATTTGTGGCTGCAGCATACCTCGGCGTCGTTGACCATCAACGAGAACGCCGATCCGGCGGTACGTCGCGACTTCGAACGATTTTTCAATCGTCTGATCCCACAAGGAGCAGACGGCTATGAGCATAACGACGAAGGCCTGGACGACCTCCCGGCGCACTTCAAGGCCAGCGTGCTGGGCTGTCAGATCAGTTTGCCGGTAACGGCGGGTCGACTGGCACTGGGTACCTGGCAAGGCGTTTATCTGGGCGAGCACCGTGATCATGGCGGTGCCCGTAAAGTCCTCGCCACCTTGCACGGTGAAGGGGCATAAACCGTTGGTCACCAATGGTTACCGATTTTTTTCCGGCGACTTTCGACAGTCGCCAAAGCTGGTCTATAACTAATCTGCTTTTCGCAAGTCATGAGGTAGAACATGAGCGACGATGATCTGGAAAACGACGACCTCGAAGTAGGCGACGAAGACGAGGCCGAAGACGGTCTGGAAGCAGCAGCGGAAGACGTTGCTGAAGACGATGGCGGTGACGATACGCCGGCCCCGGCTGCCAAAGGCAAAGCCAAGGCTGCGGTGTCGGTCGACGAGTTGCCGAGCATCGAAGCCAAGAACAAGGAGCGCGACGCCCTGGCCAAGGCCATGGAAGAATTCCTTGCGCGCGGTGGCAAGGTTCAGGAAGTGGAGGCCAACGTGGTCGCCGATCCGCCCAAGAAGCCGGACAACAAGTACGGCAGCCGCCCTATCTGAGGCGTGTCGCTTGCTTGCTGAAATAGCCCGCCGTCGCTGCGGGCTTTTTCATGGGCGAAAGAAACTAGCCGAGGCTGTTCCAGCGGGCGAGCACCGCGGGCAGATCGTTAAGACTGCGAATCTCGGCATCCGGCAGGCGCTCCGCTTCCCAGACCTTGCCGGCCGGGTTGAACCAGATCGCTCGCAGACCGGCCTGCTGCGCCCCGGCGATGTCATCCCCCGGGTGATCACCGATATGCACCGCTGCTTCGGCGTTCACGCCACCGCGCTGCAACGCTTCATGGAACAGTCGCGCATCCGGCTTGGCGATGCCGATGTCTTCGGCGCACAGCGCAAACTTGAAGTAGTCCGCCAGCCCGAGGCGACGCACATCGGCGTTGCCGTTGGTGACCACGCCGAGGGCGTAGTGTTTGGCGAGGGTTTCCAGGATTGGCTCGACTTCCGGGAACACGTCGATCTGATGCCGGGCATGCAGAAACACTTCAAAACTCTTGTCCGCCAGATCCGACGCTTCGCCGTGGGCGTACCCGGCTTCTTCCAGCGCATGGAACAGCACCCGCCGCCGCAACGCGCTGATGCGGTGCTTGAGCCCCGGTTCGCGGGCCAGCACCCGCTCGCGGATCGACCACAGATGCTCCACCGGCACCGCGCCCAGATTCGGTGCATGTTCGCCCAGCCATTCACGCAAAACCGCTTCGGCGCTGACGATCACCGGGGCGGTGTCCCACAGGGTGTCGTCGAGGTCGAAGGTGATCAACTGGATGCTCATGAATCGTCGCCTTTCATGCGTTTGGCCCGTGGGTGGGCGCTGTCATAGACCGCCGCCAGGTGCTGGAAGTCCAGGTGGGTATAGATCTGGGTGGTCTTGATGTCCGAGTGGCCGAGCAGTTCCTGCACCGCGCGCAGGTCCTGGGAGGACTCGAGCAAATGGCTGGCGAAGGAATGTCGCAACATGTGTGGGTGCAGGTTCTGCCCCAGTTCGCGCTCGCCGGCCAGTTTGACCCGCACCTGAATCGCGCGCGGGCCAAGGCGTCGGCCTTGCTGGCTGACGAATACCGCGTCGTCCGCCGGGTTGGTCAGCGCCCGCAGCGGCAGCCATTGCTCCAATGCTTCCCGAGCCTTTTTGCCGACCGGCAACAGACGCGTCTTGCTGCCCTTGCCGAGTACCTGAACCATGCCGTCGGCCAGATCGAGCTGATCGAGATTGAGCCCGGTCAGCTCCGACAGACGCAGCCCGGAGGAATAGAACAATTCCAGAATCGCCTGATCGCGCCGGGCCAGAAAGTCGTCCTCGACTGCGCCTTCGAGCAGTTGCAGCGCTCGGTCGGTATCGAGGGTTTTCGGCAAGCGGCGCTCGCCTTTGGGCGGTGCCAGGCCGGTAGCCGGGTCGTGATCGCAAAAGCCTTCGCGATTCAGGTAGTGATAGAGCCCGCGCACCGCCGAAAGCAGGCGTGCCAGGCTGCGGGAGGACTGGCCCTGTGCATGCAGGCGGGCGATCAGGCTGCGCAGGCGCTGGATGTCAAGCGCCTGCCAGCTGCCGATGTTCTGCTTGTTGCACCAACCGAGGACTTTATCGAGGTCGCGGCGGTAGGCCGACAGCGTGTGCGGCGACACCTGCCGCTCACTGCGCAGGTGTTCGCAGTAAGCGTCCAGTTGTCGTTCCATGCTCAGCGTACCGAGCGCAGGGAGCTGTTGACCCGTGGCAGCACGCGGCCCATGACTTCGGCGATGTAGCTGAGGAACAGCGTGCCGACCGAGCTCTTGTAGTGCTGCGGATCACGGCTGGCAATGGCCAGGATTCCGTGGATGCCCTGATGGCTGACGGCGACCACGGCGGTGGAGCCGATCTGCTTGCGCTGCTCCTCGCCGAACAGGAAGTCCAGCTCATGCTCGCGCAGGCTGCCGCTGACGCTCTTGCCTTCGGTGAGCAATCCACCGATGGCGGTTTGTGCGTCGGCGTGGGTCACCCAGCGGCCGACCGGGGCCGGGTTGTCGCCGAGCAGGATCAGGCTGACGAAGGGCACCTGAAAATCCTGACGCAGACTGTCTTCGACGCTGATCACCACATCTTCCAGAGTGGCAGCGTCCATCAGGGCGAGGATCAGGCGACGGGTCTTGTCGAACAGGCGATCGTTGTCCCGGGCCACGTCCATCAAGTGCGAGAGGCGATGGCGCATCTCGATGTTGCGGTCGCGCAGGATGGACATCTGGCGCTCGACCAGCGATACGGTGTCGCCGCGACGATGAGGAATGCGCAGGGACGGCAGCAGCTCTTCGTGTTCGATGAAGAAATCCGGATGAGCCTCCAGGTACGCGGCAACCGCTGCCGCCTCCAGACTTTCGGGCGCTGTTTCAGTGGACTTTCGGGCGGGTACCTGAGGCTTGTCGGTCATGGCTTCTGCTCACTCAAAGACGCACTTGTCCTTCGTATACACGCACTGCCGGGCCGGTCATCAGCACCGGTTGGCCGGGGCCTGCCCATTCGATGGACAGGCGCCCGCCCGGCAGGTCGATCAGCAGTGGCGAATCCATCCACCCCTGGCTGATCGCAGCTACAGCAGCAGCGCAGGCACCGGTACCGCAGGCCTGGGTTTCCCCGGCACCGCGCTCCCAGACGCGCAGTTGCGCGCGATGGCGGTCGATGACCTGGAGAAAACCGACGTTGACCCGCGCCGGGAAGCGCGGATGGTGTTCGATTTTCGGCCCCAGTTCATGCACCGGTGCAGTGTTGATATCGCTGACCCGCAGCACCGCATGGGGGTTGCCCATGGACACTGCGGCCAATTCGACCGGCGTACCGTCGACATCGACCTGATAACTCAAGGCCTGCTCCGGTGCCTGGAACGGAATGTCCGCCGGCACCAGGCGCGGGGCGCCCATGTTCACGCTGATCTGGCCGTCATTACGCACGTCCAGTTCGATGATGCCGCCCTTGGTCTCGACGCGGATCTGCCGCTTGGCGGTCAGACGCTTGTCGAGCACGAAGCGGGCGAAGCAGCGCGCACCGTTGCCGCACTGCTCCACTTCGGAACCGTCGGAGTTGAAGATCCGGTAACGGAAATCCACATCCGGATTGCTCGGCGCTTCGACGATCAGCAACTGGTCGAAACCGATGCCGGTGTGCCGGTCGCCCCACATTTTTGCGTGCTTGGGCTGAATATGCGCATGCTGGCTGACCAGGTCGAGAACCATGAAGTCGTTGCCCAGGCCGTGCATCTTGGTAAAACGCAGCAGCATGGGGTTACTCCGGCAGCAGGCTTTCGCCGGCAAACAGCTCGGCCACGGTCTCGCGGCGACGCACTTCAAATGCCTGATCGCCATCTACCAGCACCTCGGCGGCACGGCCGCGGGTGTTGTAGTTGGAGCTCATTACGAAACCATAGGCGCCGGCCGAATGCACGGCCAGCAGATCGCCTTCTTCCAGCGCCAGTTCGCGTTCCTTGGCGAGGAAATCGCCGGTTTCGCAGATCGGGCCGACGACGTCATAGGTGCGCGCAGCGGTCTCGCGGGGCTTGACCGGGGTCACGTCCATCCAGGCCTGGTACAGCGCCGGGCGGATCAGGTCGTTCATCGCCGCATCGACGATGGCGAAGTCCTTGTGTTCGGTGTGCTTGAGGTACTCGACCTGAGTCAGCAGCACGCCGGCGTTGGCGACGATGAAGCGGCCCGGTTCGAACACCAGCGCCAGATCACGACCGACCAGACGCTCGCGCACGGCCTTGATGTAATCGGCGGCCAATGGCGGCTCTTCATCGCGATAACGCACACCCAGACCGCCACCGAGATCGATGTGGCGCAGGTGGATGCCGCAATCGCCGAGGCGATCGACCAGATCCAGCAGGCGATCGAGGGCATCGAGGAACGGAGGCAGAGTGGTCAGTTGCGAACCGATGTGGCAGTCGACGCCGACCACTTCCAGGTTCGGCAGGTGCGCGGCACGCACGTACACGTCTTCGGCGTCGGCGATGGCAATGCCGAACTTGTTCTCTTTGAGACCGGTGGAAATGTACGGGTGGGTGCCGGCATCGACGTCCGGGTTCACGCGCAGCGAGACCGGCGCACGAACGCCCAGCTCGGCGGCGACCACTTGCAGGCGCTCAAGCTCGTCGGTGGATTCGACGTTGAAGCAATGCACGCCGACTTCCAGCGCGCGACGCATGTCGTCACGGGTCTTGCCGACGCCGGAGAACACGATCTTGTCCGGGCTGCCGCCAGCGGCCAGGACGCGTTCCAGCTCGCCACGGGACACAATGTCGAAACCGGCGCCGATACGGGCCAGGACATTCAATACACCGAGGTTGGAGTTGGCCTTGACCGCGAAGCACACCAGGTGCGGCATGCCGGCCAGCGCATCGGCATAGGCCAGGTACTGGGCCTCGATGTGGGCGCGGGAGTAGACGTAGGTCGGTGTGCCGAAGCGATCGGCGATGGCGGACAGCGCCACACCTTCCGCGAACAGCTCCCCGCCACGGTAGTTAAAAGCGTCCATGGCGATCCCTTAGTAAACGTCGTGCTTGTGTGCCTTGGAGACAGGCTGCTTTTGCGAAGACTGGGCTTGCTCGGCCGGGTCCTGATCTTCATCGGGCAGGTACAGCGGGCCTTTCTGACCGCAGGCCGAAACGAGGCAGGCAACCGCGACGAGCGCAGCAAGGGAAGAGATCAGGCGCTTCATGGCGAAATCCTTGAATATGCGTTAATTGCGCCGGAGTATACCGGCCACCCGGCAGCTTGCCTATGCGACGGAACTCCCGTCCGGCGGGGCTCGGGCTGCGGCGCGGAAACTTTTCCTGCAAGGCGGGTGCATATTTCGTCGCCGGGCAGGGCGCTTGGTCGTTATCCTTTGCAATCGGCTGGCCGCGTCCGTATCTTGCGGCGCTTGAGCCTGATCAGACATTTTTTGAGGTTGCCGCAATGAGTTTGTCCGAAGCCCGTTTCCATGATCTGGTCGATGCCACCCAGCAAGCGCTGGAGGACATCTTTGATGAAAGTGGCCTGGATCTGGACATGGAGAACTCGGCCGGTGTGCTGACTATCAAGTTCGACAACGGCAGTCAGTTGATCTTCAGCCGTCAGGAACCTCTGCGTCAGCTGTGGCTGGCCGACCGTTCCGGCGGTTTCCATTTCGACTATGACGAGCAGGCCGGCAAGTGGGTCTGCGAGAAAACCGAAGAGTTGCTGGGCGAAATGCTGGAGCGCATCGTCTGGGAGCGCGCCGGCGAAAAACTCGATTTCGACGAAATCTGAGATGAGTACCGCGCCACGGCCTGCCAAGCCGCTCTACAGCAACGTCAGCCCGGCAGTGCCTTCGCCGTGCACCGGCGTCTGTCGGCTGGATGAGCAGAAGGTCTGTCTCGGCTGCCTGCGGCATGTCGAAGACATCCGTGAATGGCGTTCGGCCGATGACGAGCGCCGCCGGGTTATCTGTGCCCAGGCGATGCAGCGCAGGCAACTGTCCGGGACGTAGCTTGTATATTTTTTGAGCTGTGATAGTGTCCGGAAACGCCTCAACCCATCGAGGCCTGGTGAAAACCCCGTCTTTTTTTGGCGGGGTTTTGCTTTTTTTGTGTGCAGAAGAAAGGAGTCTGCCCGGATCATGACCGCACCTTCCATCACCCTTACCCGTCTGGACGTGCAACGTCTGGAGCGCCTGATCGACAGCCTGGATGAATCGCTGCCGGGCGTGATCGCGCTGCAAACCGAACTGGACCGCGCCGATACCCTGGTCGGCCACGATGAAGTGCCCGCCGACGTCGTAACGATGAATTCCCGTGTGCACTGTCGCGAAGAAGGCAGTGGCAAGGACTACCACCTGACTCTGGTCTACCCGAAGCACGCCAATGCCGACGAAGGCAAAATCTCGATCCTCGCTCCGGTCGGCAGTGCGCTGCTGGGCCTGAAAGTCGGCCAGCACATCGACTGGCCGGCACCGGGCGGCAAGACCCTGAAACTGACGTTGCTTGAAGTCGAATCGCAGCCGGCCAACGGCGGCGACTTTCCGGAGTAACTCCGCCTCAGACCTGCTCGAGCGCCTCGTTCAGAGAGCGTTCCAGGTCGGCCTTGTAACGCAGATACAGATTGCTGGAACTTTGCCCGTCACCGAGCAGGCCCGAGAGGTCGAGGTCGGTGATGTAGCAGCGGTAGCGCTCGGTTTCCCGGCGCTGGCCGACGATTTCCCGGGCGACCACGCTGAACAGCTGGTCGCCATGTTCCAGCTCGCTGAATTCCCGTTGATTGCAATACAGCGTGACCTGCACTTCGCCGGGCGCGGCTTTGCCGACGATCGCCTGCACGTCGTAGAACGGTTTGTTGACTGGCGTCTGCGGTGCGGTGCGCATTTCCACCCGTCGCGCGCGTCCGGGCCCTGATGGCAATAACTGGTAATACAAGATTTCGAGGCTGGCGGCCTGGCTCGCATCCATCGGCAGCAGCGCTTCGCGCCGGAACTGGATCGATTGCAGGAACCGCTGCAACGGCACCAACAGGCTTTGCTCGTCGTGGTAGGGCAAGTGCTGTTGCCACAGCGCATTGAATTCGTCGAGTACGTACAGCTCGGCTGTTTGCTCGATGATCCGGTAGAACACCTGTATGCATTCGGGCTGGCCCATCGGCAGGGTCAACGCCAGGTCGTGGTCTTCCAGTGCCATCGGGTCCAGGTGCAGCGGGCTATAGCGTGGCTGTTCCTCGCCCAGATAATCGAGCAGCGCCGGCAGGGTGGCGAGGGCGACGTGGTTGACCTGGCCCGGCACCAGCTCCAGCACGTGATAGTGCTGCTGCACCTGGATCAGGTAGCGGTGATTCAAGTCGCTGAGCAACAGGGTCTGCGCGGTATCGACGATTTCTTCTACCCGGCGGGCGATGAATTGCGCGCGGTTGTGGCAGAAGCAACGTACCCGCAGCGATGGCTGCTGCGGTCCGCGCGGCAGGTTGTTGAGGTAATCGCGCAGGCAGTCGAGCAGCGCGTGCGGGCCGTCGAAGCGGTTGACCAGCACTTCGTTCCAGCTGTTGAGCGTGACCTGATCGAGGGTCAGTACGAGGTTCTCGCGGACCCCGGCATAACTCAGGGAATCGGTGCGCTCGGTGGTCATGAGGATGTTCAGGTCGCGGTGATGCTTGAGCGGGTCGACCCCGACATTCACCAGCATCAGCACCTCGCTCGGCACACTGGCGCGCAGCAGTGGTTCTTCTGCAACCGTGGTCAGGGGCAGGGCAATGCTCTGTTGCAGGCTGCCGAGCAAATTGAACAGCTCGAACTCGCTCATGTCGCTGGTGCCGGGGTGCAGCGCCAGTCGTGTGCTGCTGTCGATCACGCCGTTGCGGTGACACCAGGTCAGTAGCTCCAACAGATGCCGGCAGCGCTTGATCGGAGCGAAATGCTCCCACTCCAGCGCCGTGAGACTGCCGTTGTACAGGCCCCATTGGGTTTGGCCGGGCTCCTTTTTGTTCGGCGACTGCACCAGGGTCAGGGTGTCTTCAGCCAGGTCAGGGGCGATGCCGGGGTTGATGAACTCGACCTTGTCGGCCTTGCGTTCGAATGCGGCGTACAGGCGCCGGCCGAGAACGTTGAGGTCGCGCTTGTTGATCAGGCTCACGGTCTGTTCGGTGCGGGCGAACTGGGTCAGGAAGCGGTAGCTGTAGTTCAGCTCGTTGACCAGGGCACGGCGCTCCGCACTGACCTGGCGGACTTTCCACTGGCTGCGGCTGTCGAGCAGTGCCAGTTGCCGCTGGTCCCAGTGCCATTCGCTGGCCAGTCTTTCCAGCAATGAGCGCTGCCAGCTCTGGGTGCGGCTGTTGCCGGTGAGCTTGCGGTTGATCTTGAGGTACAGCGCCCGACGCACCAGCTCCAGCCGTTCCGGCTCGTTGCGCGCAGTGAGGTACTCCTCGATCCGGCGGTAAACCACCATGTACGGATCCAGCTCGTCGAGATCCAGCCGATTGGCGAATACGGCCTGCTTGAAGCGCAGGCTGAGGCATTGCACCTGCGGATGTTCGCTGGCGTAGACCTCGATCAGCAGCAGCTTGAGCACCGACTTGTAAGGCGACTCGATGCCCTTGAACAGTTGCCACAGCCCGGCGCCCACGAACTCGCCCGGCGGAATGTGGGCCAGGGGGCCGAGGTCGAGGGTTTCATCGTTGCGGATGAAACGCTTGGAAATCAGGGTGTGGGTGTACGCGTCGTAGGCACGTTCTTCGTAAACCGGCACCAGCCACCAGATCGGCGTACGCCCGGCCAGCCAGATCGCGGTGCGGTAGAACTCGTCCAGCAGCAGATAGTGCTGAGTGGTGCCGCAATCTTCGGAGCTGAGCTGGGTATCGCGCTCGCCTTTGACGAAGCGTGCCGGGTCGATCAGGAAGAAATGCGCCTCCGCGCCCTGGCTGGCGGCCCAGGTTTCGAGCAACTGGCACTTTTTACGCAGCTCGGCCAGTTCACTGTCGCTCAGGTCGGGGGCGTGGCACACCCACACGTCCATGTCGCTCTGGTCGGCCTGGGCCAGGGTGCCGAGGCTGCCCATCAGGTACAAACCATGAATAGGCCGTGGCGGATTGCTGCCATGGCGCGGCTTGTAGGAAAACGAACGCGTCAGGCGCTGGGCTTCGGCGAGTGCATCGGCGTCCGGTTCGTAATTCGACAGTCCGGCCGGCGTGCTGCCCGAGACATAGCCGGGCAACAGCGGATGATTGACGTGGAAAAACAGCGGTAACAGGGTCAGCACGCTTTGCTGGCGTGTCGACAGGCCTTCGAGGGCCCGGTTCAGGCGGCCTTCATTGAGTTTGAGAAAGCGTGCACGCAGCTGGCTGAGAACCTTGCGGTCGATGCCTTCGTCCAGGTCGGGGCGGATTTCATGGGTGAGGGTCATGTCGGCTCAAACCGGCGCGCAGGGCTCGGAGGCAAGGGGTCTCGGGTGTCCGGGAGTTTAGCGCCTGAGCGGCAGGAGTTTTAAGCTGAATTTGTTTTTTTGACGTCAGATTTCTATCGCGCGGCGAGGGGCGACGTTCATGGCTGGCCCGCGGAAATCCCGTGGCAGGGGTTTCCGTGGGCAAAGTCGGGAGGATCAGGCGGTTTGTTGCTCTTTGAGAATCGTCAGTACGGTTTGCACGTTCTGTGCGGCATCGCGACCGAGGCTGGTCAGGTAACCGCCATCAGGCTGGTCTGTCAGTTCTTTTTCGAACAGGCGTTGTGCAGCGGCAATGTGCTTCGGGGCAGCGGTCTGATGAATTTTCAGACCTTCCTGGGAACTGTCCAGGTTGAAGAGTGCGAGGACTTCCAGTTCGGCAACCAACTCAGGGGTAAGCGACATAAGGACTCCAGACTTTCTAGGAATTGGACGACAGCGCCCCTAAGGTGAACCTGCCGGCGCGGCCTGTCCAGTACGCGTGCCAGGGTTTTTGTCCCGGGGTGGATTCCAGTGTAGTCAGAGGGCGGGAGAAGGCCGCAGAGATGGGTGACAAATTGTGTGGGAGCAGGTCTGCTCCCACAGGAGCGGCCGTTTACTGCTTTTCCGGTGGCAGTTCCGGCAGAGCGCGCAGCGCCGTTTCGTACCACTCGGTATCGAACGCGCGGTCATCGTCGAGCATCGCGTCGATTTCGTAGGCCAGCACATGGGCCATCAGGTTCAGAATGTCTTCGCGCTCGTAGCCGACCAGGGTCAGCTTGTTGAAGGTTGCCTTGGCCGCTGGCGGGTTGTCGCTTTCGATCTGGTTCTCGATCGCTTCGATCAGCGTCGATTCGGTGAACTCTTCTTCATCATTGTCGATGTCAGTCGGCTCGCTCATGGCAGGCTCCTCAAGGAAAGGCGCCAGTTTACCCGCATTCAGCGGCGTGATGCTGCTGGCACGAATCCCCGGGGCGATCTATAAACAGGCACTGCCCACCCCGCACGGCCTGGAGGCTATGTGATGTTCAAGCTCTACGGATTCTCAGTCAGCAACTACTACAACATGGTCAAACTGGCGCTGCTGGAAAAAGGCCTGCCGTTCGAAGAGGTCACGTTCTACCCGACGCCTACGCCTGAATCTCTGGCCATCAGCCCGCGCGGCAAGGTCCCGGTGCTGGGGGCCGAAGGCGGCTACATCAATGAAACGATGGTGATGCTCGAATACCTCGAAAGCAGCCAGAGGGGCGTCCCGCTGCTGCCGACGGAACCGTTCGCGCGGGCTCAGGTGCTGGCGGTGGCCAAGGAGATCGAGCTGTATATCGAGCTGCCGGCCCGTGCCTGTTACGGCGAAGCGTTTTTCGGCACGGCGCTGCCGGAGGCGATCAAGGAAAAAACCAAGGCTGAATTGCTGCTGGGCTTTGCGGCCCTGGGACGCCACGGCAAGTTCGCCCCGTATGTGGCGGGCGACCGCCTGAGCATTGCGGATTTGTACTTTCTCTACAGCGTGCCGCTGGCGGCTGCGGTGGGGCACAAACTGTTCGGTCTGGATCTGCTGGCGGACATGCCGAAGGCCAAGGCGTTGCTGGAGCGACTTGAGCAGAATCCGCATGTGCAGAAGATTGCGGCGGACAAGGAAGCAGCGATGCCGGCGTTTTTGGCGATGATCGCCGCCAAAAAGTAGAAAACCTTGAGCAAGTTCGCGGGCAAGTCGACAACTCGACTTGCCCGCGATGCTTTTAGCGGCTGGCGATCAATGCCTGACCGCGAGCAACGGCTGCCTTGACCTGTGCCGGCGCAGTCCCGCCGATGTGGTCACGGGCATTCACCGAGCCTTCCAGGGTCAGTACGGCAAACACGTCCTGCTCGATCTGGTCGCTGAACTGACGCAGTTCTTCCAGGCTCATCTCCGCCAGATCCTTGCCGGTGTCGACGCCGTACTTTACCGCGTGGCCAACGATCTCGTGGCAGTCACGGAACGGCAGGCCACGGCGTACCAGGTAGTCGGCCAGGTCAGTGGCGGTCGAGAAACCGCGCAGTGCCGCTTCACGCATGATTGCGTGTTTCGGTTTGATCGCCGGGATCATGTCGGCAAAGGCACGCAGCGAGTCGCGCAGGGTATCGGCGGCGTCGAACAGCGGTTCCTTGTCTTCCTGATTGTCCTTGTTGTAGGCCAGTGGCTGGCCTTTCATCAGGGTCAGCAGGCCCATCAGGGCGCCGAACACACGGCCGGTCTTGCCACGTACCAGCTCTGGCACGTCGGGGTTTTTCTTTTGCGGCATGATCGAGCTGCCGGTGCAGAAACGGTCCGGCAGATCGATGAACTGGAACTGCGCGCTGGTCCACAGCACCAGCTCTTCGGAGAAGCGCGACAGGTGCATCATCGCGATGCTGGCGGCCGAGCAGAATTCGATGGCGAAGTCGCGATCCGACACGTTGTCCAGCGAGTTGCCGCCGACAGCGTCGAAGCCCAACAGCTGTGCGGTGTATTCGCGGTCGATCGGGTAGGTGGTGCCGGCCAGCGCGGCGCTGCCCAGCGGCATGCGGTTGGTGCGCTTGCGGCAGTCGACCAGACGCTCGTAGTCGCGGCTGAGCATTTCGAACCAGGCCAGCATGTGGTGCCCGAAGGTCACCGGTTGCGCGGTCTGCAGGTGGGTGAAGCCCGGCATGATGCTCGCGGCTTCGCGCTCGGCCTGCTCCAGCAGGCCTTTTTGCAGGCGGGTGATCTCGGCCAGAATCAGGTCGATCTCGTCGCGCAGCCACAGGCGGATGTCGGTGGCGACCTGGTCGTTGCGGCTGCGGCCGGTGTGCAGTTTCTTGCCGGTGATGCCGATGCGGTCTGTCAGGCGTGCCTCGATGTTCATGTGCACGTCTTCGAGGTCCACGCGCCAGTCGAACTGGCCGGCCTCGATTTCGCCCTGGATGGTCTTCAGGCCATCGATGATGCTGTCGCGCTCGGCATCCGTCAGCACACCGACCTTGGCCAGCATGGTGGCGTGGGCAATCGAGCCCATGATGTCGTGGCGATACAGGCGCTGGTCGAAAGTGACGGAGGCGGTGAAGCGGGCGACGAAGGCGTCGACGGGTTCACTGAAGCGGCCGCCCCAGGACTGATTGGTCTTGTCAGTGCTCATGAATTCGCTCGTATCGGCTTGAAGAAAGAAGGCGTGAAACGCTGGCGCGGATAATAACAGGGTTGCCAATCCTGTCGCTGACACTGGTCGATACGTTTTTTTCTCATCTCTGCGTTCATAGTCACCGCCGGTTCCGGGGGATTTGCGCAAGGATATTTTCCGATTGAGCAATATCGGCCCGGCAAGCGTCTACAGTAGGACTAAGGGTCGGCGCGACTGTGGATCGTGCAAAGGTCTGGCAGCCGACTATAAGAAGAGAGGGGTGGGTGTTTTGACCATCGGCATACCCTGCGTAAAACGCAGACAGGCGCGAGCCTTGAGGGGTGCGTCCCGGGTGCCGGCAAATATTGCCGGCCGACGTACGGCACTTTTTGGCGCTCGCGCTAGTCTTAGCGTGGATCGCGGTGACGGACGTCACTCCACTTGTCTACGCTATCCTTGTGCGAGACTCACGCAGGAATCCAGCGCAATATGAATGTCCTGATCGTTGATGACGAACCACTGGCCCGCGAGCGCCTCGCCCGAATGGTGAGCGAGCTCGAGGGCTACACAGTCCTGGAGCCCAGCGCCACCAATGGCGAAGAGGCGTTGGCACTGATCGACAGCCACAAGCCGGATATCGTGCTCCTTGATATCCGCATGCCGGGCCTCGACGGCCTGCAGGTGGCTGCCCGTCTGTGCGAACGTGAAACACCGCCAGCCGTGGTGTTTTGCGCAGGTCCCGATGAATTTGCCGTGGAAGCCCTGCAGGCCAGCGCCGTGGGCTATGTGGTGAAACCCGTGCGAACCGAACATCTGCAGGAAGCCCTGAAAAGGGCCGAACGTCCGAATCGGGCTCAGCTATCGGCCCTGACTCGTCCTGCCGCGGAAAGCGGCAATGGCCCCCGCAGCCACATCAGCGCCCGAACCCGCAAGGGCATCGAGCTGATCCCGCTGGACCAGGTGGTGTATTTCATTGCCGATCACAAATACGTGACCCTGCGCCATGAAACCGGTGAAGTCCTGCTGGACGAGCCCCTCAAGGCACTGGAAGACGAGTTCGGCGAGCGCTTCGTGCGGATCCACCGCAATGCGCTGGTCGCCCGCGACCGCATCGAGCGGCTGCAACGCACCCCGCTGGGCCACTTCCAGTTGTTCCTCAAGGGCCTGAACGGTGACGCGCTGATCGTCAGCCGCCGGCATGTGGCGGGCGTGCGCAAGATGATGCAAGGGCTTTAGTCCGCTGGCGTCGGGCGGCTCGTTTTTCCATTCACCAGGCATTGCCGGCCAGGGAGGCCACGCCGTTTCTGATTCAGGTCAAAGTGGATTTGGCTGAGCTGTTATTATCCGCCGTATCTATTCAGTACGGATTGATCCATGTCCTCTCGCGAAATCCGCATCGCCACCCGCAAAAGTGCACTGGCCCTCTGGCAGGCCGAATACGTCAAAGCCCGTCTGGAAGCAGCCCACCCGGGACTGCTGGTGACGCTGGTGCCCATGGTCAGTCGCGGCGACAAGCTGCTCGATTCGCCCCTGTCGAAAATCGGCGGCAAGGGCCTGTTCGTCAAGGAGCTGGAAACCGCGCTGCTGGAAAACGAAGCCGACATTGCCGTCCATTCGATGAAAGACGTGCCGATGGATTTCCCTGAAGGCCTCGGTCTGTTCTGCATCTGCGAGCGCGAAGATCCGCGCGACGCGTTTGTCTCCAATACCTGTTCCAGCCTCGACGCGTTGCCGGCCGGCAGTATCGTCGGCACCTCCAGCCTGCGTCGCCAGGCACAGTTGCTGACCCGTCGTCCCGACCTGGAAATCCGTTTCCTGCGCGGCAACGTCAACACCCGTCTGGCCAAGCTCGATGCCGGCGAGTACGACGCGATCATCCTCGCGGCGGCCGGTCTGATTCGCCTCGGTTTCGAAGATCGCATCACCTGCGCAATCAGTGTCGACGACAGCCTGCCGGCCGGTGGCCAGGGCGCCGTCGGTATCGAATGCCGCAGCGCCGACACTGAAATCCACGCCTTGCTCGCGCCTTTGCATCACGCCGATACGGCTGACCGTGTGAGCGCCGAACGTGCCCTCAACAAACACCTGAATGGCGGCTGCCAGGTGCCGATCGCCTGCTACGCCGTGCTTGAAGGCGAGCAATTGTGGCTGCGTGGCCTGGTCGGCGAACCGAGCGGCGGCAAGCTGCTGAGTGCCGAAGCCCGGGCGCCGCGCTCTGACGCTGCAGCGCTGGGCGTGCAAGTTGCTGAAGATTTGCTCCGCCAGGGTGCCGACGACATTCTCAAGGCGGTCTACGGCGAGGCAGGTCACGAGTGACGGCCTGGCGCCTGCTGCTGACGCGCCCCGCGGACGATTGCGAGGCGCTGGCCGAGGTGCTGGCCGGGCAGGGGATTTTCAGCAGTTGCCTGCCGCTTTTGGAAATCGCGCCGCTGCCGGTCTCTGACACAATGCGCCAGACGTTTGCCGGGTTGTCGCGCTACAGCGCGGTGATCGTGGTCAGCAAGCCGGCGGCGCGCATCGCTGTGCAGATGATAGATGCCGTGCCGGCCATACCCTGGTTCAGCGTGGGTGCGGCGACGGCGCAGATTCTTCAGGATCGGGGTCTCGATGCGCATTGCCCGGACGAGGGCGATGACAGTGAAGCCTTGCTGCAATTGCCGCGTCTGCTCGACGCCGTTGCACGGCCCGGCGCACGGGTGTTGATCCTGCGCGGAGAGGGCGGTCGCGAGCTGCTGGCCGAGCGCCTGCGCGAGCTTGGTGCTAGTGTCGAGTATCTGGAAATGTATCGCCGTGACCTGCCGGACTATCCGGCGCAGGAACTGCCCCGACGGATTGCGGCGGAACGCCTGAACGGGCTGGTGGTCAGCAGTGGACAGGGTTTTGAGCACCTGCGCCAATTGGCCGGCGACACATGGCCGGTGCTGGCGCAGTTGCCGTTGTTTGTTCCAAGCCCAAGGGTCGCCGGGCAGGCACGTGCCGCCGGGGCCCAAACAGTTGTGGATTGCCGCGGCGCGAGTGCCGCGGCCTTGCTGACGGCGTTACGGGAGCATCCCGTGCCCGTTCCCTAATGCAAAGGATGGATACGTGAGCGAAACAGCCTTGCCTAAAGATGACGTCCAACCTGTGATCGACGCACCGGTTGATGCACCGCCACCGGCCACCGAACCGCGCCGAGGCAACGGATTGGCCATTGTCGCGCTGCTGCTGGGCGCCGCCGGTATAGCGGTGGGTGGCTGGGGTGTCTGGCAGGTGCGGCACCTGCAAGCCAACACTCAGGAGCAATTGAGTCAGGTGCAGGCGTTGAATGATCAGGCCCAGAACCTGAAACTCAACGAGCAACGTCTGACCGAGCGTCTCGGACAACTGCCGGGCGCTGACGAGCTCGCCGAGCGCCAGCGTCTGGTGACCCAGCTTCAAGGTGATCAGCAGCGCCTCAATCAGCGCCTGGAAACCGTCCTCGGGGCCAGCCGCAAGGACTGGCGTCTGGCAGAGGCCGAGCATCTGTTGCGTCTGGCCAGCCTGCGTCTTTCGGCCCTGCAGGACATCAGCAGCGCTCAGGCGCTGGTGCAGGGGGCCGACGAGATCCTGAAGGAACAAAATGATCCGGGTTCGTTTGCCGCGCGTGAACAAGTGGCGAAAACCCTGGTGGCGTTGCGCAGTACCGAGCAGCCCGATCGTACCGGCCTGTTCCTGAAGCTGGGCGCACTGCGCGATCAGGTCATCGGGCTCACCGAGCTGGCGCCCGAATACAAGGATCGCGGCGATTCGCTGCTGGGCCTGACCGCCGATGGCGACGGCGCCAGCCGCTGGTCGCAGTGGTGGGATCAGATCTCGCGCTACATCCGCATTGATTTCAACGCCGATAAAAACGTAAGGCCACTGCTCGCCGGGCAGAGTCTGAGCCAGGTGCGCCTGGCCCTCAGTCTTTCGCTGGAGCAGGCGCAATGGGCGGCGCTCAACGGCCAGGCCGCGGTGTATACCCAGGCGCTGACTGAAGCGCGGGATGTGCTCAAGGGCAACTTCAACCCGGACAATCCGCAGAGCAAAATCATGCTCGAGCAGGTGGCGGAGCTGAGCAAGCAACCGGTTACGGTGGTCACCCCGGATCTGGCGGGCACCCTCAGCGCGGTACAGGCCTACCTCGAGCGCCGTAACGTCAACGCTGAAGACTCGGTGAAACCCTTCGCCAAACCTGCCGCCACCGCGCAGGAGGCCACGCCATGAAGCGCCTGTATGTCATCGTGTTTCTGGTGATCGCTGCGACGGCGGCCCTCGGTCTGGCAATTGCCGAGCATTCCGGTTACGTGTTGGTGGCTTACAAAAGCTTCCGCTATGAGTCGAGCCTTTGGGCGACCCTGGCACTGGTGGCGGTGCTGTGGCTGTTGATCTGGGGCATCAAGACCTTGGTCGAACTGGTGCTGACGTCCGGTGGCGTAGTCAATCCCTGGTCGCGGCGCAATCGCAGTCGCCGCGTACAAGTGGCGATCGAACACGGTCAGCTGGATCTGGCTGAAGGTCGCTGGGCCAGTGCGCAGCGCCATCTCTACCGGGCTGCCGAGGCCGAGCGCCAGCCATTGCTGTATTACCTCGGTGCCGCCCGTGCCGCCAACGAGCAAGGCAACTACGAAGAAAGTGATCGGTTGCTGGAGCGTGCCCTTGAGCGCCAGCCACAGGCTGAACTGGCGATTGCCTTGAACCACGCGCAACTGCAAACCGACCGTGGTGATACGGATGGCGCACTGGTGACCCTGCAGGCCATGCGCGAGCGTCACCCGCACAACGTTCAGACCCTGCGTCAGTTGCAGCGCCTGCATCAACAACGTGGCGACTGGTCGGCAGTCATTCGGCTGTTGCCCGAGTTGCGCAAGGACAAAGTCCTGCCCTCCGCCGAACTGGCCGAACTGGAACGTCGCGCCTGGGGGGAGAACCTCTCGCTGGCAGCACATCGCGAGGAAGATGGCACGGTCGGTCTGCAGTCGCTCAATCGCGCCTGGCAGCAATTGACCTCGTCGCAGCGCCACGAGCCGCCTCTGGTTCTGGCCTACGCCGAGCAACTGCGCCAGTTGGGAGCCCAGGTCGAAGCTGAAGAGGTATTGCGCGGCGCCCTCAAGCGCAAGTACGACAGCCACCTTGCGCGGCTCTATGGTCTGGTGCGCGGCAGCGATCCCGCGCGTCAACTGCAAACCGCCGAAGGCTGGCTCAAGGATCATCCCGCCGACCCGAGTCTGCTGCTGACGCTCGGTCGACTGTGCCTGCAAGCCAGTCTGTGGGGCAAGGCGAGGGACTATCTGGAAAGCAGCCTGCGCACGCAGCGCAATCCGGAGGCCTGTGCGGAACTGGCGCGGTTGCTGGCTCGACTCGGCGATACCGATCGCAGTAACCAGCTGTTCCAGGAAGGGCTCGGTCTGCTGGATGAGCGTCTGCTGGCCTCGCCGTTACCGGTCCAGGCTCATGCCTGAATGGACGAGGGAGTACGCTCCCTCGCTCATGTTCTTGACTGAATAGTTACCGTCTTTTCTCTTCTTGGGCAAAGTCCTACAAGGGACTACATCCATTCCTCTCGCGCTTGTCGGGATTTCCCTACACTTCTGGTGAAGTGTCGCCAGTGGCCCGCCTTGAAAGGCCGAGGCCCTTTCCTCTACCGTAACTGCCTGTCTTTATTGTTACGGATAAGCCATGTCGGCGACCTGCTCACGCTCCCTGTTCTTTATGGTTTTCACGGCGGGAATCCTGGCGCTGGGAGCTTCCTACTACCTTGAATACACGGTCGGCCTCATGCCGTGCAGCCTGTGTCTGGTGCAGCGACTCTTTCTGAGTGTCCTTACCGCCTGCTGTGGCGTGGCGGCCGTGCATGGGCCCGGACGCTTCGGTCTGTCGCTCTACTGGTTCGGTGCGCTGTCGGCCAGCCTCGGCGGCACGATGGCGGCCTGGCGACAGGTACTGCTGCAGAGTGATTCGCTGCATCACCTGGCGCAGTGCGCGCCCGGCGCGCAAGAGTTGTTCAGCCACCTTCCCTGGCTCTGCGCATTGGGGCGGATGTTCAATGACAGCGAGGATTGCGCGCAATTGTCCTGGACGCTGTTCGATCTGAGCATTCCGGAGTGGAGTCTGCTGTTCTTCGTCGCCATGTCGATCCTGGCGGTTTATCAATTGCTGCGCCTGGCCTGGAGCGCTCTGCAACGACCGCTCAGCGGCGAACCGTCGCACCGGGCATTGGCCGGGGATTAAACACTTGTATGAACTTTCTCTCCTGCGTACCTTGAAGCCATAGGCGTGCGGGCATAATCTGGCCCGCACGTGTCATTGGATTTATGTTGCTCGGTGACACTCTGCCTGCCCGCCTCTCAAAGCAACAGCCAAAGAAAGAGGCGCAGGTGCAGGGCAGCATGACCCACAAGGGAAGAGAGATCGCCATGCTCGAAAGTTGTCAGAATGCTCAGGAACGTTGGGGTGGAGTTCATCTGCTGATCGACCGCTGGCTCCAGGAGCGTGAGGAACTGATCGCCGCTTACGACAAGCTGGGTGCCAAACCTCAGTCGCTATCCGAGGATCGAAAGCCTTTGCAGGAATTCTGCGGTGTGCTGGTCGATTACGTTTCGGCGGGGCACTTCGAGATCTACGAACAGCTGACGGGCGAGGCCAAGGCCTTCAATGACAAGCGCGGCCTGGAACTGGCCGAGACGATCTATCCGCGGATCGATGTCATCACCGAAAAACTGCTCGCGTTCAACGACCTTTGCGATGAAGGCAAATGCGTTGCGGAGAAATTCAAGGAGCTGGGCGGCCTGCTTCACGAACGCTTCGAACTGGAAGACTGCCTGATCGAAGTGCTGCACACCGCCCACAAGGAAGAGGATTCGGTTCAGGCCTGAGCCGACCCTGCAAGACACACAAACGGTGCGCCCCAAACGCACCGTTTTTTATTGGGCGATCAACTGGTCGCGCCGCGCAATTCGACTTCGAACACCAGCGGTGTGAATGGCGCGATCAAGTCGCCGGCACCGTCGGCGCCGTAAGCCTGATCCGATGGAATCACCAGGCGCCACTTCGCGCCCACCGGCATGTTTTGCAACGCGGTGCGCCATCCGGCGATCACGCTGTCGAGATTGAACCACTGCGGCTGAGTGTTCTGGTCGAACACGGTGCCGTCCGGCAGCCGTCCGATATACAGCACCTGTACTTTTCCGTCGGGGCCGGCTTTTGCGCCAGTTCCCGGGGTCAGCTCGGTCAACAGAATGCCGTCAGCCAGCTCCTTTACGCCGGGCTTGGCCTTTTCCGCCGTGAGAAAGCGCTGCTCGTTTTCCATTGCCGCATCACTTGAAGGCATGGTCGCGTGCTCGGCCGTCTGCGATTCGTGATCGGCCAGAATCTGTTCGATCCGCGCTTCGCTCAATGCCAGAGGCTTGCCTTGATAAGCCTGTTGCAAGCCTTCGATCAATGCCTGGATCTGCAGTTGCGGAACCTCCTGACGCAGCCGTTCACCGAGGCTCGCGCCGAGACTGTAGGCCAGATCATGGGCATCGTTCGCGGTGTTTTTTTCGTCGGCCTGGACCGCCGAAAAGAACATGCAGAGGGATAAAAAAAGGTAGCGCGACATGGGCACTCTCCGTCCTGAATTGCGGTGGATTATGCCAGCGCGAACGTCTGCAACGGTGAACTGCTTTTGCCAATGCGCAGAAGTTTTTCGCAAGCCTGCAACCGAGTGCTTTCGATACTGTCAACATGCCCTAGCGGCGGTAGCAGCAGAGGTCTAGTATGAGCCGCACTCACGTCAGCCAGGAGGTAAACCATGTCGGCCACCAAGAAGCCTGTAAACACTCCGTTGCATTTACTCCAACAACTCTCGGGCAGCTTGCTCGAGCATCTGGAAAACGCTTGCTCCCAAGCCTTGGCTGATGCTGAAAAACTGCTCGCCAAACTGGAAAAGCAACGCGGCAAGGCGCAAGAAAAACTGCACAAATCCCGCACCAAATTGCAGGACGCAGCAGCAGCCGGTAAAGCCAAGGCGCAGACCAAGGCCAAGGCTGCCGTGAAGGAACTCGAAGACCTGCTCGATGCGCTGAAGGAGCGTCAGTCCGATACTCGCGGCTACATTCTGCAACTCAAGCGCGATGCCCAGGAAAGCCTGAAACTGGCGCAGGGTGTCGGTCGTGTTCAAGAAGCCGTCGGCAAGGCGTTGTCCCTGCGTTCGGCCAAACCGGCAGCGGCGCCTGTGAAAAAAGCGGCCGCCAAACCTGCTGCGAAAGCCCCTGCCAAAGCCGCCGCAAAACCAGCCGCGAAGAAACCCGCTGCAGCCAGCGCTGCCAAACCGGCGGCCAAAACCACAGCGGCCAAACCAGCTGCCGCGAAGCCGGCTGCAGCAAAACCAGCCGCCAAACCTGCGGCGAAAACCGCTGCTGCGAAAGCGGCTCCGGCAAGAACCGCCGCTGCAAAACCTGCTGCCAAGCCAGCCACCAAAGTGGCCGCTAAACCGGCAGCAAAACCAGCCGTGAAAGCCGCCGCTAAACCAGCCGTCAAAACGGCTGCTGCCAAGCCTGCGGCGAAAACCGCTGCCAAACCGGTTGCTGCCAAACCTGCTGCCAAAGCTGCAGCGAAACCAGCGGCCAAGCCTGCGGTAAAAGCTGCGGCCAAACCTGCTGCAAAACCAGCGGCCAAACCGGCTGCTGCAGCGAAGCCTGCAACGACTGCCGCCAAGCCAGCGACCGCTGCCAAACCGGCCGCCAAACCAGCAGCGAAACCTGCTGCAAAACCTGCGGTGAAAAAGCCTGCCGCTGCCAAGCCAGCAGCAAAACCAGCTGCAGCGAAACCGGCCACTGCGCCTGCTGCCAAACCTGCCGCAGCGGCAACCCCGGCTCCGACCGCAGCTCCTGCATCCGCCGCCACTACCTCGACCACCGCAACCACGCCATCGTCGGCGCCGGTGTCGAGCGTCGCCAGCAACCCGTCCAGCGCTTCCTAAGCGCCGGTCGCCGCGACGCGCAGCACTTGCAGCGCGTCGCGGTTCAGGTTGGCCGCCAGGCCGGCCAGCACTTGCAGCCAGTCACTCGATTCCTTCGAATTACGCTTCCAGCCTTGCGCGGCGCCTTCCAGTCGTGACAGCAGCGCACGCTCCGCCTCAAGTTCCAATCCTTTGATCTGCTCGCGCATCCCCTCGAGCACCGGATCGGTGTCGGCCAGGGTTTTCCACTGCATGCGCAATGCGCGTAATGGCTGCACCACTTCCCGGTCCCAAGGCTCTGTCAGCTCCAGAAGCTGTCGAGCACGTACCTCGTCACAGGTTGCATCGCGTTGTTCCAGCCATAAACCGCACAGCATCAGGCACACGTTGGCCCCCGCCGATTGCAGGCGCAGGCAGGCATCCTCCACGCCGGGACGGGCGTAGACGGCAAGGGCAAAGCTCCACAGGTCAGAGGACATCGTGCTACTCGCGCCAGTTGCGGGGGAAGCTGGTAGACTCCGCCGCCATTATGATCCGACTTCAGAACCTGACTTTACAGCGTGGCCCGCAACGTCTGCTAGAAGACGCCGAGCTGACCCTGCACGCCGGCCACAAAGCCGGCCTCATCGGTGCCAACGGCGCCGGCAAATCCAGCCTGTTCGCCTTGCTCCGCGGTGAGTTGCACCCGGACTCCGGCGACTGCCTGCTGCCGGCCGACTGGCGTATCGCCCACATGCGCCAGGAGGTCGACACGCTCGAGCGCCTGGCGGTCGACTATGTGCTGGACGGCGACCTGCGTCTGCGCGAAGTACAGCGCGAGCTCGCAGCAGCCGAAGAGGCCCATGACGGCACCGCGCTGGCCCGCCTGCACGCCGAACTCGACAGCGCTGACGGCTACACCGCCGATGCGCGGGCGCGCAAGCTGCTCGCCGGTCTCGGTTTCACCAACGAGCAGATGGATCGTCAGGTAGGAGATTTCTCCGGTGGCTGGCGGATGCGTCTGAACCTTGCGCAGGCTTTGATGTGCCCATCAGACCTGCTGCTGCTCGACGAACCGACCAACCACTTGGACCTCGACGCCATCATCTGGCTCGAAGAGTGGCTGAAAAGTTACCCCGGCACCTTGCTGCTGATTTCCCACGACCGGGATTTCCTGGATGAAGTGGTCGATCACGTGGCCCACGTCGATCAGCGCAAGCTGACGCTCTACCGTGGCGGCTACACCGCGTTCGAACGCGCCCGTGCCGAACGTCTGGCCCAGCAGCAACAGGCCTACGAGAAGCAACAGGCGCAGCGTGCGCACATGGAAAGCTACATCGCCCGCTTCAAGGCCCAGGCCACCAAGGCCCGTCAGGCCCAGAGCCGGATCAAGGCCCTGGAGCGGATGGAGGAGCTGTCGGCGGCCCACGTCGATTCGCCGTTCGATTTCGTGTTCCGCGAGTCGACCAAGATCTCCAGCCCGCTGATCGACCTGTCCGATGCGCGCTTGGGTTACGGCGAGAAAACCGTGCTGGAGAAGGTCAAGCTGCAACTGACCCCCGGCGCGCGGATCGGCTTGCTCGGCCCCAACGGCGCGGGTAAGTCGACCCTGATCAAGAACCTCGCCGGCGAACTCGAACCGCTGGCCGGGCGCCTGACTCGCGGTGAGAACACCGTGGTCGGTTACTTCGCCCAGCATCAGCTCGACTCGCTGGACGCCAAGGCCAGCCCGTTGCTGCACTTGCAGCGTCTGGCGCCGACCGAGCGCGAACAGACCCTGCGCGACTTCCTCGGTGGTTTCGACTTCCGTGGCGCGCGGATCGACGAGCCGGTGCTGAATTTTTCCGGTGGCGAAAAGGCCCGTCTGGCCCTGGCGTTGATCGCCTGGGAGCGGCCGAACCTGTTGCTGCTCGACGAACCGACCAACCACCTGGATCTGGAAATGCGCCTGGCGCTGACCATGGCGTTGCAGGAGTTCAGCGGTGCGGTGCTGGTGGTTTCCCACGATCGGCATTTGCTCAAGAGCACCACCGACAACTTCTTCCTGGTCGCGGACGGCAAGGTCGAGGAGTTCGATGGCGACCTCGAAGACTACGCCCGTTGGCTGGTCGAATACCGCCAGCGCAACGCCCCGGTCAGCAACACGCCGGTCAACCCGGACAAGACCGACAAGAAGGCCCAGCGTCAGGCCGCCGCTGCATTGCGTCAGCAACTGGCGCCGCACAAGCGTGAGGCCGACAAGCTCGAAGCCGAGTTGGGCAAGCTGCACGAGAAACTGGCCAAGGTCGATGCCAGCCTCGGCGACAGCGACATCTACGAGCCGGCGCGCAAGAACGAATTGCGCGACCTGCTGGCCGAACAGGCCAAGCTGAAAGTCCGCGAAGGCGAGCTTGAAGAAGCGTGGATGGAAGCCCTGGAAACGCTGGAAAGCATGCAGGCGGAGCTGGAGGCGTTGTCCTGATGGAAGCCTTCAAACTTCCATTGCCGGCGATGTGGGTCGAGCCGATCTGGCTCGGC
Organism: Pseudomonas sp. G7(2022); assembly: GCF_052660475.1. Classification (NCBI taxonomy): domain Bacteria; kingdom Pseudomonadati; phylum Pseudomonadota; class Gammaproteobacteria; order Pseudomonadales; family Pseudomonadaceae; genus Pseudomonas; species Pseudomonas sp. G7(2022). Next base: position 6,073,370 of record NZ_CP109659.1, on the reverse strand, counting down.
GTGCAGATTCTGCTGATCCTGCTGGCCGGTTACTTCACCCAGCGTGTCGTCGCCCGATTCCTGACTCGCCTGGGCGAGAAGTACCCCTTCCCTCCGCAGCTGCTGATGCCGCTGCGCGGTGGCCTGCGCTGGCTGATCATGGGCAGCGCGTTGATCTTCGTGCTGGAACGCCTCGGGGTGTCGGCCACGGTGCTGTGGACCGCGCTGTCGGGCTTCGTCGCGGTGGCGGCGGTGGCGTTCTTCGCCATGTGGAGTGTGCTGTCGAACCTGCTCTGCGCGATTCTGATCTTCACCGTCGGCCCGTTTCGTCTGGGCGATGTGGTGGAGCTGGTGGACACCACCGACAAGCCCGGCGTCAAAGGCCGGGTGGTGGCGATCAATCTGCTCTACACCACGCTGATCGAAGCCGAAGAACTCGGCACCGGCAGCGCCATGGTGCAGGTACCCAACAGCCTGTTCTTCCAGCGTTCGGTGCGACGCTGGCGCGGTACGGATGTCTTCCCTTCCAGCGGTTTCGAAAAGTGATCGGCCGCCGGCCACGTTGGTCGGCGGCCGCAACATCCTGCAAAAATCGGTAGTCATCCGGCCAAATCCGCATTAGCGTTGAGGATTGTCACGAGTCCGAAGTCGAGGTGTGCGATGGAGCTTCAAACATGGCTGGCGTTTTTTGCCGCGTGTTGGGTAATCAGTCTTTCTCCGGGTGCCGGCGCCATTGCGTCGATGTCCAGCGGCCTGCAATACGGTTTCTGGCGCGGTTACTGGAACGCCCTGGGCCTGCAGATCGGCCTGGCTGCGCAGATTGCCATCGTCGGCGCCGGTGTCGGCGCGATCCTCACCGCTTCGGCCACCGCGTTCCATGCGATCAAATGGTTCGGTGTCGCCTACCTGGTCTATCTCGCGATCAAGCAGTGGCGCGCACTGCCGATGGACATGAGTGACGACGCGGCGGTCCGGCCGATCGGCAAACCGCTGGCCCTGGTGTTCCGTGGTTTTCTGGTGAACATCAGCAACCCCAAGGCGCTGGTGTTCATGCTCGCGGTGCTGCCGCAGTTCATCAACCCTCACGCGCCACTGCTGATCCAGTACGTGGTGATCGGTGCGACCATGATCTGTGTCGACCTGATCGTCATGGCCGGCTACACCGGGCTGGCGTCGAAGGTGCTGCGCCTGTTGCGCACGCCGACCCAGCAGCGACGCATGAACCGCACGTTTGCCGGGCTGTTCATTGGCGCGGCGGCGTTCATGGCGACGTTGCGCAAAGCGGCCGTATAAAGCGTGCAGCCGCAAAAAAAGGCGACCTGAGAAGGTCGCCTTTTTCATTTCCGGCAGTCGGTCAGTGCAGAATCACCGGCGCCGTATCACGCGGCAGATTGTTGCGCTGCTGCGGTTCACGTGGTTGCTCGTAACCGCCACCGCCAAGTTGCATGCTCAGCTGTCCGGCCACGTCTTCGCCCAGCGCCTTCGACACGTCACGCACCACCCGTGGGCGGTTGAGCGAGATCTTGATGTCGCGGTGGTTCACCAGTTTGGTGTCCTGCGCTTCACCCATCGCCGTGAAGGCCGAAGTGATTTCGAAGGTCTTGGTGTTGATCAGGCTGAAATCGGCCACCAGCGTCAGGCCCAGCACGGCTGAATAGCTGTCGGTGTTCGCCAGCTCGTTCACGTCCTGGGTGAAGTCGATGTCCGACACGGTGCCGAACAGCACGTAGTCGGCACCCTTGAAGTTGCCGGCCTTGATCCGCTTGATCACGTCGTAGACGTCACCCTTGGAGGACGCGGTGTATGGCGTGCCCTGCACCAGCTGGAACATGCCGGTGCGCAGGATTTCACCCTTGATGTCGCCGGTGAACTTGCGCAGTTCGGTCTGTTCGATGTAGCTGGTGGTGGCTTCGAGCTCGTTGTAGCTCGAAGAACCGCTGGCGCTGTAGTAACCCTCACGGTAATTGTTCTGGGCCGAAACGATGTGGATGTATTGCTCCACACGTTCCTGATACGCCAGATCCGTCACCGCGACTTTCGGGGCCGCTTGCACGCTGAACGCGCAAGCCAGGGCCATCATGCCAATCCATGTGCGCATCGATTAACGCTCCGTGGTTTTGCGGATCTCTTTCTCGTCCATCCACTCGGCCAGACCGCTTTCAACGTCGATCAGTTGCAGGCTGAATTTGTAGAAGACGTCCTTGTAGTCGCTGCTGCGCTTGACGATCGAGCTGATCGAACCTTCAAGACGGTATTTGGCGGCGACCATGTTGCCAGTCTTGGCCACGGTGCTCTTCTTGTACAGGCCGCTCTGGTTTTGCAGTTTGAGCTGGTCGACCTGACTCTGCATTGCGGTGTTGTCGCTGGCGAAGCGGGCGGTGCCGGACTTCATCAGCTGGGTCTTGATGCTGGTGGTGATTTCGCGGGTGTCGATGTATTCGCTGGTCTTGTTCTTCACGTCGTAGACCTGAACCACCGGACGGCCCTGCAGAATGCCGGACTGGGCCAGGGAGCGGGTCATCGACTCGGCGATCATCTGCAGGTCGGTCGAGCCGAACTCGTTGGTCACGGTTTCAACGGCCTTGGTGTCGCCATAGCTGATGTTCTTGCTGCCCAGGGTCGGCGAAGTGTTGGCGCAACCGGAGGCCAGCAGGGCGAGGACGGCGATGAAGGAAAAGCGTGCAAACATGGGAATGCTCTCTGAATCGGGAATAGGGTGTCGGGCTTAAGGCGTCTTCATTTCAAGACGGAAATCCACGGCTTTGGGCGTTGGTGCGATGCCCTGGATGAAGCTGGTCTGGGCGCCGTACATCATCTGACTCTTCCAGACTTCTTCTTCGGCAATCGGGAAGCCTTCCGCACCGAGCCACGCGAAGCGGTAGTAGAAGGTCTTGTTGCTGTTGAGGGTGTTGGTCAACTGCACATTGACGGTCATGAAGCCGTTTTCGCGGGCGACGCGCATGGCGCCGACCGCGATGTGTTTCTGCGGGCCCATGGCCACGACCTTGCTCGCGGCGCTGCCCGGCTCCGGTGGTGGCGGGGTGGCGCAGCCGCTGGCCAGCACGGCGAGGGCGGCGACGGCGAAGAGTTTGAAGCGCATGCAAAGACTCCGTTCTTAAGGTTGTTTGAGACTGGCCACGGCGGTGGCGCCAGCACTCGGGATCACGTGAGCGGCGAGGCCCGCGGCGAATACCTGGTTGCCCACGGCGCGCAGGGTGATCACCTGAAAACGCTGATCGACGTTGATCTTGACCACCGAACCGCCCACGGCACTTGGCAGGGTGACCTGATGTTCACCTTTTTTCAGACGCAGGCGCACCACTTGGGTGGTGTCCGGCAACGTGCGCCACGTACGGGTATCGGCACCTTCGAGCACCGCTGAAGAGATACCGACTGCCAGACCCGCCAGCGGGTTGGTTTCGTTGATCTTCTTCTGCGCCACGCCCTTGGTGATCGCGCGCACGGTGGTGCGCAGGATGATTCCCGGCATGTCATCGCGCAGGGCGCGGCGGGACATGGCGGTGGTGCTGTTGAGGGCCGTCAGGTCCAGTTGCCGGCCGTCGACGCCGATCTGCGCAAACGTCGCGGTCGAGGTGTCAGGCTTGATGATCGGGAACGACAGCGGAGTGATTACCACGTTGTTGGAGATTGGCAGCGGCAGCGGCACGCGGATCGAGTCACGGGCCGGCGCCAGACCGCTCTGCACCACGATCAGAATGTCGCTGTCATCGCTCTTGACCGGTTTGTCGAGGTTGACCAGCGCCTGCTCCAGCAGCGGCGTTTTCGGACGCAGCTCGGCAGCCTTGCGATAGCCTGGTGCGGCGAGGTCTTTCTCGCCCAGGGCTTCGTAGACGAAACCGGCCAGGTAATGGCTGAACGCACTCTGATAGCTGTTTTTCAGGCCGATCACTTCCGGGGCGTCGAGGCTGGCGACCGGGTAGCCCTGCAAGTCCTTGTACTCGGTCTTGATGCCTTGCTTCTCGGCTTCCTCTTCGCTCTTGAGGTATTCCTTGTCACGCAGTTCGGCGATCACCGCTTCACGTTCGTGAGTCTTCTTGATCGCGGTGCGGGCGCCGTCGAAGTCGTTGACCGCCAGCAGATTCAGGGCCATTTGCGTGGTCAGCATGACTTTTTCGTAGTCGTAGCCTTCGTAGCGACGGACTTTGTCATTGACCAGGAAGCTGCCGAACTGGGCCAGGTACTTGTCGGTGTCGAGCTTGACCGAGTCTTCCCACTTGCCCACCACCTGATCGGCGCTGGTCCAGGCGTTCTGGCTGCCGGACAGATCGCCCTTGGCGCGCAGCAGTTCGCCTTTCTCGAAGTAATAGAGCAGGTCCTTGTCCGGGCCGGTGTTGTTCTTTTCCAGCAGAGTCAGGGCGGCGTCAACGTTGCCGGTGGCCAGTTGCTGGTTGGTCTGGGCCAGTTCGGAGTCGTAGTTGCGAAACGCCGAACAGCCGGACAGCAGGGTGACGGCGCCAAGCGCGATCAGAGTGGGAGCGCGGAATGCCATGGGGTACTTCTTCCATGAGTAACGACAGCCTCGGGTGCGGGTCGGGCTGCTGGGACCGATCGGCAGTGGCGTTGGCCTCCTGCCAATTCCTCATAATCAGAGGAGCTTTAATGCCGCATCGCGATAACGAGGGCGCGGCATTATAGGCGGCGGATGCTGGCTATGTAATAGCTTTTTAATTGCACCGATTAGTTAGATGCCATTATTTATTTCAGGCCGGATACCACGCGGCTTTCCGCTGAAACGGACGCCTGGAAAGCACTGCCATTGGCATAGATTCGGTCGCCGAGGGCTCGCAGGCCGATGAACTGGCGATCCTGATCGATGCGGATTTTCAGCGGTGCGACACCGGGTGCGGTAGGCAGGCTGATCAAGTGTTCGCCTTTCTTCAGACGCAGGCGCAGCACTTGCGTGAGGTTGGGCAGGGTGCGCCAGGTGCGGGTGTCTGCGTGCTCGAATCCATCGTAATGGGTTACATAGGACGCCTTCGCCGGGTTGCGCCGATTGTCGGTGCCTTGGACGTCTGCGGCGAGGAACGCTCGATACGTGGTGCGCTGAATGATCCCGGGCATGTCGTCACGCAGGGTGCGCAGGGACATGTCGGTGATGTTGTTGATCGTGATCAGCTTCTTTTGGCGGCCGTCGAGGCTTATCTGATTGAAAGGCTGGGTGGAGGTGTCGGGCACCATTACCGGAAACGATACATTGGCGACGATCACCTGACCGTCCTCAAGCTTCACCGGATACGGCACGCGCACCGAGCTGCGAGCCGGTGCCAGCCCGCTTTGCACGATGATCAGCACGTCGCTTTCGCCGGCCTTGAGCCCGGGGCTGTCGAGGTCACGCAATGCCTGTTGGAAGAACGGCATGTCAGGGCGCAGTTCTATGGCCTGACGATAACCCGGTGCAGCCAGATCCTTTTCACCCAGGGCTTCATAAGTGAAGCCGGCCAAATAATGGCTGAACGCACTTTGATAGCCGTTCTTCAGAGCGATGACTGCAGGCGCATCCAGCATGACGACCGGGTAACCTTGCAGGTCCTTGTAATGCACACGGGCGCCCTGGTCCTTGGCGGCGTTTTCAACACGCTCGTATTCGAGCTCTCGTTGCCGGGCGATCAGTGTTTCGCGCTCGTGGGTCTTCTTGATGTCCGCACGAGCACCGTCGAAGTCGTTCACGGCCAACTGATTCAGGGCCATTTGCGTGGTCAGCATGACCTTTTCATAGTCGTAACCATCGTAGCGACGAATCTTGTCGTTGATGATGCTGCCCCATTGATTGCCCAGGGCGGAAAGCAGCTTGTCGCCGTTGGTTTCAATGGCGTCCTGGCGCTGAATCACCATCTGTTCGGCGCTGCGCCAGGCAACCTGACTTTGCGGCAACTCGCCGGCAGCGCTGAGTACCGCGCCTTTCTCGAAGTAATAAAGCAGGTCTTTCTCTTCATCCGGGTTATGCGCCTCGATCAGGGCCAGCGCACCGTCGGTGTTGCCCGCTTTCAACTGATCGGTTGTCTGTTCCAGTTCCAGGTCGTAATTGCGGTAGGCCCCGCAACCGCTCAATTGCAGGACCGCGCTTAACAGCAAGGGAAACAGCAGACAATGGCGCATGACCACGAGATTTTCCTTAATCGAAAGGGGCGAGAGGCGACGCAGTATAGAGGCGAGTGATGGCTATGTGCTGCAGCACAATGCGCGTAATACCGATGCGGCCAACGAGAAAGCTTGAGTCAGGCTCCCCCGACGTGAACAATGTGTTACTTCGCATTTCCAATTGAGACCCTTTCATGACTGCCTTGTCCCGATTCCTGGCCTGGCTGGTGTTCCCGTTGTTTGCCCTGAGCAGCTTCAATCTGCTGGCCGATACCGTGGAAGGCGCGCCGCAAGCGCTGCACCTGCTCGATTACATCAGCGCCGATTACCCGCCAACGGTACAAGCGGGCAAGGTCATCGACGATGCCGAATACCGCGAGCAGCTTGAGTTCACCCACGCCTTGCAGGGGCTGATCGCCGGCATGCCGGCCAAACCGGAGAAGGCCGGCCTGGAGCAGGGCATCGACGCTCTGCTCGCCGCCATCACCGCGAAGCAGGACGGCGCGGACGTCGCCCGTCAGGCCCGGCAACTGGGGGCGAAACTGGCGGTGGCCTATGAAGTCAGCCAGGCCCCGATCATCACCCCGGATCCGACCCGTGGCGCGCCGCTCTATACCCAGCACTGCTCCGTGTGCCACGGCACCAACGGTGCCGGCGATGGCCCTGCGAGTGTCGGCATGGAGCCCGCGCCGGCCAACCTGCGTGACGCGGCGCGCCTGGATCACCTGAGCCTGTACGCGATCTACAACACCCTCGGCCAGGGCGTCGAAGGCACCGACATGCCGGCCTTCGCCGATCAACTGGACGATCGTCAGCGCTGGGATCTGGCGACCTATATCGCTCAGTTCAGTGTCGATCCGGCCACGGCCAAAACCGACAAGACTTACAACATCGCCGACCTCGCCCGTCAGACGCCGGCCGAAGTGCAGGCCTCTGAGGGGCTTGAGGCGGCTGCGATCTTCCGTGCTCAACGGGCGCAACCGCCGCAGGTCAAGCGTGGCCCGGCGCAGTTGCTCGACTACACCGCCGCGACTTTGGACAAGAGCCTGGCCGCTTATCGTGCCGGCGAACGTGATCAGGCGTATGACTTGTCCGTTGCAGCGTATCTGGAAGGTTTCGAACTGGTCGAAAGCTCGCTGGATAACGTCGACGCCAACGTGCGCAAGGACACCGAAAAATCCTTGATGGCCTACCGGCAATCGCTGCAGGACGGCTTGTCGGTGGAGCAGGCCGAGCAGCGTCTCGACGCGGCGAAGGCCAAGCTCAAGGAATCGGCCGGTCTGCTCGGCAGCGACGGTTTGAGTGGGTCGTTGAGCTACATTTCCGGTCTGCTGATTCTGCTGCGTGAAGGCCTGGAAGCCATTCTGGTACTGGCAGCGATCCTCGCGTTCCTGCGCAACACCGGCCAGCAATCGGCGGTGCGCAGTGTCAACGTCGGTTGGGGACTGGCGTTGCTGGCCGGTCTGGGGACCTGGGCGCTGGCGGCGTATGTGATCGACGTCAGCGGCTCCCAGCGTGAACTGCTGGAAGGCGCCACGGCGTTGTTCGCCAGTGTCATGGTGCTGTGGCTCGGGGTTTGGATGCATGACCGTCGGCACGCGGCAGCCTGGCAGGATTACATCAGTCAGAGCCTGGTCGGTGGCGGCGGACGGTTTGGCTTCGCGGTCCTGGCGTTCTTCTCGGTGTATCGCGAGCTGTTCGAAGTGATCCTGTTTTACGAAACCCTGTGGTTGCAGGCCGGTCCTGCCGGACACAACGCGGTATTGGCGGGCGGCGCAACGGCGCTGGTGCTGCTGTTCGGCCTGGCGTGGATCATTCTGCGCGGTTCAGCGAAATTGCCGTTGACGCTGTTCTTCAGCATCAACGCGGCGCTGCTCTGTGCGTTGTCGGTGGTATTCGCCGGTCACGGTGTGAAGGCGTTGCAGGAAGCCGGGATTTTCGGCACCCGGCCGGTGGCGTTCTTCGATTTCGACTGGTTGGGGATCCATGCCGATGCCTACTCGTTGACCGCGCAGGCCGTCGCGATTGCGGCGATCATCGTGCTGTACGGTCGCAGTCGGGTGGCTGAAAAACGTAGGGTGACGGCTGCTTGAAGGCATTCGCTGCGCTCATATTTGCGAGGTAGAAAACATGCGCGTATGGATCGATGCCGACGCCTGCCCGAAGATGGCCAAGGAGCTGGTGGTCAAGTTCGCCCTCAAGCGCCGCTTTGAAGTGGTGCTGGTGGCTGGGCAGCCGCAGAGCAAACCGGCGCTGGCAATCGTCAAGCTGATCGTGGTGCCGAGCGGCCCGGATGCGGCGGATGATTATCTGGTGGAGTACGCGGTGCCGGGCGAGCTGGTGATCTGCAGCGACATTCCGCTGGCCGACCGGCTGGTGAAGAAGGGCGTGGCAGCGCTGGACCCGCGAGGCAAGGAGTTCGACGCGCAGAACATGGGGGAGCGGTTGGCGACACGCAACCTGTTTACCGATCTGCGCGAACAGGGCCAGGTCAGCGGCGGCCCGGCGCCGTTCGGCGATCGGGAGAAGCAGGCGTTCGCCAATGCGCTGGACCGGATCCTCACCAGGCTCGCCCGCACAACCTGAACACTACACAAATCCCTTGTGGGAGCGGGCTTGCTCGCGAAGGCGGTGTGTCATTCAACGAATAGTTGTCTGACCTGACGTCTTCGCGAGCAAGCCCGCTCCCACATTGGGTGTGTGTTCGACCAAGAGATCAGGCGTCGTTTTCGTGGGTCAGCTCAAGCACGCGATCCACCAGCTTGTTGATCCCGGAGGCCGCCTCACTGATCGACTGCGCCAGCATGTAGGCCGGTGTGGTCACCAGTTTGCGTGCCTTGTCTTCGATGATGTCGGTCACCGCGCAGTCTTCGTGGGTGGCGCCCATCTTGCCGATGGCTGCTGCGGTGTCGGCATCGTTGCCAATGGTGCAGGTCACACCCGGGCCGTAGATCTTGGCGGCCAGCGCCGGCGAAATGCAGATCAGTCCCACCGGTTTACCCGCTTCGGCAAAGGCTTCGGCCAATGCCAGTACGTCAGGCTGGACGCAGCAGCCAGCGCCGTCGACGGCGAAGTTCGACAGGTTCTTCGCCGCGCCGAAACCGCCGGGCACGATCAGCGCATCGAAATCATCGACATCGGCTTCACGGACATCCTTGACGTTGCCCCGGGCGATGCGCGCCGATTCCACCAGCACGTTGCGCGACTCGGGCATCTCTTTGCCGGTGAGGTGGTTGATCACATGCAATTGCGCGATGTCCGGGGCGAAGCACTGCACCTGGGCGCCACGCTGATCCAGGCGCAACAGGGTGATGACGCTTTCGTGGATCTCGGCGCCGTCGTATACGCCGCAACCGGACAGGATCACTGCAACTTTTTTGCTCATGGGTTTCTCTCCAGATTCATGGCGCTAAATGTCCACTAATTTGTCGTTCGTTGCCATAGGGTCTAGCCGCGGCTACACCTAGGATCTGTGCACACGGATCTCGATCGGGGCGCGTCATGAACTTCATTCTGTATGCGGTGCCGTTTTTCTTCGTATTGATCGCGGCCGAGCTGATCGCCGACCGTTGGCGCGGGGTGAGCAACTATCGCCTGGCCGATGCGGTGAACAGCATCAGCACCGGGGTGCTGTCGACCACCACCGGCCTGCTGACCAAGAGCGTGGGGCTGGTGACCTACGGCTTTGCCCTGGAGCATCTGGCGCTGCTCAGGCTGCCGGCGGACAGTGTCTGGGTGTGGTTCTTCGCCTTTGTTCTCTACGATTTCTGCTACTACTGGCTGCACCGCATGGGGCACGAACGGAACATCCTCTGGGCGGCGCATTCGGTGCATCACCAGAGCGAGGACTACAACCTTTCCACTGCCTTGCGCCAGACCAGCACCGGGTTTCTGCTCGGCTGGATCTTTTACCTGCCGATGGCCGTGCTCGGGGTGCCGCTGCTGGTGTTCGTCAGCGTTGCGGCGCTGAATCTGCTGTATCAATTCTGGGTTCATACCCGGCACATTCCCAAGCTCGGGTGGTTCGAATGGTGCTTCGTCACGCCGTCCAATCATCGGGCTCACCATGCACAGAACGCTCTCTACATGGATCGCAACTACGGCGGGGTGTTCATTATTTGGGACCGTCTGTTTGGCTCGTTCCAGGAAGAGGACGACGATGAACCGGTGATTTTCGGCGTGACCACACCGCTGGCGAGCTGGAATCCGTTGTGGGCCAACCTGCAGTTCTACGCGCAGCTGTGGGACGACGCGCGGCGTGCCGGGCGCAAGTGGGACAAGTGGCGGATCTGGTTCATGCGCACGGGATGGCGGCCGGCGGATGTGGCGGAGAAATACCCGATGAGCAAGCCGGACCTGAGCCGGTTCCGCAAATTCGAAGTGCCGCTGGGCGCCCGACAGCAGGGGTATGTGGCGCTGCAATTCAGTGTGTACGTGGCGCTGGGCAGTTATCTGATGAGTCTGGAACACCGTCTGCCCACCAGTGCATTGGTGCTGGGCTGGGGCGCGGTGGCGTTCGGTTTGTTTGTGTTGGGCGTGGCCCTGGAGAATCGCCCGTGGGCGCTGAAACTGGAGCTGCTGCGGTTGGCGGCGAACCTGCCGCTGGTGTGGCTGGCGCCGCAGGTCGGGCTATGGCCGGCCGGCCCGCCGATGTGGGTCGGCCTGTTCGGTTACAGCCTGCTCAGCGGCATCGGGCTGTATTGCTGCCACCGGCGCTTTACTCGGCTGGCGTCTTAGGCTCGGCGGCCTCGGCCTGTTCGGCTTTGTGCCGTTCGGCCTTGGCCAACTGCTCGTCCTCATAGACTTTCTTGGCCAGCCGGGCATTCTTGAACCGGCGGCGCAGCCACAGGCCCAGGCCGAGCACCAGCAGCGCGCCCAGTACCCACAATTCATACTTCTTGATGCTGCCGAGCATGCCTTCGAGCACGGCGCCGAAATGGTAGGCGGCAGCGGCCAGGGCGGTGGCCCAGATCGCGGCGCCGATACCGTTGAGCAGCAGATAGCGTCCCGGCGGATAGCCCGACAGGCCGATCGCCACCGGCATCACCGTGCGCAGGCCGTACACGAAGCGGAAACTCAAGACCCAGATGTCCGGGTGCTTGCGGATGTGTTCCAGCGCGCGGTCGCCCATCATCTGCCAGCGCGGCTTGCGCGCCAGCAACTTGCGTCCGTGTTTGCGGCCCAGGAAGTACCACAGCTGATCGCCGGCATAGCTGCCGAAGAACGCCACGACCACCACCAGTTTGATGTCCATGTATTCACGGAACGCGAGGAAGCCCGCGAGCACCAGGATGGTTTCGCCTTCGAAAAACGTCCCGAGAAACAGGGCAAAATAGCCGAAGTCATGCAGAAATTGTTGGAGCATTGTCTGGGTGCTGGCGAAATGAACGCGCAGCCTAACCCTTCGGACACATTCAGGAAAGTGTCGAAATGTGTCTCGACGTTAACATTTCCTACAACGACAATGGATTGCGGCTACGTGTCACAGGGGTGCACATAACTGTAATACGACCGTCATAATGGCCGCTTATAACTGTCACGCTCGCCCGTTTGCGCGGGCTCAGGAGTCTGCCGTGAGCTTTACCCCAGCCAACCGCCTGTTCCCCGCCACCCGCCTGCGTCGCAATCGTCGTGATGATTTTTCCCGGCGGCTGGTGCGTGAGAATGTCCTGACGGTCGATGACCTGATCCTGCCGGTGTTCGTGCTCGACGGTGAAAATCGCCGCGAAGCCGTGGCCTCGATGCCGGGCGTCGAGCGCCTGACCATCGACCTGCTGCTTGAAGAAGCCGCCAAATGGGTCGAATTGGGGATTCCGGCACTGGCGCTGTTCCCGGTCACGCCACCTGAACTCAAATCCCTCGATGCCGCCGAAGCCTGGAATCCCGAAGGTATCGCCCAGCGCGCCACCCGCGCCCTGCGTGACCGATTCCCGGAGCTGGGCGTGATCACTGATGTCGCCCTCGACCCGTTCACCACTCACGGTCAGGACGGCATTCTTGACGAAGAAGGCTACGTGCAGAACGACATCACCGTCGATGCACTGGTCAAACAGGCGTTGTCCCATGCTGCCGCTGGCGCCCAGGTGGTTGCCCCGTCGGACATGATGGACGGCCGCATCCAGGCGATCCGCGAAGCGCTGGAGCTGGCCGGTCACGTCAACGTGCGGATCATGGCCTACTCGGCCAAGTACGCCAGTGCCTATTACGGCCCGTTCCGTGACGCCGTGGGTTCGGCCGCGAACCTGGGCAAGGCGAACAAGGCCTCCTACCAGATGGACCCGGCCAACAGCGACGAAGCGCTGCACGAAGTGGGCGCGGACTTGTCTGAAGGCGCGGACATGGTCATGGTCAAACCCGGCATGCCGTACCTGGACATTTTGTTCCGGGTAAAAGATGCCTTCAAAGTGCCGACCTTCGTCTATCAGGTCAGCGGCGAATACGCCATGCATATGGCGGCGATCCAGAATGGCTGGTTGAGCGAAGGCGTGATCCTCGAATCCCTGACCGCCTTTAAACGTGCCGGCGCTGATGGCATCCTCACTTACTTTGCTGTCCGCGCCGCTCAATTGTTACGAGAGCAGAAATAGCCCTCCCAGGAACATTCGATGAATACCGAAGGACTCACTGAAGTTGCCGTAAAAGAAGCTCAACCCGTGGTCGAGCAGATTACCGAAACCCCGCCGGAACTGGAGCCTGCGCCACCCGCGCCGGCAACTGAACCCGTCGCGGCGGCACCGGTGATCGCGATTCCCGGCCTGGATGACAGCAGCCTGTACATCCACCGTGAATTGTCGCAACTGCAGTTCAACATCCGCGTGCTGGAGCAGGCGCTGGACGAGTCCTACCCGTTGCTGGAGCGGCTGAAGTTTCTGCTGATCTTCTCCAGCAACCTCGACGAATTCTTTGAAATCCGCGTCGCCGGCCTCAAGAAGCAGATCACCTTCGCCCGTGAACAGGCCGGCGCCGATGGTCTGCAACCGCATCAGGCCCTGGCCCGCATCAGCGAGCTGGTGCACGGTCATGTAGACCGCCAGTACGCGATCCTCAACGACATTCTGCTGCCAGAGCTGGAAAAGCATCAGGTGCGCTTCATCCGTCGCCGCCACTGGACGACCAAGATCAAAACCTGGGTGCGCCGCTACTTCCGCGACGAGATCGCGCCGATCATCACCCCGATCGGCCTCGACCCGACGCACCCGTTCCCGTTGCTGGTGAACAAGAGCCTGAACTTTATCGTCGAGCTCGAAGGCATCGACGCCTTCGGTCGCGATTCCGGTCTGGCGATCATTCCGGCACCCCGTCTGCTGCCACGGATCATCAAGGTGCCGGAAGAAGTCGGCGGACCTGGCGACAACTATGTGTTCCTGTCGTCGATGATCCACGCCCACGCCGATGACCTGTTCCAGGGCATGAAGGTAAAAGGCTGCTACCAGTTCCGCCTGACCCGAAACGCCGACCTGGCGCTCGATTCCGAAGACGTCGAAGACCTGGCCCGCGCCCTGCGTGGCGAACTGTTCTCCCGTCGTTACGGTGACGCCGTACGCCTGGAAGTCGCCGACACTTGCCCGAAACACCTGTCGGACTACCTGCTCAAGCAGTTCAACCTGAGCGAGACCGAGCTTTATCAGGTCAACGGCCCGGTCAACCTGACCCGTCTGTTCAGCATCACTGGTCTGGACAGCCATCCGGAGCTGCAATACACGCCGTTCACCCCGCAGATCCCGAAACTGCTGCAGAACAGCGAGAACATTTTCAGCGTGATCAGCAAGCAGGACATCCTGCTGCTGCACCCGTTCGAGTCCTTCACCCCGGTGGTCGACCTGCTGCGCCAGGCCGCGAAAGACCCACACGTTCTGGCCGTGCGCCAGACGCTGTACCGCTCCGGCGCCAACTCGGAAATCGTCGATGCGCTGGTGGACGCCGCGCGTAACGGCAAGGAAGTGACGGCGGTCATCGAGCTGCGTGCGCGCTTCGACGAAGAGTCCAACCTGCAACTGGCCAGCCGTCTGCAGGCGGCGGGTGCGGTGGTGATCTACGGCGTGGTCGGCTTCAAGACCCACGCCAAGATGATGCTGATCCTGCGCCGCGAAGCCGGCGAGATCGTGCGTTACGCGCACCTCGGCACCGGTAACTACCACGCCGGCAACGCCCGCCTGTACACCGACTACAGCCTGCTGACCTCCGACGATGCCTTGTGCGAAGACGTCGGCAAACTGTTCAGCCAGTTGATCGGGATGGGCAAAACGCTGCGCATGAAAAAACTGCTGCATGCGCCGTTCACCCTCAAGAAGGGCATGCTCGACATGATCACCCGCGAGACGCAGTTCGCGCTCGACGGCAAGCCGGCGCACATCATCGCCAAGTTCAACTCGCTGACCGATCCGAAGATCATCCGCGCGCTGTACAAGGCCAGCCAGTCCGGCGTGCGCATCGATCTGGTGGTGCGCGGCATGTGCTGCCTGCGTCCGGGTATCGCCGGGGTTTCGCACAACATTCACGTGCGCTCGATCATCGGCCGCTTCCTTGAACACACCCGGGTGTTCTACTTCCTCAACGGCGGCGAAGAGCAGATGTTCCTGTCCAGTGCCGACTGGATGGAGCGCAACCTCGACAAGCGCGTCGAGACTTGCTTCCCGGTGGAAGGCAAGAAGCTGCTGACCCGGGTCAAGAAAGAGCTGGAGCTGTACCTGACCGACAACACCCACAGCTGGAGCCTGCAATCGGACGGCCGCTACATCCGCAACACGCCGACCGGCAACCAGAACCCGCGCAGTGCCCAGGCGACTCTGCTGGAGCGATTGGGCAGCCCGATTCTGCCGGTGAGCAGCTGACCGCAGGTTTCAAGGCCATAAAAAAGGCGATCCATCCGGGATCGCCTTTTTTGTGTCTGCCCGTTACTCAGTGCACGGTCAGAACAATCCCCACCCGCGTCAGCCACTCCGCCTCAAGCGCGAAATCCGCCTGGGTCAGCTGGTTTTCATCCAGCCAGTTTTCCGGGAATTCCACGTCGAGGTTGTTGCCGTTGGCGTGCAGCGCCACTTGCGGCATTGCCTGGGTGCCACGGATATGGTGGAACAGGATGGCGAAACGCAGCAGTACGCACAGGCGGATCAGCTTGTCGCCCTCGTCGCCGAACTCGGCGAACTTGTCCTTGGGGATGTTGCGGCGGTGGCCGCGCACCAGCAGGGCGAGCATTTGCTGGTCTTCGCGGGAGAACCCGGCGAGGTCCGAGTGTTCGATCAGGTAGGCGCCGTGCTTGTGGTAGTGGTAGTGAGCGATGTCGAGCCCGACTTCGTGCACTTTCGCCGCCCAGCCCAGCAGTTCGCGCCAGATGCCGTCTTCCAGTTCCCAGTCCACGGCCACTTGATCGAACGCGTGCAGGGCTTTGCGCTCGACCCGTGCAGCCTGTTCGAGGTCGACGTGGTAGCGCTCCATCAGCGAGGTCAGGGTGCGTTCGCGCACGTCTTCGTGATGATGGCGGCCGAGCAGGTCGTAGAGCACGCCTTCACGCAGCGCGCCTTCGCAGTGGTCCATGCGTTGCAGTTCGAGGGCGTCGAAGATTGCTTCGAGAATCGCCAGGCCCGCCGGGAAGATCGCCCGGCGATCCGGCTTGATGCCTTCGAAATCGATCTTGTCGACATCGCCGAGCTTGAACAGGCGACGCTTGAGCCACGCCAGACCTTCGGCGTTCACTTCGCCGGTACCGTGACCGCCGGCCTTCAGCGCCAGGCCGATGGCGCGGATGGTGCCCGAGGAGCCGATGGCTTCATCCCAGGTCAGACGGTGCAGGGCGTGTTCGATGCTCATGATTTCCAGCCGCGCCGCCGTGTACGCCTGGGCGTAGCGGGCCGGGGTGATCTTGCCGTCCTTGAAATAGCGCTGGGTGAAACTCACGCAGCCCATTTGCAGGCTTTCGCGCAGCAACGGCTCGAAACGCTGGCCGATGATGAATTCGGTACTGCCGCCGCCGATGTCGGCGACCAGGCGTTTGCCCGGGGTGTCGGCGAGGGTGTGGGACACGCCGAGGTAGATCAGACGCGCCTCTTCACGGCCGGAAATGACTTCCACCGGGTGGCCGAGGATTTCTTCGGCGCGGTGGATGAACTCCAGGCGGTTACGGGCTTCGCGCAGGGCATTGGTGCCGACGATCCGCACGGCGCCCAGCGGCATGCCGTTGATCAGTTGAGCAAAACGCTTGAGGCAGTCGAGCCCGCGCTGCATGGATTCTTCGTTGAGATGGCGCTCATCGTCGATGCCGGCGGCCAGCTGCACCTTCTCCCCGAGACGTTCGAGAATACGGATTTCGCCGTTCTGGGCCTTGGCCACGACCATGTGGAAGCTGTTGGAGCCCAGGTCGATCGCGGCGATCAGGGACAGATTCTTGGCTTGGGATTGCGGCATGGTCTGGGGGTCTCGGTCGATAACCCCGACATCGTGCCACGATCAAACGCTGCCGCCAACGCGCATGGCTCAAACCCTTGATTTAGCGCACTGACGGCCAGCTTTCAGCCTGCGGCTTCCACGGTTCCGATGAAATTCGCCAGCTCCGGCGTCTGCGGATCGGCAAACAGCACTTTCGGGTCCCCGACCTCGTGCACCTTGCCCTGGTGCATGAACACCAGCTTGTCCCCGACCTCCCGGGCGAAGCGCATTTCGTGGGTGACCATGATCAGCGTCATGCCTTCCTTCGCGAGCTGGCGGACCACGCCGAGCACTTCATTGACCAGTTCCGGATCCAGCGCCGAAGTGATCTCGTCACACAGCAGCACCTTGGGTGACATCGCCAGCGCCCGGGCAATCGCCACGCGCTGTTGCTGGCCACCCGAGAGACGATCCGGGAAGGCATCGAATTTCTCGCCCAGGCCGACGCGCTCCAGCATCTGCCGCGCCAGCTCTTGCGCTTTGGCCTTGGGTACTTTCTGTACCACTTGCGGCGCGAGCATCACGTTTTCGCCCACCGTCAGGTGCGGGAACAGGTTGAACTGCTGGAACACCATCCCGACTTTCTGCCGCAGGCTGCGCAAATCGGCGCGGGCGGCGTCGAGGTATTCGCCGTCGACTTCGATCACGCCATCGTTGATCGATTCCAGACCGTTGAGGGTGCGCAGCAGGGTGGATTTGCCCGAGCCGCTGCGGCCGATGATCGCCACGACCTGGCCTTCCTCGACGCTCAGGTCGATGCCTTTGAGCACGTGGTGATCGCCGTAATATTTATGCAGGGCGGAAATTCTAAGCAGAGGCATGCAGTCTCCTTTCCAGGTAGCGCGCACTGAGGGACAGGGGGTAGCAGAGCAGGAAGTAGCCCAGGGCGACGAGGCCGTAGACCATGAACGGTTCGAAGGTGGCGTTGGCGAGCATGCCGCCGGTCTTGGTCAGTTCGGTGAAGCCGATGATCGAGGTCACAGCGGTGCCTTTGACCACTTGCACCGAGAAACCCACGGTCGGTGCTACGGCAATGCGCAGCGCCTGCGGGAGGATCACGTAGCGCAGTTGCTCCAGCGGATTCAGCGCCAGGCTCGACGACGCCTCCCACTGACCATGGGGAATCGCCTCGACGCAGCCGCGCCAGATCTCCGCCAGATAAGCGCTGGTGAACAGCGTCAGGGCAATCGCCGCTGCCATCCACGGCGAAATTTCCACCCCGGCCAGCGCCACGCCGAAGAACACCAGAAACAGCTGCATCAACAGCGGTGTGCCCTGGAACAGTTCGATCCAGGTGCGGGCGATGCTGCTGGGCAGCGGGTTTTTCGAGATGCGCATGATCAGGATCAGCAACCCGACGATCCCGCCGCCGATGAACGCCACCAGCGACAGCGCCAGCGTCCATTGCAGGCCGGTGAGCAGGTTGCGCAGGATGTCCCAGAGCGTGAAGTCGCTCATTGGCTGCTCCTTGCGCTGCTTTTCGACAGGTAGCGCCGGCCGAGCCAGTTCAGCAACTGACGGATCAGCAGCGCCATGCACAGATAAATGAGGGTGGTCAGGGCGTAGGTTTCAAAAGCGCGGAAGTTGCGCGACTGAATGAAGTTGGCGGCGAAGCTCAACTCTTCGGTGGCGATCTGCGAACACACCGCCGAACCGAGCATCACGATGATGATCTGGCTGCTCAGCGCCGGCCAGACCTTGCCCAGCGCCGGCAGCAGCACCACATGGCGGAACGCTTCGAAGCGACTCATCGCCAAGGCCGCCGCTGCTTCCAGCTGCCCGCGCGGAATCGCCTGGATGCCGGCGCGGATGATCTCGGTCGAGTACGCACCAAGGTTGATCACCATCGCCAGCACCGCCGCCTGCCACTCGGAAATCTGCACGCCGAGGGACGGCAGGCCGAAAAAGATGAAGAACAGTTGCACCAGGAACGGCGTGTTGCGGATCAACTCCACATACACGCCGAAGATCGCCGAGAACGGGCGGATGTTCCACGCCCGCACCAGCGCCCCGACGATGCCCACGCCAACCCCGAACAGCGCGCCGATGGCCGTCAGCTCAAGGGTGAACAACGCCCCGCGCAGCAGCAGGTCGGTGTTTTCCACCACCGGCAAGAAATCGAACTGATAGGCCATGAAAGTCTCCCGCGGCGCCGGTCAGAGGTCGGCCGGCAGCGGCTCTTTGAGCCAGGTCTGCGCGTTCTTTTCCAGCGCGCCGTCAGCCTTGGCGGTGGTCAGGATCTCGTTGACCTTGGCCAGCAGCGCCGGCTCGTTTTTGTTCACGCCGACGTAAACCGGCGAATCCTTGAGCTTCACTTTCAGCGCGGGCACGCGTTTCGGGCTCTTTTCACTGATCGCGACCATCACCACGTTGCCGCTGGCGATCAGGTCAACTTGCCCTGCGAGGTAGGCGGCGATGGTCGAGTTGTTGTCCTCGAAGCGCTTGATGGTCACGCCTTCGGGGGCAACCTTGGTCAGCTCGATGTCCTCGATCGCGCCACGGGTGACGCTGATGGTCTTGCCCTTGAGATCGTCCAGGGTGCTGACGGCTGCATCCGGCGGGCCGAACACGGCGAGGTAGAACGGCGCGTAGGCGCGGGAGAAATCGATGACCTTTTCGCGCTCGGGGTTCTTGCCGAGGCTGGAAATCACCAGGTCGACCTTGCCGGTGGTCAGGAACGGGATGCGGTTGGTGCTGTTGACCGGGGTCAGTTCGAGTTTGACCTTGAGCTGGTCGGCCAGCAGTTTCGCGGTGTCGATATCCAGGCCGCGCGGCTTCATGTCCGGGCCGACCGAACCGAAGGGCGGGAAGTCCTGAGGCACGGCGACTTTCAAGGTGCCGCGTTTGACCACGTCGTCCAGTCCGTCGGCATGGGCGGGGGCCTGGCTCAGCATCAGACCGGCAAACAGGGCGGCGAGGAGGGCGCTGTAACGCTTCGTCATGGACAATCTCCGGATCGGCGGGAAGTGAATTCTGCGATCAGACAGAGCACGGGCCGTGCCAAGACTGGGCTTCGGCTGTGCAAAGCCACGGGTTTAGCGGGTTTGTTCGGTCTTACTGGTCTGAACAGTCAGGTTGGATTTCGCACTGCGATAGCGCATCGGCGTGCACCGCCGAACCCCGCTGGGGCACGACTTGCCTGATGCCTCGAATAGCATTACAACTGGCCGCACCTTGGCCTGGTCCGTCTGGAAAACCATGAACTCGATCTCTCGCGCCGTACCCGAAGTGGCGCTGCAAGCGATCCGCAAATTGATTACCGAGCAGGGCTTCCGCCCCGGCGATGCGCTGCCTTCGCAACGGGATCTGGCGGTTCAGCTGGGCGTCAGTCGCGCGTCGTTGCGTGAGGCGTTGTCGTCCTTGAGCGCGCTGGGGGTGGTCAGCATCCAGCCGGGCAAGGGCGTTTTCGTGCAGGCGCCGGTCGAGTTGCCGCGCGGTGAGGGTGCACCGGCCTGGCCGTTTGCAGCCCAGGCTTCGCCGCTGGAAATCTTTCAGTTGCGCTATGCGCTGGAAGGGTTTGCGGCCGGTCTGGCGGCGGTGACGCTGAGCACGTTTGATCTGGACGAACTGGAAGACAACGTCGCCGCCATGCGCGAGCAGCTGCGTGCCGGCGACTTCGAGGCAGCGGCGAGACTGGATTTCGAATTCCACCGGCGGATTCTGCTGGCCAGCGGCAATCAGGCGATGCTGAGCATCCTCACCGCCAGCGCCGACATCTTTCTGGAAAGCCAGAAATTACCGTTCATCCGCGCCGAGCGGGCCATGGAAACCTGGCAGGAACACCGCAAGATCCTCCGCGCCCTGGCCCGCCGGGCCTCCGCCGCCGCGCAGAAAGCCATGCAGGAGCATGTGCGCAACGCAGCCCTGCGCACCGGAATCGCCTTCATCGCCCCCGCCGGTGCGTGACTTGAGCTATACCCAAACTCATCGAGTGCCATAGCAAGACTCAATCATCTGCGGCTTCCTGAACAAGGGAAGGGCGGCTATGATGGGCCACGTTTTTTTGCTTACAACCTGGAGAATTCCATGAGCAGCGATCTGATCAAACACGTTAGCGACGCTAGCTTCGAAGCCGACGTACTCAAGGCCGAAGGCGCTGTCCTGGTCGACTACTGGGCTGAATGGTGCGGCCCTTGCAAAATGATCGCTCCGGTTCTGGACGAGATTGCAGAGACTTACAAAGGCAAGCTGACCGTTGCCAAGCTGAACATCGACGAAAACCAGGAAACCCCTGCCAAGCACGGCGTACGGGGTATTCCTACCCTGATGCTGTTCAAGAACGGCAACGTGGAAGCGACCAAGGTCGGCGCCCTGTCGAAGTCGCAACTGGCTGCTTTCCTCGACGCCAACATCTAAGCGTCGCGGTAAAGATTGTCCTCAAAAAGCCCCGCAAATTGCGGGGCTTTTTGCGTATTCAGGGCTAGACGCTCCGAAACTCAGGTGGTACATTCGGCCCCGCACTGGTTTCTCCACTGCCCCCTGCTAGCCGTCGCCGACGCACTCCTTTTCGAACAAGTACGCGATCCTGTCGCCTTCTCCGCGGCGCGGCCTCATTAAGCCAAAAGCTTAATTTCCCCCCTCCATAAATGATTACGTCATTCCTATATGAATCTGACTGAACTCAAGCAAAAGCCGATTACCGAACTGCTCGAATTGGCCGAACAGATGGGCATAGAAAATATGGCCCGTTCGCGCAAGCAGGACGTGATTTTCTCCCTGCTGAAAAAGCACGCTAAAAGCGGTGAGGAAATCTCCGGTGATGGCGTGCTGGAGATTCTCCAGGACGGCTTCGGCTTCCTGCGCTCCGCTGACGCTTCCTACCTCGCCGGTCCTGACGACATTTACGTCTCGCCGAGCCAGATCCGCCGTTTCAACTTGCGCACCGGTGACACCATCGTTGGCAAGATCCGCCCTCCGAAGGAAGGCGAGCGGTATTTCGCCCTGCTCAAGGTCGACACGATCAACTTCGATCGTCCGGAAAACGCGAAGAACAAGATTCTCTTCGAGAACCTGACCCCGCTGTTCCCGAACGTGCGCATGAAGATGGAAGCCGGCAACGGTTCCACCGAAGACCTGACCGGTCGAGTCATCGACCTGTGCGCCCCGATCGGCAAAGGCCAGCGTGGTCTGATCGTTGCACCGCCGAAAGCCGGTAAAACGATCATGCTGCAGAACATCGCAGCGAACATCGCCCGTAACAACCCTGAAGTTCACCTGATCGTGCTGTTGATCGACGAACGTCCGGAAGAAGTGACCGAAATGCAGCGCACCGTGCGCGGCGAAGTGGTTGCCTCGACCTTCGACGAGCCGCCGACCCGTCACGTGCAGGTTGCTGAAATGGTGATCGAGAAGGCCAAGCGCCTGGTCGAGCACAAGAAGGACGTGGTGATCCTG
Organism: Pseudomonas sp. G7(2022); assembly: GCF_052660475.1. Classification (NCBI taxonomy): domain Bacteria; kingdom Pseudomonadati; phylum Pseudomonadota; class Gammaproteobacteria; order Pseudomonadales; family Pseudomonadaceae; genus Pseudomonas; species Pseudomonas sp. G7(2022). The sequence continues at coordinate 6,051,476 of NZ_CP109659.1, read as the reverse complement.
CTTGACTCCATCACCCGTCTGGCCCGTGCCTACAACACCGTGATCCCGAGCTCTGGCAAGGTGCTGACCGGTGGTGTCGATGCCCATGCCCTGGAGAAGCCGAAGCGTTTCTTCGGTGCCGCGCGTAACATCGAAGAAGGCGGCTCGCTGACCATCATCGCCACCGCGCTGGTTGAAACCGGTTCGAAGATGGATGAAGTGATCTACGAAGAGTTCAAGGGCACCGGCAACATGGAGCTGCCACTGGACCGTCGCATCGCCGAAAAGCGTGTGTTCCCGGCCATCAACATCAACAAGTCCGGTACTCGTCGCGAAGAGTTGCTGACCGCCGACGACGAACTGCAGCGTATGTGGATCCTGCGCAAGCTGCTGCACCCGATGGACGAAGTGGCGGCCATCGAGTTCCTGGTCGACAAGCTGAAAACGACCAAGACCAACGACGAATTCTTCCTGTCGATGAAGCGCAAGTAACATCGTCGGTCGAGTCCAGAAATGGCGTCCCTGAGGGGGCGCCATTTTTTTGCCTGTTTTTTGTCCGGACGATGGGAGGTTTGCGATCTGGTAAGGTCAGTGAGTTGGCAAAACAACACGCAGCGACTGAGGCTGTACAAAAAACAACCAAATGATTGGCATTAAAGATTTATGAGCACACTCGCTTATCGAAGGGATATCGACGGCTTGCGGGCAGTCGCGGTGATTGCCGTGGTGCTGTTCCACTTTGGCGTCCCGGGGTTCACCGGCGGCTTTGTCGGCGTGGACGTGTTTTTCGTGATTTCCGGCTACCTGATCACCTCGATCATCTGGAACCAGCGCCAGGCAGGGCGTTTCAGCTTCGTCGAGTTCTGGGCCCGGCGTGCCCGGCGGATCCTGCCGGCACTGTTTGCAATGATCATCGCCGTGATGGCGGTGGGCTGGTTCCTGCTGGCACCCAAGGACTACGAGGAGCTGGGGCGGTCGGTGCGCTACCAGGTGACCTTTGTCTCGAACATCCTGTTCATGCGTCAGGACGGCTATTTCGACGTCGCGTCCGATCTCAAGCCACTGCTGCACACCTGGTCGCTGGCGGTGGAGGAACAGTTCTACATTGTGTTCCCGTTGCTGCTGACGCTGCTGTCGAGCCGGCTGAAACACTGGCGACTGGCGCTGTTCGGTATATTGCTGCTGTCCTTCGGGCTGAGTGTGTGGGCAATCAATCACCACCCGGAGAAAGCTTTCTTCCTGCTGCCGATGCGAGCCTGGGAGTTGCTGGCCGGTGCCATGCTGGCGGTGGCGCCGAAACAGGCGTGGCGTTTGAAACCGTTGGCAGCGCAGCTGTTGAGCCTGTCGGGCATGGGACTGATCCTGTTCGCGGTGTTCGTCTATGACAAGTCGACGCCGTTCCCGGGTGCGACCGCGTTGTTGCCGGTGCTGGGCGTGGTGCTGCTGATTCTGGCCAACGGTCATCGCGAAACGGCAGTGGGGCGCTTTTTGAGCAGTCGGGTGATGGTCGGTCTCGGTCTGATCTCTTATTCCTGGTATCTCTGGCATTGGCCGGTATTCGTGTTTTCCAGCTACGCCAGCGTTGAAGAACCCGGCGCGCTGGATATCGCAGGATTGATCCTGTTGACCCTGGTACTGGGCTATCTGTCGTGGAAGTTCGTCGAGACGCCGTTTCGCGAACGACGCTTGCTCGCCGGACGCCGGCAGATTCTGCTGGCAGGCTTGTGCGGCATCCTGGTGATCGGCCTGGCCGGGCAGGCGTTGCGCTGGACCGACGGTTTGCCGTGGCGCCTGTCCGAACAGGCACTGCAATACGCCAAGGGGCGCGAATGGCGCCCGGAGCTGATGGCATGCCTGGCGGACGACAAGACGCCGGACGACAAACTGTTCTGTCATTACGGTGTGGAGAACCTGCCGACTCAGGCCATGGTCTGGGGGGACAGTCATGCCACGGCGCTGATTCCGATATTCGACGACGGCGCGAAAGCCCACGGGGTGAGCGTGATTCTCGCCAGTTCTCCCGGTTGTATCCCGGTTGAAGGATTGGAGCATGACGGGGTTTGTGCGCGCTTCAACCGACGGGTCGAGCAAGGCTTGAGCGCGCAGCGGGTCAGTGATGTGGTGCTGGTCGCACGCTGGAGTCTATATCTGTACGGCGATGCCAAAGGTGATCTCGGTCATGTGCTCAGAACAAGCGACGGCCAATATGACCGCAGCGCCGCCGAACAGCGTCTGGCCGTCGGTCTGCGGGCGCGGGTCGCGCAACTGCGCGCTGGCGGCCACCGGGTCTGGCTGGTGAAGGAGGCGCCGTTGCAGGCCTTCAGCCCACCGTATCGGCTCACACGGCTGGCGATGCTGGATCACTCGGTAGAGGGCGTTGGCCAGAGTGTCGACGAGCATCACAAGCGCCAGGCCTTCATCAGCCAGTTGTTCGCCCAACTGGCGAAGGATCCGGCGGTACGGGTGATCGACCCGGCGTCTCGGTTGTGCGACGAAAGCGGTCTGTGCCGCGCCGAGCTCGATGGCTACTCCCTGTACACCGATGACAATCACCTTTCGGAGGTCGGCGCACGCCTGGTGGCACCGATCCTTGAACCGTTGTTTGTCGGTCTTCAGTCCGGGAAAAAACTCGCAAAAGGCCAGGTGAATGCAGCCAAGTAAGCAGTGACGGGCTGCCAGCGACCGGCATAGCAGGTAGGATGTACGCCTATTTTGAGGGTGCCATCATCAATGAAATTCAAGGATCTTCGGGATTTCGTGCAGCAGCTTGAGCAGCGCGGAGAGTTGAAACGCATCCGGATTCCCGTCTCGCCGGTGCTGGAAATGACCGAGGTGTGCGACCGCACACTGCGGGCCAAGGGCCCGGCGCTGCTGTTCGAGAAGCCGACCGGCTATGACATTCCGGTGCTCGGCAACCTGTTCGGCACCCCCGAGCGGGTTGCCATGGGCATGGGTGCCGAGTCGGTCAGCGAGCTGCGCGAAATCGGCAAGCTGCTGGCGTTCCTCAAGGAGCCGGAGCCGCCGAAGGGCTTGAAGGACGCGTGGTCGAAGCTGCCGATCTTTCGCAAGATCATTGCGATGGCGCCGAAAGTCGTCAAAGACGCACCCTGCCAGGAAGTCGTCATCGAAGGCGATGACGTTGATCTGGCAATGCTGCCGGTGCAGACCTGCTGGCCGGGCGACGTGGCCCCACTGATCACCTGGGGCCTGACGGTCACCAAAGGCCCGAACAAGGACCGGCAGAACCTCGGCATCTACCGTCAGCAAGTGATCGGCCGCAACAAAGTCATCATGCGCTGGCTCAGCCACCGTGGCGGTGCGCTGGACTTCCGTGAGTGGTGCGAGAAGCACCCGGGCCAGCCGTTCCCGGTGTCCGTGGCCCTCGGCGCGGATCCGGCGACCATTCTCGGCGCCGTCACCCCGGTGCCGGACAGCCTCTCCGAATACGCCTTCGCCGGTCTGTTGCGCGACAGTCGCACCGAGCTGGTGAAGTGCCGTGGCAACGACCTTCAAGTGCCGGCCACTGCCGAAATCATCCTTGAAGGCGTGATCCACCCGGGCGAGATGGCCGACGAAGGCCCGTACGGCGACCACACCGGTTACTACAACGAAGTCGACAGCTTCCCGGTGTTCACCGTCGAGCGCATCACCCACCGAATCAAACCGATCTACCACAGTACCTACACCGGCCGTCCGCCGGATGAGCCGGCGATTCTCGGCGTGGCGCTGAACGAAGTGTTCGTGCCGATCCTGCAGAAGCAATTTCCGGAGATCACCGACTTTTACCTGCCGCCGGAGGGCTGCTCGTACCGCATGGCCGTGGTGACGATGAAGAAGTCGTATCCGGGCCACGCCAAGCGCGTGATGCTGGGAGTCTGGTCGTTTTTGCGACAGTTCATGTACACCAAGTTCGTTATCGTCACCGACGACGACATCAACGCGCGGGACTGGAACGACGTGATCTGGGCCATCACCACGCGCATGGACCCCAAGCGCGACACGGTGATGATCGACAACACGCCGATCGACTACCTCGACTTCGCCTCGCCGGTGTCGGGACTCGGCTCGAAGATAGGCCTGGATGCCACCCACAAGTGGCCGGGCGAAACCACTCGCGAGTGGGGCCGTGTCATCGTCAAGGATGATGCCGTCACCCAACGGATCGATGCCATCTGGAATCAGTTAGGAATAGATTGATGCGTGTAACCCTGCAGCCCTCCGGAGCCGTGCTCGAGATACGGCCCGGAGAGCGGATTCTCGATGGTGCGCGGCGCCTGGGCTATGAATGCCCGCAAAGCTGTCGCAACGGCAATTGTCACGTGTGCGCAGCGCTGCTGGTGGAAGGCCGGGTCGAACAGGCCGGCAAGGTGCATGACCACGGCGAGTTCTACACTTGCATAGCGAAGCCGCTGGAAGACTGCATCCTGCTGTGGGATGGCGTGCTTGCGCTGGGAGAACTGCCGGTGCGCAGCCTGTCGTGTCAGGTCATCGAATGCCGGGACGTCGGTGGCGATACCTGGCGCGTGCGCCTGCGTGCGCCGGCCGGCAAGCCGCCGCGTTATCACGCCGGTCAGTACCTGATGATCGAGCGCGAGAACGGCGAGAAGTCAGCCTTTTCCATGGCTTCTGCGCCCCACGGTGGGCGAGATCTGGAAATCCATGTCCTGGCGCGTGAAGCCAGTGCCCTGAGCCTGATCGAGCAACTGCAGCGCAACACCATGGTGCGGGTCGAGCTGCCGTTCGGCGACACCCATCTCGCGGAATTGCCGGACGGACCGCTGGTATTGATTGCCGCCGGCACCGGCATGGGCCAGATCCACAGCCTGATCGAACATTGCCGGGCCAACGGTTTCAAGCATCCGGTGCATTTGTACTGGGGCGTGCGTCGTCCGGAAGATTTCTACGAAATCGAACATTGGGACGAATGGCTGAAGCTGCCCAACCTGTTCCTGCACAAGGTCGTCAGCGATCAATGCGGTTGGGAAGGGCGCTGCGGGATGTTGCATGAGGCGGTGTGTGAGGATTTCCCGGACCTGAAATCGCTGCATGTCTACGCCAGCGGTTCGCCGGCGATGGTCTATGGCACGCTGGATGCGCTGGTGGAGGCGGGTATGGATGCCCACCAGATGCGCGCCGATGTGTTTGCATACGCGCCTCGCTCTTGAGCCTTCCTAGAACCGCACGCCCGTCGTCACCATGGCCGCATTGGCGCCGAGAAACACCAGCTCGGCGCCCAGTGGGCCATAGTGGGTGCCAACCGACGGAATGATCACCGGTGCCACGCCGAAGTGATTGAGCGGGATCTTGTCCTTGTAGTCACCTCGATAGCCCTGCAGCAACCCGCCCGTGAGTTTCACGTACACCGGATAGTTGGCGCTCTCGAAGCGTTTGCCGGCATAGGCATAGTTTGAACGCTGGCTGAATGAATTACGGAAAGTTGCCCCGCCAAATACCCAGCCAGACGCCTGATTGCGTTCGATACCGATCAAGTCCTGATGATTGTTGTGTTCGGGGTCGGGTGAGTAATGTTTGGTATAGACACTGGTCTGTGCATACCAGAACCCCTTGTCCTCTTGCGAATCATCGGCGGCCAGTGCCTGGCCGGTCTGAATCAATAACAGTGCGGCCAAAAGCCTTGGTGTGTTCATCGTGCAGCCTCGGTTGAACGGTTGGCTTGCGCCAGAGGAAAGCCGTTGTACGTAGGCGTTCAGCGACGGTAAATATGGAAAGTCCGAAATTTTAGTAGGAAAAATCCCGGGGTTTCATGAACGAAACCTGAACGAAGAGAGGGCTTAACGATATTTCATTCGGGTATTTAAGATATCTGCGCAATGGTATTAGGCTATATCAAACAAGATAGCCCTCGCGGATAACCCCGTATCAGCGCTATCAAAGGTGTCATACATCCTTTAGCACTTTTCGTTTTACAGTTACTGCTATATGTTCTATCAAGCGAATTGCGCTTACATCTTGTAATACTTGCGGGGCCGAATACTTCCGTCATGACAGCCATTGAATCTGCTTTTCTGAATCTGGCTTACCCTCCGCGGCTCGACCTGGGGCCGCAGCTGACTCACGAACAACTTCTCGCTTCCATGCAATCGACCATGGCACGCCACAAGGGCGGGCCGGTCTGGTTGTTCGCATATGGATCGTTGATCTGGCGGCCGGAATGTTCGGCGGTGGAGCGGGTGCGCGGGCGGGTGCATGGCTACCATCGCGGCTTGTACCTGTGGTCCCACGAACATCGCGGTACGCCGGAAATGCCGGGGCTGGTATTCGGTCTGGATCGCGGTGGCTCGTGCAGCGGCTTTGCCTATCGGTTGCCGGAAGACAACCTCGACAGTGCGCTGTATGCGCTGTGGAAACGCGAGATGCCGTTCCCGTCCTATCGCCCGCACTGGCTCAACTGCCGGCTCGAAGATGGCAGCCAGGTGCAGGCCCTGGGATTTGTGTTGGAGCGACACCTGCCCAGCTATGCCGGCAATCTGCCGGATCATGTGCTGAGCCAGGTGTTCGAAAGCGCTTGCGGGCGTTACGGCACCACTCGCGATTATGTCGAGCAGACCGCCCACGCCCTGCGCAGCCACGCCATGCCAGACCGTAATCTGGAGGCGCGGCTCAAGCGCTGCAAGTCAAAAGCCGATCAGGCGACTGCTTCGCGGCTCTGACTGGCGACCTGTTTGTGCCACAGGGTCGGTGCCAGGAAGGCCATCGACAGCAGGCAAGCGCCCACCAGCAGCACGAAACCGCCATCCCAGCCGAAGTGGTCCACGGTGTAGCCCATCGCGGCACTGGCCGCGACCGAACCACCCAGATAACCGAACAGGCCGGTGAAGCCTGCCGCAGTACCGGCGGCTTTCTTCGGCGCCAGCTCCAGCGCCTGCAGGCCGATCAGCATCACCGGGCCGTAGATCAGGAAGCCGATGGAGAACAGCGCGATCATGTCGATGGTCGGGTTGCCGGCGGGGTTCAGCCAGTAAACCAGAGTCGCGACGGTCACCAGCGCCATGAACACCATGCCGGTCAGGCCACGGTTGCCACGGAAGATCTTGTCTGACATCCAGCCGCACAATAGCGTGCCCGGAATGCCCGCCCACTCATAAAAGAAGTACGCCCACGAAGTCTTGTCGACGTCGAAGTGCTTGGCTTCCTTGAGATAGGTCGGCGCCCAGTCCAGCACGCCGTAGCGCAGCAGGTAGACGAAGACGTTGGCCAGGGCGATGTACCAGAGCATTTTGTTGCGCAGCACGTATTTGACGAAGATTTCCTTGGCGCTGAATTCGTCTTCGTGGCTGGCGTCGTAGCCTTCCGGGTAATCGTTCTTGTACTTCTCGATCGGTGGCAGACCGACCGATTGCGGGGTGTCACGCATGGTGATGAAGGCAAATGCCGCCACCGCCAGAGCCACCGCCGCCGGCACGTAGAACGCTGCGTGCCAGTCGTTGAACAGGCCCATGCCGATCAGGAACAGCGGGCCGATCAGGCCGCCACCGACGTTGTGCGCCACGTTCCATACGGATACCACGCCGCCGCGTTCCTTCTGCGACCACCAGTGCACCATGGTCCGTCCGCTCGGCGGCCAGCCCATGCCCTGGGCCCAGCCGTTGATGAACAACAGGATGAACATCATGGTCACGCTGGACGTCGCCCAGGGCGCGAAACCGAAAATGAACATTACCCCCGCCGAGACCAGCAGGCCGAAGGGCAGGAAGTAGCGCGGGTTGGAACGGTCGGAGACCAGGCCCATGAGGAACTTGGACAGACCATAGGCGATCGCGATGGCCGACATCGCCAGACCCAGTTCGCCACGGGTGTAACCCTCGTCGATCAGGTACGGCATGGCCAGGGAGAAGTTCTTGCGCAGCAGGTAGTAACCCGCGTAGCCAAAGAAGATACCGGCGAAGATCTGCCAGCGCAGACGTCGGTAGGTACTGTCGATTTTTTCTTCAGGCAATGGAGCCTGATGTGCGGCAGGACGAAAGAAAGCAAACATTCAAGAGCTCCAGATTTCTTGTTTTGACTGCGGATGCGAATGTTACAGTTTCGTTACCGAAAATAGCACCGGTTCGCATCGGCAAAACAGCGGAAAATGTTGGAAGTCGCACGTTCTTTTACGAACCTGTCGCTCAGCTGTAAGAACGGGGCGTTTTCACCACTTGTGAACATCGCGCAGCTTAGACTCGCGATCCGTCGACCGACTGTTCTGCAGAGATGAATGATGGCTTTGAGGGTTCGCATGTTGATGCGCCGATTATTGGCGGCGGCAGTAATCGCCGTGGCGGCGCTGACCTTGATTTACACCGATCACCCTGCGCAGTCCGGTTTGCGCAATGCCACGGTGCTGATCATCCGTCATGCGGAAAAGCCGACCGAGGGCTCGGTACTCAATGCCCGGGGTGAAGAACGGGCCCGCGCTTATGTCGATTATTTCAATCCGTTGAAACTGGATGGCCAGACGCTGACCCCGGAACGGCTGATTGCCGCCGGCGACAGCCCCGAGAGCTCCCGCTCACGTTTGACCCTGACCCCGCTGGCCGAGCGTCTGAACCTGTCTATCGAACAGCCTTACATCAATGGCGACGTACATGAACTGGTCAAGCTGTTGCGCAAGAGCAATCAGGCGCCGGTGATCCTGATCGCCTGGCACCATGGGCACATCAACAAGCTGATCAGTGCGTTCGGTGGCGACAGCACGGCCCTGATGGGCCAGAAAAAATGGCCGGACGAGGTTTACGACTGGATGCTCGTGCTGCGCTTCGATGACAAGGGCCGGATTATCAAGGCCGATAGCCGAAAGGTTCTGGAGCACCTGTTGCCGGGCGATGCTGAGGACGACAGTCCGAGGGAGTAGTCCGTCAGAAAAATTACCCAGGCACATTTGCGCAGCGTTTTTACTCAATTTCCCTTCGCAGCTTAGGCAATGTCCTGCATCCAACGCAGAAGCTGCGCCATTCAGTGGAAAATCATTACTCCGTAACCTTTGTGTTGTTGCCGACAGGGCATATCAGTGCAAAAGGAACGGAAATCATGCGATGGGCCATAGCAGTTTTTTTGTTGGTGACTCTCCCGGCTCAGGCTGGAGAAGTGTTTCTGATTCCGGAACACAATCCCAAGCCGATTTACCCACGTGCGTTATCCAGAGCGGGAATTACCGGTGACGTAAAGGTCGGATTCACCGCCAAGGCGGATGGCTCCGTGAGCGAAATCACCATTCTGCGCAGTGATCATCCGGAGCTGGCGCAAGCGGTCAGAGAGGCAATAGCTCAGTGGAGGTTCAAACCGTGGAAGGTTGACGACAAGAAGCCAGCCGCTCAGGAAATAGTTGCTCCTATGATATTTCGCCTCGAGGCGCCGGAAGGTGCTCACCAATGGGTTCAACAATTGAAATGCCGAGAGTTGAACGCACACCTCAATCATATGCCCGAGTATGCGTGGATCGATTCCGCGCCGTTTCACTATCTCCGTAGCCACCTGTCGAGTGGTGTCTTCCAGTCACAACTGTCGGAGGACAAAAGGCTGGCGTTGATTGCCCGGCTGAACCGAAGCGTGGAGGGCGTCGTCTGGCGTTGTCGGCAGTGGCCAGTGAGCAGATTCACGAGGTTTTTGCCGGAGGAAGTCCGCCAGTTGCTGTAGTGCCGGGCGGAAAGAATGGCGATCCGGACAGCGTCCGGATCGCCGATTGAATCAACGAACCTGCACCACAACCTTGCCCACAGCTTTGCGCTGCCCCAGATCATTGATCGCCTGTGCCGCCTCGCTCAGCGGATAGACTTGCGACACCAGCGGTTTCAGCTTGCCCTCGGCAAACCAGGCGAACAATTGCTGGAAGTTCGCGGCGTTGTCCTGTGGCTGGCGTTGGGCGAAGGAGCCCCAGAACACGCCGAGCACCGCCGCACCCTTGAGCAATGCAAGGTTGACCGGCAGTTCGGGGATGCGTCCGCTGGCGAAACCGACCACCAGCAGGCGGCCGTTCCAGGCGATGGCGCGGATGGCCTGGTCGAACAGGTCGCCGCCGACCGGGTCGTAGATCACGTCGGCGCCCTGACCGTCGGTCAGGCGCTTGATTTCGTCCTTGAGGCTGGTTTCGCTGTAGTTGATCAGTTCGTCGGCACCGGCCGCCTTGGCCACGGCGAGTTTCTCGGCGCTGCTGGCGGCGGCAATGACCCGGGCGCCAATGGCTTTGCCGATCTCGACGGCTGCGAGCCCGACGCCGCCGGAGGCACCGAGCACCAACAGGGTTTCGCCCGGTTGCAGGTTGCCGCGCTGTTTGAGGGCGTGCATCGAGGTGCCGTAGGTCATGCTGAACGCGGCGGCGGTGTTGAAGTCCATCGACGGCGGAATTGGCAGCACGTTATAGCCCGGCACCGCCACCTGCTCGGCGAAGCTGCCCCAGCCGGTCAGGGCCATGACCCGGTCACCGACTTTCAAGTGGCTGACCTTTTCACCCACCGCGCTGACCACGCCGGAGGCTTCGCCACCCGGCGAGAACGGGAAGGGTGGCTTGAACTGGTACTTGCCCTCGATGATCAGCGTGTCCGGGAAGTTGACCCCGGCGGCGTGCACGTCCAGCAGGATTTCATTCTTCTTCGCGACAGGACTGGCGACGTCTTCCAGCACCAGCGATTCGGCAGGACCGAAGGCTTTGCACAGCACGGCTTTCATCAGGGCTATTCCTTTGGGAGTGATGGCCGATAAGTGTAGGTGTGGCAGTCAACGGGTCAACGAGCATGCCCGGCCCTGATAGTCCGCCATAAGCTTGTGCTTGCGCGGCGGGTCGTTATGCTAGGCCGCAAACCGGATAAGGAGCGAATTGTGAAAGCGTGGATCATGTTGTTGCTGGCCCTGTCTCTGCCTGTGGCAGCGCTGGCCGAAGAAGCCAAAGAGGGCGAGGCGCCGAAGGTCAACTACATCACCCTGAGCCCGCCGTTCGTGGGCAACTACGGGCTGGACGGCACGCCGAAACTCAAGGTCTACAAGGCCGACGTGGCGTTGCGGGTGACGGGTGAGGAAGCGACCAAACTGGTCAAGGCCAACGAGCCGCTGATCCGCAATCAACTGGTGGCGCTGTTCACTCAGCAGACCACCGATGCGATGGGCAGCATCGAAGGCAAGGAAAAACTGCGTCAGGAAGCCTTGAAGCAGACCCAGCAAGTGATGAATGACGAGACCGGCAAACCGGTGGTCGAGGATCTGTTGTTCAACAACCTGATCATTCAATAAGCATCGCGGCTGCGGTTCAGGACGCCAGGCTCTTGCGAAAGCGCGCCAGGGCGATGAAGAAGAACAGCAATCCGATGACGGTCAGGGCCAGCAAGTCTGGCCAGACCACACTCAGCCCGGCGTCGCGGAACAGAATCGCGGCACCGAGGCTGACGAAATGAGTGGACGGCGATCCCTGCATGACCCATTGCAGCCATTGCGGCATGCTGTCCAGCGGCGTGCTGCCGCCCGACAGCAGCAACATCGGAATAATCACCGGGATGGCCAGCAGGCCGAACTGCGGTGTCGAACGCGCCAGCGTTGCCAGGAAGATACCCAGCGCGGTGCTGGCGAACAGATAAACAGCCGTGACCAGCAAAAACAGGCTCAACGAGCCGGACAACGGCACGCCCAGCGCGCCTTTGACGATCACTTCCAGCGACAGCCAGGTGCACAGCACCACCACCAGCAGATTGCTCCAGATTTTCGCCAGCATGATTTCCAGCGCGGTCAGCGGCAGCACCAGCAAATGGTCGAGGGTGCCGTGTTCGCGTTCCCGCAGCAGTGCGGTGCCGGTCAGGATGATCGCCAGAATGGTGATGTTGTTGACGATCTGGATCACGGCCAGAAACCAGCCACCCTCCAGGTTGGTATTGAACAGGGCACGGGTCGTCAGCTGCACCGGGGCATAGGCCTGCGCATGCCCCTGGCCGGTATAAGCCAACAGCTCGCGCTGGAATATCCGGCCGATGTAGCCGGCGCCCATGAACGCCTGGCTCATGGCGGTGGCATCGACATTGACTTGCACGGCCGGTTGACGGCCCGCGAGCAGGTCGGTCTGGAAGCGGGCCGGAATATTGATGACGAACGTGTACTGGCCACTATCCATGGCTTCATCCAGTTGTTCGTAGCGCAGCGGGACGGGGGGCTGGAACTCCGGAGGTTGCAGCGCCTGGGCCAATTGGCGGGAGAGAGCGCTGTGATCCTCGTCGACTATCGCCACGCTGGCGTTATGCACACCGATTACCGATCCCGCGGCCGGCATGTAGATGGCTACGGTGAAGGCGTAGAACAGGAACAGCAGCAACACGCTGTCGTGGCGCAGACTCGTCAGTTCCTTGAGCCCCAATCGCAGGATATGCGCGAACTTGTGCATCAGGCCTCCTGCTTTTTCAACATGACCAGGCTCAGTCCGGTGAACCCTATGAAGAAGGCGGACAGCGCCAGGCATTGCGGCCAGAGCTGTCGCAGATCCAGTGCTTTGGTGAACGTACCTACCGCGATATCGAGGAAGTGGCCGGCCGGGAACAGCATGCCCATCACGGCGGCGGCGCCCTCCAGCGACGAGCGCGGCACGATCAGCCCGGAAAACTGAATGGTCGGCAGGCTGGTAATGATCATGGTGCCGAGAATCGCCGCGATCTGCGTTCGGGTGAACGCCGAGATCAGCAGCCCCATGCTGGTGGTGGCCAGCACATAGAGCAGCCCGCCGAAAGCGAGGGTCAGCCCGCTGCCCTTGAACGGTACGCCGAACAGCCAGCGATTCATGGCCACCAGGACGGCCAGGTTGACCAGGCTGACCAGCAGATAAGGCGTCTGCTTGCCCAGCAGAAATTCGAGCCGTGTCAGGGGCGTGGCGTAGAAGTTGGTGATCGAACCCAGCTCTTTCTCACGCACGATGCCGAGGGCCGTCAGCATCGCCGGAATGAACGCCAGGATCAGCGCCATCACACCTGGGCCGATCGCGTTGACGCTGACTACGTCCTGGTTATAACGAAAACGGGTTTCCAGGCTGGCGGCGGCCTGACGGTTGAGCGCGGGGCTGCTCTGTTCGGCCAGTTGCTCGAGATTGGCCTGATGGACGGCTTCGACGTAGTTGCGACTGGTTTCCGCGCGAAACGGCATGCCGCCATCCAGCCAGGCCGCCACCGTCGGTCGACGCCCGGCGTACAGGTCGCGGCCGAATCCGGGCGGGATCTCCAGCGCCAGTTTGATTTCCGAACGTTGCAGACGTCGGTGCAGGACCTGCGCGTCTTGAATGGCCGGCTGTTCGGCGAAGTAGCGCGAGCCGCGAAAGGCCTCCAGGTAGGCACGGCTTTGGGGGGTCTGATCCTGGTCGTACACGGCAAAGGCAAGATTTTCCACGTCGAGGGAAATCCCGTAGCCAAAAATCACCATCATAAAAATGGCGCCCAGCAGGGCGAACGCCAGGCGCACTTTGTCGCGCAGCAATTCCTTGCCTTCCCGGCTGGCCACCGCCGCCAGACGCCCGAAGCTGAAACCGTGTTCCGTGACGGACATGGCCGGGGCCATCGCGGCCGGCGGCGGTTCGGCTGCCGGCGGCGCTTCGGTGATGCCCTGGGCCTGTTCGAGACAGGTCACGAACGCAGCCTCCAGGGATTGGCCATTGAATTGCTGCTGCAGGGCGGCCGGCGTATCACAGGCCAGTACCCGGCCCGCATGCATCAGGGAGATGCGGTCGCATCGCTGCGCTTCGTTCATGAAATGGGTTGAGAGGAAAATGGTCACGCCCTGATCACGGGACAGCTCGATCAACAGTCGCCAGAAGTCGTCCCGTGCTGCCGGATCGACGCCGGACGTCGGCTCATCCAGTATCAGTACTTCCGGGCGATGCAAAACGGCGACGGCCAATGACAGGCGTTGACGCAACCCGAGTGGCAAGGCGCCTGATGGCTGATCGGCGACGCCGTGCAGATCGAAGCGCTGAATCAAGGCGTCGATGCGCGGGGCGCTCTCTGCCTTGGGCAGGTCGAACAGACGTGCGTGCAGATCAAGGTTCTGCCGGACGCTGAGTTCGCCATACAGCGAAAAGCTCTGGGACATGAAGCCGACCCGCTTGCGCGTGGCCAGATCCCTTGCATCCACCGGGTTGCCCAGCAGCGTCGCGCTGCCCTCACTGGCTGGTATCAGCCCGGTCAAGACTTTCATGGTGGTGGTCTTGCCGCAGCCATTGGAGCCGAGAAAGCCAAAAATTTCACCGCGCCCGATGGCGAAACTGACGTGATCCACTGCGGTAAAGTCGCCAAAGCGCAACGTCAGCTCGTGGGCTTCGATGGCGATATCGGAATTGCTGGTGCGAGGCGGGATTTGCAGAGGTTGCGGGTCGCGATGGCTGTCCCCCTGAAAGTGGGTGAAGGCATCATCGAGTTTGCCGCTTTGAGTGATCGCTGCCAGCTCACGGCTCAAGCCCGAGGCAATCATCCGGCCACCGTCGAGCATTAGACAGTGCTCGAATTGTTCGGCTTCCTCCATATAGGCCGTGGCAACCAGCAGGGTCAGTTGCGGTCGCTGGCGTCGCACGTCGTCGATCAGCTCCCAGAAGCGCCGCCGAGAGAGTGGGTCGACACCCGTGGTGGGCTCGTCGAGGATCAGCAGATCCGGCTCATGGATCAACGCGCAACACAGCCCCAGCTTCTGTTTCATGCCGCCGGACAGTTTGCCGGCCGGGCGATCAGCGAACCTCAACAGGTCCGTGGCGAGCAGCAGGTTGTGCAGCCGCTGTTCGCTTTCGTCGGCAGACAAGCCGAACAGCGTGGAAAAAAACTGCACGTTTTCGCGGATCGACAGTTCCGGGTACAGGTTGCCACCCAGCCCCTGTGGCATGAAGGCGATGCGCGCGTACAACGTGTTGCGATGGGCGCGATCCTGAATCGGGCCGCCAAGGACTTCCAGTTGTCCCTGCTGAAGGGCTTTTACTCCGGCGATCAGCCCCAGCAGGCTGGACTTGCCGGCACCGTCGGGGCCGATCAAACCGCAGCGGGTACCCGCCGGCAGATCGAACGTGATCGCGTCCAGAGCCTGCCGCTGGCCATAGCGGTGCGCAATGGCGCTCGCCCTGAGCGCGATGCCGTTCATTGCAAATTGGCCGGCCAGCCGATCGGCGCGGTGCGCACATAGCCGACGCCAGGCATGCCGGGCTTGGCCTGCGGTACGTTGCCGGGCTCTGTCAGGCGCAGTTTGACGCGAAAGACCAGTTTCTGTCGTTCGTCGCGGGTCTCGACCTCTTTGGGGGTAAATTGCGATTTGGCTGCCACGAAACTGACTTTCGCCGGTAACGACCGGTCGGGCAGGGCGTCCAGCAGGATCCGTGCGTCATCGCCCACTGCCAGGCGTCCGGCGACGGAGGCCGAAAGGTAAAGGTTCATGTACTGGTCAGTGGGATCGATCAACAGCAAGACCCGACCGCCGGCACCCAACACTTCACCGGGTTCGGCCATGCGTAGCTGAATCACGCCGTCGATCGGTGCGCGCAAACTGCTGTCATCGATTTCACTGGCCAATTGCGCCACCTGGGCCTGTGCCGCACCGATGGCGGCGCTGACGGCGGCGACCTGCGCCCGGGCCGCCGCTACGGCGGCGTTGCCCGTGCCGATGCGCGATTGCAGTTGATCGATGACCTGTGCGCTGACGAAACCATGCTTGAACAACGACTGTGACCGGCCGAGCTCCTGCTGGGCCAGCAGCTGCTCGCTCTGGCGCAACTGCACGTTGGCCTGGGCTGCAGCCAGATTCTCTCGGGCACGTATGACTTCGGCTTCGGCCTGATTGCGCTGGGCTTCGAGGGTTCGGGTATCCATTCGGGCAAGCAGCTGCCCTTTGCTGACCTTGTCGCCTTCATCGACCAGCACCTCGGCGAGACGCCCGGGTGTCTTGCTGGCGATCTGCACTTCCGTGGCTTCCAGGCGCCCGTTGCCGGAGGACAGGCCCTCGGGCAGACGGCTGCTCATCGATGTCCAGTAACCGAAACCACCGGCGGCCACCAGCAACACGATGAGAGATCCGGCAAATAAAAGGGAGGAGCGGCTGTGCGCTGACATGGAGGCATCCTGCGACTGTGGCGTCCAGTTTGACGGTTCAAACGACGGTATCGCTTGATATCAATCAAATGAGCGGCAGACCTGGCCACTTCAACGCAAGTCGAGTACTGCCGCCCACTGCTCGGTTGTCAACGGCATCACCGACAGTCGCGAACCTTTCTGCACCAGTGGCATTTCGGCCAGCGCGGTCTGCTGCTTAAGGTAATCCAGCCTCAACACCCGGGCAAACGTCTCGACATGAGCGACGTCGATTGCACTCCAGGCATTTTTCTCCGGTGTGGCCTTTGGGTCGAAGTAATGACTTTCCGGCTCCAGCGCGGTGGGATCCGGGTACGCGGCTTCGATGATCCTGCCGATTCCGGCAATGCCTGGCTCAGGGCAACTGGAGTGATAGAAAAAGAACTCATCCCCCACCGCCATCGCTCGCAGGAAATTACGTGCCTGATAGTTGCGCACCCCGTCCCAGCGCGCTTTGCCCAGTTTTTCCAGACCCTTGATCGAGAGTTCGTCGGGCTCGGACTTCATCAGCCAATAGGCCATGTTGGGTGCTCCTGAAACGGTCATTGGGCAGGTTGTCGGGCAATTTTATGACAAACCGACGGTCGGTTGACGTCAGCATTTGCGCGCAGGTTCACGTTGTCGCAAAATGCCGGCCTTTAAAGCTTGACGCTGCTGCACGGCCTACGAATGGAAACCGCTGCTGTCATCGTGATGATGTGCCTTGAGGGGGGCAATCGATGAAACGCAAACCGGATTTGCTGTGGACTTTGGTGATTTTGTTCGGTCTGGGCGTCGTGACCACCGGTTATGCGCAAAGTCTGTGGGCCAACAAGGCCGATGCACCGATTGAAGTGGCGCAACAAGTACAACAGTCGACAGCCTTCAAACGCTGAAACAGCCTTTTCGACGCCGCTGATCCGCGCGGCGTCTATCCCGCGAAATACCACGCCTTGTCCGTCACCGTTCCCTGCAACGGTACATCCCAGCTCGCTTGCGCGAGACGTTCGACTTTCTGACATTCATGGGCCAGGCCCAACAGCGTCGGCTTGCGCCATTTCTGGCGTCGGGCCAGATACGCCAGGCTGCGGTCGTAGAAACCGCCGCCCATGCCCAGGCGCCCGCCGACATCGTCGAATCCCACCAGTGGCAACAACACCAGATCCAGTGCCCAGATCTTGCGCTGGCGGGCCGGATTGACTCGAGGCTCGAGAATGCGGAAACGGTTGGGCCGCAGTTTCTCGCCGGGGCGGATCTGCTGAAAGACCATTTTGGTCCGCGGCCAGGCACTGAGCACTGGCAGGTAGGTTTTCTTCCCCCGACGCTGGGCGGCGCGCAGCAACAGGCGCGGGTCGATTTCACCGTCGGTGGGCAGGTAAAGGGAAATGTGTTTCGCCCGGCGAAAGTGCGGGTCTTGTGCCAGTTGCTTGTACAGGCCTTCGGCGGCCTGGCGTTGCTGACTCGGTGTCAGCGAGCGGCGGGCCTTGCGCAGCAGGCGGCGCAGTTGGGGGCGGGGCAGCAACGAGAGTTCTGTCATGGTTCGGCTTCGGCAGGATAGGGACGAAAACGCACGCATAAAAAATCCGATGCCGGCATGCACCGGCATCGGATTCGAATCAGGCTCCCCGGATGAGCCGCTGTCGACTTAGCCCTTGAACCCGAAAGTTCAAGGTGGAGGATGCAGTAGGCTTTAAGGCTTTCCGTCTGGCGGACATGCACACCAGCCCAACGTGCAACCCCCAGGGTAGTGCAAATCGGCTCAGGGACATCGTCAACTGGCAAGCACCCCAGGGAGTGCGGCGAGTATACCTCAAGCCGCCTGGCGAATCAGCCCTTGCGGATGTCCGGATCGTCGGCCAGCACCAGATCGACACGATCGAGCAAGTCACGCACCTGTTCACGGGTCGAGCCGCTGGCCTGGATGTCCGGGCGCTCTTCTTTGTGCAAGAGGTCGTGGGTGATGTTCAGTGCGGCCATCACGGCGATGCGGTCGGCGCCGATGACTTTGCCGCTGCTGCGGATCTCGCGCATCTTGCCGTCCAGGTAGCGGGCGGCGCTGATCAGATTGCTGCGCTCTTCCTGGGGACAGATGATCGAATACTCTTTGTCGAGGATCTGCACGGTAACGCTATTGCTTGAACTCATGAGTCTTGCTCCAGGGCCTTGAGGCGCGAAATCATCGATTCGACCTTACGCCGGGCGATTTCGTTTTTTTCAATGAGGTGCGCGCGTTCCTCGCGCCAGGTCTTTTCCTGAGCTAGTAAGAGTGCATTTTGACTCTTTAGTTGCTCGACTCGGGTAATCAGCCGTTCGAGTCTGGCCATCAGCGCTTGCAGGTCGGTGTCTTCCATTGTGTCCACTGATTCGGTCTGATGGGTTTGGCTGGCGGACAGCCTTTAATGGTTTTGGCGAGTCTGTCGATGTAGGATACAAGGCCTTCATTCTAGACATAGCGCCGTCTGGCGCCTAGCTGCCCATGCCCATTCAGAATTCCCCGTACCAAGCCTTCGCCACCCTGCTGACTGCCAGCGGTCACAATGTCTCGCCTGCCGAACTGCATGGCCTGCTGCTCGGCCGCAGCTGCGCCGGTGCCGGCTTCAATGCCGAAGAATGGCTGATCGACGCCGCCGAGCTGCTCGAAAGCGAGCCGCAGGACAACGTTCGCAATGCCTTGATCGGCCTGCAGGAAATGGTCAAGGGTGAGCTCACCGGTGACGACGTGACCGTTGTGCTGCTGTTGCCGACCGATGACGTGCCACTGGCCGATCGCGCCGTCGCGCTGGGCCAGTGGTGCCAGGGCTTCCTCACCGGTTTCGGCCTGAACTGCCGCGACAGCAGCATGCTGAGCACCGAAGCCACTGAAGTGTTGCAGGATCTGGCAGCGATCTCTCAGGTGCAAGATGCACTGGAAGAATCCGAAGACGGCGAAAGCGACTATATGGAAGTCATGGAGTACCTGCGCGTAGCCCCGCTGCTGCTGTTCTCCGAAACCAAAAAGGCCGACGTGCCACCAGCGGCCAAGCCGTCGCTGCACTGATCGCGTGCCAGGGAAAGCCATCTGCCCATGATCCATATCCCGAAAGCGGAATACGCCCGGCGCCGCAAGGCGCTGATGGCGCAGATGGAACCCAACAGCATCGCGATCCTGCCTGCCGCCGCGGTCGCCATCCGCAACCGCGACGTCGAGCATGTCTATCGTCAGGACAGCGACTTCCAGTACCTCAGCGGTTTCCCCGAGCCACAAGCGGTCATCGTCCTGATGCCCGGTCGCGAACACGGCGAATACGTGCTGTTCTGCCGTGAACGCAATGCCGAACGGGAACTCTGGGATGGTCTGCGCGCCGGCCAGGAAGGCGCGATTCGCGATTTTGGCGCCGATGACGCGTTCCCGATCACCGACATCGACGACATCCTGCCGGGCCTGATCGAAGGCCGCGACCGGGTGTATTCGGCGATGGGCAGCAACCCGGAATTCGACCGCCATTTGATGGACTGGATCAACGTGATCCGCTCCAAGGCGCACCTCGGCGCCCAGCCGCCGAACGAATTCGTTGCTTTGGATCACCTGCTGCACGACATGCGCCTGTATAAATCGGCGGCAGAAGTGAAGGTGATGCGTGAAGCGGCGCGGATTTCCGCCCAGGCCCATATCCGGGCGATGCAGGCCAGCCGTGCCGGCCTCTACGAATACAGCCTCGAAGCCGAACTGGATTACGAGTTCCGCAAGGGTGGGGCGAAAATGCCGGCCTACGGCTCGATCGTCGCTGCCGGGCGCAACAGCTGCATCCTGCATTACCAGCAGAATGACGCGTTGCTCAAGGACGGTGATCTGGTGCTGATCGACGCCGGTTGCGAAATCGACTGCTACGCCAGCGACATCACGCGGACGTGGCCGGTCAACGGCAAGTTTTCCGCTGAGCAGAAGGCGATCTACGAACTGGTATTGGCCTCGCAGGAAGCTGCATTCGCCGAAATCGCCCCGAACAAACACTGGAACCAGGCGCACGAAGCCACGGTTCGGGTGATCACCGCCGGGCTGGTGAAACTGGGGTTGTTGCAGGGCGAAGTCGACGAGTTGATTGCCTCCGAGGCCTACAAGGCGTTTTACATGCACCGCGCCGGCCACTGGCTGGGTATGGATGTGCATGACGTCGGCGAATACAAGGTCGGCGGCGAATGGCGGGTGCTGGAAGTCGGCATGGCGCTGACCGTGGAGCCGGGCATCTACATCGCCCCGGACAATCAGAACGTAGCGAAGAAATGGCGCGGCATTGGCGTGCGCATCGAGGATGACGTGGTAGTGACCAAGAGCGGTTGTGAAATTTTGACCCAAGGCGTGCCGAAAACCGTCGCCGAGATCGAAGCCCTGATGGCGCAAGCACGGACCTGCGCGGCATGAGTCGGGTCAATCTGGCAATCATCGGTGGCGGCCTGGTCGGCGCCAGTCTGGCGCTGGCCTTGCAGGCCGGGGCCAAGGCCCGTGGCTGGAAGATCGTACTGATCGAACCGTTCGCCCCCGGCGACAGCTGGCAGCCCAGCTACGACGCGCGTTCTTCGGCGCTGTCCTTCGGCTCGCGGCAGATTTATCAGCGGCTGGGCGTGTGGCAGGAAATCTCCCGCCGCGCCGAGCCGATCAAGCAGATTCACGTCTCCGACCGCGGACGCTTTTCCACCGCCCGACTGTCGGCGATGGAAGAGGGCGTACCGGCGCTCGGCTATGTAGTGGAAAACGCCTGGCTCGGCCATTGCCTGTGGCAGCACGTCGACAGGGACGTGATCAGCTGGCGCTGTCCGGCGGAAGTCACCCGCATGGAACCGCTGCCCGACGGCTATCGCCTGACCCTCAACGATGAAACCACGGTCGAATGCGATCTGGCGGTGCTCGCCGATGGCGGCCGCTCCGGCCTTCGTGAGCAACTGGGTATCAACGTGCGCAAGCGCCCGTACAACCAGAGCGCGCTGATCGCCAACATAACCCCGAGCGAAGCGCACAACGGCATGGCGTTCGAGCGCTTCACCGATGAAGGCCCGATGGCGCTGTTGCCGCTGCCGGAGAACCGCTGCGCGCTGGTCTGGACCCGTCTGGGGATGGACGCGCAACGGCTGGCCGACCTGAGCGAACGTGATTTCCTCAGCGAGCTGCAAGGCGTGTTCGGTTACCGTCTCGGCACTCTGAAGCAGGTCGGCGCACGACATCTGTACCCGCTGTCGCTGGTGGAGGCCGAAGAGCAGGTGCGTTCGCATCTGGCCGTCCTCGGCAACGCCGCCCACAGCCTGCACCCGATTGCCGGGCAGGGTTTCAACCTGTCCCTGCGCGATGCCGATGCGTTGGCCGCCGCACTGCTGGCCAGCGACAAACCGCTGGGGGATTTCGCCACGTTGCAGGCGTATCGCGAGCGCCAGCGCCTGGATCAGGACCTCACCGTAGGGTTCTCCGATCAGGTCACGCGCCTGTTCGGCAGCACTCAGCCACTGGTGTCGCTGGGCCGAAACATCGGTTTGCTCGGCCTCGATCTGCTGCCGCCGGCCAAGCGCTGGTTCGCCCGTCAGGCCATGGGGCTGGGGACGCGGCCGGATGCGTGAGTGGCTGATCAAACAGTTTGGCAAGGCGCGGCTGATGCGCTGGATCATGACGTTCTACCCGCCATACTTCGGCGCCGGCGTCCGGGTGAAGCACATCAGCGATGACTTTCGTGACATCCAGGTCTCGATGGGCCTGGGCTGGTACAACCGCAATTACGTCGGTACCCAGTTCGGCGGCAGTCTGTATTCGATGGTCGATCCGTTCTTCATGTTGATGCTCATGGAGAACCTCGGCTCGCGGTACATCGTCTGGGACAAGGCCGCCGACATTGATTTCATTGCGCCTGGCAAAGGCCCGGTGTTCGCCCGGTTCAACATCGACGACACCCTGCTCGACGAAATCCGTCGGCAGACCGCCAGTGGCGAGAAATACCTGCCGCAGTTGCAGGTCGACATTCATGACGGCGCCGGCAACCTGGTGGCGCGGGTCGGTAAAACCCTTTACGTGCGGCTCAAGCCGCCAGCGAGACAGGCTTAAAGCATGGAAATGCGCGCGGATGTGCTGATTGTCGGAGCCGGAATGGTCGGCAGCGCCCTGGCGCTGGCGTTGCAGAACAGCGGGCTGGAAGTCCTGCTGCTCGACGGCAGCCCGCTGAGCGTCAAACCCTTCAATGGCGACGCGCCGTTCGAGCCACGGGTGAGCGCCTTGTCGGCGGCGAGCCAGCGGATTCTCGATCGCCTCGGCGTATGGGACGGCATCGTCAACCGACGCAGCAGCCCTTACACCGACATGCATGTCTGGGACGGTAGCGGCACCGGCCAGATCCACTTTTCGGCCAGCAGCGTGCACGCCGATGTGCTCGGCCACATTGTCGAAAACCGCGTGGTCCAGGACGCCTTGCTCGACCGCCTGCACGAGTGCGACCTGGGCCTGTTGGCCAACGCGCGACTGGAGCAGATGCGCCGTTCCGGTGACGACTGGCTCCTGACCCTGGCTGACGGTCGCACCTTGCGCGCACCGCTGGTGATTGCGGCGGACGGGGCCAACTCAGCCGTGCGCCGTCTGACCGGTGTCGCCACTCGCGAATGGGATTATCTGCATCACGCCATTGTCACCAGCGTGCGCAGCAGCAAGCCGCATCGCATGACCGCGTGGCAGCGTTTCACCGATCACGGGCCGCTGGCGTTTCTGCCGCTGGAGCGTGACGGGCAGCAGGACTGGTGCTCGATCGTCTGGTCGACCACGCCGGGCGAGGCCGAACGATTGATGGCGCTGGATGAAGCGGATTTCTGCCGGGAGCTGGAGCGTGCCTTCGAAGGTTGCCTCGGCGATGTCATCAGCGCCGACCCGCGTCTTTGTGTGCCGCTGCGTCAGCGTCACGCCAAGCGCTACGTGGCCGAAGGCCTGGCACTGATCGGCGATGCCGCGCACACCATTCACCCGTTGGCGGGGCAGGGTGTGAACCTCGGCTTCCTCGACGCGGCGGTGCTGGCTGAAGTGTTGCTGCAAGCGCACGAACGCGGCGAACGCCTGGCGGACGTGAAAGTCCTGAGCCGCTACGAACGCCGGCGCATGCCGCATAACCTGGCGCTGATGGCCGCGATGGAAGGTTTCGAGCGGTTGTTCCAGGCCGACCCGTTGCCACTGCGCTGGTTGCGTAATACCGGGCTGAAAATCGTCGAGCAGATGCCCGAGGCCAAGGCGTTGTTCGTGCGCGAAGCCTTGGGGCTGACCGGGGATCTGCCGGCACTGGCCAAGGCCTGACGAATGTCGTGCAACATCTGGTAACTCCTTGGGAAAGTGTTCGATTGAGCTGGTAAATGTGAGTCCTTATCATTTGGGCCACTTTTCCTGACCGAGAGACCGCTCCCATGTTGGCATCCAAGCGTGTTCTGACCGCACTGGCCCTGACCCTGATCGGCAGCACTGCCGCCCAGGCTGCCGATGAGGTGGTGGTCTACTCCTCGCGTATCGATGAGCTGATCAAGCCAGTGTTCGATGCCTACACCGCCAAGACCGGGGTGAAGATCAAGTTCATCACCGACAAGGAAGCGCCGCTGATGCAGCGGATCAAGGCCGAGGGCGAGAACGCCACCGCCGACCTGCTGCTGACCGTCGATGCCGGCAACCTCTGGCAGGCCGAGCAGATGGGCATTCTCCAGCCGTTCACCTCGAAAACCATCGACGCCAACATTCCCCTGCAATATCGCTCGTCCAGCCACGCCTGGACCGGCCTGAGCCTGCGCGCGCGAACCATCGCCTATTCCACCGAACGGGTGAAACCGGGCGAACTGACCACCTACGAAGCATTGGCCGACAAGAACTGGGAAGGCCGGCTGTGCCTGCGCACGGCGAAGAAGGTCTACAACCAGTCGCTGACCGCCACCATGATCGAAGTGCATGGCGCCGAGAAGACCGAGAAGATCCTCAAGGGCTGGGTCAACAACCTGTCCACCGACGTGTTCTCCGACGACGTCGCGGTGCTGGAAGCGATCAACGCCGGCCAGTGCGATGTCGGCATCGTCAACACCTACTACTACGGTCGCCTGCACAAGCAGAAGCCGGAACTGCCGGTGAAACTGTTCTGGCCGAACCAGGCGGATCGTGGGGTGCACGTCAACCTGTCGGGCATCGGCCTGACCAGGCATGCGCCGCACCCGGAAGCCGCCAAGGCGCTGGTGGAGTGGATGACCACGCCTGAGGCGCAGAAGATCTTTGCCGATGTGAACCAGGAGTTCCCGGCGAATCCGGCGGTGAAGCCTTCGGAAGAAGTGGCGGCGTGGGGGCAGTTTGTGGCTGATACGCTGCCGGTCGAGGTGGCGGGCAAGCGTCAGGCTGAAGCGATCCGGATGATGGATCGGGCAGGTTGGAACTGACGCTGCGAGTCGAATCGCCGCAAGCGTGACGCACAGCGTCACACGATACGTGCCCACGCCATGCGTGGGCACAATCATTCAACGAGAGTTTTTCCTTGGCCCACCCCGCCCAACGCCGCTGGTACCCCATCGTCTTCGCCATCGCCGCGTTGGTGCTGCTCCCCCTCAGCGTCCTTCTGCTGTCGTGGCAAACCATCGACCAGCAGATCTGGTCCCACCTGTGGGAAACCCAGATGCCGCGCCTGCTGGGCAACACCCTGACGTTGGTCCTCGGCGTAGGCATCGGTGTGACACTGATCGGTGTGAGCCTCGCCTGGCTCACCAGCCTCTGCGAATTTCCCGGTCGACGCTGGCTCGACTGGGCGCTGATGCTGCCGTTTGCAATCCCGGCCTACGTGCTGGCGTTCGTCTTTGTCGGACTGCTGGATTTCGCAGGCCCCGTGCAAACCCTGCTGCGCGAATGGTTCGGCTCCGGCCTGCGTCTGCCGCGAGTACGCTCCACGGGTGGGGTGATTCTGGTGTTGGTGCTGGTGTTTTATCCCTACGTCTACCTGCTGGCTCGCACCGCGTTCCTGGCGCAGGGCAAGGGATTGATGGAAGCTGCGCGAGTGCTCGGCCAATCACCGTGGCAAGCATTCTGGCGCGTGGCACTGCCGATGGCGCGGCCGGCCATCGGCGCCGGTGTGGCGCTGGCGCTGATGGAAACCCTGGCGGATTTCGGCGCCGTGTCGGTGTTCAACTTCGATACCTTCACCACGGCGATCTACAAGACCTGGTATGGCTTTTTCAGCCTGCCCAGCGCCGCGCAGCTGGCCAGTCTGTTGCTGCTGGTGGTGATGCTGGTGCTGTACGGCGAGCGCCGTGCCCGGGGTGCAAACCGGGCAAGTAATGAACGGCCAAGGGGCAAGGCGCTGTATCACCTGCGTGGGCCCAAGGCCTGGGCGGCAACGGGGTGGTGCGGTCTGGTGTTTGCCTGTGCGTTTGTCGTCCCGGTGCTGCAACTGGTGGTGTGGTTCTGGCAGCGCGGGCGATTCGATCTGGATGAGCGTTACGCCGGGCTGATTCTCCATACGTTGTATCTGGGCGGCATGGCAGCGTTGATCACGGTCAGCGTGGCGATGTTGCTGGCATTCGCCCGGCGTCTGGCGCCCACCCGGACGATCAACTCCGCGGTCGGTCTGGCCAACCTCGGCTACGCGTTGCCGGGCTCGGTGCTGGCGGTATCGATCATGCTGGCATTCAGTTATCTGGATCGCGAGCTGGTGATTCCGTTGTCCGGCTGGCTCGGCGGTGCGGGCAAACCGTTGCTGCTGGGCAGTCTGGCGGCGTTGCTGATGGCTTACCTGGTGCGCTTCGTGGCGGTGGCCTACGGGCCGCTGGAAAGCAGTCTGGCGCGTATACGGCCCTCTTTGCCTGAAGCGGCACGTAGCCTGGGTGTCAGTGGGCCGCGACTGTTTTTCAAAGTGTATCTGCCGTTGCTGTTGCCCGGCACGCTCAGCGCCGCGCTGCTGGTGTTCGTCGACGTGCTCAAGGAAATGCCTGCAACCCTGCTGATGCGCCCGTTCGGCTGGGACACGCTGGCGGTGCGCATCTTCGAAATGACCAGCGAAGGCGAATGGGCGAGGGCGTCGCTGCCGGCGCTGACGTTAGTGCTGGTCGGTCTGTTGCCGGTCATCGGACTGATCCGTCGTTCGGCACACCGAAACACTTAGTAGTGAGACCTGAATCATGCGGCTACAATGCGCGGCATTCGGTGCGGTCCGTCTGACAGACCCTGTCGCTGAAATCGGCTGAAAGCCTTCTCTTGCGGGGCTTTCAAACCGCACGGCAGCGCTCCGCACCTTCGCCACGCCCGGAAGGAGAAACCCATGGGACAGCGTACGCCTCTGTATGACCTGCATCTCGCCCTCGGCGCGAAGATGGTCGATTTTGGCGGTTGGGACATGCCACTGCATTACGGCTCGCAGGTCGAGGAGCACCACGAGGTGCGACGCGATTGCGGGGTGTTCGATGTTTCCCACATGACCGTGATCGATGTCGCCGGCCAACAGGCCAAGGCCTGGCTCCAGCATTTGCTGGCCAACGACGTCGAGCGCCTGCACAGCACCGGCCGTGCGTTGTACAGCACCATGCTCAACGAGCGTGGCGGCATCGTCGACGACATGATCGTCTATCGTCTCGAAGACGGTTACCGCCTGGTGGTCAACGCTTCGACCCGCGATCAGGACCTGGCCTGGATGCAGGCCCAACTCACCGGCTTCGACGTGCAGTTGCAAGAGCGCACGGATCTGGCGATGCTCGCCATCCAAGGCCCCCATGCCCGGCACAAGATTGCCGAGCTGGTGACCCAGTCCCGCGCCAATCTGATCCAGATGCTCAAGCCGTTCGAAGGCCACGCCGACGGGGACTGGTTCATTGCCCGCACCGGCTACACCGGTGAGGACGGTCTGGAAATTGCCCTGCCGGCCGATCAGGCCCCCGGTTTCTTCAACGATCTGGTGGGCGCCGGCATTTCTCCCATTGGCCTCGGTGCTCGCGACACTTTGCGGGTGGAAGCGGGGATGAACCTCTACGGTCAGGACATTCATCAGGACGTTTCGCCTCTGGCCTCGAACATGGCCTGGAGCATCGCCTGGGAACCGGCCACGCGCCGATTCATCGGTCGCGATGCGCTGGAAGCGGAAAAAACCGCCGGCGTGCAGCACAAACTGGTGGGTCTGGTGCTTGAGGAACGCGGGGTTTTGCGTGCGCATCAGGTGGTTCGTATCGCTGATGTTGGCGAAGGAGAGATCACCAGTGGTAGTTTCTCTCCTACGCTTAGCAAGTCGATTGCCCTGGCGCGTGTACCGATGGCGACTGCCGATCGCGCCGAAGTGGAAATCCGTGGCAAGTGGTATCCGGTACGAGTGGTCAAACCGACCTTCGTCCGTCACGGCAAAACCTTGATCTAACCTTTTCCGGCGGGCACGACCGCTGACAATTTCTTGAGGACACCGAGCATGAGCAACATCCCAGCCGAACTGCGTTTTGCCGAAAGTCATGAATGGGCGCGCCTGGAAGCCGACGGCACCGTCACCGTGGGCATCAGCGATCACGCTCAGGAAGCGTTGGGCGATGTGGTGTTCGTTGAACTGGCTGAAGTCGGCAAGGTGTTTGCTGCCGGTGAAGCGGCGGGTGTTGTCGAGTCGGTGAAAGCCGCTTCCGACATCTACTCCCCGGTTGGCGGTGAAGTGATCGCGGTCAACGAGGAACTGGCCAACTCGCCGGAAGAACTGAACAACGATCCGTACGCCGCGTGGATCTTCAAGCTCAAGCCAAGCGACAAGGCCGAGCTGGACAAGCTGCTCGATGCAGCAGGCTACAAGGCCGCCATCGGCGAATAAGCTTCAGGCAATACCGCAAAGCCCCGATCCGTCGGGGCTTTTTTGTGCGCAGCTTTTTATCGGGGATGGCTCAGGCGTTGCCCAGCACCGCTTTGACGGCTGCCACGGAACGCTCGACATCGTCCTTGTTCATGGTGTTGAACATCGGCAACGACACGATCAGCCGCCCCACGCGTTCGGCCACCGGCAACATCCCTTCCTTGAAACCGCGCTCACGGTACAGGCTCAGCAAGTGGATCGGCGGATAGTGATAACCGATACCGATGCCCAATTCCTGCATCTTCTCCATGAACGTGGCCCGCGCCGGCAAGCCGTCCTTGCGTTCCGGCAGCACCAGTTGGAACAGATGCCAGTTGCTGTTGGTGAAGTCGGCAGGTGGCAGTTGCGCGCCGTACTTGGCCTCGAAGTCGTCGCCAAAGCATTTGAAGTAGTGGCGAGCCAGTTCCTGACGATGGGCCGTCAAAGCTTCGATGTGGGCGAACTGGCCGAGGCCGATGGTCGCTGCGACGTCGGTCATGTTGAATTTGCCGCCCAGTACATCGACGTCCAGGCCGTCGAACCCGTTGCGGGTGACGCCCTGCAAACGGTACTTCTCCGCCAGGCGCGCTTCCTCGGGCGTGTTCAGCACCAGGCAGCCACCCTCGGAGCAGGTCACGTTCTTGTTGGCCTGAAAGCTGAACGATACGAAGTCGCCGGTGGCGCCGATGCGCTGCCCGTTCCAGCTCGAACCAAGGGCCTGGGCGGCGTCTTCGACGATGCGCAGGTTGTGCTTTTCAGCGATGGCGTACAGGCGCTCCATGTCCACCGGCAGCCCGGCGAGAAAGACCGGAATGACAGCTTTGGTGCGCGGGGTGATGGCCGCCTCCAGCCGGTCCAGGTCGATGTTGCGGGTGACCGGATCGATGTCGGCGAACACCGGCGTGGCACCCACTTCAAGAATCACGTTGGCCGTGGCCACCCAGGAAATCGGCGTGGTGATCACTTCGTCCCCCGGCCCGATGCCGGCGATGCGCAAGGCGATTTCCATGGTGCAGGTGCCGGAGTTGAAGGTGCGTACCGGACGGCCGCCAAAATACTCCGACAATTGTGCTTCGAAGGCCTGGACCTTTGGCCCGCTGGTGATCCAGCCGGAGCGCAGGACATCGCCGACGGCGGCAATGGTGGCTTCATCGATGACAGGTTTGGAAAACGGCAGAAACGGCTGTTGGCTCATGAGGACTCGATCATCCGCTGGTTGGACCCTTGTTGCAGGTGCCACAGCATGCCCCGTCCGGCCACCTGCCGCCAAGCCGTCTGCGTCGGTTTCCGCTGCTATGCTGGTTTGACCGTGTTGCATTGACGCCGAGCCGCCAGCCAAGAGAGAGCCCGTCATGTCCCAGTTGCCATCCTTGAGCCAGTTACGCGACCCCCATGCCTTCCTGCGCCGTCACCTTGGCCCCGATGCCGCCGAACAACAGGCCATGCTCGACAGCCTGGGCCTGGGCAGCCGGATCGAACTGATCGAACAGACCGTACCGCCTGCGATCCGCCTCAACCGGGAACTGGACTTGCCGCCGGCACTGGACGAGCAGGCCGCGCTGGCGAAACTGCGCGGGTACGCCGAACAGAATCAGGTCTGGACCAGCCTGATCGGCATGGGTTACCACGGCACCCTCACGCCGACGGTCATTCTGCGCAATGTGCTGGAAAATCCCGGCTGGTACACCGCCTACACCCCGTATCAACCGGAAATTGCCCAAGGCCGGCTCGAAGCGTTGCTCAACTTCCAGCAACTGACCATCGACCTGACCGGTCTGGAGCTGGCGAACGCGTCGCTGCTTGATGAGGCCACTGCCGCCGCCGAGGCCATGGCGCTGGCCAAACGTGTGGCGAAGTCGAAGAGCAATCTGTTTTTCATCGACGAAAACTGTCATCCGCAAACCATTTCCGTGGTGCAGACCCGCGCCGAAGGCTTCGGTTTCGAGTTGATCGTCGACACTGTGGATAACTTGAAACAGCACCAGGTGTTCGGCGCACTGCTGCAATACCCCGACACCCACGGCGAGGTCCGGGACCTGCGTCCGTTGATCGACCATCTGCATGCGCAGCAGGCGCTGGCCTGTGTCGCGGCCGATCTGCTGAGTCTGTTGTTGCTGACCCCGCCGGGCGAGTTGGGTGCGGACGTGGTGTTCGGCTCATCCCAGCGTTTCGGCGTACCGATGGGGTATGGCGGGCCGCACGCGGCGTTTTTCGCCAGTCGCGAGGAGTACAAACGGGCGATTCCCGGGCGCATCATCGGTGTCTCGAAAGATGCTCGCGGCAACGTTGCGCTGCGCATGGCCCTGCAGACCCGCGAGCAGCACATCCGCCGGGAGAAGGCCAATTCGAACATCTGCACCGCTCAAGTGCTGCTGGCCAATATCGCCAGTTTTTATGCCGTGTACCACGGGCCGCAAGGGCTGAAACGCATTGCCCAGCGAATCCATCGGCTGACCTGCATTCTCGCTGCCGGCCTCGAGCGCCATGGCATCAAGCGCCTCAACGAACACTTCTTCGACACCCTCACGCTGGACGTGGGCGGAGCGCAAACCGCGATCATCGAAAGCGCCCAGGCTGCGCAGATCAACCTGCGCATTCTCGGTCGCGGCCACCTGGGCCTGAGCCTCGACGAGACCTGCAATGAAAACACCGTGGCCAAACTGTTCGATGTGCTGCTGGGCGCCGATCATGGGTTGAGCGTCGATGAGCTCGACGCTGAAACGCTGGCCTGCGGCATTCCCGACACGCTGCAACGCAGCACGCCGTACCTGCGCCACCCGGTGTTCAATGCCCACCACAGCGAAACCGAGATGCTGCGCTACCTCA
This sequence comes from Pseudomonas sp. G7(2022), assembly GCF_052660475.1. Classification (NCBI taxonomy): domain Bacteria; kingdom Pseudomonadati; phylum Pseudomonadota; class Gammaproteobacteria; order Pseudomonadales; family Pseudomonadaceae; genus Pseudomonas; species Pseudomonas sp. G7(2022). The sequence goes on along the minus strand of NZ_CP109659.1, from coordinate 6,020,833 downwards.
AGCAGCTGGAGAACAAGGATCTGGCACTCAACCAGTCAATGATCCCGCTCGGCTCCTGCACCATGAAACTCAATGCCACCAGCGAAATGATCCCGATCACCTGGCCGCAGTTCGCCAACCTGCACCCGTTCGTGCCCCGGGAGCAGGCCGTCGGTTACACACTGATGATCGAGGAGCTGGAGCGCTGGCTGTGCGCGATCACCGGGTTCGACGCGATCTGCATGCAGCCCAATTCCGGCGCTCAGGGCGAATACGCCGGGTTGTTGGCGATCCGCAAATATCACGAAAGCCGTCAGCAGGGCGGGCGCGATGTCTGCCTGATTCCGTCCTCGGCCCACGGCACCAACCCGGCCTCGGCGCAAATGGCCGGGATGCGCGTGGTGATCGTCGAGTGCGACGAGGCCGGTAACGTCGATCTGGAGGATTTGAAGACCAAGGCTGCCGAGGCCGGGGACAAGTTGTCGTGCCTGATGGCGACGTATCCGTCGACTCACGGCGTGTACGAGGAGGGCATCAGCGAAATCTGCGAAGTTATCCACAAGCACGGCGGTCAGGTTTACATGGACGGCGCCAACCTCAATGCCCAGGTCGGCCTGGCCCGGCCGGCGGACATTGGCGCCGACGTGTCACACATGAACCTGCACAAGACCTTCTGCATTCCTCACGGCGGAGGCGGGCCGGGCATGGGGCCGATTGGCGTGCGCGCGCATCTGGCGCCGTTCGTCGCCAATCATCCGGTGGTGCCGATCGACGGGCCGCAGCCGCAGAACGGTGCCGTGAGTGCCGCGCCCTGGGGCAGTGCGAGCATTTTGCCGATCAGCTGGATGTACATTGCGATGATGGGGCCGCAACTGGCGGACGCCAGCGAAGTGGCGATTCTCGCGGCCAATTACCTGGCGCAGCACTTGTCCGGCGCCTTTGCGGTGCTCTACACCGGTCGCAATGATCGGGTCGCCCACGAGTGCATTCTGGATCTGCGGCCGCTGAAAGCGCAGACCGGCATCAGTGAGGAAGACATCGCCAAGCGCCTGATGGATTACGGCTTCCACGCGCCGACCATGTCGTTCCCGGTACCGGGGACGCTGATGGTCGAGCCGACCGAGAGTGAGTCCAAGGCTGAGCTGGACCGTTTCATCGGTGCCATGTTGAGTATTCGCGCGGAAATCACCGAAGTGCAGAATGGCAACTGGCCGGCCGAGGACAATCCGCTCAAGCGTGCACCGCATACGCTGGCCGATGTCACTGGTGTCTGGGAACGGCCCTACAGCATTGAGCAGGGCATTACGCCGGATGCGCATACCAGAGCGCACAAGTACTGGCCGGCGGTAAACCGGGTGGACAACGTCTACGGCGACCGCAACCTGTTCTGCGCGTGTGTGCCGGTAGACGATTACCGCTGATTGACGGGCAAAAAAATGCCGCTCATGTGAGCGGCATGTTTGTGGGCGACAGGTTTATTCCGACGCCACGGCGTTCTTCGCCAGAATCGCGTTCGCCAGTTCCATGTCCGTTGCCTGCAGGCCCGGGTTATCGGCGCGGACTTTCTGCATGGCGGCTTCCAGATAGGGGCCACGGATGCCGCCATCGCTGGCAACGAAGCTGCCGGCGTCGTCCTGGGCGGCGACGATCAGCTTGTGATCCTTGAAGGTCAGGTACGTCGAGCCGGTGGTGGCGCCGGACGAAATGACGTTACGCCAAAAGCTGTCAGCCATTGCCGAACCGACGGGCAGAGACAGCAGGGCAAGGGTGGCGACAGCAAGTTTGAGACGCATGAGGGATGACTCCACTGGTGTTGAATAACGGCTTGGATCGCCAATTCGGCGATCCGGTTCCGTGACAGGCTATTTCTGCTCACTCTGCGGTGTCACCCGCAGCACCTCCTCGATGGTCGTCAGCCCCGCCGCGACTTTCTGCGCGCCGGACAATCGCAGGCTGCGCATGCCTTCCTTGAAAGCCTGGCGCCGGAGCGCGGTCAAATCGGTGTCGGGGCTGATCAGCCCTTTGAGGCTGTCGGTCAGTTGCATGATTTCGTAGACCCCGGCGCGACCGTGATAACCGGTGTCGCGGCATTCCAGGCAACCGATGGCCCGTTGTGCGTTGCCCGGCAGTGGTGCCTGCCACGGCCGGGTCAGGGTTTGCCAGTCTTCTTCGCCGATGGGCAGCGGCGCCTTGCAGTGCGGGCATAACGTGCGCACCAGACGCTGAGCCATGACCCCGAGCACCGTGGCCTTGATCAGGTAATGCGGCACGCCGAGTTCCAGCAGGCGGCTGATGGCGCTGGGTGCGTCGTTGGTGTGCAGGGTCGATAGCACCAGGTGCCCGGTCAACGCAGCCTGGATGGCCATTTCGGCGGTCTCCAGGTCGCGGATCTCGCCGATCATGATGATGTCCGGGTCCTGCCGCATCAGTGCCCGTACCCCGGCGGCAAAGGTCAGGTCGATGTTGTGCTGCACCTGCATCTGGTTGAAGGCCGGCTCGACCATCTCGATCGGGTCTTCGATGGTGCAGAGGTTGATTTCCGGGGTCGCCAGCTTTTTCAGGGTGGTGTAGAGCGTGGTGGTCTTGCCCGAACCGGTCGGCCCGGTCACCAGAATGATGCCGTTGGGCTGGCGGGTCATGTCCTGCCAGCGGCGCAGGTCTTCGGCGGAAAACCCCAGCTGATCGAAATCCTTGAGCAGCACTTCCGGGTCGAAGATCCGCATCACCATTTTTTCGCCGAACGCGGTGGGTAGGGTCGACAACCGCAACTCGACTTCGCCGCCGTCCGGTGTCTTGGTCTTGACCCGGCCGTCCTGGGGTTTGCGCTTCTCGGCGACATTCATTCTGCCGAGGCTTTTCAGGCGACTGACGATGGCCATCGTCACCTGTGGCGGGAACTGATAAACGTTGTGCAGCACACCGTCGATGCGAAAACGCACCGTGCCTTGCTCGCGCCGCGGCTCGATGTGGATATCGCTGGCGCGCTGCTGGAAGGCGTACTGGAACAGCCAGTCGACGATGTTGACGATGTGCGCGTCGTTGGCGTCCGGCTCCTGATCGCTGGCGCCAAGGTTGAGCAGTTGTTCGAAGTTGCCGAGGTTGCTGCCCGGCTGGTCGGCGTTACTGGCGCCGCTGACCGATTTGGCGAGGCGAAAGAACTCGACGCTGAAACGCTGAATGTCCGCCGGGTTGGCCACCACCCGTTTGACCGGCAGTTTCAGCACGTGGGTCAGGTCGGCTTCCCAGCCATTGACGTAGGGCTGGGCGCTGGCCACGGTCACCGCGTCGCGGTCGACCGACACCGCAAGGATCTTGTGGCGCTGGGCAAAGGCATAGGACATCAGCGGCGTGATGGCGGCGACGTTGATCTTCAGCGGATCGATGCGCAGGTATGGCTGGCCGGCCTGCTGCGCCAGCCACAGGGTCAGGCTTTCGAGGTCCAGGTGTCTGCCCGGACGGCTGAGGTCCTCCAGTTGCTGGCTGGCGATGAATTCAAGCGGGTGAACCTGCCCGAGGGTCGCCTGGCGGCGGCGCGCATTCAGCGCCTGTTCGGCCGAGTCCTGGCTGATGAAGCCCTGGGCGACCAGTTCACGCAATACATCATTGAGATCCAGCCAGCGGTCCTGAGTGGCGAGTTGAACGGACATGCGGGCTCCTTTTGAACGACAGTCCGCAAAGGATAGTCGTGGCCCCGCCTACCGTTGGGCCACTACCCGACAAAGGCGTTTCCGGTTTTGTCAGCCTGTTGCCTGAGCCGGCGCACCCCACGCCGCGTCGGGGTTTTGCAGGTTGACCGAGCAGACACTGATCAGGTTACGAAGTTTTTCCGCGATCACCCGGGCGCGATGCCAGCTCAGGCCGCCCATGACGATGTCGATCGACAGCAGATCGTCCAGACGCTGGACACTGACCTGCTCCGGGGTGAGGAACTGCAAGGCGAACAGGTTCAGCACACGTACCAACAGATCCGGCTCAGCCTCGGCCAGTATCTGGTACTGCGCGTGGCAGTGGGCGTTGCTGGCGTTCCACACATCGGCACGGGGCGCTGGGGTGTTGACGGCTTCGAGGTGTGGCATGGCAGGTCTCCGGAATCAGTGGAGGAATTTTTACATCCGATGCCGGGCATTTCTTGTCTAAGATGAGCTGGTCAGGCGATTGATGAGGAAGATCAATTCGCCATTGTCCGATTTTGAGGATTATTTATGCACAGTGAGCTGGACAGCTACGACCGGCGTATTCTCGCCCTGCTGCAAGAGGACGCTTCCCTGTCCAGCGCACAGATCGCCGAACAGGTGGGTCTGTCGCAGTCGCCGTGCTGGCGACGGATTCAACGGATGAAGGAGGAGGGGATCATTCGTGGTCAGGTGACCTTGCTCGATCGCAAGAAAATCGGCCTGAACACGCAGATCTTCGCCGAAATCAAACTCAACGCCCACGGCCGTTCGAACTTCACCGAATTCACCGAGGCGATTCGCGGTTTCCCCGAAGTGCTGGAGTGTTACGTATTGATGGGGGCGGTGGACTTTCTGTTGCGGATTGTCGCGGCGGACATCGAGGCGTATGAGCGCTTCTTCTTCGAGAAGCTGTCGCTGGTGCCGGGGATTCAGGAGGTGAACTCGATCGTGGCGCTGTCGGAGATCAAGTCGACGACTAGCCTGCCGGTCCTGCGCTGATGATCGTTCCCGTGAGCGGGAACGATCATCATCCGGGGATTACATGCGCAGCAGCATTTTCCAGGCGCGATTCTGGTAAACCGCAATCGCCTGATGTTTGCGTGCATCGAGCAGTTCATCGGTGATGGTCGGCTCGTTGGCCAGTTGCGCCAGTTTGTTCAGTTCGCCGTACAGGCGATCCATTTCCGGGATCTCCAGCACGCTGCGCGCGTGGTGCAGCCAGACTTGGATGCGTTCGATGCGTGGCAGTTGCTCGGCCAGATCTTCCGGCTGCTGCTGATAACGCTGCAGTTGCAGCGAAGTGGCTTCTTCGCCCAGCAGGCGCGGCAGCCAGCTGCTCAATTGCGCAGCGCCCTGGCGGTTGCCACGGGTGTTGCGATCAGCCGCCCAGGTGCGGGCCAGCAACCAGCGCGAAGCGTTCAGCGAGAACAGGCCCCAGCGCGGATCTTCCAGTTCTTCGAGGAACTGCTCCGGTGCGGCTTTACGCACATCTTCGTCTTCAAGGCCGACTTGTACCAGCGGACGCCAGTCTTCCAGCAGGGCGTCCAGCGCAACGCGCAGGTCGTGGGTCGACTGACGCGGCGCGGCCTGGCCGAGGCTGCTGAGCAGGGCGCGCATTTCCGCGAGGTTCTCGACCCAGTCCTGCAGCAGGCGCCAGTGGCCGTTGAAACGATACTGTTCGGCCAGACGCTGGCTGCTGCCGAGCAAGTGCCAGCTCAGGGCAGCGAAAGCGTCGTCCAGCGGGGTTTCAGCGGTGATGGCCGGTGCCGGCAGGCTCAGCGAGTAGCTGTTGGCGTCGTACAGGCGATAGCCGCGCTCGGCCTTGCTGATGTCGCACGGCATCAGGGCCAGGGTTTCGGCCAGTTCGGCGGCCAGTTCCAGCAGCGCGGCAGGTTCGCCTTCGCGCAGTTCCAGTTCCAGCTCGCAGATTTCTTCTTTCTGCTTGCCGACCACTACGTGGCCCAGGTCCAGAGCGGCCTCGATGACCACTTTGGTCTTGCCACGGCCCCAGGCGATTTCGGCGCGCTCGCGGACGAAATCGGTGGTGAAGATCGGCTTCAGGGTTTTCTTGTCCAGCTCGGCGAGGGACTCGGGCCAGCATTCGCCGTCGAGTTTCTTCACGTCGAGTTTGGCTTTGGGCAGGTGCCAGTCGTATTCGTTACGCTCGGACAGACCGGCAACGCTCTGGCCACGGGTCTTGAGGGTCTGGATCACTTCTTCGCCGTCCTTGCGCAGGCGCAGGGCAACCTTGGCCCGGGCCAGGTCACGCTCGGGCGTGTCGAAGTACTGATTCATCAACTCACGGCGTTCCCAGCCACTTTTGTTGCGTTTTTTCAGGAGAGGGTGCTCGCGCAGGGCGGCGAGGGTTTCGCGGCTGACGCGGAGTTTGATTTCGGTTTCTTTCTGCATGGCCGGAAAATCCAGGATCGGGAGCGCAGCCGGGGGAATGTGTGGCTGCCAAGGTCGTGCAGTGTACAGGACTGAACCTTCCTACGCCTTGCGGCGGTTTATTCTCGGCGCCGGATGGTTCTATGATGGACTTCAATCCGGGAGTTGGAGTCAGCGATGCCTTTGCCATCCATGCAAGACCAGTTCGCTGCACTGATCGCCGCGCCGTCGGTCAGTTGCACCCAGCCGAACCTGGATCAATCCAACCGGGCGGTGATCGATCTGCTCGCCGGATGGCTGGGAGATCTGGGCTTCAGTTGCGACATCCAGCAGGTCAGCCCCGGCAAGTTCAACCTGCTCGCCAGTTTCGGCAGCGGTCCCGGCGGGCTGGTGCTGGCCGGGCACAGTGACACGGTGCCGTACGACGATGCGCTGTGGAAAACCGATCCGCTGAAACTCACCGAAGTCGACGGCCGCTGGGTCGGCCTCGGCAGTTGCGACATGAAGGGTTTTTTCGCCCTGATCATCGAGGCTGTGCAGCCGCTGCTCGACCAGCCGTTCAGGCAACCGCTGCTGATTCTCGCCACCTGCGATGAAGAAAGCTCGATGTCCGGCGCCCGGGCGCTGGCCGAGGCCGGGCGTCCAATCGGGCGCGCGGCGGTGATCGGCGAGCCGACCGGCCTCAAGCCGATCCGCATGCACAAGGGCATCATGATGGAGCGCATCGATATCCTCGGGCAGAGCGGCCATTCGTCGGATCCGCGTCTGGGGCACAGCGCTCTCGAGGCGATGCACGATGCCATGGGTGAACTGCGCGGCCTGCGCCTGCTGTGGCAGCGCGAATTCAACAATCCGCAGTTCAGCGTGCCGCAGCCGACCATGAACTTCGGCTGCATCCATGGTGGCGACAACCCCAACCGCATCTGTGGCCAGTGTTCGCTGGAGTTCGATCTGCGGCCGTTGCCGGGAATGGACCCGAAAGTGCTGCGGGCCGAGATCCTGCGCAAGCTCAACCCGGTCGCTGAACGGCATCAGGTGAAGATCGATTACGCGCCGCTGTTCCCCGAAGTGCCGCCGTTCGAGCAGGCAGAAGACGCGGAGCTGGTGCGAATTGCCGAAAAACTCACCGGCCACGCGGCCGAAGCGGTAGCGTTCGGCACCGAAGCGCCTTATCTTCAGCGCCTTGGCTGTGAAACCATTGTGCTCGGCCCTGGTGATATTGCCTGTGCGCATCAGCCGGACGAGTACCTTGAAATGTCACGTTTGCAGCCTACCGTGCATCTATTGCGGCAGTTGATCGAACATTACTGTCTCAAAGCTGTATAAATTGCCGTCCTGCCAACCCGTATTCATGAGGAGAGCGCGCGTGTCGCCAAGCCTGTTCCGACGATAACCATCAGCCCGCTGTGCGTTTTCCGTTTCGCCCCTTTTCCGGCTGCTATTTATTACAGGCCCAGGTTCATGCCCGAATACGTCAATTGGCTTCGCCACGCGTCTCCTTATATCAATGCCCACCGCGACTGCACCTTCGTCGTCATGCTGCCCGGCGACGGCGTGGAGCATCCGAACTTCGGCAACATCGTCCATGACATCGTGCTGCTGCACAGTCTCGGCGTGCGACTGGTGCTGGTCCATGGCTCCCGTCCGCAGATCGAAACCCGCCTCGCCGCCCGTGGCCTGACCCCGCATTACCACCACGGCATGCGCATCACCGATGCCGCAACCCTTGAGTGCGTGATCGACGCGGTCGGCCAGTTGCGCATCGCCATCGAAGCGCGGCTGTCGATGGACATGGCTTCGTCGCCGATGCAGGGCTCGCGCCTGCGGGTAGCCAGTGGCAACCTGGTGACCGCACGGCCGATCGGCGTACTGGAAGGCGTCGACTATCACCACACCGGCGAAGTGCGCCGGGTCGACCGCAAGGGTATCAACCGTCTGCTCGACGAGCGCTCCATCGTGCTGCTCTCGCCGCTGGGTTACTCGCCGACCGGTGAAATCTTCAACCTCGCCTGCGAAGACGTCGCCACTCGCGCCGCCATCGATCTGGGCGCCGACAAACTGCTGCTGTTCGGCGCCGACCTCGGTCTGATCGACGAAAACGGCAAACTGGTGCGCGAGCTGCGTCCGCAACAGGTGCCGGCGCATTTGCAGCGTCTGGGCAGCAACTATCAGGCGGAATTGCTGGATGCCGCCGCCGAAGCCTGCCGTGGCGGTGTGGCGCGCAGCCATATCGTCAGTTATGCCGAGGACGGCGCGCTGCTGACCGAACTGTTCACCCGCGACGGTGGCGGTACGCTGGTGGCCCAGGAGCAATTCGAACTGGTGCGCGAGGCGGCGATTGAAGACGTCGGCGGTTTGCTTGACCTGATCAGTCCGCTGGAAGAGCAGGGCATTCTGGTGCGTCGTTCCCGCGAAGTGCTGGAGCGTGAGATCGAGCAGTTCAGTGTGGTCGAGCGTGAAGGGATGATCATCGCCTGTGCGGCGCTGTATCAGATTGCCGATTCGGATGCCGGCGAGCTGGCGTGCCTGGCGGTGAATCCTGAATACCGCCATGGCGGTCGTGGCGACGAATTGCTCGAGCGCATCGAGACCCGTGCCCGGGCGCAGGGTTTGAAGACTCTGTTCGTCCTCACCACCCGCACTGCCCACTGGTTCCGCGAGCGCGGTTTCGAGCCGAGCAGCGTCGAGCGCCTGCCGGCGGCTCGGGCTTCTCTGTACAACTATCAGCGCAATTCGAAGATTTTCGAAAAGTCTCTGTGATGAGCGATTGCCCCCACGCGGCAGGTGGGGGCAAATCCTTTACTCCGCGACAAACTTCGCACTGACATAAGGCGAGTAGTCAGGCAAAACGCTTTCGACCTTGCCCTGTTCCTTCAAAAATTTCGCCGTCTCACCAATCGCCTTCGCCGTGCCGCCATCCAGCAGCGCCGCAGTCTGTTGTGCCTTGGCGTCCGGGAATGCCGAACCCGCGAGCAGTTCCGGGACATCCGCGGCGTTGGCACCGGTCAGTTTGGCGATTTTCTGCACCGGTACCGAGTCGGCGGTCCAGCTGTCTTTATGGGCGGCATAGTCGGCGAACGAGTCCAGGGTCACCTTGGCGAACCTGGCCACGACCTCAGGATGTTTCTCGGCAAAGTCCTTGCGTGCCACCCAGACTTCGAAGGTCGGTGCGCCCCACTGGCCGACCTGGGCGGCATCGGTCAGGGTCTTGCCGGTCTTGCGGATTTCGCCCAGCGCCGGCGACCAGACGAAGGCGCCATCAATGTCGCCGCGCTTCCACGCAGCCGCGATTTCTGCGGGTTGCAGGTTCACCACTTTGACTTTCGAGGTGTCCAGGCCCCAGTGCTTGAGTGCGCCGAGCAGGCTGTAGTGGGAGGTGGAGACGAACGGGGTGGCGATGGTCTTGCCGATCAGGTCTTCGGGCTTGTTGATACCACTGCCGTTGCGCACCACCAACGCTTCGGCGGTATTGATCTGCGCCGAGACGATGAAGGCAACGATCGGCAGATTGCGTGAGGCGGCGGCTGCCAGCGGACTGGAGCCGAGGTTGCCGATCTGCACATCGCCGGAAGCGATGGCTGTCACTACTTCCGGGCCGCTATTGAAACGGCGCCAGTCGATTTTTTCGCCTATGGTCTGCTCGTAAACGCCGTCGGCCTGGGGGACTTTGCTTGGATCGATGCCGGTCTGATAGCCGACAGTGAGACTGGAAGCATGGACAGAAAAAGAAATCAGAGCTGACACACAAACTGTAACAAATTGACTGGATAGTGCCCGTTTGGCCATGATGGCGTCGCCTTTTCGATAGGGTTTGACGAATCGGGGTTTCGCCAAAGCTAAACGATCTAAAAAAAGGCCAATAAATACCATTTAGGAATGAGCTTAGTCGCCGATACACTGTATCCCGGCACAGTTGGCCACTATTTCGTCATATTCCTGAATGTTATGAAAAAGGATGAATAAATTCTTTTTGGGTTTATCTGGAAGTCTTTACCCTGCAGGGACCAAATAACTGCGATTAGACCTTGGTCGTAGACACACAAGGTTACGATTGACTTGTCAGTCACGGTCTGGTGCTAATCGCGCATCTTAGGATCCAGGGGCGTCAGACTCCGGACCAGGAACACAAGAATTAGAAACGAGAGGAGCGATACATGAACAAGTCCACCTTGGCCCTGGCCGTGGCCGTAGGGGTTATTGCGCAGCAGGCAGGCGCAGCCGGTTTCATCGAAGACAGCAAGGCCACATTGGGGCTGCGTAACTTCTACATCAACACCGACAACCGCGACAGCGCTGCCAAAACTGCCTCTGGCGTGCAGAGCAAGAACGAAGAGTGGGGCCAAGGCTTCGATCTGCGTTTCATCTCCGGTTACACCCAAGGCACCGTAGGCTTCGGTATCGACGCCATCGGCCTGCTGGGCGTGCGTCTGGATTCGGGCGGTGGCACCAACGGTGCAACCTCGACGTCCTACGGTGGCACTGTGTTCCCGAGCAAGTCCAACGGCGAAGCTGTTGATAACTTCTCGAGCCTGGGCCTGACCGCCAAGGCCAAGATCTCCCAGACCGAACTGAAGCTGGGTACGCTGCAGCCGAAGAACCCGGTTATCGTGACCAACGACGGTCGTCTGCTGCCACAAACCTGGCAGGGCGGTCAGATCACTTCCGGCGAGATCAAGGACCTGTCCCTGGTCGCAGGTCAAATCGAAGCTGTGAAAGGTCGTAACTCCAGCAACAACGAGAACCTGTCCATTGGCGGTGCGAACGCTCGCGTAGCCAACAGCAACAAGTTCTACTACGCCGGTGGTGACTACAAGATCACCAAGGACCTGACTGCCCAGTACTACTACGGCAACCTGGAAGACTTCTACAAGCAACACTTCCTGGGTCTGGTTCACAACTGGGCAATCGGCCCGGGCGTGCTGAAGTCTGACTTCCGTTACTTCCACAGCAGCGACGATGGCGCCAACCACAACACCGCGGCCTACTTTGGCAACGGTAACTATGTCGGCAACGTCAGCGGCAAAGGCCCGATCGACAACAACCTGTACAGCGGCCTGTTCCTGTACACCGTTGAAGGTCACACCTTCGGTGGCGGCTATCAGGTTTCCAACGGCAGCTCCGACTTCCCTTGGCTGAACCAGGGCGACGGTTCGTCGAACTACACCATCACCGACATGCAGATCCAGAAGTTCGGTCGTGCCGGCGAGAAAACCTGGCAAGCTCGCTACTCGTATGACTTCGCCAAAGTCGGCCTGCCAGGCCTGACTGCCGGTATGGTCTACCTGCGTGGCAGCGACATCGACACCGTGGGTTCCAACCGTCGTGAGAACGGCAATGGCAACTCCGAGTGGGAACGCGACCTGACCATCGGTTACGTGATTCCGGAAGGCCCAGCCAAGAACCTGGGTTTCATGTGGAAAAACGCTACCTGGCGCAACGACATTCCTGGTCAGCGTGACCAGGACGAAAACCGCCTGATCGTCAGCTACTCGATCCCGCTGCTGTAATAGCGCGCTCCTGCACTGATGTAAAAAGCCCGAAGTAAAAAAGCCCCGTCCGGCATCGCGCCGGACGGGGCTTTTGCGTTTTCGGGTCCGGCCCACCCCCGTAGACCTTTCCCGACATTTCCCTCTTTGCAGCAACTCAAGGCCTTCTCGAACCTCGGGGCCGATGTTCGACGCGTTCCCGGCAAGCGTCCAGTGAACAGAAGTTTAATATTCTTAAAGGATATAAATATCTAGTTATATATTCTTTTTCAGAAGATGAAATCCCGAGCTACAGTTGAGGTCTCCCACCACTCATCAGGAGCAGCACCATGAGCCTCAGACTTGGCGATATCGCCCCCGATTTCGAACAGGATTCCAGCGCCGGCAAGATTCGTTTCCACGAATGGCTGGGCGATAGCTGGGGCGTGTTGTTTTCCCACCCGGCAGACTTCACCCCGGTCTGCACCACCGAGCTGGGCTTCACTGCCAAGCTCAAGGACGAATTCACCAAGCGTGGCGTGAAGGCCATCGCACTGTCGGTCGACCCGGTGGACTCGCACCACAAGTGGATCGAGGACATCAACGAAACCCAGAACACCATCGTCAACTTTCCGATCCTGGCCGATGCCGATCGCAAGGTCTCGGATCTCTATGACCTGATCCACCCGAACGCCAGCGACACCCTGACCGTGCGCTCGCTGTTCGTGATCGATCCGAACAAGAAGATCCGCCTGACCATCACCTACCCGGCGAGCACCGGGCGCAACTTCCACGAGATCCTGCGGGTGATCGATTCGCTGCAGCTCACCGACAACTACAAGGTGGCCACCCCGGCCAACTGGCAGGACGGTGAAGAGGTGGTGATCGTGCCGTCGCTCAAGGACGAAGACGAAATCAAGCAACGCTTTCCGAAGGGCTATCGCGCGGTGAAACCGTACCTGCGCCTCACCCCACAGCCGAACAAGTGAATCAATAAATTTAGCGGTGTAGTCACCACCGCTTTCGCGAGCAAGCCCGCTCCCACATTCTGGAATGCGTTCCCCTGTGGGAGCGGGCTTGTTCCGGGCGGCGTTCCGACGAAGGCGTCGGCTTGAGCGACACAGAGTTCAGAACCACGATGCAGGGAATTTCAGGCCGTTTCGACGGCCTTTTTTTTCGTCTGGAAAAACCTCAATCCAATATCTCTAAATAGCATAACCAAATGAATAAATATGATTTATGGATATATGAATCAGCTGGTAAGGTCACTCACATCGAAGCGAGATCGCAACCCGCGAATCGCCTGTAACGTGCAAGGAATCGTCTGAATGCTGGTCGTCTCACTCGGTGGCAGTCCCAGTCAACGTTCTCGCTCCGGGGTGTTGCTGGAGCGCTCGCAACGCTGGTTGCAGCAGCAAGGGGTGGAAGTGGTGAGTTATCAGGTACGGGACTTCCCGGCCGAAGACCTGCTCCACGCCCGCTTCGACAGCCCGAAGGTGCTCGACCTGCTGCAACAGATTGAAAACGCCGATGGCCTGCTGATCGCCACACCGGTCTACAAGGCGTCGTTCTCCGGCGCCCTGAAGACCTTGCTGGATCTGCTGCCCGAGCGCGCGCTGAACCACAAGATTGTCCTGCCGATGGCCACCGGCGGCAGTATCGCCCACATGCTGGTGGTCGATTACGCCCTCAAGCCTGTGCTGTCGGCGTTGAAGGCCCAGGAAATGCTGCAAGGGATTTTTGCCGAGGACAGCCAGATCGCCTATGGCGAAGGCAGTGCCCAGGCGCAGTTGGCGCCGGCTCTGGAGCAGCGGTTGCATGAAGCGCTGGACCAGTTTGTCAGCGCCATGGCCCGCCGGCCGAAGCCGCTGGATCCGGGGCTGTTGAACGAACGTTTGTTGAGTGCTCGCTGGAGCATTTGAGCCATACCGAAACTTGAAGTACTCACCTTACTCAGCCGCCAACGGCCAAGCAGGTGCAGCCAAAACCCAACAGCAAAAAGGAGAGCGCTATGCGCACTGTATTTTTGCGTCGTGGTCTGGTCGCTCTGTTTGCTGCGGCTGTGTCCTTCGGCGCCATCACTCAAGCTCAGGCCGAGACGCTAAGAATCGGTTATCAGAAATACGGCACGCTGGTGCTGCTCAAAGCCAAAGGCACGCTCGAGAAACGCCTCGCCGCCCAAGGCGTCGACGTGCAATGGACTGAATTCCCCGGCGGCCCGCAACTGCTGGAAGGCCTGAACGTCGGCTCGATCGACTTCGGCGTCACCGGCGAAACTCCGCCAGTCTTCGCCCAGGCTGCCGGTGCCGATCTGCTCTACGTGGCCTATGAGCCGCCAGCGCCGAACAGCGAAGCGATCCTCGTGCCGAAAGATTCGCCGATCAAATCGGTGGCGGATCTCAAGGGCAAGAAAGTCGCCCTGAACAAAGGCTCCAACGTCCACTACCTGCTGGTGCGCGCGCTGGAAGACGCCGGCCTCAAGTACACCGACATTCAAACCGTATTCCTGCCGCCGGCCGATGCCCGCGCCGCGTTCGAACGTGGCAGCGTCGACGCCTGGGTCATCTGGGATCCGTACCAGGCCGCCGCCGAGAAGCAACTGCAAGCGCACACCCTGCGTGACGGCAAAGGCATCGTCGACAACCACCAGTTCTACCTGGCGACCAAACCCTACGCACAGAAAAATCCCGAGGTAATCAAGACCCTCGTGGAAGAAGTGCGCGCCGTGGGCGAGTGGTCCAAGGCCAACCCGCAAGACGTGACTCAACAGGTGTCGCCGCTGCTCGGCCTGCCGGCAGACATCACCCTGACCTCGGTGAAACGCCAGGGCTACGGCGCGCTGTTCCTGACCCCGGAAGTGGTCGCCGCACAACAGAAAATCGCCGACACCTTCTACCAGCTCAAGCTGATTCCCAAGCCGTTGAGCATCAAGGACGTGATCTGGACCCCGCCGGCCGCTGTGGCCCAAAGCTCGGTCACCCAAGCCCAGTAAATCGAATCCCCAAGGAGACCACTCCATGAGCCTCAACATCTTCTGGTTCCTGCCAACCCACGGCGACGGCCATTACCTTGGCACCGCCGAAGGCGCCCGCGCCGTCGACCACGGCTATCTGCAACAGGTCGCGCAAGCGGCGGATCGACTGGGTTTTGGCGGCGTACTGATTCCCACCGGCCGCTCCTGCGAGGATTCGTGGCTGGTGGCGGCATCGTTGATCCCGGTGACCCAGCGTCTGAAATTCCTTGTCGCCCTGCGCCCCGGGATCATTTCCCCGACGGTGGCGGCGCGTCAGGCCGCGACGCTGGATCGACTGTCCGGCGGTCGTGCGCTGTTCAACCTGGTGACCGGTGGCGATCCGGAAGAGTTGGCCGGCGACGGTCTGTTCCTCGATCACGAAGCGCGCTATCAGGCCTCGGTGGAATTCACCCGGATCTGGCGCCGCGTGCTGGAAGGCGAAACCGTGGATTACGACGGCGAGCACATCAGCGTGAAGGGCGCCAAATTGCTCTATCCGCCGATCCAGCAACCGCGTCCACCGCTGTACTTCGGTGGTTCGTCGGAAGCGGCGCAGGATCTGGCCGCCGAACAAGTGGAAATGGTCCTGACCTGGGGCGAGCCGCCCGCAGCCGTAGCCGAGAAGATCGAACAGGTTCGCGCCAAAGCGGCCAAGCTTGGGCGCACCGTGCGCTTCGGCATCCGTCTGCACGTGATCGTGCGGGAAACCAACGCTGAAGCCTGGCAGGCGGCGGATCGCCTGATCTCGCATCTGGACGACGACACCATCAAGCGCGCCCAGGCTTCGCTGGCGCGGTTCGATTCGGTCGGCCAGCAGCGCATGGCCGCGCTGCACGGTGGCAGCCGCGACAATCTCGAAGTCAGCCCGAACCTGTGGGCCGGCGTCGGTCTGGTGCGCGGCGGTGCCGGCACGGCGCTGGTCGGCGACGGCCCGACCGTGGCGGCGCGGGTGAAGGAATACGCGGATCTGGGTATCGATACCTTCATCTTTTCCGGTTATCCACACCTCGAAGAGTCGTATCGCGTCGCCGAGTTGCTGTTCCCGCACCTCGACGTCGAGCGTCCGGAATTGCCTAAAAGCGCCGGTTACGTCAGCCCGTTCGGCGAGATGGTGGCCAACGACATTCTTCCCAAAGCCGCGTCCCAGAGCTGAGGCGCCGCCATGAAGAAATTTATCCACAGCCTCGCGCCCTGGGCGTTGCCGGTGTTGTTGCTGGCGGTGTGGCAGTTGTCGGTGTCGGCGGGCTGGCTGTCGACGCGGATTCTGCCGGCGCCGGTGGCGGTGATCGAAGCCGGCGTGAGTCTGGTGCGCAGCGGTGAAATCTGGACGCACCTGGCGATCAGCGGCTGGCGCGCCGCGCTGGGCTTCACCATCGGTGGCAGCATCGGTCTGGTGCTGGGTTTCATCACCGGCCTGTCGAAGTGGGGCGAACGCCTGCTCGACAGCTCGGTGCAGATGATCCGCAACGTACCGCACCTGGCGTTGATTCCACTGGTGATCCTGTGGTTCGGCATCGATGAGTCGGCGAAGATTTTCCTGGTGGCGCTCGGGACGCTGTTCCCGATCTACCTCAACACGTACCACGGCATCCGCAACGTCGATCCGGCGCTGGTGGAGATGGCGCGCAGTTATGGCCTGTCCGGCTTCAGCCTGTTCTGGCAGGTGATTCTGCCGGGCGCGTTGCCTTCGATTCTGGTCGGCGTGCGCTTCGCACTGGGCTTCATGTGGCTGACGCTGATCGTGGCGGAAACCATCTCCGCCAGCTCCGGCATCGGTTATCTGGCGATGAACGCCCGCGAGTTCTTGCAAACCGACGTGGTGGTGCTGGCGATTCTGCTCTACGCGGTGCTCGGCAAACTGGCCGACCTTGCAGCCCGTGGACTTGAACGTGTGTGGCTGCGCTGGCATCCGGCGTATCAAGTGGCGAAAGGAGGTGCGGCATGACCGCTCAACAACCTCCACGTCTGCTGCGCGGAATTCCGCTGGCGCTGCGCAACCTGCAAAAAACCTTCGGTTCGCGGCAGGTGCTGCGTGACATCGACCTGCACATTCCGGCGGGGCAATTCGTCGCCGTGGTCGGGCGCAGTGGCTGCGGCAAAAGTACGTTGCTGCGTCTGCTCGCCGGCCTCGATCAACCCACCGGCGGTGATTTGCTCGCCGGGGCTGCACCGCTCAGCGATGCGCGGGACGACACCCGGTTGATGTTCCAGGAAGCGCGACTGCTGCCGTGGAAAAAGATCATCGACAACGTCGGTCTCGGCCTTAAAGGCAACTGGCGTGCGCAAGCCTTGCAGGCGCTGGATGCAGTCGGCCTCGCCGATCGCGCCCATGAATGGCCGGCGGCACTGTCCGGCGGTCAGAAGCAGCGCGTGGCGCTGGCCCGGGCGCTGATTCATCAACCGCGTCTGTTGCTGCTCGACGAGCCGCTGGGTGCGCTGGATGCGCTGACCCGGATCGAGATGCAGCAACTGATCGAACGTCTCTGGCAACAGCATGGTTTCACCGTGTTGCTGGTGACCCACGACGTCAGCGAAGCGGTGGCGATTGCCGACCGGGTGATTCTGATCGAGGACGGCGAAGTCGGCCTCGACCTGCAAGTGGACCTGCCGCGCCCTCGGGTGCGTGGCTCCCATCGCCTGGCCGCGCTGGAAACCGAAGTGCTCAATCGTGTGTTGTCCCTGCCCGGCGAGCCGCCGGCGCCGGAACCCGTTTCACCCTTGCCTACGCAACTGCGTTGGGCTCAATAACTCAAGCAAACGACAGGAATCAATGCCATGACTATCAAAGCCATCAACGTACGCAACCAGTTCAAAGGCGCGATCAAGGAGATCGTTCTCGGCGACGTGCTGTCGGAAATCGACGTGCAGACCGCCTCCGGCATTGTCACGTCGGTGATCACCACCCGTTCGGTCAAGGAGCTGGAACTGGAGGTCGGCAGCGAAGTGATCGCCTTCGTGAAATCCACCGAGGTGTCCATCGCCAAGTTGTAAGAGCGTGGGACAAAAACAACCCCGAAGGGTGTGAGCCCTTCGGGGTTTTTTGTGTCTGACTGGAAATCGGCGGTGCGGCCTTCGCGAGCAAGCCCGCTCCTACAGGGGATGGTATTCCAAATGTGGGAGCGGGCTTGCTCGCGAAGAGGCCGATCAGGACGCTAGAGAATTCTCTTGGGCAGATAGGGCGGCAGATACAGCCCGAGATAGGCATCGAACACGCGCATGCCTTCCTCGGCCATGCGCGGGGTGATCTGCCCGTGCTGCTGCACCGAGCGGGCGTAGACGCGGTCGCCCAGCTCCATTGCCAGCGCGAAAACGTCCACGTCATCCGGCAGCCTCGGCAGTTCGAAGTGATGATCGAACAGCTTGTGCATCAGGTCGCCCAGTTCAAGGTCGTGCTGGCGGTCGGCCTGGGTGACTTCGGTAAGGCCGTGCTGCGCAAGGATGAGTTGGCGGGCGGCGGCGTCTTCATCGTAGATCTCCAGCATCCGTTGCTCGACCAGGCGGGACAGGTCGCGCCAGTCACGCAGGGCCTCGTGATCGATCGGTGCTTGCAGGCAGGCGCGGAAGGCGGCGTGAACATCCGCCGTCAGGCCTTCAAGCAGCGCCGGGACACTGGCGAAGAAATGGTAGACCGAGGAGGGCGGAATCTGCGCGCGCTCGGCCACGCTGTAGATCGACAGGCTCGCCACGCCCTCGGCGGCCAGCAGCGTGCGCGCGGCGTCGAGTATCGAATCGATCCGCGCCTGACTGCGGGCACGGGGTTTGCGGACGGGGGCGGGACGCGTCATGAAAGTCTCCTGCGGGGCAGCGGGCATTGTACGCAGAGCTTGAATGTCTGCCACAGAGGCCAATAAAAAAACGCCGCGGGCTGAGAAGCCAACGGCGTTTTCCTTTGCTGCAGTCCGCTTAAACGGTGTGCAGGTACCAGTTGTACTCGAGGTCGGAGATGGAGTGTTCGAACTCCTCCAGCTCGCTCTCTTTGCAGGCGACGAAGATATCGATGTATTTCGGATCGATGTACTTGGCCATCACCTCGCTGTCGTCCAGCTCGCGCAGGGCATCGCGCAAGTTGTTCGGCAGGCTCTGCTCGTTCTGCTCGTAGCTGTTGCCTTCGGTGGGGGCCGGTGGCTCGATCTTGTTGGTCAGGCCGTGATGCACGCCCGCCAGCACCGAAGCCATCAGCAGGTACGGGTTGGCATCGGCGCCGGCCACGCGGTGCTCCAGGCGGACCGCGTCGGCGGAGCCGGTCGGTACGCGCAGGGCCACGGTGCGGTTGTCCAGACCCCAGCTCGGCGAGTTCGGCACGTAGAACTGCGCGCCGAAACGACGGTAGGAGTTGACGTTGGGGCAGAGGAAAGCCATCTGCGCGGGCAGGGTCTCGAGCACACCGCCGATCGCGTGACGCAGCGCGGCGTTCTGCTCGGGATCCTCGCTGGCAAAAATGTTTTTGCCTTCTTTGTCGAGAACCGAGATGTGGACGTGCAGACCGTTGCCTGCCTGACCCGGGTACGGCTTGGCCATGAAGGTGGTGTCCATTTCATGGTCGTAAGCGATGTTCTTGATCAGACGCTTGAGCAGGACCGCGTAATCGCACGCCTTGATCGGGTCGGCGACGTGGTGCAGGTTCACTTCGAACTGCGCCGGGGCACTTTCCTTGACGATGGCGTCTGCCGGGATGCCTTGCTCTTTGGCGCCTTCCAGAATGTCCTGGAGACAGTCGACGTATTCGTCGAGGTCGTCGATCAGGTAGACCTGAGTCGAATGCGGGCGTTTGCCGGAGATCGGCGAGCGTGGCGGCTGAGGGCGGCCGTTCACGTTTTCCTGGTCGATCAGGTAGAACTCGAGTTCGAACGCGGCGCAGATGGTCAGGCCAAGCTCGTCAAACTTTGCAACAACTTGACGGAGCACTTCGCGCGGATCGGCGAAGAAAGGGTCGCCTTCGAGTTCGTGCATGGTCATCAACAGTTGCGCGGTCGGGCGCTTCTGCCATGGCTCGTTGCACAGGGTATCGGGGATTGGATAGCAGATACGGTCGGCGTCGCCGATGTCCAGGCCCAGGCCGGTGCTTTCCACCGTCGAACCATTGATATCCAGAGCAAATAGAGAGGCCGGCAGGTTGATGCCTTTCTCGTAAACCTTGTGGAGGCTGGTGCGTTCGATGCGCTTGCCGCGCACCACACCATTCATATCCGCAATCAGAAGGTCAACGTACAGAACCTCAGGATGTTCCTTAAGGAACGCGTTCGCTTCGTTAAGCTGAACGGCACGCGGGGGTACCGACATGATGCAACACCTTTGTTGTTAAAAATATCAATCATTGATCTTTTCTGGTTTCAGTCAACCCGAACGGCCTGCCGAAGTCAAGCGAGGCCTTTTTTGCCCCGAAAAAGCGCCGAGAGGGCATTTACGGGGCACTTTGGGGCATTTTTTTATCCGTGAAAGACGTGCCACCCGCAGGCTTGAGCAGGCCGTGTTGTATTTTTTACGGGGGTGTTGTGTAAAAAAATGAACAAGGCTAAGCTCGGGTCAAACCCATAACAGCAATAATACCGGGGTGCTTCATGTCTCGCCTGCCGTTAATCGGCGTCACCGACTGCTCCGTGCAGTGCGGTCTGCATGCTTATCACATCAGTGGCGACACGTCCGTCCGCAGCGCAGCCGACAGCCAGGCTCGCATTCTGCCAGCGATCTCTTTGTCCATGGCGGATCAGGCGCCGGCGTCCGATATTCTGGACGCAGGGAAGGGCATCCTCTTCAGCGGTTCTGCTTTCAATATAGATCTCTTTCCTGCTCCCGGCCTGCACCGCGCCCGTCGCCGTGCCCGTGATTGCGCACACCCGGGATGTGCACAGGAAATGCAACGCCAGCGTAAAGGGCAGGTAAGCTCCTCCTTCATTGTCGATGCGCGGTGCCAGGCGTAAGCCGGCACTGCGCACAAACAAGCCCCCTTTAACGCGACGCCCCGTGCGTCAAACTTGCCTGACATGCGTCAGGAGACTCAGCCCAGAGGCATTTATGAGCAACAACCTCGACCAGCTCACCGATTGGTTGAAAGACCACAAGATCACAGAAGTCGAATGCATGATCGGCGACTTGACCGGCATCACCCGGGGCAAGATTTCGCCGACCAACAAGTTCATCGCCGAAAAAGGCATGCGCCTGCCAGAGAGCGTTCTGTTGCAGACCGTGACCGGCGACTACGTCGAAGACGACATCTATTACGAACTGCTCGACCCGGCCGACATCGACATGATCTGCCGCCCCGACCAGAACGCCGTGTACCTGGTGCCTTGGGCCGTCGAACCGACTGCCCAGGTGATCCACGACACCTACGACAAGCAAGGGAACCCGATCGAGCTGTCGCCGCGCAACGTGCTCAAGAAAGTCCTGAAACTCTATGCCGACAAGGGCTGGCAGCCGATCGTGGCGCCGGAAATGGAGTTCTACCTGACCAAGCGCAGCGACGACCCCGACTATCCATTGCAGCCACCAGTCGGCCGTTCCGGGCGCCCGGAAATCGGTCGCCAGTCCTTCTCCATCGAAGCGGCGAACGAGTTCGACCCGCTGTTCGAAGACGTCTACGACTGGTGCGAATTGCAGGAGCTGGACCTCGACACGCTGATCCACGAGGACGGCACGGCGCAGATGGAAATCAACTTCCGTCACGGCGACGCCCTGTCCCTGGCCGACCAGATTCTGGTGTTCAAGCGCACCATGCGTGAGGCCGCCCTCAAGCACAACGTCGCCGCGACCTTCATGGCCAAGCCAATGACCGGCGAGCCGGGCAGCGCGATGCACCTGCACCAGAGCATCATCGACATCGAGACCGGCAAGAACGTGTTCTCCAATGACGATGGCACCATGAGCCAGTTGTTCCTGCACCACATCGGTGGCCTGCAGAAACTGATCCCGGAACTGCTGCCGCTGTTCGCGCCGAACGTCAACTCGTTCCGCCGCTTCCTGCCGGACACCTCGGCACCGGTGAACGTGGAGTGGGGCGAAGAGAACCGCACCGTGGGTCTGCGCGTACCGGATGCCGGGCCGCAGAACCGCCGCGTGGAAAACCGCCTGCCGGGCGCCGACGCCAACCCGTACCTGGCGATTGCCGCGAGCCTGCTCTGCGG
The DNA here is from genome assembly GCF_052660475.1 of Pseudomonas sp. G7(2022). NCBI lineage: Bacteria > Pseudomonadati > Pseudomonadota > Gammaproteobacteria > Pseudomonadales > Pseudomonadaceae > Pseudomonas > Pseudomonas sp. G7(2022). The sequence continues at coordinate 5,999,193 of NZ_CP109659.1, read as the reverse complement.
CTACATCGGCATGGTCGAGGGGATCAACCCGAGCGCGCCGGTGGTGGGCCGTGGCTACGAGCGCCGCAACCTGCGCCTGCCGCTGACCATCGAAGACGCGCTGGAGCGTATGGAAAACAGCGCAACCATCGAGAAATACCTGGGCAAGACCTTCATCACCGGCTACGTCGCGGTCAAGCGAGCCGAGCATGAAAACTTCAAGCGCGTGATCAGTTCCTGGGAGCGTGAGTACCTGCTCTTCGCCGTCTGATACGCCGGGTGCGGTGGCCCGCCGCCGCGCCTTCACCGATAACAAGGAGAATTGGCATGACCAGCAACAATCCGCAAACCCGTGAGTGGCAAGCCCTCAGCAGCGATCACCACCTGGCCCCGTTCAGCGACTTCAAGCAGCTGAAAGAAAAGGGTCCACGGATCATCACCAACGCCAAGGGCGTGTACCTGTGGGACAGCGAGGGCAACAAGATCCTCGATGGCATGGCGGGTCTGTGGTGTGTGGCGATCGGTTATGGGCGCGATGAGCTGGCCGATGCGGCCGCCAAGCAAATGCGCGAACTGCCTTATTACAACCTGTTCTTCCAGACCGCCCACCCGCCGGCGCTGGAACTGGCCAAGGCCATCGCCGACGTGGCGCCGGAAGGCATGAACCACGTGTTCTTCACCGGTTCCGGCTCCGAAGGCAACGACACCATGCTGCGCATGGTTCGCCACTACTGGGCGATCAAGGGCCAGCCGAACAAGAAAGTCATCATCAGCCGCAAGAACGGCTACCACGGTTCCACCGTGGCCGGTGCGAGCCTCGGCGGCATGACTTATATGCACGAACAGGGCGACCTGCCGATTCCGGGCATCGTCCACATCGCCCAGCCGTACTGGTTCGCCGAAGGCGGCGACATGACCCCGGAAGAATTCGGGATCTGGGCGGCCAATCAACTGGAAGAGAAGATTCTGGAAGTCGGCGTGGACAACGTCGGCGCCTTCATTGCCGAGCCGATCCAGGGCGCCGGCGGCGTGATCATTCCGCCAGATACCTACTGGCCGCGCATCAAGGAAATCCTCGCCAAGTACGACATCCTGTTCGTGGCCGATGAAGTGATCTGCGGTTTCGGCCGTACCGGCGAATGGTTCGGCAGCGATTTCTACGACCTCAAGCCGCACATGATGACCATCGCCAAAGGCCTGACGTCCGGTTACATCCCGATGGGTGGCCTGATCGTGCGTGACGAAGTGGTGGCGGTGCTCAACGAGGGCGGCGATTTCAACCACGGTTTCACCTACTCCGGTCACCCGGTGGCGGCGGCGGTGGGTCTGGAAAACATCCGGATTCTGCGCGAAGAGAAAATCATCGAGCGCGTCCACGAAGAAACGGCACCGTATTTGCAGAAACGTCTGCGCGAGCTGAACGATCACCCGTTGGTGGGGGAAGTGCGCGGAGTCGGTCTGCTGGGGGCCATCGAGCTGGTGCAGGACAAGGCCACTCGCAAGCGTTACGAAGGCAAGGGAGTGGGCATGATCTGCCGCCAGTTCTGCTTCGACAACGGACTGATCATGCGCGCCGTGGGCGACACCATGATCATTGCGCCGCCGCTGGTGATCAGCAAGGCGGAGATCGATGAACTGGTGACCAAGGCACGCAAATGCCTGGACCTGACCCTCAGTGCATTGCAGGGCTAAGTGCTAGGCTCTGAGCGATGGAGCTGTTGCGCTGTCGCTCGGAGCAGTTGCAAAGGCTGGTCTTTTCTTGAAAGACCGCCTCGTATCTTGCCAGACTAGCCGCGGTTCCAGTTGTCCGGGTTCGGCCGCTGAACAAAGTGGTTCAAAAAAGAAAAATTTGGAGCATGACGCATGAAGGCATTAGGTAAAAAGCTTGCTGGCAAGACTCTTCTGGCCCTGTCCGTCGCGGGCATGATGGCGGGCGCGGTTCACGCGGACGACAAAGTGCTGCACGTCTACAACTGGTCTGACTACATCGCTCCGGACACCATCGCGAACTTCGAGAAAGAGTCGGGGATCAAGGTGGTCTACGACGTATTCGACTCCAACGAAACCCTGGAAGCCAAGCTGCTGGCGGGCAAGTCCGGCTACGACGTGGTCGTGCCGTCCAACAACTTCCTGGCCAAGCAGATCAAGGCCGGTGTGTACCAGGAACTGGATCGCTCCAAGCTGCCTAACTGGAAGAACCTCAACCAGGACCTGCTCAAGGCCGTATCGGTCAGCGACCCGGACAACAAGCACGCTTTCCCGTACATGTGGGGTTCGATCGGCATCGGCTACAACCCGGAGAAGGTCAAGGCTGCGCTGGGCGTCGACAAGATCGATTCCTGGGACGTACTGCTGAAGCCGGAAAACATCGCCAAGCTCAAGGGCTGCGGCGTGAGCTTCCTCGATTCGCCGACCGAAATGCTCCCGGTCGCGCTGCACTACCTGGGCCTGCCAACCGACTCCCAGAAGAAAGAAGACATCAAGAAAGCCGAGGATCTGTTCCTCAAGATTCGTCCTTCGATCACCTACTTCCACTCGTCCAAGTACATCTCGGACCTGGCCAACGGCAACATCTGCGTAGCGGTCGGCTACTCGGGTGACGTGCAGCAGGCCAAGTCCCGTGCCGCCGAGGCCGGTGACAAGGTGAAAGTCAGCTACGCCATTCCGAAGGAAGGCGCTGGCAGCTTCTTCGACATGGTCGCCATTCCCAAGGATGCCGAAAACGTTGAAGGCGCCTACAAGTTCATGACCTTCCTGCAGAAGCCTGAAGTCATGGCCAGCATCACCAACGCCGTACGTTTCCCGAACGGTAACGCTGCTGCAACAGCGCTGGTAGAGAAAGACATCACCAGTGATCCAGGCATCTACCCGCCAGCCGACGTACAGGCCAAGCTGTATGCCATCGCCGATCTGCCGGCGGCGACCCAGCGTGAAATGACGCGCAGCTGGACCAAGATCAAATCCGGCAAATAAGCCGGTTTGAAGCCGCAACCGCTGGCCGTCGCCTTCACCAGGGCGGCCAGCGGTGCAATTAAATGACAGAAAGTTTTGCTGGAACGGTTTTTCGAAGGTAAGTTGCGCGCCGGTTTTGTTGCCGGGCAACCGTGACTGTCATGCAGCGCGGGGCAACTTGGGCCCAACTCAATCAGAGGACCTCCACTTGCCTATTTTTTCTTCTTTGCGCAATGCCCTGCTGGCCGCTGCCGGCCTGACGTTCGTTGTCGGTGCCCAAGCTGCCGGTACTGTGCATATTTATAACTGGTCGGATTACATCGGCGAGACCACCCTGGCCGATTTCCAGAAAGAAACCGGGATCAAACCGGTCTACGACGTGTTCGATTCCAACGAAACCCTGGAAGGCAAACTGCTTGCCGGGCGTACCGGTTACGATGTGGTCGTGCCGTCGAACCACTTCCTTGGCAAGCAGATCAAGGCGGGCGCGTTCCAGAAGCTCGACAAGGTGCAACTGACGAACTACGCCAATCTCGACCCGGTGCTGCTCAAGCGCCTGGAACAGAACGACCCGGGCAACCAGTACGCCGTTCCGTACCTGTGGGGCACCAACGGCATCGGCTACAACGTCGATAAAGTGAAAGCCGTGCTCGGTGTCGACAAGATCGACTCCTGGAGCGTGCTGTTCGAACCCGAGAACATCAAGAAGCTGCACAGCTGCGGCGTGGCGTTCCTCGATTCGGCCGATGAAATGATGCCGACCGTGCTCAACTACATGGGCCTGAACGCCAACAGCACCAATCCCAAGGATTACGAGAAAGCCACGGCCAAATTGCTGGCGGTGCGTCCGTACGTGACCTACTTCCACTCCTCGAAATACATCGGTGATCTGGCCAACGGCGACATCTGTGTGGCCATCGGGTTCTCCGGCGATATCTTCCAGGCCAAGCACCGTGCCGAAGAAGCCAAGAAAGGCGTCAACATCGCCTACGCCATCCCGAAAGAGGGCGGCGCGCTCTGGTTCGACATGCTGGCGATTCCGAAGGATTCGGCCAACGTCAAAGAGGCCCACGCCTTCATCAACTATTTGCTGAAACCTGAGGTGATTGCCCAGGTCAGTGATTACGTCGGTTACGCCAACCCCAACCCGGGTTCGGACAAGCTGATGGAGCAGTCCATTCGCACCGACGAAGCGGTTTATCCACCGCAGGCCGTCCTCGACAAGACCTATGTGTCCATCGAGTTGCCACCGAATATTCAGCGTTTGATGACCCGTAGCTGGACCAAGGTCAAGTCGGGTAAATAACGCGCAAATCATCCTGGGTTCGTCTTGCGTGGGCGAACTGCACTCTTTTTTCTGGGAGTTTCGTAAATGGCAGTTGCCTCCGGCGCCTATAAGAAAGCCCTCGAGGGCGACCAGACACCGAAACAGGTGCTGGTTAAAATCGACCGGGTCACGAAGAAGTTCGACGAGACGGTTGCCGTGGACGATGTGTCCCTGGAAATCAAGAAGGGCGAGATCTTCGCCCTGCTCGGCGGTTCGGGATCGGGCAAATCCACTCTGCTGCGGATGCTGGCAGGGTTCGAACGGCCCACGGAGGGGCGCATTTTCCTCGACGGCGTCGATATCACCGACATGCCGCCGTACGAGCGACCGATCAACATGATGTTCCAGTCGTATGCCCTGTTCCCGCACATGACCGTGGCGCAGAACATCGCGTTCGGCCTCAAGCAGGACAAGATCCCGGCAGCCGAGATCGACGCCCGTGTGGCCGAGATGCTCAAACTGGTGCAGATGAGCCAGTACGCCAAGCGCAAGCCGCACCAGTTGTCCGGTGGCCAGCGTCAGCGCGTGGCACTCGCCCGTTCCCTGGCCAAGCGTCCGAAGCTGCTGCTGCTCGACGAGCCGATGGGCGCACTGGACAAGAAACTGCGTTCGCAGATGCAGCTGGAGCTGGTGGAAATCATCGAGCGCGTCGGCGTGACCTGCGTGATGGTGACCCACGACCAGGAAGAGGCCATGACCATGGCCGAGCGCATCGCGATCATGCATCTGGGCTGGATCGCCCAGATCGGCAGCCCGATCGACATCTACGAAACCCCGACCAGCCGTCTGGTCTGCGAATTCATCGGCAACGTGAACATCTTCGAAGGCGAAGTGATCGACGACGCCGAAGGCCACGCGACCATCACCTGCAAGGACCTCGACCGGCAGATCTACGTCGGCCACGGCATCAGCACCTCGGTGCAGGACAAGTCCGTGACCTACGCGATCCGTCCGGAAAAACTGCTGGTCACCGCCGAAATGCCGACCTGCGAATACAACTGGTCGAGCGGCAAGGTGCACGACATCGCTTACCTCGGCGGGCACTCGGTGTTCTACGTCGAACTGCCGAGCGGCAAACTGGTGCAGTCCTTCGTGGCCAACGCCGAACGCCGTGGCGCACGTCCGACCTGGGGCGATCAGGTCTACGTGTGGTGGGAAGACGACAGCGGCGTGGTACTTCGCTCATGAACATGCGCAAATTCAAACGCCGGCTCAATCGAATAATTCCCGGTGGCCGTCAGCTGGTCATCGGGGTTCCGTTCATCTGGCTGTTCCTGTTCTTCATGCTGCCGTTCTTCATCGTCCTGAAGATCAGCTTCGCCGAAGCGGACGTGGCCATCCCGCCGTACACCGAGATCTACACCTACGCCGAGCAGAAGCTGCAACTGCTGCTGAACCTGGGCAACTACGCGATGCTCGGCGACGACGAACTGTACATCTCGGCGTACCTCGGTTCGCTGAAAATGGCGTTCTTCAGCACGCTGCTGTGCCTGCTGATCGGCTACCCGATGGCCTACGCCATCGCCAGTGCCCGCAAGGAAGTGCAGACGGTGCTGGTGCTGCTGATCATGATGCCGACCTGGACCGCGATCCTGATCCGCGTCTATGCGTGGATGGGCATCCTCAGCAACAACGGCCTGCTCAACGGTTTCCTGATGAGCATGGGCTTGATCGACGAACCGCTGCAGATCCTCAACACCAACCTGGCGGTGTACATCGGCGTCGTCTATTCGTACCTGCCGTTCATGATCCTGCCGCTGTACGCCAACCTGGTGAAGCACGACACCAGCCTGCTGGAGGCCGCGTCCGACCTGGGTTCGAGCACCTTCAACAGCTTCTGGAAAATCACTGTTCCGCTGTCCAAGAACGGCATCATCGCCGGCTGCATGCTGGTGTTCATCCCGGTGGTGGGCGAGTTCGTGATTCCGGAACTGCTCGGCGGTCCGGAAACCCTGATGATCGGTAAAGTGCTCTGGCAAGAGTTCTTCAACAACCGTGACTGGCCGGTGGCGTCCGCCCTGGCGGTGGTGATGCTGGCGATCCTGATTGTGCCGATCATCCTGTTCAACCGCAGTCAGGCCAAGGAAATGGAGGGTAAAGAATGAAGCGCTTCCGTTTCTCCAGCCTGATGCTGGTGCTCGGCCTGTTGTTCATCTACCTGCCGATGCTGATCCTGGTGATCTACTCGTTCAACGCCTCGAAACTGGTGACGGTGTGGGGCGGCTGGTCGATCAAGTGGTACGTCGGCCTGCTCGACAACACCCAACTGATGGGCTCGGTGGTGCGTTCGCTGGAAATCGCCTGCTACACCGCCGTCGCGGCGGTGGCGCTGGGTACGCTGGCGGCGTTCGTCCTGACCCGCATCACCCGGTTCAAGGGCCGCACGTTGTTCGGCGGCCTGGTCACCGCGCCGCTGGTAATGCCCGAGGTGATTACCGGTCTGTCGCTGTTGCTGCTGTTCGTGGCGATGGCGCAGATGATCGGCTGGCCGCAGGAGCGTGGCATCGTCACCATCTGGATCGCCCACACGACGTTCTGTGCGGCGTATGTGGCGGTGGTGGTGTCGGCGCGTCTGCGTGAGCTGGACCTGTCGATCGAAGAAGCGGCGATGGATCTGGGTGCGCGGCCGTGGAAGGTGTTCTTCCTGATCACCATCCCGATGATCGCGCCGTCGCTGGCGGCGGGCGGCATGATGTCGTTCGCCCTGTCGCTGGACGACCTGGTGCTGGCCAGTTTCGTCTCCGGCCCGGGTTCGACGACCCTGCCGATGGAAGTGTTCTCGGCGGTGCGTCTGGGCGTGAAGCCCGAGATCAATGCCGTGGCCAGCCTGATTCTGCTGGCGGTGTCGCTGGTGACCTTCATGGTCTGGTTCTTCAGCCGCCGTGCCGAAGAAGCGCGCCGCAAGGCAATCCAGCAAGCCATCGAAGAAAGCGCTGCCGATTCGTGGAAGCAACCGGACGTGCGCCGGGCGCCGACGCCGGAAGCGGCTTAAGTCTGCGGATACAAAAAACCTCGCGACCGGTCACGGTCGCGAGGTTTTTTTATGCCGGTCAGGAAACCCAGGGCGACTGGCGAATCACTTCGACGAAGTTCATCGGCTTGAACCCCGGCACCTGATCTCTCAGCACATCGGTTTTCACATTGCCGAACGTGGTCTGCGGACGATGGCGCAAGCCATCGGCGAACGCGCAGATGATGCACTCCTTGAAGCCTTCGCCCCGTGGATGCGCATGCACCACCGCCTCACGCTGCACCGTGGTGAACGCCGCGTAGTCCATGCCCAGCACATCCATCTCGACACCCGCCGTCACCAGCGCCACGGTCGGACGCAGATGCTTCGGTACGCCCGGCGTGGTGTGCAGGGCGATCGACAGCCAGACCTGTTCGATGTCGTCATCGCTCAGCCCGTAAGGTTTGAGAAACGCCGCGGCGGCGTTGGCGCCATCGACTTCGAAACGCTCGTCATCGCTGCGGTGACCCTCGACCAGACCCAGATCGTGGAACATCGCGCCGACGTACAGCAGCTCCGGATCGTAGGCCAGTTGACGGCGCTCGCCGCTCAAGGCGCCGAACAGAAACACACGGCGCGAGTGGTGGTAAAGCAGGTCGGATTCGATGTCGCGAATGTACTCGGTGGTGGCCCGGGCAAGGGCGCTGTCGGGGATCCGGATACCGGCGATGGTCGTGGTCATGTTGAGCTTCCTCGTCGAAAACGCCGTCACGGCGCTGATGGGGGAAAGTCTGTTCCCGGAGGTAAAACCGGACAATCGATCCATGGCTGCGATCCTTGCCATTGCACCGGCAAATCGTGCCAGCTCGCTTCTGCTGCGCGGATTGGCTAGGGTTGGCGCTGATCCGCCATTCCCCCGGAGCCTTCATTGCCATGAACAAAACCATCGCCATCGTGGTGTTCCCCGGCGTGCAGGCGCTGGACGTCAGCGGGCCGATGGACGTGTTCGCCGAGGCCAACCGCTTCCTGGCGCCGGAGGATCATTACCGGCTCGAAGTGATCGGCGTCGAGCGCGGGCCGATGCCGTGTTCCAACGGGCTGACCCTGAGTGCGCATCGGCATTTCAGCGAAGCGTCGCAGGCTTATGACTTGCTGCTGGTGGCGGGCGGGCCGCAGTTGCCGTTTCTGGATTTCGGCGTGACCTTTGATGCCTGGTTGCGCGAAGCCTGTGGACGGGCGCGGCGGTTCGGCTCGATCTGCAACGGTGCGTTCATGCTCGCCCGTGCCGGGTTGCTGGAGGGGCGCACGGTCACCACTCACTGGAATGACGCCGAGGCGCTGGCGCAGCTGTGCCCGTCGAGCCGGGTCGAGGCTGATCGGCTGTACGTCGAGGATGGCCAGCTCTACACCTCGGCGGGGGTGACGGCGGGGATCGATCTGTCGTTGTACCTGCTGGCGCGTGATTACGGGGCCGAGGTGGCGCTGAGCGTGGCCAAGCGGCTGGTGGTGTTCACCCAGCGCTCGGGCGGGCAGTCGCAGTTCAGCCCGTTCCTAACGCCTCATGCAGAGCCGACGTCGGCGGTGGCGATGGTGCAGCTGTATGTGCTGGCCAATCTCACCGGCGACCTGACCATCGCCGACCTGGCGAAGGCGGCGAATATGAGTGCGCGGAATTTCTCCCGGGTGTTTGCTCGCGAAGCGAAAGTCACCCCGGCGGAATTCGTCGAACGGGCGCGAGTGGATGCGGCGCGAGTGATGCTCGAAAGCACCACGGCGCCGCTGAAGACCGTCGCGTATCAATGCGGGTTTCGCGATGCGCAACATATGCGCAGCGTGTTCAACCGCCGGCTGGGGGTGACACCGCAGCAGTTTCGGCTGAATTTTGCGGCGATGGTTTGAGCGGTGATCGGCTTTGGATCGCCACCCCTCACCCCAGCCCTCCCGAAACGTCGGACCGCCCGGAGGGAGAGGGGGCCGATTGGGGGATGTTGGAGAGATACGCCGACCTGAACGATCTGCTGTGAATCCATAATCGACTCCGATCTTTCAGGTCGACGTATGACGCAAGACACCTCGGTCGGCTCCCTCTCCCTCCGGGCGGTCCGACGTTTCGGGAGGGCTGGGGTGAGGGCGGCTTTTAAGGCTCTGTACGTTTGGGCAAGAGTTTCAAGGTACTGCGCGTATTCGCCGTCACCTCTTCCTCACTGAAGTGCGCCTGCACATACATCCCGTCCACATACGCTTCCGCCTGATCGTCATAGTGGCTGTCGAACGGCACGCCGCTCTGGCCGACCGGGTTGATGGTCAGGCTGTGAGCGGGATCTGCGAAGTCCACCAGCCGCCGCGTCGACGGGCCGTAGGTCACCGGCCATGGCGCTGGGCCGATCTTCGCCGAGAGGTTGTTCGGCACTTCATGGGAGCCCGGTGCGGCGAACGGACCGACGTTGAAAATGCGATCCAGCGGTTTCTGCTGGCCCAGCGGATGACCATGGGTCAGGGTGTGGGCCTTGCCCCATTGCCAGCCGGAAGCATCGTCGCCGAGGGTCTGCTTCAGGTGCGCCATGCTCGCCTGCCACGCGGTGCGCACGGTGTCGGCACGGGTCTCTTTGCCTGGGGTGTTGCGGTTGTCCCACCACGGTGAGTCGGCGTTGGCTGCCAGTCGCGGCAACGCTGCATCGAGCACGCGGGTCGACAGCAGGGTCTCGAACATGTCGTTGCCCAGCTCATCGCGCATCGCCGCGTCGGCCAGGTCGTAGAGGAACTGGTTGAACACCGTCGCACTGACCGAGTCCAGCGGATAGTCGCCTTGCCACTGCGCCAGTTGCTCGACCAGTTTCAGCTGCGCCGAGTCGGTCACCACTTCACGCAACACCGACAGCAACGGCGCCAGCACGCGCGGGCCATAACCGGTGGTGGTGCCCAGTTGCAGCTTCTGGTTGGCGTCGTTGTCCCACTTCACGTTCTTGTCGGCGAGCTGGCGGTTGAGTTGCTGGCCACGGTCGGCGAGGTTGTAGTAACCGGGAATCTCCATGCCGGTCGGCGACACGGGCTGGAAGTTGGCCGAGACGATATACCCCCGCGTCGGGTTCTCCTCCTGCGGGTTGGCACTGAATGGGAAGTAGCCGTCCTTGTCCGCCTGATTGCCGCTGCCATCGAGGATGAACTCGGGTTTGACCCCGGCCGGTCGCTTGGGCAGCAGCGCCGAAGCCCACCAGGCGATATCGCCCTTGGCATTGGCGTAGACGATGTTCAATCCCGGTGCCTGCACCTTGGCCGCTGCGGCGCGGGCCTTGGCCAGGGTGTCGGCGCGGTTGAGCTGGTAGAAACCTTCAAGGATCGGGTTCGGCGTTTCGAGGAACGCCCACCACATGGCAATCGGGGTTTTTCCGGCGGCTGTACCGAGGGCATCGTTGACGATCGGCCCGTGGGGCGACCGGCGCAGGGTGAGGGTCACTGGCGCCTGGCCTTTCACGGCGATCTGCTGCTCGGTGCTGACCATGTCGGTCCACTGGCCGTGGTACCAGACCTGATTCGGATTGTCCGGATTGACCTTCTCGGCGATCAGGTCCAGGTCATCGTTCTGGAACATGGTCAGGCTCCAGCCGAAATCCAGGTTGTGCCCCAGAAACGCAAACGGCACCAGCGCCTGATGATGACCGTAAAGCTCAAAACCCGGCGCCGACAACTGCGCTTCGTACCACACCGACGGCACCGAAAAACGGATGTGCGGGTCACCGGCCAACAATGCCTTGCCGCCCTTGCTGCGACTGCCGGCGATCACCCAGGCGTTGCTGCCTTCGAACTGCGGCAGGCCGTTGTCGATCAGCGCTTGTTCACTGAGGCGGGCTAGGGCGTTCAAATCCTTCCAGTCTTCGGCAGCCAGTGGCGGTGTGGTGCTGGCGTGGCCCTTGGCGAGCGCACCCTTGGGTTGCCAGTCGAGATCAAACACATTGAGGTAATCGGCCCCCAGTTGATCGCGCACATAGGTCAGCAGCGGTTCGGTGCGAAACGCGGCGGCAAAGCTGTAGGCCATGTAGCCGGCGACACTGATGCTGTCTTCGGCGGTGAACGGCCGCTTGGGGATGCCCAGCACGTCGAACTCGACCGGGGCGGCGTGCGAGTCCTGATATTGATTGATGCCGTCCAGATAGGCTTGCAGGGCCTTCCACGCCGGTGACTGTTTGTCGAGGCCGGCCACGTAACTGGCGGCGCGTTCACGAATGCGCAGGCTGCGAAACAGTTTGTCGGTGTCGAGCAGTTTCGGTCCGAGCACTTCGGCCAGTTCGCCCCGGGCCAGACGGCGCATGGATTCCATCTGGAACAGTCGGTCCTGGGCGTGCACATAACCGAGTGCGCGATAGAGGTCGGTTTCGTTTTCGGCACGGATGTGCGGCACGCCGCGTTCGTCGTAACGCACGGTCACCGAGCCTTGCAGGTTGCGCAACTCCACCTGGCCCTGACGCGTCGGTTGCTTGCTGTATATGTACCAGCCGCCGGCGGCGAGCAGTGCAACGATGAGCAAGGCAAGAACGGTGAAGACGCGTTTCATGGTGACTCCTTGTGCATTCGGGGTTGCCGCCCGTGCGGGCTGCAAACAATTAGCACACGCCTCGTGTGCTGCGCATCGCCGTCCTTGAAATGTCCGGAATGCCTTACTTCGTCTGCGTCGGCCACGGACAGTAGCAACCGACCGCCAGCGTATGGGTCGCATTGACCGGACGATCATCACTCAACGCTTGCAGGATCGGTTCGATAAAGCTGTTGCTGGAGTTGCACGTCAGGCCTTCGCTGTAGGGGCCGAAGTACGCCAGTCGGCCGCTGCGATCCCAGATCGCCACGGCCGGGCTCGCGGGAATCTGTTCGGAGCCGGGCAGCACCGCGATGGTCTTGAGGTTGCTGAGGGTGGCGGGCAACTGGCCGTGGCTGCCGGCCTTCTGCACCGCAAAGAACTCCACGCCCTTGGGGCCGAACTGTTCGACCATCTCGGTCAGGTGCTGCTGATTGCCGACGTTGCACGGGCAGGCCGGGTCCCAGAAGTGCACCAGACGGATATTGCCGGGGCCGGCGAGGTCGTCGGGCAGACGCAGCGGATCGCCGGAAAACACCGCGGTATGTTCGCTGAAGGCCCGCAGATAGCGGCCCTGAAACCAGTCGTACGCGGCCCACAGCACGCCGGCACACACGATGGCGAGCAGGCTGGCAAACAGTGCGGTGCGGTAGGGCGAACGCATGGCTTTGGATCCTCAAGAGCGCGCTAGCTTGCCATGCTTGCTCCTACAGATGAATATCGCAGGCCGATAAAGTCCGTTTAACGTATTGGAATTGCCCATGTCTGCTGCCTTCGATCCCGATCATCTGCGTGCGAGCCTCAAGCCTCTGGCCGAGTGGCAGCCGTTGTCCGAGGAGGCGAAGGCGTATCAGCGGTTCTACAAGACCGACTTTCCGGAGCGCGATGTCTGGCGCGGCATGGGCCGGTTCGACATCGATGGCTATGAGCTCGTAAGCCATTGCTGGTGGCCGGCGCAAACGGCCAGGGCCACGCTGTTTCTGGTGCACGGGTTTTATGACCACACCGGTCTTTACCGGCATGTGATCGAATGGGCGCTGGATCAGGGTTTTGCGGTGATTGCCTGCGATTTGCCGGGGCATGGCCTGTCGAGCGGGCCGCGTGCGAGCATCCGCGATTTCTCGGAATATCAGGATGCGCTGCAAGGCCTGTTCGCCGAGGCGCGCTCGATTGCGTTGCCGCAGCCGTGGCACTTGTGCGGGCAAAGCACCGGTGGGGCGATCATTGTCGATCACGTGCTCAATCATGGTGAAAACAGCCCGGCCCAGGGGCAGCTGATTCTGTTGGCGCCGTTGGTGCGTCCGCGTGCCTGGGGTTGGTCGCAGTTCAGTTATTACCTGTTGCGCCCCTTCGTCCGGGGCATCGCCCGGCGTTTCAGCGAGAACTCCAACGACCCGGACTTCCTGCCGTTCCTGCAGGCCGATCCGTTGCAGCCGAAACGCTTGCCGACCGCGTGGGTCGGGGCGTTGTCGCGCTGGATCAAACGGGTGGAATACGCGAAGAAGAGCCCGCGTCGGCCGCTGATCGTTCAGGGCCAGGCAGACATGACCGTGGACTGGCAGCACAACCTGCAAGTATTGAAGTGGAAATTCGACCGGCCGCAGATTCTGTTGCTGGCCGAGGCGCGGCATCACCTGGCCAATGAGACGGCGGAAATGCGCGAGGAGTATTTCGAGTTCTTGAGCAAGCGGATCAAGGGCCGCAACCCCTAGTGATCCTGATGGCCCTTTCGCGAGCAAGCCCGCTCCCACATTTAACCGTATTCATCCAGCATCAACTCGGTCGAATGTGGGAGCGGGCTTGCTCGCGAAGGCGGTCTGTCAGGCCGTAAAGATTACTGGCTGAGGTTCGAGGTGCTTTGCCCCACGGCCAGCCCGGCGCGGATCGCTGCCAGCGCGGCCTGATAGTAGGCCTTGCCTTCGGTGGATTCGGCAAAGGTCGCGAACTCTTCCAGCTCTTCATCCGACAGGTCGCGATAGACGTACAGCAGCGTGTTGTTCAGGTCGGCGCCGATCTGATCCATCAGGCGCTGACGTTGACCGTTCAACATGCCCTGGGCCTGACCGCCACCGAGCAGGCCGGGAATCATCGAGCTCAAACTGTCCGCCGCCACGCCGGCAATCGCCAGGCTGACTTCGGCACCGGCTTCACGGGCGGGCAGGGCCTGGGCGAGGTGGCCGATGATCAGCAGGCGACTGTCGCTGGCCGGCATCTTCGGCAGGCCCTTGGCGTTTTTCGCCAATTGATCGCGACGGGTCGCCAACAGTTCGGCGGCGACGATCTTCTTGCCCAGCGGTGACTGAAAGAACGACAGGGCCGGCTGCGGATCGGCGAGGTTCTTGCGCAGTTGCGCTTCGGCGCGCCGGTCCACGGCCTGGGGCGCGAAGCGCTGATTGCTGTTGTTCACCAGCGCCTGAAACACCGCCGGCGGCAGGCTGCTCTGGTAACGCTGCTGCGCGGCACTCAGGGCGTCGTTGAAATGCGCGCGTTGTTCTGGCCAGCCGGCGACCTTGTACAACTGGTCGTGGCCGTCCGCCCAGGCGGGCAAAACGCAGAACATCAACAGTGAAAAAAGCAAACGGCGCATAGGGACTCCTGTCGGCAGCGGACTATTCTCCGTGCGGTGCCAGTACTTGTCGAGAATTCGTATCAAGCCGCCGCGTGGCTCTGTCGGAATTCTTGCCGCAGGCATACTATGCGCGCCATGCAAATATCCTCTGAACACCCGCTGCTGTTACGTATCGTCGACGACCTGGCCGAGCGTGGCTGGTCGCAGCAGAACATATTCCTGCCTGCGGATCTGACCCGCGCGCTGGCCGCCGAGTGCCGTAAACGTGAGGCCGAAGGTGAACTGGCACCGGCGGGCGTCGGACGCGGGCCGTTTTCGGAGGTCCGCGAGGGCATTCGCGGCGACCATATCCAATGGATCGATCCTGGTCAGGCCGAGGCCAGCGACCGTTATCTGAACCTGATGGACAGCCTGCGCGAGGCGCTCAATCGGGGACTGTTCCTGGGTCTGGAAGACTTCGAATGCCATTTCGCCCTGTACCCGCCGGGTGCGTTCTATCGCAAGCATGTCGATCGCTTTCGCGATGATGATCGGCGCATGGTCTCGGCGGTGATCTACCTCAATGACGGCTGGCTGCCGGAAGACGGCGGGCAGTTGCGCATGTATCTGGAGAATGATCGCGTCCATGACGTGCAACCAACGGGCGGTTGTCTGGTGGTGTTTCTCTCCGGCGAAGTCCCTCACGAAGTGTTGCCAGCCAACCGTGAGCGGCTGTCGCTGACAGGCTGGTTCCGCCGCCGTGGCAACGAGCCGTTCTGAGATGCACAGGATTCTGGTCAGTCGCTGCCTGCTGGGCCATCGCGTGCGTTACGACGGTGGGGCCAGCGGGCCGTTCGATCTGCTGGAACAGTGGATCAGCGAAGGCCGGGTAGTGCCGCTTTGCCCGGAAGTCGCCGGTGGTTTGCCGACGCCACGGGCAGCGGCAGAAATTCCGGGCGGGCAGGGCAGCGAAGTGCTGGACGGGCTCGCCTCGGTGATCACCACCGAGGGCGAAGTCGTCAGTGCGCAGTTTCTCGACGGTGCGCGGCAGGCGCTGGCGTTGGTGCAAAAGCACGGGATTCGGGTGGCGGTGCTCAAGGCCAACAGCCCTTCGTGCGGCAATCTGCTGACCTATGACGGGACGTTCAGTGGGGTGAAGGTCAGCGGTGAGGGCGTCACCGCCGCGTTGCTCAAGCGTCATGGCGTGCAGGTCTTCAGCGAACTGGAACTGCCCGAAGCCGCACAGGCCCTCAGCTTGCTCGACTAGTCACGATCACTTCAGTTTTCCGCAGCCGGCACACTCAACCACTTCTTCGACAACGCCTCCAACCGCCCATCCGCCTTGATCCGCTGCAAGGCATTCTCCAGACTCGCGTGAAACGCCGGGTTGCCCTTCTGAAACGGAATCGCCAGATCCACCGGCGGGCCGACCTTCGGCTTTTCTTCCGTCAGCGCCTGCACCAGCACCAGCGGCCGAGGCTGCTCGTCCTTTTTCGCCAGCAATTGTGCATTGACCTGCGTGTAAGGCTGGCTCACGTCGAAACGATCCTTGAGTTCCGGGGTCAGTGCTATGTGGTTGAGCGCGACGTCGTACTTGCCGCTTTCAACGCCCTGGAGCAGATCGGCTTCGTCCGTGACGATGAAGTCGGCGCGTACATCCAGCTCGTTGGCCAGCAGTTGCCCAAGCTCGACCTCGAACCCCGTGAGTGTGTCACCATCCTTGAAATTGAAGGGCGGTGTATTAGCCTCCAGGGCTATGCGCAACTCGCCACGGTCGTTGACGTCATCAATCAGTTCGGCGTGAGCCAGAGGGCTCAGAAGGGGTAGCAGGCAGATCAGGCCAGGCAGTAAACGCATGGTCACTCCTTTGAAATCATTGTCGCGGCCTGTTTTCCAGGCTCGCTTTGCTATGGTTGTCGAGTGCCTTCGACAACGAATGGTCATGAAGTTGTCATGACCGTGCCGATTTTACGGAAAAACTGGAGAAGAAAATGAAAAGCTTTATGTCACGTGCAGCGTTGGCCGGTGTGCTGATGGGTGTTTCGGTACTGGCCAGTGCGGCCACACCGGCACCGAAGGGCGCCGAAGTGTTCATCGTTTCTCCCGAGGACGGAGCCACGGTTCCGCAGACCTTCACGGTCAAGTTCGGTGTAAAGGACATCGCGCTGGCACCGGCCGGTGACGTCACCAAGAATACTGGTCATCACCATCTGCTGATCGATGCCAAGGAAATCGTGCCGGCCGGTTCCGTCGTGCCGACCGACGCCAACCACATGCACTTCGGCAAGGCGCAGACCCAGGCCGAGATCAAACTCGCACCGGGCAAGCACACCTTGCAACTGGAGCTGGGTGACAGCGGCCACATGGCCTTCGATCCGCCGATCGTGTCGAAGAAAATCACCGTCAACGTCAAATGACGTCTTCGCGTGCATGAAAAAGGGAGCCCCGAGGGGCTCCCTTTTTTTGTCGCTCAGCGCCGGATCAGAACAGCACGCGGCTACGGATGGTGCCGTTGACGTGTTGCAGCTTCTCTTGCGCCAGCTCCGAGTACTCGGCGTCGACGTCGATCACCACGTAACCGACCTTCTCGTTGGTCTGCAGGAACTGACCGGAGATGTTGATGCCGTTTTCGGCGAAGACCTTGTTGATCTCGCTCATCACACCCGGGATGTTCTCGTGGATGTGCAGCAGGCGGTGCTTGCCAGGGTGAGCCGGCAGGGCCACTTCCGGGAAGTTCACGGACGATACCGACGTACCGTTGTCGCTGTACTTGACCAGTTTCTCTGCCACTTCCAGACCGATGTTGGCCTGCGCTTCAGCGGTGGAACCGCCGATGTGCGGGGTCAGGATCACGTTGTCCAGGCCACGCAGCGGGCTTTCGAATTCTTCATCGTTGGAGCGCGGCTCGACCGGGAACACGTCGATGGCGGCGCCGATCAGGTGCTTGTCCTTGATCGCAGCGGCCAGGTGATCCAGCTCGACCACGGTGCCGCGTGCAGCGTTGATCAGGATGCCGCCCTTCTTGATGGCGCGGATTTCCTTCTCGCCGATCATCCACTGGGTCGCAGCGGTTTCCGGGACGTGCAGGGTGACGATGTCGGACATGCCCAGCAGCTCGTGCAGGTTGCCGACCTGGGTCGCGTTGCCCAGGGGCAGCTTGGTCACGGTGTCGTAGAAGAACACCTGCATGCCCAGACCTTCGGCCAGGACCGACAGCTGAGTACCGATCGAGCCATAGCCGACGATGCCCAGTTTCTTGCCACGGATCTCGAAGGAGTTGGCTGCGGACTTGATCCAGCCGCCACGGTGGCAGGAAGCGTTTTTCTCAGGGATGCCGCGCAGCAGCAGGATCGCTTCGGCCAGCACCAGCTCGGCCACGGAGCGGGTGTTGGAGTACGGCGCGTTGAACACGGCGATGCCGCGCTCGCGGGCGGCACTCAGGTCGACCTGGTTGGTGCCGATGCAGAAACAGCCGACTGCCACCAGCTTCTTCGCGTGATCGAAGATTTCTTCGGTCAGTTGGGTGCGCGAGCGAATGCCGATGAAGTGAGCGTCAGCGATCTTTTCCTTGAGCTGGTCTTCCGGCAGGGAGCCAGTCAGGTATTCGATGCTGGTGTAGCCCGCCGCCTTGAGGACGTCGACAGCCGATTGGTGGACGCCTTCGAGAAGAAGGAACTTGATCTTGCTCTTATCGAGAGAAGTCTTGCTCATCTGCGTAAACCTGTATCCCGGAGAAAAATGGCAGGAAATGGTCAACAGACATTGACCTGGACGACAAGAAAGCCGTCACCGCAGAACCGGCCTTGGGCACTGGCCTGCGGGGTCGGTATGCTAGCATAGCCGCCCCGCTAAACACTCATTCCTGCGACGTGAAGCGTTCTCAGGATGACCATGAATTGTTCGAGAGTTCCGTCGATGACCAATCCTGTCCTGATTGATGAACTGAAGACCCTGGTCGAGCCTGGCAAGGTCCTGACCGATGCCGACTCCCTGAACGCTTACGGCAAGGACTGGACCAAACACTTCGCCCCGGCGCCCAGCGCCATCGTGTTCCCCAAGACCATCGAACAGGTGCAGGCCGTCGTCCGCTGGGCCAACGAACATAAAGTGGCGCTGGTGCCGTCGGGCGGGCGCACCGGGCTTTCCGCCGCGGCCGTGGCCGCCAATGGCGAAGTGGTGGTGTCGTTCGACTACATGAACCAGATTCTCGACATCAACCTCACCGACCGTACCGCTGTGTGCCAGCCGGGCGTGGTCACCGAGCAACTGCAGAATGCTGCCGAAGAACATGACCTGTACTACCCGGTCGACTTCGCTTCGGCTGGTTCGAGTCAGATTGGCGGCAATATCGGCACCAATGCCGGCGGGATCAAGGTCATTCGCTACGGCATGACCCGCAATTGGGTCGCAGGCATGAAAGTGGTGACGGGCAAGGGCGATGTGCTGGAGCTCAACAAAGACCTGATCAAGAACGCCACCGGTTATGACCTGCGACAGCTGTTCATCGGCGCCGAAGGCACCCTCGGTTTCGTGGTCGAAGCCACCATGCGCCTGGATCGTGCGCCGAAAAACCTGACCGCAATGGTCCTCGGCACCGCCGATTTCGATTCGATCATGCCGGTGCTGCACGCCTTTCAGGGCAAACTCGACCTGACCGCGTTCGAATTCTTCTCCGACAACGCCCTGGCCAAGGTCATGGGCCGTGGCGATGTCCCGGCCCCGTTCGAGACCGATTGCCCGTTCTACGCCTTGCTGGAATTCGAGGCGACCACCGAAGAAGTGGCCAACAGCGCCCTGGAAACCTTCGAGCATTGCGTGGAACAGGGCTGGGTACTGGACGGCGTGATGAGCCAGAGCGAAACCCAGTTGCAGAACCTGTGGAAGTTGCGCGAGTACATCTCCGAAACCATCTCCCACTGGACGCCGTACAAGAACGATATCTCGGTGACCGTCTCGAAAGTTCCGGCATTCCTGCGGGAAATCGACGCGATCGTCGGCGAACACTATCCGGACTTCGAAATCGTCTGGTTCGGTCACATCGGCGACGGCAACCTGCACCTGAACATCCTCAAACCGGACAACCTGAGCAAGGACGAGTTTTTTGCCAAGTGCGCCACCGTCAACAAGTGGGTGTTCGAAACCGTCGAGAAGTACAACGGTTCGATTTCTGCCGAACACGGCGTGGGCATGACCAAGCGCGACTACTTGACCTACAGCCGCTCGCCGGTGGAAATCGAATACATGAAAGCGGTCAAGGCGGTGTTCGACCCGAACGGCATCATGAACCCGGGCAAGATTTTCGCGGTTTGATTGGCAATCCCTGATGAATCAATGAAGGCAGGAGTCGGTAATGAGCTATCAGCACCAGTATGTCGACGGTACGCGGATTCATTTTCCGCTGGGGAAAGTGGTGTGCATCGGCCGTAACTACGCCGAACACGCCAAGGAACTGGACAACCCGGTCCCTACCGAGCCGCTGCTGTTCATCAAGCCGGGCAGTTGCGTGGTGCCGCTGGAAGGCGGTTTCAGCATTCCCACCGAGCGTGGCTCCGTGCATTACGAAGCGGAAATCGCTGTATTGATCGGCAAGCCCCTGTCGACCAAACCGAGTCGTGAAGAAGTGCTGGACGCCATCTCCGGTTTTGCTCCGGCACTGGACCTGACCCTGCGCGACAAGCAGGCCGAACTCAAGTCCAAGGGCCTGCCGTGGGAAATCGCCAAGTCGTTCGACGGCGCGGCGGTCATTGCACCGTTCGTGGTTGGCAGCACATTCCCTGACCTGACCGACATCGGCATCCGCCTGACCATCAATGGCGAAGTGCGCCAGGACGGCAACAGCAGCGCGATGCTCAACCCGATCGTACCGATGATCCAGCACATGGCCGGCTGCTTCTCGCTGCAGGCCGGTGATGTGATCCTGACCGGCACGCCAGTGGGCGTGGGGCCGCTGAACGTCGGCGATGACATTGTGCTGGAACTGCCGGGCGCAAGCCGATTCACCAGCAGCGTGCGCTGACTGCAACACTTGGAAAAAACTGTGGGAGCAGGCTCGCTCCCACAGTTGTTTTGTGTTGCGGCTCTCAAAGGCATAAGGCAATCCCGCCATTTGCCGTTTTTTTCACATTTTGTCCGGATAATTCCGGTCATCCTGGCGTCTGAGCCGGCCTCCTTGTGCTATTACCCATAGCCTGAATTTTCGGAACGCGTCCTCTGATGTCATCTCAAACTCCGCTCACCCCTGCCCGTCGTTCACGTTTCGCCCTGCGCTGGTATTACTGGCTGTTGCTGGTGGTCGCTGCCGCTTACGGTCTGGCGCATGCCATGCATTGGGATGACCGGGGCCTGCTGTGGGTGCGCGAGCGCTTCGAATCGCCGGCCGAACGCACGGCGAGTATCTGGCTGCCCGACTATCGCGTGGTGATTGATGCCAAGCTGCTGCCGGGCATGGAAAAGGACGAGGCCTCGGACGTCTCCTACGACTCGCAGAGCAAGACCCTGTTTTCGGTGATGGGCAAGAACCCGTTCCTGGTTGAGCTGACCTTGCAGGGCGACGTGTTGCGCAAGATGCCGCTGGTGGGCTGGAGCAACCCGGAAGGCGTGACCGTACTGGGCAACGGCCTGCTGGCTATCGTCGATGAGCGCGAGCACATTCTGTCCATCGTCAAGGTCGACGCCGCGACCCGCGAATTGAAGCGCGACGATTTCCCGAAATACGACCTCGGCCCGTCAAAGGACCAGAACAAGGCCTTCGAAGCGATTGCCTGGGACCCGCGCAATCACCAGTTGTTGCTGGGCGAAGAGCGTCCACCGGCGTTGTTCATCTGGAAGAGCGACGGCAGCCAGACCCTATCCGGCGACAAGCAGAAGCTGGCGAACGACGAGCTGGACATCCGCAACCTCTCGGCGCTGGCGGTCGATCCGCGTACCGGCCATACCCTGGTGCTGTCCGCTGATTCACACCTGCTGCTGGAGCTGGACGAGAAGGGCGAACAAGTCAGCTTCATGACCCTGCTCGGCGGGTTCAACGGCCTGAAGAAAACCATTCCCCGCGCCGAAGGCGTGACCATGGACGAGCAGGGCACGCTGTACATGGTCAGTGAGCCGAACCTGTTCTATCGCTTCGAAAAGCAGAAATAACCGGTCTGCCGCCGCAAGGTTGTCGTGCGGGGCAAGTGGCCTTTAAGCTTCGATTCAGACAGGCGTGATATTTCATCCGCCTGTTTTGATCCCGAGCACAACCCGCATGCGTCGACTTGCCCGTCCCAAGCCTCTTCTGATCATCCTTTCGGTGATTGCCCTGATCGTATTGATTGCGATCGGCCAATACCTGCGTCTGTTCGAGCGCGCCTGGTTCAACCTGCAAAGTCACTGGCAGCCCCACAGCATTGAAGCGATCAATCTGGATCAGTATCGAGTGGGCATCGAGGCTCGGGTCATCGAGGGGCTGAACGATGACGTCTCCGCGCTGACCTACGATCCGGTGCGCAAGAGCCTGTTCACCGTCACCAACAAGAATGCCGAGCTGATCGAGCTGTCGCTTGAGGGGCGGATACTGCGCCGTATCGCGCTGATCGGTTTCGGCGATGCGGAGGCGGTCGAGTTCATCAGTGCCGACACTTACGTGATCACCGACGAGCGCCAGCAGCGTCTGATCAAGATTCATCTGGAGCACGACACCACGTTCCTCGATGCGGCGGACGCCGAGCAGATGACGCTCGGCGTGCACATGAGCGGCAACAAGGGTTTCGAAGGTCTGGCTTACGACTCAGTGGGCAAGCGTCTGTTCGTGGCCAAGGAGCGCGATCCGATGCTGATCTACGAGGTGCACGGTTTTCCCCACTTCAACCCGGAAAAGTCTTACGCAGTGCATGTGATCAACAACCCCAAGCGTGACGCCGGAATGTTCGTGCGAGACCTGTCGAGCCTGCAATACGACGAGCGCAGCGGTCATCTGCTGGCACTGTCGGACGAGTCACGGCTGATTCTGGAGCTGGATGTGGACGGGCGCCCGTTGAGCACGATGTCGTTGCGCGGTGGCCGGCAAGGACTGAAGAAAACCGTGCCGCAGGCGGAAGGTATCGCGATGGATGACGACGGAGCGTTGTATCTGGTGAGCGAGCCGAATCTGTTTTATGTCTTCAGAAAGCCTGCGCAGAACTGACATTCTTCTTTGAACCCCTGTGGGAGCGGGTAGGCTCCCACAGGATCTTCAGGCTTACTCGGCCTTCAGGGTTTTCACGCCTTCGCTGGTACCCAGCAACAGCAGATCCGCCGGGCGCGCCGCGAACAAGCCGTTGGTGACCACGCCGACGATCGCGTTGATCTGTGCTTCCAGCTCCACCGGGTTGGTGATCTGCAGGTTGTGCACGTCGAGGATGATGTTGCCGTTGTCGGTCAGCACGCCTTCGCGGTAGACCGGGTCGCCGCCCAGTTTCACCAGTTGGCGGGCCACGTGGCTGCGGGCCATCGGGATCACTTCCACCGGCAGCGGGAACGCGCCGAGCACCGGCACCAGTTTGCTGCCGTCGGCGATGCAGATGAAGGTCTTGGCCACGGCCGCGACGATCTTCTCGCGGGTCAGGGCTGCGCCGCCGCCCTTGATCAGGTTCAGGTGCGCGTCGCTTTCGTCGGCGCCGTCGATGTAGAACTCCAGGTCGCTGACCGTGTTCAGCTCATAAACCGGAATGCCGTGGCCCTTGAGGCGCGCAGCGGTGGCTTCGGAACTGGCGACGGCGCCATCGAACGCGCCCTTGTGCTGGGCCAGGGCGTCAATGAAACAGTTGGCGGTGGAGCCGGTGCCGACCCCGACGATGCTCTTGTCGTCGAGTTTCGGAAGGATGAAGTCGACGGCGGCCTGGGCCACGGCCTGTTTGAGTTGATCCTGGGTCATGCGGGCTCCGGAAGCGGGCAAGGTAAGAACGGAAAGGCCGGCATTATAGCCTCAAGCCGGGCTAAAACCTCTGGATTCGTGTGGTCGTGCGCCCGAAAGCCGGGTTAGACTCGTTGGCCCTGCCCAACCCGCTCAGTGATGCTTTCCGATGCTCGAACAGTACGTCAAGAAGATCCTCACCTCGCGCGTTTATGACGTTGCCGTAGAAACCCCGCTGCAGAACGCTCGCCAGCTCTCCGAGCGGCTGGGCAACGACATCTGGCTCAAGCGCGAAGACTTGCAGCCGGTGTTCTCGTTCAAGATTCGCGGCGCCTACAACAAGCTGACCCAGTTGAGCGACGCAGAACGCGCTCGCGGCGTGGTCACCGCGTCGGCGGGCAACCATGCGCAGGGTCTGGCCCTGGCGGCGAAAGTGCTGGGCGTGAAGGCGACTATCGTGATGCCCAAGACCACCCCGGAGATCAAGGTCGAAGGCGTGCGTTCCCGTGGCGGCAAAGTGGTGCTGCACGGCGATTCTTTCCCGGAAGCCCTGGCCTATTCGCTGAAACTGGTCGATGAAAAAGGCTACGTCTACATCCACCCGTACGACGATCCGCACACCATTGCCGGGCAGGGCACCGTGGCGATGGAAATCCTGCGCCAGCACCCGCAGCCACTGGACGCGATTTTCGTCCCGGTGGGCGGCGGCGGCCTGATCGCCGGTATCGCGGCCTACGTGAAATACCTGCGTCCGGACATCAAGGTCATCGGCGTTGAGCCCGACGACTCCAATTGCCTGCAAGCGGCGATGGCGGCGGGCGAGCGCGTCGTGCTGCCGACCGTGGGCATTTTCGCCGACGGCGTGGCGGTGGCGCAGATCGGCCAGCACACGTTCGATATCTGCAAGGATTACGTCGATGAAGTGATCACCGTCAGCACCGACGAAATCTGCGCGGCGATCAAGGACATCTACGACGATACCCGTTCGATCACCGAGCCTGCCGGTGCACTGGGCGTGGCCGGGATCAAGAAGTATGTCGAGCAGCGCGGCGTCAGCGGCAAGACCTTCGTCGCCATCGACTCCGGGGCCAACGTCAACTTCGATCGTTTGCGCCACGTCGCCGAGCGCGCCGAGTTGGGTGAAGGCCGTGAAGCGATCATCGCCGTGACCATCCCCGAGAAGGCCGGCAGCTTCAAGGCCTTCTGCGAAGCCATCGGCAAGCGCCAGATCACCGAATTCAACTACCGCTACAACAATGGCAGCGAAGCGCACATCTTCGTCGGGGTGCAGACCCACCCGGACAACGACCCGCGCAGTGCACTGCTGGCGAGCCTGACCGAACAGGGTTTCCCGGTGCTCGACCTGACCGACAACGAACTGGCCAAGCTGCACATCCGCCACATGGTCGGCGGGCGCGCGGCGCAGGTGGTCGATGAAGTGGTGCTGCGCTTCGAGTTCCCGGAGCGTCCGGGGGCGCTGTTCAACTTCCTCAACAAGCTCGGCGGGCGCTGGAACATCTCGATGTTCCACTACCGCAACCACGGCGCGGCGGACGGTCGTGTGGTCGCCGGTCTGCAAGTGCCTCACGAGGAGCGTCACCTGGTTCCCGCAGCGCTGGCGCAAATCGGCTACCCGTACTGGGACGAAAGCGACAACCCGGCCTATCAGCTGTTTCTTGGCTGAGCGGCTACGCTGATGGGCAGGCCATAAGGAAATTCGACAATGGAAACATTAACTGCCCTGAAAACGGCGCATATGGTCGCCACCGTGGTTTTGCTGGCGAGTGCGTTGGGGCTGGGCGTCTGGGTTTTCCTGACCCGGCGCAAGGGGGATGCGACGGCGGGCAGCCGCACGTTGCAGCGGCCGCGGGTGTTTGTCTGGCTGCTGATGGGGCTGGCGCTGCTGAGCATGCCGTTTACCGGCTGGTGGATGGTGCATCTGGTGGGCTGGCCGTTGGGGCAGACCTGGATTCTGGCCTCCAGCGTTCTGTACACCGTGGCGGCGCTGGCGTGGTTCTGGCTGCTGGTGCGCTTGAACCGCTTGCGCAAGACGCCGGGTGGCGTCGGTCGGTTCAGCTTTGCCCTGGCGCTGTTCAGTTTTGTCTGCTTTGTCGCGATTGCCGGATTGATGGGCGCCAAACCGGTTTGAGGCCCGGCGCCCGGTCTCGGCATCAATCGCGCAGCGAGATGACCGACCAGCCACGCTTCTCGGCTTCGGCCCGCAGGTTCGGGTCCGGATCAACGGCCACCGGATTCATCACCTGCTCCAGCAGCGGCAGATCATTCATCGAGTCGCTGTAGAAGTAGCTGTCTTCCAGCGAATGCCCGGTTTCTTCCAGCCAGCGGTTCAGGCGCGTCACCTTGCCTTCGCGAAAGCACGGCACGTCGGTGCTGCGGCCGGTGTAGCGGCCATCCTGCATCTCGCACTCGGTGGCGATCAGGGTTTCAACGCCCAGGCGCACGGCAATCGGTGCGGTGACGAAGCGGTTGGTGGCGGTGATGATCACCAGTTTGTCGCCGGCATCGCGGTGCTGTTGCAGCAGCTCAAGCGCCTTCGGCAGAACGATCGGCTCGATGCAGTCGCGCATGTAATCGCTGTGCCATTGCTCGAGCACGGCCATGTCGGTGCGGCCGAGGATTTCCAGGCAGAAGTTCAGGTACGCCGCGTTATCCAGTTTGCCCGCCAGGTAATCCTGGTAGAACTCGTCGTTGCGCGCTTTGTAGGCGATCGGGTCGAGGAAGCCGCGTTCACACAGATAGTCGCCCCAGGCGTGATCGCTGTCGCCGCCCAGAAGGGTGTTGTCCAAATCGAATAAAGCCAGGCGCATTGCAGTTACCCGCTGAAAAGTCAGTAAAAAGGCCACAAGAATACGGTCTTTTCACAAGAGTGCACATAAGCTCGGAACCTTCGTTGCCGCCTTCACAAGCTTTGTGGAACAATGCGGCGACATGCGTTTGCGAGGTTGTTGCCGTGATCGACCCCGATGGTTTCCGTCCTAATGTCGGGATCATTCTGACGAATGACGCCGGCCAGGTGCTATGGGCTCGCCGTATCAATCAAGATGCCTGGCAGTTTCCACAAGGGGGAATCAATCCCGAGGAGACGCCGGAAGACGCCTTGTACCGCGAGCTGAACGAAGAAGTGGGCCTGGAACGCGAAGATGTTGAAATTCTCGCCTGTACCCGGGGCTGGTTGCGCTATCGTTTGCCGCAACGTCTGGTGCGAACCCACAGCCAACCGCTGTGCATCGGCCAGAAGCAGAAGTGGTTTCTCCTGCGCCTGATCTCCAACGAGCAGCGGGTGCGGATGGATTTGACCGGTAAACCGGAGTTCGATGGCTGGCGCTGGGTCAGCTATTGGTATCCGTTGGGCCAGGTGGTGACATTCAAGCGCGAAGTGTATCGCCGCGCTCTCAAAGAGCTTGCCCCGCGCCTTTTAGCGCGCGACTGACGACGGAGTTCGACCCCGAGCCATGCTCAATACGCTGCGCAAGATCGTCCAGGAAGTTAACTCCGCCAAGGATCTCAAGGCGGCGTTGGGGATTATTGTGTTGCGCGTCAAAGAGGCCATGGGCAGCCAGGTCTGCTCGGTCTACTTGCTTGATCCCGAGACCAACCGCTTCGTCCTGATGGCCACCGAGGGCTTGAACAAGCGCTCGATCGGCAAGGTCAGCATGGCACCCAACGAAGGTCTGGTCGGCCTGGTCGGCACGCGTGAAGAACCCCTGAACCTCGAAAACGCCGCGGATCACCCGCGTTACCGCTACTTCGCCGAGACCGGCGAGGAGCGCTACGCCTCGTTCCTCGGAGCCCCGATCATTCACCACCGTCGAGTCGTCGGGGTGTTGGTCATCCAGCAAAAGGAACGCCGCCAGTTCGATGAAGGTGAAGAAGCCTTCCTCGTGACCATGAGCGCGCAGCTCGCCGGCGTGATCGCTCACGCCGAGGCCACCGGGTCGATCCGTGGTCTGGGCCGGCAGGGCAAGGGCATCCAGGAAGCCAAGTTCGTCGGTGTGCCAGGTTCGCCGGGTGCGGCGGTCGGTACCGCGGTGGTCATGCTGCCGCCGGCGGACCTGGACGTGGTGCCGGACAAGACCATCACCGACATCGACGCGGAACTGGCGCTGTTCAAGACCGCCATCGAAGGCGTGCGCGCCGACATGCGTGCGTTGTCGGCCAAGCTGGCGACCCAGCTGCGTCCGGAAGAGCGCGCGCTGTTCGACGTCTACCTGATGATGCTCGACGATGCCTCGTTGGGCAGCGAAATCACCAACGTGATCAAGACCGGCCAATGGGCCCAGGGCGCGTTGCGTCAGGTCGTGACCGATCACGTCAATCGTTTCGATTTGATGGACGACGAGTACCTGCGTGAGCGGGCGTCGGACGTCAAGGACCTGGGCCGTCGCTTGCTCGCCTATCTGCAGGAAGAGCGTCAGCAGAACCTGGTCTACCCGGAAAAGACCATTCTGGTCAGCGAAGAACTGACGCCGGCGATGCTCGGCGAGGTGCCGGAAGGCACGCTGGTCGGTCTGGTGTCGGTGCTCGGTTCGGGTAACTCCCACGTCGCGATCCTGGCCCGGGCCATGGGCATCCCGACGGTGATGGGCCTGGTCGACCTCCCGTACGCCAAGGTTGACGGCATCGACATGATCGTCGATGGCACCAAGGGTGAGGTCTACACCAACCCCAGCGAAGTGCTGCGCAAGCAGTTCACCGAGGTGGTGGAGGAAGAGAAACAACTGGCGCTGGGGCTCGATACCCTGCGTGACCTGCCATGCGTGACCCTCGATGGCCACCGCATGCCGCTGTGGGTCAACACTGGTCTGCTGGCGGACGTGGCGCGGGCGCAGAAGCGTGGCGCCGAAGGCGTTGGCCTGTACCGCACCGAAGTGCCGTTCATGATCAACCAGCGCTTCCCGAGCGAGAAGGAGCAACTGGCGATCTACCGCGAGCAGCTCGCCGCGTTCCACCCGCAACCGGTGACCATGCGCAGCCTGGACATCGGCGGCGACAAGTCGCTGTCGTACTTCCCGATCAAGGAAGACAACCCGTTCCTCGGCTGGCGCGGGATCCGCGTCACCCTCGACCACCCGGAAATCTTCCTGGTGCAGACCCGCGCGATGCTCAAGGCCAGCGAAGGCCTGAACAACCTGCGGATCCTGCTGCCGATGATTTCCGGCATCCACGAGCTCGAAGAGGCGCTGCACCTGATTCACCGGGCCTGGGGCGAAGTGCGCGACGAAGGCACCGACGTGCCGATGCCGCCGGTGGGCGTGATGATCGAAATTCCTGCGGCGGTCTACCAGACCAAGGAACTGGCGCGGATGGTGGACTTCCTGTCAGTCGGCTCCAACGACCTGACCCAGTACCTGCTGGCGGTGGACCGCAACAACCCGCGGGTGGCCGATCTCTACGACTACCTGCACCCGGCAGTCCTGCAAGCCCTGCAGACCGTGGTGCGCGACGCCCATGCCGAAGGCAAGCCGGTGAGCATCTGTGGCGAGATGGCCGGTGACCCGGCGGCTGCGGTGCTGTTGATGGCGATGGGCTTCGACAGCCTGTCGATGAACGCCACCAACCTGCCGAAGGTGAAATGGATGTTGCGCCAGATCAACCTGAGCAAGGCCAAGGATCTGCTGGCGGAACTGATGACCATCGACAATCCGCAAGTTATCCACAGCTCGCTGCAACTGGCCCTGAAGAACCTCGGGTTGGCGAAGATGGTCAGTCCAGCGGCGGCCAAACCTCTCTGAGCACAGGATCGCAGCCTTCGGGCTGCGATCTTCAGAGGTTGATTTCCACTTCCCCCAAGTGCCCGCCATACGGCCCGAAACTGCGCTCGACCATCCGCCGCGTCCCGTCCGCCTGCACGATCAGCGCCGTACTCGCCCGCGTCCCGTAGCTCTGGCTGGCAATAAACACACTCGACAGCAACGACTCGGTCGCCAGCCCCACGCCGGTATCCGGCAGCTCGGCAAACGGTGCCGTCTGCGCATCTCCCAACAACGCCAACAACCGGTCGGGCTGCGGATCATCCAGCACCGCACTCAATGCTGCCTTGGCCTTGAGCAGTTTCGGCCACGGCGTATCCAGCCCCGCGTTTGAAAGCCCGTAGAGGCCCGGTTGCAACATCACCGGTTCCGAAGACCGGGCGTTGAAATGCCACAGCTCGTTGGCATTGCCCAGCAGCAGATTGAACCCGGCATATTCCGGCGAACGGGCGACAACGTCGGATAAGTAGTCGTCAATCGACAGGTTTGCGGTCAGAAACCCCGCCACCAGTTCACCCCGCGAGCGCCTTGCAGGTGGTTGATGAGGATCGCGGATGTTGGTCAGCGCGGCAAAACGGCCGTTGGCGCCGAGGCCGAGCCAGGTGCCGCCGGCCTCCAGGTCCCGGCCTGCATGGACGTTCGGCGACTCGGGCCACTGGGCCAGCGGCAGGCTGGGGCGGGCGTAGAACTCGTCACGGTTGGCCGCGACGATCAGCGGCTGGGCATGCCCCGGCCGCCAGGCGAAAACGATCAGGCACATAAGGTGGTCCTTGTGTGTTTTTTGTCCACTCTACGCAGACATCGTCCGTGCATCCATCGCCAGTGGAGCCGAAGGGTATCCATCCGTTACCATGCCGCTCCGGTTTTGGGGACGTGCCTTGGGAGGCGGTCATGGAATTTCTGCTCTATCTGGCGCTGGGCGCCTGTGCGGGCGTACTGGCCGGGCTGTTCGGGGTGGGCGGCGGGATTATCATCGTCCCGGTGCTGGTGTTCAGTTTCACCTTGCAGGGCTTCGATCCGTCGATCCTGACCCATCTGGCGGTCGGCACGTCCCTGGCGACGATCATCTTCACGTCGGTCAATGCCGTGCGTGAACACCATCGACGCGGTGCGGTGCGCTGGCCGATATTCAAGTGGATGACCGTCGGCATCCTGCTAGGCGCCGGTTTCGGCGCGCTGACCGCCGAAGCGATTTCCGGGCCCAACCTGCAGAAGATCATCGGCGTGTTCGCCCTGGTGATCGCGGCGCAACTGGCGCTGGACGTCAAACCCAAGGCCAGCCGAACGGTGCCCGGCAAGCTTGGTCTGACCATGGCCGGCAGTGTGATCGGCTGGGCCTCGGCGATTTTCGGCATTGGCGGCGGCTCGCTGACCGTGCCGTTCCTGACCTGGCGCAGCGTACCGATGCAGCAGGCCGTGGCGACCTCGTCGGCCTGTGGTCTGCCGATCGCCGTGGCCAGTGCAATAAGTTTCATGATTCTTGGCTGGCATGATCCGTTGCTGCCGGCCCATAGTCTCGGGTTTGTGTATCTGCCGGCGTTGCTGGGCATTGCGCTGACCAGCATGGTATTCGCCCGTCTCGGCGCGCGGCTGGCGCACAAATTGTCGCCGAAGTTGCTGAAACGGCTGTTCGCCGCTTTGCTGTTCTGCGTGGGGCTGAGCTTTTTGTTCTGAGCAGGCCACAATCCTGGCTTAATCCTGAGGTGGCAGCGTCGCCCGGGAATTTTGAAGATTTGAACGCTAACGAGGAGTCGCAATGCTGCCTTACCCGCAGATCGACCCGGTGGCTCTGGCCATCGGTCCGCTGAAAATCCATTGGTACGGCCTGATGTATCTGGTCGGCATCGGCGGTGCGTGGCTGCTGGCGTCGCGCCGGCTTAACCGTTTCGACCCGACCTGGACCAAGGAGAAGCTCTCCGACCTGGTGTTCTGGCTGTCGATGGGGGTGATTGTCGGTGGGCGACTGGGCTATGTACTGTTCTACGATCTGAGCGCCTACATCGCCAACCCGACGCTGATTTTCGAGGTGTGGAAGGGCGGCATGTCGTTCCACGGTGGCTTCATCGGCGTGATGCTGGCGGCGTTGTGGTTCGGCAAGCGTAATGGCAAGTCGTTCTTCCAGCTGATGGACTTCGTGGCGCCGATGGTGCCGATCGGCCTGGGCGCCGGGCGTATCGGCAACTTCATCAACGCCGAGCTGTGGGGCAAGGCCACCGACGTGCCGTGGGCCATGGTGTTCCCGCCGTTCAGCGACCCGGCGCAACTGCCGCGTCATCCGTCGCAGCTGTATCAGTTCGCGCTCGAAGGTGTCGCGCTGTTCCTGATCCTCTGGCTGTTCTCGCGCAAGCCGCGGCCGACCATGGCGGTCTCGGGCATGTTCGCGCTGTTCTATGGCATCTTCCGTTTCATCGTCGAATTCGTCCGCGTGCCGGACGCGCAACTGGGCTACCTGGCCTGGAACTGGCTGACCATGGGTCAGGTACTCTGCGTACCGATGATCATCGGCGGGCTGTTCCTGATCTGGTTGGCCTATCGCCGTGCCCCGTCGGCGCCGGTTGCCCCGACAGCTTAAATATTCGACCCCCGGCGCGGTTGGCCGGGGGCAAGGACACAGGTAACTCATGAAGCAATATCTCGATCTGGTGTCGCACGTCATCAACAACGGCACCAAACAGGCCAACCGTACCGGCGTGAACACCATCAGCTTTCCGGGCGCCATGCTGCGCTTCGATCTGCAGGAAGGTTTTCCGGCGATCACCACCCGCAAGATGGCCTTCAAATCGGCCATCGGCGAGATGTGCGGCTTTCTGCGTGGCGTGAACAACGCCGCCGAATTCCGTGCGCTGGGCTGCAAGGTCTGGGATCAGAACGCCAACGAAAACGCCCAGTGGCTGGCCAACCCGTTCCGCCAGGGCGAAGACGACCTCGGCGAGATCTACGGCGTGCAATGGCGCAAATGGCCGGCGTACAAGCAGATCCCGTTGAGCAACACCGCCGCCATCGAACAAACCCTGAACAACGGCTACAAGCAGATTGCCCAGGGCGAAGAAGACGGCCAGGCCTATGTGGTGCTGTACAAAGCCATCGATCAGGTGCGCCAGTGCGTCGACACGATCATCAAGGATCCGGGCAGCCGGCGCATCCTGTTCCACGGCTGGAACTGCGCTCAGCTCGATGAAATGGCCCTGCCGCCGTGCCATCTGCTGTACCAGTTCCACCCGAATGTCGAGACCAAGGAAATTTCCCTGACCCTCTACATCCGCTCCAACGACCTGGGCCTGGGCACGCCGTTCAACCTCACCGAAGGCGCTGCGCTGCTGAGCCTGATCGGTCGCCTGACCGGCTACACGCCGCGCTGGTTCACCTATTTCATTGGTGATGCCCACGTCTACGAAAACCACCTCGACATGCTCAACGAACAGCTCAAGCGCGAGCCGTTCGCCATGCCGAAGCTGAAGATTTCGGATCGTGTGCCGGAGTTTGCCAAGACCGGTGTTTATCAGCCGGAATGGCTGGAGCTGGTGGAGCCGAGCGACTTCTCGCTGGAAGGCTACGAGCACCATGCGCCGATGACCGCGCCGATGGCGGTCTGACAAGCAACACGCAATACCCCTGTGGGAGCTAGCCTGCTAGCGATGGCGGACTTTCAGTCAACTTCACTGTTGAATCTGACGGCCCTATCGCTAGCAGGCTAGCTCCCACAGTGTTTCATGGTGCGCTCAGTGGCCGTGGCTTCTGCCCACATGGGAATGTTCGACTTCGGTTGCCACAACCCCGCCACTGACTTCCAGCCGCTGCAGGATCCCGCACTGATCCGCCTCCGGCCCTTCGCCACAACGCTGGCGCAGGTCGAGCAGTTGCGTCTGCAACGCCAATAACCCATCGATCCGCGCCTTGACGTGCTGGATGTGCTCGTCAATCAGCGCATTCACGCTTTCGCACTGATCCTGCGGACTGTCGCGCAAGGCGAGCAGGCTGCGGATTTCTTCGAGGGTCATGTCGAGGGTGCGGCAGTTGCGGATAAAGGTCAGGCGTTCGGCGTGGGCCTGGGTGTAGACGCGGTAGTTGCCGTCACTGCGGGCCGGCTCGGGCAGCAGGTTTTCGCGTTCGTAGTAGCGGATGGTTTCCACGGCGCAATCGGTCTGTTTCGCCAGTTCTCCGATTTTCATGACGGCAATCTCCAAAAGGGTGCTTGACCCTATAGTGGCTACAGGGTCTTTACTTGGCAACAGGCACCTTCATGGACGCGACCAATGAGCGATTCCCAGCACACTCACAAATCCCACGCGGGACACGACCACAGCCACAAATTGCAGCCTGTGCATAAACACGACCACGGCGCTGATTCCTGCTGTGCGTCAAAAGCCGCGGCACCGTCGCTGATTCAATTGAGCGAGGCGAAAAGCGCCGACGCCCGGCTGAGCAGTTTCCGCATCGAGGCGATGGACTGCCCGACCGAACAGACGCTGATCCAGAACAAGCTCGGCAAACTGGCCGGGATCCAGCAACTGGAATTCAACCTGATCAACCGCGTGCTCGGCGTGACCCACAATCTGCCGGACACCGCGCCGATCATCGACGCGATCAAATCCCTCGGCATGCAGGCCGAGCCGCTGGAAGCAGGCGTCGAAGCGCCAACGCCTGCGCCGGTGAAAAAACACTGGTGGCCGCTGGCGCTGTCCGGCGTCGGCGCACTCGCTGCCGAAGTGATCCACTTCACCAGCGCCGCCCCGACCTGGGTGGTGGCGATCATCGCGCTGATCTCGATCCTCAGTGGCGGCCTCACCACTTACAAGAAGGGCTGGATCGCCCTGAAGAATCGCAATCTCAACATCAACGCCCTGATGAGCATTGCCGTGACCGGCGCCGTGTTGATCGGCCAATGGCCGGAAGCGGCGATGGTGATGTTCCTGTTCACCGTGGCCGAGCTGATCGAAGCGCGCTCGCTGGATCGCGCACGCAACGCCATCAGCGGCCTGATGCAGATGACACCGGAGCAGGCGACGGTGTTGCAGGCTGACGGCAACTGGGTCGAACTGGACGTCAAAAGTATCGATCTCGGCGCCCGCGTGCGGGTAAAACCTGGCGAGCGTATTGCGCTGGACGGTGAAGTCGTCAGCGGCAGCTCGACCATCGATCAGGCGCCGATCACTGGCGAAAGCCTGCCGGTGGAGAAAACCGTTGGCGACAAGGTGTTCGCCGGCACCATCAACCAGGCCGGTTCGCTGGAATACGCGGTGACGGCAGCGGCCAACCATTCCACCCTGGCGCGAATCATCCACGCCGTGGAGCAGGCGCAAGGTGCGCGTGCGCCGACCCAGCGTTTCGTCGATCAATTCTCGAAAATCTACACCCCGGTGGTCTTCGTCCTGGCCCTGGCCGTGGCGATCATCCCGCCGCTGTTCATGGGCGCCGCATGGTTCGACTGGATCTACCGGGCGCTGGTGTTGCTGGTGGTCGCTTGCCCGTGTGCGCTGGTGATTTCCACGCCGGTGACCATCGTCAGCGGCCTCGCTGCTGCGGCGCGCAAAGGCATTCTGGTCAAGGGCGGCGTGTACCTGGAGGGCGGTTTCAAGCTCGACTATCTGGCCCTCGACAAGACCGGCACCATCACCCACGGCAAACCGGTGCAGACCGATTACCTGTCCCTCGATCCGACCGCCGACGCCACGGCCCCGGCCATTGCCGCGGCGCTGGCCGGGCGCTCCGATCACCCGGTGTCGCTGGCCGTCGCCAATGCGGCTGTGGATAAAGGTTTCGCGGCGCTGGTTGTGGATAACTTCGAAGCGCTGGCCGGCCGTGGCGTAAAAGGCGAGGTCAACGGTCAGGTCTACCATTTGGGCAACCACCGTCTGGTGGAAGAACTGGGCCTGTGCTCGCCGCAATTGGAAGAAACACTGTTCGCGCTGGAGAAGCAGGGCAAGTCCGTGGTGCTGCTGCTCGATCGTTCCGGCCCGCTGGCGCTGTTCGCCGTGGCCGACACGGTCAAGGAAACCAGCCGCGAGGCGATTCGCCAACTGCACGAACTGGGCGTGAAAACCCTGATGCTCACCGGCGACAACGTCCACACCGCGCAGGCGATTGCGGCGCAGGTCGGAATCGATCAAGCCAAGGGCGACTTGCTGCCGACCGACAAATTGCAAGCCATCGAAGACCTGTATGCGCAGGGCCGTCGGGTCGGCATGGTCGGCGACGGTATCAACGACGCGCCGGCACTGGCTCGGGCCGAGATCGGTTTTGCGATGGCGGCGGCTGGAACCGATACGGCGATTGAAACCGCCGATGTCGCCCTGATGGACGACGATCTGCGCAAGATTCCGGCCTTCATCAGCCTGTCCCGCAACACGGCCAGCATCCTGAAACAGAACATTGCGTTGGCATTGGTGATCAAGGCCATCTTTCTTGGGGTAACCTTCGCCGGGCTCGCCACCATGTGGATGGCGGTGTTTGCCGACATGGGCGTGAGCCTGCTGGTGGTGTTCAACGGTTTGCGCCTGTTGCGCAAATAGAGGAAGAGGGACGGTTGTGCTGAGTGCCGAGCTGAAAGCGTTTTACATGGTGGCCCGGCTGGGCAGCATCACGCTGGCGGCGAAAAAACTCGGCCTCAGCCAACCGACCGTGACCACCCAGATCCGCAATCTGGAAAGTCAGTATTCGGTGGAGCTGTTCTACCGTGGCGGCCGGCGTCTGAGTGTCAGCGAGGAAGGCGCGCGGCTGTTGCCGATGGTCAAGGCGTTGTTGCAGCAGGAAGCCGATATCGAGTTTTTCCTGCGCAACAGCGGTCAGGTGCAGGGCACGCTGCGCATCGCCGCCACCGCGCCGTATTACATCCTCGATCTGGTGAAGACCTTCCGCGAGCACCTGCCGCAGGTGGAAGTGTCAGTGGAAATCGGCAACTCGCAACAAGTGCTCGAAGCGCTGGAGGATTACCGGGTGGATGTCGCGGCGTCGTCGCAATTGCTCGACGATGCGCGGCTGATCCGCCGGGTGCTCGGCAGCGATCCGCTGGTGCTGGCGGTGCATCGCAATCATCCGCTGGCGGTGCACGACCATGTCACGCTGAGCGCGCTGGCCGGGCATACCTTGCTGATGCGTGAATCCGGCTCGACCACCCGGCGTCTCACCGAGGAATTGCTGGCCAGTGTCGGTGTCAGTTTCGGCCCGTTGCTGGAAATCGGCAGCCGCGAGTCGATCCGCGAGGCGGTGCTGCGCAACATCGGCATCAGCATCATTGCCCGTCAGGAAGTGCCGCACGATCCGCAGTTGCGGGTGCTGACCCTGGAGAATGCGCCGCAGATTCCCGAATACCTCTATTGCCTCAAGGAGCGCAAGAATGCTCGCTTGCCGGCGGCGTTTCTGGGGTTGGCGCAGGAAATGTCCCCGGCCTGAGATCTTCAGTGCCTGTTCAGGCCTCATCGCTAGCAGGCTAGCTCCCACATTGGATCTTCAGTGAATACAATGTTGTTAGCACCCGGCTCCCCTGTGGGAGCTAGCCTGCTAGCGATGGCGGCAGCCCGGACAACGGATAACCTCAAATCTGCCAATACCACTATCGGTCGTTTTTGCCTCACTGCCATATGACCGACGCATTACAACTCTAGGATTCGTCTCATCTGCTTGATGAGGCCTGTCCATGAACCCTGCAATCGCAACTGCCCTGACCAACCCCGGCGCACCGATGAAAGTGCGTGGCGTGCAGAAGCGCTTCGGCGCCTTCACTGCGCTGGATAACGTCTCCCTTGATGTTGCAGCCGGTGAGCTGGTGTGCCTGCTCGGCCCGTCGGGTTGCGGCAAGACCACTTTGTTGCGTTGCATCGCCGGTCTGGAAAAGCAGGACAGCGGCGAGTTGTACCTCGGCGAGCGCGATGTTTCCCATCTCGCGCCCCAGGCTCGGGATTACGGCATTCTGTTCCAGTCCTACGCGCTGTTCCCCAATCTGACCGTCGAAGCGAACATTGCCTACGGCCTCGCCGGCAGCGGTCGCGATGAAGTGCGCCGTCGCGTCGGTCAGATGCTGGAACTGGTCGGCCTCACCGGCAGTGAGAAAAAGTACCCGGGCCAGTTGTCCGGTGGCCAGCAGCAACGTGTGGCACTGGCCCGAGCCCTGGCCCCCGCGCCGTCGCTGTTGCTGCTCGACGAACCGATGTCGGCCCTCGACGCTCGGGTCCGCGAGCATCTGTGCACCGAGCTGCGCCAACTGCAACGCAACCTCGGCATCACCACCCTGATGGTCACCCACAATCAGGACGAAGCCATGCTGATGGCCGACCGCATCGCTGTGATGAACAACGGCAAGGTCGAGCAATACGCCACTCCGCAGGAAATCTACAACCGCCCGGCTACGCCGTTCGTGGCCGAGTTTGTCGGCCAGGGCAACTGGCTGCCGTTCCAGCGCAGCAGCGACAGCCACGCCAAGGTCGGCGGGATGAACCTGCGCCTGGCCGACGGCAGCGTCCACAGCCCGTCGGGCCGGCTGTTCTGCCGCCCGGAAGCGATCAACGTCAATCCGTTGGTGCATGAGGAAAACCTGTTCCCGGCCAAGGTCCGCGAGATCACCTTCCTCGGCAACCGCTGCCGCATGAGCTTCGAACTCGATCAATTGCCCGGTCACGCCTTGCTCGCCGAACTGGCGCCGGAAGCCATGCCGCGCCTCGGCGCCCAGCAGATCATGGTCGCCTTGCCGCCGCGCAGCCTGCAGGTGTTTGCCTGATGAACAGCAACCTTGCACTGCCGCTACCGCACAAGCAGGCGCGGCAGGTGTCCGGGGCCGAGGTCGGCGACCGGATCTTCGTCCTCGGCGGCAAACTCCTGCTGCTGGTGCTGCTCGGTGTGGCGGTGCTGTTGCCATTGCTGGCGATCTTCTGGCGCGGTTTCAGCAGCGAAGCCGGGCAGGGCGGTGGCTGGCTCGCCGCAAAGGCGCTGGTGACCAGCGACAATTTCCACTGGTTGCTCGGCAACAGCCTGAAAGTTTCCCTCAGCGTCGCAGCGATCGTCGTACCGCTGGCCTACCTGTTTGCCTACGCCT
This sequence comes from Pseudomonas sp. G7(2022), assembly GCF_052660475.1. NCBI lineage: Bacteria > Pseudomonadati > Pseudomonadota > Gammaproteobacteria > Pseudomonadales > Pseudomonadaceae > Pseudomonas > Pseudomonas sp. G7(2022). The sequence goes on along the minus strand of NZ_CP109659.1, from coordinate 5,961,205 downwards.
TGCAGCGCACGTTGATTCCGGCCAAAGGCATCTGGCGCGGGATCTCCCTGCTGCCGCTGATGGCACCTTCGATGCTGCCGGGGATTGCGCTGGTCTATCTGTTCGGCAATCAGGGCATGCTGCGGGGGCTGTTGTCGGACAACATCTACGGTTTTTGGGGGATTGTTCTGGGTGAGGTGATCTACACCTTCCCACACGCCTTGATGATTTTGCTGTCAGCCCTGTCGCTGGCGGATGCGCGACTGTTCGACGCCGCGTCGAGTATGGGCGCCAGCCCTGCGAAAGCTTTTCGCAGTATCACCTGGCCGGCGACCCGTCAGGCCGTCTTCGCCGCGTTCTGCCTGGTGTTCACCCTGACCATCACCGATTTCGGTGTGCCGGTGGTGGTCGGTGGCGACTATCAGGTGCTGGCGCTGGAAGCCTACAAAGCGGTGGTCGGTCAACAGCAGTTCGGTCGCGGCGCCTTGATCGGCATGGTTCTGCTGCTGCCGGCGCTATTCAGTTTCGGCGTCGATGCCTGGTTGCGTCGGCGTCACGGCGACGCCATGAGTGGCCGCGCCCAGGTGTTCAAACCGGCGCCGTCGAAGAAGCGCGATGCCTTTTATCTCAGCGTTGTCCTGCTGATCAGCGCCGCGTTGCTGCTGGTATTCGGCATGGCGGTGTTCTCGTCGCTGGTGAAGTTCTGGCCGTACAACCTGTCGCTGTCACTCAACCACTATCAGTTCAACGAAACTGCCGGCGGTGGTTGGCTGGCCTACGGCAACAGTTTGAAGATGGCGCTGGGAACCGCGTTGATCGGAAGCGTACTGATCTTTACCGGCGCCTACCTGATGGAAAAGACCCGCAGCCAGCGCGGGTTGAATCTGACGTTGCGCATGCTCAGTTTCGTACCGATGGCGGTGCCGGGGCTGGTGCTCGGTCTGGGTTACGTCTTTTTCTTCAACCTCACCGGCAACCCGCTGCACGTGCTGTACGGGACCATGACCCTGCTGATCGTCTGCACCATTGCTCACTATCTGACCACCGCGCAGATGACCGCCACCACCGCGCTGCGTCAGCTCGACGCCGAGTTCGAAGCCGCCGCGCTGTCGCTGAAAGCGCCGCTTTACCGGCATTACCTGCGGGTCACCGTGCCGATCTGCCTGCCGGCGCTGCTGGACATCGTGCGCTACCTGTTCGTCTCGGCCATGACCACCGTGTCCGCCGCGATCTTCCTCTACAGCCCCGACACCATCCTCGCGGCGGTGGCGGTGCTGAACATGGATGACGCCGGCAACGTCGGCGGCGCGGCGGCGATGTCGACCCTGATTCTGTTCACCTCGGCGGGCGTGTCCTTGCTGCTGGCGTGGGCTTCGCGCGGCCTGCTGCGCCGTTCCCAGGCCTGGCGGCAAACGGCGCCCGGCCACTGATCCACGACTAATCCCTAAAGCCTCAACTCACCGACAGGAAAACGATCATGTTCAAGCCTATGGCCCTGGCCGCTGCTGTGCTCGCGACTTTCAGCCTGAATGCCTTCGCGGCAAAAACCGAGTTGACGGTGTACACCGCCCTCGAAGCCGAACAGCTTAAGAGCTATAAGGAAGCCTTCGAAAAGGCCAACCCGGACTTCGAGATCAAGTGGGTGCGCGATTCCACCGGGATCATCACCGCCAAACTGCTGGCCGAAAAGGAACGCCCGCAGGCTGACGCAGTGTGGGGCCTGGCGGCGTCGAGCCTGGCGATCCTCGATCAGCAAGGCATGCTGCAAAGCTATGCGCCGAAGGATCTGGGCAAGATCGGCGCGAACTACCGCGACGCCGCCAACCCGCCAGCCTGGGTCGGCATGGACGTCTGGGCCGCGACCATTTGCTTCAACACCGTCGAGGCCGAGAAACAGGGCCTGACCAAACCGGTGAGCTGGCAGGACCTGACCAAGCCTGAGTACAAAGGCAAGATCGTGATGCCGAATCCGGCTTCGTCCGGCACCGGTTTCCTCGACGTCAGCGCCTGGCTGCAAACCTTCGGCGAGAAGCAGGGCTGGGCCTATATGGACGGTCTGCACCAGAACATCGGCCAGTACGTTCACTCCGGTTCCAAGCCTTGCAAACTGGCGGCGGCGGGTGAATTCCCGATCGGGATTTCCTTCGAATACCCGGCTGTTCAGCTCAAGCGCCAGGGCGCGCCGCTGGACATCATCCTGCCGAAGGAAGGCCTGGGCTGGGAGATCGAGGCGACTGCCGTGATCAAAGGCACGCCGCACGAAGAGGCCGCGAAGAAACTGGCCGACTTCTCCGCCAGCGCCCCGGCGATGGACCTGTACAAGCAAAACTTCGCCGTTCTCGCCCAGCCGGGTATCGCCAAGCCGCAGACCGAACTGCCGGCCGACTACGAGCAGCGCCTGATCAAGAACGACTTCGCCTGGGCCTCGAAGAACCGCGACGAGATCCTGACCGAATGGCGCAAGCGCTATGACGGCAAGTCCGAGAAAGTCGCGGCCAAGTAAGATCTTCATCGACTGACAGGGCCTCTTCGCGAGCAAGCCCGCTCCCACATTGGATATCCAGTGAACACAAATTCTGTGCACACCTGATCCACCTGTGGGAGCAGGCTTGCCGGCGATGGCGGTCTCTCATTCAGAGCACCTCTAGATGACACAACACAAAGACTTGTTGATCGTCGGCGCCGGCATCCTGGGCCTGTCCCATGCCTATGCCGCCGCCCGGCGAGGTCTCAAGGTCACGGTTTTCGAACGTACCGCCACGCCACTCGGCGCCTCGGTACGCAACTTCGGCCAGGCCCTGGTCACCGGCCAGCCACCGGGCCCGATGCTCGAACTGGCCAAGGCCAGCCGCGAGATCTGGGGCCAGTGGGCGCAGCTCGCCGGGCTGCAACTCAAGCGCAACGGCTCGTACCTGTTCGCCCGCACCGAGGCGGAAGAACATTTGCTGGAAGCCTTCTGCGCCGGGCGCGCCGTGGAGCATGACTACCGCGTCGAGCTGCTGCGCGGTGCCGAATTGCGCGATCTGTACGGTGGTCAGTTCAGCCATCACCGCGCCGCGTTGCATGGCATGGACGATCAACAGCTGTATTCCCGGGAAGCGATTCCGGCGCTGATCGACTACCTGCGTCGCGAACTCAACGTCGAGTTTCACTTCTCGACGCTGGTGCGCGACGTCGAACCGGGGCGTCTGCACAGCACCGCCGGGATCTTTACCGCCGAGCAGATCATCGTCTGTTCCGGTCACGATTATCAGACCCTGCTGGCCGAGCCGATTGCCGCCCTCGACCCGCAAATCTGCCGCCTGCAAATGCTCCGCGCCCGGCCGCAGATCGACCTGAACCTGCAACACGCCTTGCTCACCGGCCTCAGTTGCGTGCACTACGGCGCCTTCGCCGATCTGCCGGAAGCCGCAGCAGTGCAGGCGCAAATCCTGCGCGAGCAACCGCACTTGCAGGAAAACGGCATTCACCTGCTGATCAGCCCGACGCCGTATGGCGAACTGATCATTGGCGATTCGCACCATTACGGCAGCGATCCGTCGCCGTTCAACGCCGAGCAGGTCGACAACTGGATGCTCGAACTGGCCGAACAGACCCTCGGCTGCAAGGTGCAAGTGGTCGAGCGCTGGCAGGGTGTCTATGGTTCCCAGGGGCCGGGGCCGTTTTCGTTTTTGCGGCCGGCGTCGGGGTTGAATGTGGCGCTGATGCACAGCGGCGTTGGTATGAGCGTCGGCCCGGCCATGGCCGAGCGCAATGTGGCACAGCTTTTTGGAGAGAACTGATGTTGAGTCACGAGCAAGTCATCGCCCGGGTGTTCGGCCTCTATGAGCGTTTCGGCGTCAGCGACTACATCGGCGAACCGGTGTCGCAGATCGAGCACATGTCCCAGGCGGCGCAACTGGCCATCGCCGAAGGCTTCGACGATGAAGTGGTGCTCGCCGCGTTCTTCCATGACATCGGCCATTTGTGTGCCGAAGGCGCAGAGAACATGGGCGGTTACGGCGTGGTCAGCCACGAACGCCTCGGCGCGGACTATTTGCGTGAGGCCGGCTTCGGCGAACGTCTGGCGCGGCTGGTGGAATATCACGTCCAGGCCAAGCGCTATCTGACGCTCAGGGAGGCGGGCTACTACGAGCGCTTGAGCGAAGCCAGCCGCCGCACCCTGGAATATCAGGGCGGGGTGATGACCGAGGCTGAAGCGGATGCGTTCGAGCAGGATCCGTTGTGTGCTGTCAGCCTGCGAATGCGCCAGTGGGATGAGTTGGCCAAAGAAATGGCTGTTCCGGTGATGGATCTTGCGCTGTTGAAGCACAAGGCTTTTACCGTGCTGTCTCGCGAAGCGCGCTGAACCTTCTTACGCCAAACCGGGAAACGGTGCATGGCGCGTGTTGCCCCTTCGGCCCAGACTGGCTCTTTGCCGAAGGAGCGCACGGATGCGTTTTTTGAAAGTGATTGCCCGGGATCGATCGGGCAGCGGCGCAGGGGACAGTGTCCAGCTGCGCTTTCATGACAGTGAACAGGACTGGCGCGAAGCCTCGGCTCGCGAGGTGGCGCAACTACGCAGCTTCACCAGCACCTATCTGAAATGTGCCTGGTTCAACGCGGCCGACGAGGATACGCGACATCTGCGGATCTTCGCTCTGAACCCCGGCAGCGATGGAACGCCGGAATCAGTGAGGCTGCACTTTCACCAGGGCGAAACCATTGCTTACAAGGCCGCCGTCCACGACCTGGATAACGATGGCCGCTTCGAGGTTGTCCTGTGTTCGGACGTCGACAACGACGGGCGCGCCAATCGCACCGATCGCAGTCGGTTGACGGCGCTGGTCAAACAGTTCCTCAAGCTCGGCTGGTTCTAGAGCTCGAGGACCTTGCTCACCAGCTCATCGATCTGTTCCTGACGCTGGGCCTGATTCAGCTTCGGATGCGGGTTGAGCGACGACCATTGCGGATGGGCCCGGGCGATGTTCAGCGCTTCCGGCAACTTGCCCTCACGCCAGGTCTTGTCCTGCGGCGTCGCCACCTGAACGGCGTCCATCGCCGCATGACCACGAACATTCAGCGCTTGTAACAATTGCCGCTGACGCAATGCCAACAGGCGCAGCACGTTGTCGTCGACCGTCAGTTCCCGCTGCCCTTTGATCTTGTCCAGCAGGCGGTTGCCATAGCTGCGGGCGGTTTGCAGGGCGCCGCCGGCAATGGCACCGGCCAGTGCGGCGGCGCCGAGGGTGATGCCGCCGACCAGCAAATCCACGCCCGCACCGGCTGCGGCTCCGGCGGCAATCCCGCCGCCGACCCGCACGCCGAGCTGCTTGAGGGTTTCCGGGTTGAACAGGTCATCGCCCCAGCGTCCGTCGAGCAGCGGCAGATCGCTGGCGGCGGCGTCCTGCGGGCGGAAGGCGTAGAGCTTGAGCAGCGCTTCGACGCAGCGTTGTTCGCGCTGGCGCACGGCTTTGCGCAGTTCGCTGATGGCCTGTTGTTCCTGCTCGGCGTTGCTCGCCACACTGCGTCGGCACGCGGCGCAGTCGATCAGCAATTCGGCAATCAGGCGTGCGGCGCTTTGCTCGCGGGCGAGGCGTTGGGCCTGTTGATCGGCGATCAGGCGTTCAAGTTGTGGGCGGGCATTTTCCAGCAACAGTGCGAGGCTTTCGTACAGCCGCCGCTCCCCGTCTTCGGGCGGGGCGACGCTGTCGAAACGCACCAGCGCGTGCAGGCCGAGGCGCGCCAGGGCTTCACGCCAGTCCGGCTCGCGGTGGTTGGCGCTGCTGACGAAATTCAGCACCGGCAGCAGCGGCTTGCCGCAACTGGCCAGCACTTCCAGTTCATCGCGGTACTTGGCCAGCACCGGTTCGCGGGCGTCGATCACGTACAGGCCGGCATCGGAATCGAGCAGTTGCCGCAGCACCTTGGCTTCCTGTTCGAAACGCTGGCGCGCTTCGCTGCCGTCGAGAAACCGCGCCAACCGTGCCGGGCCGTCGAGGCGTTCGCCGGGGCGTTCCAGACGTTCGAGAAAATCCAGCAGGGCGATGGCGTCTTCCAGACCGGGTGTGTCGTAGAGGTCGAGCAACGCTTCGCCATCCACTGACAACCGCGCACCTTCGACATGTCGGGTGGTGCTCGGTCGATGGGAGACTTCACCGAAGCCGACGTCGCGGGTCAGGGTACGCAACAGCGAAGTCTTGCCGACGTTGGTGTGGCCGACCACCGCCAGTTTCAGCGGTGCTTTCCAGGCATCAGTCATGTCCGTGCTCCAGCCAGTTCAACGGGGCGCAATCGGCGAACGGCAGTTGCAGCTGTTGCAATGCGACGTGCCAGTCACCGAGGCGTTCGGCGTCCAGCGCTTGTCCTGGCGGTGCCTGCAACAGCCAGACCCGGGTCGCGGCGGCATTGCGTGCCAGCTCGGCGATCAGCGCCAGGCTGCCGCGATCCGGCGAACGTCGTGGGTCGCAGGCAATCGCGAGGCGCGCCGGGGGGAAACGGCTGAGTTGTTCGAGCAGTTTGTTGCGCGATTCACGGCTGTCGAGGATGCCGGCGTTGCTGACGTTTTTCGGCAACGCCGGTGGCCATGGGTGTTGATCGTCCAGTTCGATTGCCACCAGAAGCGCGCCATCGCTGGCGTGTTCGCCGACGGTGCTTTCGACGCGGTGCAATTGCGCAGGCTCGGGGTCGGTGATGCCGAGGCGTTCGCTGGTCGGCATCAGGCGTTCGCGCAACTGGGCGTAACCGGGCAGGTTCAGGTCCAGACGCAATGCGGCCTTGCCGCTGTTCCAGCGCCAGAAGCAAAACAGCGCCAACAGCAGGCGCGGCAGCACGCCGTACACCACCAGCACGCCGGCCAGCCAGGTCGCCCAGGCCTGACGGGCGCTTTCGATGTTCAGCGCGGTGTCGCCGCTGGCGCGGATCATGTCCACGGTCGGCACGTTGAAGCCCAGCAGCGCCGGCAAGGCGCCGAGGGCCTGGGTCATGTTGATGAACGTGTCGGCACTGAGAATCGTGGTTTCCCAGACGAAGCCGTAGCGCCGGGTCGCCATCAGCGTCAGCAGCAAAACCAGCGCGCTGACCATCGCCAGCAACCACAAACCGTTGACCAGCGAGCCGAGCGCCCAGCGATTGAGTTTCTGGCGTTGCAGCATCAACAACAGGGCCGGCGCCAGTTGCGCAGCCTTGGCGTCGCGGGCGAGTTTTTCACTGAGCCACAGCCACAAGCGGCCAAGGGTGGCGCCATGTTCGCCAGCGAAGATCAGCCCCAGCGCCCAGCTCAACAGCAGAATCAGATTCAGCCCGAGCAGACTGCCCAGGGCCCAGAACACATTGACCGGCGTCTGGCCCAGTGCGGCGAAGGCCAGGCCGGCGCCGCTCAGAACCGCGAAGATCGCCAGCAACACCAGCGCCAGACGCGCGCCTTGCAGCCAGTGCTTGAGCGCAGAGGTCAGGCCGTCGCGCTCGGCCAGCCACAGGGCGCGGCGTTGAATGCGTCCCGGCAGATCGCCGCCGGCCGCGCGGGCCAGGCGATTGGCTTCCTGATCGTCCAGCGGGCCTGCGTGTTCTTCGCGCAGGCGCACGGTTTCGGTGAGCCAGAGGTTTTGCAGTGAAGTCAGTTCAGTCACGCGGCATCCCGTTGCTTGATTGAGCCGTGAGCATAACCGCTGTGGCGCTTATCGGGGTAAGGGCGGCTCTGGTATCCTCGCCGGCATGACTAAATCACTCCCCCTCAGCCTGATTGCAGCCCTCGGTGAAAACCGTGTGATCGGCGTCGACAACAGCATGCCCTGGCACCTGCCGGGGGACTTCAAATACTTCAAGGCCACGACGCTTGGCAAGCCGATCATCATGGGCCGCAAGACCTGGGATTCGCTGGGTCGTCCGTTGCCGGGTCGCTTGAACATCGTGGTCAGCCGTCAGGCCGGTCTGGTGCTGGAAGGGGCGGAAGTCTATCCGTCGCTGGAAGCGGCCGTGGTTCGCGCCGAAGCGTGGGCGAAAGAGCAGGGCGTCGATGAGTTGATGCTGATTGGCGGGGCGCAGTTGTATGCGCAGGGGATGGAGCAGGCGGATCGCTTGTATCTGACCCGTGTGGCATTGAGCCCGGAAGGGGATGCGTGGTTTCCGGAATTCGATCTGAGCCAGTGGAAGCTGGTGTCGAACGTGCCGAATCCGGCTGAAGGCGACAAACCGGCTTACAACTTCGAAGTCTGGGAAAAAGCCTAAGAGCATCGCTGGCAGGCCAGCTCCCACATTGGAATGCATATCCCTGTGGGAGCGAGCCTGCTCGCGATAGCGGTCTGTCAGACGCTACTCAAGCCTGAGCAAGCTCCGCATGCTCATCCGCTTCCAGCAGTGCCTTGTCGGTCTGCTGCATCGCCTGGCTGGTAATCGCGCCAGCGGTGATCGAACCGCTCACGTTCAGTGCCGTACGACCCATGTCGATCAGCGGCTCGACCGAAATCAGCAACGCCACCAGCGAAACCGGCAAGCCCATGGCTGGCAGCACGATCAGCGCGGCGAAGGTCGCGCCGCCGCCCACGCCCGCCACACCGGCGGAACTCAAGGTCACAATCGCCACCAGCGTCGCAATCCACAGCGGATCCAGCGGGTTGATGCCCACGGTGGGCGCAACCATCACCGCCAGCATCGCCGGGTACAGACCGGCGCAGCCGTTCTGGCCGATGGTCGCGCCGAACGAAGCGGCGAAGCTTGCAACCGATTGTGGAATGCCCAGACGCCGGGTCTGCGCTTCGATGCTCAGCGGAATGCTCGCGGCGCTGGAGCGGCTGGTGAACGCGAAGGTCAGCACCGGCCAGATCTTGCGGAAGAAACGCAGCGGGTTGATCCCGGCCGCCGAGACCAGCAGACCGTGTACCACGAACATCAGGCCCAGACCGAGGTACGACACCACCACGAAGCTGCCGAGCTTGATGATGTCCTGCAGGTTGGAACCGGCCACCACTTTGGTCATCAGTGCCAGCACGCCGTAAGGCGTCAGCTTCATCACCAGACGCACCAGACGCATCACCCAGGCTTGCAGGGTGTCGATGGCGTTGATCACTTTCTGACCTTTCTCGGCGTCATCCTTGAGCAGTTGCAGCGCGGCAACCCCCATGAACGCAGCGAAGATCACCACGCTGATGATCGAGGTCGGCTTGGCCCGCGCCAGGTCGGCGAACGGGTTCTGCGGGATGAACGACAGCAGCAGCTGCGGCACATTCAGGTCGGCGACCTTGCCGGCGTAGTCGGTCTGGATGGTTTGCAGACGGGCCATTTCCTGGGTGCCGGCGACCAGGCCTTCGGCGGTCAGGCCGAACAGGTTGGTCAGGCCGATGCCGATCAGTGCCGCAATCGCCGTGGTGAACAGCAGCGTGCCGATGGTCAGGAAGCTGATCTTGCCCAGCGACGAAGCGTTGTGCAGACGGGCCACGGCGCTGAGGATCGAGGCGAATACCAGCGGAATCACGATCATTTGCAGCAGTTGCACATAACCGTTGCCGACCAGATCAAACCAGCCGATCGAGGCTTTCAGCACCGGGTTGCCCGCGCCGTAAATCGTGTGCAGCGCGACGCCGAATGCCACGCCCAGCACCAGCGCGAGCAGAACTTTTTTCGCCAGGCTCCACGTGGTGTGACGGGTTTGCGCCAGACCGAAGAGCAAGGCAAGGAACACCAGCAAGTTGAGAATCAGGGGCAGATTCATGAGGACTCCAGAAAAGACTGTGCCAACAACCTTCCGGGGCTGTTGCGAACCGGCAAGCCTAACAGCTTGATTTCCAATGATTTAATACCGAAATAAAAGGTCGTCCGTCGTTTTTGGAATAAGCGGGTGTCGTTCTCGGGGATGCAGTTGGCGCAAAAGGGACGTGGACAGTCGCTGACAGACGGTAACTGTCACACTGATTTGTTAGCGTCGATCTCTTTCAATCGGGGAGAAACGCAGAATGAAGTTCGCACCTAAATTGCTGGCTGCCGCACTCTGCTTCGGCCTTGTTGGCCAAGCGTTCGCCACTGACCTCAAGCACTGGCCGGCCGATCAGGCCAAGGCCCTGGACGCGATGATTGCGGCCAACGCCAACAAGGGTAACTACGCGGTGTTCGACATGGACAACACCAGTTACCGCTACGACCTGGAAGAGTCGCTGCTGCCGTTCATGGAAAACAAGGGCCTGATCACCCGTGACAAGCTCGACCCGTCGCTGAAACTGATGCCGTTCAAGGACACGGCCGACCACAAGGAAAGCCTGTTCAGCTACTACTATCGCCTCTGCGAAGTTGACGACATGGTCTGCTACCCATGGGTGGCGCAGGTGTTCTCCGGTTTCACCCTCAAGGAACTCAAAGGCTACGTCGACGAACTGATGGCGTCGGGCAAGCCGGTGCCGGCGACCTATTACGAAGGCGATGTGGTGAAGAACATCGACGTGCAGCCGCCGAAAGTCTTCACCGGTCAGGCTGAGCTGTACAACAAACTGATGGAGAACGGCATTGAGGTCTACGTGATGACCGCCGCCTCCGAAGAACTGGTGCGGATGGTCGCGGCCGATCCGAAGTACGGCTATAACGTCAAACCGCAGAACGTTATCGGTGTGACCACCTTGCTGAAGAACCGCGAGACCGGTGAACTGACCACCGCACGCAAGCAGATCGCCGCCGGCAAGTATGACGAGAAGGCCAACCTCGGCCTGGAACTGACGCCATACCTCTGGACCCCGGCGACCTGGATGGCCGGCAAGCACGCGGCGATCCTGACCTACATCGACGAATGGAAAAAACCGGTGCTGGTGGGTGGCGACACGCCGACCAGCGACGGCTACATGCTGTTCCACGATGTGGACGTGGCCAAGGGTGGGATTCACCTGTGGGTCAACCGCAAGGACAAGTATATGGCCCAGCTCAACGGCATGATGGCCAAGCATGCCGCGGCCCAGGCAAAAGAAGGTTTGCCGGTGACGGCGGACAAGAACTGGGTGATCGTCAAACCTGAAGAAATCCAGTAAACCTGCATAGATCCAATGTGGGAGCGGGCTTGCTCCCACAGTTTTGATCTGCAGTGACATTGGGATTTCGGTCAGGCAAAAAAATGCCCCGCACTTGGCGGGGCATTTTTGTTTCTGCGAGTTGACGCTTACAGCCCGTCGAGCATCGCCTTGTTGCGCACGGCACCCTTGTCGGCGCTGGTCGCCAGCAGGGCGTAGGCCTTGAGGGCGGTGGTCACTTTGCGTGGACGCTGTTCGACCGGTTTCCAGCCTTTCTTGTCCTGCTCGACCCGGCGAGCCGCCAGTTCTTCGTCGCTGATCAGCAGGTTGATCGAGCGGTTCGGAATGTCGATCAGCACCTTGTCGCCGTCCTGTACCAGGCCGATCGCGCCACCCGCCGCAGCCTCTGGCGAAGCGTGGCCGATGGACAGGCCGGAGGTGCCGCCGGAGAAACGGCCATCGGTCAGCAGGGCGCAGGCTTTGCCCAGGCCCTTGGATTTCAGGTACGAGGTCGGGTAGAGCATTTCCTGCATGCCCGGGCCGCCTTTCGGGCCTTCGTAGCGAATGATGACGATGTCGCCTTCCTTCACTTCGTCGGCGAGGATGCCGCGCACGGCGCTGTCCTGGCTTTCGAAAATCTTCGCGTTGCCTTCGAACACGTGGATCGATTCGTCGACGCCGGCGGTTTTCACCACGCAGCCGTCCAGGGCGATGTTGCCGTACAGCACGGCCAGGCCGCCTTCTTTCGAATAGGCGTGTTCGACGCTGCGGATGCAACCGTTTTCACGGTCGTCGTCCAGGGTTTCCCAGCGGGTCGACTGGCTGAACGCGGTCTGGGTCGGGATACCGGCAGGACCTGCCTTGAAGAAGTGATGCACGGCTTCATCGTTGGTCTGGGTGATGTCCCACTTGGCGATGGCTTCTTCCATGCTGCGGCTGTGCACGGTCGGCAGGTCGGTGTGCAGCAGGCCGCCACGGGCCAGCGAACCGAGAATGCTGAAGATGCCGCCGGCGCGGTGCACGTCTTCCATGTGGTACTTCTGGATGTTCGGCGCGACCTTGCACAGTTGCGGCACCTTGCGCGACAGACGATCAATGTCGCGCAGGTCGAAGTCGATCTCGGCTTCCTGGGCGGCGGCCAGCAAGTGCAGGATGGTGTTGGTCGAACCGCCCATGGCGATATCGAGCATCATCGCGTTCTCGAACGCCTTGAAGTTGGCGATGTTGCGCGGCAGGACCGACTCGTCGTTCTCGCCGTAGTAGCGCTTGCACAGTTCGACGATGGTACGGCCGGCCTGCAGGAACAGCTGTTCGCGGTCGCTGTGGGTGGCCAGGGTCGAACCGTTGCCCGGCAACGCGAGGCCCAGGGCTTCGGTCAGGCAGTTCATCGAGTTGGCGGTGAACATGCCGGAGCACGAACCGCAGGTCGGGCAGGCGCTGCGCTCGTACTCGGCAACCTTCTCGTCAGAAGCGCTGGAGTCGGCGGCGATGACCATGGCATCGACGAGGTCGAGACCGTGGCTGGCCAGTTTGGTCTTGCCAGCTTCCATCGGGCCGCCGGAAACGAAGATCACCGGAATGTTCAGGCGCAGGGCGGCCATCAGCATGCCCGGGGTGATCTTGTCGCAGTTGGAGATGCAGACGATGGCGTCGGCGCAGTGGGCGTTGACCATGTACTCGACGGAGTCGGCAATGATCTCGCGGCTCGGCAGCGAATAGAGCATGCCGTCGTGGCCCATGGCGATGCCGTCGTCCACGGCGATGGTGTTGAATTCTTTTGCCACGCCACCGGCGCGTTCGATCTCACGGGCAACCAGCTGGCCCAAGTCCTTCAGGTGGACGTGGCCCGGTACGAACTGGGTGAAGGAGTTGGCAATGGCGATGATCGGCTTCTTGAAGTCGTCATCTTTCATCCCGGTGGCGCGCCACAGTGCGCGGGCGCCGGCCATGTTGCGGCCGTGGGTGGATGTTTTCGAGCGGTAATCTGGCATGGAGCACTCCGGGCGGCTAAATCAGGTATCAAAAGGGAGTGAGCTTCTATTGACGTCTGGAACACTCAGAAATGGCCGTGTGTCCTGAAGTTGCCGATGACGTTGCGGGATCGCCGCTGGTCTCAGCCTGAGCTCATAAACCCGCCGGGGATGAATGGCGATGAATCTCGCGATTCTACACCGCTGGCGTCAGGAGGGAATGGCGCAAAACGTTGTTCCAGTGCTGACGCTGCGTGCGGAATGACGACCGGCAGGGTTAATCACCGTTCGGTTGTGCAATGGCGTCGGCTTGGAGGATTCTGGCGCGACGGCTGATCCGGCTGTTCAATGTGAGTGCCACGCCACTGAGCAAGACAAAAGCGTAACCCAGTGTGGATTGCAGATTGGTCGGGCTCAGGCTGATCAAGGCACTGATGAGGCCGCCGCAGATGAAAATGATGGTGCTGCCGGCCGACGCCGACGTGCCGGCGTTGTCCGGAAACAGGCTCATGGCCCTGGACGTGGCCGCCGGTCGGGCAATGGTGGTGCCGGCGGTGCAGATCAGCATCGGGATCAGCACTGTCGCCGCAGCCAGGGCAAAACTCGACGACAGGTACAGCATGGTCACGCCGGCGAACAGGATCAGGCTCAGGCCGACAACGATCTGCTGACCACTGGTGATGCGCCTGCTCAGCACGCTGGCGAGGATGCCACCGGCGACATACGCCGCACCGTAGATCAGCAGGATCAACGAGAACTCGTAAGCGGACAATTGCAGCCGGTCCATGAAGATCAGCGGCGAGATCACGATGAATGAAAAGTGGCAGGCGAACGCAAATGCCGAAATCAGCCAGTAGCCGACAAAGTCGAAATCCCCCAGAACCTGTCGGTAAGCCGTGAGGAAGTTTGTACGTGTTCCACGGGTGGTCGGTCGTGTGTTCTCCAGAAACAGACAGGCCTTGAGCAGCACGGCGGCTGATAACGCGATGAACACCCAGAAGCTGCCACGCCATCCCAGTGTTGCCTGCAAGAACGTACCGGCAAGAGGGGATATCGAGATGAAAATCCCGCCGGCGGTGACCATCAGGATTCGCAGGCGATCACGTTCCTGACCTTCGAACAGATCCTGGACCAGTGCCTGGGACAGTACGAAGCAACCGCAGCCCAGCGCCTGCACGACCCGGAACATCAGGAACAGCGAATAATCAGTGGTCATGACACAGCCGAGGGCGCCGAGCATTGAAACGCTCATGCCGGCGAGCAGCAAACCCTTGCGCCCGATCACATCCGACAGCGGCCCGATCAGCATCTGGGCGAAGGCGATGCCGACGGCGAACAGGCTGATGGACAGCGCGATGTCAGCCGGGGTGCTGCGAAAGTGTTCGGCCAGCGCCGGGAACGAAGGCAGCAGGACGTCCAGTGGAAATACACCCAGCAGTACCAACGCGAGCAACAGGCTGACGGCCCCGCGACGCTGTCGGGTCGTCATCCCGGATTTTCTGTTATCCATCGATCAGTCCCGCCCTGGCGAAAAGTGTCTGGTTTTGAGATTCAGCAAAAAATCCGGCTTTCTTCAGTGCATTCAATGTGGCGATGCTGCCTGTCCGTGCGCGCAATCGGGTGGCTTGCGCCGTTACCAACCTGTCGACTATCTCCCGCACCGCGCTGTCGTCAATCCCGGCGTCGCGCAGGCTTCGTCGCAGCCACCGGTCATCGGCTTCGAAGAAGATCACGATGATCTCGAGCAGGGTGGCGGCCGCGAAAGTTCGCTGGTGCGAGTCCAGATGCAGCCAGAGGTAGTGGAACACTTCAGTGAAGTAGCGACTGTGGCGCGCCTCGTCGGTGAGGTGATCGCGCAGCATGTCACTGACCCCGGACACCAGGCTGTCCCGGCAGACGTCGAGCAGTTCCCGGGCAATGATGGTTTCCGAGACGAAGCCGAGCAGGAACCATGTCAGCGGTTGTTGCTCTGGAAGGGTTTTGGCGATCAGCCTGTTCATGCGAATGATCCGCCTGGGCGTCACCGGGCGCGCGGTGATGGCGTAGAGCCCGGCGATCTGCTCCGCGACCTGATGAGAGAACAGGGCGTGGTAACCCTCGTCGGTGTAGAGCTGCAGCGCGGCAGTTTTCATGAGCGGCGGAACATCGATCGGCAGTTCGCCGTGAACGATGACTTCCACGGCGCGATTGACGATGCGGTGCTCCAGCAGGGTTGTGTAGTCAAGAAAGTGCACCAGATGATTGGCCGTGAGTCGGTGCAGCATCGAACGGCCCGACGCCTTGATGGCAGGGTGCGCGAGATAGGGCAGAAATGCCGGCGGGAACCAATGACGGGTTTCCAGTTGCTGCGCTATATCAGCCGGCAAGCGGTAATCGTGGGCACTGGTGCGCACCGAAGCGCGAGTGTTCCAGTCGCCCAGTGAAAACTCGAAGGTCGGGGCGTGGGAGAGAAGGCTCATGCTTGCGTCTCGCGCAACAGGTCACGCATTTCCTGGCACATCGCCTGACCGTCGCTTTCCCCGCAACCGACGAAGAACAAGGGTTGTTCCGCACTGTTCTCGAGTTTCAGCAAGCGCTCGACCTGGTCGTCGGAAAACGCACCTGTCAGCCAGGTGTTCATGCCCAGGGCAGTGGCCACCAGTTGAAACGTCTGTGAGAGGTGTCCGGCTTCGACGAATGCCATTCGATAGGCGCGCGAGTGGGGATACTTCCACCAGAGTCTGTCGAAGCGGGCGGTGATGAACAGGCCCATTGGCAGGTTATTGATGAAGTGCTGCCCTCCCAGGAGATTACCCAGTGCCGTGTCGGGTGGCAGATTGATCAGGCTCAAGGCATGTTCCGCCGGGTGATAGGCATATACGCCGGGTGCCAGGCCTTCGGCGTTCTGGATCAGCAAGTAACCTTCGCAGGCGTTGAGCCCGCCCCCGGAAGGGCTGCTGCGCCGCGCGCCAAGCCCTTCGGCGATGCTGTCGTCACAGTCGGCCTCGCGTTCTCGCAGGTAACCGAGAGACAGGTATAGCAAGGTGCCGACATCGTCCAGCGACAGGGGGGCGCCGGTGAAGGACCGGCAGGTCTTGCGCCGGGTGAGCGAACTCGACAGGGTATCGTCATTCAGTGCCAATGGTGCTGGCAGGGCGATGAGTGCATTTGGACCGTTGTCTGCAGAGGCGTCCGCCGGAGGTGAAGTGGCAAGCACTGTCTCGCAGTGTTCGAGGTATTGCCTGGACCATTCCTGAATATTTCGGGGAGTGTGTTCGCAGGGAATATTCCGCGTGCCGATATGGTAGATCCTTGACAGTTCATCCCAGCCCCAGACCGGCGCTGTGACTTTTAAAGAAGTCAATATTCCGGCTTTTAGAAGTTGCGTGTCTATTATGTTGTTGCTGTCATATAAGTCCGGATCGTGGATAAGTTGTGTCAGTCGAGAAGAGTATTCGAGATCAAGTTCGTGCTGAGTATGGTCTTTGTAGTTCCAGACTATCTGGCCGGGCGTTCGTGGCAGTATGAATAAATAAGGATTTATATGCATGTTGGGGCACGCTGCTCTGGATAGGTGCGTTGTCAGAGGCGCTGGGTAGCCGGCATACCCAGCGCCCACCTTACTTAGCGGGCTTTAGGTGCGACCAGAAAAGCCAGGTTTGCGAGGGTACGGGATTCCAGAGTAATTGCTTTCATGATTGAACTCCTTGTTCATTGTTGCTTCGTGGTTAGTTGGTGTCACCTCCGTGGTGACGACTTAATAATAGTTTGTAATGGATTAATCGCAAGCAAATATTAAGTAGGAATTATCCAGTAATTTTGTCGGAGTGATCTTTGGCTGGGAGTGAATGTGTAAGTTAAATTTCGGAAAATAAAGTATTTAAGGAAATATCCTGCACGACGGCAGGACGTTAAATGTAGGAAAGCACAGTGCAAGACAAAAAGAAGGGGAGCCCGCGGGCTCCCCTTTCAACAGCATCAATGCCGTGCGCCTGTCAGCTGTTGGGCAGCAGGCGGCAGGTGATGCTCTTGATGTAGCGGGTTTCAGCAATGGCCGGGTGTACCGGGTGATCCGGGCCCTGACCGCCGCGCTCCAGCAGCTGGATATTGCGGTCCAGGTGGCGGGCGCTGGTCAGCAGGATGTTCTGCAGATCATCTTCCGGCAGGTGCATCGAGCACGAAGCGCTGACCAGGATGCCGTCCTTGTTGAGCAGACGCATGGCTTGCTCATTCAGGCGGCGGTAGGCGCCTTCACCGTTTTTCATGTCCTTTTTGCGCTTGATGAACGCAGGCGGGTCGGCCACGATCACGTCGAAGCGTTCTTCGCTGGCCTTGAGTTCCTTCAGGGCTTCAAAGACGTCGCCTTCGATGCAGGTCATCTTGTCGGCAAAGCCGTTCAGCGCGGCATTGCGCTCGACGCCGTCGAGGGCGAAGCCCGATGCATCGACGCAGAACACTTCGCTGGCGCCGAACGCGGCAGCCTGCACACCCCAGCCTCCGATGTAGCTGTACAGGTCCAGCACGCGTTTGCCTTTGGCGTAAGGCGCCAGGCGTGCGCGGTTCATGCGGTGGTCGTAGAACCAGCCGGTCTTCTGGCCCTGGATCACCGGGGCTTCGAATTTCACGCCGTTCTCTTCCAGAGGCACCCACTCCGGTACCAGGCCGAATACGGTTTCGGTGTAGCGCTCCAGACCTTCGGCGTCACGGGCGGCGGAGTCGTTCTTGAACAGGATGCCGCTCGGCTTGAGCACTTGGGTCAGTGCCGCGATCACGTCATCTTTATGGGCTTCCATGGTGGCGGAAGCGATCTGCACCACGAGGATGTCGCCGAAACGGTCGACCACCAG
Organism: Pseudomonas sp. G7(2022); assembly: GCF_052660475.1. Taxonomy (NCBI): domain Bacteria; kingdom Pseudomonadati; phylum Pseudomonadota; class Gammaproteobacteria; order Pseudomonadales; family Pseudomonadaceae; genus Pseudomonas; species Pseudomonas sp. G7(2022). The sequence continues at coordinate 5,943,469 of NZ_CP109659.1, read as the reverse complement.
ACCCGGCAGCAGGTCGGAGTCGCCGTAGACCAGGCGATAGAACGGTTTGTCGAACAGGCGCTGACGCAGGGAAAGCGCTACGTTCAGGCGATGCACCAGCAGCGACTTGTCCAGCGCCAGCTTGATGTCGCGCGACAGCAGGCGGGCGCAGATCAGGTTGTTCGGGCTCATGGCCACGATGCCCATCGGCTTGCCGCCGGCGGCTTCAAGGATCGCCTGGTCGCCGGCCTTGAAGCCGTGCAACGGGGTGGCGGCCACGTCGATTTCGTTGCTGTAGACCCACAGGTGGCCGGCGCGCAGGCGACGGTCGGCGTTGGCTTTGAGGCGCAAGCTAGGCAGGGACATGACGTCGCTCCGGAAAAAAGAGCGGGAGTATACCGTGTTGCGATGCATGCAGGTTCGATGCTGGACATGTGGCGCCCCGGCCTGGCGCGCAAACGGACGAAGTCAGAATTCGCTCGATGGTCTTGAATGAAAGTTTCCGCCGATCTGCCCCGCGATGTGTCGTTCGTCGGTTTTTAGGGGTTAGAATCGCCGCCTGTCCCAGAGTGTGTACTTATGTCCCAAGAGCTGACCACCGAACAGATTCAACAGTCCCTGCAAGGCATCAGTGTGCCCGCGCAGCCGCAGATCATGGTGGATCTGCAAATGGAGCAGTACATGCCCGATCCGGATCTGGAGACGATCGCCAAGCTGATCTCCCAGGATCCCGGCCTGTCCGGCTCACTGCTGAAAATCGTCAATTCGCCCTATTACGGCCTGAGCAACAAGATCACCTCGATCAAGCGCGCGGTGAACCTGTTGGGCAGCCGTTCGATCATCAATCTGATCAACGCGATGTCGATCAAGGGCGAGATGAACGATGACACCATCGTCACCCTCAACCGGTTCTGGGACACCGCCCAGGACGTGGCCATGACCTGCCTGACCCTGGCCAAGCGCGTCGGTACCGAGGCGAGCGACGAGGCCTACGCCTTGGGCTTGTTCCATGACTGCGGCGTGCCGTTGATGCTTCAGCGCTTCCCGGACTATATGAAGACGCTCGAAGAGGCTTACGCCAACGCCAGTGCCGAATGCCGGGTGGTGGATACCGAAAACCGCGTCTACAACACCAACCATTCGGTGGTGGGTTACTACACGGCCAAGTCCTGGCGCCTGCCGGAGCATGTCAGCGCGGCCATCGCCAATCACCACAACGCCATGGCGATCTTCAGCGACGAGACTTCGCGCAACAGTCAGATGAAAAACCTGCTGGCGATCCTGAAAATGGCCGAGCATATCTGCGCGTCGTACCGGGTGCTGGGCAATCAGAGCGAAGACTTCGAGTGGCAGGCTGTCGGGCCGCTGGTGCTCGAATACATCGGTCTCTCGGATTACGACTTCGAAACCCTGAAGCAGACGATCCGCGAACTCGGCGCACACTGATCAAACCGCTCCTGATTCGAGACGCTCATGCCTGAATTGCCGGAAGTCGAAACCACCCGCCGCGGCATCGCCCCGCACCTGGAAGGCCAGCGCGTCAGCCGCGTGATCGTACGTGACCGGCGGCTGCGCTGGCCGATTCCCGAGGACCTCGATGTGCGCCTGTCCGGGCAGCGCATCGTGCTGGTCGAGCGGCGCGCCAAGTATCTGCTGATCAACGCCGAAGTCGGCACGCTGATCAGCCATCTGGGCATGTCGGGCAATTTGCGGCTGGTGGAGGTCGGGATGCCGGCGGCCAGGCATGAGCATGTCGACATCGAACTGGAGTCGGGCCTGGCCCTGCGCTACACCGATCCACGGCGTTTCGGGGCGATGCTCTGGAGCACTGACCCGCTTAATCACGAGTTGCTGATTCGCCTGGGGCCGGAGCCGTTGACCGATCTGTTCGATGGCGAGCGGTTGTTTCAGCTGTCACGCGGACGGTCGATGGCGGTCAAGCCGTTCATCATGGACAACGCGGTGGTGGTGGGCGTCGGTAACATTTACGCGACCGAGGCGCTGTTCGCCGCCGGTATTGATCCGCGCCGCGAAGCCAAAGGTATTTCCCGGGCGCGCTATCTGAAGCTGGCGATCGAGATCAAACGCATCCTCGCCGCTGCCATCGAGCGTGGCGGTACCACGTTGCGCGATTTCATCGGTGGTGACGGGCAGCCGGGGTATTTCCAGCAGGAACTGTTTGTTTACGGTCGCGGTGGCGAGCACTGCAAGGTCTGCGGCACAGGCCTGCGGGACGTGAAGCTGGGCCAGCGGGCCAGCGTTTTCTGCCCGCGCTGCCAGACCTGACGAAAAGCTGAAAAAGTCCTACGGTCTATAGTGAGTTGTCTCACTGTTCAGCCCGAAGGATCGTGCCATGAAATCCTCGCTAGCCCTTTTCCTCGCACTGCTGCTGTGTTCCAGCCTGACCGTTCAGGCCACGGAAGGCGGCAGCGGTGATCCGCGTTACGCCATCCAGAATCCACCGGCCTACGCCATGATCGGCGATCTGCTGATTGCCCGCCCCTTGCTGGTGGCGGCCACAGTGATCGGTGCGGGGGTGTTCGTGGTGTCGTTGCCGTTTACCGCGCTGGGTGGCGGCGTTGGCGATGCGGGGGAGGCGCTGGTGGTGGCACCGGCGAAAGCGGCGTTCGTGCGCTGTCTGGGATGTACCGGGGAAGGATTCGAGCAGCGTGAATGACGCGATCGCAGCCTTGCGCTGCGATCGCGGTCAGAGACTCAAGCCTTGCCGGTAATCTTGCGGTACTTCTCCATCAACTGTTCTTCAGTCTCCGGATGGGCTTCGTCCAGCGGAATGCAATCCACCGGGCAGACCTGTTGGCACTGCGGTTCGTCGTAGTGGCCGACGCACTGGGTGCACAGGTTCGGGTCGATCACGTAGATCTCTTCGCCTTGGGAAATGGCGGCGTTCGGGCACTCAGGTTCGCAGACGTCGCAGTTGATGCAATCGTCGGTGATGATCAGGGACATGCTAACTCCAGCCGGGGCGGCGGGCCCGGGCGCAATAAATCAATGCGCGCAATTGTGCCGCATTGGCGCCCGCAGTGCACGCGGGCACCGTTTGAACGGTCGTTACTTCTTGAAGCGCAGGGTCAGGGCATCAGCCACTGCCGGGTGGACGAACTTGCTGATATCGCCGCCCAGGGCTGCAATTTCCCGCACCAGTGTCGAGGAAATGAACGAATAACGCTCGGACGGGGTGAGAAACAGGCTCTCCACATCCGGCGCCAACTGGCGGTTCATGTTGGCCAGCTGGAATTCGTATTCGAAGTCCGACACCGCGCGCAGGCCACGCAGGAACACGTTGGCGTTCTGCTCTTTGGCGAAATGCGCCAGCAGCGTCGAGAAGCCGACCACTTCCACGTTGGGCAGGTGCTTGGTGACTTCGCGGGCCAGCTCGACCCGTTGTTCCAGCGGGAACAGCGGATTTTTCTTGGGGCTGGCGGCAACGGCGATGATTACGTGATCGAACAGGCGCGAGGCGCGTTCGACCAGATCGCCATGGCCCTTGGTAATAGGGTCGAAGGTACCTGGGTACAACACTCGGTTCATCGCGTCGTCCTGGCGGGAATCCGTTGGGGAGTCGGATGGTATCGCAGCCGTCCCGGTCGGCCAAGTCGCCTTTTGGGTAAGAAAGCACTATAGGCGGTACGAATCTTCGGCTTTTTCACGGGTTTCTCAACCGTTCGCCGAGGGATGTCGCCAGTTGTGCTGTCAGACCATACACCGACAGCTGCGGATTGGCGCCGATGCTGGTGGGGAACAGCGAGCCGTCATGAATCGACAGATTGCTCAACTGATGATGGCGGCCAAGGCTGTCGGTAACGGCGGTCTTCGGGTCTTCGCCCATCGCACAACCGCCCATGACGTGGGCGCTGCCCAGGCGAGTGCGGTACAGCTCAAGGCTCAAACCGTCGATCATCGTGCGCGCCTCGGCCAGGCTGTTCACATAACGCGCATCGGCGTGCATCGGCATCACCGCTTTGGCACCACCGGCGAACTGGATCTCGGCCATGACGTGGAAGGCCCGGCGCAAACCGTCCCAGGCGTAGGACGACACCTGATAATCCAGCACTGGCGAACCGTCGCCACGCAATTCGACACTGCCGCCCTGGCTGTCCTGATGAAAGCCGTCACGCAGCAATGCCAGCATGGCGTGGGTGTGCGGAAGATCCGCCATGTGCCGGGCGTTTTCCTGGCCGAAGCCGCCGAGCAGGGTGGCGGCCAGCGCCGGGTGCAGCGGCGGCACTTCGAGTTTGAAGGCCATCGGCCCGGTGGTGCCGTCCTTCCACTGGAAATGGTCGGAGTAGATTGATTGTGGCGCCCCGTAAAACGGGTTGATGACCTCGTCGAAGCGCCCGGCGGACATGTTCACCGGGTGCAGAAAGGTGCGTTTGCCGAGGCGTCGATGCGGATCCGGCGCGTCCGAGCGCAGCAGCAGGGCTGGGCTGTTGATCCCGCCACCGGCCAGCACGTAATGGCGAGCCTTGACCGTGATCTGGCGTCCGGTCGGTTCGACGCAGCGTTCGTCCATCGCCACGCATCGCAGCCCGGTCACCTTGTCGCCGTTGATCAGCAGTTTTTCGGCGCGGGCCAGATAGAGCAGCTCGCCACCCTTTTCCAGGGTCGCCGGAATGGTGGTGACCATCATCGATTGCTTGGCGTTGGTCGGGCAGCCCATGCCGCAATAGCCGAGGTTCCAGCAGCCGCGCACGTTGCGCGGGATCACGTGCCAGCTGTAGCCGAGCTGTTCGCAGCCTTTGCGGATCACGTCGTTGTTGGCGTTGGGCGGCACCCTCCACGGGGCGACACCGAGACGCTGCTCCATTTTTTCGAACCACGGCGCCATGTCGGCGGGGCTGTGGCCTTTGACGTTGTGCTCCTTGGCCCAGTGTTCGAGGGTCGGCTCGGGGGTGCGAAAGCTCGAAGTCCAGTTGATCAGGGTGGTGCCACCGACCGCGCGGCCCTGAAGGATGGTGATTGCGCCGTCCTTGCTCATGCGGCCGATGCCTTCCTGATAGAGGCTGCTGTAGGCCTGGTCTTCCAGCAGTTTGAAGTCGCTGCTGGTCTTGAGCGGGCCTTCTTCGATCAGCAGCACCTTGTAGCCGGCGGCGCTGAGGATTTCCGCCGTGGTGCCGCCGCCAGCGCCGCTGCCGATGATCGCCACGTCGGCTTCCAGGGTCAGGTCATCGTTCAGTTGTGCGCCGTTGTAGGTTTTCCAGCCACGGGCAAGGCCTTCGCGAAACGGGTCGGGTACGGGCATCGATCAGGTTCTCTTATTATTTTTTTGCGTGGGTCGCCAGGCTCAAACGGCGGGCGGGCCGGGGTAACCGCAATGGGCCCAGGATTCGGCGCGGGTGTACCAGGCCATCATCACCATTTGCTGCAGGGAGCTGTGGCCCATGCGCAGCAGGCTCAGCGAGCTGTTTTCCCAGCGTTCGAGGAAGTGGCGGATCGCCTCGGGGCTGGCGTTTTCCCAACTGCCCCAGATTCCGGTCAATGGCCCGCGCGTCACCGCCATGCCCAGTACATCGAACAGTTGCCGGGTGAGCTTGAGCATTTCCGGTGACAGGTGATCGAGGCTGTAGTCCAGGGACTTCAGGGTTCCATCGACAGCGGCGGGCATCTTTTCCACAGCAACGGCGCCATCCAGCATTACTGGAATCAGTGCGCGCAGAAACAGCAGATCACCGCTGCGCAACGTGGCGAATCCGTTGACCGATACGCTCGACGAACAGCCGCTGAGGCTGGCACCAAGGCCGGCGGTGGCGAGGAAAGCCGTGGCGCCCAGACTGAATTTCAGCAGGCCACGGCGCGAGAGGGCGGGTGTTTCGGTCAGGCTTGGGTGCATTGTTGTTATTACCCGGCGGTGACGTTAGCGAATGAACAGTTTCTGGATCAGTTTCTGAATGGTTTTGCCGTACGGCGGGTAGATCAGCTTCGCCGCGTTGAAGCGCTGTTTGACCAGCACGCCCTTGGCCTTGCTGAAGGTCAGAAAACCTTCGTGCCCGTGGTAATGGCCCATCCCCGACGGTCCGATACCGCCGAACGGCATGTCGTCCTGGGCCACATGCAACAAGGTGTCGTTCAGGCAAACTCCTCCGGAATGGGTTTCATGGAGCACGCGGTTCTGTTCGCGTTTGTCGTAGCCGAAGTAGTAAAGAGCCAGAGGACGTGGTCGCTGATTGATGTAAGCAAATGCCTGATCCAGATTCTGGTACGGCACGATCGGCAGCAGCGGGCCGAAGATTTCGTCCTGCATCACTGTCATTTCGTCGCTGACATTCAGCAGCAGGCTGTGAGGCATGCGTCGGCCCTGGCCCTGGTCGAACAACGGAATCAGCAGCGCACCCTTGCTGGTGGCGTCGCTGAGGTAGCCGTTGAGACGCGCCAGTTGGCGTTCATTGATGATGGCGGTGTAGTCCGGGTTGTCGGCGAGTGTCGGATAAAACCCGCGCACGGCCTGGCGATAGGCTTCGACGAAACCGCCGACGCGCTCTTCCGGCACCAGCACGTAGTCCGGGGCCACGCAGGTCTGGCCGGCGTTGAGGGTCTTGCCGAAGGCGATGCGTTCGGCGGCGTCCTTGAGCGGCACGTCGTGGGAAACGATGGCCGGCGACTTGCCGCCCAGCTCCAGAGTCACTGGCGTGAGGTTTTCCGCCGCCGCGCGCATCACGTGCTTGCCGATACTGGTGGCGCCGGTGAACAGCAGGTGATCGAAGCGCAGTTTCGAAAACGCTACACCGACATCGGCCTCGCCGAGCACCACGCACACCAGATCTTCGGGGAAGATCCGCGCCAGCAATTCCTTGAGCAGCAGTCCGGTGGCCGGGGTCGATTCGCTGAGTTTGAGCATCACCCGGTTGCCTGCCGCGAGCGCGCCGGTCAACGGGCCCATGGCCAGGAACAGCGGGTAGTTCCACGGCACGATAACGCCCACTACGCCCAGCGGCTGATACACGACTTTTGCCGATGCCGGCTGGAAGGCGACGCCAACCTTGCGCCGAGAAGGCTTCATCCATTGGCTGATATGCCGGCTGGCGTAATGAATGCCGTGCAGGCTCGGCATCAGCTCGGCGAGCAGGGTTTCATCGGCGCTGCGATGGCTGAAGTCAGAACTGATCGCCTCGACCAGCGCCTGACGTTCGCTGCTCAGCAGATCGCGCAGGGCCTTGAGCCATTGCTGGCGCTGGGCGGCAGGCGGCATCGGGTTGGCGGCGTAGGCGGCGCGCTGGGCTTCGAATAACCGGTTGAGCGCCTCCAACGGCTGTTTCAACGATTGCAGGTAGGCAATATCGGCGGTCATTGTCGGCTCCGGATTTGTTGTCGTGAGGAACTTTCTAGAGTCTATGCTCTAGAAAGTCAAATGACTTCCTGGTGCGTCACGGTTTTATCCAATTCCGGTTAGGTCGTAAGATGCCCCCCAACGCACTCTGAATTAAAGCTCAAGCCATGGCCCCACGGATCAAAACCAGCGAGCGCATCGTGCAGAACAGCCTCGAGCTGTTCAATCAGCAGGGCGAGCGCAGCATCAGCACCAATCACATCGCCGCCCACATGGAGATTTCTCCGGGCAATCTGTACTACCACTTCCCCAACAAGCAGGCGATCATCGCTGTGCTGTTCAGTGAGTACGAAAGCCTGGTCGACAGCTTCCTGCGCCCGCCTCAGGGGCGGCCGGCGACGGTCGAAGACAAGCGTTTCTACCTCAAGGAACTGCTGTCGGCGATGTGGCGCTACCGTTTCCTGCATCGCGATCTCGAGCATCTGCTCGACAGCGATCCGGATCTGGCCGGGCGTTACCGGCGCTTTTCCCAGCGCTGCGTGATTCAGGGCGCGGCCATCTATGAAGGTTTCGTCGCCGCCGGCATCCTGAAAATGGACCGGGTGCAGATCGAATCCCTGACCCTCAACGCGTGGATCATCCTCACCTCTTGGGTGCGCTTCCTGTGCACGACCCGGGAAAACTCCAACCACCTCAGCGAGCAGGCCATTAAGCGCGGCGTGTATCAGGTGCTGGTGCTGGAAGCAGGGTTCGTCACCGAGCAGGCCCGCGATGAGGTCAACGCCTTGTTCGAAGAGTTCTACGTGCCGCTGGCCCAGGCCCTCGAAGAAAGACCGTAAGCCCATTTCCTCACTGGAGTCGTTCGCTATGCCGATTGCGCAACTGATCAGCCCGACCGCACTGGATGCCCGCAAGGCGCGGCCGGGGCTGGTGATTCTCGATTGCCGTTTTGCCCTCGAAGACCCGGATTACGGCCAGCGCAGCTACGCCGAGGGGCACATTGCCGGGGCACACTTCGCCGATCTTGAGCGCGACCTCAGCGGCCCGTTGACCAAGGGTGTGACCGGTCGCCATCCACTGCCGGAGCCGGCGGCGCTGATCGAACGCCTGCAAGCGTTCGGCATCGACAACGACAGCGACGTGGTTCTGTATGACGACGGCCCGGGCGCCTATGCGGCGCGGGCCTGGTGGTTGCTGGCGTGGCTGGGCAAGCGTGACGGCGTGTTCATTCTCGATGGCGGGCTCAAGGCCTGGCATGCGGCGGGGCTGCCGTTGAGTCTTGATCCACCGTCAGCGGCCCGGGGCAACTTCAGCGGCCAGCCGGACATGAGCCTGCTGCTCAGCGCCGAGCAATTGCAGCAGCGCCTGGGCCAGCCGGCCCTGACCCTGCTCGATGCCCGCGCCTTGCCGCGGTTCAAAGGCGAAGTGGAGCCGATCGATCCAATAGCGGGGCACATTCCCGGCGCGCAATGCGCGGCGTTCACCGACAACCTGGGCAGCGACGGGCGTTTCCTGCCGGCCGATCAGCTCAAGCAGCGTTTCGCCGCGAAACTCGGCGAGCGTTCGCCGAACGATCTGGTGGCTTACTGCGGCTCCGGGGTGACGGCGTGTCACAACCTGTTCGCCCTGTGCCTGGCGGGTTACCCATTGGGTTCTTTGTATGCCGGATCGTGGAGCGAGTGGATCAATGAGCCTTCGCGCGGTATCGCTACGGGCGAGTAAACGCGTTCAGCGATCCAGCCGCGCGCTGCGATAGGCCGCCGGCCCCACGCCGTAAACCTGTTTGAACTGCCGGCTCAGATGGCTCTGGTCGGCAAAGCCCAGCCGGGTGGCGACTTCCACCGGCAGGCAGCCGCTCTGCAACAAGCCCCGGGCGCAGGCGATCCGCTGCTGCATCAGCCAGCTGTGGGGCGGCATGCCGGTGGCGCGGCGGAACACCCGGGCGAAGTGGAAGGGCGACAGGTTCACCGCCGCCGCCAGTTCTTCCAGCGAGGGCGGCGCCGCCAGTTGCGCGTGCAGCAACTCCTTGGCCATCGCCACTGCGCGGTGCTCTTTGCCGGGCTTGCCGTTGATCTGCACCGCCGCGTGGCGTTGCAACAGCCGCATCATCATTTCGCGCCATACCGTCTGTTGTTGCAGCGCGGTGGCGGGGCTTTCCAGTAAACGGTGCAACTGGCTGAAGCCGTTGACCAGATCCGGATCGCGGTACAGCGTCGCGCCAAAGGCTGGCATTGGCGTGGTCGGCAGTTCCAGTTCTTCGAGCAACGAGACAATCTTGCCGGTGTCCGGATAGAACGCACGGTACAGCCAGCCGTCCTCGGTGCCTTTGTGGCCGGTGTGCAATTCGTCCGGGTTGATCAGCACCAGCGTGCCACTGCCCGCCAGGTGTTCGGCGCCGCGATAGCGGTAGCGCTGGGCGCCGGCCATGATCATGCCGATCACATAGCCGTCATGGACATGCGGGGCGAAACGATGCTCGATGTAGCGCGCCGAGAGCAGTTCGACGCCGGCCAATGGCGCGGTTTGCCAGAAACGGATCGACTCGCCCTGATCGCTCATGACCTCACCCGCGCCCCGATTCGGCCAGCCATTGGGGAATGCGCCGTTCCAGGTAATAACCCGGTTGGCGGAATGAGCCGTCGACGAAACCGACATGGCCACCCTTGCTCTGCAATTCGAACTGCGTCGAGGTCGACAGCTCGCTGGCCTGCGGCAGGCTGTGGGGAAACACGAACGGATCATCCGCCGCTTGAATGATCAGGGTCGGCGTGCGGATTTCCCCAAGAAAGTAGCGGCTCGACGCACGGCGATAGTAATCCTCGGCATCGACAAAACCGTGCAGCGGCGCGGTCACCCGGCCGTCGAAATCCCAGAAGGTACGCATGTTTTCCAGCGAGCCGAGGGCTGCCAGTGCGGCCAGACCGTCCTCGCGTCCGTCGTGCTGGAACTGGCGCTGCTTGTTCTTGATGTAGGCGACCATTTCGCGCATGAAGTGCGCTTGATAGACCTTCGAAAAGCCCTGGCCGATACGGTCGGCGCATTGATCCAGTCGAAACGGCACCGACACCGCCACTGCGCCGAGCACGCCGCTGGCGCTGCCGGTTTCCCCCAGATGCTTGAGCAACACGTTGCCGCCGAGGGAGTAGCCGACCGCATACAGCGGCGCCAGCGGTCGCTTGGCTTTCAAATGACGGATGGCTTCGGCGAGGTCTTCGCTGGCGCCGGAATGGTAGCTTCGCGGCAACAGATTCGGCTCGCCCGAGCAGCCACGCCAGTTCAGCGCGACACTGGCCCAGCCCTGTGCTGCGAGCGCTGCCTGGATCCCGGCGACGTAAGGCGAGTTGGAAGAACCGGTCAGCCCGTGCAATACCAGCACCAATGGCGCGTCGGCGCTGTGTGGGCCATGCCAGTCGAGGTCGAGGAAGTCACCGTCCTCCAGCCACAGCCGTTCGCGCTGGCGATCAAGGTGTACGGTTTTGCGCCACAGCGGCCCCCACAAGGTTTGCAGGTGCGGATTGCCGAGGCCGAAGGCGGGCGTGAAACGAAATCCGGGTTCGGAAGGAGAAAGAAGTGCGCGCACGGTAAATCTCGACGGTGTCATGCATGAAGTGACAGTCATGCAAAGCGCTGTCACTTCAAGGGAGGTCTAACTTGCCACAAAGCCTGCATCAGCGCGACACGAATGCCCTGACGGCTCGACGGTCGGGACAATGGCCGGTTGCGGGAGCGGCAGTTGCTGGACCGTCGGACCTATGGTCACTACCCGCCACTGATCGTCTGGCAAATGTTTGTCCACTGCCATTCTGATCTGCTCAAGCGTCAGGCGCTGCACCTGTTGCGCGAAGAAATCCAGGTCCAGTGGCAAGTGATGACGGTTGATCTCGGCCAGGCGCCCGAGAATCTGCTCGTTGCTGGCGCTGCCAATGATATTGGTGTTGGCCAGTCCGCGCTTGAAGTGATCGAGTTCCTCCTGCGAGGGGCCTTCACGCTGGAAATTGCTGAGCATCGATTTCACCAGTGCCACCGTTTCATTCGCGAATTGGGGGCTGGTCTGCAGAGCGATTGATGTCAGTCCGCTGCCCGCCCAGTCTTTGGTGCGAATGCTGGCGTCGTACACGAGACCGCGTTTGTGCCGCAGTTCGGTCATCAGACGGGAGTTCGCACCCCTGCCGAAAATCTGCGTCGCGGCATACAGTACGACGAAGTCGTCGTGTTGGCGCGACAGGCTCGGTTGCCCAAGCAATACGTGAGTCTGTTCCTGTGCACGCTCGACATGGCGATGCATTTCCATGCCGAACGATTTGGGCGGTTCGACTGCGGGGAGTGCGACGAGGGGCGCGGGGAGTGCGTTGGTGATTTGCAGGCTGATGGCCTGCGCCTGTTCGACGGAAAGATCTCCCACCAACGTAATTTGTGTTTGGCTTGCCGAGTGGGTTTGGCGGTGGAACGCTTGTACGGCCTGGCGGGTGATCGAGGTCAGGCCGGCATCGGTTCCGTAGAGCGGACGGGCGTATGGCGTGTCCGGGGCCAGCAGCTCCTGAAGGCGTTGCGCAGCAATTTCCGCAGGTTGTTGCTGTTGTGCCAGCTGCAACCCGCGAAGCTCGCTCTTGACCCTGAGCAGAGCTTCTTCGGTAAGAGAAGGCTGCCCCAGCATTTGCGTGAACAATTGCAGGGCCGGGCTGCTTTTGTCTGGATCGCTGAGGCTGCGCAACGTGAAGGTAGCACGCTCCTGATCCAGATCCATGCCGAGCTTCGCACCCAGCCCGTCAAAGACTTCGGCGATCGCTGCATGATCACGCTTGCCGCTCACACCTTCGTTGAACAGGCTGAAGGTCACCGCTGCCAGGCCGGGGGTGTCGCCATCGTGTGCGCTGCCGGAGGCGAAGCTGACGTGAACATCGAACATCGGCAGCTCCGTGGTGCGGATGAATAACGTTTTGATGCCTGTCGTGGTTTTCCAGCCCTGGATGATCAATGGGCGTGGGCTCTGTCGGGTCGTGTCTGTTTCCGACAATGATTGCAATCGGGACTCGGGAAAGGCGACTGGCGCGGTAAGGGCAGCAGCCGGGCTGGCTGACAGCCAACCGATGAATGCGAAACAGGCCAGGGCAGGCCCAAAGATGTGCGCAGATTTATCCATGTTTTTTCTCCATGAGCACATGGGCGGTACTGAGGCGTTCGCGGATCAGATATTTTTCAGCGGTCTGACGGATGTCCTCAGGCGTCACGCTCTTTAACTCGGCAATCTCCTGATCGAGCAATTGCCACGACAGGCCAATGCTCTCGAGTGCGGCCAGATGTTGGGCAGTGCTATCGATCGAATCTCGTGCAAAAAAACTTCGGGCGATCAATTGGGTTCGCGCGCGTTCCAGTTCGTCGATGGGAGGAGGCGTGGTACGCAGCTCCTCAAGCAGATCCCAGACTCTTGATTGCGCCTCGTCAGGACTGGCCGAGTGCGAGTTGTCGAGTCGGGTGCGCAATATCAGGAGGGTGTCGCCACGACTGTAAAGGTCATAGCTGGCGTCGACGTGACTGAGCATATGTTCATGGTGCAGCAGGCGTTTTTGCAGACGTGCGCTCTGGGAGCCTGCCAGCAACATTTCGATCAGGCGCAATGCATGCGCGGTCTGATATGTCTCTGCAGTAGCCAGGCTGGGAACGTTGAATGCCATGATCAGTTCGGGGGCAGGAACCGGTTGGTTGAGTGTGATTCGGCGCTCTCCCGGTTCCGACAGTTCTCGCGGTTTCACGGCTTGGGGAAAAGGGCGACTGGCGAGGCCGCCGAAGTAGCGCTGAGCCAGGGGCTGAACGTAATCGAGCGTGACGTCACCGACGACTACCAGCGTGGCATTGCCGGGGGCATAGCGTGACTCATACCAGTCCCGCAACTGAGTGGTGTTCAAGCCGTGCAGGTCATTCATCCAGCCGATGACGGGCGTTCGGTAGCTGCTGGATGGGTAGGCCAGGGTTTCCAGACGTTCCATGGCGGTGTCCAGAGAACTGTCTTCCACATTCAAGCGGCGCTCTTCTTGAATGACACTGATCTCGGAGGCGAAGTCTTCGGGTTTGAGGTGAGCAGTCGACATCATGTCGGCCATCAATTCGAACGCAACCCCCAGATAAGGCTTGGGCAGCGTCTGATGGTAGGCAGTGACGTCTTTGCTGGTAAAGGCATTTTCCGATGCCCCCAACGACTCCAGGATCGCGGACGCCTCGCCCGGGCAAGTCTTGCTGCTGCCCTTGTAAAGCATGTGTTCCAGTGCATGCGACAGCCCTGTCTGGCCTGGCGCTTCGTCGGCCGATCCGACGTTGAACCACAGTTGGGAGGTGACCAGCGGGGCCCGGTGATCTTCGCGGACGATGACCTTCAAGCCGTTGTCCAGCAGAAACTCGTGGGTAGTCGGTAGTGGGTCGGCCAGCGCCAGCAGCGGGGCAAAGGCCAGACAAGGCAGCATCCTGCTGCACAAAGTGTCCATAAGTGATTCGTCCTCAATAGATTACTGAAATGCGTAATCCACTGTGGAGATTTTGCGCGGGCGGCGTGCGGTAGTTATCTACCGCACGCCGAATACTGCGTTCATCAGACGTCAGGAGAGGGCACGCTGCGTTGCCACAGCGCGTAGTACACCCGCCCGGATTTCTGTTCGCGGTGCAGGCGCCAGTTGCCTGGCAGGCCGAGAGTCGATGGCGCGGTTTCACTTTCAGTGTAGATCCACGAATCATCCGCCAGCCATTGGCGTTCTTCCAGCAGCGTGCACACGGCAGGCAACAGGTTCTGGTTGAAGGGCGGGTCGAGGAACACCAGGTCGAACGCGGTTGCGGTCTGGGTTTCCAGATAGCGCAGGGCGTCGGCGGTCTGTACGTGGCCGTTGGTGCAGCGCAGCGTGCCGAGGTGTTCTTTCAGGCTGGAGACCGCGACATGGCTGGCATCCAGTGCCTGGCCCATGGACGCGCCACGGGACAGCGCTTCCAGAAACAGCGCGCCGCTGCCGGCGAACGGATCGAGCACCTTGGCCCCGGCAACGTATGGCGCGAGCCAGTTGAACAGGGTTTCGCGTACCCGGTCCGGCGTCGGACGCAGGCCCGGCGCATCCGGGAAGCTCAGTTTGCGGCTGCGCCATTCGCCGCCGATGATGCGCAACTGGTTCACACCGTTGTGCAGTTTTTGTACAGGTTTCTTTGGACTGGCCATTAATGCTCCGGAACCCCGAGCGGCTGCTCGGCAGGTTTATCAGATGGGGCCGGTAACGGCTTTTGCGGCACGGTCGGGCCAGCGCTGACGATGACCATTTTGTCCGTGCTCAGGTGTTTGTTCAGGGCGTCGCGGACCTGCTCGACGGTCAGGCTCTGGGACTGACGCATGAAATCGTCCAGATAGCTCAACGGCAGATTGTAGAAGCCCATGGCGCCGAGCTGGCCGACGATATCGGCGTTGCTCGCCGTGGACAGCGGGAAGCTGCCGGCCAGTTCGCGCTTGGCGTCATCGAGTTCTTTCTGGGTCGGGCCGGTCTTCAGGTAGTCGGCGAGCACGTCCTGCACCAGTTTCAGGGTGCCTTCGCTCATTTCCGCGCGGGTCTGCAGATTGATCATGAACGGGCCGCGCGCCTGCATCGGGCTGAACGCCGAATACACGCCGTAGGCCAGGCCGCGTTTCTCGCGGACTTCGCTCATCAAACGGGTGCCGAAGCCACCGCCCCCGAGGATCTGGTTGCCCATCGACAGTGCGGCATAGTCCGGGTCATCACGGTCGATGCCCAGTTGCGCGAGCATCAGGTTGGTCTGCTTCGACGGAAACTCGATGTGGCCGATGCCGGCTTTCGGCTCGGTCGGTTGCTCGACTTTCGCCAGCGCCGGGCCTTTTGGCAGCGCAGCGGACACCTGGTTGGCAATCGCCTCGGCTTCGCTGCGGGACAGATCGCCCACCAGCGCAATCACCACGTTGCCGGCCGCATAGGCCCTGGCGTGGAATTCACGCAGTTGCGCCAGCGTGATCTTCGGTACGCTTTGCGCGTTGCCGTCGCTGGAATGGGCATACGGATGATCGCCGTACAGACGCTTCATCAATTCCAGGCTGGCGAGTTTGCCGGGGTTCTGTTTCTGGTACTCGAAACCGGCGAGCATCTGGTTCTTGATGCGCGCGAAGGAGTCGGCCGGGAAGGTCGGTTTGCCCACCACTTCCGAGAACAGCTTCAGCGCCGGCTCGCGTTTGTCGGCAGCACTGAGGCTGCGCAGCGACGCGATGGCCATGTCTTTATAGGCGCCGTTGCCGAAGTCCGCGCCCAAGCCTTCGAAGCCTTGAGCGATGGCGCCGACGTCCTTGCCCGCCACACCTTCGTTGAGCATGGCGTTGGTCAACAGGGCCAGGCCCGGTGCATTGCCGTCCTGGCTGCTGCCGGCGGAAAAGATCAGGCGCATGTCGAACATCGGCAGTTCGCGAGCCTCGACGAACAGCACCTTGGCGCCTTCGGCGGTGTTCCAGGTCTGTACGTCGAGCTTGCGGCTGGCCGGGGCCTTGCCGTCGAGTTCGGCCAGCGATTGCAGCTTCTGGCTGGACTTGGCGTTATCCAGCGCTTCGCTGGCCTTGCTGTCGTCGCTCGGCGCCAGATAGAGTGCCGCGGAGCCGATGATGGCCACGGCGATCAGGCCGAGCAGCAGGCGTGGGGTTTTGCGCTCACTCATGAGTCGTCTCCAGTGGCAGGACATGGGCGACGCTGAGACGTTCGCGGGTGAAATACAGCTTGGCGGCGTTCTGGATGTCTTGCGGGGTGACGCTTTCCAGATCCGCCAGTTCGGTGTCCATCAGCTTCCACGACAGACCCACGGTCTCCAGTTGGCCGATGGCGGTGGCCTGGCTGGTGATCGAATCGCGCTCGAAGACCAGACCGGCGATGACCTGGGCACGCACACGTTCCAGCTCTTCGGCGGACGGCGCGGTGGTTTTCAGCTGTTCCAGCAGTTTCCACAGGCCGGCTTCAGCCTGGGCCATGGTCTTTTTCTTCTGGGTGTTCGGCGTGGCCGACAGGGTGAACAGGCTGTCACCGCGCGTGTAGGCGTCGTAGCTCGATGAACCGCCGGACACCAACTCTTCGCCGCGCTCCAGTTGGGTCGGGATGCGGCCGCTGTAGCCGCCGTCCAGCAATGCCGAAATCAGGCGCAAGGCGTTGACCGAACGTTTGTCTTCGGCGGTGGCAATGCTCGGGACGTTGAAGCCGAGCATCAGGCTCGGCAGCTGGGTCTGCACGTGCAGGGTGATCTGGCGTTCGCCGGGCTCGGCCAGTTCCAGCGGCTTTTTCGCCGGCGGCACGTCGCGTTTCGGGATCGGCCCGAAGTAGCGCTGGGCGAGGGTCTTCACCTCGTCCGGGGTCACGTCGCCGACCACCACCAGCGTGGCGTTGTTCGGCACGTACCAGGACTGATACCAGTGACGCAGCTCTTCGACCTTCATCCGCTCCAGGTCAGCCATCCAGCCGATGGTCGGCGTGTGATAACCGCTGGCCGGGTAGGCCATGGCCTTGTAGCGCTCGTAGGCCTTGGACATCGGCTTGTCGTCGGTGCGCAGGCGGCGCTCTTCCTTGATGACTTCGATTTCCTTGGCGAACTCGTCGGCCGGCAGGCGCAGGTTGGCCATGCGGTCGGCTTCCAGTTCGAAGGCCACGCCCAGACGGTCGCGGGCCAGCACTTGGTAATAAGCGGTGAAGTCGTCGCTGGTGAAGGCATTCTCTTCGGCGCCGAGGTCGCGCAGGATCAGCGAGGCTTCGCCGGGGCCGACTTTTTCGCTGCCCTTGAACATCATGTGTTCGAGGGCGTGGGACAGACCGGTCTGGCCCGGGGTTTCGTAGCTGGAACCGACCTTGTACCAGACCTGCGACACCACCACCGGTGCGCGATGGTCTTCGCGCACGACGATCTTCAAGCCGTTGTCGAGGGTGAATTCGTGAGTCGGTTGCGGGTCGGCCGCCAGGGCCGAAAGGGGCAGGCAGACTGTGCTGAGCAACAGGCCTGCGGCGCGGCGGGCTAGAGCATTCATTCGTTTTTAAACCTGTTGGGCTGCCCGCTTGGTCTTAGCGTCGGCGGGCGAGAGGGTGCTAGGATACTGATCCGTTTTACTGGGGGCCACGCCTATAAGGCCTTTGATCGGCAGGCAGGTGATGCTATTTGCGGATTTAATCTGGATTTTGTCCGCTAGACTCTGCTTTTTCCCCGACGATGGCCTACCAGTCCTTCGTGTTGATCAATCTTTTGAGGTGCCGCTTGCACCTCGACAAAATGTTGCGCGTGAACAAGCTGGATGAAACACAGTCTGTTCTGCATCGAATATTTATTTGCCGGGGCGCCCCTGTGGCGCGTCGCTACCGTGAGATAGCCGTCCTCCATGTTTGGTTCCAACGACGACAAGAAGACCCCAGCTGCGGCTGGCGAGAAAAAAAGCCTGTTCGGATGGCTGCGCAAAAAACCGCAGGAACCCGTCGTCGAACAGCCGACTGCCATTCCTGAGCCAGCCCCGGCGCCAGCACCTGTCATAGAAGAAGTGCCGGCACCGGTTGTGCTTCCGATTGCCGAGCCGGTGCTGCAACCGGTGGCCGAGGCCGAGCCTGTAGCGCCGACCGCCGCTGAACTGCCCCTGACCCCGGCCGCCCAGCCGTGGCTGACCTTGCCGGTGGCCGAAGAGCCGGTGGCACTGGTTGAAGAGGCTGCGCCGCACATTACGCCGCCGATTCCGGCACCGGTTGCATTCACGCCTGAGCCTGTTCAGCCGCCGGTGGTCGAACCTGCTCCTGTCATTCCCGAGCCTGTGGTCGCTGCCCCGGTTGCGCCGATAGTCGCTGCACCTGCACCTGCACCGATAGTCGCTGCGCCTGTCGCTGTCGTCGAAACCCCGGTCCAGGCCCCGCGCACCGAGGAAACCAAGGCCGGCTTCTTCGCCCGGCTCAAGCAAGGCCTGTCCAAGACCAGTGCCAGCATCGGCGAGGGCATGGCCAGCCTGTTCCTCGGCAAGAAAGCCATCGATGACGATCTGCTCGACGATCTTGAAACCCGTCTGCTGACCGCCGACGTTGGCGTCGAGGCGACGTCGGTCATCATCCAGCGCCTGACCCAGAAGGTCGCCCGCAAGGAACTGGCCGATTCCGACGCCCTGTACAAATCCCTGCAGGCCGAGCTGGCCGCGATGCTCAAACCGGTCGAGCAACCGCTGAAGATCGTTTCGCAGAACAAGCCGTTCGTGATCCTTGTGGTCGGTGTCAACGGCGCCGGCAAGACCACCACCATCGGCAAACTGGCGAAGAAGCTGCAACTGGAGGGCAAGAAGGTCATGCTCGCCGCGGGTGACACGTTCCGTGCTGCGGCTGTCGAGCAGTTACAGGTCTGGGGTGAGCGCAACAAGATCCCGGTGATCGCCCAGCACACTGGCGCGGACTCGGCCTCGGTGATCTTCGACGCCGTGCAGGCCGCCAAGGCCCGTGGCATCGACGTGCTGATCGCCGACACCGCCGGTCGTCTGCACACCAAAGACAACCTGATGGAAGAACTGAAAAAGGTTCGCCGGGTAATCGGCAAGCTCGACGCCGATGCGCCGCACGAAGTGCTGCTGGTGCTCGATGCCGGTACCGGCCAGAACGCCATCAATCAGGCCAAGCAATTCAACCAGACTGTCGAACTGACCGGCCTGGCGCTGACCAAGCTCGACGGCACGGCCAAGGGCGGGGTGATTTTTGCCCTGGCCAAGCAGTTTGGTCTGCCGATCCGCTACATCGGCGTCGGTGAAGGCATCGACGATCTGCGTACCTTTGAAGCCGAACCCTTTGTCCAGGCACTGTTTGCCGAGCGGGAGCGTTCATGATTCGTTTCGAACAGGTCGGTAAGCGCTACCCGAACGGTCACGTCGGCTTGCATGAGCTGAGCTTTCGAGTCCGTCGCGGCGAGTTCCTGTTTGTCACCGGCCACTCCGGTGCCGGTAAATCCACGTTGTTGCGCCTGCTGCTGGCGATGGAACGTCCGACCAGTGGCAAACTGTTGCTGGCCGGGCAAGACCTGAGCACCATCAGCAATGCGCAGATTCCGTTCCTGCGTCGGCAGATCGGTGTGGTGTTCCAGAACCACCAGTTGCTGTTCGATCGCACGGTGTTCAACAACGTCGCGCTGCCGTTGCAGATTCTCGGGCTGTCCAAGGTCGAGATCGCCAAGCGCGTCGATTCGGCGCTGGAGCGCGTGGCGCTGTCGGACAAGGCCGATCTGTATCCCGGCGACCTGTCCACCGGTCAGCAACAGCGCGTCGGCATTGCCCGCGCCATCGTTCACCGTCCGGCCTTGCTGCTGGCGGACGAACCGACCGGTAACCTCGACCCGCGTCTGGCGGCCGAGATCATGGGTGTGTTCGAAGACATCAACCGTCTGGGCACCAGCGTGCTGATCGCCAGTCACGACCTGGCGCTGATTGCGCGCATGCGCCATCGCATGCTGACCCTGCAACGCGGCCGATTGATCGGCGACGGGGAGGCCGGCGTATGAGTGCGACACGCAGTCCGAAGGTTTCCGAGCGCGTGGCTCCGAAGGCCGCCGATCCGCAACCGCCAAAGAAGAAAAAGCACGACGATGACGACGGGCCAGACTTTGCCACGTTGTTCCGTGCCTGGATCGAAAGTCACCGCGCCAGCTGGATCGACAGCCTGCGCCGTCTCGGCAAGCAGCCGATCGGCAGCTTCTTCACCTGCATGGTGATGGCGGTTGCGCTGAGTCTGCCGATGGGCCTGTCACTGTTGCTGAACAATGTCGAGCGTCTGGGCGGTTCATGGCAGCGCGCGGCGCAGATCTCGCTGTACCTGGAGCTTGAGGCCAGCCCGGCCCAGGGCGAAGCATTGCGTGATCAGATCAAAGGCATGCCCGGCGTAGCTGATGCTGAATATGTCGGCCGCGACCAGGCGCTGGAAGAGTTCCAGCAGCAGTCCGGATTGGGCGAAGCCCTGCGCGAGCTGCCGGAAAACCCGCTGCCGGGCGTGGTGCTGGTGACGCCGAAGGAGGTCGACAAGTCGACCCTGGAAGCATTAAGACAAAAACTTTCCGAGTTGCCCAAGGTACAACAGGCGCAACTTGATCTAGTCTGGGTCGAGCGTCTGGCCGCCATCCTCAAGCTCGGCGACCGCTTTGTCTTCGGTCTGACGGTGTTGCTGGTTTCCGCATTACTTTTGGTGATAGGCAATACCATTCGTCTTCATATTGAAAACCGCCGCACAGAGATAGAAGTGATTAAACTCGTCGGCGGCACCGACAGCTATGTGCGTCGCCCCTTCCTTTATATGGGCGCGTTGTATGGCTTCGGTGCAGGGCTGCTGTCCTGGGGTGTGCTGGCGTTCGGCCTGAACTGGCTGAACGACGCGGTGGTTGGGCTGGCCGGCTTGTACGGCAGTGATTTCGCACTGGCCGGAGTGCCAGTTGCCGACGGTCTGTCGCTCTTGCTTGGCGCGGTGCTGTTGGGTTATATCGGTGCATGGATTGCAGTCGCACGTCATCTCAGGGAGCTGGCGCCGAAGTAGAATCTTTTTTGCGCGTGATTGGCCTTGCGGTTTTTTGGGAACTTGTACTTGAGTTCCCGGTCAATTTTTCGCAGTGCCGAAAGGCGCGAGTATGTAAGTCGGAGGTTTTTTCGTATGACCAATTCTTTGCAACCTGCGTATGCATTGGTTCCGGGCGCAAACCTGGAAGCTTATGTACACACCGTCAACAGCATTCCATTGCTGACGCCGGAGCAGGAGCGTGAACTGGCCGAGAGTCTCTACTATGAGCAGGATTTGGGGGCGGCTCGGCAGATGGTGCTCGCCCACCTGCGGTTTGTCGTACACATCGCCCGTAGCTATTCCGGCTACGGTCTGGCTCAGGCTGACCTGATCCAGGAAGGCAACGTCGGTCTGATGAAGGCCGTGAAGCGTTTCAACCCGGAAATGGGCGTGCGTCTGGTGTCCTTCGCGGTGCACTGGATCAAGGCCGAGATCCACGAGTTCATCCTGCGCAACTGGCGGATCGTGAAAGTCGCGACCACCAAGGCCCAGCGCAAGCTGTTCTTCAATCTGCGCAGCCAGAAGAAACGTCTGGCCTGGCTGAACAACGAGGAAGTCCACCGTGTGGCGGAAAGCCTTGGTGTCGAGCCGCGTGAAGTGCGTGAGATGGAAAGTCGCCTGACCGGCCATGACATGGCCTTCGACCCGGCTGCCGAAGCCGACGACGACAGTGCTTTCCAGTCGCCGGCCAATTACCTGGAAGACCACCGGTACGACCCGGCGCGTCAACTGGAAGATGCCGACTGGAGCGACAACTCCAATCACAACCTGCACGAAGCGCTGGAAGTGCTGGACGAACGCAGCCGCGACATCCTCTACCAGCGCTGGCTGGCAGAAGAGAAAGCCACGCTGCACGACCTGGCGCAGAAGTACAACGTATCGGCCGAGCGGATCCGTCAGCTCGAGAAGAGCGCGATGAACAAGCTCAAGTTGTCGATTGCCGCATAACCGGTAGTCCGGCAATAAAAAACGCCCCGATCAGTGATGATCGGGGCGTTTTTGTTTGCCTGTCACAAAGTCATTGGGCCCAAGGCGCCCGGCGGGAATCATTGAGTGTCAGCAGATAGCTGTCGCCCCCCAGCTGGCTCATCTGCTGGCGAATCCAGCCGGCTCGGCGCGACACGTAAGCGGTCGGATGGCTGGCGCTCCAGACCCGGGGATTCGGCAGCACCGCCGCCAGATAACTCGCCTGCTGCCGGGACAGCGACCTGGCACCTACGCCAAAGTGATGCCTTGCCGCTGCTTCGGCACCAAACACGCCGTCATCCCATTCGACACTGTTCAGGTACACCTCGAGAATCCGCTGCTTGGGCCAGAACACTTCGATCAGCGCAGTAAACCACGCCTCTAGACCTTTACGCAGATAGCTGCGACCGGACCACAAAAACAGGTTCTTCGACACTTGTTGGCTCAAGGTGCTGGCACCGCGGATCGAGCCGCCGAGTTCGTTGTGGGCCAGTGCGGCCTTGATTGCACTCAGGTCAAAACCCCAGTGCTCGGGGAATTTCTGGTCTTCGCCGGCAATCACCGCGACCTTCAGGTCATCGGAAATCTCGTCCCATGGCTTCCAGGTGCGTTGCAGATCGATCGGCTCGCCGTCGACCCAGGATTCGATCTTGCGCTCGACCATCAGCGCCGTGAACGGTGGCGGCACGAAGCGAAACACCAACACCAGCAATACGCTGCCGCCCGCGAACCAGAGCAGGGCCTTCGTGAAACGACGGAGAAATAAACGCAGCATAGAGATGGCTTGGCCGAACCGGTTGAGCGGGCCATTATACAGACCCTGCCGATCGAGTCTGACTGGAGTTCTACATGCTGCGTAGCTTTCTGATGCTGGCTGCCTTCTTTGGTTTCACCGGTGTCGGCCTCGGCGCATTCGCCGCCCACGGCCTGAAAAACCGTCTGACCCCGGAGTACCTGGCGATCTTCCACACCGGCGTCACCTATCAACTGGTGCACGCGCTGGCGCTGTTCGGCGTGGCGCTGCTGGCCACCCAGCTTCAGGGGCGGCTGGTCGCCTGGGCCGGCATCTCGTTCACCGTCGGCATCCTGCTGTTCTCCGGCAGCCTGTACCTGCTGACCACCCTCGGCATCGGCAAGCTCGGCATCATCACTCCGTTCGGTGGCCTGGCATTCCTGATCGGCTGGCTGTGCCTCGGGCTCGCCGCCTGGCGCCTGCAGCCAACCGCTTGACGCTTGGTGCTGACCTTTAGGTCATGATCGGGCTAGAATGCCACCCCCTAAAAAGTGATGGCGGCGTTGCGCATGCGCATTCAGTTGAACGGTGAATCCTTTGAACTGCCCGACGGTGAAACCGTTGCGGCCCTGCTGACCCGTCTGGATCTGACCGGACGCCGCGTCGCGGTCGAACTCAATCTGGATATCGTCCCGCGCAGCCAGCATGCCGACACCACTTTGAACGACGGCGACAACGTCGAAGTGGTGCACGCCATCGGCGGCGGCTAGTTGCCAGGCCTGCACGGGCCGAGAATTCTGCAAGACCCTCACCCCAACAGAGGATTCCCCATGAGCATCGTTCGTAGCGACAAGCCTTTCGTTCTGGCCGGTCGTACTTACCAGTCGCGTTTGCTGGTCGGTACCGGCAAGTACCGTGACATGGAAGAAACCCGCCTGGCCATCGAAGCCTCGGGTGCCGAGATCGTCACCTTCGCGGTGCGCCGCACCAACCTGGGCCAGATCGAAGGCGAGCCGAACCTGCTCGAAGTGCTGTCGCCGGATCGCTACACCTTCCTGCCGAACACCGCCGGCTGCTACGACGCGGTCGAGGCCGTGCGCACCTGCCGCCTGGCCCGTGAGCTGCTCGACGGCCACAACCTGGTGAAGCTGGAAGTGCTGGCCGACCAGAAAACCCTGTTCCCCAACGTGATCGAAACCCTCAAGGCCGCCGAAGTGCTGGTCAAGGAAGGCTTCGACGTGATGGTTTACACCAGCGACGACCCGATCATCGCCCGGCAACTGGCGGAAATCGGCTGCATCGCGGTGATGCCGCTGGCCGGTCTGATCGGTTCAGGCCTGGGGATCTGCAACCCGTACAACCTGCAGATCATCCTCGAAGAAGCCAAGATCCCGGTGCTGGTGGATGCCGGTGTCGGCACCGCTTCCGACGCCACCATCTCGATGGAGCTGGGCTGTGACGCGGTGCTGATGAACTCGGCCATCGCCCATGCCCAGCAGCCGATCATGATGGCCGAAGCCATGAAACACGCGATCGTCGCGGGCCGTTTGGCCTACCTCGCCGGCCGCATGCCGAAAAAACTCTATGCCAGCGCCTCTTCGCCGCTGGATGGTCTGATCAAGTAAGAGCTATTGATGACTGAATCGAACGACACGCCAATCCAGACGGAAGAAGGCGACGAGCGCCAACACCGCCGCATCAAGAGTTTCGTGATGCGCGCCGGGCGCATGACCGAAGGCCAGCAGCGCGGCCTGGATCAGGGCGCGCCGAAGTTCGTCCTGCCGCTGGCCGATGCGCCGGTGGATTACGACCAGGTGTTCGGCCGTTGCGCGCCGCGTTCGCTGGAGATCGGTTTCGGCATGGGCCACTCGCTGCTGGAAATGGCCGCCGCTGCGCCGGAACAGGATTTCATCGGTGTCGAGGTTCACCGTCCGGGTGTCGGCGCGCTGCTCAACGGCGTGCTGACTCAGGGCCTGACCAACCTGCGGGTCTACGATTGCGACGCGATCGAAGTGCTCAATCGCTGCATCGCCGACAACAGCCTCGATCGCCTGATGCTGTTCTTCCCGGATCCGTGGCACAAGAGCCGCCACCACAAGCGCCGCATCGTTCAGGCGTCCTTCGCTGAACTGGTGCGCAGCAAGCTGAAGGTTGGCGGCATTCTGCACATGGCCACCGACTGGGAGCCGTACGCCGAATACATGCTGGAAGTGATGAACGTCGCCCCGGGCTATCGCAACGTCGCCGAAGACGGCAAGTGCGTACCACGCCCGGCCGAGCGCCCGATCACCAAGTTCGAACGCCGCGGCGAGCGTCTTGGGCATGGCGTGTGGGATCTGAAGTTCGAGAAACTCGCTTAAGCCTTACGCAGAACCCCATGTGGGAGCGAGCCTGCTCGCGATAACGGTCTGACAGTCAACGATTATGTTGAATGTTAAGTCGCTATCGCGAGCAGGCTCGCTCCCACAGTTATTTTGTGTGTGCTGAAAATCAGCGGCGGTCAGCGACCACGCCAATCAGCACCAGCACCACCAACAACACCGGCGCCAGGCTGTAGTTGTTGAACTGGCTCAGCCCCTTCACCACCCAAGGCGTGGCGTAGATCAGCGCGGCGCCGCTGCCGATCATGCACAGCAGGGCCATCAGCGGCACACGCAGGGCGCCGGCGATGCTGCCCAGGCGTTGTTCAACCCAGCCTTTGAAGTCGGCACCGAACAGCACCAGCAGGCAGCCCACCAGGGCCAGGGCGATTTCCGAAAGGTTGCTGCGGCTCCAGCGGGACACGGTGGCGAGCAGGTCGAGTATCAAATCCATGCGGTTTCCCCGGGAGCTAATCAGCTCAGAAATTTTTGCAGCAAGTCATTGAGAAAGAGTTGTCCGCGCTCGGTGGCCGCCAGACGTGACGGTTCGACCTGCAACAGACCGCTTTGTTCGGCCTCGCGGCGGTGTTCGTCGAGGCTCTCCAGCGGCAGGCCGGTGCGCTCGGGGTACAGGCGTGATTCCACGCCGGCAGTCAGGCGCAGGGCGTTCATCAGGAACTCGAACGGCATCTCGTCGTTGGTCAGGGCTTTCTCGCCGGCCTGGAAGCTTTTGGCCGGGTTGAGGTAGTCCTTTGGCAGGCGCGTCTTCCAGGTGCGCACGATGCGCCCGTCCGGGTGACTGAGCTTGCCGTGGGCGCCGGCGCCGATGCCGATGAAGTCGCCGAAACTCCAGTAGTTGAGATTATGCCGCGCCGGGCGGCCCGGTTGCGCATAGGCGGAAACTTCGTACTGCGCGTAACCGTGCTCGGCCAGCAGCGCCTGTCCGGCCTCTTGAATGTCCCACAACGTATCGTCTTCCGGCAGCACTGGCGGCTGGTTCCAGAACACGGTGTTCGGCTCCAGCGTCAGCTGATACCAGGAAATGTGCGTCGGCTTCAGTTCGATGGCCTGACGCAGGTCGCTCAAGGCATCGTCCAGCGACTGGTCCGGCAAGCCGTGCATCAAGTCGAGGTTGAAGTTATCGAACCCGGCCTGGCGCGCCATGCCGGCGGCGCGTACCGCTTCATCGCCGTTGTGGATGCGGCCGAGGGCCTTGAGTTTTTCCTGCTGGAAGCTCTGGATACCGATCGACAGGCGATT
Source organism: Pseudomonas sp. G7(2022) (assembly GCF_052660475.1). NCBI lineage: Bacteria > Pseudomonadati > Pseudomonadota > Gammaproteobacteria > Pseudomonadales > Pseudomonadaceae > Pseudomonas > Pseudomonas sp. G7(2022). Next base: position 5,917,339 of record NZ_CP109659.1, on the reverse strand, counting down.
GATCCCCAGTTTGCGGTAGGCGACGAACTTCTCCTGTTCGAAGGTCCCGGGGTTGGCTTCCAGGGTGATTTCGATGTCATCGGCAAACGGGATGCGCTGTTTGACGCCTTCCAGCAAGCGACCAAGGGCTTGTGCGCTGAACAGACTCGGTGTGCCGCCGCCAAAGAAGATCGAACTCAACTCACGGCCATATACCGCGTGCAGATCCTGGTCGAGGTCGGCCAGCATCGCGTCGACGTACTCTTGCTCCGGCAGCACGGGGCTGGCGGTGTGGGAGTTGAAGTCGCAATACGGGCATTTGCGCACACACCACGGAATGTGGATGTACAGCGCCAGGGGCGGCAGCGTCGGCAACGGTGCCCGAGGCGAGGAGGCGGCGCCGCCGATAATCAGCGACGACGCGCAGGAGCTATCGGTCATTTCAAGCCCAGACGCTGGCGCAGCAGATCCATTGCGCGGGCGCGGTGGCTGATCTGGTTTTTGTCGCTCGGGCTCAGCTCGGCGCTGGACACGTTACGCTCCGGCACCCAGAACAGCGGATCGTAACCAAAACCGTGCTCGCCGCTGGCGGCGGTCAGGATGCGTCCGTGCCACAGGCCTTCGCACAGGATCGGCAGCGGATCGTCTGCGTGACGCACCAGCGCCAGCACACAGACGAACTGTGCGCCGCGTTCGGCTTCAGGCACATCCTTCAAGGCGTCGAGCAGCTTGGCGTTGTTCGCCGCATCGCCCTTGCCGTCGGCGTAGCGCGCCGAGTAGATGCCCGGCGCACCGCCGAGGAAATCCACCGCCAGACCTGAATCGTCAGCCAGCGCCGGCAGCCCGGAAATACGCGCCGCGTTGCGGGCCTTGAGGATCGCGTTCTCGACGAACGACAGACCGGTTTCTTCCGGTTCCACGCTGCTGAATTCGCCGATCGAGCGCAGGTGCACCGATTCGCCGAGCATGGCCTGGAGTTCCTTGAGTTTGCCGGCGTTATGGCTGGCCAGTACGAGTTGCTTGAGATTGATCATTGGCCAGGGAAAAGCTCTTGGTTGAAATTGATGGTGTTGATCTTGTCACCGGTCTGCACCTTGATTTCGAAAGTGCGGGTTTCCTGCTGTTCCACCGGGTACTGGGCGATGTAATAGATCGCGCCCTGTTCGGTGACCTGACGGAAATTCAGGGTCACGCTCTGGCTGGTCAGATCTTTCACCGTACCGGTGACGTTGGCGATCAACGGCTTGCCGTCCTTGATCACCGAGACATTGATCACGCCCTGGTTCTTGCTGCGGATCAGCTCGGCAGCCTTGGCGATGTCCGGTTGCAGGTAGGTCGAGTTGAAGGTGTTGTAGTGCACCGTCACGTCGCCGAAGGTTTCCTGGCGCTCGCTCTTGATGGCATCGGCGGCCACGGCCGACAGGCTCAGGCAGGCGGCCAATAACGCGGTAATCAGGCGTCCCATGTTCGTTCTCCTCGCAATGTCGTGGTTCAGACCGCGATTCTGTGATCCTGCAGCCCCGGGCTGCTGACGCGGTAGATACCGATCTCACCTAACAGATTAGGCCATAGCTTACTGGCCCACCCGTGGCGGTGCTGTTGATCCACGGCAAGCCGATCAATGACCTTCGCCTCACGTTCGCGACAAAGTTCTTCAAAGTCTTCGAAGGTGCAGAAGTGAATGTTCGGCGTGTTGTACCAGGTGTACGGCAGGAATTCGGATACCGGCATCCGGCCCTTGCTCGCCAGATACCAGCGGCAGCGCCAGTGACCGAAGTTGGGGAAGGTGATGATGCACTGGCGGCCGACCCGCAGCATTTCGTCGAGGATCTTGTCCGGGTAATGCACGGCTTGCAGGGCCTGGGTCATCACCACCACGTCGAAGCTGTTGCTGGCGAAGTTGCCCAGGCCCTTGTCCAGGTCCTGCTCGATGACGTTGATGCCCTTGGCCACGCACTCGGCGATGTTGTCCGGGTCGTTTTCCAGGCCATAACCGGTGACCTGCTTGTGGTCGCGCAGCCAGGTCAGCAACTCGCCGTCGCCGCAACCGAGGTCGAGTACACGGCTGCCGGCGGGGATCCATTCCTGGATGATTTCCAGATCAGCTCTCATGGCTTTCTCACAACGTAATGCGATTCATGTAATTGCCGAACGCCTGCAAATAACGCGGGATCGGAATCAGGAAGGCGTCGTGGCCCTGCGGCGCGTCGATTTCCAGGTAGCTGACGTCCTTGCGCGCGGCCATCAGCGCGTCCACCAGCTCCCGCGAGCGGGCCGGGGAGAAGCGCCAATCGGTGGTGAACGACATCACGCAGAATTTGGCTTTCGCACCTTCGAAGGTTTTCGCCAGGTTATCGTCGAAGTTGGCCGCCGGATCGAAGTAATCCAGCGCCTTGGTCATCAACAGATAGGTGTTGGCGTCGAAGCGCCCGGAGAACTCTTCGCCCTGATAACGCAGGTAGCTTTCGACCTGGAACTCGACGCTGTGGAAGTCGTAGTTGAGCTTTTCGCTCTTCAGGCCGCGGCCGAATTTTTCGCCCATGGAGTCGTCGGACAGGTAGGTGATGTGCCCCACCATCCGCGCCAGCATCAGCCCGCGTTTGGGGATCACGCCGTGTTCCTGGAATGAGCCGCCGTGGAATTCCGGGTCGGTGAGGATCGCCTGGCGCGCCACTTCGTTGAAGGCGATGTTCTGCGCCGACAGCTTGGGGGCCGAGGCGATGGCCAGACAGTGGCGTACGCGGTCCGGATACGTGATGGTCCATTGCAGCGCCTGCATGCCGCCGAGGCTGCCGCCGATCACTGCCGCCCACTGGCCGATGCCGAGCCGGTCGGCCAGGCGTGCCTGGCTGTGCACCCAGTCTTCCACGGTCAGCACCGGGAAGTCGGCGCCGAACGGCTTGCCGGTTTCCGGATTGAGGCTGCTCGGGCCGGTAGAACCGTTGCAGCCGCCGAGGTTGTTCAGGCTGACCACGAAGAACTTGTTGGTGTCGATCGGTTTGCCGGGGCCGATGCAGCTGTCCCACCAGCCGGGCTTGCGGTCGTCGACGCTGTGGTAGCCGGCGGCGTGGTGGTGGCCGGACAAGGCGTGGCAGATCAACACGGCGTTGCTCGCCTGCGCGTTGAGCGTGCCGTAGGTTTCGTAGATCAGGTCATAAGCGGCCAGCGAACGGCCGCAGGCCAGGGCCAGCGGTTCGCTGAAGTGCGCCGTTTGTGGCGTCACCAGACCAACAGAATCGGGGGGAAAGGCAGCTGGCATCGACCCTGCTCTCGTTGAAATGAGGCGTAAGTCTAAAGACCGGTGGGGTTAGCGGCAAGCAACGATCAGGGGCGGCAGAGCCCCGGCAAATCCGGCAGCTTCTTCGGCGAGCAGATCTTCACGCGCTTCTGCCGGTTCAACTCACCGCTGAGCAAACTGACCTGGCTCTTGGAAACCCCGAAAGCCTTGGCCAGAAACCCCATCAGGTACGCATTGGCCTTGCCCTCTACCGGCGGCGCGGTCAGGCGGATCTTCAGGCGGTCGCCGTGCAGCCCGGCGAAGTCATCGCTGCGGGCTGCCGGTTGCAGGTGACACTCGAGGATCAGGTCGTCACCGTCCCAGCGAAACCAGCTCACATCAACAGGCGCAGGATTTCCGGCATCATCGTCATCGCCGCGAGGTTGTTGATCACCAGCATGTCGATCAGCTTCAGCGCGAGGAAGGCGAAGATCGGCGACAGGTCCAGGCCGCCCATGCTCGGCAGGAAGCGGCGGAACGGCGCCAGGGCCGGTTCACAGATCTGGTTGACCAGCTCGGCGCCCGGGTTGTGGCTGCCCGGAGCGACCCACGACAGGATCACGCTGATGATCAAGGCGAAGAAGAAGATCTTCAGGAACAGCGCGGTCACGCCGATGATCGACCAGATGAACAGTTGCAGCGGGTTGCCGGTGGTGCCGTAGGTCAGCAGCAGGGTCAGCGCCATCAGAGCCAGTTGCACAAGGATCGCCAGCACCAGCGACGACATGTCCAGGCCTAACAGGCTCGGGATGATCCGGCGCAGTGGCTTGAGCAGCGGCTGGGTAGCCTTGACCACGAACTGGCACAGCGGGTTGTAGAAGTTCGCCCGCACCAGTTGCAGGACGAAGCGCAGCAGCACGATCAGCAGGTACAGGCTGCCGAGGGTTTGCAGCACGTAGACCGCTGCGGTGTTCAATCCAATCATGTAAGGCTCCTTATTTGCCCAATTGTTCGGCCATTTCGGCCGAGCGGTGCGCGGCGGCGCCGAGTGCTTTTTCCACCAGGGCTTCGAAGCCACCGGCCTGGAACGATTTGATTGCAGCTTCCGTGGTGCCGGCCGGCGAGGTCACGCGGCGGCGCAGTTCGGCGGCGTCGACGTCGCTGGACACGGCCATGTGCGCCGCGCCCAGCGCGGTTTGCAGGGTCAGTTGTTCGGCGGTTTCCTTCGGCAGGCCGAGTTTGACGCCAGCGGCGGTCATGGCTTCGATCAGCAGGAAAAAATACGCGGGGCCGGAACCGGAGACGGCGGTGACCGCGTCCAGTTGCTGCTCTTCGTTCAGCCACAGGGCGATGCCCACGGCGGACAGCAGCTCTTCGGCCTGCTGGCGCTGTTCGGCGCTGACTTCGCCGGTGGCGTACAGACCGCTCACGCCCTGACGCAGCAGCGCCGGGGTGTTGGGCATGCAGCGCACGATTGGCTGTTCACCGAGCCACGCAGTCATGCTGGCGCAAGTAATGCCGGCGGCGATGGACACCACCAGTTGATTCGGCTTCAGGCTCGGGCGGATCGCTTCGCACACGGCTTTCATGGCCTGTGGCTTGACCGCCAGTACCACCACGTCAGCGCCGTCGATGGCCTGAGCATTGTCGGCGAAGGTCTCGATGCCGTGTTCGGCGCTGACCCGGTTGCGGGTCTCTTCACCCGGATCACTGGCGCGGATGTGTGCGGCTTCCAGACCCTTGGCCCGCAGGCCGCCGATCAGGCTGGCGGCCATGTTGCCGGCTCCGATAAAGGCGATACGTGTGTTGCTCATGTCAGGTCCTTATCTGGAAATCATCAAGATGGGGAATAGTCGCGGGCGCCAAACAGGGCCGTACCGATACGGACCCAGGTCGCGCCTTGGGCAATGGCCGACTCGAGGTCGTGGCTCATGCCCATGGAAAGCGTGTCGAGCGGCAGGTCGAGGTCGGCCTGCAACTTCTGAACGGCGGCGAATGCAGCGTCTTGTTCGGCGCGATCTTCGGTTGGCTCGGGGATTGCCATCAAGCCGCGCAGCTTCAGGCGCGGCAGCGCGCTGATGGCCTGGGCCAGGGCCGGCAGGTCGGCCGGGGTGCAGCCGGACTTGCTGGCTTCACCACTGACGTTGACCTGAATGCAGATGTTCAGCGGCGGCAGCTCCGCCGGGCGTTGTTCGGACAGGCGTTGGGCGATTTTCAGACGATCCACGGAGTGCACCCAGGCGAAATGCTCGGCAATCGAGCGGGTCTTGTTCGACTGAATGGGGCCGATGAAGTGCCAGATCAAGGGCAGGTCGGCCAGTTCGAGCTGTTTGGCCAGGGCTTCCTGCAGGTAGTTCTCGCCAAAGTCGCGCAGGCCGGCGGCATAAGCTTCGCGCAGGGCTTCGGACGGTTTGGTCTTGCTCACGGCCAGTAGCTGGACGCTGTTTTCATCGCGTCCGGCGGCAGCGGTGGCGGCATGAATACGCGAACTAACCTGGAGAATGTTGTCTGCTATCGTGGACATCAAGAGGCGCCAGCGGTCTGAAGGTTCGCGGCATTCTACTGGAATTGAGGGACGCTATGGATATCACTGAACTGCTGGCCTTCAGCGCCAAACAGGGCGCTTCCGACCTGCACCTGTCGGCCGGTCTGCCACCGATGATCCGCGTGGATGGCGATGTGCGACGGATCAATCTGCCGGCGCTGGATCACAAGCAGGTGCACGAGCTGATCTACGACATCATGAACGACACCCAGCGAGTGGAGTTCGAGAAACATCTGGAAACCGACTTTTCCTTCGAAGTGCCCGGTGTGGCGCGGTTTCGGGTCAATGCCTTCAACCAGAACCGTGGCGCCGGCGCTGTGTTCCGTACCATCCCGTCGAAAGTGCTGAGCATGGAAGACCTCGCCATGGGCGACGTCTTTCGCAAAATCACCGATGCTCCGCGGGGGCTCGTGCTGGTCACCGGACCAACCGGCTCCGGCAAATCCACGACGCTTGCGGCGATGATCGATTACCTCAATACCCACCGTCATCACCACATCCTGACCATCGAAGACCCCATCGAATTCGTCCACGAATCGCGTAAATGCCTGATCAATCAGCGTGAAGTCCACCGCGATACCCGCAGTTTCGCCACGGCATTGCGTTCAGCGCTGCGCGAAGACCCTGACGTGATCCTGGTCGGCGAGATGCGTGATCTGGAAACCATCCGCCTGGCGCTGACGGCGGCCGAGACCGGGCACTTGGTGTTCGGCACGCTGCACACCACGTCGGCGGCCAAGACTATCGACCGGGTGGTGGATGTGTTTCCGGGGGATGAGAAGTCCATGGTGCGCTCGATGTTGTCCGAGTCATTGCTGGCCGTGGTGTCGCAGACATTGATCAAGAAGATCGGCGGCGGCCGGGTGGCGGCACACGAGATCATGCTGGGGACGTCGGCGATCCGTAACTTGATCCGCGAGGACAAGGTGGCGCAGATGTATTCGGCGATCCAGACCGGCGGGTCGCTGGGGATGCAGACGCTCGACATGTGCCTGAAGGATCTGGTGACCAAGGGCCTGATCAGTCGTGAACATGCGCGGGAGAAGGCGCGGACACCGGATAATTTCTAGGGACGAAAAAAAACGCAGCCCGAAGGCTGCGTTTTTTATGATCTGTACAGATCAGCGCTGAACCACGCGCATCTGCTTGCCACCTGGTTCTTTCGGCAGCACGCGCTTGGCAACCACGTAATGCTGTTCCCAATACGGTTTGTTCAGCGTATCGATACTCACCGCTTTGCCACGGCGTGGTGCGTGGATGAAGCGGTCGTTGCCCAGGTAGATGGCAACGTGATTGACCCGACGGCTTTTGATATTGAAGAAAATCAGGTCGCCAGGCTTGAGGTCCTTGCGCTCGACTTTCTCGCCGTGACCACTGGCCATGGCATTCGAGGTACGCGGCAGGTCGAACGTGGCGTCGTTGAACGCGTATTTGACCAGACCGCTGCAGTCGAAGCCTTTGCTCGGGCTGCTGCCGCCCCAACGGTAAGGTGTACCGAGGACGTTCACCGCACGACTGAGGACGTTACTGCTTTCCTTGTTCGCCATCGGTGGAACCAGCTTGCCGTGACTCTTGCTGGCGAGCGTGGTGTGTTTCGTTTGCTTGCCTTTGTTCGTAGGAGCAGAGGCATGGGATTTGGGAGTGAAACCGTTAACGTTGGGAAGACGTTGCTCACGATTGGTGGCGTGGGCGGCCAGTGGCATTAATAGGCAAATAGTTAGCCATGTCTTGAAAAATGGACGCATTAGGCAGGGCTCTTATGTGTTAGCGCGCAACTTTATAACAGCTTTTTTGTCCCTTCCGAGGCCGTTGGTCGATTCAATCAGGTGCCAACGGAACCAAACAAGCGGCAAAAAAACGCAATTGTCGGACAGAAGTCCGGTGCTATAAGGCTTTGACGGACCACAAGGTAGCATTTGCCGTACGTCGGCTACCTGTAAAAAAGTCACAAAGAATTAAAGAATATTTATCTATCGCGTGTATCGAGGTCTTAATGAACGGCTATCAGCTGCCCCGTGTGAAGGAAAAAGACACCCATAGCAAGGTGATTGGTTACCTGTTGTGGATATTCGGTTTCACAGGTTCTCACCGCTTCTATTACGGCAAGCCGGTGACCGGCACGATCTGGTTTTTCACCTTCGGGTTGCTGGGGATCGGCTGGCTGATCGACGTGTTCCTGATCCCGGCGATGGACCGGGAAGCGGACCTGCGCTTTGCGGCGGGACCGATCGAATACAACGTGGCGTGGATTCTGCTGACATTCCTCGGGGTGTTTGGTGTGCACCGGATGTATCAGGGCAAGTGGATCAGCGGCCTGCTGTACCTGCTGACGGGCGGGCTGTTCTTTATTGGCGTGCTGTATGACTTCTGGACGCTGAACGATCAGGTATCGGTGCGTAACGCCGAGGGCAGAGGCGCTTTCCAATAAAGCTTCGCGAGCAAGCTCGCCCCCACAGGGTTCGCGGTGACCCTTGTGGGAGCGAGCTCGCTCGCGATTGGGGCAACTCAGTATCAAGCCTGGTGGCTGATCCGGCCATCCACCAATGTGTAACGCACCACACCCGGCAGGCTATGGCCGAGGAACGGGCAGTTCTCGCCCTTCGACAGCCAGCTTTCGCCGGCTACTGTCGAAGCCTTCGGATCGAACAGCACGATATCCGCTGCACCACCCACCGCCAGTTTGCCCGCCGGCAGGCGCAGGGCCTCGGCCGGGCCGGCGCTCAGGCGCGCCAGCAGGGTCGGCAGATCAAGCAGACCATCTTCGACCAGCGTCATTGCCAGCGGCAGTAGCAGTTCGACGCTGCTGATGCCTGGCTCGGTCGCGCCGAACGGTGCCAGTTTCGCATCGCGCTCATGGGGCTGGTGATGGCTGGAAATCGCCGAAATCACCCCGGACTTCACCGCGTCACGCAGACCATCGCGGTCGGCGCGGGTGCGCAGCGGCGGTTGCACGTGGTACAGGCTGCTGAAGTCGATCAGCGCTTCGTCCGTGAGGATCAGCTGATACAGGGCAACATCTGCCGTGACTTTCAAACCACGGGCCTGAGCCTGAGCGATCAGGGCCACGCCGCGAGCGCTGGTGAGCTGGCTGAAGTGCGCGCGCACGCCGGTTTGCTCCACCAGCAGCAGATCCCGGGCCAAAGCCACGGTTTCAGCGGTTTCCGGGATGCCCGGCAGGCCGAGGAAGCTGGCGGTGGCCCCTTCGTGGGCCAGGCCGCCGTCGGCGAGGTCGTGATCCTGCGAGTTGAAAATCACCGTCAGGTCGAAGGTCGCTGCGTAATCCAGCGCCCGGCACAGGGTGCGGGTGTTGCGGAAGCTTTCCAGACCGTTGCCGAAGGCCACGCATCCGGCGTCGCGCAGGGCAACGAGTTCTGCCAGCTGTTCGCCATCCAGACCTTTGCTCAGGGCGCCGATCGGGAACACCTTGGTGTTGCCGGCTTCGCGGGCGCGGTCGAGGATCAGTTCGGCCACGGCGGAAGTGTCGAGCACCGGTTTGGTCTTCGGCGGGCAGCACAGGCTGGTCACGCCACCGGCCGCCGCAGCGCGGGTTTCGCTGGCGATGGTGCCTTTGCGGCTGTAGCCCGGCTCGCGCAGGGCGACGTTCAGGTCTACGAGGCCTGGAGCGGCGACAAGGCCTTGGGCATCAATGGTTTCGACGGCGGTGAAACCGGCCGGTGCGGCGCCGAGGGCGACGATCTTGCAGGCTTCAACGTGAATATCGGTGATTTGATCCAGGCCGCTGCTTGGATCGATGACGCGGGCGCCGAGAATGCTGAGCTTCACTGGGCGTTCTCCTGCTCGAATTGACGCTGCGCTGTTTGTCCGCTCATGGCCATCGACAGCACGGCCATACGGATCGCGATGCCGTAGGTGACTTGATTGAGGATCACCGAGTGCGGGCCGTCGGCCACCGCCGACTCGATCTCCACGCCGCGGTTGATCGGCCCCGGGTGCATGACGATGCAATCGGGCTTGGCGCCGGCCAGGCGCGCGGTGGTCAGACCGAACAGGCGGTAGAACTCGCCTTCGCTCGGCAGCAGGCCGCCGGTCATGCGCTCGCGCTGCAGGCGCAGCATGATTACCACGTCGACGTCTTTCAGACCTTCGGTCATGTCGGTGTAGACCTTCACGCCGTACTGCTCAATGCCGATCGGCAGCAGGGTTTTGGGCGCGATCACGCGGATGTCCTGGCAACCGAGGGTCTTCAGGGCCAGCATGTTCGAACGCGCCACCCGCGAGTGCAGGATGTCGCCGACGATGGCCACCGAGAGGTTCTCGAAACCGCCCTTGTGACGGCGGATGGTCAGCATGTCGAGCATGCCCTGGGTCGGGTGCGCGTGTCGGCCGTCGCCGCCGTTGATGATCGCCACCTGCGGGCAGACATGTTCGGCGATGAAGTGCGCAGCGCCCGAGTCACCGTGGCGCACGACGAACATGTCGGCGGCCATGGCTTCCAGGTTGCGCAGGGTGTCGAGCAGGGTTTCGCCCTTGCTGGCCGACGAGGTCGACACGTTCAGGGTGATCACGTCCGCCGACAGGCGCTGGGCCGCCAGTTCGAAGGTGGTGCGGGTGCGGGTGGAGTTTTCGAAGAACACGTTGCACACGGTTTTGCCGCGCAGCAACGGGACCTTCTTCACGGCCCGGGCGCCGACTTCGAGGAACGAGTCGGCGGTGTCGAGGATTTCCGTCAGCAACTCGCGGCGCAGGCCGTCGAGGGAGAGGAAGTGGCGCAGCTGGCCCTGATCATTGAGCTGCAGCGGGCGCTTGGTATCTAGAGGCGTCATCGCGAATGGGACTCTCAATAGGGCGGATTAAAGGGCAAGGTCTTGCAGTTCGAGGGCCAGCTCCGGCCCGGACAGCTTGACCCGCTCATGGGCGGCCAGCGACAGCGTCGCGCCGACCACGTTCGGGCGGATCGGCAGTTCGCCGGCGTCCAGGTCCAGCAGGCAGACCAGCGTCACGCTGGCCGGGCGGCCGTAGTCGAACAGTTCGTTCATGGCGGCGCGGATGGTCCGGCCGCTCATCAATACGTCGTCGATCAGCACCAGATCCTGGCCTTCGATTTCGAAGGGCAGGGCGGACGGACGCACTTGCGGGTGCAGGCCGTTCTGGCTGAAGTCGTCGCGGTAGAAGGAAACATCCAGCGTGCCCAATGGCGCGTCGCTGCCCAGTTCTTTGAGCAGGGCCTGGGCGACCCAGACGCCGCCGGTGCGGATGCCGATGTAACGCGGTTCGCTGATATTGCGCTGGGCAAGGTGCGCCTTGAGGCGGGTCGCCATCTGGCTGATCAGATCGGCGGGATTGGGCAGGCTCATGGTTGCTCCTTCTCGGGGTCGAGCCGGTTCTCGCGAACCGGGGCTCGGGTTGTAACCAAAAGAAAAGCGCCGTAGCGCTTGTCAGGATTCAAACAGTGCGGTGTTTTCGTCGAGCCAGCCCTGCAACAGCAGGGCGGCGGCGATGGCGTCCACCGGGTTGTCGCGGTAACTGCCTTTCTGTCCCCCGCGCACCAGTCGTTCGCCCTTGGCTTCGAAGGTCGTCAGGCGTTCGTCGTGGGTATAGAAAGGCAGGTTGAAGCGGCCATTGAGGCGGCGGGCGAATTTCTCGGCGCGGGCGCACATTTCGCTGGGCGTACCGTCCATGTTCAGCGGCAGGCCGACCACCACGGCGTCGGGTTTCCATTCCTTTATCAGGGCTTCGACCTGATTCCAGTCCGGTACACCGTTTTGCGCCTTCAAGGTGCACAGTTCGCGAGCCTGGCCGGTAATCACCTGGCCGACCGCCACGCCGATCTGTTTGGTGCCGTAGTCGAAGCCGAGGATCAGGCGCAGGGCCATCAGGCGTGTCCTGCCTGGCTGGTCAGCAGGCTGAGGTTGATCCCCAGGTGCTTGGCCGCCGCTTCCAGGCGCAGTTCACTGCTGGTGTTGAACAGGATGTCGGCGTCGTACGGGCAGGTCAGCCAGGCGTTGTCGGCCATTTCAGCCTCCAGTTGCCCGGCTTCCCAACCGGCGTAACCGAGAGTGATGACGCTCTTGGCCGGGCCCACGCCGTCGGCGATGGCGAACAGCACGTCCTGCGAGGTGGACAGGGCCAGATCGCCCTCCAGCTCGACGGTGGCCTGGAAGGTCTGGCCCGCCGGGTGCAGGACAAAACCGCGATCGGTCTGCACCGGGCCGCCGATGAAGATCGGCACATGCTGGCACAGTGCTGGCGGATCGATGTCGGGGCGCAGTTGTTCGAGGATGTCGGCCAGATTCAGCTCTTGCGGTCGGTTGACCACCAGCCCCATGGCGCCATTGGCCGTGTGCTCGACGATGTAGGTCAAGGTATGGGCAAAGTTCGGGTCGGCCATGTGTGGCATGGCGATCAGGAAGTGATGCTTGAGGTAGCTGGGGCTGACGTTTTTCATGTGCGCTAGTGTGGCGTTCGGGGGGCGAACTGACAAGCTGGAGCGGGCAAAAGATCGACTCAGTTACTGGACAACCGGTCGCCCCGGGCGAATTTCCAGGTGCGGATGATTTCCAGCCGGTCGATGTCCGACAGGTCCCCGGTAAACGGTGCAAACGGGGCTGCCAGCCGCACGATGCGCTGCGCCGCCTGATCCAGCAGCGGCTGGCCGGATGATTCCAGCACCAGCACTTCATACAGCGAGCCGTCGCGGTTGATCGACACCATCAGACGCAAATTGCCGTAAATCTGCTGGCGCCGGGCCTCTTCCGGGTAATTGAGGTTGCCGATGCGCTCGACCTTCCTGCGCCACTCGTCCTTGTACCAGGCCCCCTTGTCGCGCATGGTCGAGGCGGCGCTCAGGCGGTGGATGCGCGGGCGCTTGGCGTACAACTGTTGTTCGTTGGCCAGTTCGGCTTCGAGGCTGGCGATGTCGCTGGAGAGCTGCGAACTGTCGAAAGTCGGGGCGTCGACCGTTGGTTTGGTCTCGGTCTTCGCTTCTTCTTTCTTGGTCGGCGCCTTTTTCGGTTTCGGCGCGACGGTGGTCACCGCCGCCTTGGGCGCGGCTTCCTGCACCTGCGGCTTGGCGGCCGGTGGCGGAGTGACCTTCTTGACCTGGTTGTCCTGGAACGGCGCGACCTCGGTGGTCTTGGGAATCGCCTTCTTGTCGAGGGTGCCGCTGCCTTCCTGGTTTTCCTGGGCGAGGAAATCGGCCTTCGCCGGTTTCTTTTCGCTCTTGAAGGTGGCGAGGGTGATTTCCAGGGTTTTGCTGATCTGCTTGGGCTCGACCATGGTGAAACCCACGCCGAGCAGCAACGCCAAATGGATCAGCGCCGCGAGAAACAGGGTAAATCCGAGGCGATCGACCGGGCGCACGCCTTTATGGGCGAGTTCAGCGGGCAGATCGGACGGAAGTGTCATGACAAGAAAACCAACATCGCGTTTTTCACAGGCCGCGCATGATAACGCAATGTTGGTTTCACGCCTTGGGCTTCAAGCATCAAGCGACAGGCTGCATGTGACACACATCAAGCTTGCAGCTTTTTCTCGATCGCATCCATCAGCATCCCGCCGATGTCGGTGCCAAAGGCATTGTCGATCTCGCGGATGCAGGTCGGGCTGGTGACGTTGATTTCGGTCAGGTGCTCGCCGATCACGTCCAGGCCGACGAACAGCAGGCCTTTCTCGCGCAAGGTCGGGCCGACCTGGGCGGCGATCCAGCGATCCTTGTCGGTCAACGGACGGGCTTCGCCACGGCCGCCGGCCGCGAGGTTGCCACGGGTTTCGCCCTGGGCCGGAATCCGCGCCAGGCAGTAATCCACCGGCTCGCCGTCGATCATCAGGATGCGCTTGTCGCCATCGACGATGGCCGGCAGGTAACCCTGGATCATGATCTGCTGCTTGCCGTGCAAGGTCAGGGTTTCCAGAATCACCGACAGGTTCGGATGACCGGCGGTGTGACGGAAAATCGACGAGCCGCCCATGCCGTCCAGCGGCTTGAGGATCACGTCACCGTGATGGTCGGCGAATTCGCGCAACACGTCCGGGCGACGGCTGACGATGGTCGGCGGCGTGCACTGCGGGAACAGCGTGGCGAACAATTTCTCGTTGCAGTCGCGCAGGCTCTGCGGCTTGTTGACCACCAGTACGCCAGCCGTTTCGGCCTGTTCGAGCAGGTAGGTGGAGTAGACGAATTCCATGTCGAACGGCGGATCCTTGCGCATCAGGATCACGTTCAGGTCGCTGAGCAGGGAATCCTGTTCGGCGCCCAGTTCGAACCATTTTTCCGGGTTGGCGAAGACTTTCAGCGGCTTCATCCGCGCCCGCGCCTGACCTTCGGCCTGATAAAGGTCTTTCTGTTCCATGTAGAACAGTTCCCAGCCGCGCTTCTGCGCCGCCAGCAGCATGGCCAGCGAGCTATCCTTTTTATAGGAAATGCTGGCGATAGGGTCCATGACAATCCCGACGCGAACGCTCATTGGGTTTTCCTCGAAAATTGGCTACCGGATCGGTATGAAAAAAGTGCCGCCAGAGTGGCGCCGGGCGGGTTTTCGGTCAAGGAAAAACCCGTCGATAGATTGCGTCAGGAGACTGTGCTAAAAAGGCTCCCAGCCGTGTTGGCCCTTGAACATCAAGGGTTTCCAGCCATCAGTCATCGCAAAACGGACAAATTGATTCGCAAAGGCGACGGTAGAGCCCCCTTATGGAACAGCAGTCCAGCGCCTTGAAGGTCATGGTGATCGATGACTCGAAAACGATTCGTCGCACCGCCGAGACCCTGTTGAAAAATGCAGGGTGCGAAGTCATCACCGCAATCGACGGTTTCGACGCCCTGGCGAAGATCGCCGACCACCACCCCGGGATCATTTTTGTCGACATCATGATGCCGCGTCTGGATGGTTATCAGACCTGCGCTTTAATCAAGAACAACAGTGCTTTCAAGGCAACGCCGGTGATCATGCTGTCGTCCCGCGACGGGCTGTTCGACAAGGCCAAGGGGCGGATTGTCGGTTCCGATCAATTTTTGACCAAGCCTTTCAGCAAGGAAGAACTGCTCGACGCGATTGCGGCCCACGTTCCGGGCTTTGCCGCTGATTTGCCGCAGTAAGACACGCACCGTGACGCTCGGCCAGCGGGCCCGGTGTCGACAAGAAAAATGGGGAAAACCATGGCACGTATTCTGATCGTCGATGATTCGCCGACCGAAATGTACAAACTCACCGGCATGCTGGAAAAGCACGGCCACGAAGTGTTGAAAGCTGAAAACGGCGCCGACGGCGTGGCCCTGGCCCGTCAGGAAAAGCCCGATGCCGTGCTGATGGACATTGTCATGCCCGGCCTCAACGGTTTTCAGGCCACCCGTCAGCTGACCAAGGACGCTGAAACCAGCCACATCCCGGTCATCATCATCACCACCAAGGATCAGGAAACCGACAAGGTCTGGGGCACTCGCCAGGGCGCCAGGGATTACCTGACCAAACCGGTCGACGAAGACACGCTGATCAAGACCCTGAACAACGTGCTGGCCGGTTGATCGCGCCGTCATGAGCGAGTCGCTGACCGCGTTCGAACTGTTGTGGCAGATCGACCAACGCTGTCGCCTGCTGGCGGCGGACCTGCCGTCGCAACCGGCGCGCCAGGATCGCTGGAGCGGCATTGGCTTTCGCCTCGGCGAGCACTGGTACGTCGCGCCGATGGGCGAGGTCAGCGAAGTGCTGCCCGAGCCGCGGTTCACCCAATTGCCGGGGGTTAAACCCTGGGTCAAGGGCGTGGCCAATCTGCGCGGGCGGTTGTTGCCGATCATGGATCTGTGCGGATTTTTCGGCCATGAACTGTCACCCATGCGCAAGCAGCGGCGGGTATTGGTAGTGGAGCATCAGGACGTTTTTGCCGGTGTGCTGGTCGATGAGGTCTTCGGTCTGCAGCACTTCGAGCAGGACAGCTTCGAACCCGTGTCGATCCGTAAACGGCAAGGCTCCAAGGGCGAGTTCGTCAAAGGGTATTTCCGGCGCGAGCAGAACTGGCGAGTGTTCAGCCTGTTTGCACTGGCGCAGTCACCGAGTTTCATGCACGTCGCGGTTTAACAGGCGAGGACCGATGATCAAAGCAAAAATCAGCAAGCCCGCAGAAGGCTCGCGCAGCCGCTCGCAGATCATCGTGCTGTTCATCGCGCTGATCGTGTTCATCATGCTGCTGTTCGCCAACTTCGCTTACCTCAACACCCAGGCCAATTACGACAAGCAGTACATCGGCCACGCCGGCGAGTTGCGGGTGCTGTCACAGCGGATCGCCAAGAACGCCACCGAGGCGGCGGCCGGAAAGGCTGCCGCGTTCAAGCTGCTCAGCGATGCGCGCAACGATTTCGCCCAGCGCTGGGGCTACCTGAAGAAAGGCGACCCTGCCACCGGCCTGCCGCCGGCGCCGTCCACCGTGCGCCCGGAAATGCGCGCCGTGCAGCTGGACTGGGAACGCCTGCTGAAAAACACTGACGCGATTCTCTCCAGCGAACAGACCGTACTGTCCCTGCATCAGGTTGCCGCGACCCTGGCCGAAACCGTGCCGCAGTTGCAGATTGAATACGAAAAAGTCGTCGAGATCCTCCTGCAACGCGGTGCGCCGGCGGCGCAGGTCGCCATGGCCCAGCGGCAGTCGCTGCTGGCCGAGCGGATCCTCGGCGCGGTCAACACCGTGCTTTCCGGCGACGAAAACTCGCAACAGGCGGCTGATGCCTTCGGTCGTGATGCCGCGCGTTTCGGTCAGGTGCTCAACGGCATGCTGCAAGGCAACCCGACGCTGAAAGTCAGCCAGGTCGAAGACCGCGACGCCCGTGCGCGTTTGAGCGAGATTTCCGAGCTGTTCCAGTTCGTCTCGGGTTCGGTGGATGAAATCCTCGAAACCTCGCCGGAATTGTTCAAGGTCCGCGAATCCGCCACCAACATCTTCAGCCTGTCGCAGACCCTGCTTGACGAGGCCTCGCACCTGGCCAGCGGTTTCGAGAACCTCGCCGGGGGGCGCAGCACCGACACCATCGGCGGCTACGTGCTGGGCCTGCTGGCGCTGGCATCGATCATCCTGATCGGCATGGTCATGGTCCGGGAAACCAACCGTCAGTTGCGCGAGACCGCCGAGAAGAATGAACGCAATCAGAACGCGATCATGCGCCTGCTCGACGAAATCGAAGACCTCGCCGACGGCGACCTGACCGTGACTGCGTCGGTGACCGAAGACTTCACCGGGACCATCGCCGACTCGATCAACTATTCCGTCGACCAGTTGCGCGACCTGGTGGCGACCATCAACCTCACCGCCGGCCAGGTCGCCGCAGCGGTACAGGAAACCCAGGCCACCGCCATGCACCTGGCCCAGGCTTCGGAGCATCAGGCCCAGCAGATTTCCGAGGCCTCGACTGCGATCAACGACATGGCCCAGTCCATCGATCAGGTGTCGGCCAACGCCGCCGAATCCTCGGCGGTGGCCGAGCGCTCGGTGGAGATCGCCAACAAGGGCAACGAGGTGGTGCACAACACCATCCATGGCATGGACAACATTCGTGAACAGATCCAGGACACCGCCAAACGCATCAAACGCCTGGGCGAGTCGTCCCAGGAGATCGGCGACATCGTCAGCCTGATCGACGATATTGCCGACCAGACCAACATCCTCGCCCTCAACGCGGCCATTCAGGCCTCGATGGCCGGTGACGCCGGGCGCGGTTTCGCGGTGGTTGCCGACGAAGTACAGCGGCTCGCAGAACGTTCGTCCGCCGCGACCCGGCAGATCGAGACGCTGGTGCGGGCGATCCAGACCGACACCAACGAAGCCGTGATTTCCATGGAGCAGACCACCACCGAAGTGGTGCGCGGCGCGCGGCTGGCGCAGGATGCCGGAGTGGCCCTGGAAGAAATCGAAGGCGTGTCCAAGACCCTCGCAGCGCTGATCCAGAGCATTTCCAACGCGGCGCAGCAGCAGACGTCTTCGGCCGGGCAGATTTCCCTGACGATGAACGTGATCCAGCAGATCACCTCGCAGACCTCGTCCGGCTCCACGGCTACCGCTGAAAGCATCGGCAACCTGGCGAAAATGGCCAGCCAGTTGCGGCGTTCGGTGTCCGGGTTCACCTTGCCGGCGGCGCCAGCGCCCGCCACGGACAAGGCGTGAGGCCTGCGGGCGAGTTCATGTCGAGCGGAGTGGTTATGAGTGACCGGCACGACTATGTGGCCCTCGAATGGGTCAAGGGTGAAATTGCCGAAACGCTGAGGCAGGCGCATCAGGCCATCGAAGCCGTGCTCGACGATCCGCAGTCGGTGCCCGGCCTCGATGAGTGCCTGACATGCATCCATCAGGTGCACGGAAGTCTGCAGATGGTCGAGTTCTACGGCGCGGCACTGCTCGCCGAAGAAATGGAGCATCTGGTCGAAGCCTTGCTGAACGACCGCGTCAGTCACCGCGACGAAGCCTTGCACCTGCTGTTGCAGGCCTTTGGTCAATTGCCGACTTACCTTGATCGCGTACAAGGCGCCCGCCGTGATTTGCCGCTGGTGGTGCTGCCGCTGATCAACGATCTGCGCAGCGCCCGGGGCGAAAGCCTGTTGTCGGAGACCAGCCTGTTCAGCCCGCAATTGCCCGAACTGCCGCCCTTGAGCCCGCAAGCGCTGGCCCTGCTGGAACCGGCGGATCTGCCCAATGTGCTGCGCAAGTTGCGGCAAATGTTGCAGATGGCGCTGGTGGGCTTGCTCCGCGAACAGGACGACCAGACGCACCTCGGTTACCTGAGCAAAGTCTTCACCCGCCTCGAAGCCCTGAGCGGCGATGCACCCTTGAGTCCGTTGTGGCAAGTCGCCTCGGCGCTGGTCGAGGGCATGCGTGAAGGCCGGATCGCCAACAGCCCGGCCCTGCGCAGCCTGTTCAAGGACGCCGACAAGGAGCTCAAACGCCTGCTCGAACAAGGCATGGCCGGCCTCAACCAGCCACCGCCCCCCGAGCTGTTCAAAAGCCTGCTGTTCTACATTGCCAAAGCCGAACATCCCACCGGGCAGATGCTGACCATGAAAGATCGCTACTCCCTGGACGACGCGTTGCCCGACAGCGCGATGGTCGACGAAGAACGCGCGCGCCTGGCCGGCCCCGACCGCGATGCCATGCGCTCGGTGCTCGCGGCGCTGTGCGAAGAGCTGGTGCGGGTCAAGGAACGCCTCGATCTGTTCGTGCGCAGCGACCGCCAGCACACCTCGGATCTGGACAGCCTGCTGGCGCCGCTGCGGCAGATCGCCGACACCCTGGCGGTGCTTGGTTTCGGCCAGCCGCGCAAGGTCATCATCGATCAACTGGCGGTGGTGCTCAGCCTCGTTCAGGGCCAGCGCGAACCGAATGACGCCACGCTGATGGACGTCGCCGGCGCCTTGCTTTACGTCGAAGCGACCCTGGCCGGGATGGTCGGCACGGTGGAACCGGAGAGCCCGGAAGATTCGCGGCTGCCAACCACCGACCTGACGCAGATCCATCAAATCGTGATCAAGGAAGCACGCATCTGCCTGCAACAGGCCAAGGACATGATCGTCGACTACATCGACGCCGACTGGGATCGCCAGCAACTGCAACCATTGCCGGCGCTGCTGACCCAGGTGCGAGGTGCGCTGGCAATGATTCCGCTGACGCGTGCGGCGAGCCTGCTGGAAGCCTGCAACGGTTTTATCCGCGAGCATCTGCTGCTCGACCCGCATGAGCCGGGCTGGCAGCAACTGGACAACCTCGCGGATGTCATCACCAGTATCGAGTATTACCTCGAACGTCTGACCGATGACCCACAGGCACCGAGCGAGCAACTGCTGGATGTCGCGCAGAAAAGCCTGGCCAGCCTCGGCTACTTTCCTGACGAACCGCCCAGCGAACAGCATGTGCCGCTGCTCGACGACGTTCTCAGCCCCGGCGAAGCGCTGGTGATGCAGGACCTGCAAGCGCTGGATGACCCGCAAATCGCCCAGTCGCTGGCCGATGTGCTGGCCAGCCCGGTGTCGGCGGTCAACCCGCCCGCGCTGACCACACCCGGCAGTCTGCTGCCGCCACCGGCCGATGAAGAACCGGTGGACGATGAGTTGCGTGAAGTGTTCCTCGAAGAGACCGAGGAAGTGCTTGATGTACTGCGCGACTACCTGCCGCGCTGGACCGCTGATCCGCAGGACAGCGCAGCCCTGAGTGAACTGCGCCGGGCCTTTCACACTTTGAAAGGCAGCGGGCGAATGGTCCGTGCACTGGTTCTCGGCGAACTGGCCTGGGCCGTGGAAAACCTGCTCAACCGCGTGCTGGAGCACAGCATTGAACCAGGGCCGGCGGTGCAGCAATTGCTGGCCGATACGTTGCTGTTGCTGCCGGACCTGATTGCCGAATTCGCCATCAACCACCAGCGCCAGCGTCAGGATGTCGATCAACTGGCGGCTCGCGCTCACGCATTGGCCAAGGGTGATACACCGCTACCGGCCGAAGACGTGGAAGACGTCGCGGCGCTCGATCCGCTGTTGCTGGAAATTTTCCGCAACGAAGCCGAAACCCACCTCGCCAGCCTCAATCGTTTCCTCGATCAGGCCGCCGAGCATGTGCCGTTGCAGGCCAGCGACGAGTTGCAGCGAGCGTTGCACACCCTCAAGGGCAGTGCGTCGATGGCCGGCGTATTACCGATTGCCGAACTGGCGGCGCCGCTGGACAAACTGGCCCGGGAGTTCAAGGCCCATCAACTGGCGCTGGACCTGGACGAAGTGGAACTGCTGCTGGAGGCCGAAGGCCTGTTCCGCGTCGGTCTGCGCCAGCTCAAGCACGATCCGCTGGCGCCGATTGTCGGTGCGCAGTCGCTGATCAAACGCACCGAAACCCTGTTGAGTGAGCGGCTGGAATCCATCCTCAACACGCCGAGCAGCAGCTTGCGGGTCAAGCGTGATCCACAGTTGATCAACAACTTCCTGGCCCAGGGCATGGACATCCTGCTCGACGCCGAAAACCTCCTGCAGCGCTGGCAGCAGCACCCCGGAGAACGCCAGGAACTCAGCGCGTTGCTGGATGAACTGACGACCCTCGGCGAGGGCGCGCACCTGGCAGACCTGCTGCCGGTGGATGTGTTGTGCGAAGCCTTGCTCGATTTGTATGGCGCGGTGGAAGAAAGCAGCCTGGCGGTCAGCGAACGGTTTTTCCATGAGGCACAGCAAGCCCACGAAGCGTTGATCAACATGCTCGACGAACTGGCCGCCGGCCAGGAAATCACCCCGCAACCGCAGCGCATCCGTGCACTGCACGAACTGCTCGACGAAGGCCTCGACCCATCGGCCATGGGCCTGATTCGCAGCGATGGCAGTCGTACCCTGAGCATTTCAGAGCTGGGCAGCGCCACCGCCGAACTGCAAAAAAGCACCACCGGGATCGCCCCGGATGAGGAGATCGTCGAGATCTTCCTCGAAGAGGCGGTGGACATTCTCGACAGCGCCGGACAAGCCTTGCAGCGCTGGTTGAACGACCCGGAAAACGCTGCGCCGCTGTCGTCGCTGCAACGGGATCTGCACACCCTCAAGGGGGGGGCACGAATGGCCGAGGTCGAGGCCGTTGGCGACCTGGCCCAGGAGCTGGAGAGCCTTTACGAAGGCCTGGTGGATCGCCGCTACAACCACAGCGACGCCTTGGGTCGACTGTTGCTGCAATGCCATGACCGCCTGGCGTTGTTCCTCGACGAGCTGCATGACCCTCAGCCACTGAAACCGGCGCAGGACCTGATCGACGCGATCCGCCAGTTCCGTCAGGGCCAGGCCGGCAGCCCCGCAACACCGCCCGCCGCCGCCAGCCATGACGGCGCCGGACACGATCCGGAGCTGCTGGAGATCTTCCTCGAAGAAGGTTTCGACATCATCGAAAACTCCGGTGCCGCGTTGCTGCGCTGGCAGGCCGAACCCGGCAACCGCCAGGAAGTGGAAACCCTGCTGCGCGACCTGCACACCCTCAAGGGCGGCGCGCGGATGGTGGAGATCGGCCCGATCGGCGACCTCGCCCATGAGTTGGAATACCTTTACGAAAGCCTGTCCTCCGGCACCCTGCAGGGCAGCGCCGAACTGTTTGCCCTGTTGCAGCGCGGCCATGACCGGTTGGCGCAGATGCTCGATGCGGTGCGCGCCGGCCAGCCGTGCCCGCCAGCGGATCGGCTGATCAGTGCGATCCAGAATTTCAGCCATCCGGTGACGGTGGAAGCCCCTGCGCCGATGCTGCCGGCACCGGTGAAGGCCGAGCCCGCCGCGCCCGCTGCCGAGGCCGGCGCGGACATGGTCAAGGTCTCCGCCGAACTGCTCGATGACCTGGTCAACCTCGCGGGCGAAACGTCGATTTTCCGTGGCCGTATCGAGCAGCAGGTCAGCGATGCACAGACCGCCCTGAACGAGATGGAAACCACCATCGAGCGTATGCGCGATCAGTTGCGCCGGCTCGATACCGAAACCCAGGGGCGGATTCTCAGCCGTCAGCAAGTGGATGCCGAACGCCTCGGTTACGAAGATTTCGACCCGCTGGAAATGGACCGTCACTCGCAGTTGCAGCAACTGTCACGGGCGCTGTTCGAGTCCGCTTCCGACTTGCTGGACCTGAAGGAAACCCTCGACCGACGCACCCACGACGCCGAGAACCTGTTGCAGCAGCAGGGCCGAATCAACACCGAGTTGCAGGAAGGCCTGATGCGCACGCGCATGGTGCCGTTCGAGCGCATGTTGCCGCGTCTGAAGCGCATCGTCCGCCAGGTCGCCGAAGAGCTGGGCAAGGACGTGGCGTTCACCGTCGGCAACGCCGAAGGCGAGATGGATCGCAATGTCCTCGAACGCATGGCCGCGCCGCTGGAGCACATGCTGCGCAATGCCGTCGACCATGGCCTGGAACCGGCCGACGTGCGACTGGCAGCGGGCAAGCCCGCCCAGGGGCAGATCAGCCTCGACCTGTCCCGCGAGGGCAGCGACATCGTTTTCGACATCCGCGATGACGGCGCTGGCGTGCCGCTGGATGCCGTGCGACGCAAGGCGATCAAGCGCGGCCTGCTGGCGCCGAACGCGGAAATCAGCGACCGCGAAGTGTTGCAGTTCATCCTTCAGCCGGGCTTCTCCACCGCCGAGAAAATCACCCAGATTTCCGGGCGTGGCGTGGGCATGGACGTGGTTCACGAAGAAGTGCGGCAACTGGGCGGTACCATGAGCATCGACTCGGTGCCGGGGCAGGGCGTGCATTTCCGGATTCGCCTGCCGTTCACCGTATCGGTCAACCGTGCGCTGATGGTGCAGTGCGGTGAGGATCAATACGCGATTCCGCTGAACACCATCGACGGCATCGTCCGCGTGCTGCCGAACGAACTGGACGGGCATTTCCGTCACGATCCGCCGCGCTACGAGTACGGTGGCCAGCGATATGAACTGTGTTATCTGGGCGAGCTGCTGAAAACCGCGCCGCGCCCGAAACTCATTGGCCAGAGCCTGCCGCTGCCGGTGCTGCTGGTGCAGTGCAACGAGCGGCACATTGCGGTGCAGGTCGATGCCATGGCCGGCACCCGGGAGATCGTGGTCAAAAGCCTCGGCCCGCAGTTCGCATCGGTGCAGGGCGTGTCCGGGGCGACGATCCTCGGCGATGGCCGGGTGGTGCTGATCCTCGATCTGCTGGCGCCGATCCGCGCCATGCAGGCGCGATTGCCGCAGCGTCCGGTCAGTCACGAGATCGACAGTGAACCGCAAAAGCCGCTGCTGGTGATGGTGGTCGACGATTCGGTCACCGTGCGCAAGGTCACCAGCCGTCTGCTCGAACGCCACGGCATGAACGTGCTGACCGCCAAGGACGGGGTCGATGCGATGCTGCTGCTGGAAGAACACATGCCGGACCTGATGCTGCTCGACATCGAAATGCCGCGCATGGACGGCTTTGAAGTGGCGACCCAGGTGCGCCACGACGAGCGCCTGCGACACTTGCCGATCATCATGATCACCTCGCGTACCGGGCAGAAACACCGCGACCGGGCGATGGCCATCGGCGTCAACGACTACCTCGGCAAGCCGTACCAGGAATCGGTGCTGCTCGAAAGCATTGCCCTGTGGAGCAAAAAACATGCATGAGCGGCGCCACAATCAACGCAGCAGTCAGCTCACCGGGCTGTTGTTGCCGCTGGCCGATCGCAACCTGATCCTGCCCAACGTCGCCGTCGCCGAGCTGATCGACTACCAGTCCAGCGCCTTCGACCTCGATACCCCGCCGTGGTATCTGGGCCGGGTGACCTGGCGCGAGCGGCAGATCCCGCTGCTGAGTTTCGAGTCGGCGTGCGGCAACAAGATCGTCATCGGCGAACGGGCACGGATCGTCATCCTCAACGCTCTGGGCGGATTGCCCGCGCTGCGCTTCATCGCCTTGCTGGTGCAGGGGATTCCGCGCTCGTACAAGCTCGACAGCCAGTTGAGCTATGTCGACGTGCCTCTGTGTGCGCTGGAGCAGGCGGCGGTGCAGGTCGGGGAACAGGTGGCGAAGGTGCCGGATTTGTTGGCACTGGAGACGTTGTTGGTGGATGCGGGGCTGGTTTGAGTTCGCTTGAATTTTGGGTTGCCCGGTTTCCCCCTCACCCCAGCCCTCTCCCGGAGGGAGAGGGGGCCGACCGAGGTGTCTGGCGCTATCCATCGACCTGAAATAACCAGTCGATTATGGATTCACTGCAACACGTTCAGGTCGGTGAATCTATCGAACATCCCCCAATCGGTCCCCTCTCCCTCCGGGAGAGGGCTAGGGTGAGGGGCAGCTCTTGATCATTACGCTGACCGTAATGATTCAACATCGCGCTTGATTGATGCCCCCACCCGACACTCCTAAGGTAGCTCCACGACAGCGAACCCCGTGGAGTGAGCATGACAACAACAATTTCCCCCGACTCGCGCTGGACGCGGCGGCGCGACGAGAAGCAGCGGCGTCTCGACAAGGTGCGCGGGTTGGCCGACGGTGCGGTGTTGCCCACCGACAAAATCGTCGCGGCACTGGAAGCGCTGATTCTGCCCGGCGACCGTGTGGTGCTGGAGGGCAACAACCAGAAGCAGGCGGATTTCCTTTCCCGTGCGCTGGCCAAGGCCGATCCTGAAAAGCTCCACGACCTGCACATGATCATGCCCAGCGTCGGTCGCTCCGAGCATCTGGACCTGTTCGAACGCGGCATCGCCCGCAAGCTGGATTTCTCCTTCGCCGGCACCCAGAGCCTGCGCATCAGCCAGTTGCTCGAAGACGGCTTGCTCGAAGTCGGCGCGATCCACACCTACATCGAACTCTATGCCCGGCTGGTGGTGGACTTGATCCCCAACGTCGTGCTTTCGGCCGGGTTCATGGCCGACCGTGCCGGCAACATCTACACCGGCCCGAGCACCGAAGACACCCCGGCACTGATCGAACCGGCCGCCTTCAGCGACGGCATCGTCATCGTCCAGGTCAATCAACTGGTGGACGACGTCAGCGAACTGCCCCGGGTGGATATTCCCGCATCGTGGGTCGATTTCGTGGTGGTGGCGGACAAGCCGTTCTACATCGAGCCGCTGTTCACTCGTGACCCTCGGCACATCAAGCCTGTGCACGTGCTGATGGCGATGATGGCGATCCGTGGGATCTACGAAAAACACAACGTGCAGTCGCTGAACCACGGCATCGGTTTCAACACCGCGGCCATTGAACTGATCCTGCCGACCTACGGCGAATCACTCGGCCTCAAAGGCAAGATCTGCCGCAACTGGACGCTCAATCCGCACCCGACCCTGATCCCGGCGATTGAAAGCGGTTGGGTCGAAAGCGTGCATTGCTTCGGCACTGAACTGGGCATGGAAAACTACATCGCCGCCAGGCCCGATGTGTTCTTCACCGGGCGCGACGGCTCGCTGCGTTCCAACCGGATGTTCTGCCAACTGGCCGGGCAATACGCGGTGGACCTGTTCATCGGCGCAACCCTGCAAGTCGATGGCGATGGCCATTCCTCAACCGTCACCCGTGGCCGCCTCGCCGGTTTCGGCGGCGCACCAAACATGGGCCACGACCCGCGAGGACGCCGTCACGGCACCCCGGCCTGGCTCGATATGCGCCATGACGATTCGCAGCAACCGATGCTCGAACGCGGCAAGAAACTCGTGGTGCAGATGGTCGAGACGTTCCAGGAGGGCGGCAAACCGACCTTCGTCGAGACTCTCGACGCGGTGGAGGTGGCGAAGAAGAGCGGCATGCCGCTGGCGCCGATCATGATCTACGGCGACGACGTCACCCACCTGCTCACCGAAGAAGGCATTGCCTACCTGTACAAGGCGCGCTCGCTGGAAGAGCGTCAGGCGATGATCGCTGCGGTCGCTGGCGTCACCGCCATCGGCCTGCGCCACAACCCGAAAGACACCGAACGCATGCGCCGCGAAGGCCTGATCGCCTTGCCCGAAGACCTCGGCATCCGTCGCACCGACGCCACTCGCGAACTGCTCGCGGCGAAGAGCGTGGCCGATCTGGTCGAGTGGTCCGGCGGCCTCTACAACCCGCCCGCCAAGTTCAGGAGCTGGTAATGCACGCACTCAACCTGCAACCGAAAACCATCACCCTCGCGGAACGGCTGGCGGATCTGGCCGTGGACGCGCTGATCGACGAAGCCGACCTGTCGCCGAAACCTGCGCTGGTCGACCGTCGCGGCAATGGTGCGCACACCGATCTGCACCTGGGATTGATGCACGCCTCGGCGCTGGCGTTGTGGCCGGCGTTCAAGGAAATGGCCGAGGCCGCGCTCGAGTTCGGCGAGATCGGCTTGCCGTTGCGCGAAGCCATTGGCCGCATCGGACGGGAAGGCGAGCAAGCGATGCTCGCCACCACCCACGGTGTGAACACCCATCGCGGGGCGATCTGGGCGTTGGGCCTGCTGGTCACGGCTGCTGCGCTGGATACCAAGTCCACCAGCGCTGGCGCCGTCACGCTGTGCGCTGCGCGTCTGGCATTGCTCGACGATCGGTATGCGCCGCGCCCGCTGAGCCATGGCGCTCAAGTCGCCCAGCGCTACGGCGCTCGCGGTGCCCGGGAAGAAGCGCAGCTCGGCTTCCCGTCCGTGGTGCAGCGTGGCCTGCCGCAGCTTAAACGCAGCCGCGCCGCCGGCCATGGCGAACAGAACGCCCGGCTCGATGGCTTGCTGGCGATAATGACCGACCTCGCCGACACCTGCGTGCTGTATCGCGCCGGTGAACAGGGTTTGCACGCCATGCAACACGGCGCCCAGGCAGTGCTCGACGCCGGGGGCAGCGCCAGCCTCACCGGTCGCCGCCGCCTGCACGAACTGGATCAACAACTCATCGCATTGAATGCCTCGCCCGGTGGCGCCGCCGACTTGCTCGCCGCCACGCTGCTGCTCGACCGGGTCGAGCGCGACGGCATCCTTCAGGGAGCGTTTTGATGGAAACCTTATCCTTTGAATTCCCCGCCGGGCAGCCGCCACGTGGTCGGGCGCTGGTCGGTTGTGTCGGCTCGGGCGATCTGGAAGTGCTGATCGAACCGGGCCTGGCCGGCAAGCTGACGATCAACGTCCAGACTTCGGTCAACGGCGCCGAGCAGCGCTGGCAGCATCTGTTTGCGCGGATGTTCGACGGCACCACGCCACCGGCGATGGCCATCGATATCCACGACTTCGGCGCGACCCCAGGCGTGGTGCGCCTGCGCCTGGAGCAAGGCTTCGAGGAGATCGGCCATGACTGACACCTCGGCACTTCTGCACAAACACAGCTTCGTCGAACTCGGCGCACGGCAGCGGGCGAAAGCCTTGCTCGACACCGGCACCTTGCGCGAATTGCTCGACCCGTTTCAACGCGTCATGTCGCCGTGGCTCGAACGTCAGGGCGTGGTGCCCCAGGCCGATGACGGTGTGGTGATCGCCAAGGGCAGCCTCGACGGTTTGCCGGTGGTGATCGCGGCCATCGAAGGCGCGTTTCAGGGCGGCAGCCTCGGTGAAGTCGGTGGCGCAAAAATCGCCGGCGCGCTGGAACTGGCCGCCGAAGACAACCGCAAAGGCATCCCGACCCGCGCCATCCTGCTGCTGGAAACCGGTGGCGTGCGCTTGCAGGAAGCCAACCTCGGGCTGGCGGCGATTGCCGACATTCACGCGGCGATTGTCGATCTGCAGCAATACCAACCGGTGGTCGGCGTGGTGGCCGGCAGCGTCGGTTGTTTTGGCGGGATGTCGATTGCCGCCGCCCTGTGCAGCTACTTGCTGGTGACCCAGGAAGCACGCCTCGGCCTGAACGGCCCGCAGGTGATCGAGCAGGAAGCCGGGATCGAGGAATACGACTCCCGCGACCGGCCTTTCATCTGGAGCCTGACCGGCGGTGAGCAACGTTTCGTCAGTGGTCTGGTGGATCGTTATGTCGCCGATGACGTGGCGCAGATTCGCCAGCAGGTCAGTGAATTGCTGCAACAGGGTCTGCCGTCACAACCGCGCAGCCAGCGGGCCGAGTGGTTCCTGCAGCGCCTGGCGAGCCTGGACACTGACAAGCAAATCGAGCCTTCGGTGGTTCGCGATCTGTATCAAGGAGAGCGCTCATGAGTGGTTATTCCGTGCGCGGTTTGAACTGGTTCAACGCCTTGAGCGCTGGTGCGGATGCCGTTGAAGGTTTGCCGCCATCGCTGAAGGTCGCTGACGGCCCACTTGGGCGCTTTATTGCGGTGGTCGCCGATCCGCAAAACCGTTTCCCACGCGCTCGCAACGGCGAAGTCGGTTTGCTCGAAGGCTGGGGGCTGGCCAAGGCGGTGGATGACGCGATCACCGCCGACCGCGACAAGACGCAAAAACGTGCCTTGATCGCCATCGTCGATGTGCCGAGCCAGGCTTACGGTCGCCGCGAAGAAGCCCTCGGCATTCACCAGGCCCTGGCCGGTGCGGCGGATGCTTATGCCCGCGCGCGTCTGGCCGGGCATCCGGTGATTGCGTTGCTGGTGGGCAAGGCCATGTCCGGGGCGTTTCTGGCCCACGGTTATCAGGCCAACCGCTTGATCGCCCTGCGTGATCCGGGGGTGATGGTGCACGCGATGGGCAAGGCGTCGGCAGCGCGGGTGACCTTGCGCAGCGTCGAAGAACTGGAAGCCCTGGCGTCCAGCGTGCCGCCGATGGCCTATGACATCGACAGCTATGCCAGCCTCGGATTGCTCTGGGAAACCCTGTCGGTGCAGCAGATCGAACAGCCGACGGCGGAGGATCTGGCGCGAGTCGGCGAATGCCTGAAGCAAGCCATCGGTGATGTTGGCACGACGGATTTGAGCAATCGTCTCGGCGCGAAAAATCGCGAAGCCTCCAGTCGTGTACGTGAACTGCTGAGGGCGCAGTGGTGAACACGCCTCTGGCCCACGACCTGCTGTGGGGCATGACGCCGGCACAGTTGCCAGCGGATGCGCCGCCGTGGGCGATTGATTCGCTGGCTGCCGGGCAACCGGTGGTGGTGCGGCGGGCGTTGAGTGAAGACGGATTCGTGGCGGTGGGCGTGCGCGGAGTGTTGCGCGAGCAGCGGTTGGCGGCGTTCATGGCGATCGACTCGATTGCCTGTCGGGTCAGTCCTGAAGCGCTTTGTGATGTTGAGAGCGAGCGCGATCTGCCGGTCATGCAGGCGCTGCGGCAGCTGCGGCCGGTGCTCGATGATTGCGGTTGGATCTGGGGCGTCAGTGGCAGTGTCGGGTTTGAACTGGCGAGTGGTTTTGCAGCCATGCACCAGGCCAGTGATCTCGATCTGATCCTGCGTACACCGCAACTCATCACCCGCAATCAGGCACGCAAACTGGTCGCGGTTTTCGATCAGGCGATCTGCCGGGTCGACCTGCAATTGCAGACACCGTTCGGCGCGGTGGCCCTGCGCGAGTGGGCCGGGAACGCTTCGCGGGTGCTGCTGAAAAACGCCCATGAAGCCTGTCTGGTCAGCGACCCATGGAACCCGCAGGAGCAGGCAGCGTGAGCAGTCTGCTGGTGTTTCCCGGCCAGGGCGCGCAGCAGCCCGGCATGCTCCAGCGTTTGCCTCGGGAAACGCTGATCGAGGCCCGCGATAGCCTCGGTGAAGATGTCTTGCGGCTGGATTCCAGCGAAGCCTTGCGCAGCACTCGGGCGGTTCAGCTCTGTCTGCTGATCGCCGGGGTCGCAGCCTCGCGGCAATTGTTACAGGACGGACTCACAGCGGATTACGTCGCCGGCCTGTCCATCGGTGCGTATCCGGCAGCGGTGGTCGCCGGAGCGTTGAGCTTCAGCGATGCGTTGCATCTGGTCAGCCTGCGCGGCGAGTTGATGCAGCAGGCTTATCCACAGGGCTTCGGCATGACCGCGATCATCGGCCTGCAATTATCTACAGTCGAAGATTTGCTGGCTCAGGTGCACGGTGCAGATTCGCCGGTTTATCTGGCCAATATCAACGCCGATAACCAGGTGGTGATTGCCGGCAGCGACAAGGCGATGCAAGCGGTCGCCGAGCTGGCGCGCAGTCGTGGCGCCGGTCTGGCAAAGCGTCTGGCGGTCAGCGTGCCGTCGCACTGCCCGTTGCTGGATGAACCCGCGCAAACCCTCGCCGAGGCGTTCGCCAAAGTGGCACTGAAAACACCGAAAATCGCTTACCTGAGCGGCAGCCGCGCAAGGCCTGTGACCCAGGTTGAAGCGCTGCGCGACGATCTCGCCTTCAACATGTGCCGCGTGGTGGACTGGCGCGGCACCGTGCAAAGCGCTTACGAGCGCGGCGTACGTCTACAGATCGAACTGCCGCCCGGTGCGGTGCTGACCGGGCTGGCGCGCCGGGTGTTCGAACAGGGGACCGTCACTGCCTTCGACAGTGCCCGGCTCGACACCTTGCAGGCGCTGTTGCGTGAAGAGGAGGGCCGACGACCCTAAATCACCGACTCAGGCTTCGAACAACAAAAACAATTCGACGATGCACTTTGAGGACTACAACAATGATTATTTACGGTGTGGCGCTGCTGGCGATCTGTACGCTGGCAGGGGTGATCATGGGTGACCTGCTCGGCGTACTGCTGGGGGTCAAATCCAACGTCGGCGGGGTCGGCATCGCCATGATCCTGTTGATCTGCGCGCGGTTGTGGATGCAGAAACGCGGCGGCATGACCAAGGATTGCGAGATGGGCGTCGGCTTCTGGGGCGCCATGTACATTCCGGTGGTAGTGGCGATGGCCGCGCAGCAGAACGTCGTCACCGCCCTGCACGGCGGCCCGGTGGCGGTGTTGGCGGCGATTGGTTCGGTGGTGGTCTGTGGCTGCACGATTGCCCTGATCAGCCGCACCCACAAGGGCGAGCCCTTGCCCGACGAGCCGGCGGAAATTTCCCCGGTCGGCACACCGGTAGGAGGTCGCTGACATGTGGGATCTCATTGAAAAAGGTCTGGAACACAACGGTCTGATCACCGCCTTCGCCTTCGTCGGCGTGATCATGTGGGTCTCGGTGATCCTCTCCAAACGCCTGACGTTCGGGCGGATTCACGGCTCGGCGATTGCCATTGTCATCGGTCTGGTGCTGGCCTGGGTCGGCGGGACGATGACGGGCGGGCAGAAGGGCCTGGCGGACCTGACGCTGTTCTCCGGCATCGGCCTGATGGGCGGCGCGATGCTGCGGGATTTCGCCATCGTTGCCACGGCGTTTGAAGTGCAGGCGACCGAGGCGAAGAAGGCCGGGATGATCGGGGTGATTGCGCTGCTGCTGGGCACGATTCTGCCGTTCATTGTCGGCGCGTGCATGGCTTACGCGTTCGGTTATCGCGATGCGGTGAGCATGACCACCATCGGCGCGGGGGCGGTGACTTACATCGTCGGGCCGGTGACCGGTGCGGCGATTGGCGCGACTTCGGATGTGATGGCGCTGTCGATTGCCACCGGGTTGATCAAGGCGATTCTGGTGATGGTCGGCACCCCGGTGGCGGCGCGCTGGATGGGGCTGGATAACCCGCGCTCGGCGATGGTGTTTGGCGGGCTGGCCGGGACGGTGAGTGGTGTGACGGCGGGGCTGGCGGCGACGGATCGGCGGTTGGTGCCTTATGGGGCGTTGACCGCGACCTTCCACACTGGGCTTGGCTGCCTGCTTGGGCCTTCGCTGCTGTTCTTCATTGTTCGCGGGATTGTGGGCTGAACGTCAAAAGCCCCTCATCGGAACGCCGCCCGCCTAACCCTCTCCCAGAGGGAGAGGGGACTGACCGAGTTGTTTATGCGCTATACATCGACCTGAAATTCCTGAGTCGAACTCAGATTTTGAAAGATCCCCCGATCTGCTCCCTTTCCCCTCGCCCCCTTGGGGGAGAGGGCTGGGGTGAGGGGGAAGGTTCTCAAGTTCAACACGAGAATCTGATCCTTAAAGATGGCTCCCAGCCGCATCCCGATTCGCATACATCCGACACTCCGCCAGCAACGCCAGCAAATTCGGATCCCGCTCCTTGGCCTTCAAAAAC
Organism: Pseudomonas sp. G7(2022); assembly: GCF_052660475.1. Lineage (NCBI taxonomy): Bacteria > Pseudomonadati > Pseudomonadota > Gammaproteobacteria > Pseudomonadales > Pseudomonadaceae > Pseudomonas > Pseudomonas sp. G7(2022). The sequence goes on along the minus strand of NZ_CP109659.1, from coordinate 5,885,208 downwards.
ACCACACCAATGTGCTGCTGCAACCGGTACTTTTCCTGTAACGGAATCAGCTTCACCCGGTTCTCGTACACCGCCGCAATCCTTCCCGGCAGCAACGCATAACCGACTCCGGAGCTGACCATGCTCAGCAGGGTGAAGATGTCGTTGACTTGCATCGCCACCTTCGGCTCGAACCCTGCCTGTCTGAACACCCGGATGCCGTCCTGATGGGTGGCGAAGCCTTGGGTGAGGGTGATGAAGGTTTCGTCGCGCACCTCCGCCAGATCCACTTCGCTGCGTTGGGCGAAGCGCGAATCGGCCGGGGTGGCGAGGAAGATGTCGTCGGAAAACAGCGGGATCTGCTCGCAGTCCGGGTCGTTGACGGTGTCGTCCAGTGACACCAGGATCGCGTCGACTTCCATGTTTTTCAGCTTGTAGAGCAGGTCGATGTTCGAGCCGAGGATCAGGTCGATGTTGAGTTCGCTGCGGCGGATCTTCAGGCCCATGATCAGCTGCGGCACGGTCTTCACCGTGAGCGAATACAGCGAGCCGAGCTTGAAGCGCTCGGCGGAGAATCCGGCGGCTTCGCGGGTCAGGCGCACGCTTTCGACCACGTCCTGAATCAGCTTCTGCGCTCGCTCTTCGAGCACATAAGCGCTTTCCAGCGGTGTCAGGTTGCGGCCTTCGTGCTTGAACAGCGGGCAGCGCAGGGCGCTTTCCAGCGAATGGATCGCACGGTGCACGCTGACGTTGCTGGTCTGCAACTCGGCGGCGGCGCGGGCGAGGTTGCCGGTGCGCATGAAGGCGAGGAACACCTCGAGTTTCTTCAGGGTCAATTCTTCGTCGATCAGCATGGCGCGGACTCTTCTTGGTATCGCTCGATTGTGCCCAAATATCAGGACAGGTGCAGGCCCGCGTTGAACGGAAACATTGCGCTTTTACGCTCAAGGCCCGAGCCTTGCGCGCTGCGGTAATGAAATCGAGGTGTGTGACACATGTATCACGGAGAAAAACTGAACGCCTGGACGCATCTGGTCGGGGCGGTAGCGGCGTTTGTCGGGGGCGTGTGGATGCTGGTGATTGCCAGCCTCGACGGCAGCCCGTGGAAGATCGTCAGCGTGGCGATTTACGCCTTCACTTTGCTGGTGCTCTACAGCGCATCCACCGTGTACCACAGCGTGCGCGGTCGCAAGAAAGCGATCATGAAGAAGGTCGATCACTTTTCGATCTACCTGCTGATCGCCGGCAGTTACACGCCGTTCTGCCTGGTGACCCTGCGTGGGCCGTGGGGCTGGACGCTGTTCGGGATTGTCTGGGGCCTGGCGCTGATAGGCATCCTGCAAGAAATCAAGCCGCGCTCGGAGGCGCGGATCCTGTCGATCGTGATCTACGCGGTGATGGGCTGGATCGTGCTGGTGGCGGTCAAGCCGCTGATCGTCGCGCTGGGGACGGCGGGGTTTGCCTGGCTGGCGTCGGGCGGCGTGTTGTACACCGTGGGGATCATCTTTTTTGCCCTTGATCACCGGTTGCGGCATGCCCACGGGATCTGGCATCTGTTTGTGATCGCCGGGAGCCTGCTGCACTTTGTGGCGATTCTGTTTTACGTCCTTTAAATGCCCATCAGGCGGCCGAGTTGTTCGCCGGCGCGCTGACTGAAAATCTCCAGCAAATCATTCAGCGTATGGGGTGATGGTTCGGTGGCGCGGGTCACGGCGTACAGCGTGATCGGCAAGGGCGGCGCCAACGGGCGGATTACGGTGCTGGTCGGCGAAGCCCCCAGCGCGGTGAACGGATCGATCACCGCCACCCCGGCGCCGGACTCCACCATCGCACGCGCCAGCGAATACGTCTGTACCGCAATCCGCACCCGGGGTGGCGGCTCGACCGCCTCCAGATAACTGTCGAGCCGCGCGGCCAGCGGATCGGCGCTGGACAGCCCGATCAGCGGCGCCCCGGCCAGTGCCATCAGCGGCAACGGCTGGCCGGCATCTTCCTCCGGCCAATAACCCTTCGGCGCTAGCGCCACCAGAACCCCCGAGGCCAGCGCTTCGGCCTTTAGCCCCGGATGGTCCGGCAACTGCAACGTCAGGGCCACATCCACTTCGCGCATCAGCAGGTTCTGCATCAGCTCGCGGCTGTGGGCGCTCGACAGTTCGCAGGCGATGTCCGGGAATTGCGCCGTCCATTGCCGGATCGCCGGCGGCAGTAACGACAGCGCCAGCGCCGGAGTCGCGCCGATCCGCAGGCTGTGGCCGGGCTCGCGGCGCAGGCTCTGGGCCAGACGCCGCACGCCTTGCAGGCTTTCCGTGACCTTGTCGACTTCGCGCTCCAGCTCCAGCGCTTCGGGGGTTGCCTGCAACTTGCCGCGCACCCGCAAAAACAGAGGGAAACCCAGCTGCTGCTCGGCGTGCTGCAACACCTTGGTCACCGCCGGTTGCGAGACGTGCAGCAACTGCGCAGCGGCGCTGATCGAGCCGGTCTGGCGAATGGCCTGGAAAATCTCGATATGACGAAGGCGCATGACGATCCCATAACCTTTGTTTATAGGTTTGGCATCTTTATTCATTGTTCGGCGCCTGTCACCTCACCCTAACCTCGGCCTCGTCTTCAAGAACGATTAAGGACGGACATGGCTCAGCGTGTGTGCATCATCGGCGGCGGCGTGATCGGGTTGGCAACGGCCTGGGCGCTGGTGCGCGACGGCTTCGAGGTGACGGTGGTCGAGGCGCGGCAGTCGCCGGGCAGCGAAACCAGTTTCGCCAACGGCGGCCAGTTGTCCTATCGCTACGTTGCGCCGCTGGCCGACGCCGGCGTGCCGTTGCAGGCAATCGGCTGGATGCTGCGCGGCGACTCACCGCTGAAACTTCGCCCGCGCCTGGACCCGGCGCAGTGGCGCTGGATGGCCTCGTTTCTCGCTGCGTGCCGCACTTCGGTCAACCGTGAAAACGCCGCGCATTTGTTGCGTCTGGCGCTGTTCAGCCAGCGCACGCTGAAACGCTGGCGCGAGGACGACGGACTCGCCGGCTTCAACTGGCGGCGCAACGGCAAACTGGTGAGCTTCCGCCATGCCGCCAGCTTCGACCATGCGCGCAAGGGGCTCGCCGATCCGCAGCAACAGCAGGTGTTGTCCGCCGCCGAATGTGCGCAACTGGAACCGGCACTGACCGATGCGCCGTTTGTGGGCGCGATCTACACGCCGGATGAAGAAGTCGGCGACTGTCACGGTTTCTGCCAACAGCTGGCGGCGCGATTGAAGGCGTCGGGCCGCTGCGCGTTTCGTTTCGGTCAGGCAGTGACCGCTATCCGCCACAGTCACGGCGCCGTCACGGCCATTGAACTTGGCGAAGAAACCCTGCCGGTCGAACAACTGGTAATCGCCGCCGGCCATCGCAGCCCGTTGCTGGCGCTGCCCGGCCTGAATCTGCCGCTGTATCCCCTGAAGGGCTACAGCCTGACCGTGCCGATCGGCAGCGAGCATCGAGCGCCGGACGTGAGTATCACCGACTACGACCGCAAGATCGTCTACGCCCGTATCGGCGAACAACTGCGCGTGGCGGCGATGGTCGACATCGTCGGTTTTGACCCGGCGGTGGACCCCCAGCGGCTGGCGCTGATCAAGCGTCAGGCCCGCGACACCTTTCCCGACGCCGGCGACTACGACGCGGCCGTGGAGTGGGCCGGCATGCGCCCGGCCACCCCCACCGGCGTTCCGCTGCTGGGCGCCACGGCGTATCGCAATCTGTGGCTCAACCTCGGCCACGGCGCGCTCGGTTTCACCCTGGCCTGCGGCAGCGGGCAGTTGCTCAGTGAACTGATCGGCCAGCAGCGCACATCCATTGATCTGCACGGGTTCAATCCCCGTGCGGCGTGACGGTTTCTGCTAAAACACCCCACCCACAACGGAGAATAACAATGCAAAAAATCACGTTGCTCGGCTGCACTCTGGCGCTGGTTTTCGGTGCTCAGGCCCAGGCCAGTGAAGTGCCGCTGACCGGTACGCTCGGCAAGATCGCCAGCGCCAACAGCATCACCCTGGGGTATCGCGATGCGTCGGTGCCTTTCTCGTATGTGGGCGATCACACCGGGCAGCCGATGGGCTATTCAGTGGAGCTGGCGGACAAGATCGTCGAGCGCATCAGGCAGCAACTGGCGTTGCCGGAGCTGAAGGTGAAGTACAACCTGGTGACCTCGCAGACGCGGATTCCGCTGGTGCAGAACGGCACGGTCGACCTCGAATGCGGCTCCACCGGGGTGACGGCCGAGCGGCAGAAGCAGGTCGCGTTCTCCTACGGTTTCATCTACGTCAAAGGTCAGCTGCTGACCGCCAAAGACAGCGGCATCAACCGCTTCGACGATCTGCGCGGCAAGAACGTGGTGACGACCGCCGGCACCACCAACGAGCGTTATCTGAAGAGCTACAACCTCGACCACAAACTGAACATGTTCGTGATCAGCGCCAAGGATCACGGCGAGGCGTTCCAGATGCTGCAATCAGGCCGTGCGGCAGCGTTCTATATGGACGATGCACTGCTTTACGGCGAGCGGGCCAAAGCGCGCGATCCGCACAACTGGGTCGTGGTGGGGGAGGAGCAATCCCGGGAAATCTACAGCTGCATGGTGCGCAAGGATGATCCGCAGTTCCTCGCGCTGGTCAACGGTGTGCTGGCTGACCTGTACAGCTCAGGGGAGATCAACGGGATCTACCGCAAGTGGTTCGAACAGCCGATCCCGCCGAAGGGCCTGAACCTTGAGTTCCCGATGACCAGCGAACTCAAGGCAATCATCGCCAGACCGATCAGTGATCCGGTGCAGTAACGGGTTAGAAATCACCCCATAGTTGCTGAGCCACTGCCAGCGCCACAACCGGCGCCGTCTCGGTGCGCAGCACGCGCGGGCCGAGGCGGGCGGCGTGGTAGCCGTTGCCCTTGGCCTGCTCGACTTCGGCGTCGGACAAGCCGCCTTCCGGTCCGATCAGGAACGCCAGGGTCGATGGTTTGACGTGGCTGACCAGCGGTTCGGCCACCGGGTGCAGCACCAGTTTCAGTTCGGCTTCGGTCTGCTTCAGCCAGTCGGCCAGCAGCACCGGTGGATGAATCACCGGCACTCGCGAGCGACCGCATTGCTCGCAAGCGCTGATCGCCACCTGGCGCCAGTGCAGCAGGCGTTTGTCGGCGCGTTCGTCCTTGAGCCGGACTTCGCAGCGTTCGCTGAAGATCGGGGTGATTTCAGTCACGCCCAGTTCGGTGGCTTTCTGGATCGCCCAGTCCATCCGCTCGCCCCGGGACAGGCCCTGGCCGAGGTGGATGCGCAGCGGTGATTCGACTTGACCTGCGAACTGCTCGTCGATCTGCACCACCACGCGTTTCTTGCCGACTTCCACCAGGGAACCGCGAAACTCATGGCCGGAGCCGTCGAACAACTGCACCGCATCGCCCTCGGCCATGCGCAGCACGCGGCTGATGTAATGCGCCTGGGCTTCCGGCAATTCGTGTTCGCCGGTGCTCAGCGGGGCGTCGATAAAGAAGCGGGACAGTCTCATTCGGAGTCTCTGGAAAGATGTGAATCAGTTAAAACGGTGTCGACTTCATTCGCGAGCAAGCCCGCTTCCACAGGGAAATGCATTCCAAATGTGGGAGCGGGCTTGCTCGCGAAAGCGGAAGTCCAGGCACCACAGATCTTGAATAATCTGGATCAGCCCGGATCGCGAAAACCCGGATGAAAATCCTTCGGCACTGCCACGCTGACGCTGTCTCGGGTGGCGATGTCGATGCCTTCGCTGGCGACTTCGGCGAGGAAGTCGATCTGCTCCGGGGTGATCACGTAGGGCGGCAGGAAATACACCACGCTGCCCAGTGGACGCAGCAACGCGCCACGCTCCAGGGCATGCTGGAACACTTTCAGGCCGCGACGTTCCTGCCACGGATAAGCCTCTTTCGTGGCCTTGTCCTTGACCATCTCGATCGCCAGCACCATGCCGGTCTGACGGACTTCCGAAACATTCGGATGATCCACCAGATGCGCCGTCGCCGACGCCATGCGTTGAGCCAGCGCCCGGTTGTTTTCGATCACGTTGTCCTGCTCGAAAATATCTAGGGTCGCCAGGGCCGCTGCACAGGCCAATGGGTTGCCGGTGTAGCTGTGCGAGTGCAGGAAGGCGCGCAGGGTCGGGTAATCGTCGTAGAACGCGCTGTACACCTCGTCGGTGGTCAGGCACGCGGCCAACGGCAGATAGCCGCCGGTCAGGGCTTTCGACAGGCACAGGAAGTCCGGACGGATGCCGGCCTGTTCGCAGGCGAACATCGTCCCGGTGCGGCCGAAACCGACGGCGATTTCGTCGTGGATCAGGTGCACGCCGTAACGGTCGCAGGCTTCGCGCAACAGCTTGAGGTACACCGGGTGATACATGCGCATGCCACCCGCGCCCTGAATCAGCGGCTCGACGATCACCGCGGCGACGCTGTCATGATTTTCCGCCAGCGTCTGCTCCATGGCCGCGAACATATTGCGCGAATGCTCTTCCCAGCTCATGCCCTGCGGGCGAAGGTAGCAATCCGGGCTCGGCACCTTGATGGTGTCCATCAGCAGCGCTTTGTAGGTTTCGGTGAACAACGGCACATCACCGACCGCCATCGCCGCCATGGTTTCGCCGTGGTAGCTGTTGGTCAGGGTGACGAAGCGCTTCTTGTTCGGCTGGCCGCGGTTGAGCCAGTAGTGAAAGCTCATTTTCAGCGCGACTTCGATGCAGGACGAACCGTTATCGGCGTAGAACACCCGGTTCAAGCCTTCCGGCGTCATCTTCACCAGCCGCTCGGACAGTTCGATCACCGGCTGATGGCTGAAACCGGCCAGAATCACGTGTTCCAGCTGATCGACCTGATCCTTGATGCGCTGGTTGATGCGCGGGTTGGCGTGGCCGAACACGTTGACCCACCAGGAGCTGACCGCATCCAGATAACGCTTGCCTTCGAAGTCTTCCAGCCAGACGCCTTCACCGCGCTTGATCGGGATCAGCGGCAGCTGTTCGTGGTCTTTCATCTGGGTGCAGGGATGCCACAGCACCGCGAGATCGCGTTGCATCCACTGGTTGTTCAGGCCCATGTTCAGTCTCCTCGAGGCGGCTCGCGTCAGGCGCGGGCAAACAATCGCGCAAGCCTATGCAATGCGTCGCGCCGGAACAACCCATTGTGTCGATTGAGCTACTTTGTATGGGCCGATAGACGTCGCTGGCGGCGTTTTGATGGCTGACGTATTCTTCGCGGTTCTTTGGGTCGACTGACCCGCAAAACTGCTTTTTCCTACGTGTTTTTCCGGAGTTCGCTGAATGTCTGTCGGTTGGCTGCGCGCCTGTGCGCTTGTGGTGTTGGGGCTTTTCAGCGTTACGGCGCTGGCCAAGGAAAAAACCGCGATCGTGATCGGCGGCGGCCTGTCGGGCCTGACCGCGGCTTACGAACTGCAGAACAAGGGCTGGCAGGTCACGTTGCTGGAAGCCAAGCCGAGCCTGGGCGGTCGCTCGGGCATGGCCACCAGCGAGTGGATCGGCAACGACAAGGCGCAGCCGGTGCTGAACAAGTACGTCTCGACTTTCAAGCTGAGCACCACGCCGGCCCCTGAATTCGTGCGTACCCCGGGTTACCTGATCGATGGCGAGTATTTCTCTGCCGCCGATCTGGCCACCAAGCAACCGGCTACCGCGCAGGCGTTGAAAACCTTCGAGAAAACCCGTGACGATCTGGCGCGCTCGATCGACGATCCGCAGAACCCGGCGGCGACCAACACGTTGCACGCACTGGACCAGATCAACGTGTCGAGCTGGCTCGACAAGCAGAACCTGCCTGCCACTGCGCGTCAGCTGATCAACCAGGATATCCGCACCCATTACGACGAACCTTCGCGTCTGTCGCTGCTGTACTACGCACAGCAAAGCCGTGTTTATCGCGGCGTGTCCGACCGTGACATGCGCGCTTCGCGTCTGGTGGGTGGCAGCCCGGTGCTGGCCCAGGCCTTCGTCAAGCAACTGAAAACCATCAAGACCAGTTCGCCGGTGTCCGCGATTGTCCAGGACAAGGACGGCGTGACCGTCAAGGTCGGCAGCGTGGGCTATCAGGCAGACTACGTCGTACTGGCGGTGCCATTGCGTGCCCTCGACAAGATTCAGCTGACCCCGGCCCTGGATGCACAGCACCTGGCCGCGATCAAAGGCACCAACTACGGCTGGCGTGACCAGATCATGCTGAAGTTCAAGACGCCAGTGTGGGAAAGCAAGGCGCGGATGTCCGGCGAGATCTACAGCAACACCGGTCTGGGCATGCTGTGGATCGAGCCGGCCCTGAAGGGCGGCGCGAACGTGGTGATCAACCTGTCCGGCGACAATGCCCGGGTGATGCAGGCGTTCGGCGACAAGCAGATGGTCGATCAGGTGCTGATTCGTCTGCACGCGTTTTATCCACAGGCCCGTGGTGCGTTCACCGGTTATGAAATCCGTCGCTACAGCACCGATCCATCGACTGGTGGTTCGTACCTGGCCTTCGGTCCTGGCCAGATCAGCAAGTACTGGCGCCTGTGGGAGCGTCCGCTGCTGCGCGTAGCGTTTGCTGGCGAGCACACCGACACCCTGTATCCGGGCACCCTGGAAGGCGCGCTGCGCACCGGTCAGCGCGCGGCCAGTCAGGTTGAAGACCTGGCGGCGGGCAAATCCTTCGAACCGATCAAGGTCGGCCCGGCGGCGGCCACTGCAGCAGCGGCGGCAGGCGCAGCGGGTGCGGCCACGGCGGCGAAGAAAGGTAACTTCTTCACCAACCTGTTCGGTGGTTCGGATGACGAGAAGAAACCAGCGCCTGTGAAAGCCCCCGAACCGGTACCTGCTCCAGCCGCTCCAGCGCCTGCACCGACTCCGGCACCTGCGCCAGCCCCGGTTGAAGCGCCGAAGCCAGCGACTCCGGTGAAAACCGAGCCAGCCAAGAAAGCGCCTGCCAAGCCAGCAGCGAAGAAACCTGCGGCCAAGACCGAGGCGAAAAAAGCCCCGGCCAAACCTGCAACGAAAAAGACTGAACCGGCGAAGAAGCCAGCGGCCAAACCGGCGGCGACTCCGGCGACAAGCACCGATACCAAAGCGCAGTAAGGCTTTGCGGTGAATGAAAAAAGCGCGGCTTTCATGCCGCGCTTTTTTATTGCCTGTGAAACAGCAAGCATCCTGTGTTTGCTCGTTCGCCAGCTAATCTCCCGTCACACTTTTCACCTTTAATCTTTCCTTAACTCCCCTGTCCAAGACTCTTGATCGTATTTCTCGATATTTCAAAGCGAAATTTTCCGCTTTAATTCGATAGATAACTCGCTAGTCTTGGTTCGCAGTTCTCACAGGATTTGGGCAATGCAGCTACGTAATTCTTCTTCGCGCTACGGTTGGGTCAGTATCTTCATGCACTGGGGTGTGGCGTTGGCGGTCTTCGGACTGTTCGCGCTCGGTCTGTGGATGGTGGGGCTGGATTACTACAGCACCTGGCGTAAAGAGGCGCCGGATCTGCACAAGAGCATCGGGCTGGTGCTGCTGGCTGTGATGGTGTTGCGGGTGCTGTGGCGTTTTGTCAGCCCACCGCCGCCAACGCTGCAGAGCTACAGCCGCATGACCCGCATCGGCGCAAAGTTTGGCCACGGGTTTCTGTACCTCGCGCTGTTCGCCGTGATGATTGCCGGTTACCTGATTTCCACCGCAGACGGTGTCGGGATTCCGGTGTTTGGCCTGTTTGAAGTTCCTGCACTGGTTTCCGGACTACCGGATCAGGCAGATACCGCCGGGGTGATTCATTTGTACCTGGCGTGGGCGCTGGTAATTTTTTCCGGCCTCCATGCGTTGGCAGCATTGAAGCACCACTTTATCGATCGTGATGCGACCCTCACTCGAATGCTCGGTCGCAAAGCCTGAAGCTCAACCTCGACTCAAAGGAAAAGAAAGCATGTTGAAAAAGACTCTGGCCGCTCTGGCAATCGGTTCTGCCGTGCTGTCCGCCAACGTAATGGCTGCTGACTACACCGTCGACAAGGAAGGCCAGCACGCCTTCGTCGATTTCAAGATCAGCCACCTGGGCTACAGCTACATCACCGGTACCTTCAAGGACATCAGCGGCAAGTTCAGCTTCGATGCTGCCAAGCCTGAAGACAGCAAGATCGAGTTCGACGTGAAGACCGCCAGCGTGTTCACCAACCACGCCGAGCGTGACAAGCACATCTCCAGCAAAGACTTCCTGGACGTGGGCAAATACGCTGACGCCAAGTTCGTCTCCACCAGCGTCAAGTCCACCGGCAAGAACGCCGATGGCAAAGACACTGCCGACGTGACCGGTGACCTGACCCTGCACGGCGTGACCAAGCCGATCGTGGTCAAGGCCACTTTCCTGGGTGAAGGCAAGGATCCATGGGGCGGCTACCGTGCCGGCTTCGAAGGCACTACCAGCATCAAGCGTTCTGATTTCGGCAAGATGATGGACCTGGGTCCACAGTCTGACAAAGTCGACCTGTACATCTCGTTCGAAGGTGTCAAAGCGAAGTAATTTTCGCCAGCCCTACAAAAACGCCCCCGGTCTTGCGACCGGGGGCGTTTTTTATTGCCTTGTTGAAACTCAGCGATTGCGGGTCAGCAAGGCCGGTTTCTCACCGCGTGGGCGGCTTGGCAGTTGATCCAGCTGCTCAGGCGTCGGGAAGCGGTCGGCTTTCGATTCCTTGTGCATGATCTTCGGGCCACTGCTGCGAGGGTTCTGCACGGCAGGCTCGGCACGTTGCTGATCGTCACGGGCCGGGCGGCGGTTGCGCGAGTTTTCGTCGCGACGACCCTGACCGTCACGCGGGGCTCCGTTGCGCGGGCCGGTGCGCTTGCCCGGCGGGGTGCCGGTACTCGAACCGTTGCTGTTGCGCGGGCCGTTCTGACGACCTTGCGACTGACCGCCGCGTGGAGCGCCGGACCCTGTGCCTTGCGCCGGAGCGCCAGGGCGACGGCCACGACCACCGGCAGGTGCCTGCTTCGGCACGTAGTCAACGCGGTTACCGAAGTTATCGATATCGTCGTCGAGGAACTCGTCCGGAGCACGGTCAGCAGCGGCGCGTGGCGGCTGGCTAGGCTGGCGCTGTTCGCGGGCGGGGGTGCCTTCGCGTGGTTTCTGCTGACGGGCTGGACGCTCGCCACGTTCACCGGCCGGTTTTTCCTTGCCCTTGTCCTTCCCTTTGTCCTTGCGACCGCCACCACCGCCACCACCATTCGGGCCGTCGCCACGCGGGCCACGACCGTTACGCGGGTTGCGCATGTCCGGACGCTCGCGTACTTCAGGCTTCTCGGCCTCGATGGTGCTGGCATCGAAGCCCATCAGGTCGCCGTCGGCGATTTTCTGCTTGGTCATGCGTTCGATGCTTTTCAGCAGTTTTTCTTCGTCCGGCGCCACCAGCGAGATCGCCTCACCCGAGCGACCGGCACGGCCGGTACGGCCGATACGGTGCACGTAGTCTTCATCGACGTTCGGCAGTTCGAAGTTGACCACGTGTGGCAACTGGTCGATGTCCAGGCCGCGAGCCGCGATGTCGGTCGCTACCAGAATGCGCACTTCACCGGCCTTGAAGTCGGCCAGGGCTTTGGTGCGGGCGTTCTGGCTCTTGTTGCCGTGGATCGCCACAGCCGGCAGGCCGTGTTTGTCCAGGTACTCGGCCAGACGGTTGGCGCCGTGCTTGGTGCGGGTGAACACCAGCACCTGTTCCCACGCGCCGGCGGTGATCAGGTGAGCCAGCAGCGCACGCTTGTGGCTGGCCGGCAGACGGAAGACGCGTTGTTCGATGCGCTCGACCGTGGTGTTCGGCGGCGTCACTTCGATGCGTTCCGGGTTGTGCAGCAGCTTGCCGGCGAGGTCGGTGATGTCTTTGGAGAAGGTCGCCGAGAACAGCAGGTTCTGGCGCTTGGCCGGCAGACGCGCGAGGACTTTCTTCACGTCATGGACGAAGCCCATGTCGAGCATGCGGTCGGCTTCGTCCAGCACGAGGATTTCAACGTGGGACAGATCGACGCTGCCCTGGCCGCACAGGTCGAGCAGACGACCCGGGCAGGCAACCAGAACGTCCACCCCACGGGACATGGCCTGAACCTGCGGGTTCATGCCGACGCCGCCGAAGATGCAGGCGCTGACGAATTTCAGGTCACGGGCGTAGATCTTGAAGCTGTCGTGTACCTGGGCCGCGAGTTCGCGGGTCGGGGTCAGGACCAGTACGCGCGGCTGGCGCGGGCCGTGGCGCTGGGATTTGTCCGGGTGACCGTTGGGGAACAGCCGCTCCAGGATCGGAAGGGCGAAACCGCCGGTTTTACCGGTACCTGTCTGTGCCGCAACCATCAGGTCGCGACCTTGCAACACGGCGGGAATGGCCCGCTGTTGCACCGGAGTAGGCTCGGTATAGCCCGCGTCTTCGATAGCGCGGACCAAAGCCTCGGAGAGACCGAGGGAAGCAAAGGACATGAGTAATCCTGTTTTAGTTAGGGCTTGGCCCAATGGGAGTCTTGCCTGGCGCGAATGGCGTTTAAGAGGACGCAATCCCGTCCGGTCCTGCTGCGGTACCGAAGGCACGTCCGGAGCGCTCGCGCGGGCTGAAAAGCTGCGCTGTAGCGGGTCGGGAGGCCTGTAACGGTTCCGGGCGTCCGGGCGTGAGCCTGGCGGGAACGCCGGAGTATAACAGAGCAATCACTGCGCGCCGCTTTCCTGCTGCTCAACGGTTTTGCCGCTGGTAGTAGCGCTGCTCAAGGGTTTGCCCGAAACCGGCGCCGCGCCATAGCGCGCGCTCAGTTCGGCATAGGCCGGTTCGCGCTTGAAACGCTTGAGTTCGGCGCCGAAGCGCTGCACCAGCAAATCCATCCCGGCATTGCGCCGCACGGCCAGAAACTGACTCTGGCGACTGATGACCGTGGGGTTCTCGGTGATCTGGTTGCGGATGTTCAATTCGTCGAGCAAGTGCTGCCCCACACGGCGGTCGGTGATCAACAGATCGATGCGCCCGCGCACCAGTTTGCCGAAGTTGGCTTCATGGGTCGGTGCCGGTTCCCGGTTGAACAGGGGCGATTCGCTGAAGTCCGGACTGTACAGATAACCCGGCGAGGTGCCGACGGTCAGACCCTTGAGGTCCTCCAGGGTGCGGAACGGATGCGGCCGCTCGTTGGCGTAGAACATCACGAACTCCACGTCCGACAGGGGTTCGCTGGGATAGAGCAGAGTGGCATCGCGTTCGTCGCTGTGAAAGATGTCCAGCGCACCGTCCGCCTGACCGGTTTCGAGCATTGACAGGCAGCGTTTCCAGGGCAGGAACTGCCACTCGACGTCGATGCCCAGACGCTTGAACACAATGGCAGTGGTTTCGAAGTCCAGGCCGAGCTTCTTGCCGTCGGCTTCGTACACGTACGGCGCCCAGGGTTCGGTGACGATACGCAGCTTCTCACCTCGAGCCGCAAAGCTCAGGCAAGCAAAAACCAGCACGGCGAATAACTGCGTGATCAAAGGCATGACTTGAGATTACGACGAGAAACGCCAAAGAGCCAGAAACCGGCTGCAGAAGCTCTGTTTCGGGCCTTGGAAGCAAAAGATCGCAGTGACGACAATTGCGCATGAGCTGTCGAAACTTGCGATCTTCTGTTGTTGCATGAAGCGTTCAGCTTGAGACGTACAGCGGTATCAGCGCGGCAGCTTCAGGTTGTTCCAGATCGCCAGGCTCGGTTCGGCCTGGTTCATGGAATAGAAGTGCAGGCCAGGCGCACCGCCTTGCAGCAGGCGTTCGCACATTTCGGTGACGACCTGTTCGCCAAAGCGCTGAATGCTTTGGCTGTCATCGCCGTAGGCTTCCAGCTGCTTGCGGATCCAGCGCGGGATTTCCGCACCGCAGGCATCGGAGAAACGCGCGAGTTTGCTGTAGTTGGTGATCGGCATGATCCCCGGAACAACCGGAATGTCCACGCCCAGCGCCTGCAAACGGTCGACGAAGTAGAAGTAGCTGTCGGCGTTGAAGAAGTACTGGGTGATCGCGCTGTCGGCGCCTGCACGGGCCTTGCGCACGAAGTTGGCGAGATCGTCTTCGTAGTTGCGCGCTTGCGGATGCATCTCCGGGTAGGCGGCGACTTCGATGTGGAAATGATTGCCGGTCTCTTCACGAATGAATTCAACCAGCTCATTGGCGTGACGCAGCTCACCGCTGGTCATGCCCATGCCGGACGGCAGGTCGCCACGCAGGGCAACGATGCGCTTGATGCCGGCAGCCTTGTACTCGTTCAGCAGGCCGCGCAGGTCGTCCTTGCTGTCGCCGACGCACGACAGGTGCGGGGCAGCGGGTACTTTGACTTCGCTCTCCAGCTGCAGCACGGTGTTCAGCGTGCGGTCACGGGTCGAACCGCCCGCGCCGTAGGTGCAGGAAAAGAAGTCAGGGTTGTAGGTGGCCAGCTGACGGGCAGTGGCGAGCAGTTTTTCATGCCCAGCATCGGTCTTGGTCGGGAAGAACTCGAAGCTGTAGCGACGTTCTTGGGACATGGGAAATACCCTTGGAAACACGAAGCCTGTGAGGCTTGCACCGCCGATGTGGGAGCGGGCTTGCTCGCGCAAGCAGTGGGTCAGGCAACATCAATGTTGAATGACATTCCGCTTTCGCGAGCAAGCCCGCTCCCACAGGGAGAGCAGGCCGCCGCGTCAATCAGTAGCGGTAAGCGTGCGGCTTGAACGGGCCTTCGACGGTCACGCCGATGTAGTCAGCCTGTTGCTTGGTCAGTTGAGTGACCACGCCGCCGAAGCCGCGAACCATTTCCAGGGCCACTTCTTCGTCGAGTTTCTTTGGCAGTACTTCAACGGTCAGGCGCTCGGCTTTCTGGGCTGGCGACAGGTCGGCGTACTTCTGGCCGAACAGGAAGATCTGGGCCAGAACCTGGTTGGCGAACGAACCGTCCATGATGCGGCTTGGGTGACCGGTAGCGTTGCCCAGGTTCACCAGACGGCCTTCGGCCAGCAGGATCAGGTAGTCGTCGTTCTGTGGGTCGAACGAGCCAGCACCGGTACGGTGGATCTTGTGTACCTGTGGCTTCACTTCTTCCCATGCCCAGTTCTTGCGCATGAAAGCGGTGTCGATTTCGTTGTCGAAGTGACCGATGTTGCAGACAACGGCGCGCTTCTTCAGGGCTTTGAGCATGTTGGCGTCGCAAACGTTGACGTTACCGGTGGTGGTTACGATCAGGTCGATCTTGCCCAGCAGCGCTTTGTCGATGCTCGCTTCGGTGCCGTCGTTGATACCGTCGATGAACGGCGAAACCAGTTCGAAACCGTCCATGCAGGCTTGCATGGCGCAGATCGGGTCAACTTCGGAGACCTTAACGATCATGCCTTCCTGACGCAGGGACTGGGCCGAACCCTTGCCCACGTCACCGTAGCCGATGACCAGCGCTTGCTTGCCGGACAGCAGGTGGTCGGTGCCGCGCTTGATGGCGTCGTTCAGGCTGTGACGGCAGCCGTACTTGTTGTCGTTCTTGGACTTGGTCACCGAGTCGTTGACGTTGATGGCCGGGATTTTCAGCTCGCCCTTGGCCAGCATGTCCAGCAGGCGGTGAACGCCGGTGGTGGTTTCTTCAGTCACGCCGTGAACGCGGTCCAGAACCTGCGGGTATTTCTTGTGCAGCAGCTCGGTCAGGTCGCCGCCGTCGTCGAGGATCATGTTGGCGTCCCATGGCTGGCCATCCTTCAGGATGGTCTGCTCCAGGCACCACTCGTACTCTTCTTCAGTCTCGCCTTTCCAGGCGAAAACCGGAATGCCGGCAGCAGCGATGGAAGCGGCGGCCTGGTCCTGAGTCGAGAAGATGTTGCAGGACGACCAGCGCACTTCGGCACCCAGGGCAACCAGGGTTTCGATCAGCACGGCGGTCTGAATGGTCATGTGGATGCAGCCGAGGATTTTTGCACCTTTCAAAGGCTGCTCGGAAGCGTACTTGCGGCGCAGACCCATCAGGGCCGGCATTTCCGATTCGGCGATGATGGTTTCGCGACGGCCCCAGGCAGCCAGGGACATGTCGGCGACTTTGTAATCGTTAAAATCGGCAGGCGTGATAACAGCGCTCATGAAGAGTCTCCATTCGTAATGTATGCGAATGGGCGCCGTTGTGCGTTTAGTGTCCGGCCTGAGCCAGTCAACGCCCCATCCGAGCCTGACAGGTTGAACCTGCTGCAGCGCCCCTCGGACAGGTGGCGGGAAAACGGTACCAAGTGAAGGTTACCGTTTTGAAACGGGGGCGATTATAGCCGTCTGGACTGATCTTCCAAAGGGTTTCTGTCGGCCAGATGAAGATCGCCAATCGCGACCATAGTAGAAGCCTCATGGAGCATGACCGCTCAGTCTGCCAAGATGGCGCCATCATTCGGCAAGACGCTCAGGAGTGAAGATGAATTTCCACACCCGCAAGTGGGTAAAACCCGAAGACCTCAACCCCAACGGCACCCTGTTCGGTGGCAGCCTGTTGCGCTGGATCGACGAAGAGGCCGCGATCTACGCCATCGTTCAGCTGGGCAACCAGCGCGTGGTGACCAAGTACATTTCCGAGATCAACTTCGTCAGCGCCTCGCGCCAGGGCGACATTATCGAGTTGGGTATCACCGCTACCGAGTTCGGCCGCACCTCGATCACCCTGACGTGCGAAGTGCGCAACAAGATCACCCGCAAGAGCATCCTGACGGTCGAGAAGATGGTCTTCGTCAACCTCGGCGAAGACGGCCTGCCGGCCCCGCACGGGCGGACCGAGATCAAGTACGTCAAAGACCAGTTCAAGGAAGACGAACTCGTCACCAAGTGATATCGGCGGTGCGTCCTTCGCGAGCAGGCTCGCTCCCACATTGGAATGCGTTTTAACTGTGGGAGCGAGCCTGCTCGCGATAGCGATTTTTCATTCACCGAATGATTTACTTGCCTACTGAACAGCCTTGAGCCGTCGGGGTCGTAGCTAAAAGCCCCTCTACGGTTCCCACGCCATGACCACGCCAACCGACGGCAAGACCCCCGACCTCTCGGCCAAAGAGCAGCACGAAGTCGAGAAAAGCCAGCCGCCCCGGGCGGCGGTTCTGCATGAAATCATCCGCACCCAGGGCGACCAGGAGCTGGAGCGCAGTATTGCCGCGCTCTGGTGGTCGGCGCTTGCAGCCGGGCTGACCATGGGCCTGTCGCTGATGGGCATGGGCCTGCTCAATTCGCGATTGCCCGAGGGCGACGAGTTCAAGGTGATCGCCAGTTTCGGCTACTGCGCAGGCTTTCTTGCGGTGATTCTCGCCCGCCAGCAACTGTTCACCGAAAACACCCTGACCGCCGTGCTGCCGGTGATGACTAAACCGACCCTGGCCAATTTCGGCCGCCTGATCCGGCTCTGGACGGTCGTGCTGTTCGGCAACCTTTGCGGCACGATTCTGGTGGCCTACGTGATGCTGGAACTGCCGATCTTTGACAGCAAGACCGACATCGCCTTCCTCGAGATCGGCCGCAAGGTCATGGAGAACCATGCGAGCCAGATGTTCGCAAAAGGCATCGTTTCCGGCTGGATGATCGCCACCATGGTCTGGATGATTCCGTCCATGGAGAGCGCGAAGATGTGGATCATCATTCTCATCACTTATCTCATGGCGCTCGGCGATTTCACCCACATCGTGGTGGGTTCGGCTGAAGTGTCGTATCTGGTGTTTGCCGGCGAGTTGCCGTGGAGTGATTTCTGGATGGTGTTTGCCGGCCCGACGTTGGCGGGGAATATCATCGGCGGCAGTTTCATCTTCGCCCTGATCAGTCACGCGCAGATTCGCAGCGAAAGCGGAAAACCGAAAGCGTCTGCGGACCAGGCTGAAAAGCCCGATCCGCAGCGGATCAAGCAATGATCAGTGGTGCGCAGGTACGGCAGTGGTTACCGGTTCATCACGGGTGGCGTGCTTGACCAGTTTGCCGATGGTCAGGCCCTGCAACAGGATCGACGACAGCACCACGATGTAGGTGATGCTCAGCAGCAGGTCGCGCTCCGGACCCAGCGGCAGGGCCAGGGCCAATGCCACCGAGACCCCGCCGCGCAAACCGCCCCAGGTCAGGATCCGGATGGTGCCACGCGGCACCGTGCGCCAGCGGCGCAACAGAACAATCGCCGGGGCCACGGTGAGCAGGCGCGATAGCAGAATCGCCAGCGCCAACAGGCTCGCCGCCGCCACGTGCAGCCAATTGAACGGCAGCAGCAACAGTTCCATGCCGATCAACGCGAACAGCAGGGCGTTGAGCATGTCGTCGAGCAATTCCCAGAAACCGTCCAGGTATTTGCGCGTCATGTCGTTCATCGCCAGGTTACGCCCCAGGTTACCGATGATCAGACCGGCGACCACCATCGCAATCGGCGCCGAAACGTGCAGCTCGGTGGCCATCGCCGAGCCGCCGATGACCAGCGCCAGGGTCAGCATGACTTCGATCTGGTGCTGCTCGATGCTCTTGATCATCAGGTACACCAGATAACCGATCAACCCGCCGAACAGCACGCCGCCGATGGCTTCATGGGCAAACAGCATGGCGGTGGCGCCGACGGTCGGGGTCTCACCCAGTTGCACGATACCCAGCAACACGGTGAACACCACCACGGCAGTGCCGTCGTTGAACAGCGACTCGCCGACAATAGTGGTTTTCAACGGCTTCGAGGCGTTGGCGGTACGCAGCACGCCGAGCACCGCAATCGGGTCGGTCGGGGAAATCAGTGCGCCGAACAACAGGCAGTAGAGGAAGCTCACGTGCCAGCCGAACAGGGCGAAGATGTAGTAGGCGAGGCTGCCGATCACGGCGGTGGCGATCAGCACGCCGAAGGTCGCCAGCAGGCCGATGGGCCAGCGATAGCTGCGCAAGTCATTCAGGTTGACGTGCAGGGCGCCGGCGAACAGCAGGAACGACAACATCCAGTTCATCAGCAGATCGCCGAAGTCGATCTGGCCGATCAGCTGCTGAACGCGTTCTTCGAGACCGGGATAACCGAGCAGGCTCAGGCCTTGCAACAACAGGGAAAACATCAGCGCGGTGACCATCACGCCGATGGTGGGCGGCAAGCCGATGAAGCGGAAATTCACGAAGGTGAGGAGGGTGGTGAGGCAAATGAAAGCGGCGACAAGTTCAAGCATCCGGGGTCCTTTGGATGGGGGGTGAAAAGACAGCGCACCTGTTCATGGGTGCAAGGGTTGGATGGGTAGACACCGGGTGGGGGCACAATTGTGTGTCCCGGGCAGGATTTTTATGGCATTTGTCTGTGCGCAACCGGGTGTGGCGAGGTCGCTTGACGTATAAGCAGCGCCTGACACATCGCGAATCAAAGACCTGATCAAATGGCTCGGGTTCAAAAACAAAAATGAAGGAGTGATACGTGCTGGCGACAGCTCTGGTGTTGGTGGCGGCACTGTTGCACGCCGCGTGGAATACCTTGATCAAGTTCAGCGCTGAGCGGTTGCTGGTGGTGGCCTGCATGGACACCGTGGCGCTGCTGTTCGTGGCGCTGGCGTTTCCTTTCATCAGCCTGCCGCCGCCGGAAATCTGGCCGTGGATTCTGGCGTCGGCCGCGTTCGAACTGCTTTATCGCTATCTGTTGATTCAGGCCTATCGGGTCGGCGACCTGGGATTGGTCTATCCGTTGATGCGCGGACTGTCACCGCTGGTGGTGCTGGCGCTGACCCTGATCTTCGCCGGCGAAGTGCTGACCACGCAGCAGATCTTTGGAATCATGCTGATCCCGCTGGGCATGGCCTGCCTGCTCTGGCAGGGCGGCGGCGGGAAACATTTGCCATGGTCGATGCTGCCGGTGGTGGCGCTGATCGGGTTGTGCATCGGCTGCTACACCTACATCGATGGCCAGGCTTTGCGGCGCTGGTCGCATCCACTGGATTACCTGGTCTGGGTCACGCTGCTCAGTGCCTGGCCGTTCCCGATGCTGGCATGGGTCGCCAGGCGGCCGGCGTTCCTGCTGTTCTGGCGTGAACAGTGGAAACTGGGACTGGCGGTCGGGTTCTGCGTGTTGTTCAGCTACGCTCTGGTGCTGTGGGCGATGCAACTGGGGTCAATTGCCGAAGCGGCGGCATTGCGTGAAATCAGCGTGATTCTGGTGGTGCTGTTCGGCATGCGCTACCTGAAAGAACCTTTCGGCCGGCCACGGCTCTTAGCCTGTGGGTTGGTGCTGATCGGCATGCTGGTGATGAAGTTCTGACCCGCCAACACTCTAAAAACTGAAGAAGGACGGCGTTATGACGGTGGCTTTGTGGTGCGTTTTCATTGCGATCTTTCTGCCCTATGTGTGCACGGGCGTGGCCAAGGCTGTCGGTGGTTATCGGCTGAGCGACAATCACGATCCCCGGGATTTTCTCGAAAGCCTGAATGGCGTGGCGCGGCGGGCCCATGCGGCGCAACTGAACAGTTTTGAAGTAACGCCAGCCTTTGCGGCGGCGGTGATCGTTGCGCATCTGGTGGGCACGGCAGAGTTGGTAACAGTGAATGTGCTGGCGGTGTTGTTCATCACCAGTCGCCTGCTGTACATCATCTGCTATCTGGCGGACTGGGCGATTCTGCGGTCGCTGGTGTGGTTTGTCGGAATGGGGCTGATCGCCAGTTTCTTCTTCGTTTCGGTCTGAAACTGAAAAGATCGCAGGCTGACGAGGCCTGCGATCTTTTGCGTTTCGCTTACTGCTTGTCGGCCACCTGCGGCACTTGCGGCAATGCCGCGCCTTTTGGCCAGAGCATCCAGATCTGCCCTTGCTGCTTCATGTCACCGGCCAGTTGTCCGGCGGCATCACCGGTACCCCAGAACAGATCCGCACGAACCTCGCCGGCAATGGCGCCGCCGGTGTCCTGCGCAGCGACGGGGCGTACCAGTGGCGTGCCGTCAGGGCGGGTGGTCGACAGCCATAACAGGCTGCCCAGCGGGATCACCTTGCGATCGACCGCCGCGCTGTAACCGGCGGTCAGCGGCACATTCAACGAGCCGCGCGGGCCTTCGTTACTGTCCGGATTTCGGGTGAAGAACACGTAGCTCGGGTTACTGCCCAGCAACTCCGGAATGCGCGACGGGTTGGCCTTGGCCCAGTTGCTGATCGCGCCCATGGTCACATCTTCTTTCTTCAACTCGCCCTGCTCCACCAGCCAGCGGCCGATCGGCCGGTACGGATGACCGTTCTGGTCGGCGTAGGCGATGCGCAGTTGCCGGCCGTCCTCGGTCTGAATCCTCCCTGAACCCTGGATCTGCAGGAATTGCAGGTTCATCGGATCGGTCAGCCACGCCACCACTGGCGCCTTGACCCCTTTGCTCTCGATGGTCGCGGCGTCGTCGTAAGGTTTGAGTACACGACCTTCGAGGCGTCCGCGCAGGCGCTTGCCTTTCAACTCCGGGTAAATGCTGTCCAGGGAGACGATGATCATGTCTTCAGGCACGCCATACACCGGCACATTGGCGGTTGCGGTTTGCGTCAGGCTGCCGGGGTAGACCGGTTCGTAGTAACCGGTGATCAGGCCATTGGGATTGTCGTGCTCGGCGCGCAGACCGAAGACGTCGAGGTGTTGCTTGAGGAAGCTGCGGATGTCGCCGGCGCTTTGCGGCACGTTGGCCGCCGCTGCGCAGGTAGCGCCCCAGATCGGGTCAGCCTTGAGCCGGGTGCAGGCACTGCGCCACGAACCGAAACCGGCCACCAGATCGTTGTCGGAAACCGCAGGCAGGGCTTCCCAGGTGGCGCTGGAGTAAGTGGCCAGTGCGTGGGTTTTCGGCTTGGCACTGTCGCCCCCGGTGCAGCCGGCGAGGATGGCCAGCAGCGGCAGGGTTGCGATGAGTGGGTGACGCCAGGCCTTGGAACGGCTGTTCATGGAGAATTTCCTGTGTCGGTTGCAGGCGTGCTCCATGCGCGCCTGCAACCCGTATTATTAATAGGGCTATTGGTGTTTGGCGGTGACGCGAGGATACTGGCCGCCGAATTCCGTGACCTGAAGCCACCATGACTCTTAAAAGACTTTCCGTTGTATTGCTGGCCTGTCTGACCTTGTCCGCCTGCGGTGGTGTCGACCCCAATTCTCCGCTGGGCCAGCGCAAGGCGATCTTCAAGCAGATGCTCAAGACCGGCGAAGACCTGGGCGGCATGCTGCGCGGGCGCATTGCCTTCGACGGACCGAAATTCACGGAAGGCGCGATCAAGCTCGATGCACTGTCCCATGAACCGTGGAAGCATTTCCCTTCGGTGCGCGAAGAAGATCACACCAGTGCCAAGGACGATGTCTGGAAGAGGCAGGCACGTTTCCAGGAAATGGCCCGCACCCTTGAGACCGCCACCGGTGAACTGGTGATCGCCAGCAAGGTCCAGCCGTACAAGGCCAGCAACCTGGGGCCGGCGGTGCAGAAGGTCGAAGATGCCTGCAGTGCCTGCCATAAAGAGTTTCGCGACCACTGATGTTCAAGGGATCACAGTCTTTGGCTGTGATCCCTGGCTTTCTTACTTGTCCAGTTCGTCCAGCGCGTCCTGCAATTCCTTGCGCGACTCGGCGAGCTTGTTCTTGCGCTTGTCGATTTTCTCCGGGTCGCCTTTCTTCATGGCCTTGTCGAGATCGGCCTGACGCTTGCTCACTTCGTGCTTGGCGTCGAGCACCTTGTTTTCACGTTCCTTTTTCAGGCCGGCGTCGGTGCAGTGTTCGGTGACTTCGCGCAGGGCGGTTTCGAGACCGGCCTGCTGGTCGGCGTTGCCGCGGGATTTGGCCTGTTCGATCTGATTGATGATGCCTTGCTTCTTGGCAGCACAACCGGTCAGGCCCGGGGCGTCTTCGCCTGCCATCGCGGGTGCGGCCATTACGCCGCAAAGTGTCAGCATGGCGAGCGGTGCGAGAAATTTCATAAAAGCTCCATGTGCGAAGGCAATCGGGTCGGGAAGGCACTGCGCTGTTGGAGCGCTTCGGCGACCGTTGGGTTCCCGGCTTGCCGGGATGCATGTTCAGAAGCCGTCGATTCCGGCGGCGCGTAAGGTTTCACTCAGGGCCAGCACCTGCGGGTCGCGGAAAAAAGCGCTCAATTGCGCTGCGCGACCCGGGCCGATTCCGGGTTCTGCCTGCCATTGTTCGGTATTCCGTTGTGCCAGCGCTTGCCATGAATCAGCCAAAGAGGCCTGGCCGGTCGGCGGCAACCCCAGGGCTTTGAGCCATTGGGTGAACGGCCGCTGGCGAGCGCTGTGAAAACTGTGGTGCAGGCGGGCGCTGCTGCGCTCGCCGAGGCCGGCAATCTTAGCAAGCTCTGGCTCCTCGAGGGTCAACCAATCCAGCAGGCTGTTCAGTCGGCCTGTATCCAGAAGTTTCTCCCACGTGCCGCGTCCGACATGGGGCAGTGCCAGCCCCTGTTTGCCACCAAGCCAGGTCAGACGCGCTAGGAACTGGCTCTCGCATCCGGGCGTCGGTTGCCAGCAGCTCAGGGGGTGAAAGTCGCTGGCGAGAGGAACGTTCAACTCGACGCGCTCCGTGCTGCGCAGCACAACGCTGTCCAGTCGCGGAATTGTCAGCCCGGCCAGACTGATCGCGACTTGGTCGCCGGGGCGAATATCCAGTTCCTGCCAGCGTTTGAGTGAGCTGACGCTGACTCGTTTGATCTGGCGGTCATCGAGCCTGACCGGCGCCAGCTCCAGCACGGGGGTGATGCGCCCGGTTCGGCCGATCTTGAAATTGACCTTGCGCACATCGGCCAGTGCCTGGGCGAACGGATACTTCCAGGCCACGGCCCAGTAAGGCGAGCGCGCCTGCCAGCGTTCGGCAGGGGGACGCTGACTCTGACGCAATACGACACCGTCGCTGGCGAAAGGCAGTGGCGAGCGATACCAGTGATCGCGCCACTGCTGCGCATCGGCAAGACCGCTGACGGGGTGGCTGTAAGATTCCGTGGTTACGAAACCCAATGCGGCCAATCCCGCGATGCGATCTCTCAGGCTGCTCGGCCCCAACGGCCAGTCCCAGACAAAAAGCCCGATGCCCGCTGCCTGTTCGGCACTCAAGTCCTTGCGTCCCATCAGGCCGGCGACTGTCGCGCGGGCGTTGGCGCTACCGATGCGGGCCTGGATATGGTCGTTCAGTCGCCAATACAGTTCGCCCTGCACCGACAGATCCAGAGGTTGTGTCAGTTGCTGGGGAATGGCGCTGATTTTCTGTGCCGATGCGGTCCAGTCCTGCCCGCGAATGCCGTCGCCGCGACTGATCGCCTGCTGCAACCGCCCGGAGCGATAGATCAGCGTGACGGCCACGCCGTCGACCTTGGGTTGTACCCAGACCTCTTTGCGGTCGCGCAACCAGGCTTCGATGTCCGCTGCATCGTGAAGTTTGTCGAGACCGGTATGGGCGATCGGATGCGCGACCGGCCCCGATGCAGTCCGTAACGGCTTGGACGGTGATGGAAGCTTGAAGCACTCGCGCCATTCGCCGAGCCGGATACGGGACTGGTCATAAAGTTCGTCGGCAATGATCGACCGGCCTTTGCGGTGATAGGCGTCGTCCCACTGGTCGATCTGTTGTTGCAGGGCGGTGATCTGGGTTCGGGCCCGGTCGGCAGCCCAGTCCGGGCAATCGCCGGCGAAGGTGCCGAGGTGGATGGAAAACAGCAGGAAAAGGAAAAACAGGCGCAGTGTGGCAAGCATCGTGAGCGTCCTTGCTCAGGGAGATACCTGAAGGCTAGACGGGATTTTCCAGCGGACCGTTCGGCTGTTTTTCCGGGTGTTTCGCGGCCATGAAAAAGCCCCGCACGGTGAACCGTGCGGGGCTTCCTGTACTGCCAGGGAAGTTTTACAGACCGGCAGCGGAGCGCAGGGCGTCGGCGCGGTCGGTTTTTTCCCAGGTGAAGGTGGAGAAGGTGTCTTCGCCAACAGTCTTGGTCTGCGGAGCACGGCCGAAGTGGCCGTAGGCTGCGGTTTCCTGGTACATCGGGTGCAGCAGGTCGAGCATGGTGGTGATCGCGTATGGACGCAGGTCGAACACTTCGCGGACCAGTTTGATGATCTTGTCATCGCTGATCTTGCCGGTGCCGAAGGTGTTCAGCGAGATCGAGGTAGGCTGGGCAACACCGATCGCGTAGGAAACCTGGATCTCGCAACGCTCGGCCAGGCCGGCAGCCACGATGTTCTTGGCAACGTAACGGCCAGCGTAGGCAGCCGAACGGTCAACCTTCGATGGATCCTTGCCGGAGAACGCGCCACCGCCGTGACGGGCCATGCCGCCGTAGCTGTCGACGATGATCTTGCGACCGGTCAGACCGCAGTCGCCCACCGGGCCGCCAATGATGAACTGGCCGGTCGGGTTGATGTGGAACTGGGTGTCCTTGCTCAGCAGTTCGGCAGGCAGCACGTGCTTGACGATCAGCTCCATCACGCCTTCGCGCAGGTCTTTGTACGACACTTCAGGGTTGTGCTGGGTCGACAGAACCACGGCGTCGATACCCACAACCTTGCCGCCTTCGTAACGGCAGGTCACTTGCGACTTGGCATCCGGACGCAGCCAAGGCAGCAGACCCGATTTACGGGCTTCGGCCTGACGCTGCACCAGTTGGTGCGAGAAGGTGATCGGTGCCGGCATCAGCACGTCGGTTTCGTTGCTGGCGTAGCCGAACATCAGGCCCTGGTCGCCGGCGCCCTGATCTTCAGGCTTGGCGCGGTCGACACCCTGGTTGATGTCAGGGGACTGCTTGCCGATGATGTTCATCACGCCGCAGGTGGCACCGTCGAAGCCGACTTCGGAGCTGGTGTAGCCGATGTCGCAGATCACGTCACGAACGATCTGCTCCAGGTCGACCCAGGCGCTGGTGGTCACTTCACCGGCAACGATGGCCACGCCAGTCTTGACCAGGGTTTCCACCGCAACGCGTGCGTGCTTGTCCTGGGCGATGATGGCGTCCAGCACTGCATCGGAAATCTGGTCGGCGATTTTGTCCGGATGTCCTTCAGACACGGACTCGGAGGTGAAGAGGGAGTATTCGCTCATCTCGATGTTTTCCTGAATTTACCGATGGTGAGTGTCGCCAGCCGGCCGCTGAAAGTGGCGGACCTGGATCTGGAAACCATTACGTAAGCCTACATAGAGGCTTTCCCCGGGAACGAGTCCCGCAGCGGTGGCCCAACGGGCCAGATCGTCCTGTTCAAACCCCAACCACAGATCACCGCAGGCCTCCCTGGCCCAACTCTGGTTGTGGCTACATAACTCTGTCACGAGCAGGCTACCGCCCGGTTGCAGCAGGCTGGCCATGTGCTTGAGCGCTTCGGCCGGCGCGGCGAAATGGTGCAACACCATGTTCAATACCACGCAATCGGCCTGAAGGCTTGTGCCATTCAATGCATCGGCCAATTGCAGGCTGACGTTAGCCAGCCGTTCACGAACGCATACCTGACGCGCCAGTTCGAGCATCGCCGCACTGTTGTCCAGAGCGGTTACGGTGCCGAAGCGGCGTGCCAGTTCCGGGAGGAATGCTCCATCGCCGGGGCCGACTTCGATGGCCGAGGCTGCCCCATCGAAATTCAGTTTGTCGAGCAAGGCCAGCACGCTGTCACGGTACTGCGGCAGGCCGGCAATCAAGTCTTGCTGGGCACGGAATTTTTCCGCGACCCGGGCGAAAAAGTCCTGGCTGGCAGCGGCCCGCTGTCCGTGGACCTGGCCAATGCGTGCCTGCACATCGTCCGGCAGGTCCAGATTGTCGACTTCTTCTAATAAAGCGCTGTGCAACTTGCCGCCCAGAAGTTCGGTATGGGGCAGGGCGCGGCGATAGAAAATCGCGTTGCCTTCGCGGCGGGTCGCCACCAGATCCGCCTGTGCCAGCACCTTGAGGTGGTGGCTCATGCCGGACTGACCGATACCGAAAATCTGCGCCAGTTCCAATACGCCGAACGAATCGTTGGCCAGGGCACGCAATACATTCAGCCGCAGCGGATCGCCGCCGGCCTTGCACAGGGCCGCCAGCTCGTCGCAATCGTCATGGCGAATGGAAGGCACACGTAAATTCATAGGGCCGCAGTCTAGTGACGGCCGAAAAACACCGCAAGAGCAATATCAAAAAGTTTTGATATTGCTCGATAGATGGCACTTCTCGACAGCCCGCCAACTCTACAAACGAACAGCGGAAAGGTTTCACCAACCGAATCCGATGTTATCCATGGGAAAAACGCCTCCGGATGACTATCTGTCATTGCCCCGAGGCGCTCGGGTGAGGGAAAATGCCCTCCTTTTTTCCGTTTCAATCTATTCACACCCAGGAGATCAGCGATGCCTAGCCGTCGTGAGCGTGCCAACGCCATTCGTGCCCTCAGCATGGATGCCGTGCAAAAAGCCAACAGCGGCCATCCCGGTGCCCCCATGGGTATGGCAGATATCGCCGAAGTGCTTTGGCGCGACTACCTCAAGCACAACCCGAGCAATCCATCGTTCGCCGACCGTGACCGCTTCGTGCTGTCCAACGGTCACGGTTCGATGTTGATCTACTCGCTGCTGCACCTGACCGGTTACGACCTGTCGATCGACGACCTGAAACAATTCCGTCAACTGCACAGCCGCACTCCAGGCCACCCGGAATTCGGTTACACCCCGGGCGTCGAGACCACCACCGGCCCGCTGGGTCAGGGTCTGGCCAACGCCGTGGGCTTCGCCCTGGCTGAAAAGGTACTGGGTGCGCAGTTCAACCGTCCCGGCCACAACATCGTCGACCACCACACCTACGTGTTCCTGGGTGATGGCTGCATGATGGAAGGCATTTCCCACGAAGTCGCTTCCCTGGCCGGTACCCTGGGCCTGGGCAAGCTGATCGCCTTCTACGATGACAACGGCATCTCCATCGACGGCGAAGTCGAAGGCTGGTTCACCGACGACACGCCGAAGCGTTTCGAGTCCTACAACTGGCAAGTGATCCGCAATGTCGACGGTCACGATCCGGAAGAGATCAAGACCGCCATCGAGACCGCGCGCAAGAGCCCGCTGCCGACCCTGATCTGCTGCAAGACCACCATCGGTTTCGGTTCGCCGAACAAGCAAGGCAAGGAAGATTGCCACGGCGCCCCGCTGGGTGATGCGGAAATCGCCCTGACCCGTCAGGCGCTGAACTGGAACCACGGCCCGTTTGAAATCCCGGCCGACATCTATGCCGAATGGGATGCCAAGGAAAAAGGCCGCGCTGTAGAAGCCGAGTGGGACCAGCGTTTCGCTGCCTACTCCGCCGCTTTCCCGACCGAAGCCAACGAGCTGATCCGTCGCCTGAGCGGCGAGCTGCCGGCCGACTTCTCCGAGAAGGCTGACGCCTACATCGCCGAAGTTGCGGCCAAAGGCGAAACCATCGCCAGCCGTAAAGCCAGCCAGAACGCCCTGAATGCGTTCGGCCCGCTGCTGCCGGAAGTGCTGGGCGGTTCGGCTGACCTGGCCGGTTCCAACCTGACCCTGTGGAAAGGCTGCAAAGGCGTCAGCGCCGAAGACGCCAGCGGCAACTACATGTACTACGGCGTGCGCGAATTCGGCATGACCGCGATCATGAACGGTGTTGCCCTGCACGGCGGTCTGGTGCCTTACGGCGCGACCTTCCTGATGTTCATGGAATACGCCCGCAACGCAGTGCGCATGTCCGCGCTGATGAAGCAGCGTGTGATCCACGTCTACACCCACGACTCCATCGGTCTGGGCGAAGACGGCCCGACGCACCAGCCGATCGAACAACTGACCAGCCTGCGCAGCACGCCGAACCTCGACACCTGGCGTCCAGCCGATGCCGTTGAATCGGCCGTGGCCTGGAAAAACGCTCTGGAGCGCAAGGACGGCCCGTCGGCGCTGATCTTCTCGCGTCAGAACCTGCAGCACCAGACCCGCGATGCCGGCCAGATCGCCGACATCCGCCGTGGTGGCTATGTGCTGAAGGACTGCGCAGGCGAGCCTGAGCTGATCCTGATCGCCACCGGTTCGGAAGTCGGTCTGGCCGTTCAGGCCTACGACAAGCTGACCGAGCAGGGCCGCAAGGTGCGCGTGGTTTCCATGCCATGCACCAGCGCGTTCGACGCTCAGGACGCCAGCTACAAACAATCGGTCCTGCCGTTGCAGGTTGGCGCGCGTATCGCGATCGAAGCGGCCCACGCCGACTTCTGGTTCAAGTACGTGGGTCTGGAAGGTCGCGTGATCGGCATGACCACCTACGGCGAATCGGCTCCGGCTTCGGCACTGTTCGAAGAGTTCGGCTTCACCCTGGAAAACATCCTGGGTCAGGCTGAAGAGCTGCTGGAAGACTGATCCAGAAATTGTGTTGATCGGGCTGCCGCCAATCGCGAGCAGGCTCGCTCCCACAGGGAATTTGTTGTGTGACACAAACAGTGTTCACAGCAAAGACCCAATGTGGGAGCGAGCCTGCTCGCGATAGCGGTGGTTCGAACAACAATGCAATAACGGATACACCACGGTAATCGAGAACCCCATGCCTCAACCGCGTCCCTACAAAGTTGCACTCAACGGCTACGGCCGGATTGGTCGTTGTGTCTTGCGTGCATTGTTCGAGCGAGGCTCGGCGGCAGGGTTTGAAATTGTCGCGATCAACGACCTGGCCGACATGGCCAGCATCGAATACCTGACACGCTTCGACTCCACTCACGGCCGGTTCCCCGGCGAAGTGAAGGTCGACGGCGATTGTCTGCATATCAATGGCAACTGCGTGAAGGTCCTGCGCAGTGCCACTCCCGAAGGCATCGATTGGGCGTCGCTGGGCGTCGATCTGGTGCTCGAATGCTCCGGCGCCTGGCACACCCGCGCAGACGGCCAGCGTTTCCTCGACGCCGGCGCGCCACGAGTGCTGTTTTCGCAGCCGATGGCCAGCGAGGCGGATGTCGACGCCACCATCGTCTACGGCGTCAATCAGGATTGTCTGACCGGCGACGAACTGCTGGTGTCCAACGCTTCCTGCACCACCAACTGCGGCGTGCCGCTGTTGCGTCTGCTGGACAAGGCGATCGGCCTGGAATTCGTGTCGATCACCACGATCCACTCGGCGATGAACGATCAGCCGGTGATCGACGCCTATCACCACGAAGACCTGCGCCGCACCCGTTCGGCGTTCCAGTCGGTGATCCCGGTATCCACTGGTCTGGCGCGTGGTATCGAGCGCCTGCTGCCGGAACTTGCCGGGCGAATTCAGGCCAAAGCCGTACGCGTGCCGACGGTCAACGTGTCCTGCCTCGACATCACGATGCAGACCGCCAGCGACACCGACGCCGGCGAGGTCAACCGGATCCTGCGCGACGCCGCCACCAGCGGCCCGCTCAAAGGTCTGCTGGCCTACACCGAGCTTCCCCATGCTAGCTGTGATTTTAATCATGACCCACATTCGGCCATCGTCGATGCCAGTCAGACCCGCGTTTCCGGCCCTCGGCTGGTGAACATCCTGGCCTGGTTCGACAACGAATGGGGTTTTGCCAACCGAATGCTGGATGTTGCAGAACACTATCTGCAGACAGCGACTTCAAAAAAACCGTAGGAAGTGCGACCCATGACCGTGTTGAAGATGTCCGACCTCGATCTGCAAGGTAAGCGCGTATTGATCCGCGAAGACCTCAACGTCCCAGTCAAGGACGGTGTTGTCACCAGCGATGCGCGTATCCTGGCTTCGCTGCCGACCATCAAGCTGGCCCTGGAAAAAGGCGCGGCCGTGATGGTCTGCTCGCACCTGGGTCGTCCGACCGAAGGCGAGTTCTCTGCCGAGAACAGCCTCAAGCCAGTCGCCGACTACCTGAGCAAGGCCCTGGGCCGCGAAGTGCCGCTGGTGGCCGACTACCTGGGCGGCGTTGACGTCAAGGCCGGCGACATCGTGCTGTTCGAAAACGTGCGCTTCAACAAGGGCGAGAAAAAGAACGCCGACGAACTGGCCCAGCAATACGCCGCCCTGTGCGACGTGTTCGTGATGGACGCTTTCGGCACTGCTCACCGTGCTGAAGGTTCGACCCACGGCGTTGCGAAGTTCGCCAAAGTCGCCGCTGCCGGCCCGCTGCTGGCTGCTGAGCTCGAAGCACTGGGCAAAGCCCTGGGCGCACCGGCCAAGCCGATGGCGGCCATCGTTGCCGGTTCCAAGGTCTCGACCAAACTCGACGTCCTGAACAGCCTGAGCCAGATCTGCGATCAACTGATCGTCGGCGGCGGCATCGCCAACACCTTCCTCGCGGCGGCCGGTCACCCGGTCGGCAAGTCCCTCTACGAGCCGGATCTGCTGGACACCGCGCGCGCCATCGCCGCCAAGGTCAGCGTGCCGCTGCCGGTGGACGTGGTAGTTGCCAAGGAATTCGCTGAAAGCGCCGAAGCGACCGTGAAGCTGATCGCTGACGTTGCTGCCGACGACATGATCCTCGACATCGGCCCGCAAACCGCGGCCAACTTCGCTGAACTGCTGAAGTCGTCGAAAACCATCCTGTGGAACGGTCCGGTCGGCGTGTTCGAATTCGACCAGTTTGGCAACGGCACCAAAGTGCTGGCCGAAGCCATCGCCGAAAGCGCGGCGTTCTCGATTGCCGGCGGTGGCGACACCCTGGCGGCCATCGATAAATATGGCGTGGCTGAAAAGATCTCCTACATTTCCACCGGCGGTGGCGCGTTCCTCGAGTTCGTCGAAGGCAAGGTGCTGCCGGCCGTTGAAGTCCTGGAAAGCCGGGCCAAGGCCTGAGGCCGCCCGTTTGGCCAGGCAAAGGAGTGTTCAGATGGTCAAGTCGTTAGCGCTGTTGTTGCTGACCGGTACGCTGGCGGCCTGCGGGAGTAACCCGAAGGCCGAGGCGACACCGGCACCGGGCGAGGCACAGAAAGGCTGCTACCAGGCCGACTGGCAGGCCGAAACCAACCCGGTGCTGAACAAGCGCTCGGGGCCGGAAGGCCTGGACAAGTACGAGACGCAAACCCCGGCCAAGGAACATGGTTGTCCTTGACCGGTCTGACTCTTTACTCAAGTCCGGCGGCGTGCGCTGCCGGTCGAGGAACACGGATGAAAGGCCTGATCGCCGTTGCGGCACTGGGATTGTTGGGTGGTTGCGCGCAGTGGAACCCGTTCCAGTCGTCCGCCCCTGTGGATAACTGGACCACCTGGACCTGCGACAGCCAGGCCAAGGTGCGGTGGCGCTTTACCGACGCCGGCCAGAAGGAAGTCGATGTGCGACTGGGCGGTGGCGATCAGGTCTATCACCTGAAAGAAGAGCCGGGTGCCTCGGGCGCGTTGTACAGCGACGACATGCTGGCGTTTCACATCAAAGGTAATGAAGGCCTGGTCTACTGGGTCGCTACCAATGATCTGATCGGCCGGGGCTGCAAAGCCGAATAAAACAGAATCTGCTTTATCGAATCACCAGGCCGGGCCTCAACCCCCGATCTGCAATCACTTGAATAGCCGCCGCCGCTCCGGCAGGCTGGCACGATTAACGACCCAAACCGGGAGAGACACACACAATGGCACTTATCAGCATGCGCCAGATGCTGGACCACGCAGCCGAGTTCGGCTACGGCGTTCCAGCCTTCAACGTCAACAACCTTGAGCAGATGCGCGCCATCATGGAAGCCGCTGACAAGACTGACTCCCCGGTGATCGTTCAGGCTTCGGCCGGTGCCCGCAAATACGCCGGCGCCCCGTTCCTGCGTCACCTGATCCTGGCGGCGATCGAAGAGTTCCCGCACATCCCGGTGTGCATGCACCAGGACCACGGCACCAGCCCTGACGTCTGCCAGCGCTCGATCCAACTGGGCTTCAGCTCGGTGATGATGGACGGCTCCCTCGGCGAAGACGGCAAGACCCCGACCGACTACGAATACAACGTCCGCGTGACCCAACAAACCGTCGCCATGGCTCACGCCTGCGGCGTTTCGGTAGAAGGCGAGCTGGGCTGCCTGGGTTCGCTGGAAACCGGCATGGCCGGTGAAGAAGACGGCATCGGCGCCGAAGGCGTTCTGGACCACAGCCAGATGCTGACCGACCCGGAAGAAGCCGCTGACTTCGTCAAGAAGACTCAGGTCGACGCCCTGGCCATCGCCATCGGCACCAGCCACGGCGCCTACAAGTTCACCAAGCCGCCTACCGGCGACGTGCTGGCCATCGACCGCATCAAGGAAATCCACAAACGCATCCCGAACACCCACCTGGTGATGCACGGTTCCTCGTCGGTACCACAAGAGTGGCTGGCGATCATCAACCAGTACGGCGGCGACATCAAAGAAACCTACGGCGTACCGGTTGAAGAAATCGTCGAAGGCATCAAGCACGGCGTGCGCAAAGTCAATATCGACACCGACCTGCGCCTGGCATCCACCGGCGCCATGCGTCGCCTGATGGCCACCAATCCGAGCGAATTCGACCCACGTAAATTCTTCGGCGAAACCGTCAAGGCCATGCGCGATGTATGTATCGCTCGTTATGAAGCTTTCGGTACCGCCGGCAACGCTTCGAAGATCAAGCCGATCTCGCTGGAAAGCATGTATCAGCGTTATCTGAAGGGTGAGTTGAACGCCAAGGTCAATTGAGACTGGGTATTTAGCTGACTGAATAAAAAATCCGCCGAGAGGCGGATTTTTTATGAGCGACGATATCCTCGGGTCATGAGGCTATCCAAAAGTCAGAGTAAACGGCGCTGCTGCTCGCTCAATGGCACTGACCACATGAGGCGCCTGTTCCCGATATTGTGGATAGCGCGCAAGTACCGCTTCAACCGAGGCAAGCAATCGCTGAATGCGCGCCCTCGGCTGCTCGATCTCACAGGTGTGGGCAAACTCCAGCAATCCCTGTCGCGAGGCAAACATCGACTTGTTGCCCGCCAGATCCAGAGCCAGCACATCCTCCGGAATATAAGCCGTGGTGTTGACGATGTCATAAGCCGGCGCCAGGCGCGCGTCGCGCTGAGTGGGTTCGGAGTAAAGCAATCCAAAGTTTTTCAAATGAGCGTCGCCATTCCCGACAATGCAGCTCAAGGCAACGCTATCGAAAAGTTGATCAAGTGATGCGCGTACATGCTCGGCCGGGCAGTACACACGGATGGCCTTGGCAATTGCCGCATAGCTTTTGCTGTACTTCTGGCTGGCCGACAACCCCATCAACACCGCCATGTCTTCAAAACCGATCGGGTTGAGCTGATCGTCGCGGTCAAAGCGGCGCATGACGAACAGCTTGGCATTATCGGAAATGTAAAACGGCGGAACGGGAATACCCGCTTCTTTCGCCATGGACATACAAAGGAATTCGTTGACTGCCAGACCGGGAAACTCGTCTCGGCCACTTTTGATAATCAAGTCCGAGGTTTTCGAGGTCACGCGGGGTAACGCGGCTTCCTGTTGTTCCGGAACCAGCAATTTTGGCTGAGCACCCGAAATGCCTGCTCGCAGAATGTAGCGATCCATCAGGCCGGCGAAAATATCTTCCGTGCCGTCCCACGTCAGAATCTCCTCAAGTTTTTCTCCTGGAAATTGTTGTTCTTCCAGCAAGGCATCAACCGTTTCAGAGCGCACTTGAACCCTGCCAATGGGAGAGGTGCTACCGGAGAGCGCCAGCAACAGCATCGGGTCGACATTCACGGTCTTGGCCAGGCGATTACGCAGTTGCTCCAGCACGTAGCCTTCCGGCAGGTTCATCTGAAAAACAGGGTGGAGCTCGCGTCGGCGAAACTCGTCATGCCGCACAGGCATCGACAGGCTGATAGCCACATCTGGCAATGCATCGTCGTGATAACGGAACGTGAAGTCCTCGCCATCGCTGAAAAGCCTGCCACTATGCCCCTCAGGCGTACTGACTTTGAGAGAGGTCATCTTCATTCGAATAAGTCCCCAAGCTCTTCAAGGGTTGGCATGGCGGCTGGGACGACAGCGAGTTCGCAATCCAGTGCACCGAGGACACGCGCATAGGCGATCATGCCGACAGAAAGGGTGCCTTTTTCTACGGCGATGACCTTGTATCGTGTCAGCCCTGCGAGGTCGGCAAGCTGAGCTTGGGTCAGGCCTCGGCGGATACGTTTTTCGCGCAATTGGTCGCCAAGGCGAGTGATCAACAAAATATAATCCATGTGCTGTTACCGGAACATAAATATATAAATGTTACGTTAGCACAACATTCTGATGATGGTGGTGTTTCGTAGGCCTACCGCAGACGTGTGGCAATGATCGCATCAAGGTAATTCACATTCCCGAACACCCACTTGGTGATGCACGGTTCCTCGTCGGTTCCACAAGAGTGGCTGGCGATCATCAACCAGTACGGCGGCGACATCAAAGAAACCTACGGCGTACCGGTTGAAGAAATCGTCGAAGGCATCAAGCATGGCGTGCGCAAGGTCAACATCGACACCGACCTGCGTCTGGCATCCACCTGCGCAATGTGTCGCCTGATGGCCACCAACCCGAGCGAGTTCTACCCGCGTAAATTCTTCGGCGAAACCGTGAAGGCGATGCGCGATGTATGTATCGCTCGCTACGAAGCTTTCGGTACTGCCGGCAACGCTTCGAAGATCAAGCCGATCTCGCTGGAAAGCATGTATCAGCGTTATCTGAAGGGTGAGTTGAACGCCAAGGTCAATTGAGACTGGGTGTTGAGCTGATTTGAAAGAAACCCGCCGTGAGGCGGTTTTTTTTTGCCTGAATTTTTATGGCGAACTCATATTTCTGCTGGGTGAAATGTCACCTATAACGGACAAAATGAAGATTCGCTTGGCGATAAGCCCGATATGGGTGACATTTTCATCGTCTGCGCAGCTGCCACTTTTTTCAAAAATGGGGACGGATTTATATGTTTTGATAGATATCAAATCCTTGGCGGACTGGTTGGACACGATGGGTAAGTTGCAACGAAGATATCCTCCTGTTAATCAATAAATAAATCCGCCCCCTTTTTGCTCTCTTTGATTGTCCATGGCCGTATACAGTCATCCGATAAATAGGTATCCCGTTTTTTAGTCCGAATAGATATAAAAACTGTGATTTCTTACAGGTGTGCGTCGTGCAAGTTCTCGATAAATTGAAGGGGTTCCTGAGAACCAAAATAAAGTTAAGTAGGGGGCTGAAAAGTGATCATTACTCAAATTTCACCGAATACACCATTGTCGCCTCCTGGCGTATTAATGATGGTCGCTTTTGACTTTAATGCTTACCCCTTGCCAAGGATGAGAAGTGTTGCGCCTAAAATAACTCAGAATGCGGGGTCTGTTGGTCAGCAGTACTTTCAAATTCAATATCTGTTGCCAGACTGCACGAGGGTTGGTGATGTGCTGGAGTTCTATTTGGTGGATGTCAACATTCCTTTTCCTGTCCTTGTATTGACGTATACACTCGATGATTACTCTATTTTCTGGGCTTTACGAAAGCAGCAAGGAGTATTCATTAGAGGTGAAATAAGTGTGAACGTATTGACCGCGCGCGGTATCACACCGGGGACGTACGATCTAGAGGCCGTTCAATATGGTGGAGCAATTCCAACGCCACCTTCTCCGTCTCCACAGATTACAACGCTTCCAACTCGAAATACTGCCGTGAGTTTCCTCAATACTTATGTGATCACCTGAGTGAGCGAGAGCGGTAGAAGTGGAACCCCAGGATTATGGATTCTTGGGTTTGCGGGAGATCCGTCGGAGAAATGCAAAAAAGGTGACTGCAAAAAAGGTCAAAAAAGGTGACAGATTTATTTTTTTATTTCTGCGGTAAATAAATCTGTCCCCTTAAACTAATCATCCAGCCATCTGCCTCCGCCAGAACATCTACCACAGGCGCAATCAAATGGGTGATACCTACGACCACCCATACTACCTGCTGGAGTGGGTAGAGGAAAGCGAGGTGGGGGAGTATAGTGATCCGATTCGGTGGCTATTCCATTAGTGATAATCTCTTCGGCGATTACTGTACCGACTTCTGCACCCAGGCCAATTAATCCAATAGCTAAAGGTATGAGTGCTGGTATAACTCTAGGTTGGTGGAAAGGTTCATTCGAAAATTGAGGAACCCAAACGGACTCAATTTCGCTCATGCGTACAACCTCAACCTCGTTGTCCTGAGTTTCCATGATGAGGCTTTCTGTCGGCTTGTCGACTCCTGCTATCGCACCATGGAGCATTCGGCCGTCCTTGGTTCTAATGGCTGTAGGATCACCAGTCTCCAGAAGCAATGAAACGAAAAGTGGTTTGATTTTCATTTTTAAGTCCTGACTTTTTTATTGGTTGCACGAGAAGTGAGGAAAGTCGAAAAAATAAGAATAGGTGACAGATTTATTTCCCAAGTGGTTACGGCTGCATGATAAATAAATCTGTCTTCTTTCATTTGTCTGACTTAATTTTGTTTCTATGAAAAGTTATTTGTCGGGTTTGCCTGTTTTTTTTTTTTTTTTTTTTGAGGTGGGTCCAGCTCTATATTACGGTTATTTCGCAGTTATGGTTTAATGATGCTACTACAACTTTTCCGGCGATATTGGTTTGTGCGTAGCTGAATCTATATATGCCGCTTGGCATTCCATTATTTTTTATGTTTTCTATAGGGAAGGATGTTATGAGTCTGCCTTTGTTATCTTTTATTTCTCTGTTTTCGAAATTTTCATCAACGACGTCGCAGCAGAAGATGAAAGATTTGGAGCTGTTCTTGAAGTAGGTTCGAATGGTATCTCCCCTTCTTGTGTTTATATGGAGAGGTATAGTAGTTCTTAAAAAAGCAATGCCGTTTTCTGTACCCGTTTCAAGGTATGGGGCAGGGGCGACTGTAGCATTGGTAACGACGGTGGTCGGTAGCGGTAAATTGATGACCGGGCCACTTGCAGGTATAGAGCCCTGTGGTGTTACTGATGTGATTGTGGTTGGCATTGTATGGCTCTCCAATAGGTTGTGAGCCAATGATTTAGAATTGTGGAGTTAATAGCAACTGTCATATTTGACAGTTTTTTATGGTTTTTCGCTAGTTGGTTGATTTCAATTGGTTCTTAAGAGATTAAAATTTTCAATTTCAACATTCGCTAGTTTCTCTTTGTGATTTCCTATTCGACTTCTTTGCCGCCTCTACAAAGAAACCCGGCGTTGACGGGTTTCTTCGTCGTAGCTCTGCTTGAGTCAGTCGCCGATTACATTTTTGGCTCCACGTTATCCAGCGCCTGATTCACCGCCAGTTCCCCGAGCATCACCACCTGCGCGATACCCAGCGCGGTTTTGCGGTGGGATGCCGGCAGTATTGCGGCGAAGTTGTTGAGCATTTCGCTGGCGCAGCCGAGGGTTTCGCTGGCGTTGACCAGCAGGGATTCAGTGCTGTAGGCGGGGTTGGCGAAGTACATGCGGTCGGGTTCATTGGCTGTGGCCATGATGCGGGCGCCAGGGCAGAGGTAGTGGTCGAGGGCGCGTTCGGCGGCTTCGTTGAGTTTTTTGGGGTCGAGGGAATCGTAGGGGGAGGCCGGGTCTGTGACCGGCGGATGAGGGGTCGATTGAATCATGTTTCGTCTCCGGGAAATGAAGCCGGCACCGGATCGCTACTAAACGATGGGGTGGCAGCTGAACGCAGGTTAGTAGACCGGGGAGACGCGAACCGGCGCGCCCGAAAGCGCCCTGCGTACAGCTACCATCGAGCGCAGATATCGAGATATCTCACTTTCTGGAGTGCAAATACGCCTCGCGAACCCTCGGGCTACTAAACCCGATCACTGCGAATCAGTGACCCGAATCAAGTTACCGACGGCCCTCCAGGCGCACAAGCCGGCGGATTCTGGCGTACCGGTAGGCAGCGACGCAAGACGTTGTAGGCTTCGGGAAGTTACGCGGGGCTGGTTTAAACATGACCGTTTAATGCAGGTGCTGCTACTGGCGCCATCGCTGGAAAGTCGAATCGACGCACCGCAGCTCCCACAGGTTACTTGTCGTGGTCAATGTCCAGTTTTGAGAACGTCACCTGCCCACCCTCGCTGGTGTACCCGGTGTTGTCCTGCACATACACGCCCGCCTTGAAATACAACGGTTTGTTGCGCCACGTCGCGCTGATCTGCGAGTCCCACTGATACCCCGCCGCACTGATACCCAGCGCACCACCGGGGCTCAGGTGAATCAGGTAATTGAACTCGCGATCGAGTTTGATTCCGGTCGCCAGGGTAATCACCCGGCTTTCGTCATCATCCGGATGCATCCGCACCTTGATCACCAGGTTGCCGGAGTCCAGTTTGCTCTTGTACTGATACTCAAGCTTCACCAGCGGTTTCTGACTTTCATACGCATGAATCTGCCCGATGACGATCTTGCCCGAGCTGGGCACCTTGTTGACCGAAAGGGTCGCGCGCAGCAGGTTGTCGGCGTCCGGGTAATACCAGTTGCGCAGCGTTCCGTTGCTGTAGGTCTCGCGCAGTTCGGTGCGCGGGTAGATGGCGTTTTCGGTTTTCGAGCCGGTCACCGGGGACCAGAAGAACAGGGTGCCGGTGTCGGAATGGAAGTACTGATCCTTGAAGCCGTTCACCAGTTTGGAGGTTTCGACGGTGTAGGGCGGGCTGCCAACGGGAACGCTGAGGTTCCAGGTTGCGAGGTCGATCATGTCGGTTCTTCCACTCTATTTCTCTTGCACGCGCGTGCCAGAAGCTCTAGCCCGCGCCTCTTGGGGGCGGCCTTTATAAGCGTAGAGGGATTTTTTGTTAACGGCCGTCTGGCGGATGATTGGCGTCAACATCCTGTCGAAATGCCATGTTTCCCGGTTTTCGGGGGCTGCAGCGATGACCGTTAGTCGGCTACTCACCGGTTTGGTTAAATGATGGCCTGATGACAGCTACTGCTTTTTCGGATCCAGGACTAGAGTGAAGGCTCAGTAACTGTACGGTTTTCACGAGAACCGGCCGCGTCCCGATTGGATGTCCCGACAAGAGAAGCAGCATGGAATGCGCGCAACCCACGCCAGGTGAAGGCAGCTCAGTCCTTTTGATCGTTGATGATTACCCTGAAAATCTGATCAGCATGCGCGCGTTGCTGCAGCGCCAGGACTGGCAGGTCATGACCGCGGCTTCCGGCTTCGAAGCCCTCAGCCTGTTGCTCGAACACGACGTCGATCTGGTGCTGCTGGATGTACAGATGCCGGGCATGGACGGTTTCGAAGTCGCACGCCTGATGCGTGGCAGCCAGCGCACGCGGCTGACGCCGATCATATTCCTCACCGCCAACGAACAGTCCCAGGACGCCGTGATCAAGGGCTATGCCAGCGGTGCGGTGGATTACCTGTTCAAACCCTTCGACCCACAGATTCTAAAGCCCAAGGTCCAGGCGTTGCTGGAGCACCAGCGCAACCGCCGGGCGTTGCAGCGCCTGAGCCAGGATCTGGAATCGGCGCGGGCCTTCAATGCGTCGGTGCTGGATAACGCCGCCGAAGGCATTCTGGTGCTGGCCGAGGATGGTTTGATCCGTTTCGCCAACCCGGCGATTTCCCGGTTGCTCAATGCGCCGGTGAAGGAGCTGGAAGGGCAGGAGTTTCTCGATTTCCTGCAGAAACCGCACATTCCGCTGTGGGCCGATTCCGAGTTCTACGCCAGTTACAAACGCGGTGAGACGCTGCGTTTACACGACGCCTTGCTGCGCACCGCGCCGGGCCAGCAAGTGCCTGTGGCCCTGTCCTGCGCGCCGCTGCCGAGTGAACAGCACGCGATGGTGGTGACGGTGCTGGACATGTCGGTGGTGCGTCACCTGCATCAACAGCTCGAATTCCAGGCCGTCACCGATCCGCTGACCGGGTTGCTCAACCGCCGGGGTTTCTACCAGACCGTGGAAAACCTGCTGCTGCGCGGCGAACGCACGGACAGCAGTTGGGTGCTGATGTACCTCGATCTCGACGGCTTCAAAAGGGTTAACGATTCCCTCGGCCATGATGCCGGGGACCGAGTGTTGCGCTGGGTCTCCGAACAATTGAAAGCCTGCCTGCGGCCGTTCGATATTCTGGCGCGGATGGGCGGCGATGAGTTCACCGCGCTGCTGGATCTGGAGTTTCCCGAGCAGGCGGCGAAGATTGCCGAGAAACTCATCGAGCGGGTGTCGATCTGTCAGCAGATTGAAGGGCTGGATATCGCTCTGGGTGCGAGCATTGGCATCGCCACGTATCCGGACTGCGGCAACAACCTCGACGGCTTGATGCGTGCTTCGGACATCGCCATGTACGAAGCCAAGCGCGCCGGGCGTCAGCAATATCGCTTCTACGATCACGAAATGAACGGCCGCGCCCGCTCGCGGCTGATGCTGGAAGAGAGTGTGCGAACCGCTATCGAGAACCGTGATTTCAATCTGGTCTATCAACCGCAGGTGGCGGTGGGTGACGGCAGAATTCGCGGTTTCGAGGCGTTGCTGCGCTGGCAGCATCCGAGTGTCGGCGATGTGCCGCCGGGGCTGTTCCTGCCGTTGCTGGAAGAGGCGACGCTGATCAGCCGGCTCGGCAGCTGGATCTATCATCGCAGTGCCGGACAACGTAAGGCCTGGGAGGCTGAATTCTCCAAGGATCTGGTCATCGGCGTCAGCCTGAGCAACACCCAGTTCGGCCTGCCGAATCTGGTGACCGAATTGCGTCAGGTGCTGGAACGCCATGGATTGCAGCCACGCCAGATGGAAGTGGAAGTGACCGAAGAGGCGCTGACGGTCAATCCTGACGAGACCCGCAAGCAGCTGAAGTTGCTGCGCAATCTCGGGGTGCGGGTGGCGCTGGACGATTTCGGCTCCGGCTCCTGTTCGGTTTCGCATTTGCGGGATCTGGAGCTGGATACGCTCAAGCTCGATCGCCACTTGATCGCCCGATTGCCCCACTCGACCCGGGACGCTTCGCTGGTACGCAACGTCATTGCGCTGAGCAAGGAGTACGGGTTGCTGGTGATTGCCGAAGGCGTTGAAACCATCGAGCAATACCAATGGCTGCAAGCTCATGGTTGCGAGTACGTGCAAGGATTCCTGGTGGCGCGGCCGTTGGTCGCCGAGGACGCCACGCGCTTTGCCGAGCCCTTCGACTGGAGCGCGCTGGCCGGTTGAATTCGCTACACTGGCGGCCTTTTCATGACCCGTGCCGCCCATGACTGCGTTGAAATACCTCCAGGCCTATCCCGCGCAATTGCAGGATCAGGTGCGCCAATTGATTGCCGAGGATCGCCTCGGTGATTACCTGAGCCAACGCTATCCGGGCCGCCACGATGTGCAGAGCGACAAAGCCTTGTACGGCTACGCGCTGGACCTGAAACAGGAATACCTGCGCAACGCCCCTGCCATCGACAAGGTCCTGTTCGACAACCGCCTCGACCTGACCCACCGCGCCCTCGGCCTGCACACCACGGTCTCGCGGGTGCAGGGCGGCAAGCTCAAGGCCAAGAAAGAGATTCGTATCGCCTCGCTGTTCAAGGAGGCCGCGCCTGAGTTTTTGAAGATGATCGTCGTGCACGAACTGGCGCACTTCAAGGAGTCGGATCACAACAAGGCGTTCTATAAATTATGTGAGCACATGCTGCCGGGCTATCACCAGATCGAGTTCGATCTGCGGGTGTACCTGACGTGGCGGGACATGCAATAAAAAATCAAAAAAACGGAGTGCATGCATGGACGTGAGCAAGACCAAGAGCAGTTTCTACCGGCGCTTGTACGTGGCGTACCTGATCGACAGCGGCCTGGCCAGCAGCGTGCCGGCGCTGACCGAGGTCACCGGCATGCCCCGGCGCACGGCGCAGGACACCATTGCGGCGCTGGCGGATCTGGATATCGTCTGCGAGTTCGAACAGGAAGAAGGCGCGCGCAATCATGCGGGGCGCTATCGGATTCGCGAGTGGGGGGCGATTGACCGGGGGTGGATCGAGCGGAATTTGCGGCAGATAAAAGCGGTGCTTGAGTATCCCTAAGTCTTGCAGTGCTTTGGCTGGCGCCATCGCGAGCAGGCTCGCTCCCACAAAAGACACGATTCCTTCAGTCGGAATGCAATCAAATGTGGGAGCGAGCCTGCTCGCGATGGGGACTTCAGGAACGCCGCATCCCGATGTGCGGAATGTCATCCTCCAGATACTCCTCACCCGCCACGACAAACCCGTACCGACCGTAATACCCCTGCAAATGCGCCTGGGCCGACAGATAGATCGGCACTTCAGGCCAACGCTTCTCGGCCTGTTTCAGCGCCTGTTCCATCATTTGATGGCCCAACCCCTTGCCACGCCCGGCCGGCGCTGTCAGTACGCGGCCGATCACCACGTCGCCACCCTGGGATTCCGGGTCCAGCAGGCGCAGGTACGCCACCAACTGATCACCTTCCCAACCCATCAAATGGCAGGTGTCGCCGTCCAGATCCTGACCGTCCGGATCCAGATACGCGCAGCGCTGTTCGACCACGAACACCTCCGAGCGCAATTTCAAAATGGCGTACAGCTGCTCCAGTCCCAGATCGCTGTGATGTTTGCAGACCCACTCGATTGTCATCTTTCGATTCCTTGAACTACGTCGCCCGATACTAAGCGCAGCGTCGAAATATGTCTGTATGGCTGAGAAATCTGTGACAAAGGCCAAAATGCCATCATTCCCTTCTGGCGGCATCGACATCTTTGTGTAATCTGCTGGGAAGCGCTGTGCAATGGCTTCAATGAGCTAATGTTAGGGCCTGGGATTCGCCGGTAAGGGGCCTTGGGGTTTTGACTGAAAACACGCCGGGCAGCCCGCCCGCTAAGGATTTTCAAGCATGCCGCGATTGCATCGAGCGTTCGCTTTGATCGGATTGCTGTTGCTGGCTCAAAGTGCTGCAGCGGAGAAACTGCGTCTGGTGTTCGACGTCTGGCCGCCCTTTACCGATGACACGCTGGTCAACGGTGGTCTGGCCACAGACATCGTCAGCACGGCCCTGGCCCGGGCCGGCTATGCCAGCGATTACGAACAGGTGCCGTGGGCGCGGGCGCTGCTCGGGGTTGGCGAGGGGCGTTACGACGTGCTGGTCAACGCCTGGTACAACGACGAGCGCAGGAAGCTGGGACAGTTTTCTGACGAGTACCTGCTCAACCGCGTGCGTTTCCTCAAACGCAAAGACACGCCCATCGAATACAACAACCTGCAGGAACTGCACACCTATCCGATTGCGGTGGTGCGCGGTTATGCCTATTCGGCGTCGTTCGATGCCGACACCGCGTTGCAGAAAGTCCCTGTGCATAACTTCGCCATGGCCGTGCGCATGCTGGCGGCGGATCGGGTCAAGCTGACCCTGGAAGATGAATACGTCGCCCGTTATTACCTGGCCCGTGAATCACCGAAAGTGCGCAACGCGGTGGAGTTTCTGCCCAAGCCGCTGAGCGAAAACAGCCTGCACATTCTGGTCAGCCTGAAGAACCCGGAGCACGAGCAGATCGTGGCCGGGTTCGACAAGGCGATTGCGGCGATGAAGGCTGATGGCAGCTATGACAAGCTGCTCAGGCAGCATGGGATGTAAGGGGCTGATCCAGAATTTGCGGTGTGATTGATTGCCTCATCGCCAGCAGGCTGGCTCCCACAGTGGGAATGCATTCCAGAGCCAAGAGTGGGAGCCAGCCTGCTGGCGATGGCGCCTTGGCAGTCGCCGCCTGACTCAATCCTCACTGGTGTCTTTGATCAGGTGCGCCGCCAGCGTACGCAACGGGCCGAGCTGACGGCAGATCAGCGCCAGCTGTGTCTGCACCAGTCGCTGGCCTTCATCGATTTCGTCCGGCATCTGCTCCAGCTCGTTGGCC
This sequence comes from Pseudomonas sp. G7(2022), assembly GCF_052660475.1. NCBI lineage: Bacteria > Pseudomonadati > Pseudomonadota > Gammaproteobacteria > Pseudomonadales > Pseudomonadaceae > Pseudomonas > Pseudomonas sp. G7(2022). The sequence goes on along the minus strand of NZ_CP109659.1, from coordinate 5,840,564 downwards.
AGCGCTTCTTCCTCATCGCTCTGGATCGCAATCGGTTGTTTGCTCGCCAGACCCTGGGCGATCTCGTCAATGCTGCTGGCCAGTTTCACCCCGGCCCCATCGATCAGGTGCTCACGCACGTCGGCCGGCAACTGGGTTTCCCGGTGCGCGCCAAGGCCCGACAGATAACTGAGCAGCGTGTGCGACAGCACCAGGAAGCGGAAGCCGACGTCGGCTTCCTTTCGGAAATGCCCCGGCTCCATCAGCATGTTCGCCAGCGTGGTCGACAGTGCCGCGTCGGCGTTGTGCGCGTTGCGTCGGGCGAGGCGATAGGCGAGGTCGTCGCTCTTGCCGGCAGCGTATTGCTGCATGATCTGGCGCAGGTAGATGCTGTTGCAGGTCAGGGTGTTGGCCAGCACTTTGTTCAGGCGCCGACCCTGCCAGTCCGGCAGGAACAGGATCACCGTCAGGCCTGCGATCAGGCTGCCGAGCAGGGTATCGAACAGGCGCGGCACGAACAGCCCGTAGCCGTCGCCGACCTGGTTGAAGCAGAACAGCACCATGATTGTGATCGCGGCGGTCGCTACGGTGTAGCGGGTGGTGCGGTTGGTAAAGAACACCACGCCGGCGGCGATGGCGAAGCACGACTGCACCAGCGGGCTCGGGAACAGATCGAACAACGCCCAGGCGATGGTCAGGCCGATGGCGGTGCCGAGAATCCGCTGGCCGAGTTTGCGCCGGGTGGCGCCGTAGTTCGGCTGGCAGACGAACAGCGTGGTGAGGATGATCCAGTAACCCTGCGACGGGTGAATCAGATGCACCATGCCGTAACCGATGCTCAGCGCCAGCGGCAGGCGCAGGGCATGGCGAAACAGCAATGACGTTGGCGTCAGCTGGGTGCGCAGACGAGTCAGGACATCCTTGAAGTTGCGTGGCGAGCGGTCGAGCAGGCTGCTGTCGGTGGCATCGGCCAATGCGTCGGGGTTGCTGGCATCGCTGAGCAAACGGTCGAGGGTGCCGAGGTTGGCCGCCAGCGCCCGCAGCGAACGCAGCAACCCGCGCCAGGCCGGGTTGCTCTGGATGCGCAGGTGTTCGAGGGAGGCGTGCAGGTCGCTCAGGGCCTCGGCGAAACTCGCGTCGTAGATGAACGGCTGGCGCATCTGGATCGATTCGGCCAGCGCCCGGCAGGCCTTGCCTTGCTGGCGCAGCAGGCGTTGGCAGCGGAACAGCACGTCGCTGTGGAAAAAAGCATCGGCCAGGGCGTTGTAAGGGTAGTGCGAAGAACTGGCGCGTTCGTGGATGTCTTGCGCCAGGAAGTACAGCTTCAGGTAGCGGCTGACTTTCGAGCCGGGGCGCCCGTTGCCGACCCGATGGAGAATGATTTCCTTGGCGCTGTTCAGTGCCGCCACGACGCGGCCGTTTTGTTGGGCCAGTTCCAGTCGACGCGCTTCGACGTCCAGCTGACGGATCGGCTCGAACAGCGAGGCTTTGAGCTTCAGGTAATAACCCAGCTCACGGAACAGCCGCGCCAGGCTCTGCTGCACCGGTTGATTGGAAAACATCGCCTGCCACAACACTGACAGCAAGCCGTACCACGCGGCGCCGGCCACCAGCAGCATCGGTTCGTGCCAGAAATCCGTGACCGCGCCACCGCGCTGGTCCACGCCGATCATGGTGTAGACGGAGAGAATCAGGGTCGCCGAAGCAATCGCGCCATAACGCTCGCCAAGCGCGCCGAGCATGGTCAGCCCGAAACTGGCCAGTGCCAGGGCGATGACGAAAACGATGGGGTAGGGGAACAGCAATTCCACCGACAGCGCTGCAACGCTGAAACACACCAGCGTCACCGCCAGTGCGTTGAGGCGGCCCTGCCAACTGTCGTCGGTCTCGGCCAGGGCGCTGGCGATGATCCCGAGGAACAGCGGGATCAGCAGCCCCATTTCATCCTGATACCAACACAGCGCCATGCTGCCGGTCAGGGCGATGAACACCCGCACGCTGTAGCTGAATTTATCCAGCGCCCACAGGCGCCGCAAAGACTGACGAAACGAGGTCGAGGACATGAAGTGCGAAGGCCTTCCGAGGCGATGCCGCTAAATTGAGCCAGTAATGACGCCGACGCAATGGCGCCGATCACATCTGGCAGCAAAAAGTGTTCCCTACAGCTTCACCGATAACAAATGTGGGAGCAGGCTCGGTCCCACAGTTTGATATTCGTCAGACGTATTGCGCGGCTGCGTAACCCGAGGCCCAGGCCCACTGGAAGTTGAAACCGCCCAGATGCCCGGTGACGTCGAGCACTTCGCCGACGAAGTAGAGGCCCGGGCTTTTCAGCGACTCCATGGTCTTGGACGACACTTCGCGGGTGTCGACGCCACCAAGGGTGACTTCGGCGGTGCGGTAGCCTTCGGTGCCGGCCGGCACGACTTTCCAGCTGCCGAGCTTCTCGGCGATGTCTGCCAGTTCGGCGTGGGTGTACTGCTTCATCGGTTTGGAGACGAACCAGTTGTCCGCCAGCAGGTTGGCCATCTTCTTGGTGAAGATTTCGCCGAGCAGGGTTTTCAGTTCGCTGTTCGGACGCTCGGCAGTTTGCTGTTGCAGCCAGCTCGCGGCGTCGTGATCGGGCAGCAGGTTGATCTCGACCGTGTCGCCCGGCTCCCAGAACGAGGAAATCTGCAGAATCGCCGGGCCGCTGAGACCGCGGTGAGTGAACAGGATGTTCTCGCGAAAGCTCTGATCGTTGCAGCTCACCAGACAGTCCACCGATGTACCCGACAGTTCGGTGCATAAATCCTTGAGCTGATCGGTGATGGTGAACGGCACCAGGCCGGCGCGGGTCGGCAGCAGGTCGTGGCCGAATTGCTTGGCGACCTGGTAACCGAAACCGGTCGCGCCCAGCGTCGGGATCGACAGACCGCCGGTGGCGATCACCAGCGACTGGCACTGGATCTGGCCGAGGGTGGTGTCGAGCAGGTAACCGCCCTCGACCTTTTCGATGGTCTGGATCGAAGTGTCCAGGTGCAGGTTGACGCCGACCTGATCGCACTCGTCCAGCAGCATGCCGAGGATGTCGCTGGATTTGTTATCGCAGAACAACTGGCCGAGTTTTTTCTCGTGATACGGCACGCCGTGTTTGGCGACCATGCCGATGAAATCCCACTGGGTGTAGCGGGCCAGTGCGGATTTGCAGAAGTGCGGATTCTGCGAGAGGAAATTGCTCGGCTCGGTGTACAGGTTGGTGAAGTTGCAGCGCCCACCGCCGGACATCAGGATTTTCTTGCCGGCCTTGTTCGCGTGGTCGAGCAGCATCACCTGACGCCCGCGCCCGGCGGCGGTCAGTGCACACATCAACCCTGCGGCGCCAGCGCCAATGATCACGACTTCGGTAGAGCGCAAAACGGTGTCCTCACACAAAATTCAAATTCACCGGAAACCAATGTGGGAGCGAGCCTGCTCGCGATAGCGGTGTGTCAGTCACAAAGATATCAACTGACAGATTGCAATCGCGAGCAGGCTCGCTCCCACAGGGGCGTGCGTTGTTCTTACAAGACGCGAACGCGCAGCGAACGGCCCTTGATCTTGCCGTTGTTCAAACGCTGCAGCGCCTGCATGACCACGGTGCGTTCAACGGCCACATAGGACTGGAAGTCGAAGATCGCGATCTTGCCGACCTGGGCGCCCGGAATGCCGGCTTCGCCTGTCAGTGCGCCGAGAATGTCGCCCGGACGCACCTTGTCCTTGCGCCCGCCAGCGATGCACAGCGTGCTCATCGGCGGTTGCAGCGGGGCACCGCCCTGGGACTTGAGGTTGTCCACCTGATCCCAGTTCAGCGGGGTTTTCTGCAGTTGTTCGATGGCCTGGGCGCGGTGCGCTTCGGACGGCGCCACCAGGCTGACCGCGATGCCTTTCTCGCCGGCACGACCGGTACGGCCGACGCGGTGAATGTGGATTTCCGAGTCGCGGGCCAGTTCGACGTTGATCACCATGTCCAGCGAGTCGATGTCCAGGCCGCGTGCGGCAACGTCAGTGGCAACCAGTACCGAAGTGCTGCGGTTGGCAAACATCGCCAGTACCTGGTCGCGGTCACGCTGTTCCAGATCGCCGTGCAGGCCGACGGCGGAAATGCCCTTGGAGGTCAGGTGATCGACGGTTTCCTGCACTTGCTGCTTGGTGAAGCAGAAGGCCACGGTGGAGGCCGGGCGGAAGTGGTGCAGGACCTTGGTCACCGCACTCATGCGCTCTTCCGGGGAAATTTCGTAGAAGCGCTGTTCGATCTGGGTGTCGTCGTGGAACGCTTCGGCTTTCACCGTTTGCGGATCGCGCATGAACTTCGACGCCAGTTGCTTGATGCCCACCGGGTAGGTCGCCGAGAACAGCAGGGTCTGACGACGGGCCGGGGTCTGCTCGATGATGTCTTCGATGGCGTCGTAGAAACCCATGTCGAGCATGCGGTCGGCTTCGTCGAGGATCAGCGTGTTCAGGCCGTCGAGGACCAGCGAACCCTTGCGCAGGTGCTGCTGGATACGCCCCGGGGTGCCGACGATGATGTGCGCGCCGTGCTCCAGCGAGGCGATCTGCGGGCCGAACGACACGCCACCGCACAGGGTCAGGACCTTGATGTTGTCTTCGGCGCGGGCCAGGCGACGGATTTCCTTGGCGACCTGGTCGGCCAGCTCGCGGGTCGGGCAGATGACCAGCGCCTGGCAACCGAAGTAGCGCGGATTGATCGGGTTCAGCAGGCCGATGCCGAACGCGGCAGTCTTGCCGCTGCCGGTCTTGGCCTGGGCGATCAGGTCCATCCCCTTGAGGATCACCGGCAAGCTCTGCGCCTGGATCGGCGTCATCTGGGCATAACCGAGGGAGTCGAGGTTAGCCAGCATGGCGGCGGACAGCGGCAAAGTATTAAAAGCGGTGGCGATGGTGGTCACGGGACTGGCCTGCAAAACAAAATGTCGCGCAGTGTAGCAGCCCCGTGCCACTTTCCTCGAAAGTTCTGGACGAACAGCGATTAATGTTCGATGTGTTCGTCCGGATGTTCATCGCGACGTTTGACGCGCCGGCCGTCCTCTTTCGAGAGTTGCGAGAAGATCGTCGCGGCCAGCATGGCCATGACACCCACCGTCACGAATGTCAGCTGGAATGCGCCCAGCACGGTTTCCACGCCATCATTACCGATTTCCGCCGTGAAGCCGCCGAGCAAGGCACCGGCGCAGGCCACCCCGAGACTCAGCGACAGCTGTGCGACCACCGACAGCAGACTGTTGCCGCTGCTGGCGCTGGCATCGTCGAGATCGATCAGGGTCACGGTGTTCATCGCGGTGAATTGCAGCGAGTTGATCGCGCCGAGAATCGCCAGCAGGCACAACAACAGCCAGTACGGTGTCTGCTCGCTGACTAGGCCCATGCTCGCCAGCATGATCCCCAACGCCAGCGTGTTGCCGGTGAGTACGATGCGGTAACCGAGGCGTTCGATCAGCGGTCGCGCCATCCACTTGGCAAACATCGCGGCCGCCGCCAGCGGCAGCATGCTCATCCCGGCCTGCGACGGTGAATAGCCCAGCGCCACCTGCAGCAGCAGCGGCACCAGAAACGGCAACGCGCCGCTGCCCAGGCGGGCGAACAGGTTGCCGATGATTCCGACCGCAAACGTCCGTGTCTTGAACAGCGAAGGTGCGAACAGCGGATTCTCGATACGTCCGGCACGCAACCAGTACGCCGCCAGACACGCCATGCCACCGAACAGCAGCAACATCACGCGCAAGTGCGGCAGGTGCAATTCGCCAAGCCCTTCCATGGCGATGGTGATCAGAATCATCGCCGCGCCGAACAGCAGGAAACCGAGGCTATCGAAGCGTGTGCGCTCGCTTCCGCGCAGGTCGGGAATGAACTTCCACACCGCATAGCAGCCGATGACGCCGACCGGCAGGTTGATCAGAAAAATCCAGTGCCATGTCAGGTACTGCACCATCCAGCCGCCCATGGTCGGGCCGATCAGCGGGCCGAGCAGGCCGGGAATGGTGATGAAGCCCATGATTCGTACGAGTTCGGAACGCGGGTAGGCGCGCAGCACCACCAGGCGTCCGACCGGCAGCATCAGCGCACCACCGAGGCCCTGGATGACCCGGGCGCCGACCAGCATGGTCAGGCTGCTCGACAGGGCGCAGAGCAGCGAGCCGATGCTGAACAGCAGGATCGCGCCGAAGAAGATCTTCTTGGTGCCGAAGCGGTCGGCGATCCAGCCCGAGGCCGGAATCAGCAACGCCACGGTGAGCATGTAGGCGATGACCACACCCTGCATTCGCAGCGGGTCTTCGGCCAGATCCCGAGCCATGGCTGGCAGGGCGGTGTTGAGGATGGTCCCGTCGAGGGACTGCATGAAGAAAGCGATGGCGACGACCCATGGCAACCAGCGGGCGGTGATGGCGTCGAGAGGCGGGCGGTTGGGCATGGAACCTCTTGTGGTGTGGGGCAGTGAGTGATCGTTCCCGCGCAAGGCGCGGGAACGATTTGTATCAGAGGGTCAGGGTCAAACGGCTTACCAGCGCCCCCGGCAACAGCGCCGAGGAGGTATTGCGCTGACTGTAGGTGCTCGCCGACAGCAACAACTCACGCTCGGCGGTCAACGCTTCCAGCTGCGAACCCAGCAGACTGTAGGCGCTGTCGTCGAAACGCATGGTGCTGACCGGCGCCTGAATCTCGCCATTCTCGACCCAGAACGTGGCAAACCGGGTCATGCCGGTCAGTCGCGCCGCCGGTTGATCGGAGAAGTTCAGGTACCACAGGTTGCTGATGTACAAGCCGGTGCCCAATTGTTTGAGGATTTCGGCCTGCGGCAGATCACCAGCGCCCATGTTCAGTGCGCTCGGCGATTCGCCGCCACCGGCACCGTTGGCCGCCAAACCGTATTCGGCAGCACTGCGCGAACCCACCAGTTGCTCGCCGGCCTTGCCTTCGATGATCAACCGCAGGTCACTGCGCGGGTAACCTTCACCAGAGAACGCCGGGCTCAGCGAGCCGCTGATTTTTTCGTCGAGGGACACCAGCGGACTGAACGCCTGATCGCCGGCATACAGTTTCTGCAACGGGCTGCTCTTGCTGGCAATTGACTGGGCGGAGAATCCGCCCCAGCACAACATGCCCATGATTTCTTCCAGCGCTGCCGGCGCCAGATAGGCTCGGTATTGGCCCGGCGGCAAGGTGCGCAACGGTCGACCGAGTAATTCGAGCTGCTCGCGGGCCTGCTGGAAACGTCTGGCGAAACCTTCGCTGCTCCACTCGTGTCCGGCGTAGCTGGCTTTTACCGCTTCGCCGTTCTCGTGGAACAGGCTGAAGTCGAAATTGAAACTGTTGGCCTGATGCCAGCCGAACGCCCCTGAAGAACTGGCGAAGCCACGACTGATCGGACCTGCGGCATAGAAACCGACCAGATCCAGACCTTCGGCAGCCTGAGCGATTTCAGCGACAACCTGCTCGGTGTCCGGCAGCGGATGTTCCTGCACGTTCTGGCTCTGCCAGCCGTTGTGGTTGAGCAGCAGATACGGATCCTGCGGCAGCAGCGGCAGGGTTTCGCGCAGTTGTTGCAGACCTTCGGCGAGACGTTGCAGGTCGGTCGATTGCTCGCCGGACAGGGTGATGTGCAGGTCGGCATGTCGCCCGTCGTCAATCAGTTTCAGGCCGATACCGGCTTGTTGCACTTGCCCGGCCTGACGCACCTTGGCGTGGTTGAAGCGTACGAAGGCCGACGATTCGGCGTCGTAACTCAGGGTGAACTGTTCCGGCTCGCGCACGGCATCGCACAGCCAGTTGACCAGAACCTTGAAGGCCTCGACCTGGCTCTTGGAAATACTCATCAGGCGTCTCCCCCAAACACATCAACATTGCTGAACACGCAGGCCGGTGAAGCGTGGCCGACGCGGATCACCTGGTTCGGTTCGCCCTTGCCGCAGTTCGGCGTGCCCAGCACCCTGGTGGTACCGGCGTTGCCGACCGCGCGCAGGCTCTTCCAGAAGTGCGCGGAAATGCCCCGGTAGTTGGGGTTTTTGACCACGCCCTTGAGTTCGCCGTTTTCAATCAGTTGGCCCCACTCGCAGCCGAACTGGAATTTATTCCGCGCGTCGTCGATCGACCACGAACGGTTGGTGCTCATCAGGATGCCGTTTTCGATGCCGCCGATCAGTTGCTCCAGCGACTGGTCTCCCGGCTCGATGTTGAGGTTGGCCATGCGGTCGATCGGTGGTCGGTTCCAGCCGCAGGCGCGGCTGTTCGCGACGCCGTCCAGGCCCGCGCGGAACTGCGACAGCGCACCGCCCAACGGACGGACCAGCAGACCTTCGCGAATCAGGAATTGCTTGCTCGCCGCTGTGCCGTCGTCATCGTGGCCGTAACTCGCCAGTTCTTCGGGAATGTCCGGATCGAAGGTCACGTTGAGCAGTTTCGAGCCGTATTGCAGGCTTCCGAAATCCGAGGCTTTGACGAAACTGGTGCCGGCGTAATTGCGCTCGTCACCGAGGATACGGTCGAGCTCCAGCGGGTGGCCGATGGATTCGTGGATCTGCAGCATCATCTGGTCGGGCATCAGCAGCAGATCGCGCGGACCTTGCGGCGTATTGGGCGCGAGCAGCAATTGCAGCGCCTGATCGGCGATTTGCGGGCCGGCGCCGATCAGGCCGCAGCGGCTGATCACGTCGGCGCCGCCTTGCTGGCCGAAGTTCTCGCGGCCGAGGCTGCGGGTCTGGCTGTCGCTGCCGTCGTAGGCGGTGACGTCCAGGCTCGGGTAGACGAAGCGCTGGGCCTGGCGCAATTGGGCCCCGGCGCTGCTCAGGTAGATCTGTTCGACGTGGGTAATGCCGATGCTCACTTCCCAATTCACCAGGCGCTCATCCCTTGGCACCGAGGCGGATTCCGCGCCGAGCAGCTCGAAGCATTCGCTCAGGGACGGGAAAGGTTGTTCGAGATTGGGTGAAAAGTAGTCGGCGCGGTCGCTGGAGACCGGCTGCCGGCTCAGGTCGAGCAGGGCGTGGGGCTTGATCCGTCGGGCCTGCTGTTCGGCGCGCTCGAGGGCGGCTTGCAGGCCTTGTTGCGACAGGTCATTGGTCGCGGCGTAGGCTTCGACGCCATTGACGCGGACGGTGAGCATCGCGCCTTCGTCGCGGCTCAGGCTCGGCGGTTCGGCGACATTCTTGCGCACCGACAGGTACTGGCCGGACTCGCGTACATACCGCAAGGAAAAAAACTCGGCGCCCGTGCGCAAGGCAGCGAAGCGCTGCTTGAGCTGGGGGTGGAAATCGAACATCAGGGAACCTCCTTGTTATGGGAGTAGCGGCGCAGCGGATTCGGCGGGAGGGGATGAAGCGATCAGACGAGGACTAGAGTAGGCCTGCGCGGGGGGGAGTATCAAGGGTGGCGCCCGGGAGGGGAAAATATTCTGTGAGTGGCAGTCATCCCGTCAGGCAAAAGGGGCGTGCTTGAGCAAGTGTGTCCAAGGGCCCCTGGCCGGTTCTGCGGTAAAACTTCAGTTATTCAAATAGGCGAATGCAAGTACGTAAATCAGCAGGCTGGCAAAGAAACCCGGCAGAATTTTTCGGGTTCTGGCCACTACGGCAAATGTTCCGACCAAGAGCAGCAGTTTCAGTGCGTCCAGAATCTGAAACTGTTGCACCAGGCTCGGACCGTCGAGCCTGGCAAATGCCGTGTCATAAATGATCACTCCCAACATCGCCTGGGCGCTGTAGCTGACGAAGCGGTAAAAAGAACCGTCGGTGCGCGCCAGCGCCGTGGTGTTTTTGAAAGCAAACGGTAATGCACGAAATGCAAAAGCCGTGATTGCGGCAAAGCCGATCAGTATCCAGAGAGTCATTGCGAAGCCGTTCCTTGGCGAATACGGATATTTTCAATCATTACGAGCATGCCGCCGATCACAAAGGGCGTAATCAGCAAGCTGTAGTCCTTGAAGAGCAACACCAGCAAAGGGGCACCGATGAAGCCCAGCCAGTAGCTGGAGACCTCCATGTAGTGCGGCCAGTGCTTGCCGGCCAGCGCAGTGAACTGAAGTGGCAAGAGCATCGTCATGGCGGCTGCAACGGTCGGTGACGCAAAATCTGCGCCGGCGATAAAGCCGACGTACGTGCAGATGATCGACAAGGCGAAGATGGGGGCGCCTACGCCAACAAAATACGCGAACGGGAAACTCGTCTTGTGCTTGAAGCGCGTTATGCAGGCCGTGAAGATCGAGGGTGTCAGCAGTATCAATGACGCGAGAGTCTTAGGCGTCGACGTCTGCTTGAGGTACGGTGCCAACGTCGCTGAAAGCAAAACGAATCGGGCGTTGAGTGCCAGAATGATCGGGAGCAGTAACCATCCGTCGTTGTAGTTTTGTATGAGTAGAAACTGTAACGGTGTCGAAAAAATCAACAGGGTCGTTGCCATTGTCTGACTCAATGTCAGCGCTTGAGCAGCGCCCACCATTCCGATTGATAAATACAGAAAAATGAACGCGATGCCGAAGGTGATAGCGTCGCGCCCTCCCGCCTTGAGTGTCTGCGCGAAGGTCGAGTCGGATGACGACTGGCAGCCCTTCATCAAGCCGCTCCTCGGACTGCGTGCTTTTCGTCCAGCGAGTAATACTGCTTGCGAGGCCCTTTGCTGCGAAACAACAAGCGTGGCGTAGTGGTCAGCGTCGAAGTTGCGGCTTGCGAGCGAACCTCATCGGCGCTGATATTCAGAGTGGGGCGAGCATGCAATATCTTGTTATTGGCAACGATCAGGAATGTGCCGGTCTGCGCTGTTGAGACATTGCACTTGGCAGTGGGTAGCCCTGCGCGGATCTTGTCCAACACCTCTTGACCGCCGTTGAACGCACGCATTCGCTCGCCGCTGTGAATGTCGATACGGAAATCAAGTGAAAACCGGTAGCCATACAGTTCACTGTATTCAACGACATTTCGAACGCGCTCTTTCGAGCCGCTGACGTTTTTACCTGAAATGAAAATCGCCTGCATGCCAAGTAAGGTTTGAATTTCTTCATCATCAAGTGATAACAGCAAGTCGGCTGGAAAGTAATAGGCGGTCGGCGTGCGAGTCGTGTCCCGACACACCGTGAGTGCAAGATAGTCTACGTCCAGGCTTTCATACAAATCATCTGAATGCGGGGTGATGTCACCGTAACCATTACCCCATTCCCGATACTTTTCAGCGGAGGGTTTCATGTACAACGCTTTATGGTCTTCGTATTCGTACTTGATATCAGTCAAGTGGAACAGGTCGGCCAGCGCCTCATGGACGGTGAGGGCCAATGCAGGGCAGTCGATGCTGAAAATATTTCTGATACACACCGCGGCAATGCCTTTGTGGGTGCCGACCTGGTCAAAGTAGAGGGTGTCTTCTGGGTGGAGATAATTAATGAATAAATTTGTAAGTTGTATTTTTAGGGTGTGCAGGTTTTGATTCTTGTTCTTTTGCCACCACGACTCGATAACGCCGCTTAAATAGCCGAAGTCCAACGTGATGGTTTTTTCTTTAGATAATGCATGCCGAAAGAAGCTGGCGGACATGTTCTCATTTGCGTAGTTGAATGGCATTGTTCTTCCTTGGTTCGTACTTTGGAGGCGCGCATTCTAGTGTGTTTGATCGAGAGGTAAAGTTGGTAAGTATTGCGAGTTTTGTTCGGTCGAAGTTGCACTTTTAAATAGTAGGGAGGGTTAAATAAAAAAACCGCCAGCCTCTGAAAGAGGTGGCGGTTTTTTGTGGCGGCGCCAGTTGGTTGTCAGTGAGCGGCAGGCGTTACATCACGCAGCGCCTTGCCTTTCACCGGCGCATCGCCAGCGACATAGTACGGCGCGTTGCTGCGCGGCAGTGGCTGGCGGCCACGGATCTTGTCGGCGATTTTCTCGGCCATCATGATCGTCGGGGCGTTGAGGTTGCCGGTGGTGATGATCGGCATGATCGAGGCATCGACCACGCGCAGACCCTGCATGCCATGCACGCGGCCCTGACCGTCCACGACCGCCATCTCGTCGGTGCCCATCTTGCACGAGCAGGACGGGTGGAACGCGGTTTCGGCGTGCTCGCGGATGAACTTGTCCAGCTGCTCATCGGTTTGCACTTCGATGCCCGGGCTGATTTCACGGCCACGGAAGGCGTCCAGTGCAGGCTGTTGCATGATCTCACGGGTCAGGCGGATGCCGTCGCGGAACTCCTGCCAGTCCTGCTCGGTGGCCATGTAGTTGAACAGAATGCTCGGGTGCTGGCGCGGATCCTTGGATTTGACCTGGATGCGACCGCGGCTCGGCGAGCGCATGGAACCCATGTGCGCCTGGAAGCCGTGCTCTTTCACACCGTTGCTGCCGTTGTAGTTAATCGCCACGGGCAGGAAGTGATACTGGATGTTCGGCCACTCGAATTCCGGACGGGTACGGATGAAACCGCCGGCTTCGAACTGGTTGCTGGCGCCGATACCGGTGCCATTGAACAGCCACTCGGCACCGATGGCCGGCTGGTTGTACCAGAGCAGCGACGGGTAGAGCGAGACCGGTTGGGTGCAGGCATATTGCAGGTACAGCTCAAGGTGATCCTGCAGGTTTTCGCCAACGCCCGGCAGATCGTGAACGACCGGGATGTCGAGGCTTTCCAGCAGTTTCGCCGGGCCGACGCCGGAGCGTTGCAGCAGTTGCGGCGAAGCGATCGCGCCGGAGCAGACGATGACTTCTTTGCGGGCGCGGGCTTCAACGCGCTCTTCGGCAGCGCCGACCAGATAACGTACGCCAATGGCACGTTTGCCTTCGAACAGAACCTTGTCGGTCAGGGCGTGAGTGACGATGGTCAGGGTCGAACGCTTCTTGGCCACGTCCAGGTAACCACGGGCGGTGGAAGCACGACGACCTTTCGGCGTCACGGTGCGGTCCATCGGGCCGAAGCCTTCCTGCTGGTAGCCGTTCAAGTCTTCGGTGCGCGGGTAACCGGCCTGTACGCCGGCTTCAACCATGGCGTGGAACAGCGGGTTGTTGCCTGCCTTCGGCGTGGTCACGCTGACCGGGCCGTCGCCACCGTGGTAGTCGTTCGGGCCGATGTCGCGCGTTTCCGCTTTACGGAAATACGGCAGGCAGTCGAGGTAAGTCCAGTCTTCCAGGCCTGGTAGTTTTGCCCAGCCGTCGTAGTCCATCGCGTTGCCGCGGATGTAGCACATGCCGTTGATCAGCGAGGAGCCGCCGAGGCCCTTGCCGCGACCGCACTCCATGCGGCGGCCGTCCATGTGTGGCTCCGGATCGGTTTCGTACGCCCAGTTGTAGCGACGACCTTGCAGCGGGAAGGCCAGTGCGGCCGGCATCTGCGTGCGGAAGTCAAAACGGTAGTCCGGGCCGCCCGCTTCGAGCAGCAGGACGGTGACGCCTTCGTCTTCAGTCAGACGGGTCGCCAGGGTGTTACCGGCAGAACCGGCACCCACAATGATGTAATCGAATTCCTGGGACATTGAATGCACCCTCTTTAGATGTGGTCAGATCGGGCCTCGGCGAGTGCTATGCACTCGAATCGCTGGCAAGCCAGCTCCCACAGGGATTGGGAGTTGCCACGGATTTGAAGGACGACCCCAAACCTGTGGGAGCGGGCTTGCCCGCGAAGAGGCCCTCGCAGGCAATACGAGACTCGGGTCTTAGAACACCGAGACGTAATCGCCCAGCTCGACCTGTACCGATTTGATGCGAGTGAAGTTGTTCAGCGAGCTGATGCCGTTCTCACGACCGACACCCGACTGCTTGTAACCGCCAACCGGCATTTTTGCGTCGGACTCGCCCCAGGCGTTGATCCAGCAGATACCGGCTTCCAGTTGGTGAATCACGCGGTGAGCGCGGTTCAGGTCGCGGGTGACGATACCGGCGGCCAGGCCGAAGTCGGTGTCGTTGGCGCGACGGATCACTTCTTCTTCGGTTTCGTAGGTCAGGATCGCCATCACCGGGCCGAAGATTTCTTCACGGACGATGGTCATGTCGTCGGTGCAGTCGGTGAACACGGTTGGTGCCACGAACGCGCCTTTGGCGAATTCGCCGTCGGTCATGCGCTCGCCGCCGCACAGAACGCGGGCACCTTCTTCTTTACCCTTGGCGATGTAGCCCAACACGTTTTCCATGTGCGCGAAGCTGACCAGCGGGCCGAAGTTGGTGTTTTCGTCTTCCGGGTTGCCAACGCGGATGCGGGCAACGCGCTCGACGATCTTGGCTTCGAAAGCGGCTTTCAGGTGGCTTGGCACGAACACGCGAGTGCCGTTGGTGCAGACCTGACCGGAGCTGTAGAAGTTGGCCATCATGGCGGTGTCGGCGGCGCGATCCAGGTCGGCGTCGTCGCAGATGATCAGCGGGGACTTGCCGCCCAGTTCCATGGTCACGTCTTTGAGCGACGAAGCCGAAGCGCTGGCCATGACCTTCTTGCCGGTGTCGGTGCCGCCGGTGAAGGAGATTTTCTCGATGCGCGGGTGCTCGGTCAGCCAGGTGCCGACTTCACGGCCGCTGCCGGTCAGGACGTTGAACACGCCGTTTGGAACGCCGGCTTCGGTGTAGATCTCGGCCAGTTTCAGGGTGGTCAGCGAGGTGACTTCGCTTGGCTTGAAGATCATCGCGTTACCGGCCGCCAGGGCTGGAGCGGATTTCCACAGGGCGATCTGGATCGGGTAGTTCCATGCACCGATACCGGCGACAACGCCCAGCGGCTCGCGACGGGTGTAGACGAAGGAAGTGTCACGCAGCGGGATCTGCTCGCCTTCGATGGCGGGTACCAGGCCTGCGTAGTATTCCAGCACGTCGGCGCCGGTGACGATGTCGACGTATTTGGTTTCGGAGAAGGCTTTACCGGTGTCCAGGGTTTCCAGTGCAGCCAGTTCATCGTTGCGCTCGCGCAGGATGTCGACGGCGCGACGCAGGATGCGCGAACGCTCCATGGCGGTCATCGCGGCCCAGATCTTCTGGCCCTTTTCGGCGCTGACTACAGCACGCTCGACGTCTTCCTTGGTCGCACGTTGCACTTGTGCGAGGACTTCACCGTTAGCCGGGTTGATGGCTTCGAAGGTGGCATCGCTGCCGGCGTCGGAGTACGCGCCATCGATGTAGAGTTTTTGCAGTTCGAAACGGGCCATAGTGTCCTCGCAAGTGCATAAGTGGTTGGCGTTGACCACCGCGATCAGGCTGCGGTGGCGTTCAGGGGCCGAGCGTTTTCTCTGTGCTCTAGCTCACCTGCTTGGCCAATTGGAAATCCATGTATTCGTAAGCGATCTGTTGCGCCTGCGCGGTGTCGAAAGCGTCTCCCGACAGCGCGCCGCGCAACCACAAGCCGTCGATCAGGGCTGCCAGTCCACGGGCGGCGGTGCGCGCATCTTCGAGCGGCAACACACGGCGGAACTCGCAGCACAGGTTGGAATACAGACGGTGATCGTTGATCCGCTGCAACCTGTGCAAAGACGGCTGGTGCATGCTGGTGGCCCAGAAGGCCAGCCAGGTTTTCATTGCCGGGCCATTGACCTGGCTGGCGTCGAAGTTGCCTTCGATGATCACCTGCAGATGCGCCCGGGGGCTGCTGTCTGCCAGCGCCTGACGGCGCGCGGTGACGTTCTCGCTGAGGACGCTCATCAGATACCGCATCGTGGCGGCAATCAGGCCGTTCTTGTCCTGAAAATAGTGACTGATGATGCCATTCGAGACACCGGCCAGACGGGCGATCAGCGCAATGCTGGCGTCCCCCATTCCGACCTGATCGACAGCCTGCAAAGTGGCTTCGATCAGTTGTTGGCGGCGGATGGGTTGCATACCGACCTTGGGCATCTTGCACATCTCCTTAGGCCTTCCGACGGACGACAAACGCCTATCGGATTGAGGGCCAGTCTATTTTGTTTTGATTGAACGTTCAATCAACAAAGAATAAGATCTGCGACAAATCGTCGCTGCCTACAGCTTTTTCCTACGAGTAAGTGGCGATAAACCGACATCCGAAAATGCTCGAAACCTGCGCGGGGCAAGGCGCGGTTCGACGTTCGATGGACGTGTTGAATGGGCAAGACGCTCAAGGCCAGGTTTCGGATGAACGTCCATGCCTCGGCCACGACGGCGATTCGCGGTGCCATCTCTGCAGGTTCGGGCTTTTTTCGGGGTGTCTTTATATCACCCGCCGGTCGGCTGCCAACTAACCGATTGGTCGGGTTCCGTGTTGCCTTGTGTTCTTCTCTCGCACTGCCTGGAGCATTTGTGCCATGAGTTCTGCCTCGCTTATAAAGACCCCGCCCGAGAAGGTGACGGTCAACGGTTGGGTGTTCTACACCTCTACCGCGCTGATTCTGTTGTTGACCGCCATTCTGATCATCGCCCCGCAAGAGGCCGGCAGAATGCTGGGAGTGGCTCAGGCCTGGTTGTCCCGCAGCTTCGGCTGGTACTACATGGTGGTGATCGCCGCTTACCTGGTATTTGTGGTGGGCCTGGCGTTTTCCTCCTACGGCAAACTCAAACTGGGCAGCAAGGACGACACCCCTGATTTCAGTTACGGCGCCTGGGCGGGGATGCTGTTCTCGTCGGGTATCGGTATTTCGCTGCTGTACTTCGGCGCCTCCGAGCCGCTGGATCACTACTTCAATCCGCCGGAAGGCGCGTCCGCTACCAACATGGCGGCACGTCAGGCTGTTCAGCTGACCTTCCTGCACTGGGGCCTGCATGGCTGGGCGATCTACGCACTGGTCGGTCTGGCCGTGGCCTATTTTGCTTACCGTCATAACCAGCCGCTGGCTCTGCGTTCGGCGCTGTACCCGCTGGTGGGCGAGCGTTGGGTCAAGGGCGCTGCCGGTCATGCGGTGGACGGTTTCGGCATGTTCGTGACCCTGCTGGGTCTGGTGACCAACCTGGGGATTGGCTCGCTGCAAGTGTCCTCGGGCCTGGAAAACCTGTTCGGCATGGAGCACAGCAACACCAACCTGCTGATCGTGATCATCGTGATGAGCACCGTGGCGACCATCGCTGCCGTGTCCGGTGTGGAAAACGGCATCCGTCGTCTGTCCAACCTCAACATCATTCTGTTCAGCGGCCTGCTGATTTTCGTGCTGCTGTTCGGCCCGACCCTGCACCTGCTCAACGGCTTCGTGCAGAACATCGGCGACTACCTCAACGGCGTGGTCATGAAGACCTTCGACCTGTACGTCTATGAAGGCGACAGTGCCAAGTCCGACCGCTGGCTGGGTCTGTGGACTCTGTTCTACTGGGCCTGGTGGATTTCCTGGGCCCCATTCGTAGGCATGTTCATCGCGCGGATTTCCCGTGGTCGTACCGTGCGTGAGCTGGTGGCCGGCGTGCTGCTGATTCCGCTGGGCTTCACCCTGGCGTGGCTGTCGATCTTCGGTAACTCGGCACTGGATCTGGTGATGAACCACGGTGCGGTGGAACTCGGCAAGACGGCGCTGGAACAGCCGTCGATGGCGATCTATCAGTTGCTGGAACACTACCCGGCGTCGAAAGTCGTCATCGGTGTTTCGATTTTCGTAGGTTTCGTGCTGTTCCTGACCCCGGCCGACTCCGGCGCGGTGATGATGGCCAACCTTTCCTGCAAGGGGGGCACCGTTGACGAAGACGCGCCGCACTGGCTGCGTATCTTCTGGTCGGTCGTAATCACTCTGGTGACCATCGGCCTGCTGTTCGCCGGTAACTTCGAAGCCATGCAGACCATGGTGGTGCTGGCCGGTCTGCCGTTCTCGGTGGTGCTGGTGTGCTTCATGTTCGGCCTGCACAAGGCAATGCGCCAGGACATGCAGATCGAACAGGAGCAAGCGCAACTGGCTGAACGCGGTCGTCGTGGTTTCAGCGAGCGCCTGACTCAACTGGATCTGCAACCGAGTCAGTCGGTGGTGCAACGTTTCATGGACAAACACGTCACCCCGGCGCTGGACGATGCGGCTGCCCAGCTGCGTATTCAGGGTCTGGAAGTGCAGACGCTGCTGGGTAAATCCAAGCGTTGCATGGGCGTGCGCGTCGAGATGGAAGAGGGCAACCCTTTCGTCTACGAAGTGAGCCTGGACGGCTATCTGGCGACCCCGACCGAGTCGGCCCAGTCCGATGAAGCGCGCCAGCGTTACTACCGCGCCGAGGTGTATCTGCACAACGGCAGCCAGGATTACGACCTGATGGGCTTCACACAGGATCAGATCACACGCGATGTGCTCGATCAGTTTGAAAGCCATCGGCAGCTCCTTGGCCGGGTGTATAGCTAAGATCAAAAGCCCCCTCACCCCAACCCTCTCCCCTAGGGAGAGGGGGAAAGGGAGCAGATAGGGGGCTTTTCCAAACCTGAGTTCGACTCGATTTCTCAGGTCGATGTAGCTTTAAAGTGCAACTCCGTAGGTTCCCTCTCCCTCTGGGAGAGGCCTAGGGTGAGGGGCTCTTTTCCCTGACCCAATAAAAAAGGGATCGCTCACCGCGATCCCTTTTTTTCATCCCGTCTTACCCCAGGTTCTTCCCGAGCAGCGCGTGATACAGCTCGCTGTCGCCGAGAATCCCCACCACATGGTTGTTGTCGTGCAGCACGAGTTTGTTGCCGGTCTGGTAACGGATCTGCAACGCGTCACGCATGCCGATGTTCGAGTCCACCAGCGTCGGACGACGATCGAGGCCTTCCACCGCTTGCCCCGGCACCCAGTTCTGCAGGTCAAGTACCGAACCGTTCTTGCGTGCACCCTTGATGGTGTTGCCCTCTGCCAGGTCCAGCCACGAATCGCCACCCGGGTCCAGGCACACCGAACCGTTGATGCGTTTGCAGTTGTCCAGGGTGCGCATCAGGCTGCGACCGCACAGCACGTTCAGCGGATTGGTGTGGGCAACGAAGGTGCGCACGTAGTCGTCCGCAGGATTGAGCACGATCTCTTCCGGCACGCTGTACTGGATGATCCGGCCGTCTTTCATGATCGCGATGCGGCTACCCAGTTTGAGCGCCTCGTCGAGGTCGTGGCTCACGAACACGATGGTCTTGCTCAGCTTGCGTTGCAGTTCCAGCAGTTCATCCTGCAGACCCTGACGGATCAGCGGATCAAGGGCCGAGAAGGGTTCGTCCATCAGCAGAATGTCGGCGTCCATCGCCAGTGCGCGGGCCAGGCCCACACGCTGCTGCATGCCGCCGGACAGCTCGTTGGGTTTCTTGTTGCGCCACTGGGTCAGGCCTACCAGCTCAAGCTTGTCGTCCACCAGTTTGCGGCGTTCTTTTTCGGGACGACCCTGCATTTCCAGACCGAAGCTGATGTTCTCGCGAACGGTCAGCCAAGGCATCAGGGCGAACTTCTGGAACACCATGGCGATGCGCTTGGTGCGCATCATTTTCAGTTCGGCCGGGCTGCAGGAAGCGATGTCGATCTGCTTGCCTTCGTGCTCGACGAACAGCTTGCCGCGGCTCACGGTGTTGAGGCCGTTGATGCAGCGCAGCAGGCTGGATTTGCCGGAGCCGGACAAACCCATCAGTACACAGATTTCACCTTTCTCGATGTCCAGGCTGGCTTTTTCAACGCCGACAATCTGTCCGGTCTTTTTCAGGATCTCGTTGCGGGTCATGCCCTGATCCAGCAGCTTGAGTGCCTCGCGTGGATCCTTGGCGAAGATAACGTCTACGTTATCGAAGCGGATTATGCTCATGCGTCACCCCCTACTTTGGCGTCGGGTTGTTTGCAGATACGGTCGAGCATGATCGCCAGCAGTACGATCGCCAGGCCCGCTTCGAAGCCCAGAGCGATATCAGCAGTGTTCAGTGCGTTGACCACCGGTTTGCCGAGTCCGTCGGCGCCCACCAGTGCCGCGATCACCACCATCGACAGCGACAGCATGATGCACTGGGTGATGCCGGCTGCGATGCTCGGCATGGCGTGGGGCAGTTCGATCCGTGAAAGCAGTTGGCGACGCGAGCAGCCGAAGGCCTTGCCGGCGTCCATCAGTTCTTCCGGGACATCGCGGATGCCCAGGTAGGTCAGGCGGATCGGCGCAGCGATGGCGAACACCACCGTGGAGATCAGGCCCGGAACCACGCCCAGCCCGAAGAGGGTCAGGGTAGGAATGAGGTAAACGAAGGTCGGTACGGTCTGCATCAGATCGAGCACCGGCCTCATCAAAGTGTAGAACATCGGTTTGTGCGCGGCGACGATGCCCAGCGGCACGCCGATGACCACGCAGACCAGGGTCGCGAACATGACCTGGGCGAGGGTTTCCATGGTTTCCTGCCAGTACCCCAGGTTGAGGATCAGCAGAAAGGAGGCGATCACGAAGGCGGTGAGGCCCCATTTGCGTTGAATGAAGTGCGCGAGCAGAGCGATGAGGCCGATCAACACCAGCGGGTTGAACCAGGTCAGCGCAAACGTCACGCCGTGGATCATCGTTTCCAGGGTCACGGCGATTGCGTCGAAGGTGCTGGCGCCGTGTTGCGTCAACCATTCAACGAAGCCCGCGATGTACTGGCCTAAAGGGATTTTCTGATCAATCAGCATGGTAGTGAACGTCCGCATGCAAGGAAATAACAGCCCGGGCGGGACTGACCCGCCCGGCATAAGCGATTACTGCGCGAGCTTGGCTTTCACGGCCTCCAGGCCAGGTTTACCGTCAATGGTGGTCACGCCAGCGAGCCAGGTATCGAGCACCTGTGGATTCTTTTTCAGCCAGGCCTTGGCGGCCGCGTCAGGCTTCATCTTGTCGTCGAGGATGTTGCCCATCAGGGTGCTTTCCATGTCGACGGTGAACTCCAGATTTTTCAGCAACTGACCGACGTTGCTGCATTCCTCGACGTAGCCCTTGCGGGTGTTGGTCGCGACAGTAGCGGCGCCGAAATCCGGGCCGAAGAAGTCGTCGCCGCCGGTCAGGTATTGAATCTTGAAGCGCTTGTTCATCGGGTGCGGTGCCCAGCCGAGGAAGACCACGGCGGTGTCGCGCTTCTGCGCGCGGTCGACCTGCGAGAGCATGCCCGCCTCGGAGGATTCGACGACCTTGAAGCCGGCGTCTTTCAGGCCGAAGGCGTTCTTGTCGATCATGCTCTGGATCAGGCGGTTGCCGTCGTTGCCTGGCTCGATGCCGTAGATCTTGCCGTCGAGCTCTTTCTTGAATTTGGCGATGTCGGCGAAGTCGTGCAGGCCCTTGTCGTACAGCGCCTGCGGCACGGCGAGGGTGTATTTGGCGCCCTTGAGGTTGGTGCGCACGACTTCCACGGTGCCGGCGTCGCGGTAGGCCTTGATGTCGTTTTCCATGGTCGGCATCCAGTTGCCGAGGAACACGTCCATGTTCTTGCCGTCGGCCAGCGACTTGTAGGTCACGGGCACGGAGATCATGGTGGTCTTGGTCTTGTAGCCGAGGGCGTCGAGCACCACGCTGGTGGTCGCGGTTGTTGCGGTGATGTCGGTCCAGCCGACATCGGAGAAGTTAACGGTACTGCACTGCGCCGGTTCTGCGGCTTGAGCCAGTAACGGCAGACTCAGCATGGCGGCCAACAACAACGATGGGGAACCTTTCATGGATGGACTCCTTGGTGTTTTTTTTGGCAGTGTTCCGACTGGACCACCGCACTTATAGGTTGCGGTTGGATGGCGTTCTGGAGACAGCTCTGTCACGGCGCCTTGCAATCGAGTCGATACGATCATGTACCAGTGAAAATCTGACGCCTACAGGGTGCGTCGTATCCAGTACAGGGATGGTCGCATCCAGTGTCGGTGACGTCGTTTACAGCTTTTTTCAGCCCCGTTTGGCCATCTGAACCGCATAAAAACGGCGAAAACACGGGCGAAAACCGGCACGGCGTTCGTGGGCATGAGTGCGTCGGTGTCAGACGCCGGACGACCCGGGAAAAGCCTGATGATGCGGGCATTCCGGCGGATCGCAGCTAGAGCGTAGCAGCTCCGCCAGCGGGCGCTTCACGCCCCGGACCGGCACTCTCAGGAGCTCTGCATCAATGGCTATCAGCGTTTTCGACCTGTTCAAAATCGGCATTGGTCCCTCCAGTTCTCACACCGTCGGGCCGATGCGCGCCGCGGCGCTGTTCGTCGAGTCGTTGCGCGACAAATTCCTGCTGGAGCAAGTGCGCCGGGTCGAAGTGCAACTGTTCGGTTCGCTGTCGGCCACCGGTGTCGGTCACGGCAGCGACAACGCGGTGATCATGGGCCTGATGGGCGAGTGGCCGGACGCGATCGACCCGTCGCAGATCGGCCCGCGGATCCAGGCCCTGCGTGAAACCCACACCCTTTTGCTCGATGGTCGTTTGTCGGTGCCTTTTATATGGGCCCGCGACATGCGCCTGATCGACGAGAACCTGCCATTCCATCCCAACGCCATGACCCTGGTCGCCGAAGGCGATCACGGCGAGATTCATCGCGACACCTACTATTCGGTCGGCGGCGGTTTTGTCGTCGATGAGGCGCAGGCGTCCAGCGGTGTGGTGGATCTGGATCGCACCGAATTGCCTTATGACTTTTCCAGCGCGGTCGAACTGCTGGAGTTGTGCAAGCAGAACAACCTGCGCGTCGCCGAGCTGATGATGGCCAACGAGAAAGTCTGGCGCAGCGAAGAGGAAATCCGCGCCGGGCTGATGAAGCTCTGGCGGGCGATGCAGGATTGCGTCGAGCAGGGTCTGAGGCACGAAGGCATTCTGCCCGGCGGACTCAACGTGCGCCGGCGTGCGGCGAAACTGCACCGCAGTCTGCAGGAACTGAACAAGCCCAATGTGATCGGCTCGACCCTCAGCGCCATGGAGTGGGTCAACCTGTTTGCCCTGGCGGTAAATGAAGAAAACGCTGCCGGCGGGCGCATGGTCACGGCGCCGACCAACGGCGCGGCCGGGATCATTCCGGCGGTGCTGCACTACTTCATGAAATTCAGCGAAGCGGTGACCGACGCCAACGTGGTCGACTATTTCCTTGGTGCGGCGGCCGTGGGGATTCTGTGCAAGAAGAACGCCTCGATCTCCGGCGCCGAAGTCGGTTGCCAGGGGGAGGTCGGTTCGGCCTGCGCAATGGCAGCAGCGGGGCTGGCGGAAATCCTCGGCGCGAGCCCGGAGCAATTGTGCAACGCAGCGGAAATCGGTCTGGAGCACAACCTCGGTCTGACCTGCGATCCGGTCGGTGGCCTGGTCCAGGTACCGTGTATCGAGCGCAACGCGATTGCGGCGGTGAAGGCGATCAACGCGGCGCAGATGGCCTTGCGCGGCGATGGCCAGCACTTTATCTCGCTGGATCGGGTGATTCGTACCATGCGAGATACCGGTGCCGACATGCATGACAAATATAAAGAGACTTCGCGCGGCGGGTTGGCGGTCAGCGCGGTTGAGTGCTGATTTCCCGATAGCACCAGACCAGTCAAAACTGCGCACCAAGTGAGCATCGACAATAAAACGCGCCACCTTTTGGCGCGTCGCAATCAGATAAGAGTCTTTCCCACGTACAGCGCCTGATTCACAGGTGCTACCGTCCGTCACCTGTGCCAGCGGTGACACTGTAGGACAATCCGCCGCAGCCCTGTTCCCACAAGTGCTACCGATCTGCTCACGCACGCCGGGGCAGGGCTTTCACCGCCGCTGATGGCACTTCGAATCAGCTCTCATCGGAGCGCTTGTGTAGACGCGTCGCGACGTCGTTTTCAGGAGTTATTGAACGGCCATTCAATTTTAGGCATGGCAATTGCTCTGTCATAACAAAGCCCGTCTCACGCAAGAGAACGATGGCAATAACAAGAGCCTCCGCCTGAGGCCATCACCCGCTTTGTGTGAGGAGATACCGCGATGACGTCGTTCAACTCCGGGGCTCAACCCCAGAACCGTGCGCCTCAATCCATCGGCTTTCTGCTGCTGGACAATTTCACGCTGATTTCCCTGGCTTCCGCAGTCGAACCGCTGCGCATGGCCAACCAGTTGTCCGGTCGCGAGCTGTATCGCTGGACGACCCTCACCGTCGACGGTGGTCAGGTCTGGGCCAGTGACGGTCTGCAGATCACTCCCGACGCCTCCATGCACAAAGCCCCGGCCCTCGACACCATCATCGTGTGCGGCGGGATCGGTATTCAACGCACCGTTACCCGTGAACATGTCTCGTGGCTGCAAAGCCAGGCGCGCCAGTCCCGTCGCCTCGGTGCCGTGTGCACCGGCAGTTGGGCCCTGGCCTGCGCCGGCCTGCTCGATGGCTTCGATTGCAGCGTGCACTGGGAATGTCTGGCGGCAATGCAGGAAGCTTTCCCTCGCGTGGCGATGAGCACCCGTCTGTTCACCCTCGACCGCAACCGTTTCACCAGCTCCGGGGGCACCGCGCCGCTGGACATGATGCTGCACCTGATCAGCCGCGATCACGGCCGTGAACTGTCCGCCGCGATCTCCGAGATGTTTGTCTACGAACGCATCCGCAACGAGCAGGATCACCAGCGTGTGCCGCTCAAGCACATGCTCGGCACCAACCAGCCGAAGCTGCAGGAAATCGTCGCGCTGATGGAAGCCAACCTGGAAGAGCCGATCGACCTCGACGAACTGGCGGTGTACGTCGCCGTGTCCCGTCGCCAGCTCGAGCGCCTGTTCCAGAAATACCTGCATTGCTCGCCGTCGCGCTACTACCTCAAGCTGCGCCTGATCCGTGCCCGGCAACTGCTCAAACAGACGCCGATGTCGATCATCGAAGTGGCGTCGGTCTGCGGCTTCGTGTCGACGCCGCACTTCTCCAAGTGCTACCGCGAATATTTCGGCATTCCACCGCGTGACGAGCGCGTCGGTTCCAACACCACCCAGCAGGTGGCGATGCTGCCGCTGCCGCAGGCCATCGTGATGTCGCCGCTGTCCGGGCCGATGTCGGCGCTGAGCCAGGCGCGCAACGAGTCGACCTTCGCCAGCGTGCGTCTCTAAAACGAAAGATCGCAGCCTGCGACAGCGCCTTCAGGAAAGGCACTGTCGCAGGCTGCGATCTTTTTTTCGGTCAGATGTCAGGCGCGGGTTTGCTGATACTGCGCCAGGGCCGGCAGCAACTGCTTGTCGATGGCTTCGCGCACGGTCGGCTGAATGCTCGCGCTGCTGGTGTACATCTGCTTGACCATGGTGCGCAGCGTGTTGGCCCGCACATCGTCCAGACCCCGCACCGCGCACTCGCAGGCCTGCAGGGCAGTTGAGCCCGACGGCACTTCGAATCCCAACGACTTGAGCTGGCCCAACAGGTCTTCCTGATCGATCAAATCGGCATACATCATGACGCGAATCCTTCTTCGGCAACGGAGGTCGTGACTCGATTCTGGTAGGCCTGCACAGGCACGGCAAGGGCGATTTGTCGCAGTGGCCGCGACGGCTATGAACAGGTCGTTTTCGGCTAACTCGTGTTACCGGGGAGTGGGCACACTGGCCTCAGCTCGCTTCACGAAGGTTTGGTCACCCTCGGCACAGCAGCTCCTCAACAGTACCCTCGCCCCGATCCTGTCACGGCTTGTATCGGGGTTTTTTTTGCCTGTGTGTCAGGTAAATCGAGGTGCATTCATCGCCAGCAGGCTGGCTCCCACATTGAAATGCGCTCTTTGTGGGAGCCAGCCTGCTGGCGATGAACGATGACGCGGTTTAGCGTTGCAACACCAGAATCCGCGACAGCAACTCATCCCGATCGATGTAGCAGCCTTGAAAGTGCCGGGCCCCGGTGGACGGGTCGAACGCATTGCGCGCATGCAGGGTGCGGCGGTTGTCGAAGCACCACAACTCGCCCGGATTGAGCCGCTGCATCAGCCGGAAACGTGGTTCGCGGGTCATGGCGATGAAGCGCCGGTAAGCGCGATACAGCAGGGGCATTTGCGCCACTGACGTGTCGAACGCGCCGCGCAGAAAATTGGCCATGCGGATTTCCGCAACCCGGCCCAAGGCATCCAGAGCGATGATCGGCGCGAGGCAGCGATAGTCGCTGTGGCGGTCCTTGTTGCGAAACTCCACCGGGATCTCGCACAGCGCCTGAAACGACGCGGGATCCTCCTGGCGCAACGCTTCGGCAATCGCAAAACCGTCGACGAAAATGCTCTCGCCACCCTCCGCGTCGTTCACCAGGCAATGTAGAAATTGCAGCCCCGGTTGCAGCTCGCGGGTCGGCAGATCCGTGTGCAATGGCAGGTTGAAAGCGGTGTAGGCATTACTGTCGGCATCGGCCTTGGATTGCACGTTGAACAGCACGCCGAAGTTGCTCTCGCGGATGAACGAAATGCGCTGGGCGATCAGCTTCAGCGAGCCGGGTTCGGTGGGTACGCCGCGCACTTGAGTCAGGCCGATGTCGCGCACTGCCAGCAACCATTGCAGCAGTGCGGCGTTGTCGTTCATCAGGGCTGCATAGTCGAACACCGGCAACTGCAAATCGCTGCGCCACAGGAAGGGTTTCGGCCTGGCGGCGAAGCGTTCGGCGCGGGATTCGTCGTCGTAGGCGTGGGCCCGCAGCCAGCCTGCATCGAAGCGGCTGAGGTGGCCGTCCTGCCAGTCGATACGCAGGCAGCCATCGGTGTCGATATGCGCGGCGGAGGGCGACAGATCCTGCGCCGCATCGACGATCTCGAACACTTGCTCGCGGGTGACGCTGTAGACGCAGTGCGGACACGGACAGTTGTCGCGTAGCCACACGTGGTGGAACGGGCTGACACGCCCGTCGGCCCATTCAATCAAGACGCGATCCGCCAGGCTCTGCACGCCGTTCAGCGCGCTGATCAACGGATAGGTACGGAAATCGGCAACAGCAGCGGCGGTTTGCATGGCGGCTCCTTGCGATGGATGGATTTACCGGGCTGGGGGCAGGGCGATGACCCGGCCGATGTAAGCCGGGGTGGGCAGGTCGGCCTGCTCGGCGACGATGGCTTGCAGACGGCCCAGGGTGTCCGGGGTGAACGGTGCGGAACGTGGCCCGGCGAGGTCGACGTGCAGCAGCATCTGTTCGTTCCCGGCCAGTTCCTTGTCGCCGCCGGCCAGGTGCAGGCTGTGATAGAGGTGCAGGCGTTTCTGGTCGTGACCGATGATCTGCGTGCGCACTTCGACTTCGGCGTCGAGCTTCACTTCGTGCAGGTAGTTGAGGTGCAGTTCGAGGGTGAACAACGAGTGACCGCTGGCTTCGCGGTTGTTGCTGTCCATGCCGAGGCGATCCATCAGGGCGTCGGTGGCGTAGCTGAAAATCAGCAGATAGAAGGCGTCGCGCAGGTGGCCGTTGTAATCGACCCAGTCGGGGATGATGCGGGTTTGGTAGGTGGTGAGGGTGGGCATGTTTATCTCCAGGCACGATCGTTCCCACGCTCTGCGTGGGAACGATCAATATGCGATCACTCGCTGAAACTCATCCCGTGCTTTTCTTTGGTGGTCTTCACCGCCTCAAGCACCGCCAGCAAGCAATCATCACGATAGCGCTCCAGCGCCGAAATACTGTGTCGGCCCAGTTGATCGCTGGTGCCATCCACCACATCGTCGATCAACTTGTCGGTCAGTTCCGGTGCCGGCAGGTACGTCCACGGCAACTGCAACGCCGGGCCGAACTGCGACATGAAGTGACGCATGCCGGCATCGCCACCGGCCAGGGTGTAAGTCAAGAACGTGCCCATGAACGACCAGCGCAGACCGGCACCAAAGCGGATCGCATCATCGATCTCTCCGGTGGTCGCCACACCGTCGTTGACCAGGTGCAGCGCCTCGCGCCACAGCGCTTCGAGCAGGCGGTCGGCGATGAAGCCCGGCACTTCCTTGCGCACATGCAGCGGGCGCATGCCGAGGGATTCGTAGACTTTCATCGCCGCTTGAACCGCTTCCGGCGCGGTGTTCTTGCCGCCCACCACTTCCACCAGCGGCAGCAGGTAAACCGGGTTGAACGGGTGACCGACCACGCAACGTTCCGGATGGGTCGAGCTCTCGTAGAACTCGCTTGGCAACAGGCCTGAAGTGCTGGAACCGATCAGGGCATTGGGCTTGGCCGCTGCGCTGATCTTGCTGTGCAGCTCCAGTTTCAGTTCGAGGCGTTCCGGGGCGCTTTCCTGGATGAAGTCCGCATCGCGCACGCACTCTTCAATGGTCGCGACAAACCGCAAGCGATCTTGCGAAGCACCCGGCGCCAGACCGTTTTTCTCCAGCGCGCCCCAGGCATTGGCCACGCGTTTGCGCAGCGCCGCTTCGGCACCCGGCGCCGGGTCCCAGGCCACCACGTCGAGGCCATGGGCGAGGGCGCGGGCGACCCAGCCGCTGCCGATGACGCCGCTGCCCAGTGCTGCGAAGGTTTTGATTTCGGTGATAAAACTCATGGTGATTTCCTAGGAAAATTCGGTGATTCCCTGTGGGAGCGGGCTTGCTCGCGAATGCGGCGGCACTGCTGATGAAGATGCTTCGGATGTACCAGCCTCTTCGCGAGCAGGCTCGCTCCCACAGGGGTAAATAGGTGATTGTTTAGCCGCGCTGGGTCAGGCCCATCTTCTTGCGGCCTTCAGCCGGGGTCAGCACGCGGGCGCCGAGGCGGCTGAGGATTTCGCTGGCGCGTTCGACCAGTTGGCCATTGGTCGCCAGCACGCCTTTGTCCAGCCACAGGTTGTCTTCCAGACCGACCCGCACGTTGCCGCCGAGCAGCACCGCTTGCGCGGCCATCGGCATCTGCATCCGTCCGATGCCGAACCCGGCCCACACCGCATCGGCGGGCAGGTTGTCGACCATGGCTTTCATGGTGGTGGTGTCCGCCGGGGCGCCCCACGGGATGCCCAGGCACAGCTGGAACAGCGGATTGTCGAGCAGGCCTTCCTTGATCATCTGTTTGGCGAACCACAGGTGACCGGTGTCGAAAATCTCCAGCTCCGCCTTCACGCCCAGCTCGGTGATGCGCTTGGCACCAGCCCGCAGTTGGGCCGGGGTGGAGACGTAAATGGTGTCGCCGTCGCCGAAGTTCAGGGTGCCGCAATCCAGCGTGCAGATTTCCGGCAGCAGTTCTTCTACGTGGGCCAGACGGGTCAGCGGGCCGACCAGATCGGTGTTCGGACCGAACTCCATCGGGTTCTCGCCCGGGCCGATTTCCAGGTCGCCACCCATGCCGGCGGTGAGGTTGACGATGATGTCGACGTCGGCTTCGCGGATACGCTCCATGACTTCGCGGTACAGCGCCACGTCGCGGCTGAACTTGCCGGTCTGCGGGTCACGGACGTGGCAGTGCACGACCGTGGCGCCGGCCTTGGCCGCTTCCACGGCGGCTGCGGCGATTTGCTTTGGAGTGACCGGCACGTGAGGGCTCTTGGCGGTCGTGTCGCCAGCACCGGTGAGTGCGCAGGTGATGATGACGTCGTGGTTCATGGTGCGTTTTCCTTCAGGCGTGATGGGTCTGTTCGCAGCCCGTGGCGGGCTGCGAAGGGGGCGTTCGTTGCGGTTTATTTGCTGGTGAGCTGGAGGTTTTCAGCCGCCGGTTTGCCATCGAAAGTGGTAACGCCTTCGAGCCAGCGCTGTTTGTCCTGCGGGTGATCTTTGAGCCATTGTTTGGCCGATTCGAAAGCGTCCTTGTGATCGAGCAGCGGCTGCATCATCCGGCTCTCGTCTTCGGCGGTGAATGTCAGGTTGCTCAGCAGGCGACTGACGTTCGGGCATTGTTCGGCGTATTTCGGCGCGGTGACGGTCCATACGGTGGCCATGCCTTCGTTCGGGCCGAGGGCGTCGTCGCTGCCGGTCAGATAGGTCATCTGCACGTTGACGTTCATCGGGTGCGGCGCCCAGCCGAAGAACACCACGGCTTCCTTGCGGCGCACGGCGCGATCGACGGCGGCGAGCATGCCGGCCTCGCTGGATTCCACGAGCTGGAACTTGCCGAGGCCGAACTGGTTCTTGGCGATCATCGCCTTGATCTGAGTGTTGGCCCCCGAGCCTGGCTCGATGCCGTAGATCTTGCCGCCCAGTTCTTTCTCGAACTTGGCGATGTCGGCGAAGGTTTTCAGACCCTTGTCCGCCAGATAGGTCGGCACGGCGAGGGTGGCGCGGGCGTCCTTGAGGCTCGGTGCCTGGAGGACTTTGACCTGATTGGCGTCGACGAACGGGGTGATGGTCTGGGTCATCAGCGGGTTCCAGTAGCCGAGGAACAGGTCCAGACGCTGGTCGCGGATGCCGGCGAAGACGATTTGCTGGGAGGCGCTGGTCTGTTTGGTGCTGTAGCCGAGGCCGTCGAGCAGAACCTGGGCCATGGCGCTGGTGGCGATCACGTCGGTCCAGTTCACCACGCCCATGCGCACGTTCTGACACGATGCGGAATCGGCCGCCATGACACTGGCGCTTAAAAACGCGGTACCACTGAGTGCGAGAACACAGCTGCTGATCAGTCGTTTCATGTCGGGTTCCTCGGCAGGTCGTTATTGTGGGTTCCGGCATCTGTCGTGCCGGTGATGCCAAATTACGCAGCTATGCCCCCGCAAAAACGCACTGCGGCGACCAGCTCTTGCACTGCAGCGACCTGTGCTCTTGAATGCCGCCGACAACTGGCGTATCAACGTTGCACGCTACCCGCTAACCGAGTGCGCGCCATGTCCCAGGATTTCTACTTTCTGTTGATGCCGGGTTTTTCCGCCATCGGTTTCATCTCTGCGATCGAACCGCTGCGGGTGGCCAACCGCTTTCGCGGCGAGCTGTACCGCTGGCACGTCTTGAGCGCCGATGGTGGAGCGGTGCTGGCGAGTAATGGAATGTCGGTCAACGCCGATGCGGCGCTGGAACCGCTGAAGAAAGGGGCGACGCTGCTGGTGATCGCCGGGTTCGAACCGCTGAAGTTCGCTACCCCGGCGCTGGAGCACTGGCTGCGACGGCTGGACAACGAAGGCGTGACCCTCGGCGCTATCGACACCGGCAGTTTCGTCCTCGCCGAAGCCGGTCTGCTCGATGGTCATCGCCTGACTCTGCACTGGGAGGCCATCGACGCCTTCAAGGAATCTTATCCACAGCTCAGCGTCACCCAGGAGCTGTTCGAGATCGACCGTCGGCGCATCACGTCTGCCGGCGGCACTGCTTCCATCGACTTGATGCTCGACCTGATCGCCCAGGCCCACGGCCCGCAACTGGCGATCCAGGTCAGCGAGCAGTTCGTATTGGGGCGAATTCGTCCGCGCAAAGACCACCAGCGGATGGAAGTCGCCACGCGCTACGGCATCAGCAACAAGAAGCTGGTGCATGTGATTGGCGAGATGGAGCAACACAGCGAACCACCGCTGACCACGCTGGAACTGGCGGAATCGATCAAGGTGACGCGGCGGCAACTGGAGCGTTTGTTCCGGCTGCATCTGAATGACACGCCGAGCAATTTCTATCTGCGCTTAAGGCTGGAAAAGGCCCGGCAGCTGTTGCGCCAGACCGACATGAGCGTGCTCGAAGTGAGCATCGCCTGCGGGTTTGAATCACCGTCGTATTTCACCCGCAGCTACCGGGCGAAGTTTGCCCGGTGTCCGCGGGAGGACCGGCGACGGGAGACCGTTTGACGGACGATTATAGTTAATTATACTTTCAGGTATAAATTACAGTCGTTTGAATAATTGAGTGTAAAACCATGTCCAGAAACAATGGCTTCGTTTTTCGCCGCCCCGCTCTGGCCCGCAGCGTTGCCGATGGTCTGGTGGGTGCAGGTCTGCAGGATTTCACCTCCGGCCTTTTTCTGGCAGCGCCGCGTCGCACGGGCAAAAGTACCTTTTTGCGCGAGGACCTGATTCCGGAATGCCAGGCCCGTGGCTGGCTGACGGTTTATGTCGACCTGTGGGCCGACAAGGAAAAAGACCCTGCTGACTTGATCGCCAGTGCCATTGCAGGCGCGTTGGTCCCCTTTGAAAAGGGCATCCGCAAACTGGCGAAGAATATCGGCATCGAAAAACTCAGCTTTCTGCGCACCTTGTCCTGGGATTTCACCAAGCCGCAACTGCCGGCCGGCGCGACCCTGACACAAGCGCTGGAACTGCTCCACAGTGCCGCGGAAAAATCCGTAGTGCTGGTAATCGATGAGGCCCAGCACGCACTCACCACCGCCGCAGGCATCAACGCGATGTTTGCCCTGAAGGCAGCGCGGGATCAGCTCAACCAGGGACGTGAAGGTGAGGGCAGCGGTTTGCACCTGGTGTTCACCGGTTCCAATCGCGACAAACTCGCGCACCTGGTGCTGGGCAAGAGCCAACCGTTCTTCGGCTCCAGCATCACGCCCTTTCCATTGCTGGGGAAAGAGTTCACCCAGGCGTACACCTTGCACCTCAACGCCCATCTGGCCGAGACCAATCAGTTCAGCGCTGCCGATATCGATGAGGCCTTCGAGTTGGTGGGGCGGCGCCCGGAAATGTTGCGCACCATCATTGGTGAAGTGGCACTGGAACTGGGCGAGGCCAGCAATCTGGGGCAGCTGCTGCACAGCCGAGCCGAATTGTTGCGCGCAGGCGTGTGGACCGAGTTCGAGAGCGCCTGGAACGCTCTGACCATCCCTCAGCGCGCCGTGCTGGAGGTGATGGTGGAGCGCTCACAGAACAACGAGCCTTTTGCTCCGTTCACTGACAGCACGCTCATGGCAGTCGGCAAGGCACTGGAGAACATGGGCAGCGACGTGGTGCCGGGCACCCAGACCATTCAGGCCTGCATCGATGCCCTGCGCGACAAGGAGCTGGTGTGGAAGTCGAGCCGTGGAGGCTACGCACTGGAGGACAAGTCCTTCGGTGACTGGCTGAGCGCGCGCAAGGCGCGCTAGTTATTTCTTCACCAATGCCGAGCACGCAGCCTTGTAGGCTTCATGCTGATACTTGTTCAGCGTGCCCGGCAGTTCGAAGTTGTGCTTCTTGGCCTGGGCGTTGATCGTCTGCGGCGACAGCAGCGTCACCTCGCAACCGTCCAGCAGCTGAAACACACCCTCGATCTTGAACGTGGTCGGCCCACCGGCAAACTCGCCCTTCTTGCTGCGCTTCTTGATCGCGATGCGATCAATCGAGTTCTCGCGCACGAACGACGCCACCTGAGCCGCGAACAGCTTCACGTTGGCCGCCTCGTCGTCATCCTCCAAAGCGATTTTTTTGGTGCTCAGCGCCACATGGCTCAGCACCGAACCGTCGAGGGACGCCACGGCGATGATCGCTTCACTGCCTTTGATTTCGATACCGCAGATGTTCATGTGAATCCCTTGATTGGCTGAAGAGGTGCAGCTTACAGCTCAAGCTGGTTGGCGGTGATGCCAAATGCCGCTGCAATCTTCTCGCGAGTGGCCTTGCGCGGCTTTGCAACGGTTTCCTGTTGGGCAAAAGCCGGCTGCGAAATACCCATGCGTTTCGCCACTTCTTCCTGGGTCAGGTTGAGATGTTCGCGCCAGGCCCTGATCGGAGTTGCCCCGTCGACAATGCGACTGACCACCTCATGGGGAATCAGGTCAGGCTCCATTTTCTGCGCCACATATTGCGCATACGGAATGACTACGAAAGCGGGTTTACCCTCGGAATCATTGATGATTTGGATGTCAGTAAGTGCGTTCATCGCGTTTTTTTACCTCTTGAATACTGACCACTTTGATCGCGCCATCCCAGTCGAACATGACTCGGTAATTACCGACACGCAGCCGATAAGCGTAGTCATGACCAACCAGTGCTTTCACATTGCCCACATCAGGCATGTCAGCAAGCACCGTGATGGCATCTCTGACCTGACACTGATGAGCGGAATGCAATTTCAGGAGTTGCTTAACGGCCTTTCGAGTCCAGTGGATGCTGTTCATGGCAGAATATAAGTCTTTTATAAGATTTGCGAATCTTTGCTTATATTTTTCAGGTGGCCAATAAACAACATTTGACGGCATGTTGCGCGCAAAGCCTCTAGAACAGCGGCTTCGGACAGGTGATGTGGGGCAGATCTGAACGTTTTGTGGGAAAAGGTTCTTTTGCATCAGAAAGCTGAAAAATACTTCCAGCTTTCTTCAGTCAATAATCGATTACTCCTGCCCAATCGACTCCAAAAACTCCGACCGCTCGTCACTCATCCGCGCCACGCAATCGTTCTGCGCAATCTTGAATGCCTTGCTGCCGTCCGTCGCCGGGAAGGCTTCGACGGCGCAGTCGGCGTCGCGGGTTTTCAGCCATTGTTGCTGGGCGGCCTTGATTTTGGCGGTGATGTCGGCCAGTTGCGCCGGGTTCTTGCCGTAGGTCGTCTGCATGCGCTCGTTCAGGCTGGCGTAGTTGTCCTTGAGCAGGTCCTCGGCGGTGGTGCGGCTGTAGGCCGAGCATTCCAGCGTCTGGATGTCGTTTTCCACCGCGTCGCACGGGTTGTTGTCGGACTCTTCGGCGGCGTGTACGCCGGTCGCAATCAGTGCCAGGGCCAGGAAGATCGATTTCATGGTTGTCGCCGCTCTAATCCAGTGGTGTATCCAAGATGCGCAAGATTCTGGCTCAAGCTCGCGGGCTTGAACAGGTGGCTGGTCGGACCGGTTGGCGACCCTTTGTCGCGGATTGACGCTTTCGGCAATTCCCCTGTCGTTTTTGCACCCGGCTGGTCGCGCACCGAGGCATATGCTGGCCCCAAAGCGCCGGCAGACGATTCGGCGCATGAATCGCCAATAAGGGGACGCCTGATGAGCCCAGCCGAATTACACGCCGACAGCATCGTTATCGACGGTCTGATCATTGCCAAATGGAACCGCGAGCTGTTCGAAGACATGCGCAAGGGCGGTCTGACGGCGGCCAACTGCACTGTGTCGGTGTGGGAGGGCTTTCAGGCCACGGTCAACAACATCGCCGCCAGCCAGAAACTGATCCGCGAGAACAGTGACCTGGTGATCCCCGTACGCACCACTGCCGACATCCGCAAGGCCAAGGAGCAGGGCAAGACCGGCATCCTCTTCGGCTTCCAGAACGCCCACGCGTTTGAAGACCAGATCGGTTACGTCGAAGTGTTCAAGCAGCTCGGCGTCGGCATCGTGCAGATGTGCTACAACACCCAGAACCTGGTGGGCACCGGTTGCTACGAACGTGACGGCGGTCTGTCGGGCTTCGGTCGCGAGATCGTCGCCGAGATGAACCGTGTCGGCGTCATGTGCGACCTGTCCCACGTCGGCTCCAAGACTTCCGAAGAAGTCATCCTCGAATCGAAAAAACCGGTCTGCTATTCCCACTGCCTGCCATCGGGGCTGAAAGAACACCCGCGCAACAAGTCCGACGAAGAGCTGAAGTTCATCGCTGACCATGGCGGTTTCGTCGGCGTGACCATGTTCGCGCCGTTCCTGGCCAAGGGCATCGATTCGACCATCGACGACTACGCCGAAGCCATCGAATACACCATGAACATCGTCGGCGAAGACGCCATCGGCATCGGCACCGACTTCACCCAGGGTCACGGTCAGGACTTCTTCGAATACCTGACCCACGACAAGGGCTACGCCCGCCGTCTGACCAACTTCGGCAAGATCATCAACCCGCTGGGCATCCGCACCGTCGGCGAGTTCCCGAACCTGACCGAAACCCTGCTCAAGCGCGGCCACTCCGAGCGCGTCGTGCGCAAGATCATGGGTGAAAACTGGGTGAACGTCCTCAAGGACGTCTGGGGCGAGTAAGCCGCTTCTCTGAATACTTTCCCCCGGCCGTCCGCGCCGGGGGCAACACCAAAATTTTTCTGGAGTTAAGTTTCCATGGCCAAGATCGCCCCGCAATTGCCAATCGAAGTCGACAGCGAGACCGGTGTCTGGACCTCCGACGCCCTGCCGATGCTGTACGTGCCGCGGCATTTCTTCGTCAACAACCACATGGGCATCGAGGAAGTGCTGGGCGCCGACGCCTATGCCGAAATCCTCTACAAGGCCGGCTACAAGTCCGCCTGGCACTGGTGTGAAAAAGAAGCCGAGTGCCATGGCCTGGAAGGCGTAGCGGTGTTCGAACACTACATGAAGCGTCTGTCGCAGCGCGGCTGGGGCCTGTTCAAGATCCAGGACATCGACCTCGACAAAGGCACTGCCAGCGTCAAGCTCGAACACTCCGCATTCGTCTACGTCTACGGCAAGGTCGGGCGCAAGGTCGACTACATGTTCACCGGCTGGTTTGCCGGGGCCATGGATCAGATCCTCGCCGCTCGCGGCAGCAAGATCCGCACCGTGGCCGAGCAGGTCTACGGTGGCTCCGAAGAAGGCCACGACGACGGCCTGTTCACCGTCAAGCCGTTGTAAGTCGAGGAACCCGCCATGGCTTTCGAAGCAATGTTCCAGCCAATTCAAATTGGCAAACTGACCATCCGCAACCGCGTGCTCAGCACCGCGCACGCCGAGGTCTACGCGACCGACGGCGGCATGACCACCGAACGGTACGTCAAATATTACGAAGAGAAAGCCAAGGGCGGCATCGGCCTGGCGATCTGTGGCGGTTCGTCCGTGGTGGCGATCGACAGCCCGCAGCAATGGTGGAGTTCGGTGAACCTGTCCACCGACCGGATCATCCCGCACTTCCAGAATCTCGCCGACGCCATGCACAAGCATGGCGCCAAGATCATGATCCAGATTACCCACATGGGCCGCCGCTCCCGTTGGGACGGTTTCCACTGGCCGACCCTGATGTCGCCGTCGGGCATCCGCGAACCGGTGCACCGCGCTACCTGCAAAACCATCGAGCCGGAAGAAATCTGGCGGGTGATCGGCAACTACGCGCAAGCCGCGCGCCGCGCCAAGGCCGGTGGTCTGGACGGCGTCGAACTGTCGGCGGTGCATCAGCACATGATCGACCAGTTCTGGAGCCCGCGGGTCAACAAGCGGACCGACGAATGGGGCGGCACCTTTGAAGGCCGGATGAAGTTCGGTCTGGAAGTCCTGAAAGCCGTACGCGCCGAAGTCGGTGACGACTTCTGCGTCGGCATGCGCATCTGCGGTGACGAGTTCCACCCGGACGGTCTGTCCCACGAAGACATGAAGCAGATCGCCAAGTATTACGACGACACCGGCATGCTCGATTTCATCGGCGTCGTCGGCTCGGGTTGCGATACCCACAACACCCTGGCCAACGTGATTCCGAACATGAGTTACCCGCCGGAGCCGTTCCTGCACCTGGCGGCCGGGATCAAGGAAGTGGTCAAGGTTCCGGTGCTGCACGCGCAGAACATCAAGGACCCGAATCAGGCCACGCGGATTCTGGAGGGCGGTTACGTCGACATGGTCGGCATGACCCGCGCCCACATCGCTGACCCGCACCTGATCGCCAAGATCAAGATGGGCCAGATCGACCAGATCAAACAGTGCGTCGGCGCCAACTACTGCATCGACCGTCAGTACCAGGGGCTGGACGTGCTGTGCATCCAGAACGCCGCGACTTCCCGCGAATACATGGGCGTGCCGCACATCATCGAAAAATCCACCGGGCCGAGACGCAAGGTGGTGATCGTCGGTGCGGGCCCGGCGGGGATGGAAGCGGCCCGCGTGGCGGCTGAACGTGGCCACGACGTGACCCTGTTCGAGAAGAAAGAATTCATCGGCGGGCAGATCACTACGGCTTCGAAAGCGCCGCAGCGTGACCAGATCGCCGGTATCACCCGCTGGTTCCAGCTGGAGCTGGCACGCCTGAAAGTCGATCTGCGTCTGGGCACTGCTGCCGATGCCGACACCATCATGGACCTGCGTCCGGACATCGTGGTGCTGGCGGTCGGCGGGCATCCATATCTGGAGCAGAACGAACACTGGGGCGCCGCCGAAGGGCTGGTGGTCAGCAGCTGGGACGTGCTCGACGGCAAGGTCGCGCCGGGCAAGAACGTGCTGGTCTACGACACCATCTGCGAGTTCACCGGGATGTCGGTGGCGGACTTCCTCGCCGACAAGGGCAGCCAGGTCGAGATCGTCACCGACGACATCAAGCCGGGCGTGGCCATCGGCGGTACGTCGTTCCCGACCTACTACCGCAGCATGTACCCGAAAGAAGTGATCATGACCGGCGACATGATGCTGGAGAAGGTCTACCGCGAAGGCGACAAGCTGGTCGCCGTGCTGGAGAACGAATACACCGGCGCCAAAGAGGAGCGGGTGGTGGATCAGGTGGTCGTCGAGAACGGCGTGCGCCCGGATGAAGAAATCTACTACGCCCTCAAGGACGGCTCGCGCAACAAGGGCCAGATCGATGTCGAGGCGCTGTTCGCGATCCAGCCGCAACCTTCGTTGAGCAGTAACGGCGACGGTTACTTGCTGTTCCGCATCGGTGACTGCGTGGCGCAGCGTAATACCCACGCTGCGATCTATGACGCCCTGCGGTTGTGCAAAGACTTCTAAAGGTTTGCACATGACCCTGTGGGAGCGAGCTTGCCCGCGAATGCATGCTGTCAGTCACCGCTGCATCGACTGACCCGGCGCTTTCGCGAGCAAGCTCGCTCCCACAGGAACACGCCGAACGTGTTTCTCCAGGCTGTACTGGTGGGAGCTTCACCATGTTGAACACCCTTCTTCCAATCCTGTTGTTCGCAGCCCTGGCCCTTGCGGTGCTGGGGGCGTTGCGGCGGGTGGCCATGTGGCGTCGGGGCCGGGCCTCGAAGGTCGATCTGATCGGCGGCCTGTTCGCCATGCCCAAGCGTTACATGGTCGATCTGCACCACGTGGTGGCGCGGGACAAATACATCGCCAACACCCACATCGCCACGGCGGGCGGTGCGGTGGCGTCGATCGTGCTGGCGATTCTGGTGCACGGTTTCGGCCTGCATAACCGCATTCTTGGCTACGCATTGCTGCTGATGACGGCGGTGATGTTCGTCGGGGCGATCTTCGTTTATCGGCGTCGGCTCAATCCGCCGTCGCGGCTGTCGAAAGGCCCGTGGATGCGCCTGCCGAAAAGCCTGCTGGCGTTCTCGGCCTCGTTCTTCCTGGTGACCTTGCCGGTGGCCGGGATCCTGCCGGAGAACTTCGGCGGCTGGGTGCTGGCAGCGATTCTCGGGATCGGCGTGTTGTGGGGCGTGTCCGAGCTGTTCTTCGGCATGACCTGGGGCGGCCCGATGAAACACGCCTTCGCCGGTGCCCTGCACCTGGCCTGGCACCGTCGCGCCGAGCGCTTTGGCGGCGGTCGTTCTACCGGTTTGAAACCGCTGGACCTGAATGATCCGACTGCACCGCTGGGGGTGGAAAAGCCCAAGGATTTCACCTGGAACCAGTTGCTCGGTTTCGACGCCTGCGTGCAGTGCGGCAAGTGCGAAGCGGCGTGCCCGGCGTTCGCCGCCGGCCAGCCGTTGAACCCGAAAAAACTGATTCAGGATATGGTCGTCGGCCTCGCCGGCGGCACCGATGCCAAGTTCGCCGGCAGCCCGTATCCGGGCAAACCGGTGGGCGAACACAGCGGTAATCCGCATCAACCGATCGTCAACGGTCTGG
Organism: Pseudomonas sp. G7(2022); assembly: GCF_052660475.1. NCBI lineage: Bacteria > Pseudomonadati > Pseudomonadota > Gammaproteobacteria > Pseudomonadales > Pseudomonadaceae > Pseudomonas > Pseudomonas sp. G7(2022). Next base: position 5,801,323 of record NZ_CP109659.1, on the reverse strand, counting down.
TCGACGCCGAAACCCTGTGGTCGTGCACCACCTGCCGCGCCTGTGTCGAGGAGTGCCCGATGATGATCGAGCACGTCGATGCCATCGTCGACATGCGCCGGCACCTGACCCTGGAAAAAGGCGCGACCCCGAACAAGGGCGCCGAAGTCCTGGAGAACCTGATTGCCACCGACAACCCTGGCGGTTTCGCCCCGGGCGGTCGGATGAACTGGGCGGCGGACCTGAACCTCAACTTGCTCAGCGAGAAGAAATCCACCGACGTGCTGTTCTGGGTCGGCGATGGCGCCTTCGACATGCGCAACCAGCGTACCTTGCGTGCGTTCGTCAAAGTGCTGAAGGCGGCCAAGGTCGACTTCGCGGTGCTCGGGCTGGAGGAACGCGACAGCGGCGACGTGGCCCGACGTCTGGGTGACGAAGCGACCTTCCAGTTGCTCGCCAAGCGCAACATCCAGACCCTGGCCAAGTACAGCTTCAACCGCATCGTTACCTGCGATCCGCACAGCTTCCATGTGCTGAAAAACGAGTACGGCGCGTTCGATGGCAACTACCTCGTGCAGCACCACAGCACCTACCTGGCGGAAATCATTCAGGCCGGCGCGCTGAATCTCGGTCAGCACAAAGGCAACAGCGTGACCTATCACGATCCGTGCTACCTCGGCCGCTACAACGGCGAGTACGAGGCGCCGCGCGAAGTGCTGCGCGCCCTCGGCATCGAGATCAAGGAAATGCAACGTTCCGGCTTCCGTTCGCGCTGCTGCGGCGGCGGTGGCGGGGCGCCGATCACCGATATTCCGGGCAAACAGCGGATCCCCGACATGCGCATGGAAGACATCCGCGAGACCGGCGCCGAGTTGGTAGCGGTAGGTTGTCCACAGTGCACGGCGATGCTCGAAGGCGTGGTCGAACCGCGTCCGCTGATCAAGGACATCGCCGAGCTGGTGGCCGACGCGCTGCTCGAAGACGCCGCGCCGAACAAGCCTGCCACCCCGGCCAAACGTGAACCTGCGGAGGCCCACTGATGAGCGACATTATCCGCCGCGATCCCCGCGCCGAATGGATTGCGCGCAACCGCCTGCACCCGCTGCACGCGGCCATGCAGCCGGCGCAACACAGCTGGATGGGCCCCAACGGGATCATCCGCAAGAACCTGCACGGCATCGGTTTCATCGGGCCGAACGGCATCAAGCGCATCGACCGCAGTGGCGCCCAGCAGGGCGGGGCGGTCAAACGTTCGGCAGCGGTTGAAGTGCAATTGCCGCTGCATCAGGTGCCGGCCCCGGCGTTCTACATCAGCGTGGTGCCGGACATGGTCGGCGGCCGCTTGAGCAGCCACGACCGCGACCTGCTTGGTCTGGCTCATCAACTGGCCGGCAGCGATGGTGCGGTGCTGGTGGTGGTGTTCGGCGAGCACAAGGAAAACGCTTTCGCCACGGCGGGTGTTGACCGCTTGCTGGTGCTTGAAGGCGAACAGTTCAGCGGTTATGCACCGGAACAACGCATCCAGGGCCTGCGGGCTGTGGATAACCAGTTCAACCCGCGTCACTGGCTGCTGCCGGACAGCCGCAGCGGGGGCGGCGAACTCGGTCGGCGCTTTGCCGCTGCACTGGGCGAGCGCCCGGCGACACGGGTGTGGCAGGTCAAGGATCAGGAGTGCATCGGCCGCGCCGGTGCTGGGCTGCAGGATCTTGCCCGCCCAGTGGCGCGGTTGATTCTGGCGTCCGCCGAATGTGCCGAACCAGTCAGCGAAACCCGTCACGAAGCGTTGCCGGTGGAGTTATCCACACCTGTGGCGCGCAGCCTGTCGCGGATCGAGGATCTGGGCGCCGTAGCGGTGGATCCGTCGGCGATTCCGATGGCCGAGGCCGAGTTCATCTTCTCCGGCGGCAACGGGGTCAAGGACTGGGCGCTTTTCCACCAGACCGCCGCCGCACTCGGCGCCACCGAAGGCGCTTCACGGGTGGCCGTGGACGATGGCTTCATGGCCCGCGACCGTCAGGTCGGCGCGTCCGGCACCTGGGTCACCGCGCGGGTTTACGTGGCCGTGGGGATTTCCGGGGCGATCCAGCACCTGCAAGGCATCGGTGCCTGCGACAAGGTGGTGGCGATCAACCTCGATCCGGGTTGCGACATGATCAAGCGTGCCGACCTGTCGGTAATCGGCGAGAGCGCGGAAATTCTTCAGGCCTTGATCGCGGCGGTAGAGGCTTACCGCAACGAAGCCAAGCGCGATGCGGCTTAAGGAACGGTTATGAGCACAAAGATCATCAGTCTGGTTTCAATCGGCGCCCACCCGACCTCTGGCCGCCCGCGCCGCGCCGACCAGGACGCCCGCGCGGTGGAACTCGGCCTGCAACTGGCGGGGGACAACCTGCAAGTGCTGCACGCCGGCGATATCGCGGAACCGGCGCTGCGCGCCTATCTGGGCATGGGGCTTGCGCAGATGCATGTGCTGGAACAACCGGCTGGCGCCGACGCGCTGCCGGCATTGACCGAGTATCTGCGAGATGCCGGTGCCCAGATGGTGTTGACCGGCAGCCAGGCGGAAACCGGCGAAGGTTCGGGGATGCTGCCGTTCCTGCTGGCCGAAGGGCTGGGCTGGCCGCTGGTGGTGGGGCTGGCGCAGGTCGAATCGATCAATGACGGCTCGGCGCTGGTGCTGCAAGCGTTGCCCCGTGGGCAGCGCCGCCGGCTGAAGGTGCGCCTGCCGTTTCTGGCGACTGTGGATAACGCCGCGCCCAAGCCTCGGCAGAGTGCTTACGGCCCGGCGCGGCGTGGCGTCCTTCAGGCGAAAGACGTGGAAGTGGTGGACGACGAATTGCTTGCGGTGGCGACGCTGCAACCGGCCAAGCCACGGCCGAAACGGTTGAAGGTGATCAAGGCCAAGAGCGGGGCTGACCGGATGAAGGCGGCGACGGCCAAGGCCAGTGGGGGTGGGGGGCAGGTGCTCAAGGGCGTGACGGCGCAGGCTGGTGCGGAAGCGATTTTGAAGTTGCTGATTGAAGAGGGGGTTGTCCGCTAGAAGCCCCCTCACCCTAGCCCTCTCCCAGAGGGAGAGGGGACTGACCGAGGTGTATAGGCCATTTACATCGACCTGCGACCAGAGCGGTGACCTTGGTTCGCCAAGCATCGATCCACCCGCTCGCCTTGATTTGAGAAAACCTGAGGTCGCGATGAGCGTCCATGTCGACGTACCTCTGGAGATCACCACCGTAGGCTCCCTCTCCCTCCGGGAGAGGGCTGGGGTGAGGGCAGCGGTCATAAGTCATCCACTCACTGGAAATTACACACAATCCCTGTTAACCACTCTGTGGATAACATGTTCGCCCCTCTCCGAACCCCATACCAATCAAGCCCTGCAGCCCCCAGATCAAAAAACAACCAGCCTAACTCGCGGTTTTTACGAGCTTTTTCCCCAGAACAACTTGCAGACTTGCCCCCAATCTCTGTTGGCGCTTCTGTGGATAAGATGTTCGCTATCCGCTAAGAGCCATATAAACCGTGGCTTACAAGGATTTGATCAAAAAACGTTCAATTCACCCTTCTTACCCACCAAATTCTACACAAGCCCAGATTTATCAACGCCTCCAGCGCTTTTCCAAAGCACCCGCCAAGTTACCCCCGAACTCTGTTGGCGCTTCTGTGGATAAGGTGTTCGCCATCCTCTGCAAGCCACGTAATCCGTGATCTGCAAGGTTTTGATCAAAAAACACTCAATCGCTCAGGCAAACACTGCTTCTGAATAAGTCACGGTTTTTCTTCACAAAACCTCGATTATTTTTCTACTTCATCCACAGTTGTCCCCATTAGCTGTGGGTGGCTATGTGGATAACTTGTTCGCCAAACCCTGCCACCCCCGGCGGGCTTAGTCCAAAAGGCAATTGATCAGATTTCATACAGTTCTAAGAGGCTGCCTTGACTTCGATCCGGTGCCTGTCTTCACTGCAATGGCACAAGGACAGCCGTCACTTATCCACATCTGGTTCAGGGAGAACGCGTGATGGATACCCAGCCACACCGCCTGGTCCTCAATCCCTGCACGCCCCGCGCTCTGCCGGCACCTTCGCCGCGAAAGCGCACGTTGCGTCGTGCTGCCAATCAGCATGCCCGTCTGTAGCGCCTGATCCTGCCCCAAACCGTTGTACTGCCGTCGGGATTTCCCGGAGGCCAGGTGCCCGTTCGCCCATTGATTGCAGGCAACCGCAGAGTTGCCCCATCTGCCTGAGAGAGGACTCCCCTCATGACACGGATCGCAACGCCCATCAGCGAAATCAAGGAACACTACGACGTGATCGTCATCGGCTCCGGGTACGGCGGCGGCATCGCCGCGTCGCGCCTGTCCCGGGCCGGTAAAAAGGTCTGTCTGCTGGAACGCGGTCGGGAAATCCAGCCCGGCGAATACCCCAACACCATGATCGCCGCGACCGAGGAATTGCAGGTACACGATCCGGACGGCCACATCGGCTCGCGCACCGGGCTGTTCGATCTGCACGTCAACGCGCAGCAGAACGTCGTGGTCGGTTGCGGCCTCGGCGGCACGTCGCTGATCAATGCCAATGTTTCCCTGGAGCCGACCGTTGATGTGTTCCAGGATCCGCGCTGGCCACTGGCGGTGCGCGAGGACCACGACGGTTTGCTCAAGGCGGGTTACGCCAAGGCCCGGGAGATGCTCAAACCCAATCCCTACCCGAGCACCGCGCCGAACCTGCCGAAACTCGATGCCAACAAAAAATCCGCGGACTTCCTCAAGCAAGGCGCGCACTTCTACAAGCCGCCGATCAACGTGACCTTCGACAAACTGCCCAACAACCTCAACCACGTCGGCGTCGAGCAACTGCCGTGCAACCACTGCGGCGACTGCGTTTCGGGCTGTAACAACAAGGCCAAGAACACCACGCTGATGAACTACCTGCCGGACGCCACTAACCACGGCGCGGAGATTTTCTGCCAGGCCCAGGTGCGGCATCTGGAGCGCGACGGCAACGGCTGGATCGTGCACTTCCAGTACCTGGACAGCGGCCGCGAGAAATTCGACGCACCGACCTTGTTCGTGAAGGCCGATATCGTCGTGGTGTCTGCCGGCACCCTCGGCTCCACTGAAATTCTGCTGCGTTCGCGGGACAAAGGCCTGGCGATGTCCGGCCAGCTCGGCGAGAACATGAGCGGCAACGGCGACATCCTCGGCTTCGGCCATAACTGCGAGCAGACCATCAACGGCATCGGTTTCGGCGCGCATTCGGCCAAGGAACTGCAACCGGTCGGCCCGTGCATCACCTCGATCATCGACATGCGCACCGAGGGTGACCGCAGCAGTCGCATGGTCATCGAGGAAGGTTCGATCCCCGGCGCGCTCGGCCGGCCGATGGTGCCGGCGATGGCCGGGTTCGCCGAGATGATCGGCAAGCCCACCGACGACAGCTTCAGCGGCAAAGTGAAGTACAAGGAGCGCGAAGCCGAAAGCTTCCTGCGCGGCCCGTACCACGGCGCGCTGCACAACATGCAGACCTACCTGATCATGAGCCACGACAGCGGCCAGGGGCGCATGGTCCTCGACAGCAAGGACCAACTGCGCATCGACTGGCCGGGCGTCGGCGAGCAGGAAAACTTCAAGATCGGCAACCAACGGCTGTACCAGAGCACCAAGGCCCTGGGCGGGATCTGGGTCGAGAATCCGATCTGGACCAAGCTGCTCAAGCACAGCATCGTCTCGGTGCATCCGCTGGGCGGTTGCGTGATGGGCGAAGACGCCGCGCAAGGCGTGGTCAACCACAAGGGCCAGGTGTTCGGTGGTGCGACCGGCACCGATGTCTACGCCAACCTCTACGTGACCGACGGCGCGGTGATCCCGACGTCACTGGCGGTCAATCCGCTGCTGACCATCTCCGCCGTGAGCGAGCGCAACATGGGCCTGCTGGCGGCCGACCGGGGCTGGACGATCGACTACACGCTGCCGTCGGCGCCGCGCAAACAGACCGCGCCGCCAACCCTCGGCGTGCAGTTCACCGAAACCATGAAAGGCTACTTCTCCCGCGCCTTCACCGCCGCGCAAAGCACCGACCTGAAGGTTTACGAGGCGGCCGCCCAACGCGGCGAGGCGGACAACTCGCCGATCGACTTCACCCTGACCATCACCGCCAACGACCTCAACCGGATGATCAAGGAGCCGGAACACGCCGCGACCATCGTCGGCACGGTGATTGCCCCGGCGCTGTCGCCGGAACCGCTGACCGCGAGCAACGGTGTGTTCAACCTGTTCGAGCAATTCGAGCAACAGGTCGACACGCGCCACATGAAGTACGACATGAAGCTGACCGCCGAGGACGGCAACGACTACTTCTTCAGCGCCTTCAAGACCGTGCCGGAAGACAACGGCGTGCTGAATATCTGGCACGACACCAGCACCCTCTACGTGACCCTGTATCGCGGGCCGGACAAGACGGGCGAGGTGATCGGCTCCGGGGTGATGCACATCAAACCGACCGACTTCGCCAAGCAGATGACCACCATGAAAGTCCTCAATGCGCGCAACGAACGTGAGCGCATCGAAGGGCTGGCGCGGTTCGGCAAGTTCTTCGCCGGGATTCTCTGGGAGAGTTATGGCGGGGTGTTCGCCGGCGACAAATACTTCAACCCCGACGCGCCGCCACGGCTGAAACGGCCGCTGGATGCGCCGACGCCGGCCGTGCATTTCTTCTCTACTGAAGACGGCGTGCAGTTGCGCCTGACCCGCTATCAGGCCGGCAGCAAAGGGCCGGTGATGCTGGTGCATGGTTTGGGTGTGGGCTCCAATATCTTCTCGACCGATACGATCCAGACCAACCTGCTCGAGTTTCTGTGCAAGCACGACTATGACGTGTGGCTGCTGGATTTTCGGGTGAGCATCCTGCTGCCGGCGAGCAAGAAGGAATGGAACGGCGACCAGATCGCCCAGTACGACTTCAAGGCCGCCATTGCGCAGATCCAGCAGGAAACCCAGGCCAAAGACGTGCAGTGCGTGGTGCATTGCTACGGCGCGACCACGTTCTTCATGTCGTTGCTCGCCGGTTTGCAGGGCGTGCGTTCGGTGGTCTGCTCGCAGATTGCCGCCGACACGGTGGTCGCAACGGCAACGGGGTTGAAGGCCGGTCTGCACCTGCCGGGGATGCTCGATGCGATCGGCATCAAGTCGATGACCGCCTACGCCGACAGCAAGGAGAACTGGTTCAACCGACTCTACGACAAGGCGCTCAACGGCTACGCGCGGATCGAAGCCCAGGGCTATTGCACCAATCCGGTGTGCCACCGCATCACCTTCATGTACGCCTCGCTGTATCGCCACGACACCCTCAACGAGACCCTGCACGACAACCTGCACGAGCTGTTCGGCGAGTCGAACATCGAGACCTTCGAGCACCTGGCGCTGATCGTGCGCAAAGGGCATCTGGTGGATTTCAAAGGGCACGACGTGTACATGCCGCACTTTGATCGGCTGACCATGCCGATCTGCTTCATCAGCGGCGCCGACAACCAGTGTTATCTGCCGGAAAGCACGCTCAAGACTTACCAGCGGGTTTGCGAGAAGCATGGGCCGGAACGCTACAGCCGGCATGTGGTGCCGGGTTACGGCCACATCGATTGCATGTTCGGCAAGAACGCGGTGGTCGATGTGTATCCGATCATCCTTGAGCACCTGGAGAAAACAGCCCTCGGTTGATCTCAGACCGAGTCGTCCGCTTCGCGGGCAAGCCCGCTCCCACAGGGTTTTGTGCCAGACACAAAATCAGCAGACACCCCAGTCCAATGTGGGAGCGGGCTTGCTCGCGAAGGCGGTAGGTCAGGCAATACATCTCTCGGGTCTGCACAAGGAAATGGATGACATGGACAGCTACATCCGCTGGTTTCAACGATTCATCTGGCTCGGCATTGCGATGAACATGGTGTTCGCGATCCCGGCGCTGTTCGCGCCGGGGTTGCTGACATCGGTGGTCGGCCTGCCGCCGCAACTCTCCGACCCGTGGCTGGAAAACGCCGGGATGCTGCTGGTGGGCATCAGCGTGTTCTACATGCCGTCGGGTTTCAACGCGCCGCGTTACGTGGTGCATTCCTGGCTGTGTGTGCTGACGCGATTGATCGCGGTGGCGTTCTGGATCTACCTGATCAACACCAGCAGCCAGGGCTCGGTGTTCGTGCCGATGCTGATGGGCGACCTGAGCTTTTTCCTGATCCTCGGCATCCTGCTGTACCTCGGCACCACCCCTGAAAACCGACCGCTGGCGCTGCTGTGTGACGGCTGGCGCGAATGGCGGGCGGCGTGGGCGCGGCAGTGGCAGAGTCACGCGTTCAAGGTCGGCACGCTGGTCGTGCTGGCGTTGCTGGTGTTCATCGGTTACCAGACCTGGTATCAGATGCTGCGCGTGGTGCCGGAGCAGGATTACGCCTCCGACGAGGACCATTACAAATACGCCGCGATTGGCCTGGGCATCGAAGCGCGGATTCCGTATTACCTGTTCTCCGTGCTGCCGCAGATGTGTCCGGAAAAACTGCCGAAACCCGGTGGCTGGGAAGTGTTCGGTTTCCTGTTCGAGAACGGCAAGGACCTGCCGATCGGCATGGCCAGACGGCAGATCGGCTACCCGACCGTCGAGCCGAACTGCGCGCTGTGCCACACCGGTTCCTACCGGGCGAATGCCAGCGATGTCGCGGTGAATGTGCCGAGCGCACCGGCCAACACCTTGCAACTGCAAGCCTTTCAGTGGTTCGCCTACGATTGCGCCAGCGATCCGAAATTCACCACCGACGCGGTGATGGCGGCGATCAACAGCAAGTTCCAGCTCGGCTTTTTCGAGAAGCTTTACAACCGCTACCTGATCATCCCGATGGCCAAGACCGCGCTGCTCAAACAGAAGCAGGCCTACGCCTGGCAGAAGCTGCGGCCGCAACAGGGCCCGGGGCGCACCGACACGTTCAACCCGACGAAAATGGTGGTGTTCGGCTTCCCGGATGACTCGACCATCGGCACCGTCGACCTGCCGCAGGTGTGGAACCAGAAACCCCGGGAATCGATGTACCTGCACTGGGACGGCAATAACAACAAGATCCACGAGCGCAACTACGCCGCCGCGATGGCCGTGGGCGCGACGCCGCAATCGGTTCTGCCACCGAGCTTCAACCGCGTGACCAACTGGCTGCTCGGGCACAAGGCGCCGGCGTGGCCGTGGGCACTGGATCAGGCCAAGGTCGCCCAGGGCAAACCGATCTGGGAAACCAATTGCGCCGGTTGCCACGACTTCGGTCGCGTCGACACCGGGCAGGTCACCACCCACATCGACCAGCTCGGCACCGATCCCCACCGGCTGAACTCGTTCACCACCGGGCTGGTGGCGGCGTTCCACACCTTCAAGAAACCGCCGTTCGATTTCGGCGCCTACCGCAAGACCCAGAGCTACAGCAACACGCCCACCGACGGCATTTGGCTGCGCGCGCCGTACCTGCACAACGGCTCGGTGCCGACCCTGTGGGACTTGCTGCAGCCGCCGGAAAAACGTCCACAGGTATTCATCACCGGCTCCGATGTCTACGACCCGGTCAACGTCGGCTTCGTGACCAGTGGCGCACAGGCCAAAGCCTCGGCGGATTTCACCTACGACACGCGTCTTGAGGGCAACCACAACAGTGGTCACCTGTACGGCACGACGCTGTCGGACGACGACAAGCGTGCGCTGATCGAATTCATGAAAACCCTGTGAACCCCTACGGATAGAGGATTACGCCATGTCAGCGGTCGGTCATCTGAAACACGAATACGACAAGGTCAAGGTGCGCCTGCACGGGTTGTTCACGCGCATCGAAATGGCCTGGATGAAACTTATCAGCGAACTCGAACCCAAGGAATTCGAGGCCATCATCAAATTGCTCCAGCGTGGTCACGATCAGGCGCAGTACGTACTCAAGCACGGCGAGTTGCCGACCGACGAGCCGGCCGTGCCGTGGGAGTTGGCCCACGGTTTGTCGATCCTGCGCATCGGCAACGCGACGCCGCTGCCGCAATCGCCCGATCAACTGCAGACCAAAGTGCTCAAGGACGGCACGCTGCTGGGCTGTCGCAAATGGGAGCTGCTGGATCTGCTGTGGAGCGAGGCGTTGCTCAAGTGGATCGAGAACCTGCGCCATCACGCGACCTTCGGCACCGATCCGGCGCTGGTGACCATGGAGCGCGAAGTGACCCTGGCGATTGCCGGCGACTGGGGCACCGGGCCGTTCAACAGCCATGCGCCGGCGGTGTCGGTGGCCAAGCAGATGCAACTGGCCAACGCTGACTTCACCATTCACCTGGGGGATGTTTATTACGCCGGTACTCACTCCCAGGAGGACACCGACATGGCGGGCTGGCCGATGGGCACCCACGGCTCGTTCACCCTCAACTCCAACCATGAGATGTACAGCGGCGCCCACGGTTACTTCAAGGAACTGGCCGCGCGTTTTCCGGGGCAGCAGGGCACCAGCTACTTTGCCCTGATCAACGACGACTGGCTGATTGTCGGGCTGGACACCGCGTACGCCTCGGACGTCATGAACCTGTACATGGACGGCACCCTGAACGAACCGCAAATCGCCTGGATGAAGAGCTTGCCCAAACGCAAGAAACTGATGGTGCTCAGTCATCATCAGGGCTTCGACATCACCGGGCACAACAAGACCGCGCTGTATCAGCCGGTGTGCGATGCACTGGGGCGCGAGCCGGATTATTGGTACTGGGGGCATCTGCACAACGGCATCGTCTATGCGCCGCAGGGTGGACTGCATGCGCGCTGTGCCGGGCACGGGGCGATTCCTTACGGCACCACCAGCGAACTGAACGGGCATTCGCGGGTGCTGTTTTCGGAGACCAAGGATGCGAACGATCCGGACTATCCGCTGCGGGTGATGAATGGCTACGCGAAGATCAGGTTGGTGGGGGAGGAGATTTTCGAGGAGTTTATCGGGGAGGATGGATCGGTGAGGTGGTCATCCCAGTGATGTGATGAGAGTGATGACGCCATCGCTAGCAGGCTAGCTCCCACACTGGATCTCCGGTGCACAGAAATCCCCTGTGGGAGCCAGCCTGCTGGCGATGCTTTTGCTTTTAGCCTTGGACAGGCACGCCTTTGAGGTACGGCGCAGGCTCGGCGCCGAGGTTGCTCAGCATCCGCTCGCTGTACCAGTCCACGAAGTTGACCACGCCGAACTCATAGGTCTTGGAGTACGGACCCGGCTGGTAGGCGGTGGAGTTGATCCCGCGCTGGTTTTCCTCGGCTAGGCGACGGTCCTGGTCGTTGGTCGCGTCCCACACTTTGCGCATGCGCTCGACGTCGTAATCCACGCCTTCCACAGCATCCTTGTGGACGATCCACTTGGTGGTGACCATGGTTTCCTGGGCGCTGATCGGCCACACGGTGAACACGATGATGTGGTCGCCCATGCAGTGGTTCCATGAGTGCGGCAGGTGCAGGATGCGCATCGAGCCCAGGTCCGGGTTCTTGATCCGGCCCATCAGTTTGGCGCAGCCCTGTTTGCCGTCCATGGTCATCGACACGGTGCCCTTGAGCAGCGGCATGCGCACGATGCGGTTGCGCAGGCCGAAACTGGCGTGGGCGTAAGGGATCTTCTCGGCTTCCCAGGCAGCGGCGGAGGCGGCGACGTGATCCTTGAACGCCTGATCGGCACGCGGGTCGGTGACGTCGTCCCATTCCAGCAGGGTTTTCAACAGTTCCGGGTGAGAACCGCTGCAGTGGTAGCACTCGCGGTTGTTTTCCAGCACCAGTTTCCAGTTGGCCTTTTCCATCAAGGTGGTTTGCACCGCCACCTTGGTGTTTTCCATGTCGTAGGGTTCCATGTAGTGGTTCAGGGTCGACAGGAAGTCATCGATGGCCGGCGGGTTCTCCGCCAGGCTGATGAAGATGTAGCCGCCGGCAGTCTTCACGTTCACCGGTTTCAGACCGTACTGCTTCATGTCGAAGTCGGCGCCCATCTCGGTGCCGGCGAACAGCAGACGGCCGTCCAGCTCATACGTCCACTGGTGGTAGTGGCAGACCAGTTTGGCGACCTTGCCCTTGTCGCTGGTGCACAGGCGCGAGCCACGGTGACGGCAGACGTTGTGGAACGCGTGCACCACGCCTTCGGCACCGCGAATGACGATGATCGGGTTCTTGCCGATCTGCAGGGTCATGTAGTTGCCCTTGGCCGGGATCTCGCAGGTCATGCCGGCGATCAACCACTCTTTCTGGAAGATCTCCTGCATGTCGATATCGAACAGGCGCTCGTCACTGTAGAACGGTTGCGGCAGCGAATAGGTGCGCTCGCGTTCCTGCAACATTTGTGCGGTGGCCTTGCGTGCGGGTTCCAGCAGGTCGCCGAGGCTGATTTTTGCGGTGTCCATCGATGAATTCCTCAAGGCCATCTGCGTGGCCGCGAAAGTGGCTGATCAGGGTTGCAGCGCAAGGTGTAAAGAATCTGTTTGTGTTGGGGCGAGTGTGGGGCCGGCGCAGGCGAGAACCTTATCCATGGGCGACATGGTGCAATCTGTTCCCGACGCGCAACCCCCGGTGGTTGGGGGCTGGTTGCGATAAGTATGTCAATGTCGCGGATAGGTAAACGGGGCGTGCGCGCTATACGCAGAATCGCCACATGAAGGCCGACAGTCGGCCGTGGAGAACAGCATGTCGAACAGCTTCCTGAATCCGGTCACCACCCAGACCTGGGCCAATGGCCGACACATCGTCCGTTGCGTCAAAGTCATCCAGGAAACCTGGGACGTGCGCACCTTCTGCTTCATGGCCGACCAGCCGATCCTGTTCTTCTTCAAGCCCGGGCAGTTCGTCACCCTGGAGCTGGAGATCGAAGGCCAGCCGATCATGCGTTCGTACACCATCTCCAGCTCGCCGTCGGTGCCGTACAGCTTTTCGGTGACCATCAAGCGCGTGCCGGGGGGCAAAGTCTCCAACTGGTTGCACGACACCCTGCATGAAGGCCAGGAGCTGGCGGTGCACGGGCCGGTCGGGCTGTTCAACGCCATCGATTTCCCGAGCCCGAAAGTGCTCTACCTGAGCGGTGGTGTCGGCATCACCCCAGTGATGTCCATGGCGCGCTGGTTCTACGACACCAACGGCAACGTCGACATGACGTTCATCCACAGCGCCCGCTCGCCGAAAGACATCATTTACCACCGCGAGCTGGAACACATGGCGTCGCGAATCGACAACTTCAGCCTGCACCTGATCTGCGAGAAGCACGGGCTGGGCGAGCCGTGGGCCGGCTATCGCGGCTACCTCAACCACAAGATGCTGGAACTGATGGTGCCGGACTTCCTCGAGCGCGAAGTGTTCTGCTGCGGCCCGACGCCCTACATGAACGCGGTCAAGCGCCTGCTGGAAAACGCAGGCTACGACATGAAGCGCTATCACGAGGAGTCCTTCGGCGCCACGCCACCGGAAGCCCGCGCCGATGCAGTTGAACAGGCCGAGCAGGCGGCGGAAGCACCGGAAGTCCCGGCGGCGGATCTGCACCTGGTGGAATTCACCTCTTCGGACAAGAGCATCCGCGTGGCCCCGGGCGAGACCGTGCATGCGGCGGCGGCCAAGGTCGGCCTGATGATTCCGAAAGCCTGCGGCATGGGGATCTGCGGGACGTGCAAGGTACTCAAGCTGGGCGGCGAAGTGGAGATGGATCACAACGGCGGGATCACCGAGGACGACGAGGCGGAGGGGTACATTCTTTCCTGCTGCAGTGTGCCGAAGGGGGATGTGCGGATCGAATATTGATCGGCGGTGGGGCGGCCCCTTGCGCCAGGCTCACCCCTCACCCCAGCCCTCTCCCCAGGGAGAGGGAGCTGACCGAGGTGTTTTGCGCTATACATCGACCTGATTAAGCGTGGCGATTATGGATTCGGCAAAGCACATTCAGGCCGGCGTAATTTAGGAGCATCCCCCGTTCAGTTCCCTCTCCCTTTGGGGAGAGGGCTAGGGTGAGGGGAGGGGCTCACAGACACACTGATCAATCCACAAACAAATCCGTCATCAGCTTCGCATCGCTCCCCGGCTCAAAGCGGTAATGATCAAACCCGGTCACGCCGCTTTCGCGCAAAATCTCCTCATCAATCAACAACCGCCCGGTAATCCGCCGTCCGCTGCTGCTCAAAATCACATGCGCCGCATCCGCCATGATCGCCGGCGTACGCGCATGCTTGAACGACTCGCGATTGCCCAGCTGAAACTCGATCGCCGCCGTGGCGATCATGGTCTGCGGCCATAGCGAATTGACGCTGATCCCGTAGTGGGCGAATTCCTCGCTCATCCCGACCGTCAGCATGCTCATGCCGTACTTGGTCACGGTGTAGGGGCTGTATTGCGCGAACCATTTGCTGGCCAGGTTCAGCGGCGGTGAAAGGTTGAGAATGTGTCCGGAGGACTTCTTCAAATAGGGCAGGGCCGCCTGGCTGCACAGCAATACCGCGCGGGTGTTGATCTGATGCATCAGGTCGAAACGCTTGAGTTCGATGTGCTGCACACCGGTCAGTTTGATCGCCCCGGCGTTGTTCACCAGCGCATCAATCCCACCGAAATGTTCATTGGCCTGGGCCAGCGCCTGACGCACCGCGTCTTCATCACGCACATCCAGTTGCAGCGCCAGGGCCTTGCCGCCGGCCGCTTCGACTTCAGCGGCGACGCTGTGGATGGTGCCGGGCAACTTGGCGTGGGGTTCGGCGCTCTTGGCCGCGATCACGATATTGGCCCCGTCCCGCGCCGCCCGCAGCGCAATTTCGCGCCCGATGCCACGACTGGCGCCAGTGATGAACAGGGTTTTGCCTTGCAGTGACATGCGTACGCTCCTGATAGGTGTGATCCGAGCGGATCGAAAGGGCTCGCCAGTCAATGTAGACCAAGTCTTTGGCGCGAATGATCGCCGTTAACGCCCAGCAGGGATTGCTGGATTGATTCGAGCTGAATTTATGGAGGGGTACTTGCTTGCTATGACGGAAGAGCCGTTCTACTGAAAGTTAAACTATAAAGTTAGTTGGAATAGATGGCATGACTGCTGCGTGCTGCGAATTTTCATGCCATCGTTAATTGCATTGATATTTTGAAATGCAGAGTTGTAAATTATTATTGAGGTTCTACGGTAATAGTGAATCTGGGTTGCTCGCCATCTTCTACGATAAGTGTTTTATAAGCTACTGAACGGGGTTTGCCATCAAATCTGAGTATGTCGCCGGTGTTTAAATAGGCAATGGCGTCGGTAACGGATAGCTCGAATAAAATTTCGCCGTTTTTTTCGAGAATTGTTACTTTATCGTTCATCTCTGTTTTCCTTCTTCGTAAATTAAGAACTGCTTCTTTGTTGCTGCCTTTAAATCTAGCAAGTTTAATTTGCGAAAGGACCTGTCATTTCTGTCAGCTTGTGCTTTTGTTCTAATTGTGAATTTGAGTTTTTTAACGGAGATGGGGGGTATTAAATCATTGAAATACTTCACGATCTGTTTGGATCATGAAGTATTTCCAGAGGGGCTGCTTATGTTCGATAGGTGTGAAAAACATCAGCGTTATAAAAATAAATCACATCAACTCATCACCTGCCGAATGTCCGCCGCCAGTTCGCGTACGCGTTCTTCTTCGGTGTCCCACGAGCACATGAAGCGGGCGCCGCCCTTGCCGATGAAGGTGTAGAAGCGCCAGCCGCGCGCGGTCAGGGCGGCGATGGCCGGTTCCGAGAGTTGCAGGAACACGCCGTTGGCCTGGACCGGGAACATCAGTTCCACGCCCGGAATGTCGCTGACCAGTTCGGCCAACAGTTGCGCACAGTGGTTGGCGTGGCGGGCGTATTTGAGCCAGGCGTCGTTTTCCAGGATGCCGACCCACGGCGCCGACAGGAAGCGCATCTTCGAAGCCAGTTGCCCGGCCTGTTTGCAACGGTAATCGAAGTCTTCGGCCAGTTTGTGGTTGAAGAACAGGATGGCTTCACCCACCGCCATGCCGTTTTTCGTGCCGCCGAAGCACAGCACGTCGACGCCGGCCTTCCAGGTCAGGTCCGCGGGCGAGCAGCCGAGGAACGCGCAGGCGTTGGAGAAGCGCGCCCCGTCCATGTGCAGGTTCAGGCCCAGTTCCTTGCAGGTGTCGCTGATGGCGCGGACTTCTTCGGGGGTGTAGACGCTGCCGACTTCGGTGGCCTGGGTCAGGGTCACGACGCGCGGTTTCGGGTAGTGAATGTCCTGGCGCTTGAGCGCGACTTCGCGGATCGAGGCCGGAGTGATCTTGCCGTTTTCGGTGCCGGCGATCAGCAGTTTCGAGCCGTTGGAGAAGAACTCCGGTGCGCCGCATTCGTCGGTTTCGACGTGGGCGGTTTCCGAGCAGATCACGCTGTGGTAACTCTGGCACAGCGACGACAGCGCGAGGGAGTTGGCGGCGGTGCCGTTGAAGGCGAAGAACACTTCGCAGTCGGTCTCGAACAGCTTGCGGAAATAATCGGAGGCGCGTGCTGTCCACTCATCGTCGCCATAGGCGCGCTGGTGGCCGTGGTTGGCCTGTTCCATGGCAGCCCAGGCTTCGGGGCAGATACCGGAGTAGTTGTCGCTGGCGAATTGTTGGCTCTTGTCGGTCATGGCCGGCTTCCGTGATCGAGGCGCTTGTGGCGCTTCGTGGGGTCAATGATGGTGCGCACTGTACCGAAGATCATCCGGGGAGCACACGGGATGTCGCTGTCAGAACTTTACAAGGATGCGAGCCGATTATGCACCTGAGCCGGCGCGACGGCGCACTCGATCTGCTCAAGTGGCTGGCGCTGCTGAGCATGCTGCTCGATCACCTGCGATATGTCGGAATCAGCGCCGACTGGCTGTATGTGCCGGGACGGCTGGCGTTCCCCTGGTTCTGTCTGGCGATGGCGGCGAACCTGGCGCGGGACGGCGCGCGCAAGACTGAATGGCGCTATCTGGGCTGGTTGCTGCTGTTCAGTCTGTTCAGCGAGATTCCCTACCGTTTGTACATTCCCGATCCCGACACTTTGAATGTGATGCCCACTTTGGCGCTGGGCTTGCTGGTGGCGCGGGGTTGGCAGGATCGAACGGCGATTTCGCAACTGTTGGGCGTCAGCGCCTTGCTGGTGGCCGCGTTGTTCGCGCAGGTACTGATGTTCGGTCTGTTCGGCGTCCTGCTGCCGCTGGCGATGTTGCTGGTGTTTCGCAAACCCTGGTATTTCAGCCTTTTGCCGGGGCTGGTGTGTCTGGCGGCGAATCAGTGGCAGGTACTCTACGAATCCGCGCAGTTCGGCAACCGTGTGGCTGTCCTCGGTATTGCGACATGCCTGATTGCGCCACTGCTCGGAATGTTCCTGTTGCGACATGCCACTTTCCTCCGTGCGCCAGCCCTGCGTCGCTGGGCGTATGCGCTCTATCCCGCGCATTTCCTCGTTCTTCTGGCCTTGCGCCAGGCCCTTGTTTGATCTCACCGCGCCCGCCATGTCGTAAACGCACCTTTGCGTGGCGTCCGTAGGCATTTGACCTCCCTGCGCCGGCCATACCATCGGCATCAAAGGGCACTGCCGTCATTACCAGTGCCTTACCGAGACGAATGGCGCACAGATGCCGCTGGGAGAGACGCGATGTTCAGCAAGCAAGACCGGATCCAGGGTTACGACGATGCACTGCTGGCGGCGATGAATGCCGAGGAGCAACGTCAGGAAGATCACATCGAGCTGATCGCGTCGGAGAACTACACCAGCAAACGCGTCATGGAAGCGCAAGGCAGCGGCCTGACCAACAAGTACGCCGAAGGTTATCCGGGCAAGCGCTACTACGGTGGCTGCGAGCACGTTGACAAGGTTGAGGCCCTGGCCATCGAGCGCGCCAAGCAACTGTTCGGTGCCGATTACGCCAACGTCCAGCCGCACTCCGGCTCCTCGGCCAACAGCGCCGTGTATCTGGCGCTGCTGCAGGCGGGCGACACCATTCTGGGCATGAGCCTGGCCCACGGCGGTCACTTGACCCACGGCGCCAAGGTCTCGTCCTCGGGCAAGCTGTACAACGCCGTGCAGTACGGCATCGACACCAAGACCGGCCTGATCGATTACGACGAAGTCGAGCGTCTGGCCGTCGAGTGCAAACCGAAAATGATCGTCGCCGGTTTCTCGGCCTACTCGAAAACCCTCGACTTCCCGCGCTTCCGTCAGATCGCCGACAAGGTCGGTGCGCTGTTGTTCGTCGACATGGCCCACGTCGCCGGTCTGGTGGCTGCCGGTCTGTACCCGAACCCGCTGCCGTACGCCGACGTGGTCACCACCACCACCCACAAGACCCTGCGCGGTCCCCGTGGCGGCCTGATCCTGGCCAAGGCCAACGAAGAGATCGAGAAAAAGCTCAACGCCGCAGTATTCCCCGGCGCCCAGGGCGGCCCGCTGATGCACGTCATCGCCGGTAAAGCCGTGTGTTTCAAGGAAGCGCTGGAGCCTGGCTTCAAGGCCTATCAGCAACAAGTGATCGACAACGCCCAGGCGATGGCGAGCGTATTTATCAAACGTGGCTACGATGTAGTGTCCGGCGGCACCGACAACCACCTGTTCCTGGTCAGCCTGATCCGTCAGGGCCTCACCGGTAAGGACGCGGATGCTGCCCTCGGTCGCGCGCACATCACCGTCAACAAGAACGCCGTACCGAACGACCCGCAGTCGCCGTTCGTCACTTCCGGCCTGCGCATCGGCACCCCGGCGGTGACCACCCGCGGCTTCAAGGTGACCCAGTGCGTGACGCTGGCCGGCTGGATCTGCGACATCCTCGACAACCTCGGCGATGCCGATGTCGAGGCCAACGTCGCCCAGCAGGTTTCGGCCCTGTGCGCTGACTTCCCGGTTTATCGCTGAGCGTTCTGGAGTACATGACTATGCAACGCTATTCGGGCTTCGGCCTCTTCAAGCACTCCCTCAGCCACCACGAAAACTGGCAGCGCATGTGGCGCACGCCGACCCCGAAAAAGGTCTACGACGTGGTCATCGTCGGCGGCGGCGGGCACGGTCTGGCGACGGCCTACTATCTGGCCAAAGAACATGGCATCACCAACGTGGCCGTGGTCGAGAAGGGCTGGCTGGGCGGCGGTAACACCGCGCGCAACACCACCATCGTTCGCTCCAACTACCTGTGGGACGAGTCGGCGCACCTGTACGAACACGCGATGAAACTGTGGGAAGGCCTGTCTCAGGACCTGAACTACAACGTGATGTTCTCCCAGCGCGGCGTCTACAACCTGTGCCACACCCTGCAGGACATCCGTGATTCCGAGCGTCGGGTCAGCGCCAACCGCCTCAACGGCGTCGACGGCGAACTGCTCAACGCCAAGCAAGTGGCGGACGAGATCCCGTACCTCGATTGCTCGAAAAACACCCGCTACCCGGTGATGGGCGCGACCGTTCAGCGTCGCGGCGGCGTGGCCCGTCACGATGCCGTGGCGTGGGGCTTTGCCCGTGCCGCCGACGCTCTGGGCGTGGACTTGATCCAGCAGACCGAAGTGATCGGTTTCCGCAAGGAAAACGGCGTGTGCATCGGTGTTGAAACCAACAAGGGCTTCATCGGCGCCAAACGCGTCGGTGTGGTGACCGCCGGTAACTCCGGGCACATGGCCAAGCTTGCCGGTTTCCGTCTGCCGATCGAATCCCACCCGCTGCAAGCGCTGGTGTCCGAGCCGATCAAACCGATTATCGACAGCGTGATCATGTCCAACGCCGTGCACGGTTACATCAGCCAGTCCGACAAGGGCGACCTGGTGATCGGCGCCGGCATCGACGGCTACAACGGCTACGGCCAGCGCGGCTCGTACCCGGTGATCGAGCACACCATCCAGGCCATCGTCGAGATGTTCCCGGTGCTGTCGCGGGTGCGCATGAACCGTCAGTGGGGCGGCATCGTCGACACCACGCCGGACGCCTGCCCGATCATTTCGAAAACCCCGGTCCCGAACATGTTCTTCAACTGCGGTTGGGGCACCGGTGGCTTCAAGGCGACACCTGGCTCGGGCAACGTGTTTGCCGCGAGTCTGGCCAAGGGTGAAATGCACCCGCTGGCCGCACCTTTCTCCATCGACCGTTTCCACAACGGTGCGTTGATCGACGAACACGGCGCTGCGGCTGTCGCCCACTAACAGGAGAAATCCCCATGTTGCATATCTTCTGTCCTCACTGCGGCGAACTGCGCTCCGAAGAGGAATTCCACGCATCCGGCCAGGCGCACATTCCGCGTCCGCTGGATCCGAACAGCTGCACCGACGAGGAGTGGGGCGACTACATGTTCTTCCGCGACAACCCTCGCGGTCTGCACCACGAGTTGTGGGATCACGTCGCCGGTTGCCGCCAGTACTTCAACGTCACCCGCGACACCGTGACCTACGAGATTCTCGAAACCTACAAGATCGGCACCAAGCCGCAATTCACCGACAAGGCTGACCCTGCGAAAACAGCCACGACGGCGCTGGGAGAGAAGGTATGAGCCAGACCAATCGCCTGTCCAACGGTGGACGGATCGACCGCAATAAAGTGCTGAGCTTCACCTTCAACGGTCAGAGCTACAAAGGCTTCGAGGGTGACTCGCTGGCGTCGGCGCTGATCGCCAACGGCGTCGACATCATCGGCCGCAGCTTCAAGTATTCGCGCCCTCGCGGCATCTTCGCCGCCGGCGCCGAAGAGCCGAACGCGGTGCTGCAGATCGGTGCGACCGAAGCTACCCAGATCCCGAACGTGCGCGCCACGCAACAGGCGCTGTATCAAGGCCTGGTCGCCACCAGCACCAACGGCTGGCCGAGCGTCAACAACGACATGATGGGGATTCTCGGCAAGGTCGGCGGCAAGCTGATGCCGCCGGGCTTCTACTACAAAACCTTCATGTACCCGCAATCGTTCTGGATGACCTACGAGAAGTACATTCGCAAGGCTGCCGGGCTGGGGCGTTCGCCGACCGAGGTCGATCCGGACACCTACGACTACATGAACCAGCATTGCGACGTGCTGATCGTCGGCGCCGGCCCGGCCGGTCTGGCCGCTGCCCTGGCGGCTGCGCGCAGCGGTGCCCGGGTGATCATCGCCGATGAACAGGAAGAGTTCGGTGGCAGCCTGCTCGATTCCCGCGAAAGCCTCGATGGCAAGCCTGCGATGGAGTGGGTCGCCAGTGTCGTCGCCGAATTGAAGAACACCCCGGACGTGTTGCTGTTGCCACGCGCCACGGTCAACGGTTACCACGACCACAACTTCCTGACCATTCACGAACGCCTCACCGATCACCTCGGCGACCGTGCTCCGATCGGCCAGGTGCGTCAGCGCATCCACCGCGTCCGCGCCAAGCGTGTGGTGCTGGCGACCGGTGCTCACGAGCGTCCGCTGGTCTACGGCAACAACGACGTGCCGGGCAACATGCTCGCCGGTGCCGTCTCGACTTACGTGCGCCGTTACGGCGTGGCACCGGGCAAGAAGCTGGTGCTGTCGACCAACAACGATCACGCCTACCGCGTGGCGCTGGACTGGTTGGACGCCAGCCTGCAAGTGGTGGCCATCGCCGACGCTCGCAGCAATCCGCGCGGGGCACTGGTGGAAGAAGCCCGCGCCAAAGGCATTCGTATCCTCACCGGCAGCGCCGTGATCGAGGCCCGTGGCAGCAAGCGTGTGACCGCTGCCCGTGTGGCCGCCATCGATGTGAAAGGCCATGCCGTGACCAGTCCCGGCGAGTGGCTGGAATGCGATGTGATCGCCAGCTCCGGCGGCTACAGCCCGGTGGTGCACCTGGCGTCGCACCTGGGCGGCAAGCCGATCTGGCGCGAAGACATCCTCGGTTTCGTACCGGGCGAAGCACCGCAGAAACGCGTGTGCGTCGGTGGCATCAACGGCGTCTACGGTCTCGGCGATTCCCTGGCCGACGGTTTTGAAGGCGGCGTGCGCGCCGCGGCCGAAGCCGGTTTCCAGACCGTTGAAGGCGTGCTGCCGAAGGCCCTGAGCCGCCACGAAGAGCCGACGCTGGCGCTGTTCCAGGTTCCGCACGAGAAGGGCACTTCCCGGGCGCCGAAACAATTCGTCGACCTGCAGAACGACGTCACCGCGGCCGCCATCGAACTGGCGACCCGCGAAGGTTTCGAGTCGGTCGAGCACGTCAAACGCTACACCGCTCTGGGCTTCGGCACCGATCAGGGCAAGCTCGGCAACGTCAACGGCCTGGCGATTGCCGCCCGTTCGCTGAACGTGACCATCCCGCAGATGGGCACCACGATGTTCCGTCCGAACTACACGCCGGTCACTTTCGGCGCGGTAGCCGGTCGCCACTGCGGGCACATCTTCGAACCTGTGCGTTACACCGCACTGCATCAATGGCACCTGAAAAACGGTGCCGAGTTCGAAGACGTCGGGCAGTGGAAACGTCCGTGGTACTTCCCGAAAAACGGCGAAGACATGCACGCCGCCGTCAAACGCGAATGCAAGGCTGTGCGTGACAGCGTCGGCCTGCTGGACGCTTCGACCCTGGGCAAGATCGACATCCAGGGCCCGGATGCCCGCGAGTTCCTCAACCGCGTGTACACCAACGCCTGGACCAAGCTCGACGTGGGCAAGGCCCGTTACGGCCTGATGTGCAAGGAAGACGGCATGGTCTTCGACGACGGTGTGACGGCGTGTCTGGCCGACAACCATTTCGTCATGACCACCACCACCGGCGGCGCGGCTCGCGTCCTGCAGTGGCTGGAGCTGTACCACCAGACCGAATGGCCAGAGATGAAGGTCTACTTCACCTCCGTCACCGACCACTGGGCGACCATGACCCTGTCCGGCCCGAACAGCCGCAAGCTGCTCAGCGCCGTGACTGACATCGATCTGGCCAACGAAGCGTTCCCGTTCATGACCTGGAAAGAAGGTCTGGTCGGCGGTGTGCCGGCGCGGGTGTTCCGCATCTCGTTCACCGGTGAGCTGTCGTACGAAGTCAACGTCCAGGCCGACTACGCGATGGGTGTTTTGGAGAAGATTGTCGAGGCGGGGAAGGCGTTCAACCTGACGCCATATGGCACCGAAACCATGCACGTGCTGCGGGCCGAGAAGGGCTTCATCATCGTCGGCCAGGACACCGACGGCTCGATGACCCCGGACGACCTGAACATGGGCTGGTGCGTCGGTCGCACCAAACCGTTCTCGTGGATCGGCCAGCGCGGCATGAACCGTGAAGACTGCGTGCGTGATCAGCGCAAGCAACTGGTGGGCCTGAAGCCGATCGATCCGACCAAATGGCTGCCGGAAGGTGCGCAGCTGGTGTTCAACACCAAGCAGTCGATCCCGATGACCATGGTCGGCCACGTGACCTCCAGCTACGCGCACAACTCCCTTGGCTATTCGTTTGCCATGGGCGTGGTGAAGGGGGGGCTCAAGCGCATGGGCGAGCGGGTGTTCGCGCCGCTGGCGGATGGCAGCGTGATCGAGGCGGAAATCGTTTCTTCGGTGTTCTTCGATCCGAAAGGCGATCGCCAGAACATCTAATTGATCGCTCCCGTGCCTGGCGCGGGAGCGACACCGAATTCAGGAAGGGTGCTTTATGACCGCAGCCAACGTTTACCAACAACGCCCGACCACCGGGGCCAAGGCCGAGTCGTCTCTGCATCATGCCGACCTCGCCAGCCTGGTCGGCAAGGGCCGCAAGAACGCCGGCGTGATCGTGCGTGAAAAGAAACTTCTCGGCCATCTGACCATTCGTGGCGACGGCCACGATGCCGCGTTCGCTGCCGGCGTGCACAAGGCCCTGGGCATCGAGTTGCCGGGTGCCCTGAGCGTGATCGTCAAAGGTGAAACCAGTCTGCAATGGATGGGCCCGGACGAGTGGCTGCTGATCGTGCCGAGCGGCGAAGAGTTCGCCGCCGAGCAGAAACTGCGCGAAGCGCTGGGCGATCTGCACATCGCAATCGTCAACGTCAGCGGCGGCCAGCAGTTGCTCGAACTGAGCGGCCCGAACGTGCGTCAGGTGCTGATGAAATCCACCAGCTACGACGTGCACCCGAACAACTTCCCGGTCGGCAAGGCTGTCGGCACGGTGTTCGCCAAGTCGCAGCTGATGATCCGCCACACCGCCGAAGACACCTGGGAACTGCTGATCCGTCGCAGCTTCTCGGATTACTGGTGGTTGTGGTTGCAGGATGCTTCGGCTGAGTACGGGCTTAGCGTTCAGGCCTGAAAGATCAAAAGCCACCCCCTCACCCCAACCCTCTCCCCCAGAGGGGAGAGGGGGAAAGGGAGCCGATCTCGGTTGTTCTTGCGATCTATATTCAACCGCGAACTTCAGGTCGATGTAGCTCTGCAGACACTTCGGTCAGTCCCCTCTCCCTCCGGGAGAGGGCTAGGGTGAGGGGAAACTCCCTGACACTCCGCACAAAGAACAGGAGTCACCGCACCATGAGCCGCGCCCCAGACACATGGATTCTGACCGCCGACTGCCCCAGCGTTCTCGGCACCGTGGACGCGGTGACGCGTTTTCTGTTCGAGCAGGGCTGTTACGTCACCGAGCACCACTCGTTCGATGACCGGCTCTCGGGCCGCTTTTTCATTCGTGTGGAATTCCGTCAGCCCGACGGTTTTGACGAGCAGTCCTTCCGCGCCGGCCTCGCCGAGCGTGGTCAGGCGTTCGGCATGATCTTCGAGCTGACCGCGCCGAACTACCGGCCAAAAGTGGTGATCATGGTCTCCAAGGCCGATCACTGCCTCAACGACTTGCTCTACCGCCAGCGCATCGGCCAGTTGTCGATGGACGTGGCGGCGGTGGTGTCGAACCATCCGGACCTCAAGCCGCTGGCCGACTGGCACCAGATTCCCTACTACCATTTCCCCCTCGACCCCAACGACAAACCGGCCCAGGAGCGGCAGGTGTGGCAGGTGATCGAGGAGGCCGGTGCCGAACTGGTGATTCTCGCCCGCTACATGCAGGTGCTGTCGCCGGAACTGTGCCGCAAGCTCGATGGCAAGGCGATCAACATTCACCACTCGCTGCTGCCGGGCTTCAAGGGTGCCAAGCCGTATCACCAGGCCTACAACAAGGGCGTGAAACTGGTAGGCGCCACCGCGCACTACATCAACAACGACCTGGACGAGGGGCCGATCATCGCCCAGGGCGTCGAGGCGGTGGATCACAGTCATTACCCCGAGGACCTGATCGCCAAGGGCCGCGACATCGAAGGCCTGACCCTGGCCCGGGCTGTCGGGTATCACATCGAGCGGAGGGTGTTTTTGAACGCCAATCGCACCGTCGTTCTTTAGATCGCCATCGCGAGCAGGCTCGCTCCCACAGGGTTTTGTGCTGATCACAGATCTCAGTGACACCAGAAATCAACCGTGGGAGCCAGCCTGCTGGCGATAAGGCCATAACAGGCAACACAAGAATCAGCATCTGTACCCGAGCACTTAACGCGCTGCCTGCCTGGGTGGCGCGGTTCCATAAAAACAACAGCGAGGTGAAAGCATGTCTGGCAATCGTGGTGTGGTGTATCTCGGCGCTGGCAAGGTCGAAGTACAGAAAATCGACTATCCGAAAATGCAGGATCCGCGCGGCAGGAAGATCGAGCACGGTGTCATCCTGCGTGTGGTTTCAACCAACATTTGCGGCTCCGACCAGCACATGGTGCGCGGCCGTACCACCGCCCAGGTCGGTCTGGTGCTGGGGCACGAGATCACCGGTGAAGTGATCGAGAAGGGCAGCGACGTCGAAAGCCTGAAAATCGGCGACCTGGTGTCCGTTCCGTTCAACGTGGCTTGCGGGCGCTGCCGTTCCTGCAAGGAGCAACACACCGGCGTCTGCCTGACCGTCAACCCGGCTCGCGCCGGCGGAGCCTACGGTTACGTCGACATGGGCGACTGGACCGGCGGCCAGGCCGAATACGTGCTGGTGCCGTACGCCGACTTCAACCTGCTGAAACTGCCGGACCGCGACAAGGCCATGGAGAAAATCCGTGACCTGACCTGCCTCTCCGACATCCTGCCGACCGGTTACCACGGCGCCGTTACCGCTGGCGTCGGTCCGGGCAGCACCGTGTACATTGCCGGCGCAGGTCCGGTCGGTCTGGCTGCTGCCGCTTCCGCCCGCTTGCTGGGCGCTGCGGTCGTGATCGTCGGTGATGTCAACACCATCCGCCTGGCCCACGCCAAGGCTCAGGGTTTTGAAATCGTCGACCTGTCGAAAGACACTCCGCTGCACGAACAGATCGCCGCGCTGCTGGGCGAGCCTGAAGTGGATTGTGCGGTGGACTGCGTCGGCTTCGAAGCCCGTGGTCATGGTCACGACGGCGTCAAATCCGAAGCCCCGGCCACCGTGCTCAACTCGCTGATGGGCGTGGTGCGCGTAGCCGGCAAGATCGGTATTCCGGGCCTGTACGTGACCGAAGATCCGGGTGCCGTGGACGCTGCCGCAAAAATGGGCAGCCTGAGCATCCGCTTCGGCCTCGGCTGGGCCAAATCCCACAGCTTCCACACAGGGCAAACCCCGGTGATGAAGTACAACCGCCAGCTGATGCAGGCGATCATGTGGGACCGCATCAACATCGCCGAAGTGGTGGGCGTGCAGGTCATCAGCCTCGACCAGGCGCCGGAAGGTTACGGCGAGTTCGATGCGGGTGTGCCGAAGAAGTTTGTGATTGATCCGCACAAGTTGTTCAGTGCGGCGTAAGTCGTAGCCAAAAAAAAGAGCAACCGGTTCGGTTGCTCTTTTTTAAACATCTAACTCACAATTTAACCGAGCATTTGCTGGCATCACCATCGGTGACTGCACACTCAAGGTTTTTATCCCAACCCGATCCAGTAGGCGTAATTGGAGTGCTTGACTCTAAAACAGTCGTGACGCCCAGACTGCCTTTACCATCATTCTGACAAATGAGCTTGTTTCCGCTTTTAATGCGTGCAGCTGTAAATACCGGATCTTCCGCGCCTCCGGAATCGGTCACGGAGACCTTTGGGCATTCCAGTGCATGAGCAGTGCTCAGCATTGCCAGGCAAGCCAGCGCACCCGCGAGAACTTTCAGTTTCATTGGTCGTACTCCGTTACGTAATTGGAGTTCAGATATTCCATTTCCCCTTCTAGATTTCCAACTGTCATAAATGACAGGTTTTTAGTTCTATTTGTAATGGTTGCTGCAGAGCTTAGAAGTAAATGAACTCAGGACGAAATGTTTTCCTGTGGTTGATGCAAGAAAACACAGCTTCTGTCTGGGGGAACATGCTGCCGCCAACTCGGTCAAACCGGCAGATTGAGCGCCTGTATCCGGCGCAATCCACGCCACAAGAGGATGTCTGAATGAAGATTTCACGCGGTTTTGCCCTGGCATCGCTCCTGACCCTGGCGGCAGGGCCGGTGTTTGCCGGTTTCAGTTTGAATGACGTGGCCGGTGCGGTATCGGGCATGCAGGGCGGCGACAAGGCCGCCGCCGCGGCGCCGACGTCGGAAACCGCCGGTCTGTTGAGTGCCTTGAGCGCGCTGAACGTCACGCCGCAGCAAGCGGTCGGCGGCACCAGTGCGATGTTGGGACTGGCGAAGAACCAGCTGAGCAACACGGACTATTCCGAACTGGCCAAGGAAGTGCCGGGCATCGACAAGCTGTCGGGCGGCGCAGGCAATCTGGCGGCGTTGAGCGGCTTGCTCGGCTCATCGGGCAAGTCCGCCGGACTGGAAAATGCGCTGGGCAACGTCAAGGACACCAATGACCTGAACAACGCCTTCGGTGCGTTGGGCATGGACAGCGGGATGGTCGGCCAGTTTGCCCCGATCCTGCTGCAATACCTCGGTCAGCAGGGTGTCGGCGGTTCGCTGCTGCAAAGCCTGGGCAGCATCTGGGGCACCGGCACCAACGGTTGACTCAGCGGCGCTCGCCCTTGAGTTCGGCGATACGCTGATCCTTGAGGGTCCAGAGCTGGTTGACCCAGTTCTGGACCTTTTCGCGAAACACCGGATCGTTTTCGTAATCGCCCTGCCACAGGGCCGGATCCAGCTCGCGGGTCTGGATGTCGATGATCACGCGTGGCACGTTGCCGCTGATCAGGTCCCAGAACCCCGGAATCTTCGGCTGTGGATAAACCACGGTCACATCGAGAATCGCGTCCAGTTGTTCGCCCATCGCCGCCAGTACAAACGCCACTCCGCCCGCCTTGGGCTTGAGCAGGTGGCTGAACGGTGACTGCTGCTGAGTGCTTTTGGCAGCGGTGTAACGCGTGCCTTCCAGATAATTCACCACCGTCACCGGCTGACGCTTGAACAACTCGCAGGCAGCCTTGGTGATTTCCAGATCCTTGCCCGCCAGCTCCGGGTGCTTCGCCAGGAACGCCTTGGTGTAGCGCTTCATGAACGGGTAATCCAGCGCCCACCAGGCCAGGCCCAGGAACGGTACCCAGATCAGTTCCTTCTTGAGGAAGAACTTGAAAAACGGTGTGCGCCGGTTGAGGGTCTGGATCAGTGCCGGGATATCGACCCACGACTGATGGTTGCTGATCACCAGATACGACGTGTCGCCACGCAGATCATCGCCGCCCCGGATGTCCCATTGCGTCGGGATGCACAGGCGGAAGATCAGTTTGTCGATTTCCGCCCAGGTTTCGGCGATCCACATCACCGCCCACGAGGCGTAATCGCGAAAGCGTCCCGGCAGGATCAGCTTGAGCAGGGCGAACACCATCAGCGGGCCGAAGAGCACGAGGGTGTTGGACAACAGCAGCAGGGTGACGAGACAGCCGGTGAGCAGGCGGCGCATAAGCAACTCTATGAAAGCGGATGGGCGCGCCATGATAAGTGGCTTCGGCTGACAGGCCAAATCGGCGGTGACGAATGTTTCACCTTTGGCGCGTTAGCCTTGCGGGAACGATCAAGCGAACAGCGGTCTAAAATCTCGCGTCAGACGCCCCCATTTCCGAAGGAAGCCCATTACGTGAAATCCCTCCTTGCATTGCTTTCCCTCGTTGCCCTGCCGGTGCTGGCCGCCGAGCCGACCCTGTACGGGCGCTACGAATACATCGCGCTGCCGGAAATCGGCGGGCAAGTGCTCAAGGCGAAAATGGACACCGGCGCGCTGACCGCCTCGCTGTCGGCCAAGGACATCGAGACGTTCAAGCGCGACGGCGAAGACTGGGTGCGTTTCCGCCTGGCCACCAAGGACGCCAGCAACAAGGTGTACGAGCACAAGGTTGCGCGGATCAGCAAGATCAAGAGTCGCTCGGATGAAGAAGACGAGGGCGAAAGCACCGAAGTGGCCAAGCGCCCGGTGGTCGATCTGGAGCTGTGCCTGGGCGACGTCAAGCGTACCGTGGAGGTCAACCTGACCGACCGCAGCAACTTCAACTACCCGTTGCTGATCGGTGCCAAGGCCCTGCGCGAGTTCGGCGCGGCGGTGAACCCGGCGCGGCGCTTCACGGCCGACAAGCCGGACTGCTAGTCGAGCGTCGAGTCTCGCAAATGCTGTTCCTTTTTGACGGTGTCTGTTGCCGTCATGCTGCGTTGCCGCTCCTTGCCATAGCGGGCTATGACTCGTCGCGGCGCCTTGCCTGACGACAACAGCCACTCGTCAAAAAAGAAACGCATTTGTGAGACGCGACGCTGGTGGTCTCATTGACGTAACGCCGGGCTTGGGGCACCGTTCGCGCACTTAATCCACAGGCTCGGACGCCATGCCTCATATCCTGATTGTCGAAGACGAAGCGGCGATTGCCGACACGCTGATTTTTGCCTTGCAGGGCGAGGGCTTCACCACGACCTGGCTGAGTCTCGGTGCGGCGGCGCTTGAGCATCAGCGCCAGACGCCGGCGGATCTGATCATCCTCGACATCGGCCTGCCGGACATCAGCGGTTTCGAAACCTGCAAGCAGTTGCGTCGTTTCAGCGAAGTGCCGGTGCTGTTCCTCAGCGCCCGGGATGCCGAGATCGATCGCGTGGTAGGACTGGAAATCGGCGCCGACGATTACGTGGTCAAGCCGTTCAGTCCACGGGAAGTGGCCGCGCGGGTCCGGGCGATTCTCAAACGCATGGCGCCCCATGCGCCGGTCGACGCCTGGTCGGGGATGTTTCGCATTGATCCCGAGCGCGTGCAGATCAGCTATCGCGGTCAGCCCTTGAGCCTGACCCGCCACGAATTCCGTCTGCTGCAATGCCTGCTCGAACAACCCGAGCGGGTGTTCAGCCGCGAGCAACTGCTCGATGCGCTGGGCGTGGCGGCGGATGCTGGTTACGAGCGCAGCATCGACAGCCACATCAAAAGCGTGCGCGCCAAATTACGTCTGGTGCGCGCCGAAGCCGAGCCGATCCAGACCCATCGCGGCCTCGGCTACAGCTACAGCCCGGGACACAGCTGATGCCGCTGGGGCTGCGGATCTTTCTGGTCTACGTGCTGTTCATCGGCCTGACCGGTTATTTCGTGCTCAACACCGTAATGGAGGAAATCCGTCCCGGCGTGCGCCAGTCCACCGAGGAGACCCTGGTCGATACCGCCAACCTGATGGCGGAAATCCTCAAGGACGACTTCAAGGCCGGCACCCTCAGCCAGAATCGCTGGCCCGAGCTGCTCCGGGCTTATGGCGAACGCCAGCCGAAAGCGACGATCTGGGGGCTGCCGAAAAACCAGGTCAACCACCGCATCTACGTCACCGACGCCAAGGGCATTGTGGTGCTGGATTCCAGCGGTCTGGCGGTCGGTCAGGACTACTCGCGCTGGAACGACGTCTACCTGACCCTGCGCGGTGAATACGGCGCGCGCTCCAGCCGCAGCGATCCGAATGATCCGAATTCTTCGGTCATGCACGTCGGTGCGCCGATTCGCGATGAGGGCAAGATCATCGGCGTGGTCACCGTGGCCAAGCCCAACAGTTCGTTGCAACCTTACGTCGACCGTACCGAGCGCCGCCTGCTGGCTTACGGCGCCGGGCTGATCGTCCTGGGCCTGCTGTTGGGTGCGCTTCTGTCGTGGTGGTTGAGCCGGGCGCTGCACCGCTTGACCGGTTATGCCCAGGCAGTCAGCGAAGGGCGTCGGGTGCAAGTGCCGCATTATCGCGGCGGCGAGCTGGAACAATTGGCGAGTGCCGTGGAGCAAATGCGCACCCAGCTTGAAGGCAAGGCCTATGTCGAACGCTACGTCCATACGCTGACCCACGAATTGAAAAGCCCGCTGGCGGCGATTCGTGGTGCCGCCGAACTGTTGCAGGGCGAAATGCCGTTGGCGCAACGCCAGCGTTTCGTCGGCAATATCGATCGTGAAAGCGCACGGATGCAGCAGTTGATCGAACGCCTGCTGAACCTGGCGCAGGTCGAGCAGCGGCAAGGTCTTGAAGAGCGCGTCGCGGTGCCGCTGGCGACATTGATGGCGCAAACACTGCAAGCGCAGATGGCCCGGATCGAAAGCCGTCGGTTGCGGGTCGAGCAAGTCGTCGAAGCGGATCTATCGGTGATCGGCGAGCCTTTCCTGCTACGACAGGCCCTGGGCAATCTGCTGGAAAACGCGCTCGACTTCACCCCTGAACAAGGTTTGCTGCGCTTCAGCGCCGAGCGGGCCGGTGAGCAGGTCGTGTGTTGCCTGTTCAACGAAACCGCGCCGATTCCCGACTACGCTCTGCCGCGTCTGACCGAGCGTTTCTACTCGCTGCCACGCCCGGACAGCGGGCGTAAAAGTACAGGGCTTGGGCTGAACTTCGTCGAAGAAGTGGTCAAGTTGCATGGCGGCTCGATGCACATCGCCAACGTGGCGGATGGCGTGCGGGTGTGTCTGCGTCTGCCTTGACCGTCAAACAATCAGGATGCTTTTGGCACTTCTGCGACCCTGGCTCCGTTTCTGCGGCGTGCCCATTGCAGGGCCGGTTTCTCGATCCACCGCCAGGACACGCTGGCCAGAACCATCACGATGAGGGCTGACACCAGCATTGACGGGATGAACGCCAGCGAAGTCTTGTTGATCACCAGTTGTTGAACAGGGAACGCGTAAAGATAGAGGCCGTAAGAGATGTCGAAGCGCCCCCGGATGGTGTGATCGACATATGAAAGGCCCAGGCTCAGTGTCGCAAGAGCCATGCACAGTGTGGAGACCACACCGGTCAGCGGGGTTCCCGCGACGGCAACCATCAGGCCGGCGCAGGCCGCCAGTATGGTCAGTCTGCGGCGTGTCGAGCAAAAGACACGGGTGCAGAACGCCCCTAGCGATCCAGTGAAAAACGCTATACCGGCGCAGCCATACACGGCCAGCTTCTGTGTCAGGGCGCTCGGCGTGCTGTTTCCCAGTACATAGGTTGCAATGCAAAACATCATCAGCAAAGCGGCGGGCATCATGGCCCGGCGAAACAGACTCAGCGCGCCCGCCACCAGAATGTAAAAGGCGAATTCGATCTTCAGCGTCCACAGGCTGCCGTTGAAAGACTCGCTGAAGATAAAGCCTTCGGTAATTTCATCGATTGCCGCGCGGCCGAACAACGAGATGCGCAGGAAGTCGATCAGTGCCGAAGGGCGTGTGATGTACCCCTGCGCAAATATCCCTCCCGCCACAAACGTCATGACGAAGGCGCAGGCAATCAGCGCCGGGAAAATTCGCGCGACACGTTTGGCCAGGTAGTCGGCGAAATTTCTGGCATTGAGAAAGCTGTGGGTAATCAACAGACCGGAGATCGCGAAGAAGGCAATGACGGCCATTCCACCCAATGAGTTGTAGCCGGCGATGCCCGGTTCTTCCTGACCCCAAAGTGCGAAGTGGTGACTGACCAGCACCATCAGTGCCGCAAAATGCCTGATCAAGTCGAATGAGTTGTTTCTCAACGGAATAATCCTTGTCCAAATCCTGTCCCGAATAACGTGTAGCGATCCTGCACTCGATAATGGGAAAAGCGTTTTACAGGGTTTTCCACACAAAGCCCACAGAACCTCCATCACAAACCCACACAGCATTTGCAGACTTGCTCCATTCCAAACAAGGGAGCGTTCTGATGAACCGAAATCTGACTTTCAAGCTCGGGGCCATTGCCCTGCTGATCCTGGTACTGCTGGTCCCGCTGCTGATGATCGACGGCATCATCGATGATCGCCAGCAACGGCGTGACGGTGTGCTTGAAGACATTGCCCGCAGTTCCAGCTACAGCCAGCAGATCAGTGGGCCGGTGATGGTGGTGCCGTACCGCAAGGTGGTACGCACCTGGAAGACCAAAGAGAAGAGTGACGAGCGTTATCAGGAAATCAGCGAAGAACGTGGCCGCCTGTACTTCCTGCCGGAGCGCTTCGAACTCGACGGCCAGGTGCAGACCGAACTGCGTGCCCGTGGGATCTACGAGGCGCGGCTGTTCCATGCCGACAACCGCATCAGCGGGCATTTTTCGCTACCGGCGCAGTTGGGGATCAAGGAAGACTTCGTCGATTACAAATTCGATGCGCCGTTTCTGGCAATCGGCATCAGTGATATTCGAGGCATTGAAAATGCCCTGAAACTGGAACTCGGTTCGCAACGCCTGGACTTTGTGCCCGGCACGCAAGTGGGCTGGCTCGGCGAAGGTGTTCGGGCGACGTTGCCTGCACTCGATACCACTCAGGTCACGGAACTGGCCTTCGGCTTCGATCTGCGCCTGCAAGGTACCGGTTCGCTGCAGGTGCTGCCGGTGGGCAAGACCAGCCGCGTGAACCTCGCTGCCAACTGGCCGCACCCAAGCTTCATCGGCAACTTCCTGCCGGCCAAGCGCGAGATCACCGATCAGGGTTTCACCGCCGATTGGCAGACCTCGTTTTTCTCCACCAATTTGCAAGAAGCCATGAACCGTTGCGTGTCGGGCAATGATTGCGAGGCGTTCAACGGGCGCAGTTTCGGCGTGAGCTTCATCGATCCGGTGGATCAATACCTGAAGAGCGACCGGGCGATCAAATATGCGCTGCTGTTCATCGTCCTGACATTCGCCGGTTTCTTCCTGTTCGAAGTGCTGAAAAGCCTGGCGGTGCACCCGGTGCAATACGCGCTGGTGGGTGTGGCGCTGGCGTTCTTTTATCTGCTGCTTTTGTCGTTGTCCGAGCACATCGGTTTTGCTCTCGCGTATCTGTTGTCGGCCAGCGGTTGCGTGGTGTTGATCGGGTTTTATGTCTGCCACGTGCTGCGCAGCGTGCGCCACGGCTTGAGTTTTTCGGCGGGGCTGGCGGCGTTGTACGGTTTGCTCTACGGCTTGCTGAGCGCCGAGGATTACGCGCTGCTGATGGGTTCGCTGCTGCTGTTCGGTCTGCTCGGTGTGTTCATGGTGCTGACCCGCAATCTGGACTGGTACGGGATCGGGCAGAAACCGGCCAAACCGCTGGAATTCGATATCGGAGCGGTGCAATGAGTCGGTTCGTGGGGCTGCGTGAGGAGCAGCGGGAGGCCGAGGTGTTGATGACGCTGATCTTTGCGTCGTTGCCTCCCGCCCCGCGCATCAAACTTTCGGCATCGTCGCTATCATCGACGGCCGCTGGCTCACTTCAAAGAACCAATTGGCCAGCTGCGGGTTGGCTTCACGCCAGCCCAGATCCGGGAAGCGCAGATCCAGATAACCCAGCGCACAGGCCACGCTGATCGAAGCGACGTCGAAGTGGCAGGTCAGTTCGGCAATCGCGTCGCGCTCCAGCAGGGCGAGGGCGCGGCGGATCTTTTCGCGCTGGGCTTCGAGCCATTCGTCCCAGTGTTTTTCCGGGGCGCGCAGCACTTGCTCGTAACGCACCATGACCGAGGCGTCCATGATCCCGTCGGCCATCGAGGCCAGCGTCAGGCGCCGCCAGCGGGCCGAGCCGTCGCGGGGAATCAGCGGATTGCCGACGTGCTGGTGGTCGAGGTAATCGAGGATCACCCGACTGTCATGGATGACATTGCCGTCGGCCAGGCGCAGGGCCGGGATCTTGCCCAGCGGGTTGTCTTCGTTGAGGGCAGGATCCGGGCTGACAGGGCTGAGCACACAGTCCTGCAGCGCGACGCGATCCTGCTGGCCGGTCTCGTGCAGCAGCACCATGACTTTGCGCACGAACGGGGACAGGGTGTTGTGGAACAGGGTCATGCTGGGAGCGGACATCGGCAGGATCTCGGTCAGGGGCAATGACGGGCAGCATAGCCTGTCAGCGCCTTGGCTCAAGCTCTTTGTGGGAGCGAGCCTGCTCGCGATAGCGTCTGTTCATTCACAATCCAGGTGACTGAAAATCCGCTATCGCGAGCAGGCTCGCTCCCACAGGTTTTTCAGCTTCGCTGCAGTAATCCCTTCAATCCCAGAATTGCCGGCACTCCGAGGCCAATCCAGCTCAAACCATCCCAGATCCCGTCCCCCAGCAGCGCCGCGAACAGGCCCGCTGCACTCAGCAGCGCGATCACCAGCGGTGTGCTGAAGACCTTCCAGAAATTCGACTGACGCGGCTTCATGCAGAGGCCTGCGCCGGTTCCAGCACCGGTCTTGCGGCCCTGCGTCGCACCACCCACAGATACACGCCGCTGGCGAGGACGATGATGGTCAGCACGTCCAGCGTGGCCCAGAGGATTTTCATCGGCATGCCGCCGTAGTCACCAAAGTGCAGCGGCTGCGACATGCCCATGGCGTCCATGTACCACGGCCGTTCGGCGACTGCCGTGACCTGCAGGTTGCTGGCGTCGATCAGCACCGGCGTCAGCAGATGCGAGGTCAGGTGGGTGCCGCCCTTCATGAACACCGAGTAATGGTGCTCGCTAGAGAAGCGGGTGCCGGGGAAGGCGATGAAGTCCGGTTTCATCCCCGGAGCGACTTCGCCGGCGATATCCAGCAGGCGGGTGGCCGGGGCGAGGTGAGTCAGCGGTGGCGCATCGCGGTAGGGCGCGATCATGGTGTTGAGCGAATCGTTGCGCCAGGCCGCGATGATCAGATCGGCACAGGCGCTGATCACCCCGGTGACGCCGACCACCAGTGCCCAGGTCAGGGTCACGATGCCGATCAGGTTATGCAGGTCGAGCCAGCGCAGTCGGGTGGATTTGTCCCGGCGCACGCTGCCGAAATCCAGGCGACGCATGAACGGCAGGTACAACACCGTCCCGGACACGATGGCGACCACGAACAACACACCCATGAACGCCAGCAGCAACTTGCCCGCCAGACCGGCAAACATGTCGACGTGCAGGCGCAGGATGAACAGCATCAGCCCGCCATTGGCCGATGGTGTTTCCAGGGCTTCTCCGGTCCGCGCATCAAGCATGAAGGTGTGCGAGGCATTCGGCTCGGTGCCGGCAGTCTTCGCCATGATCGTCAGCACGGTGTTCGGCTCGTCGTCTTCGAAACCGAAATACTGCACGACTTCGCCGGGGCGATGGGTTTCGGCGGCTTGCACCAGTTGCGCCAGATTCAGGTGCGGCGTATCGGCCGGCATCTCGCGCACTTGGGGTGCGTCACCGAGCAGATGCTCGATCTCGTGATGAAAGATCAGCGGCAGGCCGGTCAGGGCCAGCAGCAGCAAAAACACGGTGCAGATCAGGCTGGTCCAGGTGTGGACGAACGACCAGCGGCGAATTGTTTTACTTTTCATTTGATGACCTTAAAGAGCACCAAAGCCGTCCACGAGGGACGGCCTGGTTGCCGGGCCGGTTTCAGCTCAGACGCTTACCACTTGTAGGTGGCGCTGGCGATGACGCTGCGCTGGTCGCCGTAGTAGCAGTAGAAGCTGTCACAGGTAGAGATGTAGTCCTTGTCCAGCAGGTTGGTGGCGTTGACTGCCAGCGACGCGCCTTTGAGGCTGTTGTCCAGGCGACCGAGGTCGTAATGCACGCTGGCATCGAACACGGTGTAGGCGTCCGCCTTGCCCAGCCAGGTGTTGGCCTTGTCGCCGTAGGTGTTGCCGGTGTAGCGCGCACCGGCGCCGATGCCGAAGCCGTCGAGCACGCCGCTGTGCCAGGTGTAGTCGGCCCATAGCGAGGCCTGCTGGTTCGGCATCAGTTGCAGACGATTGCCCTTGTCGACGCCGTTCTGCACTTCGGATTTGGCCAGGGTGTAGGCGGCGATGACTTTCAGGTTGTCGGTGACATCGGAGGTGGCTTCCAGCTCCAGGCCTTTGACTTTCACCTCGCCGGTCTGGCTGGTGATCGATACGCCGTTGACGAACGAGCTGACCGAGACGTTTTTCTGGGTCAGGTCATACACGGCTGCGGACAGCAGGGTCTTGCTGCCCGGTGGCTGGTACTTGATGCCCAGTTCCCATTGCTTGCCTTCGGTGGGCTTGAGCGATTCAGTGGAGGAGGCGTCGGCGCCACTGGTGGGCTGGAAGGATTCGGCGTACGACAGGTACGGCACGAAACCGGAGTCGAACACGTAGCTGATCGCCGCGTTACCGCTGAAGGCCTTGTCGCGCTCGGTGTTGGTCGCATCGGCCTTGTTGATGAACTGGGTACCGGTGTGCACCCAGTCTTCACGGCCACCGAGGGTCAGGCGCCATTGGTCCAGGGCCATCTGGTCCTGGATGTAGAGGCCGGTCTGGTAGGTCTTCTGGTTGTAGTCATAGAACGCGGTGGAGCGCGCCGGACGCACGATCGGCTGACCATGGATCGGGTTGTTCACGTTGATGTCCGGCGCACTGCCGAAGATCGAGGTGTAGTTGGTATTGCTGCGCTGGTGATCCAGACCCAGCAGCAGGGTGTGGCGGATGTCGCCGGTGGCGAAGTCGGCCTGGAAGTTGTTGTCCACGGCGAACTGGCTGATGTCTTCGTCGACGATGGTGGTCGAGCGGCCAACGTTGCCGTCATTGTCCACTTGAGTGAACGGGTAGGAGCCGACGGTAATGCCCTGGAACGACAGATCCGACTTGGTGTAACGCAGGTTCTGCTTGAACTGCCACACATCGTTCAGGCGATGTTCGAAGGCATAGCCCAGCGCGTAGTAGGTGCGGTCGTAGTATTCCCAGTCCGGATCGCCGAGGTTCTTGTGATGGGAAACCTTGCCGAACGGCATGTCGATCTTGGTGCCCTGCACCGGCAGGAACTGGCTGGTGATGCCGGTATCGTCGCGGGTGAACTGGGTCAGCAGGGTGAATCTGGTGTCGTCGTCGATGTTCCAGGTCAGGCTCGGCGCGATGTTGTAGCGCTTGTTTTCGATGTGGTCGATCTGCGTGTCGCTGTCACGCACCACGCCGCTGAGGCCATACAGGAACTGACCCGCTTCGTCGATCTTGCCGGTGCTGGCGAAGTTGATCTGACGGTGGTTGTCGCTGCCGTATTGCAGCTGGATTTCGCTGCTCTGCACATCGCTCGGGCGACGGCTGACCATGTCCAGCAGGCCGCCCGGCGGGGTCTGGCCGTACACGGACGAAGCCGGGCCGCGCAGCAGGGCGAGGCGGTCGAGGTTCCAGGTTTCCTGTTTCGGGTTGGCGTACACGCCTTTTGGCAGCGGCAGGCCGTCGAGGAACTGAGTCGGTTCGAAGCCGCGCACGCGCAGCCAGTCGGCGCGGGTGTCGCTGCCGTAGCTGCTGGCGGTGATGCCCGGCATGTAGCGCACGGCGTCATCGAGACTGTGCACGCTGCGATCGTCCATCTGCTGGCGGGTGGCGACGGAAATCGAACGCGGCGCTTCGACCAGCGCGGTGTCGGTCTTGGTGCCGGCGGCAGTGCGAGTGGCGGTGTAGCCTTCGACCGGGCCCCAGGCCGTTTCGGTGTTTTCCACACTGATCACGGAAGTTTCCGGCAACGCCAGCACGCCATCCGGCACGGCGACCAGAGTGTAGGTCCCGGTGCCGCTCTGTTGCAGTTGCAGACCCGTGCCACGCAGGGCCGCGCGCAGGGCGCCGGCCGCGTCATATTGGCCGTTGACCGGCGCCGAGGTCTTGCCCGCCGCCAGTGCCGGGTTCAGCGACAGCGTGAGGCCGCCCTGGCTGGCGATCTGGTTAAGGGTGGTCGACAGGGGCGCGGCCGGCAGGTTGTAGGCGCGTACGCTCGAGGCCTGTTCAGCGGCGATCAGTTGGCTGCTGGCCAGCGGGGTGCAGAGGACAATGGCGACCGCCAGCAAACTGGGGCGCAACAAGGTGTCTAGCGAACGGGACATACGGCGGCTCCTGAATGGAAATATTTCTCAATTGCCTGTGTGCCGGACGAGATTCGAAAAGTGATAGGGCTGGATGAAAATAATGTCGATTAACGCGAAACGGCCCGCGCCATGACAGAGGATCAAGGCTTCGGATCAGCCTTGGCCACGGTGACCCACCATGGCGTGTGCTGCTCGATCTGCACTGGCAGCGTCGGCAGCAGGGCGTTCAGCGCCTTGTCGGTATCGTGCAGCGGGAAACTGCCGGTGATGCGCAGATCGGCCACCTCCGGTGAGATGCCCAGATGGCCACGACGATAACGACCGAGTTCATGCACCAGGTCTTCCAGGCGGGCGTTGTCCACCACCAGCATGCCGCGGGTCCAGGCATCGACGCCGGGGTTGAGCGCCACCACCGAATCCAAGCCGTTATTGCGGATCAGCACTTGCTGGCCTTCGCGCAGGATCTGTTCCTGCGGATCGGATTGCGGATGCGCCGCCACCGCTGATTGCAGCACACTCAGGCGCGTGCCGGCGTCTTCTCGCTTGACCAGGAAACGCGTGCCGAGGGCGCGCATGCTGCCCTCGGCGGTTTCGACGAGGAACGGCCGCGCATCGCCATGACCGGTTTCGATAAGGATTTCACCTTCCTGCAGCACGATCAGCCGCTGCTTTTCATCGAACCGCACATCCATGGCGCTGTGAGTGTTGAGATTGACCACGGTGCCGTCCGCCAGCCGCACGGTACGTTGTTCACCGGTGGCGGTGCGTTGATCGGCGAGCCAGTAATCCAGCGGCAGGTAATGGTCGGCGGCAAACAATGTCAGACCGACCACCGCCACGACACTGGCCAGCCCGCTGCCCAGTTTGCGTACCCGACGCCGGATGCCTTCGCGCGATTGCAGCAATGCGCTGCGTGCCGGGCCGTTGGCCACGCTGAAACGCTGGTCGAGCATGCCCAGCTGGCGCCAGGCGCGGGCATGCTCTTCATTGGCAGCGTGCCATTTGGCGAACTCTTCGCGCTCCAGCGGACTGCTGGAGTCGAGGGTCAATTGCCAGGCGATCGCTGCATCCAGCACATGGGCCGGCACCGGTCTGGAACTGGCCGGGTTCACGTCGGCTCACCGTACAGGGCGATGTAGCACTGACGGATGCCCTGGGCCAGGTACTGGCGCACGCGGGGGACCGAAACGCCGAGTTTGTCGGCGATCTCGGCATGGGTCAGGCCGTCGAGACGGTTATAAAGGAAAGCGGCGCGGGCCTTGGTCGACAATTGGCCGAGGAGGCGGTCGATGGCCTTGAGGTCTTCGAGGATCAGTTGTTGCTCTTCCACCGACGGCTGCTCGCCTTCGGGAATCAGCATCAGTTCGGTCAGATACGCCTGTTCCAGCGCTGCCCGGCGGAAGTAGTCGAACAACAAGCCCTTGGCGATGGCTACCAGAAAGGCCCGGGGTTCGCGGGGCGTCAGCAGTTCGTCGCGGCCGAGCAGGCGGACGAAGGTGTCCTGGCTCAGGTCCTCGGCGCGTTGCGGGCAGGCCACGTTGCGCCGCAGCCACGCCAGCAGCCAACCGCGGTGGTCGCGATACAACGCACCGACGAGCTCACTGTGAGGGCTTTGGGCTGACGACACGAAAACACCGACTGGGAAATGTTAACCAACGAGAATTGTTCGCGATTGTGGCAGAGGTGGGAATGGTTAGCAATTGGCCACCGGTCGGGTTGTCGGGCGACAACCCGGGACTCAGAACGAATGTGTCTGCTGACGGCGCTTCCATTGGCTCAGGCGTTGTTGCAGATTCAGTGGACTGTGGATCTGTTGCTGACGCGCGCGACTGAACAGAATCAACGCCAGTTCCGCCGTGGCCAGCGCATCGGCGCTGGCGTGGTGGCGTTCGAACACTTCAAGCCTGAACCAGTCGATCCATTCGTCCAGTCCTGCCTCGCGGATGTGCGCTTGTGGGCAAACCAGTGGTGCGATGTCGGCGACATCCAGAAACACCTGCTGCAATTTGTACCCCAGGTGTTCTTTCATGGCGCGGCCCAGCATGTGTTGATCGAACGGCGCATGAAACGCCAGCACCGGACTGTCCCCGATAAACTCCAGCAAATCGACCAGAGCCTCGGCCGGTTCGCTGCCGGCGGCAATCGCGTTCGGCCCCAGTCCATGGATCAACACACTGGGGCCGAGTTTCAGTTCGCGACATTGCAGGGTGCGTTCGAATTGCTGGCTGAAATCGATCGCACCGTCCTCGATCACCACCGCGCCGATCGACAGCACCCGATCCTTGTTCAGATTGAGCCCGGTGGTTTCCAGATCCAGCACCACCCAGCGCTGTTCGCGCAGACTGCACTCGCTCAGTCCGCGGATCGCCGGCAGTTTCGCCAGGCGTTGTCGCAGATTGTCCGGCAGAACGGGGCTGGCCGGGCGCAGCCACGAAAACAGGCTCATAGCTGATACCGCAAGGTCAGGCTGCTTTGCAGGCGCTGGGCCTGGCGCAGGGATTCGCGCAGGATGCGCCGGTCCAGATGATTGAGGCTGTCGGGATCGACCCGGTTCGAATACGGCAGGTTTTCCCGGGTCTGCAGTTGATGCTGCTGCATGCGCGTCTGCTGGATGAAGTGATACGCCTCTTCGTACGCGGCGCCATCCAGTCGGTCGATGACTTCTTTATCCACAAGCTGGCGGAAGCGTTCGA
Organism: Pseudomonas sp. G7(2022); assembly: GCF_052660475.1. Lineage (NCBI taxonomy): Bacteria > Pseudomonadati > Pseudomonadota > Gammaproteobacteria > Pseudomonadales > Pseudomonadaceae > Pseudomonas > Pseudomonas sp. G7(2022). The sequence goes on along the minus strand of NZ_CP109659.1, from coordinate 5,759,669 downwards.
GGGTGTTGTTGGCGTCGATGCCGTTGGCCAGCGCGAGCAGGCGCGCACCGTCGACAAACGGGGTCAGGCCCTGGATCTTCAGGTCCAGCGTGGCTTTCTCGCCGTTCTTTTTCGTCAGCACGAACTCACGGAAACGCCCAACCGGCGGACGGTTGCGCAAGGCGTTCTCGGCCATCATCCGCTGGAACAGGCGATTGTCGCCGACCTGATCGAGAATCCCCCGGCGCAATTGCTCGCAACCCTGTTCATCACCCCAGACCACCCGCAGGTCGAAATAGATGCTGGAACCCAACAGGTTCTCCGGCGTCGCCTCGCGAATGAACGCGGCAAACCGTCGGGCCCATTCGGCACGGGACAGACATAGCTGAGGATTGCCGGCCATGATGTTGCCCTTGCACAGGGTGAAGCCGCATTGCGCCAGGCTGTTGTTGATCTGCTGGGCAATCGGCAGCAGTTTGCCGCGAATCTCCGCCGCGTGGGCCGCATCCCGGGCTTCGAACAGAATGCCGTTGTCCTGATCGGTGTGCAGGGTCTGCTCGCGCCGGCCTTCGCTGCCGAAACACAACCAGCTGAATGGCACGCCGGGGTCGCCTTTCTCGACGAGGGTCAGTTCGATCACCCGGCACACGGTGTGATCGTTGAGCAGGGTGATGATGTGGGTGATCTGGGTCGAGGACGCGCCGTGAGCGAGCATGCGTTCCACCAGTTGGCCGATCTCGCCGCGCAGGGTCACCAGTTGCTCGACTCGCTGGGCGCTGCGGATGGTCCGGGCCAGGTGCACCAGATCGACCCGCTGCAGCGAAAACAGATCCCGTTCGGAAACCACGCCGCACAGGCGCTGATCCTTGACCAGGCACACGTGGGCGATGTGCCTTTCGGTCATGGCAATCGCCGCGTCGAAGGCGCTGTGATCCGGCGACAGATAGAACGGCGAGTGCGTCATGTGGCGTTCGATCGGCTCGCTGAAATCGCCAACCCCTTCAGCCACGACATGCCGCAGATCGCGCAGGGTGAAAATCCCCAGCGGCGCCTTGTGTTCATCCACCGCGACGATGCTGCCGACCTGTTGTTCATGCATCAGCTTCACCGCTTCGCGCAGAGGGGTGGAAGGGCTGCAGGTCACTGGATGGCGCATCGCCAATTCGCCCAGGCGGGTGTTCAGCGAGTATTGGGTGCCGAGGGTTTCCACGGCTTTCTGCTGGACTTGCTGGTTGACCTGATCCAGCAGGCTGCTGACCCCGCGAAGGGCGAAGTCGCGGAAGGTATTGGAGAGGGCGAACAGCTTGATGAACGCCAGTTTGTTCAGTTGCAGGCAGAAGGTGTCTTCGCCGGCCAGATGCTCGGTGCGGGTCGCCCGTTCGCCGAGCAGCGCGGCGAGGGGAAAACACTCACCGGTGGTGATTTCAAACGTGGTTTCGGTGCCGCCCTTGGCCGTGTGTGGGCGCTCACCGACCACCCGGCCCTGCTTGACGATGTAGAAGTGTTCGACCGGCCCGTCGGCGGGCTTGATGATGCTCTCGCCCTGACCATAGAAGCGCAGCTGGCATTGCTCCACCAGATAGGCCAGGTGGGCGTGTTCCATTTGATTGAAAGGGGGGAAGCGCTGGAGGAATTGCAAAGTGCCCTGAATGTTCTGCAACACCGCGGTTTTCCCTGCCTGGGTGAAGGCGTCCGCTTTACTCATAACCATTACCGCAGTCTTTTTCGAATTGTTGTTGTCGGATCGTTGCAGCCATGGTCGACCCCATCGCGCGGGGTGCCCATTGGACGTAAGTCTAGGTTGGGCATGCCGTTGGGGAGTTTTCGGATATGCCCTACAAAATCAGTCGGAAATTCTTCGGTTCGCCCCTTGGAAAAAAATCCGACGAAGTGCACATTGAAGCTCTGCCCAGCGATGTCTGACCACTGTGCCAGGGGACTGAATTGAAAACGTAGAGAACGCCATGTCCGACCACGATATTTTGAGCGACGCCGAGCGGGAAGCGCTCAGCGCTGTAATGCTCGAACCCGATTTGCCACCGCAACGTGTATTGATCGTCGACGACGACAAGGACGCCCGGGAGCTGTTGTCGGAGATTCTCGGATTGGATGGCATTCGCTGCCTGACCGCGGCCAGCGGCGAAACCGCTCTGAAAATGCTCGCGGAAAAACCTTCGATCGGACTGGTGATCACAGACCTGCGCATGGGCAACGTCGATGGTCTGGAGTTGATCCGCCAGGTGCGCGAGTCAGTGCGGGCGGCGTTGCCGATCATCATTGTGTCGGGCGATGCCGACGTGAAGGACGCGATTGCGGCGATGCATTTGAGTGTGGTGGATTTTCTGCTCAAACCGATCGATACCGCCAAATTGCTTGGACTGGTCAGGCATGAGCTGGGCATCGAGCCCTAGCCAATCCGGCGCAAACAAAAAAGCCCTGATCAAAAGATCAGGGCTTTTCATGTCCGGCATCCGCGCAAGTTACAGGCCGTTGGCAGCCTTGAACTCGCGGCGACGACGGTGCAGGACCGGCTCGGTGTAGCCGTTCGGCTGTTTGGTGCCCTCGATCACCAGTTCGACCGCCGCCTGGAAGGCGATGTTGCTGTCGAAGTTCGGGGCCAGCGGACGGTACAGCGGGTCGTTGGCATTCTGACGGTCCACTACCGGCGCCATGCGCTTGAGGCTTTCCATCACTTGCGCTTCGGTCACCACACCGTGGCGCAGCCAGTTGGCGATGTGCTGGCTGGAGATACGCAGCGTCGCACGGTCTTCCATCAGGCCGACATCATTGATATCCGGCACTTTCGAACAGCCCACGCCCTGGTCGATCCAGCGCACCACGTAACCGAGAATGCCCTGGGCGTTGTTGTCCAGTTCGTTCTTGATCTGCTCCGGGGTCCAGTTCGGGTTGACCGCCAGCGGGATGGTCAGGATGTCATCGACCGAAGCGCGGGCGCGTTTGGCCAGCTCGGCCTGACGGGCGAACACGTCGACCTTGTGGTAGTGCAGCGCGTGCAGCGCGGCAGCCGTCGGCGACGGAACCCAAGCAGTGTTGGCGCCGGCCAGCGGGTGAGCGATTTTCTGTTCGAGCATCGCTGCCATCAGGTCGGGCATCGCCCACATGCCTTTACCGATTTGCGCACGACCTTGCAGGCCGGTGCTCAGACCGATATCGACGTTCCAGTTTTCGTAGGCGCCGATCCACTTCTCGGCCTTCATGTCAGCCTTGCGCACCATCGGGCCGGCTTCCATGGAGGTGTGGATTTCGTCGCCGGTGCGGTCGAGGAAACCGGTGTTGATGAATACCACGCGCTCGCTGGCAGCCTGGATGCACGCTTTGAGGTTGACCGTGGTACGGCGTTCCTCGTCCATGATCCCGACTTTCAGGGTGTTGCGCGCAAGGCCCAGCACGTCTTCGATGCGACCGAACAGCTCGTTGGTGAACGCCGCTTCTTCAGGGCCGTGCATCTTCGGTTTGACGATGTAGACCGAACCGGTGCGGGTGTTCTTGCGTGAAGTGTTGCCGTTCAGGTTGTGCATCGCTGCGAGGCAAGTCACCAGACCGTCGAGGATACCTTCCGGCACTTCGTTGCCGTGCTTGTCGAGGATCGCGTCGATGGTCATCAGGTGACCGACGTTACGCACGAACAACAGCGAGCGGCCGTGCAGGGTCAATTCGCTGCCGTCGACCTTGGTGTAGGTGCGATCCGGGTTCATGGTACGGGTGAAGGTCTGGCCGCCCTTGGACACGGATTCCGCCAGGTCGCCCTTCATCAGGCCGAGCCAGTTGCGGTAGATCACCACCTTGTCGTCGGCATCGACAGCCGCCACGGAGTCTTCGCAGTCCATGATGGTGGTCAGCGCCGCTTCCATCAGGATGTCTTTGACGCCGGCGGCATCGGTCTGGCCGACCGGGGTGCTGGCGTCGATCTGGATTTCGAAATGCAGGCCGTTGTTTTTCAGCAGGATCGCGATCGGCGCATTGGCGTCGCCCTGGAAGCCGATCAGTTGTGCATCGTTGCGCAGGCCGCTGGTGCTGCCGCCCTTGAGGGTGACCAGCAGTTTGCCGTCAGCGATCTTGTAGCCGGTGGAATCGACGTGGGAGCCTGCGGCCAGTGGCGCGGCTTCGTCGAGGAACGCACGGGCGAAGGCGATGACTTTATCGCCACGCACCTTGTTGTAGCCTTTGCCTTTTTCCGCGCCGCCGGCTTCGCTGATGGCGTCGGTGCCATATAGAGCGTCGTACAGCGAACCCCAGCGGGCGTTCGAGGCGTTGAGGGCGAAGCGGGCGTTCATCACCGGAACCACGAGTTGCGGGCCGGCGGTACGGGCGATTTCGTCGTCGACGTTTTGCGTCGTTGCCTGGAAATCAGCCGCTTCTGGCAGCAGATAACCGATCTCTTGCAGGAAGGCTTTATAAGCCACGGCGTCGTGCGGCTGACCGGCACGGCTCTGGTGCCAGCCGTCGATACGAGCCTGGAAGTCATCGCGTTTGGCGAGTAGGGCTTTGTTCTTCGGCGCCAGGTCGTGAATGACCTTGTCGGCACCTTCCCAGAATTTGTCGGCGGTGAGGCCGGTACCGGGAATGGCTTCGTTGTTCACGAAGTCGAACAGGACTTTGGCGACCTGCAGGCCACCGACTTGAACGTGTTCAGTCATTGCTTGCCTCACTCTGCTCAGCTATTTCGCTTTTCAGCTCTTCAATTTAACAATGAAGCCTCTGGCCATTTAAACCACAAACCCCTTGACCAGTACATGCCATCGCTGGCGGCTGGGTTGGGACCAATCAACGGCTTGGGGGCCTTGCTGACGGGGCTTTCAGGGTTGCGAACGTGCCTTGGGCAGACATCGATCCAGCGTTATGTAGTGCGCGCTGCGGCATACTACATGATGAGTTGCGGTTGTGAAAATCAGACTAATTACGTCGTTCTGCGACCCCATGACGCATTGCGGTCACGGCGCGGAACGGGATGTTCTCAAAAAACCAATGGATTGTTCCAGTTAAATATAAAAAGTTGTACACGATTGGTTAATTCGAGCGTCTGAGGCGTCTGTCGAACGCTTGCCTATACTTGCTTTTCTATAACAAAAGTCATGACAAGAGGGCTGCGCCATGGATCACCTCGTACTCACCGTCTTCGCGCCGGACAAGCCCGGGCAGGTCGAGCGCATCGCCCAATGCATCGCCGAGCACGGCGGCAACTGGCTGGAAAGCCGCATGTCGCGAATGGCCGGGCAGTTCGCCGGGATTCTGCGGGTTGGCGTGCCGGCAGAGGCTTACGACGAATTAGTCGATGCCTTACAAGCGCTGTCGGCGCAGGGCATTCGTGTGCTGGTGGCCGAAAGCGGTATCGAGCAGGCCTGCACGTGGAAACCGATCGCCATGGAACTGGTGGGCAATGATCGTCCGGGCATCGTGCGCGATATCACCCGGTTGCTGAGCGAGCAGGGCGTGAACCTCGAACGGCTGGTGACCGAAGTGCGCCCGGCACCGATGAGCAGTGAACCGCTGTTCCACGCCGAAGCGATTCTCGCGGTGCCGCTGACTTTGTCGCTGGACGTGCTGCAATCGCGCCTGGAAACCCTGGCCGATGACTTGATGGTGGAATTGGTGCTGCGCACCGACCTGTGAAGACGGATCGGGTTATCCAGTTTAAACGTGCACCTGCCTGTGGATAACCTGTAGAGACTGACCGCCAGGCCACGTCCGCCGTGGCTTTGCGTGAATTGATCAAAAAAACGCCAGCATTCAGTGACTTGCGCACAAACAGCGGGGATCACGCTGTGGATAACCTTGGGAAGGAACGATGCAGGCCACGAGAACCGTGGCCTGCGGAGCTTTGTACGTTTTTTGATCAGCTGCGCCGGCGCAGACTTATCCACGCATCGACGCTGTACACCGCCAGACCGGCCCAGATAAACATGAAGGCGATCAGCGTGCTGGACGACAAGTGCTCACCGAACAGCAGCACGGCTTGCAGCAGCACCAGAGTCGGTGCCAGGTACTGCAGGAAGCCGAGGGTGGTGTAGGGCAGGTGCCGCGCCGCCGCGTTGAAGCAGACCAGCGGCACCAGCGTCACCGGACCGGCCGCCACCAGCCACCAGGCTTCGGAGGTCGTCCAGAACTCGGCCTGAGCACTGGTCGCGGTCGGATTGAACAGCAGCCATGCGAGGGCGATCGGCACCAGCATCCAGGTTTCCACCACCAGCCCCGGCAGCGCCTTGACCGGCGCCTGCTTGCGGATCAGCCCGTAGAAACCGAAGGTCAGCGCCAACACCAGCGAAACCCACGGCAGACTGCCGACTTGCCAGACCTGCTGCGCTACGCCGGCCGCCGCCAGACCGACCGCCAGCCACTGCATGCGCCGCAGGCGTTCGCCGAGGATCAGCATGCCCAGCAGCACGTTCACCAGCGGGTTGATGTAGTAACCGAGGCTCGCTTCCAGCATCCGGCCGTTGTTCACCGACCACACGTAAGTCAGCCAGTTGGCGGCGATCAAGGTACCGCTGAGTGCGAGAATCGCCAGGCGTTTGGGGTTGTCGCGCAGTTCCTGCCACCAGCCGGGATGCTTCCACACCATCAACAGCAGCGCGCCGAACAGCGCTGACCAAAGCACCCGGTGGATGATGATTTCCACCGCCGGCACTTCGGCGATGGCTTTGAAGTAGAGCGGGAACAGTCCCCAGATGATGTAGGCGCTGAGGCCCAGAATGTACCCGCGACGCGGGTTGGCGGCTTGCATGCAGAGTCCTTGCTTAGGCAGCTAACAAAACAGCAATTGTACGGGCAGTTGTATAGACGTGTCGTGTCAGAAAAGCTTCAACGGCTCTTCGTTCAGCGCCGCCAGCTGCTCACGCAACGCCAGCACCTGATCGCCCCAATACCGCTCCGTGCCGAACCACGGAAAACTGTGAGGGAACGCCGGATCGTCCCAGCGTCGGGCCAGCCACGCGCTGTAATGCATCAGGCGCAAGGCGCGCAGTGGTTCGATCAGCGCCAGTTCGCGGGGGTCGAAATCGTGGAACTCGTTGTAGCCGTCCATCAACTCCGACAGCTGTCCGAGACACTCCTGGCGATCGCCGGCGAGCATCATCCAGATGTCCTGCACCGCCGGCCCCATGCGGCAGTCGTCGAGGTCGACGATGTGGAACATCTCGTCGCGGCACATCATGTTGCCGGGGTGGCAGTCGCCGTGTATGCGGATGTTCTGGTGCGGCGTGGCGGCGTAGACGTCTTCCACACGCTTGAGCAGATCGCGGGCGACAGACTCGTAGGCCGGCAACAGACTTTTCGGAATGAAGTTGCCTTCCAGCAAAGTGGTCAGCGACGCATGGCCAAAGTTCTGCACGGTCAGCGCTTCTCGGTGTTCGAACGGCTTCGTTCCGCCGACCGCGTGCATGCGCCCGAGCAACTGGCCGAGGCGATACAGCTGATCGAGATTGCCCGGCTCCGGCGCGCGGCCACCGCGACGGGGAAACAAGGTGAAACGGAAGCCAGCGTGTTCATGCAGGGTTTCGCCGTTGTGGACAAGTGGCGCCACCACCGGGATCTCGACGTCGGCCAGTTCGAAGGTGAACTGGTGTTCTTCGAGAATGGCCTCGTTGGTCCAGCGCTTCGGGCGATAGAACTTGGCGATCAGCGGTTCCGAGTCTTCGATGCCGACCTGATAGACGCGGTTTTCGTAACTGTTGAGCGCCAGGATGCGCGCATCGCTCAGGAAACCGATGCTTTCGACGGCATCGAGCACGAGGTCTGGGGTGAGGGTTTCAAACGGGTGGGCCATGCTGACTCCTGCGCGCAGCAGGCTGCCGCGTCCGGCCCAGCATGGTAGCGCAGACGGGCTGTCTTGAGGGGATCGTTCCCGTGCAGGGCACGGGAACGATCAGAGCGTCGCAGCATCAGGCGCCGACGATCCCGCCATCCTCACGGGTAATCGCTATCACCGAAGAGCGTGGCTTGCCGTTCGGCAGGTGCTCGGGGAAGGTCGAGCCGCCGTTCTCGCCCGGATGCTGAATCCCGACAAACAGGGTTTTCTGATCCGGCGAGAAACTGATCCCGGTGACTTCGCAACCGATCGGTCCGACCATGAACCGGCGAATCTCACCGGTCGCAGGATCGGCGCAGAGCATCTGGTTGTTGCCCATTCCGGCAAAGTCCCCGGCGTTGCTCGAATCACCGTCGGTGAGAATCCACAGTCGGCCGGCCTTGTCGAAACCGAGGCCGTCAGGGCTGTTGAACATGTTTTGCGGCGTGATGTTCGACGAGCCGCCCTTCGGCGTGCCGGCGTGCACGCTCGGGTTGCCGGCCACCACGAACAGGTCCCAGACGAAAGTTTTGGAGCCGTGATCGTCGCGGTCAGTGCGCCAGCGCAGGATCTGCCCGTAGACGTTTTTCTCGCGGGGGTTCGGCCCGCCCACCGGTTGCCCGTCTTCGCCGCGTTTGGCGTTGTTGGTCAGGGTGCAATAAACCTGGCCGTCTTTCGGGCTGACCACGATCCATTCCGGACGGTCCATGCGTGTGGCGCCGACCACGCTGGCGGCAAGACGCGCGTGAATCAGCACTTCGGCCTGATCGGCGAAACCGCTGCTGGCGTCGATGCCGTTCTTGCCGTGGGTCAGTTCGATCCACTGGCCCTGGCCTTTCGGGTGGTCGGGGTTGCCGTCGCCCGCATCGAACTTCGCCACGTACAGGGTGCCGTGATCGAGGATGTCGCGGTTGGCTTTCGCGTTGCGGTGGTTGATGCGGTCGCGGCTGATGAACTTGTAGATGAACTCGCCGCGTTCGTCGTCGCCCATGTACACCACGGCGCGACCGTCGTCGGTCTCGGCCAGGGCAGCGTTTTCGTGTTTGAAGCGACCGAGGGCGGTGCGTTTGACCGGCGTCGATTGCGGGTCGAACGGGTCGATTTCCACCACCCAGCCGTGACGGTTGAGCTCGTTCGGGTTTTTGGCCATGTCGAAGCGCGGATCGAACGGATGCCAGTTGATCTCGCGGCTGGCGGCCGTCACGCCGTAGCGCTTCTGCGCCGGATCGAACTGTTGCTGGGCATTGCTGCTGCCGAAGCAGTCGGTGAAGTTCTCTTCACACGTCAGATAAGTGCCCCACGGGGTCTTGCCGTTGGCGCAGTTCTGGAAGGTGCCGAGGACTTTCTTGCCGTGCTTGTCGGCGCTGGTTTTCATCAATTCATGACCGGCCGCCGGGCCGCTGATGCGCAGCGGTGAGTTGCCGTGGATGCGGCGGTTGTAGCGCGAACCCTGAACGAACTGCCATTGACCGTTCTTGCGCGCCACTTCGATCACCGAGACACCTTCGCAGGCCAGGGCCTTGCGCACGTCTTCCGCCGATTGCGGCAGGCCGCCGTGAGGGTAGAGGTAGCGGTAGTTGGTGTATTCGTTGTTGATCGCCATCAGGGCGCGGTTTCTGTCGTCCGGAAAGGCGAACAGGCTCATGCCGTCGTTGTTGTCACCGAACTGCACTTCCTGTGCGGCTGCAGTGCCGTTGCCGCTCGGGTCGAAGGCCGGGCCGTTCTTGTGCAGGGGCTGGCCCCAGCTGATCAGCACCGACGACTTGTAACCCTTGGGCAGGCTGATGACGTCGGTGGTGGCGGCCGCAATGCTGTCGAAGCCCAGCAGGCGGCTGTTGCCGGCGCTGACACCGGTGGCCAGGGCGCTGCGACTCAACAGGCTGCCACCGAGGAACATCGCCGCGCCGCACAGCGCACCGGCACCGATGAAACCACGACGGCTCAGGCCGACCATTTTTTCCAGGTCAGTGGATTGGTTTTCTTCTAATAGGCTCACATCAGGCTCCCTGCTTGGTTTTGGCAGCCACCTTAATGAGAGGCGATGACGCTTTTGTTGCAGGAACCCGGGCTAGAGTGGTGTGCCGATGATCACATTGGACGGCGAGAACTGCACCCGTACCGGTTGTTCGACGGTCAGTTTGTGGGTGCGCAGGTGCAGCGGCTCAGCCAGGGCGCAGAGTGTCTGGCCGTTGGGCAGGGCGATGCGCACTTCGCTGGGGCCGTCCTCGGCATCGAGAATGGCTTCGAGGGTGCCTTCGAGAAGATTGTGACCAGATGTTGCGGCTTGCCCGTTGCCCAGTAATTCAAGCCAGCCAGCCTTGATCAGTGCCACCACTTCGGTGTTCGGTTGCAGCTCCAGATGCACGGTGCTGTCGTGGGTGATCTGCGCGTCGATGCACAAGCCTTCGGCCAGTTCGAGGCGGATCAGGTCATTGCGGCCCTGATGCTCGATGCTGATGACTTTGCCGTGCAATTGATTGCGGGCGCTGGTGCGAAGCATCAAACGGCCGAGCAGATCCAGATCACTGGCGTCCTCGGCGGCTTCCAGCACCTGCGCCTGCAAGGCTTGGAGCTTCTGATAAAGACGCAGCACCCGTTCACCTTCGCTGGACAGTTTCGCGCCGCCGCCGCCCTTGCCGCCGACAGCCCGCTCGACCAAGGGTTTCTGCGCCAGATTGTTCAGTTCATCGATGGCGTCCCATGCCGCTTTGTAGCTCAGGCCCGCGCTTTTTGCGGCGCGGGTAATCGAGCCCTGTTCGGCAATGTGCTGCAGCAGGGCGATACGCTGCGGGCGGCGGACGATGTGCTGGGACAACAGGCTGGGCAGGGACATGTCGAGTGCTTTGTTCTGGGTTGATGGAGGAGGAAGTTGGCCGCTTGGCGCGTGTGAGTCAAGCCGCGTCGCCAGGTTTCGGTGTGCGGGCCAGGCAGTAGACGTCGACCCGCGTGGCGCCCGCGTCCAGCAGCAACCGGGCCAGTGCTTGAGCTGTGGCGCCGGTGGTCAGCACATCATCCACCAAGGCCAGATGCCGGCCTCGTACATCGGCCTCCGGCACCCGCTTGAAGGCATTGCGCAAATTGCGTTTACGCGCCCTGGCGTCGAGCGCCTGCTGGGCGCTGGTGTCCTGGGTACGGCGCAGGACATTTTCTTCACAGGGCAGATCCAGTTGCTTGCCGAGCCATTGCGCCAGCATTGCCGCCTGATTGAATCCGCGCTGACGCAGGCGCTTGTTCGCCAATGGCACCGGCAGCAGGGCGTCCGGACGTGGCAGGCCCTCGTCGAAGCGATGTTGCAGGAACTGCCCGAGAACCTCGCCCAACAGGCGGCCAAACGGCCATTTGGCGTTGTGTTTGAAACGGGTGATCAGACTGTCCACCGGGAAGCCGTAGGACCAGGGCACCACCACCTGTTCGAAGGCGGGTGGATCCTTCAGGCACTCGCCGCATGTCAGGCCTGCTGCGGGCAGCGGCAATGCACAAGTCATGCATTGATCGCCAAGCCAGGGCAGGTCGGTTTCGCAGGCTACGCAGAGGGGCGTTTCGGTTTCCGCCGGCTCATCGCAAATCAAACAGGTTTGGTTGTTATTTAACCAGATGTAAACCGGTCTATCTTGATGTGGTTGACAGTGCATGGCTCTTCCTTAAATATGCCGAACATCCGTGTCGTGCCTGTGGGTATTCCGTTTCCCCAGGCGCAAGCCAAGCATAACCAAGGAATCGCCCATGAGCGCCAGCACCACTGCCACCCTGCGTCACGACTGGACTTTGGCCGAAGTCAAAGCACTCTTCGTTCAGCCATTCAACGACTTGCTGTTTCAGGCGCAGACGGTGCACCGCGCGCATTTCGACGCCAACCGCGTCCAGGTTTCCACCCTGCTGTCGATCAAGACCGGCGCCTGTCCGGAAGATTGCAAATACTGTCCGCAGTCCGGTCACTACAACACGGGCCTGGAAAAAGAAAAGCTGATGGAAGTGCAGAAGGTCCTCGAAGAGGCTGCCCGCGCCAAGGCCATCGGTTCGACCCGTTTCTGCATGGGCGCGGCGTGGAAGCACCCGTCGGCCAAGGACATGCCTTACGTGTTGAAAATGGTCGAAGGCGTGAAGGCCATGGGCCTGGAAACCTGCATGACCCTCGGTCGTCTCGATCAGGACCAGACTGAAGCGCTGGCCAAGGCCGGCCTCGACTACTACAACCACAACCTCGATACCTCGCCGGAGTTCTACGGCAGCATCATCACTACCCGCACCTATGCCGAGCGTCTGCAGACCCTGGCCTATGTGCGCGATGCGGGGATGAAGATCTGCTCCGGCGGCATCCTCGGTATGGGCGAGTCCCTCGATGACCGCGCGAACCTGCTGATCCAGCTGGCCAACCTGCCGGAGCACCCGGAATCGGTGCCGATCAACATGCTGGTGAAAGTCGCCGGCACGCCGCTGGAAAACGCTGACGATGTCGATCCGTTCGACTTCATCCGCATGCTCGCCGTGGCGCGCATCCTCATGCCGCAATCCCACGTGCGCCTGTCCGCCGGCCGCGAAGCGATGAACGAGCAGATGCAGGCCCTGGCGTTCTTCGCCGGCGCCAACTCGATTTTCTACGGCGACAAACTGCTGACCACCGCCAACCCGCAGGCCGACAAGGACATGCAGTTGTTCGCACGTCTGGGCATTCAGCCGGAAGCCCGTGAAGAGCATGCCGACGAAGTGCATCAGGCCGCCATCGAGCAGGCGCTGGTGGAGCAGAAGAGCAGCGGGCAGTTCTATAACGCGGCGGTCTGATCGCCCGTTTTTTCAGGCGCTGCCTCGGGCGGCGCCTGCTGATTCATTTGCCACCCGTGAGGCTTGCATGTCTTTCGATCTCGCCGCACGCCTTGCTGCCCGTCGTGCCGAAAATCTCTATCGCCAGCGCCCGCTGCTTGAAAGCCCGCAAGGGACGCAAGTGGTGGTCGACGGTCAGCCGTTGCTGGCGTTCTGCAACAACGATTACCTGGGCCTGGCCAATCATCCGCAAGTGATCGAAGCCTGGCGCGCCGGTGCCTCGAAGTGGGGCGTCGGCGGCGGTGCCTCGCATCTGGTGATCGGCCACAGCGGCCCGCATCACGAATTGGAAGAGGCTTTGGCAGACCTCACCGGAAGGCCCCGTGCGCTGTTGTTCACCACCGGCTACATGGCCAACCTCGGCGCGGTTACGGCGCTGGTCGGGCAGGGCGATACGGTGCTGGAAGACCGGCTCAATCATGCCTCGTTGCTGGATGCCGGATTGTTGTCCGGCGCGCGCTTCAATCGCTATCTGCACAACGACGCCGACAGCCTCGCCAAGCGTCTGGAGAAAGCCACCGGCAATACTTTGGTGGTCACTGACGGCGTGTTCAGCATGGACGGCGATCTTGCCGACCTGCCGGCGCTGGCCCGAGAGGCCAAGGCCAAAGGCGCTTGGTTGATGGTCGATGACGCCCACGGATTCGGTCCGCTGGGAGCGAACGGTGGCGGGATCGTCGAGCATTTCGGTTTGAGCCAGGAGGATGTGCCGGTGCTGGTCGGCACGCTCGGCAAAGCGTTCGGCACGGCGGGCGCGTTTGTCGCCGGCAGCGAAGAGCTGATCGAAAGCCTGATCCAGTTCGCCCGCCCGTACATCTACACCACCAGCCAGCCGCCGGCGCTGGCCTGTGCAACATTGAAAAGTCTGGAACTGCTGCGCAGCGAACACTGGCGCCGCGAGCATTTGCAGACGCTGATCCGCCAGTTCCGCCACGGCGCCGAACAGATCGGTCTGGAACTGATGGACAGCTTCACGCCGATCCAGCCGATCCTGATCGGCGATGCCGGTCGCGCCGTGCGTCTGTCGCAGATGCTGCGCGAGCGTGGGCTGATGGTCACTGCGATCCGCCCGCCGACCGTGCCTGCCGGCAGCGCGCGGCTGCGCGTCACCCTGACCGCCGCCCACAGTGAGGCGCAGGTGCAACTATTGTTAGAAGGACTGGCCGATTGCTTTGCCCAACTCAAGTCGGAGCCAAGCCATGCGTGATCGTCTGATTCTGCTCCCGGGTTGGGGCCTCGGCGTTTCGCCGCTGGAGCCTCTGGCCGCTGCGTTGCGTGGGCTGGATGAACACCTGACGGTCGAAATCGAACCGCTGCCGGAGCTGGAATCCAGCGATCCTGCGGACTGGCTCGACGAACTCGATGAGCGCATTCCCGAAGATGCCTGGTTGGGTGGCTGGTCGCTGGGTGGGATGCTCGCCTCGGAGCTGGCGGCGCGACGTGGCGAACATTGCTGCGGCTTGCTGACCCTGGCGAGCAATCCTTCGTTTGTCGCCCATGAACAATGGCCGAGCGCGATGCCGGCAGAGACCTTCGATGCGTTTCTGGCCGGTTGCAATGCCGACCCGCGACAGACCCTCAAACGTTTCTCTCTGTTATGTGCTCAAGGTGCGCAAGACCCGCGCGGCTTGTCGCGACTGTTGCTCGGCGGCGCGCCGAACACTTCGCCGGCGGCGTTAATGGCTGGTCTGGCGTTGTTGGCGCAGATCGATACGCGTAATGCCTTGCAAGTGTTTCGAGGCCCGCAATTGCATCTGTTTGGCGGGCTGGATGGGCTGGTGCCGGCGGAAGCCGCGGGCGAGTTATTTGCGCTGCTGGCGGATGTCGAGGTCGGGCTGATCGAGAAGGCCAGCCATGGGTTTCTTCTGGAAGATCCCCACGGTGTGGCCGGTGCTATCCAGGCGTTTTTAAGTGAGTGTGGTGATGACTGATTTGTCTTTTGCTGCGCTGCCCGGCGGCTTGCCTGACAAACGCCAGGTAGCGGCTTCCTTCTCACGTGCAGCGGCCAGCTACGACAGCGTCGCCGAGTTGCAGCGTGATGTCGGCACGCAGTTGCTGAATCGTCTGCCGGTGGATTTTCTGCCGTCGCGCTGGCTGGATCTCGGCTGTGGCACCGGCTATTTCACCCGGGCGCTGGCCGAACATTTTGCCGGGAACGAAGGGCTGGCGCTGGATATCGCCGAAGGCATGCTCAATCACGCCCGGCCATTGGGTGGTGCCACACACTTTATTGCGGGCGATGCCGAGCGTCTGCCGTTGCAGCATTCGACCTGCGACCTGATTTTCTCCAGCCTCGCCGTGCAGTGGTGCGCAGACTTCGAATCGGTGCTCGGCGAAGCGTTTCGGGTGCTGAAACCAGGGGGGATTTTTGCGTTTGCTAGTCTTTGTGTAGGGACGTTGTACGAATTGCGCGACAGTTGGCGCCAGGTCGATGGTCTGGTACACGTCAACCGCTTCCGCGAATTCGCCCGGTATGAACAATTGTGCGCGGCCAGTGGGTTGCGTACGGTCAGTCTTGAGAACCGGCCGCATGTGCTGCATTACCCGGATGTGCGCAGCTTGACGCACGAACTCAAGGCACTGGGCGCACACAATCTGAATCCCGGTCGGCCGGGCGGACTCACCGGGCGGGCGCGGATTCTCGGGCTGGTCGAGGCGTACGAGCAGTTCCGTCAGCAACAAGGCTTGCCGGCGACTTATCAGGTGGTTTACGCCGTGTTGGAGAAACCCTTATGAGCGCAGCCTATTTCATCACCGGAACCGACACTGACGTTGGCAAGACCACTGTCGCCGCCGGGTTGCTGCATGCGGCGCGGTCGGCGGGGCTGAGTACGGCGGCGGGCAAGCCGGTGGCGTCCGGTTGTGTCGTGACACCCAGAGGCCTGCGCAACTCCGATGCCTTGGCGTTGCAGGCCGAGTGTTCGTTGCCGCTGACGTATCAACAGGTCAATCCGGTGGCGTTCGAGCCGGCGATCGCGCCGCATCTGGCGGCACGAGAGGCAGGTGTGGCGCTGACGGTGCAATCGCTGCTGGTGCCGATGCGCGAGATTCTGGCGATGAACGCCGATTTCACGCTGATCGAAGGTGCGGGTGGCTGGCGGGTGCCGTTGGCGGATCAGGACAATCTGTCGGATCTGGCGATTGCGCTGAAGCTGCCGGTCATTCTGGTGGTCGGCGTGCGTCTGGGTTGCATCAGTCATGCGCTATTGACTGCCGAGGCGATTGCCCGGGACGGGCTGCAACTGGCGGGATGGGTGGCGAACATCATTGATCCGAAGACGTCGCGGCTGGAGGAAAACCTGGCGACGCTGGCCGAGCGGATTCCAGCGCCATGCCTGGGGCGAGTGCCCAAGCTCAAGGCGATCAGCGCCGAGGCGGTCGCCGAGCATTTGCAACTGGACTTGCTCGACTGATTTTGGCTATGACAAGGCACAGTGCCATTAGTGTTTTTGACGGGTGTTTTTCTGACGTCTCTGGTTCAATGGCAGCCATTGATCCTTCCCAAGGACGAGAGCTCCCATGGAAATCTCCGGAAACACGGCTTTTTATGCAGGTTTGAGCACGATTCAGACCGGGCAGAACCGCGTCGATCAGGCTGCCAGCCAGATCGCCAACAACACCATCGAGCGTTCGGTCACCAGTCAGTCCTCCGAAGCCCAGATCGATCGCCTGCGCGGCGTGGATCGCAGCCAGCAACTGGATCCGGGCAGCGCCATGGCCGAGATGGCCCAGGGCAAGTTTCAAGTGGAACTGGGCACGAAAGTCGCCAAGGCATCCGATGAAATGCTCGGCACGATCATCGATACGTTCGCCTGATTTTCTGATACCCGCTTTGCCAGACGCCGCGACTGTTCGCGGCGTTTTTCGTTGTAAGTCCTTCTCCCTCAACTAATCTTTTTTTGTGTGCATGGCCCTTTCGGATGCATGTCGAGGTGCTGTGTCCGGCGTTTGAAAAATGTGATGACGAACGGCAAAAGATCGACGCTTGACAAGGTTTCGGCGTAAACGTATGTTTCAAACAACTGTTTGACCGTCACAACAAATCAATGCGGTCGTTCATTCCCGGTTACATCAGCAGAGGTTTATCGCTATGCCTGACTACAAGGCCCCCTTGCGTGATATTCGCTTCGTTCGTGACGAACTGCTCGGCTACGAAGCGCACTATCAGAGCCTTCCAGCTTGCGCAGACGCAACGCCGGACATGGTTGACGCCATTCTCGAAGAAGGCGCCAAGTTTTGTGAGCAGGTACTGGCGCCGCTGAACCGCGTGGGCGACATCGAAGGTTGCACCTGGAGCGAGTCCGGTGTGAAAACCCCGACTGGCTTCAAAGAGGCTTACAAGCAATTCGTCGAAGGCGGCTGGCCGAGCCTGGCCCACGACGTCGAGCACGGTGGTCAAGGTCTGCCAGAGTCGCTGGGTCTGGCTGTCAGCGAAATGGTCGGCGAAGCCAACTGGTCGTGGGGCATGTACCCGGGCCTGTCGCACGGCGCGATGAACACCATTTCCGAGCACGGCACCCCGGAGCAGCAGGAAGCCTATCTGACCAAACTGGTCTCCGGCGAATGGACCGGCACCATGTGCCTGACCGAACCGCACTGCGGCACCGACCTGGGCATGCTGCGCACCAAGGCCGAACCTCAGGCCGACGGTTCCTACAAAGTCTCCGGCACCAAGATTTTCATCTCGGCCGGTGAACACGACATGGCCGACAACATCGTCCACATCGTACTGGCCCGCCTGCCGGATGCACCGGCTGGCACCAAGGGCATTTCCCTGTTCATCGTTCCGAAGTTCCTGCCGAATGCCGATGGCACTGTGGGTACTCGCAACGCTGTGAGCTGCGGCTCGCTGGAACACAAGATGGGTATCCACGGCAACGCCACTTGCGTGATGAACTTCGACGGCGCGACCGGTTTCCTGATCGGCCCGGCGAACAAAGGCCTGAACTGCATGTTCACCTTCATGAACACCGCACGTCTGGGCACCGCGCTGCAAGGTCTGGCCCACGCCGAAATCGGCTTCCAGGGCGGTCTGAAATACGCTCGTGATCGCCTGCAAATGCGCTCCCTGACCGGCCCGAAAGCGCCGGAAAAGGCCGCTGACCCGATCATCGTGCACCCGGACGTACGCCGCATGCTGTTGACCATGAAGGCATTCGCCGAAGGCAACCGTGCGATGGTGTATTTCACCGCCAAACAGGTCGACATCGTCAAATACGGCGTGGACGAAGAAGAGAAGAAGAAAGCCGACGCACTGCTGGCCTTCATGACTCCGATCGCCAAAGCGTTCATGACCGAAGTCGGTTTCGAATCCGCCAACCACGGCGTACAGATCTACGGTGGACACGGCTTCATCGCCGAGTGGGGCATGGAGCAGAACGTTCGCGACAGCCGCATTTCGATGCTGTACGAAGGCACCACCGGCATCCAGGCACTCGACCTGTTGGGCCGTAAAGTGCTGATGACTCAAGGTGAGGCTCTGAAAGGCTTCACCAAGATCGTCCACAAGTTCTGCCAGAACAACGAAGGCAACGAAGCCGTCAAGGAATTCGTCGCACCGTTGGCTGCACTGAACAAAGAGTGGGGCGAGCTGACCATGAAGGTTGGTATGGCCGCCATGAAAGATCGCGAAGAAGTCGGCGCGGCCTCCGTGGATTACCTGATGTACTCCGGTTACGCCTGCCTGGCTTACTTCTGGGCCGACATGGCGCGTCTGGCGGCTGAAAAACTGGCTGCCGGCACCACCGACGAGGCCTTCTACACCGCCAAGCTGCAAACCGCGCGCTTCTACTTCCAGCGCATCCTGCCGCGTACCCGTACGCACGTGGCCACCATGCTGTCGGGCGCCAACAACCTGATGGACATGAAAGAAGAAGACTTCGCACTGGGCTACTAAGCCTTAACGCGGTCTTTCGAAAAACCGCTGTTCCTTCGGGGGCAGCGGTTTTTTTTTATGCCCGGATTTCCCCAATCCCGGGGCTGATTCCCCAGCATTGATGAAGTAGTCGCTCAGCCAAACCCCGGCGCTTATTGATTCAAAATGTTTCCAGAAGAGTGGCCAATTAATTGCACTGCCCGAATTACCGGTGCTAACCAGAACTGCCTGCTCAAAGAAGCATGACGCCCGGCACTTAACAACAACAGTCAGGGTGAAGCCTATGAACATCAGTCGACTCGCTCGTTTGACCTTCTGGTTACCCATCGCGCTGTCAGTCCACAGCGCCTGGGCCGCCGCTCCCGCCGAAGTCGATCCCCCGGTGCCGGAGGTCCCGTCGCTGCAATCGTTGCGCGGGATGGTGCCTCCCGATCCCTCCGGGACCGAAGGCGGACGCAAGGTCGACCTGATGACCGACTACGTGCTCAACCGCTCTGCTGCGATCCTGCTGGGCAAGGCGTTGTTCTGGGACATGGAGATCGGCAGCGACGGCGCGACGGCCTGCGCATCCTGCCACTACCATGCAGGCGTCGATCATCGCATCACCAACCAGCTCAACCCCGGCCAGGCCAACACCAACGCCAACGTTGCGTCGATTTTCAACAAGCCGTTCATGGCCTCCGATATTCCCGGTGACGTGGCGACCTACGCGACGTTGTCCGGCGGCAAGGGCGGCCCGAACTACACGCTGAAGAAAACCGACTTCCCGACCCACGTACTGAGCAACCCGCTGGAGCGCAACTCGCCCATCGTGTACTCGACGGACGACGTGGTCGGCTCGCAAGGTGTGTTCGATGCCAACTTCGTCAAACCCAATCAGGCGCGTTTCGACAAATGCACCCAGCAGCCGGACGGTATTTTCCAGGTCGGCGGCATCAACGTGCGTCGCAGCACCGGGCGCAATGCGCCGTCGGTGATCAACGCCGCGTTCAACGTGCGCAACTTCTGGGACGGTCGGGCCAACAACGTGTTCAACGGCTTCTCGCCGTTCGGCAATCGCGACCCCGATGCCGGGATCTACGTGACCAGCGAACGCAGCACGGTCGCCACCAAAGTCAGGCTGGCGCTCAACGATGCGTCAGCCGCCTCGCAAGCCGTCGGCCCGCCCGGAAGTCCGGTGGAAATGTCCTGCGGCGGTCGCACCTTTGCCGACATCGGCCGGCGGATGCTCGACACGCTGATGCTCAAGCAGCAACGGATCTCGTCCACTGATTCGGTGCTGGGCCCTGTGTCTGGTGCGCGGCGTCCGACCTATCGCGAACTGATCAAGAATGCCTTCAAGCCCCGGCTGTGGAACGCCACGCAAAACGTGTTGGTGGGCGGTGCGCCATACACTCAGATGGAAGCCAACTTTCCGCTGTTCTTCGGCCTGGCGATCCAGATGTATGAAGCCACGCTGGTTTCCGATCAGGCGCCGATCGATGCCTACCTGCAAGGCGACCACACCGCGATGAACGCGCAGCAGGTCGAGGGCATGAACCTGTTCCTCGGCAAGGGCAAATGCGTCAATTGCCACGGCGGGCCGGAGTTGACCAATGCGGCCAGTCGCCTGCTGATGCATCCGCGCGAACGCATCGAACGGATGGTGATGGCCGATAACCTGACGACCCTCTACGACAACGGCTTCTACAACACCGGTGTCCGCCCGACCTCGGAAGATCTCGCCCTCGGCGGTGCGGATGCCTGGGGCAATCCGTGGTCGTTCACCCGTCAGTACAACTCCGTACTGCAGGGCGGCAAATCGGTCGATCCGCTGGATGTCGACGTCTGTACCTTCGAAGCACCGCTGAGTGCAGCGATTCCGTGCGACGCCACGCTCAAGCCCAATGTCGGTTTCCGCGACTCGGTCGACGGCGCGTTCAAGACCCCGACCCTGCGCAATATCGCTCTGACCGGCCCGTACTTCCACAACGGCAGCCGCTCGACGCTCAAGCAGGTCATGGAGTTCTACAACCGTGGCGGCGACCGGCGCGGCGAGGATGCCAACAACACCAGCGGCTTCGAGCACCCGGCGGTGAATCAGCACAACACCTCCAACCTCGACCCGGACATGACGGCGCTGAACCTGACGCCTGATGAAATCGACGCCCTGGTGAAATTCATGGAAGTCGGCCTGACCGACCCGCGCGTCGCCTGGGAGCGGGCGCCATTCGATCACCCGTCGCTGGTCATCCCGCAAGGTCACATCGGGGATGAAAACGCCGTGACCCAGCGCCCGGCCAGTCCGAAAGTCACGACCCGCCAGGCAACGGATGCATTGCTCAATCTCAAGCCTTATGGCGCTGAAGGTCGGCCGACGGCGGAGGGGCCATTGCTGCCGTTCTACAACGATCTTTGAGGGGAAATGAGCGTCATGGCCATCAAGCATGATGGCCATGACGGAAGTTTCGTGTTTGTCAGGGAAAAAACCTTGATTGAAGGCTCAGAAACCGAGGGGGGCGGCCGTTAAAGAGACAACCTGTGATCTGGATCACATTGTGTGTGCTTAACTGGCCACATTGCAGGCACAATGCCATCTCTTTGCCAAGACGGTCGGAGCTTTACCCTTGCCGCGTTCTTCCGCTGTACGTTTCAGTCATTTCATACCTTCACTGCTGTTGTTGCTTGCGGGGTTGGCGGCTGCGTACGTCAAAGACCTCAACGTGTTCTTCACCTCGCTGTTCAACGTGCTGCCAACTCTGGTGCTGTTGCTGGGCGGGTCGTATTGCGCGGTTTACCGACGCCAGCGCGAACTGTTTCTGATGGTCACGGTGTACATCGCCTACTTCCTGCTCGACACCCAGACCGACTATTACCGCGACAACGGCAAGGTGCGCGAGGACGCGGCCGTGGTGTTCCATCTGGTGTGTCTGCTGCTGCCCTTGTTGTTCGGTCTGTTCGCCGCGTGGCAGGAGCGCACGCATCTGTTTCAGGACATGGTGGCGCGTTTCGCCGTGTTGCTGGCTTTCGGCAGCGTGGCGCTGGGACTTGAACAAAGCTATCCCCAGGCTCTGCTGATGTGGCTTTCGGAGATCCGTTGGCCGGCCCTGCACGGCGCTTGGATGAGCCTGATCCAGATGTCTTATCCGGTGTTCCTCTCGGCGTTCCTGTTGCTGGCCTGGCAGTACTGGCGCCATCCGCGTCCGCTGCACGCGGCGCAACTGGTGGGATTGCTCGGGGTGTTCTGGATGCTGCCGAAAACCTTCATCCTGCCGTTCACCCTGAACATCATGTGCAGCCAGGTCATGTTGATGATTGCAGCGGCGGTGGCGCACGAGGCTTATCAAATGGCCTTCCGTGACGAACTCACCGGTCTGCCGGGCCGTCGCGCACTCAACGAACGCATGCAGCGTCTGGGTCGCAACTATGTGCTGGCGATGAGCGACGTCGATCACTTCAAGAAATTCAACGACACCCACGGTCACGACGTGGGTGACCAGGTTCTGCGACTGGTCGCCAGCAAGCTGTCCAAAATCAGCGGTGGCGGCAGGGCTTATCGCTACGGTGGCGAGGAATTCGCCCTGGTGTTTGCAGGCAAGACCCTTGAAGAGTGCATGCCGCACCTGGAAGTCATCCGCGAGTCGATTGCGTCCTACAACATTCAGCTGCGCAATCAGGAAAACCGCCCTCAGGACGATCAACAGGGGCGCCAGCGGCGGGGCGGCTCCGGTGCGTCCAGCGTATCGGTCACGGTCAGTATCGGCGTCGCCGAACGAGTCGAGCAGCGTACCCCGGAAGAAGTGCTCAAATCCGCCGACCAGGCGCTATACGCCGCCAAGGGCGCGGGCCGCAACTGTGTGATGGCGTTCGGTCAGAACCGCCGTGGCGCGGTGCGCATGGATAACGCTGCGGGTTGAGTGATGACGGCGCATTCAGCGTCTGGACAGTGATTGTGGGGCAGGGTGGCCGGCAGTAGGTTGAAACGATCTGCTGACGGAGAAGCCACCATGCCCGAGTACAAAGCTCCCCTGCGCGACATGCGCTTTCTGATCGACCACGTCTTCGACTTCCACACCCAGTACGCGGCCCTGGGCGCTCACGATGCCAGCCCGGACATGATCAACGCGATCCTCGAGGAGGGCGCGAAGTTCTGTGAGAACGTTCTGGCGCCGCTCAATCGCAGCGGTGACGAAGAGGGCTGCCATTTCGACAATGGCGTGGTGACAACGCCTGCAGGCTTCAAGCAAGCCTTCGCACAATACGTGGAAGGCGGCTGGCATGGTCTGGCGGCCGACCCGGCCTACGGCGGCCAGGGCCTGCCGAGTTCGCTGGGGCTGGTGATCAGCGAGATGGTCGCCTCCAGCAACACTTCCTGGGGCATGTACCCGGGCTTGACCCACGGCGCCATGTCGGCGATCCACGCCCACGGCACCGAGGAACAGAAAAACACCTATCTGCGCAAACTCACTGCGGGCCAGTGGACCGGCACCATGTGCCTGACCGAAGCCCATTGCGGCACCGACCTGGGCATCATCAAGACCCGCGCCGTGCCTCAGGCCGACGGTAGTTACGTGGTCACCGGCAGCAAGATTTTCATCTCCGCCGGCGAGCACGACATGAGCGACAACATCATTCATCTGGTATTGGCCAAACTGCCGGACGCACCGGCGGGGACCAAGGGGATTTCGCTGTTCATCGTGCCGAAATTCCTGCCGGATGCAGCCGGCGAGGCGGGGGAGCGCAACGGCGTTTCCTGCGGTTCGATCGAACACAAGATGGGCATAAAAGCCTCGGCCACTTGCGTGCTGAACTTCGATGACGCCAAAGGTTTCCTGATCGGCGAGCCGAACAAAGGCCTGAACTGCATGTTTACCATGATGAACCATGCGCGGCTTGGCACCGGGATGCAGGGTCTTTGTCTGGGCGAAGCGAGTTTCCAGGGCGCGATCAAATACGCCAACGACCGCTTGCAAATGCGCGCCCTGACCGGCGCCAAAGCCCCGGACAAACCGGCCGATCCGATCATCGTCCATCCGGACGTGCGGCGCATGCTGCTGACCATGAAAGCCTTCAATGAAGGCAACCGCGCACTGACCTATTTCACTGCGCAGATGCTCGATGTCGCGCACCTGAGCCCGGATGCCGGCGCGCGTCAGGAGGCCGAAGACCTGCTGGCATTCCTGACCCCGATCTGCAAGGCGTTCATGACCGACACCGGCCTGGAGGTGACCAACCACGGCATGCAGGTGTTTGGCGGCCACGGTTTTATCCGTGAGTGGGGCATGGAGCAACTGGTTCGCGACTGCCGCATTGCACCGATCTACGAAGGTACCAACGGTATCCAGGCGTTGGACTTGCTGGGGCGCAAAGTCCTTGGCAGCCAGGGCAAGCTGCTGCGTAACTTCACGAAGATCGTTCACAAGTTCTGTGCAGCGAACGCCGGACATGCGCAATTGGGCGAGTTTGTGGCGCAGCTCGACAGCCTCAATCAGCAGTGGGGTGAGTTGACCATGCAGGTCGGCATGGCCGCGATGAAGAATCCGGATGAAGTCGGCGCCGCATCGGTGGATTACCTGATGTACAGCGGATACATCGTTCTTGGCTATTTGTGGCTTCGCATGGCGCTGGTCGCCCAGGCACAGCTGGAGTCGGGCGAGGGTGACGGCGATTTCTGCCAGGGCAAACTGGCGACGTGCGAGTTTTACTTCAAGCGTCTGTTGCCGCGTACCGTAGCCCATCGTTCGGCGATCGAGGCGGGCAGCGATTGCCTGATGAAACTGCCGGCCCAGTTGTTCGCGCTGTAACACGCCACTGTTAAACAAAAGAGCCCGCTGATTGCGGGCTTCTTTATGGTTGATCGCTGGTGACTAAAAATAACAAAACAGTCACCGCCTGACCCTATGTGTCGCAAAAGTTGTTGGGGTACACTCCAGCTCAATGACATCACCCTTCCACGAATCACCTGTTTAGATCTTTGCGAGGTTTGCCATGGCTGACTACAAAGCGCCGCTGCGCGATATGCGCTTCGTCCTCAATGAAGTGTTCGAAGTCGCCAAACTCTGGGCCGAGCTGCCGGCCCTGGCCGAGACCGTCGACGCGGAAACCGTTGAAGCCATTCTCGAAGAGGCCGGCAAGGTCACCAGCAAAAGCATCGCGCCCCTGAGCCGTGCCGCCGACGAAGAAGGCTGCCACTGGGCCGACGGTGCCGTCACCACGCCGGCCGGTTTCCCACAGGCCTATCAGACTTATGCCGAAGGTGGCTGGGTCGGTGTTGGCGGTGATCCGGCCTACGGCGGCATGGGTATGCCCAAAGCCGTGTCGGCTCAGGTTGAAGAGATGGTCAACTCCGCCAGCCTGTCCTTCGGTCTGTACCCGATGCTGACTGCCGGCGCGTGCCTGTCGATCAACGCCCACGCCAGCGAAGAGCTGAAAGCCGCTTACCTGCCGAACATGTACGCCGGCGTCTGGGCCGGTTCCATGTGCCTGACCGAGCCGCACGCCGGCACAGACCTGGGCATCATCCGCACCAAGGCCGAACCTCAGGCCGACGGCTCCTACAAGGTCAGCGGCACGAAGATCTTCATCACCGGCGGTGAGCACGACCTGACCGAAAACATCATCCACCTGGTGCTGGCCAAACTGCCGGACGCACCGGCGGGGCCGAAAGGCATTTCGCTGTTTCTGGTGCCCAAGTTCATGGTCAATGCCGATGGCAGCCTGGGCGCACGCAACCCGGCCAACTGTGGTTCGATCGAACACAAGATGGGCATCCAGGCGTCCGCTACCTGCGTGATGAACTTCGATGAAGCCGTGGGCTACCTGGTCGGCGAGCCGAACAAAGGCCTGGCCGCCATGTTCACCATGATGAACTACGAGCGGCTGGGCGTCGGTATCCAGGGCCTGGCCACCGGCGAGCGCTCGTATCAGAACGCCATCGAATACGCCCGTGATCGCCTGCAAAGCCGTTCGCCGACCGGCGCGCAGAACAAGGACAAGGTCGCTGACCCGATCATCGTCCACCCGGACGTGCGTCGCATGCTGCTGACCATGAAAGCCTCGAATGAAGGCGGTCGTGCGTTCTCCACCTACGTGGCAACGCAACTCGACACCGCCAAGTTCAGCGAAGACGCTGCCACCCGCAAGCGTGCAGAAGATCTGGTGGCCTTGCTGACGCCAGTGGCCAAGGCGTTCCTGACCGATCTGGGTCTGGAAACCACCGTTCACGGCCAGCAGATTTTCGGCGGCCACGGCTACATCCGCGAGTGGGGTCAGGAGCAACTGGTGCGTGACGTGCGCATCACCCAGATCTACGAAGGCACCAACGGTATTCAGGCGCTGGACCTGGTGGGCCGCAAGATCGTCGGCAGCGGCGGCGCGTTCTACAAACTGTTCGCCGACGAGATCCGCCATTTCATCGCAACCGCCAGTGCCGATCTGGGCGAGTTCACCAAGCCGCTGAATGACGCCGTCGACACCCTCGACGAGCTGACTTCATGGCTGCTGGACCGGGCGAAAACCAACCCGAACGAAATCGGCGCAGCGTCGGTCGAGTACCTGCAAGCCTTCGGTTACACCGCCTACGCGTACATGTGGGCACTGATGGCCAAGGCAGCGCTGGGCAAAGAAGCGCAGGACGATTTCTACGCGAGCAAACTCGGCACGGCGCGCTTCTATTTCGCCCGTCTGCTGCCGCGGATTCACTCGTTGAGCGCGTCGGTCAAGGCCGGCAGCGAGTCGCTGTTCCTGCTGGACGCTGCGCAGTTCTGATGATGTAACGTCATGTAAGCGATCTCTTACATGACGTGCTGCTTTTCTCCCATAGGCGTAGATTGGATCCAGAGCTAATCTACTTTCCATGGACGTAGCGCAGGAAGCGCAAAGTAACAACACGGACACGTAAGGATTCTGCCAGGGTGGCGGAGTGAAATGGATGTCAGGGAAACAGTCTGCAAAGCCCCGCTTCGGCGGGGTTTTCTTATGCCCGCAGAAAAGTTTTCAGCTCAGCGCGTCCAGTGGCGGCGCCCCCTTCAGCGGTTTGTCTTCGCGCTGCATCACCTCTTCCAGCAACGTTCGCAGCAAGGCCAATGGCGCCTGCTGGCGTTGCACATCGCGACACACCAGCCCGACCGTCAACGGTACACGTGGCTCACTCAACGGTTTCCACAGTAGGTCCTGATCGTCGTACTCCTTCTGCGAACGACCGGGCAGCACCGTCGCCAGACGGGTGTGCGGCAGGCTGTCGAGAATCCCCACCATGTTGTTCAGTTCTGCCTGCACTTGCGGGCGACGTCCAAGACTGGCCAGTTGCGCCTGCCAGATCTGGCGGATCTGGAATTCCTCGCCCAGCAGCAACATGGGCAGTTCGGCGGCTTGGCTCATCGAGACTTTCTTGAATTCCCGCAGCGGATGATCCGCCGGGATGACCAGCGTCAGTTCATCTTCGTACAGCATCACGCCGTGCAGCCCCGGCTGGCGCGGTGGGAGATAGCTGATGCCAATGTCCAGCGAACCGTTGAGCAGTCGCCGCTCGATCTCCAGCCCCGTCAGTTCATAAATCTGCACCACCAGATGCGGCTGAGCCTTGCGTACCCGTTCAAGCATTTGCGGCACCAGACTGGTGTGCACGGTTTGCAGCACGCCGATCGCCAGCGTACGCAGCGCCTGCCCCTTGAAGTTGCCCAGCGCTTCACGCGCCCGCTGCATGCCATCAAGCAGTGGCAGTGCGTGGTTGTACAGCGTATGAGCGGCCAGGGTCGGCAGCAGGCGTTTGCTGCTGCGTTCGAATAGCGTGACATCGAGGTTCTGTTCCAGGTGGCGGATCTGCTGGGACAGCGCGGGTTGGGAGATCGAAAGCCGCTCCGCGGCCCGTCCGACGTGACCTTCTTCGTAGACCGCGACGAAATAACGCAGTTGTTTGAAATCCATAAGTAACACTTATCGAAAATGCTGGTAAATCGAAATGGCTCGACGCCGAGAACAGGCCTAGTCTAACCGCATTCACAAGGCTTACAGGGCCGGAAAGCGCAATGACCAGCGTTTGTTTTGAAAGTGTTTGCATAGGCAGTTCAAAAAACCTCGATCGAGGTCTTTTTCAATGAATCTGTTCAGTTTGCGGCGTCAGACGCCGAGCCTTGATGACCTGGCTTTTGAAACCCATGAATCGACCGCCGCTGATGGCCTGAATGCCGAGCGCCTGATGCCTGGCGTGGAACGCCCGCAACAGGTTTTCGTTCGCGGCCAGGGCTCCTGGTTGTGGGACAGCAATGACCGCGCCTACCTGGACTTTTCCCAGGCCGGTGGCGCCAACAGCCTCGGCCACAGCCCTTCGGCGCTGGTCAAAGCCATTGCCAGCCAGGCACAGGCCCTGATCAATCCCGGATTCAATCTGCACAACCGCGGCATGCTCAGCCTCACCGAGCGTTTGTGTGCCAGCACTTCCAGCGATCAGGCGTATCTGCTCAACAGTGGCAGCGAAGCTTGTGAAGCCGCGATCAAATTGGCGCGCAAATGGGGTCAACTGCATCGTGGTGGCGCCTCGCGGATCATTGTCGCCAGACAAGGCTGTCACGGACGCAGTCTGGCGACGATTTCGGCGTCGGACAGTTGCAATCTGCACAATCGCTTCGCGCCGCTGCTGCCGGGTTTCGATCTGGTGCCGTTCAATGATCTGCCGGCGCTGCATGCCGCAGTCGATGCGCAGACCGTGGCGATCATGCTTGAGCCAATCCAGAGCGATGCCGGTGTGGTTCCTGCGACCGAGCATTACCTCAAGGGCGTCGAACGCCTGTGCCGTGAACTGGGGATTCTGCTGATCCTCGACGAAGTGCAGACCGGCATCGGCCGCTGCGGCACCTTGCTCGCCGAACAGTCCTACGGCGTGCGCGCCGATATCGTCGTGCTCGGCAAGGGCCTCGGCGGTGGCGTTCCACTGGCTGCATTGCTGGCGCGAGGCAAGGCGTGCTGTTTCGAGCCCGGCGAATTGGGCGGCACTCATCACGGCAACGCGCTGATGACCGCCGCAGGGCTGGTGGTGCTCGACAGCGTGCAGGATCGCGCATTCCTCGAACAGATCCGGGACAACGGCCAGCATTTGCGCGAAGGGCTCGCTCGTCTGGCCCGTCGTTATGAACATGGCGAGTTGCGCGGGCAGGGTCTGTTCTGGGGGCTGACGCTGTCGGAAGACTCCGCCGAGGCTGTCGTCAAAGCCGCCCTCCATGAAGGCTTGCTGCTCAACGCTCCACAAGCCAACTGTCTGCGCTTCACCCCGGCACTGACCGTCAGCAAGGCCAACATCGACGAAATGCTCCTGCGTCTGGCCCGAGCTTTCTCCCGGGTACGCACCGCGCAACTGCAATGCCGCAAAGGGATTGCCGTCTGAGCTGAAGTTTCCCACCCGAATTCAAGAACCGTCTCGCGGTATAACGCACGCCCCACGCCTGATTCTTTTGGCGTGGGGCGTTTTTTTGTGGCCGGGTTTTTCCATCGCGGTTTATTGCTTGAGGGACCGCCGCTGCAGTGTTTATTTAATGGGCTTCGGCAAGGATTGCCGAAGCTGGCGGAACACCCTTGTCGCAAGGCAGGCTTTGTAATCTATACCACTGAGTGGTATGTTTTTTTGGAAGGGATACCGATGTCGTTCAGGTTGTTCAAGACAAAAGGTTTTGCGATACAGGCCAACAAAGCATGGATCACCGACGACGAGCTTCGCGAGGCTTTTGCCGAGATGCTCGATGGGCAAGCGGACAATCTGGGAGGCGGAGTCTGGAAGAAGCGCCTGAACGAAAACCGCCACCGTTCAATTGTTCTGGCCAAGGGCGGGCGTTACTGGATTTATCAGGTGCTGTTCGCCAAAAAGGATCGGAGCAATATCAATTCTGCAGAGTTGAAGGAGCTGCGCAAACTGGCGAAAGCCTATGCACAACTTACCGAAGAGCAGATTCAAGGCTTGTTGGTCATGAAGGCGTTTGTGGAGATAACTCATGAGTAAAAAATTCAAGAGTGACGTATTTGAATCAGTGCACGGGTCGGCCAGCGCCCTGCATGCAGTCGGTGCGATCAGCAAGGCAACGATGCGTGAGTTTGATGAGTCGTGCCTTGCTGCGGTCCCGGATGCGATCCCGGCGGAGCAGATCAAGGCATTGCGTGAGCTTAACAACGTCAGCCAGCCAGTGTTCGCGCGTTATTTGAACACCAGTGCTTCGACTGTTAAACAATGGGAATCAGGGGATAAGCATCCAAGCGGAATGGCTTTGAAGCTGCTCAGCATTGTGCAGAAACACGGTCTGCAAATACTGGCTTGAGTGGTCTTGCGCACTCTGTCTGGCGATAGCACTGAACCCTGACAAACGGCGCAGGTCGATTAGCTTGTATGGCTCAGTCGAGCCAACCCCCAATCAGGAGCTGCCCCATGGACTTTATCCGCATCATCATCGCCATTATCTTGCCGCCACTGGGTGTGTTTCTTCAGGTCGGGTTCGGCGGCGCGTTCTGGCTGAACATTCTGCTGACGCTGTGCGGTTACATCCCGGGGATCGTGCACGCGGTGTACATCATCGCCAAGCGCTGAGTTTCAATCGGCCAGGCCCATCACTTGCCGGTAGAAGCGCCATTCCTGCTCCAGCGCGTGGGCCTGGTTCGCGGCCCGGCGGAAGCCGTGGCGTTCGTCGGCGTAGTAATGCGCTTCGACCTCAATGCCGTTTTGCTCCAGGGCTGCGACCATGTCGCGGGTCTGTTGCGGCACGACCACGGCGTCCAGCTCACCCTGGAAGAAAATCACCGGCACGCGAATGTTGCCGGCGTGCAGCAACGGCGTGCGGGCGGCATAGCGTTCGCCGTCTTGCTCGGGATCGCCGATCAGCCAGTCCAGATAATCACCTTCGAACTTGTGTGTTGCACGGCCCAGAGCTACCGGGTCGCTGACGCCGTAGAGGCTGGCGCCGGCGCGGAACACCTGGTGGAACGCCAATGCACAAAGCGTGGTGTAGCCACCGGCGCTGCCGCCACGGATGAATGCACGCTCGCCGTCGATCATGCCGCGTTCGGCCAGATAGGCCACCACTGCGCAGGCATCCTCGACATCCACTGCTCCCCAACTCAGATGCAGCGCCTTTCGATACTCCCGGCCATAGCCGCTGCTGCCTCGGTAGTTGAGGTCGGCCACGGCGAAGCCGCGTTGCGTCCAGTACTGGATGCGCGGATCCAGCAGCGGATAGCAGGCCGACGTCGGACCGCCGTGGATGAACACCACCAGGGGCGGTTTTTCATCACCATGGGTGGCCGGATAAAAGAAGCCGTGAGCCTGGCCCGAGCCGCTGGGATAACACAGGGTTTGCGGTTGGCTGATGCGCTCGGCGGGAAGCGGAGCAACGCCGCCGGCGAGGATTTTCACTTCACGCGACTCGCGATCAATGGCGATCACGGCTGAAGGGCTGATTGGTGAAGCGGCGATGCAGTAAATGAACTGATCATCGACCGCCAGATGACGGAAGCGGCTGTAGTCGCCGGTGAAGTCTTCGCCGTTAAGCGCCAGACGCCCGAAACCGCCTTCACTCCAACTGGCCAGGAATCCTTCGTCGGTGGGCAGCCAAGTGCAACCGCCAAGTTGCCATGGGGCTGGCGCGTGATCGGCCGGGGCGCAACGCAGTGGTTGCAATCCTTCTGCAGACTCGACCCACGGTTGCCAATATCCGCCACGGTCGGTCAGGCAGCCCAGTCGTCCGCTGGCATCGAAACGGGGTTGCTGGATCGACTCTTCCAGCGTTTCTCCGGCCACGCAATGAGGGGCGGAAAAGCCGTTATCGGTTCGCTTGGCGATCATCAAACGGGTGGCGGTCCACGGCTGATGCGGGCGGCTCCATTCGATCCACGCCAGGCGCTGGCAGTCCGGGCTGATGATCGGTGCCGCATAGAAATCCGCACCTTCTGCCAGCAAACTCTCGGTGCCGTTAACCAGATCAATGGCCACCAACCGATGGCGATCACCGTTCTCTTCTACGGCCAGGACCTGCCCGTTGGCAAAATGCAGATCGCCATATCGGCACTCACCCGTCGTCAGAGCTTCGGGCGCGCCATCCAGTGTCTGCCGGTAAAGCTGTTGATCTGCCTCGTTGACGAAAACAATCCCGTCAGGCGTCAGACAAAACGCCCCCCCACCATATTCGTACACCCGGCTGCGCACGCTGAAGCCCGCAGGCGTCAGACATTTCGCTACGCCATCGTGCCAGTGCCAGATCCGGCAGGCAGCGTCTGCCGGGCGATATTCATTCCAGAACAAACCCTGGGCGCCGAGCTGCAATTCGGCGAAATCCACGCCGGCAGCAACGGCGGCGGTAGCGCTGAAAGGCTCAGCCTTTGGCGATGAGGCGCGAGTTTCGTTCATTGCGAAAGGCCAGTTGTTCGATGGTCTGGGTGGCGTGCTCGGCTTCTTCGCGGGCCTTGAGGATCACGCCGTGATGTTCGGACTTGCTGCACACCGGGTCGGCGTTGCTGGCATCGCCCGTAAGCATGAACGCCTGGCAGCGGCAGCCGCCGAAGTCCTGTTCTTTCTCGTCACAGGAGCGGCACGGCTCGGGCATCCAGTCATAGCCGCGAAAGCGGTTGAAGCCGAACGAGTCGTACCAGATGTGCTGCATGCTGTGGTCGCGCACATTGGGAAATTGTACCGGCAGCTGTCGGGCGCCATGACAGGGCAGGGCGGTGCCGTCCGGTGTGACCGTCAGAAACAGACTGCCCCAGCCATTCATGCAGGCTTTCGGACGTTCTTCGTAATAGTCCGGGGTGACGAAAATCAGCTTGCACGGATGCCCTTCGGCTTCCAGTCTGGCGCGGTATTCGTTGGTGATGCGTTCGGCGCGGACCAGTTGCTCTTTGGTCGGCAACAGGCCGACACGATTGAGCTGTGCCCAGCCGTAGAACTGGCAGGTGGCGAGCTCGACGAAATCCGCTTCCAGAGCGATGCACAGCTCGATGATGCGGTCGATCTTGTCGATGTTGTGCCGATGGGTGACGAAGTTCAGCACCATCGGGTAGCCGTGGGCCTTCACGGCGCGGGCCATTTCCAGCTTCTGCGCGAAGGCTTTTTTCGAGCCCGCGAGCAGGTTGTTCACTTGCTCGTCGCTGGCCTGGAAGCTGATCTGGATGTGATCGAGCCCGGCCTTCTTGAAGTCGCTGATCTTCTGCTCGGTCAGGCCGATGCCTGAGGTAATCAGGTTGGTGTAAAAACCCAACTGACGCGCCTCACGAATCAGCTCGGCAAGGTCCTGGCGCACCAGCGGCTCGCCCCCGGAAAAGCCCAGTTGCGCCGCACCCATCTCCCGCGCTTCGCGAAATACCTTGATCCACTGTTCGGTGCTCAGCTCTTTGCCCTGCTCGGCGAAGTCCAGTGGATTGGAGCAGTACGGGCATTGCAGCGGGCAACGGTAGGTCAGTTCGGCGAGCAGCCACAGCGGCAGGCCGACTTCCGGTTTGGCCGGGACTTGCGCCGATGTCTCAGGCAAGTTCGATCCAGTGCTGCGCACGGGCAACCTCCATGAATTGCTCGATGTCGTCACCGAGCTCGGGTACGCCGGGGAACTGTCTGTCGAGTTCGGCGATGATCGCCGCGACATCCCGCTCACCGTCGATCAGGCCGCCGATCAGTGCGGCACTTTCGTTGAGCTTGATCATGCCTTCCGGGTACAGCAGCACGTGGCCTTTCTGCGCCGGTTCGTACTGGAAACGGTAGCCGGGACGCCAGGTCGGGGTCTTGCTGCGGTCGAAACTCATAAGGCGATTCCTTTATGCCAGACCCGTTGATCGGTGACGCTGTGATACGGCGGGCGGTTCAGTTCGTAGGCCATGCTCATGGCATCGAGCATGCTCCAAAGGATGTCCAGTTTGAACTGGAGAATTTCCAGCATGCGCTCTTGACCTTCGCGGGTCTTGTAGTGCTCCAGCGTGATCGCCAGGCCATGCTCGACATCGCGTCGGGCCTGGCCGAGACGGGTGCGGAAATATTCGTAACCCGCCGGGTCGATCCACGGGTAATGCTGCGGCCAGCTGTCGAGGCGCGACTGGTGGATCTGCGGCGCGAACAGCTCGGTCAGCGAGCTGCTGGCAGCTTCCTGCCAACTGGCGCGGCGGGCGAAGTTGACGTAGGCGTCGACGGCGAAGCGTACGCCGGGCAGCACCAGCTCCTGGGAACGCAATTGATCCGGGTCGAGACCGACGGCCTGGCCGAGGCGCAGCCAGGCTTCGATGCCGCCGTCCTCACCGGGGGCGCCATCGTGGTCGAGCAGGCGCTGGATCCACTCGCGGCGGATCTCGCGATCCGGGCAGTTGGCGAGGATTGCCGCGTCTTTCAGGGGAATGTTCACCTGATAGTAGAAGCGGTTGGCGACCCAGCCCTGAATCTGCTCGCGGGTGGCCCGGCCTTCATACATCGCCACGTGATACGGGTGATAGATGTGGTAGTAGGCGCCCTTGGCGCGCAGGGCCGCTTCGAATTCGGCGGGGGACAGCGGGGTGTCGGTCATTGCGGTTCTCCGGGCCATTCGTTACAGGACAATGCTCATGCCGTCATACGCCACTTCAACATTGCGTCGCACCAGTTCCGCGCGCTCCGGGGAGTCTTCGTCGAGAATCGGGTTGGTGTTGTTGATGTGGATAAGCACCTTGCGCTGCTCGGGAAGCTGTTCCAGCACTTCGAGCATGCCGCCGGGACCTTTCTGGGCGAGGTGACCCATTTCGCCGCCGGTGCGGGTGCCAACGCCACGGCGCTGCATTTCATCGTCGTCCCACATCGTTCCGTCCACCAGCACGCAGTCGCTGTCGGCCATGATTTCCAGCAACGGCGCATCGACCTTGCCCAGACCTGGCGCATAGAACAGCTTGCCGCCGGTGCTGAGGTCTTCGACGATCAGGCCGATGTTGTCGCCCGGGTGCGGATCGAAGCGGTGCGGCGAGTAGGGCGGTGCCGCGCTGCGCAGCGGCAGCGGGGTGAAGCGCAAATTCGGGCAGGCGGCGACGGTGAAGCTCTGGTCGAGTTCGATGCGGTTCCAGTCCAGCCCGCCGTTCCAGTGCTTGAGCATGGTGAACAGCGGGAAACCGGTGCTCAGGTCCTCGTGGACCATGTCCGTGCACCAGACCTGATGCGGGCAGCCTTCGCGCAGGCTGAGCAGGCCGGTGGTGTGGTCGATCTGGCTGTCCATCAGGATGATCGCGCTGATGCCGGTGTCACGCAGGGCACGGCCCGGTTGCATCGGGGCGAAGCTCTGAAGCTGCGCGCGGATGTCCGGCGAGGCATTGCACAGCACCCAGTTCACGCCGTCATCGGAAATCGCGATGGACGATTGGGTACGGGCCTGGGCATTCAGGCTGCCGTCGCGAAAACCGGCGCAATTGACGCAGTTGCAGTTCCACTGCGGAAAACCGCCACCGGCGGCCGAACCCAGAATCTGGACGAACATGAACGCTCCATCATTTCAACGCTGAAAATAAAACGCCCCGGCGAGCCGAGGCGTTGCACTGCAGTGTTCTGCTTGAGGCAGGACTCAGCGGCTGGCGAAGTACATGGTGACTTCGAAGCCGATGCGCAGGTCGGTGTAAGCAGGTTTGGTCCAGGCCATCGGGTGACTCCTTTTTCAGGTGGGTGAGATAGCGCTATCCATAGGTATAGTCCACGGCAGCGCAGGGATGTTCCAAATAGTTAGGTGGCTATGTTACTCAAAATTTCAGGGGGTTTGCCCGTGAATCTTTGAGAAAGCTCCTTGCAGCCCCGGTAATGATCATTTTGTCGCTTGCCATGGCGCGCCTGGCGCAGGTCTGTTGGCCATGCCGTGCCAGCCGCCTTCGGCGCGGATCAGGCGCTGTGCGGCGGCTTGCAATGCCGGGCGATCCAGTTGAGTGATGGCCTTGCTCAGTTGATCCAGGTAATCCGACGAGTGGCCAGCCAGTTTTGCCTGCCACAGAAGTTCGGCAGCGTCTTTGGCGGGCAGGACATCGGCATCCAGATGCGCGGCGAGGATCTGGCGCTGCTCGATGAACAGCGCGTCATCGATTTTCTCGATCAGCGCGGGAATGCCTTCGATAAACGCTTGAACGTGGCCCAGCAGTTGCTCAGGAGTGACTGTCGGCGATTGCACGCCGAACTGCCATCCACTCTGGCCATGCGCCTGTCTGAAGGCGCTGAACACCGCGTATCCCAGCTGCAACTCGCCCCGTAGCCGCTGATAGTACGGCGTGTGGCACAGGTGCGCGAGAAAACGCCATGCGGCTTCGTCGGCTATGTTCGGGCTGGCGGTCGGGCAGAACAGCAGCAATGCGTGTTCGCTGGAGGCGGTGTCGATCTGACTCCATCGGTAGTGGGCGTGGACTGCCGACGGGGTTGGTATTTCGTTGTCTGGCTTGCCTGGAATGCGACTCAGGGCCAGCCCCATGGCCGATTGGGTCTGGGCATCGAGACACAGGGCCAGGCCATCCCAACGGGAAGTTGCCCACAGCTGATTGGCGTCGTCGGATTGCACAACCGCTGGAAGACAGTGCTCGGGCCATGCCTTGAGCAATTGGCGGATCGGCATCGACGGCACGTCCGGCTCGTTTGTCGCGGAATCAGCGTCAACTTGCGTCAGATGTTTCAGCGCATGCTCCAGGACGCCGGGTAGTACGTCCTGCAGACCGGTCACCTTCAATATCCACTGATTCCCCGTGGTGCTGAACGAGAGCTCGACCCCGGCCTGACGCGCGTCGTCAGACACCTCCCGCAGACTGCGTTGCAGTTTCGCTTGCAGCTCGGCCGTGGCCGCTGCTTCCGTCTGCCAGCGCACATACACCGCACCTTCGTCGCCGTTATCCGGCAGCGCCTGGCTGAATTGCATCGGCGAGCGTTCGCGGCGGCTGCGCGAGCGATCCTGAGCAAACGTGCGCAGGCCTCGGTGGGCGCTGGTCTGGCCGCGAATCAGGCCGGCGTTGGCCAGCGGTTCTGCTGCGCGCAGGAACGGATTGGCAGTGGGCAGATGCCAGTGACTGCTGAAGTTATCCACAATGCCGATTTTGCCGAGAATCACTTTGAGCGCTGCAACCGCCGATTCGGAGAGGCCGCTTTCGAGTTGTTCGCTGTCGAGTCGCGCCCGTTGCAGCGCGCCACTGACCTGCTGCTGACGCTGAAGCTGCGCCGAATATTCCTCACGCAATGCCGGCCAGTCCTGCTGTTCGGCGAAGAAACTCAGCCAATCCAGCCATTGCTCGCGAATGGCATCGAGTGACCCGCTGGGTGCAGTGAACTGAAGATGCAGCAAGGCTTGCCCTGCGAACTGGTACTGCACGCAGGCTTGCAGGCTGTCAGCGAGACCCAGCTGCTGCAAATGCGCGAGCAACCCACCGGGTTTGGTGCTGTTCAACCAGTGGCAGAGAAACGCCAGCGCTTCGGCCGACGACTCCGGCAGATCCTCCAGCGCTACCAGCAGATTGCCGCATCGCTCGCCGACCTGTTGATAACTTGCCTGTGGGTTGTCCATCAAGCGAACGGGGGCTGCCTGTGCAGTTTTATCCCCAGGCGTCAGCGTGGCGGCAAACTGTTCGGCCAGCGTGCGCAGCTCTTCAACGCTCTGCGGCCCGACCAGACTCAGGGTCATCTGCCCGGTGCGGTAAAACTGCCGATGGAAATCTTTCAGTGCCTGCTGAAACTCCGCCTCTTCTACCGGCAGCGTGTCGCGGTTCCCGGCATGAAAGCCGCGCAAAGGATGCGCTGCCGACAATCCCTCGAACAGTGCCTCTTTCTGCTGAGCCGCAGCATCCTGGGACCACGCGACAAACTCCGCCTGCAACACTTCCCGTTCCCGCAACTGATCGTCCGGATTCATACGCGGCCGGGCGAGCATGTCTGACAGACGCTCCAGCCCGCCACTGAAGGACGCTGGCGGCAACTCAAAGAAGAAATCGGTGGTGCGCTCACGGGTGCTCGCATTCACTTGGCCGCCGTGACCTTGCACATAGGCCATCAGCCCTTGCTGCACAGGAAAACGCTCGGTGCCGAGGAACAGCAAATGCTCAAGGAAATGCGCCAGCCCCGGCCACGCCAACGGCACGTCATGACTGCCGGCAGCCACTCGCAACGCAGCGGCGCTGCGCTTGAGGCCGGGCACGCGACGCAGGGTCACGCGCAAGCCGTTGGCCAGGGTTTCGGTGTGAGGGCGGGGGTGAGTCGGCGCAGGCATGGGCACTTCCAGAACAGTGAAGTGCCAATGCTAGCGGATTAGCGCTTGTTGAGCGCGTCGTAAAGTTCGGGGCGGCGGTCGTTGAAGTAGCGGTTGGCGTTACGCGAATCGATCATCAACTGGCGATCCAGCTCACCGACGATCAAGGCTTCGTCCAGTCCGGCCTGGGCGATACGGCTGCCATCCGGTGCGGCAATGCTGCTTTGCCCGCAGTAATGGATATCGCCTTCGTGGCCGCAGTAGTTGGCGTAAGCCACGTAGCACTGGTTCTCAAAGGCGCGGGAGCGCACGGAAACATCGGCAATGAAATCGAAAGGAATCATGTTGGCGGTCGGCACCAGGATCAGCTCGGCACCTTCAAGGGCCAGGCGCCGGGCGTTTTCCGGGAATTCCAGGTCGTAGCAGATCAGGAAACCGAGCTTCCAGCCGTTGAGCTCGACGATGGGAAACTCGCCATCGCCGGGGCTGAACATCGAACGGTCCAGATCGCCGAACAGGTGCGTTTTACGGTAATTGCACAGGCGCTCGCCGTTCGAATCGATCAACTGCACGGCGTTGTAAATCTGTCCTTCGGCGGTGCGCTCCGGGTATCCATAGAGAATCGCCAGGCCGGCAGCCTTGGCGATCCGTCCAACCTGCTGCGCCCACTCACCGTTATAGACCTCGGCCAATGTCGCGACCGCTTCCTTGCCGATGTTGTAGCCGGTCAGGAACATCTCCGGCACCACCAGCAGATCGGCGCCTTTGGCCTCCATCGCCAGTTGATGCAGGCGCTGGAGGTTGGCGGCCGGTTCCAGGGGCAAAGGTGGACATTGGTAAAGGGCAACACGCATCGGGGATTCCTCTTACTCGGGCAGGGCGATCGGGCCGATGTCGTTGAACACATCACCCGGGCCGGGGTTCTCTTTATGTGTGGACCCGCCGAAGTGCTTCATGATTCCCCACACCGCATTGAGCGACGTTTGTACCGCGCCTTCAACCCAGGCTGGCGTCCACGATACGTCGTCGCCGGCGATGAAAATCCCGCGCTGCTCCGGCGGCATGTCGTCCTGCATGAAATGTGCGTACATGCGCTGGTTATAGCGATAGTGACCGGGCAGGGCGCCTTTGAATGCACCGAGGAAATGCGGGTCGGCTTCCCAGGATACGGTGATCGGATCGCCGATGATCCGCGCGGCGATGTCGACTTTCGGGTAGATCTTCTTCAACGCATCGAGCGCCAGTTTCACGCGTTTTTCCACCGGATGCGGGAGCATTTTCAGCGCATCGCTCATCCACGAGTACGACAGGCAGATCACGCCTGGCTTGTCGTCACCGTTGTCGAACAGATAGGTGCCACGGGTCAGGCGATCGGTGAGGGTCATGCTCATCAGGTCGCGGCCGGTTTCCGGGTCCTTGTCCTTCCAGAACGGACGGTCAACCATCACGAAGGTCTTCGACGATTGCATGTAGCGCGTGCGGTCGAGGGCCATCCACATTTTTTGCGAGAACAGGGTTTCGTCGCACTCGATCTGGGTGGTCAGCAGCCAGCTCTGACAGGTGGTGAGTACGGCGGCGTATTCGCGGGTGTCGCCGTTGTTGTCGGTGACCGCGAAGCGCCCGTCAGGCGCGTGGGCAATTTTCTTCACCCCGGAACGTGGCGCGCCGTGGTGCAGCGACTTGAGGCTGGTGCCTTGCGGCCAGTGTACGCAGCGTTCCGGCGCATGACGCCAGATGCCTTGTGGCACTTGTTCCACACCGCCGACCACCAGGTGTTGGTGGTCGTCGCAGTTGGTCATCACCACGCGGAAGATTTCCAGCATCGAGTTGGGGAAGTCCGAGTCCCAGCCACCGGTGCCGAAACCGACCTGGCCGAACACTTCACGGTGATGGAACGACAGTTTGGCGAAGGCTTTCGAGGTGGCGACGAAGTCGTAGAACGTGCGGTCGTCCCACAGCGGCACCAGGGTGTTCCACAGCTCTTTGAGGCGCGGCACATCGCGGTCGCGGATCGCTTGCTGGATATCGGCAAACTGCGAGCCGGCCTCCAGAGCGTCGGCCCAGGCGTCAGCCACTTCCTGGAACAGTGCAGGAAGATCCTTCAGGCTCTGTGCGTAATGGGTTTTGCCTTCCAGGTCGATCACGGTACTGCCGGAGGCCGGGGTCAGCGGGTTGGGGAAGGGTTTGGTTTCCAGACCGAGTTTGTCGACGTAGTGATAGAACGCGGTGGAGGATACCGGGAAGCGCATGCCGCCGAGCTCGGCGACGATGCCGTCAGTGCCGTTGAATGCCTGGGAGCGCAGACGGCCGCCGAGCTTCGAGGCCTCATAAACGACCGGTTTCAAACCGAGTTTCATCAGTTCGTAAGCCGCCACCAGACCTGCGATGCCGGCACCGACGATTGCAACTTCGGCACCGTGGTTGTGCTCGGGAATGCTACCCAGACCGGCCGGGTGTTCGATCCAGTCGTCGAAGGCGAACGGAAAGTCCGGGCCGAAAATGGTGATCGGTTTCTTACCGTCTGCAGGATGGCGATTGTTCTTGTTCATGGCTGACCTTGCTGGCGACCCGACGCCGGATGCGCGTCTGAGTATAGGAAAAGATGCCAGCCATTCTAGGGAGCGTAGAACACGTTAATAAGACGCAAAGTGTCGTCGATTTGAGTGTTGCTGCTGCAATATGACGACAATGTTGGTCAGACTGGATGCCCGCGATCGATTTTGCTGCTGAGGATGATCGAGGTCGTGGTCTTGTCCACGCCGTCTACGCTGCCGATCTGATCCAGCAGTTGATCCAGCTGTTCTGGCGAGTCGGTACGCAGCCACGCCACGTAATCAAATTCGCCACTCACCGCACACAGCTGCTGCACCTGGGCCATCGCACTCAACCGTCGCAGTACCTCTTTGCCGGAGCGCGGCTGCACCTTGATCCCGACATAGGCCTGCAACCCGCCATCCACGACACGCTGGCCCAGACGCACGCCGTAGCCAGTGATGACTTTGGCCTTTTCCAGTCGTGCGAGACGTGAGGTGACCGTGGTGCGGGCAATGCCGAGCTGCCGGGCGAGCATTGCCACGCTTTCGCGGGCATTGATTTGCAGGGCGGCAATCAACTGGCGGTCGATTTCATCAAGAACGGGTGGGCGGATGTCGGACAAGGGACTTCTCCACGCAGATACGAAAAAGCCGCACATATGTGCGGCTTTTTGATGTTTGGTGGGCCCACACGGACTTGAACCGTGGACCAAAGGATTATGAGTCCTCTGCTCTAACCAACTGAGCTATAGGCCCTCAGTAGGCCGCGGATTATAGCGACGGTTTCTCGGCTGTGCTATCCGAAAAATCTGATACGGCTATACGAAGAAACGTCGCGGCGAACTCTTCGGGTGGCAGCGGCAGGCTGACGATGTAGCCCTGGATCTGTTCGCAGCCCTCGGTGGTGAGGAATTGTTGTTGGGCCTGGGTTTCCACGCCTTCGGCGATCACGGTGAATTGCATGCTGCGGCCCAGGGCGATGATGGCGCGGACAATTGCCGCGTCGTGCGGATCGTCAGGCAGGCCGCGGACGAAAGACTGGTCGATCTTGAGGATATCCAGCGGCAGGCGCTTGAGATAACTCAGCGAGGAATAACCGGTGCCGAAGTCGTCGATGGCCAGTTGCACGCCGAGGTGTTTGAGTTGGTGCAACACTGCCAGCGCCTCTTCGGCCTGGCTCATGATGAAGTTTTCGGTAATTTCCAGTTGCAGTAAATCCGGCCTCAGGCGGTTGTCCTTGAGCAGCTGTTCGATGCGCCCCAACAGGTTCGGCTGGCGCAGTTGCGCGCCGGCGAGGTTGACCGACAACGGGCCCAGGGATTCATAGATCTGTCCCCATTCGAACATTTGCCGACAGGCGGTTTCCAGCACCCAGTCGCCGATTTGCAGAATCATGCCGTTCTCTTCCGCCAGTGGGATGAAATGCTCCGGCGGCACCTCGCCGAAGGTCGGGTGACGCCAGCGGATCAGGGCTTCGGCCCCGACCAGACTGTGATCGTCGAGGCTGATTTTCGGTTGGTAGTAGAGGTACAGCTCTTCCCGCTCGATGGCCCGGCGCAATTCATGTTCCAGCGCCACCCGCTCGCTGGCCTGGGCGGTGAGGTCCCGGGTGTAGCTTTCGACGCGATTACGACCCTTGGCCTTGGAGCGATACATCGCCGCGTCGGCGTTCTTGATCAGGGTGGCGACGTCGCAGCCGTCGCGGGGATAGAGGCTGGTGCCGATGCTGGCGCTGATGAAGAACTCATGCTCGCCGGCTTGAAACGGTGCGGCGAAGCAATTCAGCAGTTTGGTGGCAATGTTGTCTGCATCAGCGGCCTGTTGCAGGCCCGGTAGCAGGATGATGAATTCATCGCCGCCCAGCCGCGCCACCGTGTCGATATCGCGAAGCTGTTCCTTGAGGCGCACGGCGATGCCTTTGAGCAGCAGGTCGCCGACCGGATGGCCGAGACTGTCGTTGATGTGCTTGAAACGATCGAGATCGAGAAACAACACCGCGCCCAGGCTGTCGTTTTCCTGCTGACTGTTCAGCGCCATCAACAGGCGGCTTTCGAACAGTGTCCGGTTTGGCAGACCGGTCAGCGGGTCATGGTGGGCCTGGTAATCGAGTTTGGCCTGAGCGTGCTTGAGGCTGGAAATATCGGCAAACACCGCGACGAAGTGAGTGATGAACCGGTCGCGGTTGCGCACGGCGCTGATGGTCAGCCAGCTGGGGTACAACTCGCCATTCTTGCGCCGGTTGGAGATTTCGCCTTGCCAGTGGCCTTCGTCGGTCAACTGGTGCCACATCGCCGCATAAAATGCGCTGTCATGCAGCCCGGAAGCCAACAGGCGTGGGGTATGGCCTAGCGCTTCGCTTTCGCTGTAGCCGGTAATTTCCGTGAATGCGCGGTTCACTGCGCTGATGTGCTGCTGGGTGTCGGTAATCAGCACGCCCTCGGCGGTGCTTTCGAAGACGGTTGCGGCCTGTTGCAATTTTTCCTGCATCAGGTGGCGTTCAGTGATGTCACGGGCAATGGTCAGCATGCAGTCTTCGTCGCCGATCGGCAGCGGCCGGCTGGACACTTCGCAGAGGCGGATCTGCCCGTCGCTGCGGCGGATGTGACAACTGAAGTCACGGACGAAACCGTCACGGTGCAACAGATCGAGCATCTGTTTGCGTTCGTTGAGGTTGACCCAGATCCCCAGATCCAGTGCCGAACGATCCACCGACATGGCGCTGTTGAAACCGGTGATGCGGCTGAAACCTTCATTGACCTCCAGCAACAGACCATCACTCTGGCGTGACAGCAGCAGGCCGTCCGGCGAGGCGTGAAAGGCCTTGGCGAACTTTTCTTCGGAGGTTTGCAACTGCTGTTGGGTTTCCTTGAGCTGCGTAATGTCGCGCACCACGACGACCAGCGCTGGTGTCGTGTCGAGCTCGAACGGTTCGGCGGAAATCAGCCCGGTGAACACCTGCCCATTGTTGCGACGAAAGGGCATCTCCAGGTTGCGAATGCTGCCGGCCTGCAGGCGTTGCAGCAGGCCGGGACCCACGCCGGGAATGCCCCAGATATTGAGTTCGGTAGCAGTCTGACCAATGACGTCTTCGGCTTTGAGCCCGATCTGTTCCTCAAAGGCTTCGTTCACTTCCAGCAGGCAGCCGTCGGATAGCCGGGCGATGACCAGAATATCCGGGCATTGCTGGAACACCGAGGCGAACTTCTGCTCCGACAGGCGCAGGGCCTCTTCAGTACGCTTGGTTTCACTGATATCGATCATCAGGCCGCGCATCACCGGCTCGTGGCCGTGCTCGATGAGGCTGACGATGTCGCGCACCCACAGGCAGCGGCCATCAGCGGTGATCACCCGGTAATCGAGACTGTGATCGCGCCCGGCGAGGACCTCGTGATCGCAGAAGCTCTGTGCGCGGGTCAGGTCGGCGGGGTGGATGATGTTGCGCCAGAAGCCCGGAATCAGCCAGTGCGACAGTGGATAACCCAGTAGGTCTTCGGCATGGGGCGACACGTAGCTGTAGGTGAAGTCGCTGATTCGTGCTTCCCAGGCAATGGCCGACAGGCTCTCCACCAGCCCGCGATAGTGGTATTCGCTGCTGCGCAGTTCCTGTTCGAGGTCGATGCGTCGGGCGATTTCCGAGCTCAAGCGGCGGTTGATGCGGATCACCACTGCCAAGATGATCACCAGCAACAGCAGGCCTGGCAGGCCATAGACCAGCAGATCCGACCAGAATGTCCGATGATCGAGGACGTTGCCCACCCAGTGTTCCTGGATGCTGCTGATCTGCTCAGGGGACATGTCGGCCAGGACTTTGTCCAGAATGCCCACCAGCATTTTGCTGTCGCGGGGAACCCCCATTGCCAATTGATAGCGATAAGGGGTTTCGCCGCTGACATACAGCCCGTCGAGCTTGAGCTGGCGCAGGCTCCAGACACTGGAGGCGAGGTCGCCGACCACCGCGTCCACCTCATCGGTGGCCAGGGCCTGCAACGCCGAGCTGACATTGGGCATGGCCACCAGATTCAGATCGGGATGATGGGTACGCAGAAGCTCATGGGGGGCGTAGTTTTCGACGACCGCGATCTTCAGCCCATACAGCTCCTCGATCTTGCGCGGTTGTGGACCGCCGACGTGGGCGAGGATGACGATCGGAAAGTCCAGGTAAGGGCGAGTGAATGCCAGATAGTTCTGACGTTCCGGGGTGGACATGATGCCCGGCAGCAGAT
Source organism: Pseudomonas sp. G7(2022) (assembly GCF_052660475.1). Lineage (NCBI taxonomy): Bacteria > Pseudomonadati > Pseudomonadota > Gammaproteobacteria > Pseudomonadales > Pseudomonadaceae > Pseudomonas > Pseudomonas sp. G7(2022). The sequence goes on along the minus strand of NZ_CP109659.1, from coordinate 5,715,288 downwards.
CGATCGTGCCGTTTTTGGCCTGTTCGAGCACGGCTGTCCAGCTTGAGGGTTCGACGGGCGTAAGTTTGATGGCCAGGCGTTGGCGGATCACGTCGATATAGTCCGCGGCCAGGCCCTGATAGCGGTTCTGGTCGTCGCGAAACTCGAATGGCGGCCACGAAGCATCGACACCCAGGCGCAAATCCGGGTGAGCCGCCAGCCAGCTACGTTCTTCGTCGGTCAGAGTCAGCGCGTCAGCCGTTGCGGTCCAGATCATCAGTGACAGCAAAAAGAGCACGGACGCCAGTCTGGGCATAACGGTCTCGGTATGGCTCGGGGGAATGTTTCGAGTGTAGACGGGCTGTGCGCGAGGGGGGGAGTGCGAGGTATTTAATATGCCCTGAAAAACAAAACCCCCGGCCTGGGCCGGGGGTTCTGGTATCACTCGTCGAGGAACGAACGCAGGTGTTCGCTTCGCGTCGGGTGGCGCAGCTTGCGCAGCGCCTTGGCTTCGATCTGACGGATCCGTTCACGGGTCACGTCAAACTGTTTGCCGACTTCTTCGAGCGTATGGTCGGTGTTCATGTCGATACCGAAACGCATGCGCAGTACCTTGGCTTCACGGGCAGTCAGGCCGGACAGTACTTCGCGAGTCGCTTCTTTCAGGCTCTCGACAGTGGCGACATCGATTGGCGACTGCATGGTCGAGTCTTCGATGAAGTCACCCAGATGAGAGTCTTCGTCATCACCGATCGGGGTTTCCATGGAGATCGGTTCCTTGGCGATCTTCAATACCTTGCGGATCTTGTCCTCAGGCATCTCCATGCGCTCGCCCAGCTCTTCCGGGGTCGGCTCGCGACCCATTTCCTGCAGCATCTGGCGGGAAATACGGTTGAGCTTGTTGATCGTCTCGATCATGTGCACCGGAATACGAATGGTGCGGGCCTGGTCGGCGATCGAGCGAGTGATCGCCTGACGGATCCACCAGGTGGCATAAGTCGAGAACTTGTAACCACGACGGTATTCGAACTTGTCCACCGCTTTCATCAGGCCGATGTTGCCTTCCTGGATCAGATCGAGGAATTGCAGGCCACGGTTGGTGTACTTCTTGGCGATGGAAATCACCAGACGCAAGTTCGCTTCAACCATCTCTTTCTTCGCACGGCGGGCTTTCGCCTCACCGATCGACATGCGACGGTTGATGTCCTTGATCTCGGCGATGGTCAGGCCGGTCTCGGTTTCCAGCGCGGTCAGCTTCTGCTGGCAACGGATGATGTCCGGTTGCACACGGGCGATGGCTTCGGCGTACTTGCTCTTGCCTTTGGCCAAGGCGTCGGACCAGCTTTCGTCGACTTCGTTGCCCGGGAACTGACGCAGGAAGTCTGCGCGCGGCATACGTGCATCACGTACGCACAGTTGCATGATCGCACGCTCTTGCTGACGCAGACGATCCAGGGCGCTGCGAACACGCTCGACCAGGGCTTCGAATTGCTTCGGCACCAGTTTGATCGGCATGAACAGCTCGGCCAGCGCCAACAGTTCGGCAATCGCCGCCTTGTTGTGACGACCGTGCTTTTTCAGGGCCTTGCGGGTGATTTCCATCTGATCGGCGACAGCACCGAAGCGCTGTGCGGCAATGACCGGATCCGGACCGCTTTCGGCTTCTTCTTCGTCATCGGAAGCTTCGGCATCGTCATCGTCGTCGGATTCTTCGGCTTTCGCCGCTTTCGCGTCGATCGGCGGCGGCACTTCGGCGGCAGGCGGCGCAATGCCGTCGTCCGGGTCGATGTAACCGCTCAGAACGTCGGACAGGCGACCACCTTCGGTGGTGACCCGAGTGTACTCGGAGAGAATGTGGTCAACCGTGCCGGGGAAGTGCGCGATTGCGCTCATCACCTCACGGATGCCCTCTTCGATACGTTTGGCGATTTCGATTTCGCCTTCACGAGTCAGAAGCTCGACCGTACCCATTTCACGCATGTACATGCGCACTGGGTCAGTGGTGCGACCGATATCGGTCTCCACCGCCGCCAACGCAGCGGCTGCTTCTTCCGCAGCGGCCTCGTCGGTATCGGCGTCGGCCAACATAAGGGCGTCCGCATCCGGAGCACTCTCGTGTACGGGGATCCCCATGTCGTTAATCATGCGGATGATGTCTTCCACCTGCTCCGGATCTGAAATATCCTCGGGCAGGTGGTCGTTGACCTCGGCGTAAGTCAGATACTTCTGCTCACGACCCAGTTTGATCAACTCAATAATACGAGACTGCTGTTGCGCTTTTCCGGACATAACACCCTATCCACTGAAGGTCTTGGCGGGCAAAAAACAAGCCGAGGATTATACCTGAGCTATGACCTCACGCGCCAGTTGAGGTCGGGTTTGATGCAGGAACATCCCGTTTGAGCAATTCGAGCAGCAAAGATTTTTCTTCGGTGCTCAGATCGCTTTGACGTGATTTCCTGAGAAGTTGTTCCAGCTTTCGCTCGCGCTGGCGGGCTGACAAGCTAGTTATGGTGTCGAAAAACTGTTGTTCAAGGTTTTCTCCGTTGATCAACCACTCCTTTTCTGCCAGGCGGGTCAGCAATCGACCTTGTTCGGTGCCATGCCATCGCGAGATCAACTGAAAAGAGTTTAGCTGAGGATTCTTTTGCACGGCTTCCAGTGAGGCCACCAGCAGTTGGGTATTGGTATTGTCTTCATCCGCGAAATGGCTGGCCGTCTCGACCTTCAGCGCCAGTTGCGGGTGATGGATCACCGTTCGCAGGGCGGCCATGATCGGTGGCTCGACCGGGGCCGGTACTCTTGGTGCGCGCGGTTGATCGCGATCACCGCCACGCTTGCCATTCTTGTCCCAGGTTTTTTTGTCCCATTTCTTGCCGCCGGCGCCGGGTTTTTTCGGGGTCCATTCCTGCTGCGGCACATACATGTCCTGTGCCTGCGGCTGATGGTAGTCGCTGAAGTCCGGCATCGCGTCATAATCGATGCCCGGATCGTAGGCGGGCGGCGCTTCCTGCGGCGCGCTCTGAGCAAGCTGGCTGACGGTCTCGCTGCTCAGGCCGGTGATTTCGGTCAGGCGCTGGCGCATCAGGATCCGCAGATTGGCCCCCGGCACTTTATCGATCAGCGGTGCGGCAAGCGTTGCCATATGCGCCTTGCCTTCGAGCGAACGTGGGTCGGCCTCTTCGGTCAGTTGCTGGAAGAAGTAGTCTGCCAGGGGCTGCGCGTGCTGATTGATCCGCGCACGGAAGGCGTCTGTGCCTTCGGCGCGGATCAGGGTGTCCGGGTCCTCGCCTTCGGGCAGGAACAGGAACCGTGCGCGGCGACCGTCCTGCAGGCTGCTCAGTGTCGCTTCCAGTGCGCGCCATGCGGCGTTGCGGCCGGCCTGGTCGCCGTCGAAGCAGAACAAGACGTTCGGCACTACGCGAAAAAGACGCTTCAGGTGCTCTTCGCTGGTGGCTGTACCCAGCGTCGCGACGGCATTGCGCAGGCCTTGCTGGGCCAGAGCGATGACGTCCATGTAGCCCTCGACGACGATGATTTCGTCGAGGTTGCGGTTGTTCTTGCGGGCTTCATACAGGCCGTAGAGTTCCTGGCCTTTATGGAATACCGGGGTTTCCGGCGAGTTCAGGTATTTCGGCTTGTCGTCGCCGAGGACTCGGCCGCCAAAGGCGATGATGCGCCCGCGAGTGTCGCGGATCGGGAACATCACGCGATCACGGAAGCGGTCATAGCGCTTGCCTGTTTCGGCGTTCTCGATCAGCAGGCCGGCATCGATCATGGCTTTCTGCTGCAGGGTGTCGCTGCTCAGGTGCTTGTACAGATTGTCCCAGCCCGGGGGAGCGAAGCCGAGGCCGAAGTCCCGGGCGATCTCGCCAGTCAGGCCACGACCCTTGAGGTAATCCACTGCCGCCTTGCGTGCCGGATGGCTCTTGAGCGCCTGCCGATAAAAGTCGGCGGCGGCGCTGAGTAGCGGGTACAGCGGTGAGTCGGTCGGCTGGCGCGGTTTGTGCGAGCGGCCGCCTTCTTCGCGCGGCACTTCCATGCCGGCGGCTTTGGCCAGATCCTCGACGGCCTGGGGGAAGTCCAGGTTGTCGTGATCCATGAGAAAACCGAGAGCGTTGCCACCTGCGCCGCAGCCGAAGCAGTAATAGAACTGCTTGTCGGGGCTCACGCTGAACGACGGGGTTTTCTCTTTGTGGAACGGGCAGCAGGCGGTGTAGTTCTTGCCGGCCTTCTTCAATTGCACGCGCGAGCTGACCACGTCGACGATGTCGGTGCGGTTCAGCAGGTCGTCAATGAAGCTCTGGGGAATCAGCCCGGCCATGGCGTTCTCGTCGTCTGCGCTGTAATGAGTCCGATGCGAAGGGCGGCCGGACGCGGGTCATGCTTGAAAGCGCACGAAGAGTGCGGCTCGACCGGTGTCGTCTGCGTAATCGCTGTCGGGAAGTGTATCTGCCGAAAATCCACTGACGTTAGTACCTATCAGTCTTCGACTATTTGAAAGTGTTGCGCTGAATCCGCTGACGGCCGGTTGATGGCCTCGGATAGCTCAATAAAGCGGGCACGCAAGCAGGTGCCTTGGGCTGATCGTCGTAAGAGGAATCAGTGGGTGTGCTCGTCAGTAGCCTTGAAAGGCTCGTCAGAAAAGACGTGCACCGCTGGCAAAAGAGCCAGGCCTGACGCGGTGAAGCGGATTTGTCTCGGTCGCGTGTGCGGCTTCGACGGTGAAGCATCAAGCGTTTTACGCAAATGCCATTAGCCCGGCTGAGGGCCGGGCTTGGCAGAAGCTTGCTACGATCGTCTGTGTATTAGTACAGACGAACGGCGCGGCGCTGTTCGCGCTGAACTTTCTTGGCGTGACGCTTGACAGCGGCTGCTGCCTTGCGCTTACGCTCGGAAGTTGGCTTCTCGTAAAATTCGCGGCTACGAACTTCAGCCAGTACACCGGCTTTTTCGCAGGAGCGCTTGAAACGACGCAGAGCTACGTCGAAGGGTTCGTTCTCTTTAACTTTGACGGCTGGCATCCAGAGCTACCTTCATTCATTACCGGGGTCAACATCCTCGCGGCAAAAGAGCACTTGAAGACGTCGGTTTTTAAGGGTTGCGGATGTTAACCCCTCAACGCTCGGAATGCAAAGCCTCTGATCGAAAACCGCTGGTCGGGGCATCCAGTGGCGACTATTATGCGCGCCTTCGAATTCAGCCTAAACAAGGCGCAAACCCATGCTAGTACTGGGATTAGAAACTTCCTGCGACGAAACCGGCGTCGCTTTATACGACAGTGAGCGCGGCCTGCTGGCCGACGCACTGTTCAGCCAGATCGACCTGCACCGCGTCTACGGCGGCGTCGTGCCGGAGCTGGCATCGCGCGATCACGTCAAGCGCATGCTGCCCTTGATCCGTCAGGTGTTGGCAGAGGCTGACTGCGTGCCGACCGAGATCGACGCCATCGCCTATACCGCGGGTCCCGGCCTGGTCGGGGCTTTGTTGGTCGGGGCTTCCTGCGCCCAAGCGCTGGCATTTGCCTGGGGTATTCCGGCACTCGGCGTGCACCACATGGAAGGCCACTTGCTGGCACCGATGCTGGAGCCAAAACCGCCGGAGTTTCCGTTCGTCGCTTTATTGGTGTCCGGTGGTCATACGCAGTTGGTTCAGGTCGATGGTATCGGCCAGTACAGCCTGCTTGGCGAGACTCTCGATGATGCTGCAGGCGAAGCCTTCGACAAGACTGCGAAGATGATGGGCCTCAATTATCCGGGCGGGCCGGAAATCGCCAAGCTGGCGGAGAAGGGCGTCGCAGGACGTTTCACTTTCCCGCGTCCGATGTGTGATCGCCCGGGCCTGGATTTCAGCTTCAGCGGTCTGAAGACCTTCGCCCTCAACACCTGGCAGCAATGCGTCAGCGCCGGGGACGACAGCGAGCAAGCCCGTTGCGACATCGCGCTGGCGTTCCAGCAGGCCGTGGTGGAGACTTTGACCATCAAGTGCAAGCGTGCGCTGAAACAGGCCGGCATGAAGCGTCTGGTGATCGCCGGTGGCGTGAGTGCCAACAAGGCGTTGCGGGCTTCGCTCGAGAAAATGCTCGGCGACATGAAGGGCGATGTGTTCTACGCCCGCCCCGAATTCTGTACCGATAACGGCGCGATGATTGCGTTCGCCGGTTGCCAGCGTTTGCAGGCCGGCCAGCAGGAAAGCCTGGCGATCAGCGTGCAGGCGCGCTGGCCGATGGAGCAATTGTCGGCGCTGGGATGAGCGACGCTCACGTGTGCTATTTAAAAATGCCGTTCGCGCCCGGCAAACAGGTCGCGTAGATTGCCCCGGTGACGCCAGACGATCAGCAGCGTGAGCGTGCTCATCGGCAACAGCGCCGCCGGTTCCTGCCAGGCCAGCAATGGCAGGGTCAGGGGCGTGGCGATCAGGGCCGCCAGTGAGCTGGTGCGGGTCAGGTAGAACGTCAGCAGCCAGGCACACACGGCCAGCAGTGCGGCAGGCGGATACAGGCCCAGCAGCATGCCGGCGGCCGTGGCGACGCCCTTGCCACCGCGAAAGCGGAAGTACAGCGGGAACAGGTGACCGATCACGGCACAGACGCCGATCCACGCCTGATCCTGCAGCGAGAGGCCCGATGCCGAAGCGATCAGCACCGGCAGCAGGCCTTTGCACAGATCGCCCAGCAGGGTCAGGATCGCGAGTTTGCGGCCGGCCAGGCGCAGCATGTTGGTGGCACCGGCATTACCCGAGCCACTCATTCGCGGGTCCGGATTTCCGGTCAGGCGGCTGAGCAAAATGGCGAAGGACAGAGAGCCGAGCAGGTAGGCGAGGATCGCCAGTAACCAAAACATGCTAACTATTCCGGGCGAGGACGCCCTGATTCTAACGGCGCATTGCGCCCTTGTCGTGCAGTGGAGAGAAGTGCTTGGACAGAGTGTTTATCGAGGGCCTGGAAGTCGACACCGTGATCGGTGCCTACGACTGGGAGCGCGGCATCCGACAGTGCCTGCGTCTTGATCTGAGCTTCGCCTGGGACAACCGTCCGGCCGCAGCCGGTGACGACCTGACCCTGGCGCTCGATTACGCCAGTGTTTCCACGCGGATCCAGGCTTTTGCCGAGCAGGCTCAGTTCCAGTTGGTCGAAACCTTCGCCGAGCGCCTGGTCGAAGTGCTGATGAACGAATTCAAGATCACCTGGGTGCGCCTGAAGCTGACCAAGCCTGGCGCGGTTCCGGCCGCCAAGGGTGGTGTCGGTGTGGAGATCGAGCGCGGATGTCGCTGACTCAGGTCTATCTCGGGCTCGGTAGCAATATCGAGCGCGAAACCCATCTGCGCGCAGGTCTGGATGCTCTGGACGGTTTTCTGGTGGATATCCGCTGTTCGGCGGTGTTCGAAAGCCAGCCGGTGGGGATCAAGAGTGGGCCGTTCTTCAACTTTGTGGTCTCGGCCTACACCGATCTGCCCCTGATGGAACTGGATCGCCGGCTGAAATTCATCGAGGCGGATAACGGTCGCTACGCCCCGGACCGCAAGGGATTGCCGCTGGACATCGATGTCCTGCTGTACGGCGAGCTGACCGGCAATTTCGACGGGCTGATCCTGCCTCGGGCCGAGATTCTGAAAAATGCTTTTGTGTTGTGGCCGCTGTCGCTGATTGCGCCGGATCGGGTACATCCTGGGGTGGGAAAAAGCTTTGCCACCTTGTGGTCCGAGGCGCAGATCGATCAGGTACTGGCACCGGTCGGATTTGAATGGCGCGGTATTCAACTCACCTCTTCGGATTTATTGAACTGACTGACGCCATCGCGACCGGTGCGCGATGGCATCAGATGTTCTCAAGAAGACGCTGACTCCTTGTAAGCCTTCAACGCCTTGAGCCTTTCACGCTTGAGTGCTTCGCCCAGCTCCGGGCCTTTGAAACCCTTTTCCAGCAACGGTTGAACCGCAACGGCCCGGGCAGCGCTGGCGGCGCCGCGCAGGTAATCCGCCTGTGGGTAACTTCGCTGTTCAAGTCCTTTGCGTCCCCGGGCGTCCATCTCGCACGCCACGATGAATGCTTCGAAGCGCTGCGGTCGACGATAAACATCAAAACTTTGCAGCAACTCCAGCAAGGTCGAAGCCTTCAGTTCCAGCGCGCGATGGCCGTGGGTGTGGTACTGACCGACCAGAAGAGCCAGTTCCTGGCAGTCCTTCGGCGCCTTGAAGCGTTCATTCACGGCCGTGATCAGCTTCAAGCCCTTGTGTTCGTGGGCGATGTGCCGCGGCCATTGCTCTTCCGGGGTCAGGCCCTTGCCGAGATCATGCAGCAGGCAGGCCCAGCGTACCGTCAGTGGTTGTTTGTGCAGGGCGGCTTGCTCAAGCACGCTCAGTGTGTGAATACCGCTGTCGATTTCCGGGTGATGAACTTCCGGTTGCGGGATCCCGAATAATGCATCGACCTCTGGCATCAGCACCTTCAGGGCGCCGCAATCACGCAATACCTGAATGAAAATCTGAGGCTGGTCTTCCATCAAGGCACGGGAAATCTCTTTCCAGCTACGCTCGGCAGTCAACGCTTCGAGTTCGCCGGATTCACTGAGCTGGCGCATCAGGTCCATCGTTTCGGGGGCCACCGTAAAACCCATTCCCGCATAACGGGCGGCAAAGCGCGCAACACGCAGGACTCGCAGCGGATCTTCGGCGAAAGCGGGGGAAACATGACGCAGAACCCGGTCTGCGAGATCGCGCTGGCCGTGGTAGGGATCGGTCAGGTTCTGCTGATCGTCTTCGGCCATGGCATTGATCGTAAGGTCGCGGCGGATCAGGTCTTCTTCAAGCGTGACCTCGGGGCTGGCGTGAAAGGTGAAGCCGCCATAACCGCGACCGCTTTTGCGCTCGGTGCGGGCCAGGGCGTACTCCTCACCGCTTTTCGGGTGAAGAAAGACGGGGAAATCCGCACCTACCGGGCGAAAGCCCTTGGCGAGCATTTCTTCGGTGGTGGCACCGACCACCACCCAATCGATATCGGTGACCGGTTTGCCCAGCAGGCGATCACGTACTGCGCCGCCGACCTTGTAAATCTGCATAAAAAACCTCCGTTGGCCCGACAGGATAACCCTTGCGCCGGACTTTCGGAGGCCAGAACGGGATCAAAGATGAATGACAGCCAGATCGAGCCGACCGTAATCCCCTTCACCGTGTTCGCTGCGGGGTGGAACGTGGTGGGTTTTCATGATCTGGTCGCCCTGCAGGGTCTCCAGATGAATGTCGAAACCCCATAGCCGATGCAGATGTTTGAGTACCTCTTCGGTGGAATCGCCCAGCGGTTTTCGGTCGTGCTGCTGGTGACGCAGGGTCAGTGAGCGGTCGCCGCGTCGGTCGATACTGTAGATCTGCACGTTCGGCTCGCGGTTGCCCAGGTTGTATTGCGCAGCAAGCGTTTCGCGAATGATCCGGTAACCGCCCTCGTCATGAATGGCGGGTACCAGCAGATCGTCTTTCTGGTCGTCATCGAGGATGCTGAACAGCTTCAGGTCGCGGATCACCTTCGGCGACAGGTACTGCAGGATGAAACTCTCATCCTTGAAGCTGCTCATGGCGAACTTGATGGTCGACAGCCAGTCGCTGCCGGCGATTTCCGGGAACCAGCGGCGGTCTTCCTCCGTAGGCTCTTCGCACATGCGCCGAATGTCGCGGTACATCGCAAAACCCAGGGCATAGGGGTTGATGCCGTTGTAGTAGGGGCTGTCGAATCCCGGCTGGAATACCACGCTGGTGTGGGACGTCAGGAATTCCATCATGAAACCGTCGGTGACCAGCCCTTCGTCGTAAAGGTCGTTCATCAGCGTGTAGTGCCAGAAAGTCGCCCAGCCTTCGTTCATCACCTGGGTCTGGCGCTGTGGATAGAAATATTGGGCGATCTTGCGCACGATCCGCACGATTTCCCGTTGCCACGGCTCCAGCAGCGGCGCGTGTTTCTCGATGAAGTACAGGATGTTTTCCTGCGGCTCGGCCGGGAAGCGTGCGTTGTCCTTGTCGCTGAACTTGTCCGCGCCTTTTGGAATGGTGCGCCACAGGTCGTTGATCTGTTTCTGCAGATGCTCTTCACGGTCCTTCTGCCGACGCCGCTCTTCCTCGGCGGAAATCGGGTATGGGCGTTTGTAGCGGTCGACGCCATAGTTCATCAAGGCATGGCAGGAGTCGAGCAGGTCCTCTACCGCGTCGATGCCGTGGCGCTCTTCGCACTGCATGATGTACTGCTTGGCGAACACCAGATAGTCGATGATCGAACTGGCATCGGTCCAGGTGCGGAACAGGTAATTGCCCTTGAAGAAGCTGTTGTGGCCATAACAGGCGTGGGCCACGACCAGTGCCTGCATGCAGATGGTGTTCTCTTCCATCAGATAAGCGATACACGGGTCCGAGTTGATCACGATCTCGTAGGCGAGTCCCATCTGCCCGCGGCTATAGGATTTCTCGGTACTGAGGAAGTGTTTGCCGTAGGACCAGTGGTGATAGCCCAGCGGCATGCCGACCGAAGCATAGGCGTCCATCATCTGTTCGGCGGTGATCACTTCGATCTGGTTGGGATAGGTGTCCAGGGCGTAGCCGGCCGCGATCCTGGCGATTTCGCGGTCGTAGGCCTGGATCAGCTCGAATGTCCATTCGGAGCCGGTGGATATCGGTTGGCGCTTCTGCTCTTTGGCGGTCATGTCACTAACCTGCGCTGGAAGAGTTCACGGAAGACCGGATAGATATCTCCGGCCGAGACCAGCTGCTGCTGGGCAAAAGTGTCGGAAAAGGCTTCGGCGATGCGTTCGTATTCGTACCACAGGGCCTGATGTTCGCGCGGGGTGATCTCTACGTAAGTGTAGTACTGCACGAACGGCATGATCTGGTTGATCAGGATGTCACGGCAGATCGGCGAATCGTCGTTCCAGTTGTCGCCGTCGGAAGCCTGGGCCGCGTAGATGTTCCATTCGTTGCTCGGGTAGCGCTCGGCCATGATCTCCTGCATCAGTTTCAGGGCGCTGGAGACGATGGTGCCGCCGGTTTCCCGGGAATAGAAAAACTCTTCTTCGTCCACTTCCCTGGCGCTGGTGTGGTGGCGAATGAACACGACGTCGATCTTGTCGTAGTTGCGCTTCAGGAACAGGTACAGCAGGATGAAAAAGCGTTTGGCGATGTCCTTGGTCGCCTGGGTCATGGAGCCGGAAACGTCCATCAGGCAGAACATCACGGCCTTGGAGCTGGGGTTTGGCTGCTTGATCAGCAGGTTGTACTTGAGGTCGAAGGTGTCGAGGAAGGGCACGCGATGAATGCGCGCGCTGAGTTTCTCTATTTCCGCTTCCAGGTCTTGAATGTCGCCGAAATTGTCCGGTTCTTCGCGTTTCAGGCGCGCCAGCTCTTCCTTGGCCTCGCGCAGTTTGGCGCGACTGCTGCCGGACAGCGCGATTCGTCGGGCATGGGCCGAGCGCAGGGTGCGGATGATGTTGATCCGGGACGGATTGCCTTCATTGCTGATCCCGGCACGCACAGTCTTGAAAGTATCGGTACCGGTCAGATTGCGTTTGACCAGGTTCGGCAGTTCAAGGTCTTCGAACATGAACTCGAGGAATTCTTCCTGGGTGATCTGGAAGACGAATTCATCCATGCCTTCCCCGGAGTTGCCGGCCTTGCCCGGTCCGCGGCCTCCGCCACCTCCCGGAGGACGCGCAATGTGTTCGCCTGCGGTGAATTCCTTGTTGCCGGGATGAACCACGGTCTGCTTGCCGCCGCGACCATGGTGAAGCACCGGTTCGTCGATATCGCGACCGGGAATGCTGATCTGCTCGCCGTGCTCCATATCGGTGATGGAACGCCGGCTGACCGCCTCTTCGACAGCCTTCTTGATGTGGTCACGGTAACGCCGCAGGAAGCGCTGACGGTTCACCGTGCTCTTGTTCTTGCCATTGAGACGTCGGTCGATCACATAACTCATGACTGCTCCTTAGAAGCTGTCCTGCAAAGGGCGAGCGGTCATGCAGCATTTAACCGAAGACTGGGGACGCAAACGCTCCCCCAAGCGCTTTGGGTGCTGCCTGAACCTTGCTAACGCCTTTTGAACACCTTCCAGAGGCCTGTGTAGCAGAAAATGCGTGCGCAGGCCTCGGGCTGACGACAACCGGTCTGACCGGCCGCGGTTTACTGTGATTTTCTGACCCGCAGATACCACTCGGAGAGCAGTCGTACCTGTTTGTCGGTGTAGCCGCGCTCGACCATTCGTGTAACGAAGTCGTTGTGTTTCTGTTGATCCTCTTTGCTGGCCTTGGCATTGAAGCTGATGACCGGCAGCAGGTCCTCGGTGTTCGAGAACATTTTCTTCTCGATGACCACCCGCAGTTTTTCGTAGCTGAGCCAGGTCGGGTTCTTGCCGTTGTTGTTGGCCCGTGCGCGCAATACGAAGTTGACGATTTCGTTGCGGAAATCCTTCGGATTGCTGATGCCGGCCGGTTTCTCGATTTTTTCCAGTTCCTCGTTGAGGGCGACGCGGTTGAGGATCTCCCCGGTTTCCGGATCGCGGTATTCCTGATCCTGAATCCAGAAGTCCGCATACAGCACGTAGCGATCGAAGATGTTCTGGCCGTACTCGCTGTAGGACTCGAGGTAGGCGGTCTGGATCTCCTTGCCGATGAACTCGATATAACGCGGTGCCAGGTACTCTTTCAGGTAACGCAGATAGCGTTCGCGGGTCTCGGCCTGGAACTGTTCCTGTTCGATCTGCTGTTCCAGTACATAGAGCAGGTGTACCGGGTTGGCGGCGATTTCATGGGGATCGAAGTTGAAGACCTTGGACAGGATCTTGAACGCGAAGCGGGTCGACAGCCCATTCATGCCTTCGTCGACACCTGCTGCATCGCGGTATTCCTGGATCGACTTGGCCTTCGGATCGGTGTCCTTGAGGTTTTCGCCGTCATACACGCGCATCTTCGAATAGATGTTGGAGTTTTCCGGCTCCTTCAGGCGTGACAGTACGGTGAACTGCGCCAGCATCTTCAGGGTGTCCGGCGCGCAATGGGCCTTGGACAGAGAACTGTTGAACAGCAGCTTGTCGTAGATCTTCACTTCGTCGCTGACCCGCAGGCAGTACGGCACCTTGACGATGTAGATCCGGTCGATGAAGGCTTCGTTGTTCTTGTTGTTGCGGAAGGTGTGCCACTCCGATTCGTTGGAGTGGGCCAGCAGGATCCCGGTGAACGGAATCGCGCCGAGGCCTTCGGTACTGTTGTAGTTGCCTTCCTGAGTGGCGGTCAGCAATGGGTGGAGCACCTTGATCGGTGCCTTGAACATTTCGACGAATTCCATCAGGCCCTGGTTGGCCCGGCACAGCGCACCGGAGTAGCTGTAGGCGTCGGCATCGTTCTGCGGGAATTCTTCAAGTTTGCGGATATCGACCTTGCCCACCAGCGCGGAGATGTCCTGGTTGTTCTCGTCGCCCGGTTCGGTCTTGGCCACGGCGATCTGGTTGAGGATCGACGGGTACAGCTTGACCACGCGGAACTGGCTGATGTCGCCACCGAATTCGGCCAGGCGCTTGGTGGCCCATGGCGACATGATGGTGTTCAGGTAGCGCCGGGGAATGCCGAAGTCCTCTTCGAGGATCGCGCCATCTTCGGTGGCGTTGAACAGACCCAGCGGGGACTCGAATACCGGTGAGCCCTTGATGGCGTAGAAGGGCACTTTTTCCATGAGCTGCTTCAGCTTCTCGGCCAGGGACGATTTACCGCCACCGACAGGGCCGAGCAGGTAGAGGATCTGTTTCTTCTCCTCGAGTCCCTGGGCGGCATGGCGGAAATACGACACGATCTGGTCGATGCATTCTTCCATCCCGTGGAAGTCTTCAAAGGCCGGATAGCGGCGGATCACCTTGTTGGAGAAGATTCGCGACAGCCTCGAGTTGGTCGAGGTGTCGAGCAGCTCCGGTTCGCCGATAGCCATTAACAGACGCTCGGCGGCGGAAACGTAGGCGCTGCGATCCTTTTTGCACAGTTCCAGGTATTCCTGCAGCGAGAATTCTTCCTGGCGTGTGGACTCGAAGCGTTGTTGGAAGTGGCTAAAGATACTCATGACGTCACCTCGCTCGATACGTGGAGCCGACGCCGGATCACTCAGTCGATGCTGGCAAGCAGCCGCGATGGCAGCTGTTGTTTACCCCCCAGAACCCTTTCGCGATCGACAACCGCGAAAGTCACTCCCGATGACCCGTGCGCCGGTGTACCGGCTCTCCCCTGTTTTGGATGGCCTGGGCTTAAGGATAGTTGGGAATTCGGGAGGTAAAGGCGAGATACGTAATAATGTGTGGCAGACCGTTCGTCTGCCACCGCGCGAGCCCACGGAAGCCGGGGCCTCGCACGCTACAAAAAAATTATTCGGAGGTGCCTTGCGCGGTTTCCGAAGGAAAAGTCGTACGCCACAGTTCGAAGCCGCCGTCCATGCTGTAGACGTCGGAGAAGCCCTGACTGACGAGATAAGCCGCGGCGCCCTGGCTCGAGTTGCCGTGGTAGCAGACCACGACGGTCGGTGCGTCGAGGTCGGCCCCCTGGATGAAGGCATGCAGGGAATGATTGTCCAGATGCTTCGAGCCGCTGATGTGCAGCGCAGCAAATGTGGCTGGATCGCGGACGTCGACCACTACGGCACCTTGCTCGCGCAGGGCCTGGGCCTGTTCCGGGGGGATTCGTTTGAATTCGCTCATGGCGGGTTCCTGTGGCACGGCTGAAAGCACAGTCTAACGCGGGGCGCTGACTGGCGAAGTTTCGGTGATCGGTGGTGCGACGGGAGGCAGGGCGCCGCCGTGTTCGTCGCATTTGCACGACAGCCGTTCAAAGCTGTCCACGTTCATCAGGGTCAGGCTGCCGCCCCACACGCAACCGGTGTCGAGGGCTGAAATGCCTGGCTCGTGGACGTCGCCCTCAAGCGCCGCCCAGTGGCCGAAAATGATCCGCAGGCCGCGGGTCTTGCGTTCCTTGTGCTGGAACCACGGCTTGTAGCCCGGTGGCGCGGTCTCCAGACCTTCCTTGCTCTTGAGGTCGAGCTTGCCTTCGGCGGTGCAGAAGCGCATGCGCGTGAAGTAGTTGGTGATGACCCGCAGGCGGGCCACGCCTTTGAGTTCGTTGTCCCACTTCGCCGGTTCGTTGCCGTACATGCCGTCCAGGAAGAGGGGCAGCAGGTTATCGTCACGCAATGCGGTCTCGACTTCTTCAGCGTATTTGAGCGCTTTGCGCAGCGACCATTGTGGTGGGATGCCCGCATGCACCATGGCCACCTCGCGCTGTTCGTCGTAATGCATGAGTTTCTGTTGGCGCAGCCACTCCATCAGATCGGCGCAGTCCGGTGCTTCAAGGATTTCACGCAGCGTGTCGGACTTCTTCATGCGCTCGATGTTCTTCTCCGCTGCCAGCAGGTGCAGGTCGTGGTTGCCGAGCACGCAGACCAGCGAATCGCGCATGCCATACAGAAAGCGCAGGGTTTCCAGCGATTGCGGGCCGCGGTTGACCAGATCGCCCACCAGCCACAGCCGATCCACCGCCGGGTCGAACGCGACCTGCCTGAGCAGGCACTTGAGCGGTTCCAGGCAGCCCTGCAGGTCGCCGACGGCATACGTCGCCATCAGTGCAGGGCTCCGGGCACGGCGAGGCGGAAGGGTTTGATGATCGCATCGAAATGCTTGCCGTCACTGGCGACCATTTCATAGCTGCCCTGCATGGTGCCGACCTTGGTGGTCATGACCGTACCGCTGCTGTAAGTGTGGCTTTTTCCCGCATCGATGAGCGGTTGCTGGCCTACCACACCGGCGCCGCGCACTTCTTCGACATGCCCGTCGCCATCAGTGATTACCCAATGCCGGGACATCAGTCGGGCCGGTTGTTCGCCATTGTTCTGCACGGTGATGGTGTAGGCGAAGGCGAAGCGGTCGTGCTCGGGTTGCGATTGGTCTGCCAGATAGTGAGTAACGACGCTGACATCGACCTGATAACGAGGATCGGACATGCAAGAGGCCTTAAGGACTAAGCGAGACGCGGGGTGTCGCCGGTGGGTTGAGTCTAGGCAAGTATCGGGCAGGAGACCAGAGCGGCGTCCTGCCCGGGAGCGGTCCTTGCCTGTCAGTCGGCTGCCGGTGCCGGTGCCGGTGCCGGCTGATCGGCGAGCTGGTCGGCCAAACGCACGAAGGCAGCCAGATCGAGTTGCTCGGGACGCAGGCTGCCATCGACGCCGGCGGCCTCGATTTCGGCGTTGCTCAGCAATTGCTTGAGGGTGTTGCGCAGGGTCTTGCGGCGCTGGTTGAAGGCTTCGCGCACGACGCGCTCCAGCAGCCGGTGATCCTTGGCCGGGTGTGGCAAGACCGCGTGCGGCACCAGGCGCACGATGGCCGAGTCGACCTTCGGCGGAGGATTGAATGCGCCAGGGCCAACGTTGAACAGGTGTTCGACCCGGCAGTGATACTGAACCATGATCGACAGGCGGCCCCAGTCGCCGCCACCCGGGCCTGCGGCCAGACGCTCGACCACTTCCTTCTGCAGCATGAAGTGCATGTCGCGAATGATCGCGGCATTGCTCAGCAGGTGGAAAATCAGCGGCGTGGAGATGTTGTACGGCAGGTTACCGACCACGCGCAGGCTGTTCGGCGCAGCATTCAGGGTATTGAAGTCGAACTTCAGTGCGTCGCCCTGATGCAGGTTGAAGTTACTCTTGCCGGCAAACTGCTGGTTGAGGATCGGGATCAGATCCTTGTCCAGCTCCACCACGTCCAACTGTGCGCCGGAGTTGAGGATGCCGGCGGTCAGTGCACCCTGGCCCGGCCCGATTTCCAGCATGCGGTCGCCGGCCTTGGCACTGATGGAGCGCAGGATTCGGTCGATGACGCCGGCATCGTGCAGGAAGTTCTGGCCAAAGCGTTTGCGCGCCTTGTGTTGGTATTGCTCGGTCATAAACGGGTCTCGGCCATCTGGTAGGCGGTTTCCAGGGCGACCTGCAGGCTGCCGGTGTCGATCTTGCCGCTGCCGGCCAGGTCCAGGGCGGTGCCGTGGTCGACCGAAGTGCGGATGATCGGCAGGCCCAGGGTCACATTGACTGCGGCGCCGAAGCCTTTGTATTTCAGCACGGGCAGGCCCTGATCGTGGTACATCGCCAGCACCGCGTCGCAGTGCTCCAGATATTTGGGGGTAAACAGAGTGTCGGCAGGCAGCGGGCCACGAAGGTCCATGCCCTCGCCGCGCAGGCGCTCCAGGATGGGTTCGATGATGTCGATTTCTTCATGGCCCAGGTGTCCGCCTTCACCGGCGTGCGGGTTAAGCCCGCAGACCAGGATACGCGGTTGGGCGATGCTGAATTTGTCTTGCAGGTCGGCGTGCAGAATCCGCGTGACCCGTTCCAGTCGCTCCGGCGTGATCGCATCGGCGATGTCGCGCAAGGGCAGGTGAGTGGTGACCAGCGCCACACGCAAACCGCGGGTGGCAAGCATCATCACCACTTGGGCGGTGTGGGTCAGGTCGGCGAGGAATTCCGTGTGGCCGGAAAAGGCGATACCGGACTCGTTGATCACGCCCTTGTGTACTGGCGCTGTGATCATCCCGGCGAAGTCGCCGTTCAGGCAGCCATTGCCGGCGCGGGTCAGGGTTTCAAGAACGAATGCGGCGTTGGCCTTGTCCAGTTGCCCGGCGACCACGGGGGCGCTGAGCGGAGTATCCCAGACATAAAGGCTGTTGGCTGGCGCCGGAGCATCCGGCCAGTGACCGGGCAAAACGGGCAGCAGACTGACGGCCAGCCCCAACTGCGCGGCCCGCTCTTGGAGCAGGTCGCGGCTGGTGATGGCAATCAGGGGGTGTGGCTGGGCTTGCGAGGCGAGCAGCAGGCACAGGTCGGGACCGATGCCGGCTGGCTCACCGGGAGTCAGCGCGAAACGCTTGGGTTTCACTGCGCTGCCTGGTCTGCACCAGGGAGTTTGATTTCTACGTACGCTTCGTCACGGATCTGACGCAACCAGGTCTGCAGCTCTTCGTCGTATTTGCGGTTACGCAGTA
The DNA here is from genome assembly GCF_052660475.1 of Pseudomonas sp. G7(2022). Classification (NCBI taxonomy): domain Bacteria; kingdom Pseudomonadati; phylum Pseudomonadota; class Gammaproteobacteria; order Pseudomonadales; family Pseudomonadaceae; genus Pseudomonas; species Pseudomonas sp. G7(2022). The sequence continues at coordinate 5,697,280 of NZ_CP109659.1, read as the reverse complement.
CGGTCATCGCTTGCTGCTCGCGGGCCTGTTCGGTGCTGTCGGTGGCGCGACGGCCAAGGACTTCCAGAACGTGCCAGCCATACTGGGTCTGGAACGGCTTGGACAGCTGACCCTGTGGGGACTTGGCCATCACGGCGCGGAATTCCGGTACCAGTGCGTTCGGGTCGATCCAGTTCAGGTCGCCACCATTGAGGGCGGAGCCCGGGTCTTCCGAGTATTTTTTCGCCAGTTCGGCGAAATCTTCACCGGCTTCGATGCGGTTATACAGCGACTGGGCCAGTTCCTTGGTCTTGGCTTCGTCGCGGACCGGACTTGGCTTGACCAGAATGTGGCGCACATGCACTTCGTCGCGCATCTGGCTTTCGCCACCGCGTTTTTCCAGCAGCTTCAGGATGATGAAACCACCCGGAGTACGTGCCGGTTGAGTGATGTCGCCCGGCGACATGCTGCTCAGCTCGCGGTCGAACGGTGGTGGCAGTTGAGCGGCTTTACGCCAGCCCATGTCGCCGCCTTCGAGGGCGTTGTCGCTACCGGACCTGGCAACGGCCAGTTGACCGAAGTCAGCGCCTTGCTTGAGTTGCTGGTAAACCTCCATCGCCTGGCGTGCAGCGCTCTGAATCGCTTCGGAGCTGGCGCTTTCCGGGGTAGGAATCAGGATGTTGGCCAGGTGCAGTTCTTCGGACAGTTGCATCTTGCCAAGGTCGGAGGCGAGGAAGTTCTTCACTTCCTGCTCCGATACCTGAATGCGTTCTGCAACACGACGCTGACGCACACGGCTGATGATCATTTCCTTGCGGATCTGCTCACGGGCGCCGTCGTAACTCAGGCCATCTCGGGCCAGGGCCGCGCGGAACTGGTCGACAGTCATGTTGTTGCGCTGGGCGATGGTGCCGACAGCCTGGTTCAGTTCTTCATCGGTGATGCGGATGCCGGAGCGTTCGCCGATCTGCAGTTGCAGGTTTTCGACGATCAGGCGCTCGAGCACCTGTTGATCCAGCACGCCCGGAGGCGGCAAGCCGCCGCCACGCTTGGCGATGGTTTGCTGAACTTCGTGGACACGTTGATCCAGCTGGCTCTGCATGACCACGTCGTTGTCGACGATGGCCACCACTTTGTCGATGGGCTGTACCGCGGCGTTGGCCGCGGTACCCAGGAACAGCGCGCCCAGCATCAGCGGGCGCAGACAATCAGAAAGCTTGGTCTTCACGTTGACGATAACCTTGGATGCCTTTGTCGAGGAAGCTCTCAGTCTTGGCGCCAGTGAGGCCGCCGAGTCCCTTCAGAACAATTTGGAGGAAGACGCCGTGGTCGCCTTTTTCGTTTTCCGGGGCCTGCTGACTGAACTCGTCGTAGGACACCCAGTAACGGTTGATCAGGCGCAGTTTCCAGCAGCAGTTGTCGTATTCGAAACCACCGAAGGCTTCCAGCGTACGATTGCGGTTGTAGTCATACTGCCAGCGGCTGATGGCGCTCCACTGTGGAACGATCGGCCAGATGACCGAGAAGTCATGCTGCTCGATCTTGTAGTAGTCCTTCACGTAATTGGCGTCGCCCGGACGACCGTAGTCGCCACCACCCACTGTCCATTTACCGGTGTTCTGGTCGTAACGGACCTGGTCGTTGCGATAGCGATAGCCGACGTTGACCACCTTGTTCGGGTTGTCTTCAGGCTGGTAGTGGAACATCGCACTGCCCGAACGCGGGCTGTGGCTGTCCGGATCCCAGTTGTAGTCGGCCGTGGTGCGCCAGTCGCGGTTCCAGCGATATTCGTATTCCAGTGCGTAAGGCGAAACGTTGGAGCGTGCGTCGTCGCGATCGGCGAAGTCGACGCCCGGCAGTTGAACCTTGCGATCCTTGAAGTACAGGGCCTGGCCGACGCTGATGCGTTGACGTTCGAAACCGTCGTCTTCGATCCAGCGGCTGGTCACGCCCAGCGACAGCTTGTTCTCGTCACCGACACGGTCGGCACCGGAGAAGCGGTTGTCGCGGAACAGCGACGCGTAGCTGAAGGTGTATTCGCTGGTGTCGAACGCCGGGATGTCTTTCTGGTCTTTCTCCGGAACATAGAGATAGAACAGACGAGGCTCGAGGGTCTGACGGTAGTTCTTGCCGAAGTAGGACGTGTTGCGGTCGAAGTACAGACCGCTGTCGATACTGGCAATCGGAACACCACGGTTCTGCGAGCTGTTGAACGACTCGCCCAGCTTGGATGCATTGTTGCGGTTGGTCACCAGGTCGTTTTTGCCTTGGCCGTCGAGGTCAAGGTCATACTGGGTGTACTGGTACTTCAGCGATGGCTTGATGAAGCCATACGTCCAGTTCATCGGCAGGCTGACGCCCGGTTTCAGATTCAGACGCGTGCCGTTGGCGCGATCCAGGCCTGCCACGTTGGTATCGAGACGAGGCTGAGGGTCAGTTCCGTCTTTATTCGTGTAGCTGCCAGTCAGCAGATCCCGATCAAAGCGAACCAGCTCCGTCTCGTAATCGAAATTCAAACCTTCCGGATGGAACGGCAGCTGACCATTGAAGGTGATCTGCGGCAGGCGGTCATACGGGGTGATGCTCGACACGGTCGCCAGCTGGTAGGCCTGGGCATTCAGACGGGCCGTGTAGCTGTCGCCACGATAAGAGATCGAACCCTGCTGGTTCACATAGTCGGCACTCTTCACGCCGATCTGATCGGTTTCCAGATCCTGGAAATAGTACGGATCGCTGATCTTGGTGTAGTCGACCTGCGTGAATACGCGCGAATCCAGGCCACCCTTGTGTTGCCAGTTGTACATGTATCGGGTTTGCTTGGAGTCGGTCTGCAGGTCGCGGTCGTGGTCCTCGTCGTTGAGGAACGCAGCACCGAACTGACCTTCGCTGGACTTGGTCAGGTAACGGAATTCGCCTTCCACCAGCATGCCGCGCTTGCTCATGTAGCGCGGGTACAACGTGGCATCGTAGTTCGGCGCCAGGTTGAAGTAGTACGGGGTCACCAGCATGAAGCCGGTGTCGGTGCTGGTGCCGATGGTCGGCGGCAGGAAGCCCGACTGACGACGGTCGTCGATCGGGAAGTAGATGTACGGGGTGTAAAGGATCGGAATGTCCTTGACCCGCAGCGTCACGTTGGTCGCGGTGCCGAAGCCGGTGGCAGGGTTCAGGGTGATGTTGTTGCCCTTGAGCTGCCAGGCGTTGCTGTTCGGTTCGCACGTGGTGTACGTGCCGTCCTTCAGGCGGATGATCGCGTTTTCGGCGCGCTTGGCGTACAGCGCGTTACCGCGGATGCGCGACTTGTGCATCACGTATTCGGCGTTGTCGACTTTCGCTTCACCGGTGTCGAGCTGCACATCGGCGTGGTCGCCGACGATCAGCGCGCCGTTGTCACGGATGCGCACGTCGCCCTTGAGTTCGGCGCGGCTCTCGGCCTGGTAGAGGCTCGCTTCCTGGGATTCGACCTGCATGCTGCCCTGACGCAGAACCACGTCACCGGCCAGTGTGCCGACCTGATCTTCGGTGTTGTAGCGCGAGGCTTTCGCGCCGATGAAGGTCGGGGCGTCACTTTTATTCGTCTTGTCATTCATGCCAGGACGAATCGGTTCGATATAGGAACCAGAGCAGTAAGGACCGGTCTCGGCCAGTTGGGCGGCGGTGAGCTTCTCGCGCGGAACCCAGTCGAGGTGACTGTAGTCTTCGCTACGGGATTTCAGGCCACGGCCCTTGGACTCGGTGACGAGCACGGGTTTTGGCCCGGCGTCCGAAACCGTACCGTTCTCGGCCGGGGCTTCGCCAGCGGCGCTGACGGCACTGCCGTCATGCACCGGACGCGGCGGCAATGCCGCTGCCGGCGTCTTCGGCGAACAGGCCCAGCCGCCCGTAGCCGAGACGGCGCAGTCATACTGCTCGGCGGCGACAACGAATGAACTGGCCAGAGGTTGCATAGCCAGCAGACTGCCGGTTACCAACAACGGAAATTTTTTACGAAACGCGGGGGATTTCAATGCCATCTTATTAGTCCGGGCTTCCTGCGTGCCATCTGCCCGCGGTGTGGGCCGCACGCCTCTCGATGGTCTGAAAAAGATGCTGGATAATAAAGCATGACCCGCTTGACGGCTAGCGCCGTCGGAGACCCTTGCAATGCCTGACCAAGATGTACGCTTGCAACACCTGAAAGTTTGGCTCGATGAGCAGTTGGCAATCCTTTTCGCTGACCAGGGCTGGGGGGCCGTACCCCCGGCCACGTTGACTGCGGCCAGCAGCGACGCGAGTTTTCGCCGTTACTTCCGCTGGGAAGGCGCGGGTCGCAGTTTCGTCGTGATGGACGCACCGCCACCCCAGGAAAACTGCAAACCCTTCGTGGATATCGCCTTTTTGCTGGCGAAATCCGGTATCAACGTGCCGAAAATTTATGCGCAAGACCTCGATCGCGGATTTCTTTTGCTCAATGACCTGGGCAACAAGACCTATCTCGACGTGATCAATGGCGAAAATGCCGAACTGTTGTTCAGCGACGCCTTGCAGGCGCTGTTGGCATTTCAGCAGTTGCCGATGGTGGCACCGCTGCCCAGCTACGACGTCGCGCTGTTGCGCCGCGAGCTGGAACTGTTCCCCGAGTGGTACGTGAAGCGCGAGCTGGGCATCGAGTTCGATGCCGCCCAACAGCAGCAATGGCAACAGGTCAGCGATCTGCTGATCAATAGCGCTCTGGCCCAGCCCAAGGTGCTGGTGCACCGTGACTACATGCCGCGCAACCTGATGCTCAGCGAGCCGAACCCCGGCGTGCTGGACTTCCAGGACGCGGTATATGGTCCGGTGACCTACGACGTGACCTGCCTGTTCAAGGACGCGTTCCTCAGCTGGCCTGAAGAACGTGTACGCGGCTGGCTCGAAAGCTACTGGCGGCAGGCGACGGCGCTGAACATTCCGGTACAGCCGGACTTCGAAGACTTCCTGCGCGCCAGCGACCTGATGGGTGTGCAACGCCATTTGAAGGTCATCGGCATTTTCGCCCGCATCTGTCACCGCGATGGCAAACCCCGCTACCTCGCTGACGTGCCACGCTTCTTCTCCTATATAGATGCGGTGATCGCACGCCGTCCCGAGCTTGCAGAACTGCAGGCGCTGCTGGGCAGCCTGCGTGCCGGAGTGACTGCATGAAGGCAATGATTCTGGCGGCAGGCAAAGGCGAGCGCATGCGCCCGCTGACCCTGACCACCCCCAAGCCACTGGTGCGCGCCGCTGGCGTGCCATTGATCGAATACCACCTGCGGGCCCTCGCGGCGGCAGGTTTCAGCGAAATCGTGATCAACCATGCCTGGCTCGGCCAGCAGATCGAAGATTACCTGGGTGACGGCTCGCAGTTCGGCCTGAGCATCCGCTACTCGCCCGAAGGCGAGCCGCTGGAAACCGGTGGCGGTATCTTCCGCGCCTTGCCGCTGCTTGGTGACGAGGCGTTCCTGGTGGTCAACGGTGACATCTGGACCGATTACGACTTCAGCATGCTGCACCAGCCGATCACCGGACTGGCGCATCTGGTGCTGGCGGACAATCCGGCGCATCACCCGACAGGCGATTTCACCCTGACCGACGGCCAGGTGCGTGATGGCCAGGCCGATGCGGCGACCCTGACCTACAGTGGCATTGCCGTACTGCATCCGCAGTTGTTCGACGGCTGCACCGACGGTGCCTTCAAGCTGGCGCCGCTGCTGCGTAAAGCCATGGCGCAGGGGCAGGTCACCGGCGAGCGGCTGAAAGGTCACTGGGTCGATGTCGGCACGCACGAGCGGCTGGCTGAAGCCGAATCCTTGATAGAAGCGAGTCGCTGATATGTTGTGGCCAGGGACTCTGATTGGAGCCGGAGCGGGTTTTGCTATCGCCAGCATTCCGGGGGCCATGCTTGGGGCTTTGTTGGGGCAGGCGCTGGATCGGCGCCTGCATCTGCAGAGCTGGGGGCATTTGCGGGAAAGACTCGGCGGTCGGCCGGTGCTGCGCAACGACGAACTCTTGTTCGTCCTGCTCGGGCGTCTGGCCAAGAGCGACGGGCGGGTCACCGATGGTCATATCCAGCAGGCGCGTCAGGAGATGCGCGCGCTGGACATGAGCGAGCCGGCACAGCGCCGTGCGATTGCCGCGTTCAATCGCGGCAAGTCCGGTGGGGATCGCCTGCGCGGTTATCTGCGTCGCCTGAGCACTCAGCCTCACGCCGCCGAAGGGGTATTGCGAGCCTGTTGGCGGATGGTCTGGGCCGATGGCCGGGCCGGTAGCAGTGAGCGCGAACTGCTGGCGCAGTGGGGCAAGTGGCTGGGCTGGACGACTCACCAGATCCAGGCGCTGGCAGCGGATTACGAACCGCACAAGCGTCCGATCGTCAGTGCGGCCGTGAGCTATCAGGATGCGATGCGACTGCTCGGGGTGTCGGCAACCAGCGAACCGGCGCAGATCAAGCGTGCCTACCGCCGTCTGCTCAGTCGCCATCATCCGGACAAGATCGCCGGCACTGGGGCGACACCGGCCCAGGTGCTTGAAGCGACCGAAAAGACCCGCGAATTGCACAATGCCTACACCTTGATTCGCGAGCGGCGGGATTTCCGCTAGACGAAAAAAAAGATCGCAGCCCAGGCTGCGATCTTTTTGGGTGGTCGGTCAGTCCGGGGTTTGCGGATTCAACCAACCGCGCACTCGACGGAACAGTTGCTCCTGCTCAGCCTTGTTGTCCGGCAAGGCCTTGAGCGCCACCTGGCTGAACGCCGTGGTCTTCAGGCGCTTGCTGGCCTGCAGGCGCTCCAGTGCGGCGTTGCGATCCTGAGGTTTGTCCATATAGAAGATGTCGGCGGTCGGCAGCTTCAGCAGCGGTGTCAGTTCCGCCAGTTCCGGCGTGGCCTTGGTCGGCATCTGCGCGGCGACCATCAGCAGTTTTTCCACTTGTGCGGTCTGTTTTTCGTTCAGGAAACGGGCCGCCCAATAGGCGCCGGTGCCGTGCCCGAGCACTACGATGCTGCGCGCGCCCTGTTGTTCGGCGTAGCCGATAGCTGCGTCGATGCGGGCGAAGATTCGCTCGGCGTCGGCCTTGGACTGTTCTTCGGCGGTCTCGGCGACGACTTTGTCAGCGACCTCCGCTTCACCGCCGGCAGCCTGTTCGATAGGTTGGGCGGTGGTGGCGTCCTTGCTGCCTGAGTCGGCGGTTTTCGCCGCAGCTGGCGCCTCGATCACGCGGGGAGCGATGGTGTCGCTTTGCAGGTCGGGCAAGGTGATACTCAGCGTGTTCCACTGCGCATCCGGCAGCTTGCGGCGTAGCGGGCCGACCACCTGGGGCCAGTCGGCGGTTTCACCGACACTGGGGAGGATGATGACCGCGCCTTTGGGCTCGGCGGTGTTGGCCGGTTTCCACAGGGCGAGGAAGGTGTCGCTGCCGGCCTGCAACTGTTGTTGTTCCTGCGCCGGGACTTTGCGTTCGAGTGCCGAGGCCTCTTCCTGACTACGCTCAAGCAGCGGCTGGCGTTCGACCGGTTTTTCTTCAGCCGGTTTTTCTGCGGAAGGGGCGGGCGCCGGATCGGCGGCTTCGACGGAAAACGCACAAGGCAGGATCAGCGACAGGCACAATGCTGGCATTGCCAGGCGAGAGACAGGGAGCATCGGTTATTCCAGGCCAGAAAGTATCCCGGCAGCCTAAAGGGTTGGTCAGAATTTGTCAGGTTATGAGATGTCAATGATGCGGTTTTGCTGCCTGTGGGTTATCGGCTGTCTGGCGTTTCCCTTGATGGGGTGGGCGGCACCTGCGCCTGCGAGTCATGTCGCGCAGTTGTCGGCGAGCGAGCGTCAATGGCTGGCGCAGCACCATGAATTGCGGGTCGGCCTGGTGTTGCAGGCACCGTACGCGCAATACGACCGGCGCCTGCAGCGCTTGTCCGGGGTCAACGTCGAGTTGATGAAATGGCTGGCCAGGGCGCTGGACATCGAGCTCAGCTGGCGCAATTTTCCAGACCTGGAGCAGCTTGAAGCCGCCGCACGTGATGGTGAGATCGATCTCGCCCCGGGTCTGACCCAGACGCCGGGTGCGCTGCGCCTTTGGCAGTTCTCCGATCCCTACATGCGCGTGCCGCAACTGGTGGTCAGCGACCAGAAGGCCAGCGGTTCGGTGGAGCTGGAAAAACTCGACACTCAGGTCCGGGTTGCGGTACGCATGCCCAGCGTCACGGCCGATTATTTGCGCGGCAACTATCCCCATCTGAATCTGCAAGGCGTGCCGCTGGAGCGTCAGGCGTTGCAGTTGTTGTTGAGTCAGCAGGCGTCTTACGCCGTGGTGGATGAAGCGCAACTGGGGCGTCTGTCGACAGAGCCGGAGTTTGCCGGGCTGGTGGTGGTCGGCGACATCGGTCTGCCGCAACTGCTGCGGGTCGCCACCCGTCGTGACTGGCCCGAGCTGGCCGGGATCGTCGAAAGTGCCTTGCGGGCGATCCCGGCGAAAGATCTGGAACGCCTGCACACCCAATGGCTGCAACCCAAATACCCACGGTTCTCGGAATCGCCCGGGTTCTGGCAGAACCTGACCCTGCTGCTGGCCCTGTTGCTGCTCAGTTGCGCGGCGATCATCGTCTGGCAGCGGCGTCAGCAACACAGCCTCGAGTTACGCCTGCTGGCCGCCCGGGAAGACATCGCCCTGCGCGCCGCCAGTGAAGAGGCCTTGCGCCTGACCCAGTTTTCCATCGACCAGAGCACCGTCGGCATTCTCTGGGTCAACTGGGACAGCCACGTGCGCTACGCCAACCGTGCGGCGGAACACATGCTCGGTTATCCACAGGGCGCGCTGATCGAGCGACCGCTGATCGACTTCGAACCCGGTCTGCACATGGATCGCTGGCTCAACCTGTGGAAGCGCGCCCGGGCCAGCGAAGAAGGACCCCTCAGCTTTGAAACCAGCTGTGTGCGAGCCGATGGCAGCGTGTTGCCGGCGGATGTGTCGCTGAGTTTCCTGCGCTTTCGCGACAGCGAGTATCTGGTGGTCTACCTCACCGACGTGACCGAACGCCGACGTGCCCTGGCCGCGTTGCAGGAAAGCGAGGCGCGCCTGCAAGGCATCGCCGCCAACGTGCCGGGGCTGGTGTTCCGCCTGGAGCGGGCGCCGGTGACCGGGCAGATCGACTTTGCCTACATCAGCGAGGGCAGCGAGAGTCTGGTCGGCTACGCGCCGGCCGCCATCGCCCATCGCGACATGGGCCTGCGCAGTCTGGTGCATCCGGATGACCGGGCCGCTTATCACCAGACCCAGGATCAGGCGCTGGACACCGACAGCGACTGGTCGTGGCAGGGGAGGATCCTTACGCGACAGGGCGAACAGCGCTGGGCCGAGATCAAGGCCATCACCCGGCAACTGGAGGACGGCACCTACGTCTGGGACGGCATTGTCTGGGACATCACTGAAAGCAAACGCATCGAGCTGGAGCTGGCGGCATCGCGCGAACAACTGCGCGAACTGTCGGCGCACCTCGAAAGCGTGCGGGAAGAAGAGAAGGCGCGCATCGCCCGCGAGGTTCACGATGAACTGGGGCAGATGCTGACGGTGCTGAAACTGGAGACATCGATGTGCGAACTGGCCTACGCGCAACTCGATCCGGGTCTGAACGAACGCCTGAACAGCATGAAACGCCTGATCGCCCAGTTGTTCCAGTTGGTGCGCGATGTGGCGACGGCATTGCGCCCGCCGATCCTTGATGCCGGGATTGCCTCGGCCATCGAGTGGCAGGCGCGGCGATTCGAGGCGCGCACGCAGATTCCGTGTCTGGTGCAGGTACCGGACAATCTGCCGCCGCTCAGCGATGCCAAGGCCATCGGCCTGTTCCGCATTCTGCAGGAGGCGCTGACCAACGTCATGCGCCATGCCCAGGCGCATACTGTAGAACTGACGCTGGCGCAGGAAGGCGACGAATTGTGTCTGACGGTCAGCGATGATGGCGTAGGATTTGTCGCCGCTGCTGGCAGGCCGACATCCTTTGGACTGGTGGGCATGCGCGAGCGGGTGTTGATCATGGGCGGGCAACTGTCACTCGACAGCGAGCCGGGCGAGGGCACCACGCTGAGCGTGAGGGTGCCATTGGATGAGGAGAAGTAAGTGATCCGTGTACTGGTAGCCGAAGACCACACCATCGTTCGCGAAGGCATCAAGCAATTGATCGGCCTGGCCAAGGATCTGCAAGTGGTGGGGGAGGCGAGCAACGGCGAGCAATTGCTGGAAACCCTGCGCAACGTGCCCTGCGAAGTGGTGTTGCTGGATATCTCGATGCCTGGCGTCAACGGGCTCGAAGCGATTCCTCGGATTCGCGCGCTGAACCATCCGCCGGCGATTCTGGTGCTGTCGATGCATGACGAAGCGCAGATGGCCGCCCGGGCGCTGAAGGTCGGCGCCGCCGGGTATGCGACCAAGGACAGCGATCCGGCGCTGCTGTTGACGGCAATCCGCAAGGTCGCGGCGGGCGGGCGCTACATCGATCCGGAGCTGGCCGACCGGATGGTCTTCGAAGTCGGCCTGACCGATGCGCGACCGCTGCATTCGTTGCTGTCCGAGCGCGAGTTCTCGGTGTTCGAGCGCCTGGCGCAAGGCGCCAACGTCAATGACATCGCCCAGCAACTGGCCCTGAGCAGCAAGACCATCAGCACCCACAAGGCGCGGTTGATGCAGAAACTCAACATCACTTCGCTCGCCGAGCTGGTGAAGTACGCGATGGAACACAAGCTCCTCTGAGCGACATATCCAATAGCGACAGGCACTTTTACCGGTTCTGGCGGCTTGAGCCCCGACCCTTGCGTCGGGTTTGCCAAAACGCGCCATCCTTGTAGGGCAATCCCTACCCCCGGCCTTCCATCCGGCTGAGGCGATTCTCTCCTGCGCCCCGATTTGCGTGACTGCAAGCAGCCACTAGGCTTACTCCCACAGCAGTCATCAATAACAAAGGTGTGGGTATGAGCCAGGTCGAATCAAACGCAGGGGCCAGCGATGTGCTGGTCAGCTTTCGTGGAGTGCAGAAGAGCTACGACGGCGAGAACCTGATCGTCAAAGACCTCAACCTGGACATTCGCAAGGGCGAATTCCTCACCTTGCTCGGACCGTCCGGCTCCGGCAAGACCACCAGCCTGATGATGCTCGCCGGTTTCGAGACGCCGACCGCCGGCGAAATTCTCCTTGCCGGGCGGGCGATCAACAACGTGCCGCCGCACAAGCGCGACATCGGCATGGTGTTCCAGAACTACGCGCTGTTTCCGCACATGACCGTTGCTGAAAACCTGGCGTTTCCGCTGACCGTGCGTGGCCTGAACAAGAGCGATGTCAGCGACAAGGTCAAGAAAGTCCTGAGCATGGTTCAGCTCGACGCTTTCGCATCGCGTTACCCGGCGCAACTGTCCGGCGGCCAGCAACAGCGTGTGGCTTTGGCCCGTGCGCTGGTGTTCGAGCCGCAGCTGGTGCTGATGGACGAACCCCTCGGCGCTCTCGACAAGCAACTGCGCGAACACATGCAGATGGAAATCAAACACCTGCACCAGCGTCTCGGCGTGACGGTGGTCTATGTGACCCACGACCAGGGCGAAGCCCTGACCATGTCCGACCGTGTCGCCGTGTTCCACCAGGGCGAGATCCAGCAGATCGCCCCGCCGCGCACCCTCTACGAAGAACCGAAAAACACCTTCGTCGCCAACTTCATCGGCGAGAACAACCGCCTCAACGGTCGCCTGCTCAGCCAGAACGGCGAGCGTTGCGTGGTCGAGCTGGGGCGTGGGGAAAAGGTCGAGGCGCTGGCGGTCAACATCGGCCAGACCGGCGAGCCGGTCACCCTGTCGATCCGTCCGGAGCGCGTCAGCCTCAACGGTTCGAGCGACCAATGCGTCAACCGCTTCTCCGGGCGGGTGGCCGAATTCATCTATCTGGGCGACCACGTCCGGGTGCGCCTGGAAGTCTGCGGCAAGACCGACTTCTTCGTGAAACAACCGATTGCCGAGCTCGATCCAGCGCTCGCGGTCGGCGACGTGGTTCCGCTTGGCTGGCAGGTCGAGCACGTTCGCGCGCTTGATCCTCTTCTAGAGGCGCACTAAGCGCCCCGGCAATACCAACACCAACCCTGCACGTGGAGAGAACAATAAATGTTGAGATCCCTGAAGTTCACAGCCCTGACCCTGGGCCTGATGGGTGCGGCAAGCGCAATGGCCGCTGGGCCGGATCTGACCGTGGTGTCGTTTGGCGGGGCGAACAAGGCGGCGCAAGTCAAAGCCTTCTACGCACCGTGGGAAGCGGCGGGCAACGGCAAGATCGTCGCCGGCGAGTACAACGGTGAGATGGCCAAGGTCAAAGCCATGGTCGACACCAAAAGCGTGTCCTGGGATCTGGTAGAGGTTGAATCGCCGGAGCTGTCCCGTGGCTGCGACGAAGACATGTTCGAACAACTCGACCCCGCGTTGTTCGGCAAGACCGAAGACTACGTCAAAGGCGCGATCCAGCCGTGTGGCGTGGGCTTCTTCGTGTGGTCGACCGTGCTGGCCTACAACGCCGACAAGCTGAAAACCGCACCGACCAGCTGGGCGGATTTCTGGGACACCAAGAAATTCCCCGGCAAGCGCGGCCTGCGCAAGGGCGCCAAGTACACCCTCGAATTCGCACTGATGGCCGACGGCGTTGCGCCGAAAGACGTCTACAAGGAACTGGCGAGCAAGGGCGGACAGGATCGCGCATTCAAGAAACTGGATGAGCTGAAACCGAACATTCAGTGGTGGGAAGCCGGCGCTCAGCCGCCGCAGTATCTCGCTTCCGGCGACGTGGTGATGAGCTCGGCCTACAACGGTCGTATCGCTGCGGTGCAGAAAGAATCCAACCTGAAAGTGGTGTGGAACGGCGGCATCTACGACTTTGACGCGTGGGCCATCCCGAAAGGCCTGGACGCCAAGCGCGCCGAAGCGGCGAAGAAATTCATCGCGTTCTCGGTGCAGCCACAACAACAGAAGACCTACTCGGAAAACATCGCCTACGGCCCGGCCAACTCTCAGGCAGTGCCATTGCTGGACAAGGCGATCCTGAAAGACATGCCGACCACCCCGGAAAACATCGCCAACCAGGTGCAGATCGACGTCAGCTTCTGGGCTGACAACGGCGAGCAACTGGAGCAGCGCTTCAATTCCTGGGCTGCGAAGTAACCAGAGGGCTTGCCCTCCTGGGAGCGGGCTTGCTCGCGAAAGCGTCAGCACATTCACATTGATGTCGACTGACACGCCGCCTTCGCGAGCAAGCCCGCTCCCACATTAAAAGTTCGAGGTGGCTTGCCGCCTCTGTAACGATCAAAGATTTGCGGAGTACGTCATGGCCATCGCCGTTCCCCTGAACGAGGGCAACAGCCCCACCTTGAAGCAGCGGCTCAAGCACGCCGAGCGGGTCAACCGCTGGAAGGCCCAGGCGCTGATCGCGCCGCTGGTGCTGTTTCTGTTGCTGGTGTTCCTGGTACCGATCGTGGCGCTGCTCTATAAAAGTGTCGGCAACCCGGAAGTGGTCGGCGGCATGCCGCGCACCGTGGCGGCCATTGCCAGTTGGGACGGTCGCGGCCTGCCCGCCGAGCCGGTCTACAAGGCCGCCGGCGAAGACCTCGCCGAAGCCCGTAAAAACCAGACGTTGGGCGATCTGTCCAAGCGCCTGAACATGGAGTTGGCCGGCTATCGCAGCCTGCTGACCAAAACCGCCCGCTCGCTGCCATTCGCCAGTGAGCCGGCCTCTTATAAAGAAGCGCTGGAAGGCCTCGACGAGCGTTGGGGTGATCCGGCCTACTGGCAAGCGGTGAAGCGCAACACCAGCAGCATCACGCCGTTCTATCTGCTGGCGGCGGTGGATCATCGCATCGACGACCTCGGTGAACTGGCCCCGGCCACGCCGGATCAGGCGATCTACCTCGACATCTTCGCCCGAACCTTCTGGATGGGCCTGATCATCACCGTGATCTGCCTGGTGCTGGCGTATCCGCTGGCCTACCTGCTGGCCAACCTGCCGTCGCGTCAAAGCAACCTGCTGATGATTCTGGTGCTGCTGCCGTTCTGGACGTCGATCCTGGTGCGGGTCGCCGCGTGGATCGTGTTGCTGCAATCCGGCGGATTGATCAACAGCGCGCTGATGGCGATGGGCATCATCGATAAACCGCTGGAGCTGGTGTTCAACCGTACCGGGGTCTACATCTCGATGGTGCACATCCTGCTGCCGTTCATGATCCTGCCGATCTACAGCGTGATGAAAGGCATCTCGCCAACCTATATGCGCGCCGCGATTTCTCTGGGCTGCCATCCGTTCGCCAGTTTCTGGCGGGTGTACTTCCCGCAGACCTACGCCGGTGTCGGCGCCGGTTGTCTGTTGGTGTTCATCCTCGCCATCGGCTACTACATCACCCCGGCGCTGCTGGGCAGCCCGAACGATCAGATGGTCAGCTACTTCGTCGCGTTCTACACCAACACCAGCATCAACTGGGGCATGGCCACTGCGCTCGGCGGCTTGTTGCTGCTGGCGACCGTGGTGCTTTATCTGATCTACAGCTGGCTGGTGGGCGCCAGTCGCCTGCGCCTGAGCTAAGGGGAATTTGAAATGCTGAGTCCTTATATGTCGCCCGTCGAGCGGGTGTGGTTCTACAGCTTGCGGATCCTCTGCGGCTTGATCCTGTTGTTCCTGATCCTGCCGGTGCTGGTGATCGTGCCGCTGTCGTTCAACTCGGGCAGTTTCCTGGTGTACCCGCTGCAAGGTTTTTCGCTGCACTGGTATCAGGACTTCTTCGCCTCGGCGGAATGGATGCGCTCGCTGAAGAACAGCATCATCGTCGCCCCGGCCGCGACGGTGCTGGCAATGGTGTTCGGTACGCTGGCGGCCATCGGCCTGACCCGTGGCGACTTCCCCGGCAAGCCGCTGGTGATGGCGCTGGTGATTTCGCCGATGGTGGTGCCGGTGGTGATCATCGGTGTGGCCAGTTACCTGTTCTTCGCGCCGCTGGGCCTGGGCAACAGTTTCTTCTCGCTGATCGTGGTGCACGCGGTGCTCGGTGTGCCCTTCGTGATCATCACGGTGTCGGCGACGTTGCAGGGGTTCAACCATAACCTGGTGCGGGCGGCGGCCAGTCTTGGGGCTTCACCGCTGGTGACGTTCCGCCGGGTGACCTTGCCGCTGATTGCGCCGGGGGTGATTTCCGGTGCGTTGTTTGCCTTTGCGACCTCGTTCGATGAAGTGGTGGTGACGCTGTTTCTTGCAGGTCCCGAGCAGGCGACGTTGCCACGACAGATGTTCAGCGGGATTCGCGAGAACCTGAGCCCGACGATTGCGGCGGCTGCGACGTTGTTGATTGCCTTCTCGGTGATTCTGTTGCTGACGCTGGAGTGGTTGCGTGGGCGGAGTGAGAAATTGCGTACTGCTCAAGTCTGACGACTGCAAGTTCCGGGTTGTCTGCCATTCATGCGCTGAATGACAGACAACCCGAATTCCCCAGCTACGCTTGTGCTCAGCTCCCACATCTATAAGAGGCTGCGCACGATGAGTCTTTCCTCGTTCAAGATCGCTCACAAATTGATCACCGGCGCCGGGGCCATCGAGCAACTGGCGGCTGAGCTCACGCGGCTGGATATCGACAACCCATTGATCGTCACCGACGCCGCGCTGGTCAAGTCCGGTACGGTGGAGCTGGCGCTGGCGCAGATTGGCGAGCGCGAGTATGAGATTTTCGACCGGGTATTGCCGGATCCGGAAATCGCCATCGTCGAGGACTGCATGCGCGTCTACCGAGAGGGCGGGCATGACGGGTTGATCGGCCTGGGCGGCGGCAGTGCCATCGACATTGCCAAGAGTGTCGCGGCGTACGCCGGTTATCACGGCGCGCTGGAAGATCTGTTCGGCGTCGATCAGGTGCCGCGCAAAGGCCCGCCGCTGATCGCCATCCCGACCACCGCCGGCACGGGGTCTGAAGTGACCAACGTCGCCATTCTTTCGGACAAGGTCGCGCAACTGAAGAAAGGCATCGTCAGCGACTACCTGTTGCCGGATGTGGCGCTGGTCAGTCCGCAGATGACCCTGACCTGTCCGCGCAGCGTCACCGCCGCCAGTGGTGTCGATGCGCTGGTGCATGCCATCGAATCCTACCTTTCGCTGAATGCCTCGCCGATCACCGATTCGCTGGCCATCGGCGCAATCAAACTGATTGCCCGGTCCTTGCCCAAGGCTTACGCCAACCCCTCCAACCTGCAGGCCCGGGAAGACATGGCCACCGCCAGCCTGATGGCCGGCATGGCGTTCGGCAATGCCGGGGTCGGCGCGGTGCATGCGCTGGCGTATCCACTGGGCGGACGTTTCAACATTGCCCACGGCGTCAGTAATGCGCTGTTGCTGCCGTATGTCATGAGCTGGAACAAGATGGCCTGCGTCGAACGGATGCAGGATATCGCCGAAGCCATGGGGGTGAAGACCGCTCATCTGAGTCTCAATGAAGCGGCGGACAGTGCCGTCACGGCGATGACCGAACTGTGTGCCGCGGTGGAAATCCCGCAGGGGCTGCGCAGTTTCGACGTGCCCGAAGAGGCGATTCCGGCCATGGCCGTGGAGGCCGCCGGGATCGAGCGGCTGATGCGCAACAACCCGCGCAAGCTCAGCGCTGGCGACATCGAGAAGATCTACCGGGCGGCGTACTGAGAACCCGACAGTCATCGGTCATGGCACAACCCAATCATCGCGGTCACGGTGCGCGCGCGGAAACTTGAGGTATACAATGCGCGCCATCGTGATTTAGCTCAGAAAAGGTGCGTCATGCAGCCCTTCGTTATTGCTCCGTCGATTCTCTCCGCCGACTTCGCCCGCCTGGGCGAGGAAGTGGACAATGTTCTGGCCGCCGGTGCCGACTTCGTCCACTTCGATGTCATGGACAACCACTACGTGCCGAACCTGACCATCGGCCCGATGGTCTGCGCCGCGCTGCGCAAGTACGGCATCACCGCGCCGATCGACGCGCACCTGATGGTCAGCCCGGTGGATCGCATCGTCGGTGACTTCATCGAGGCGGGCGCCACCTACATCACCTTCCACCCGGAAGCCACGCTGCACGTCGATCGTTCGCTGCAACTGATCCGTGAAGGCGGCTGCAAGTCCGGCCTGGTGTTCAACCCGGCGACCCCGCTGGACGTGCTCAAGTACGTGATCGACAAGGTCGACATGGTCTTGCTGATGAGCGTCAACCCGGGCTTCGGCGGGCAGAAATTCATCCCCGGCACCCTCGACAAGCTGCGTGAAGCGCGGGCGATCATCGATGCCTCGGGCCGTGACATCCGCCTGGAAATCGACGGCGGCGTCAACGTCAACAACATCCGTGAAATCGCCGCTGCCGGCGCCGACACCTTCGTGGCCGGCTCGGCGATCTTCAATGCGCCGAACTATCAGGAAGTCATCGACAAGATGCGTTCCGAACTGGCGCTGGCCCGCCCATGAGCGGATTTGAGCAGCTGTTCCCGGGGCAACTGCCGCGGTTGGTGATGTTCGATCTGGATGGCACGCTGATCGATTCGGTCCCCGATCTGGCGGCGGCGGTGGATAACATGCTGCTCACCCTCGGGCGCAAGCCTGCCGGTATCGAGTCGGTGCGCGAGTGGGTCGGCAACGGCGCGCCGGTGCTGGTGCGCCGGGCGCTGGCGGGCGGCATCGACCATGCCAGCGTGGATGACGTCGAAGCCGAGCATGCGCTGGAGGTGTTCATGGAGGCCTACGGCGCCAGCCATGAGCTGACCGTGGTCTATCCCGGCGTGCGCGACACCCTGAAATGGCTGCACAAGCAGGGCGTGGCCATGGCGCTGATCACCAACAAGCCGGAGCGCTTCGTCGCGCCGCTGCTGGATCAGATGAAGATCGGCCGCTACTTCAAGTGGATCATTGGCGGCGACACCTTGCCGCAGAAGAAACCTGACCCGGCGGCGCTGTTCTTCGTCATGAAGATGTCCGGCATTCCTGCCTCGCAATCACTGTTCGTCGGCGATTCGCGCAGCGATGTGCTGGCGGCGAAAGCGGCGGGGGTCAAATGCGTTGGGCTCAGTTATGGCTACAACCATGGCCGGCCGATTGCCGAGGAATCACCGGCGCTGGTGATCGACGATCTGCGCAAGCTAATTCCCGGTTGCCTGGATACGGCCGCTGAGATAACGTTGCCCGACGCTTCTCAACCCCCTTCTGGAAACGCCATCGTGGTGGTCACCCGCAAACTCTGGATGAAAGTCATCAAGGCCCTGGCCCGCTGGCGTTGGCGCGCCTGACTTGTTCCTGGCCGGCCTGCCGGCGCGTTTGCACACCTGACTGATATGCCCCTCACACCACGAGGCACCCTATGATCCGCGAAGAATTCCTGCGTCTGGCCGCTGACGGCTACAACCGCATCCCGCTGGCCTGCGAAACCCTGGCCGACTTCGACACCCCGCTGTCGATCTACCTGAAACTGGCCGACCAGCCCAACTCCTACCTGCTCGAATCGGTGCAGGGCGGCGAGAAATGGGGGCGTTACTCGATCATCGGCCTGCCGTGCCGCACCGTACTGCGGGTTCATGACCATCACGTCAGCATTACCGTCGATGGCGTCGAGACCGAAAGCCACGACGTCGAAGACCCGCTGGCCTTTGTCGAAACCTTCAAGGCCCGCTACAACGTGCCGACCATTGCCGGTCTGCCGCGCTTCAATGGCGGCCTGGTGGGTTACTTCGGCTACGACTGCGTGCGTTATGTAGAGAAGCGCCTGGGTAAATGCCCGAACCCGGATCCGCTGGGTGTGCCGGACATTTTGCTGATGGTCTCCGATGCGGTGGTGGTGTTCGATAACCTCGCCGGCAAGATGCACGCGATCGTGCTGGCCGACCCGGCGCAGCCCGATGCCTACGAGCAGGGCCAGGCGCAATTGCAGCAACTGCTGGAAAAACTGCGTCAGCCGATCACCCCGCGCCGTGGCCTGGACTTCAGCAAGCAGCAGGCGGCCGAGCCGGTGTTCCGCTCCAGTTTCACCCAGGACGACTACGAAAAAGCCGTCGACACCATCAAGGAATACATCCTCGCCGGCGACTGCATGCAGGTCGTGCCGTCCCAGCGCATGTCGATCGACTTCAAGGCTGCCCCGATCGATCTGTACCGCGCACTGCGTTGCTTCAACCCGACGCCGTACATGTACTTCTTCAACTTCGGCGATTTCCACGTCGTCGGCAGTTCGCCAGAAGTGCTGGTGCGGGTCGAGGACAACCTGATCACCGTGCGCCCGATTGCCGGCACCCGCCCTCGTGGGGCTACCGAAGAAGCAGATGTGGCGCTGGAAGAAGACCTGCTGTCCGACGACAAGGAGATCGCCGAGCACTTGATGCTGATCGACCTCGGTCGCAACGACACCGGTCGTGTTTCGGAAATCGGTTCGGTGAAACTCACCGAGAAGATGGTCATCGAGCGTTATTCCAACGTGATGCACATCGTGTCCAACGTCACCGGCCAGTTGAAGGCCGGGCTGACGGCGATGGACGCGCTGCGGGCGATCCTGCCGGCCGGCACCTTGTCCGGCGCACCAAAGATCCGTGCGATGGAAATCATCGACGAGCTGGAACCGGTCAAGCGTGGCGTTTATGGCGGTGCGGTCGGTTACTTCGCCTGGAACGGCAACATGGACACGGCCATTGCGATCCGCACCGCGGTGATCAAGAACGGCGAACTGCACGTGCAGGCCGGTGGCGGCATCGTTGCCGACTCGGTGCCGGCGCTGGAATGGGAAGAAACCATCAACAAGCGTCGTGCGATGTTCCGTGCTGTTGCACTGGCCGAGCAAACCCCGGACTGAGTGACGGGGGACTCAGCCACAAAAAAAACGCGGCGCCTGTAAGGGCGCCGCGTTTTTTATTGCCTTCTGATCAGAAGTCCAGACTTACGCCAACATTGATCCCTTGCTGGGAAAAGTCGTCATCCTTGCGAATGTTGTAGCTGGCGCGCAGGGCTACCTCCTTGGTGAGGTTGTGGCTGACGCCCAGGTTCAGGCGGTTGAGGTTGGTTTGCGGTGTGTAGCCTTCCAGGGTGTAGCGATTGTTCGGCAGGCTGTTGAGGTTCATCGTCAGATCCTGCGCGTCGTCGTTGTATTCGCGCTCGTGGGCGAATTCGCCGAAGACCTGGGTCTGTGCAGTGATCTGGTATTTGCCCTGGATGCCGAGGCCGAGACGGCGGGAGTTGCGCGACTGGTCATCGAAGGTCAGCGCAGTAGAGTCCGCGCCTTTTTCCGAGTAACCATCGACTTCCACCTTGCCGAAATCGGCGCTGACGAAGGGCGACAAGTGCCACGGACTGCTGGCCTCTGGCGCGATGTCGTAGCCGACGCGGCCACCGATGGCCAGCACATAGCCGTCGGTATCGCCTTTCTCGCCACGTTCGTTGACCCCCAGCTGGAACTTGCGCTTCAGGCTGTCGTAGTCCAGATGTCCGGCGGTAACGGCCAGGTCACCCCACCAGCGGTTCTGCTGGTACTGGGCGAACGCGGTGCCCATGTAGGAGTTGAGTTTGTACTCGGAGTCGTTGTCGCCGGCTTCGATTTTCTGATGGTAGAGACCGGCTGCCACACCGACGCGCCAGGCATCGTCGAGGCGGTAGCTGCCGCCGATGTTCAGGTTATATCCGTTGCCGTCGGCGCTTGCCGCGGCGTGCTGGTCATCGAAATCCTGATGCTGACCACCGCCGGAGACAATCGCCCGCCATTGGCCAACACCTTGCCAGTTCTCCCAGTCGGCCAGCCATTGATTGCGCAGTTCATCCTGATGCGCACGTAACGTGCCCTGGGCCATTTCCGGCAGCAGGGTCAGTTCCCATGGGGCGGCCAGCAGCGAGTAGGCATAATCGGCAATCAGACGTTGCCCGGCTTCGGTCGGATGCACGGCGTCGTTGTAGATCAGTTTGGTCGGATCCGGTGTGGCGCTGTTGATCCCGTAACGGGCGTTCTCGGTGCAGCCGCTGCCGCTGAAGCAGGTGCCGACCAGATTCTGGTCGGTTGCCAGACCGAACTGTGCCGGATTGGCGAACGCCTCTTTTAGCAATACCGGAACGTTCAGCGGGATGACGTTGGCGTTGACGCTCTGCAACTGGCTGACCAGTTCGGTGTTGAACTGGGCGCTGAGTTGCGAGGTGAAGGCTTGCAGCGGCGAGCCGTTGATGGCTGGCGTCAGGCCGATGTCCGGCAGCAGCCAGACCATGATGTAGCGGGCACCGGCGCCTTGCAGTGTGCGTACGCTGTCGACCAGGCGGTCGGCGGCGGCGTTGGCCTGAGGCAGGCTGGTGACGCGGCCCTGGAGGAAGTCGTTGCCGCCCCCGCTGAGGTAATACAGGGCATTGGGGTCGGCACGGAAACCGTTCGACGGCAGATAACCGGCGCGGGTGCGTTCCCCGGTGGCGGACTGGCTGGTGATCGAGTCGAGAATCTGGTCGGTGCGGTAACCGCCCACGGCCCAGTTGTTACCGTCCGGCTGGCCTTGGCCGGCACGTACCGCTGAGGACGAGGAGGCGGTCTGATCCGGTGTGAAACCGAGGCGGCCTCCAAGCAGTTGCGTCGAGTTCAACGAGCGCAGTTCGCCGCTGCCGTCCAGATAGACCGGGCCGGTGCGGTTGGTGTAGCGCTGGGTGGCGCCGGCCGGGCCGCCGCTGTCGGTGAAAGTCCCCGCATCGCTCAGGCTGTCGCCGAAGACCACGAAATTCGAATAAGGATTGGGTGCGGCGTTCGCCTGGGCGCAGGCCATCGCGAGCAGGCATCCGGCAAGCGGTACAAACAACGTCTGTTTGATCATGAGCAAGTCCGTTTATTTATTGTTGTATGGAACGAAACGACAGTACCAAAAACTTCCGGCGTTTTGCCATCGGTCGTCAACCCTCCCATAGTTTTCCCCCCCTTCAGGCCCGGCCATATTGCACGCTCTGCCCAGCTAAGTTACTGTGCCGAGACGTATGAATGAGACCTTCCCCGTGTTGATCACCAGCAAACTTCTGGATCAAGTCATCAAGGCCCACGCCCGCTGGCGTTGGCGCGCCTGAATCTTTTCTGCCGGCCCCGCCGGATCTGTATCGCTTTGCCTTCCTTGCCCGTTTGAAATGCCGCCTTGCCGTCGCCACTTGCGCGTCCGACATCGCGCAGCGTCGCGGCAAGTCTTCCGAAGGCTGTTTCAAGTCAGAATTCAAGAGGTTCGAAACGCCATGTTGCTGATGATCGACAACTACGACTCCTTTACCTACAACGTTGTGCAATACCTCGGCGAGCTGGGTGCCGAGGTCAAGGTTGTGCGCAACGACGAGCTGACCATCGCCGAAATCGAAGCGCTCAATCCTGAGCGCATCGTGGTGTCCCCCGGTCCGTGCACACCGACCGAAGCCGGTATCTCCATCGAAGCCATCAAACACTTTGCCGGCAAACTGCCGATCCTCGGCGTCTGCCTCGGTCACCAGTCCATCGGCCAGGCTTTTGGCGGCGACGTGGTGCGTGCCCGCCAGGTGATGCACGGTAAGACTAGCCCGGTATTCCACGAGGACAAGGGTGTTTTTGCCGGCTTGAACCATCCGCTGACCGTCACTCGTTACCACTCGTTGATCGTCAAGCACGATACTTTGCCCGATTGCCTGGAACTAACCGCGTGGACGCAACACGATGACGGCTCGGTCGACGAAATCATGGGCCTGCGTCACAAGACCCTGAACATCGAGGGCGTACAGTTCCACCCGGAATCGATTCTCACCGAGCAGGGCCATGAACTGTTCGCCAACTTCCTCAAACAAACCGGCGGCACGCGCTAAGGACTCTCCATGAATATCAAGACAGCCTTGAGCCGTATCGTCGATCACCTCGACCTCAGCACCGAAGAAATGCGCGACGTGATGCGCGAAATCATGACCGGCCAATGCAGCGACGCGCAGATCGGCGCGTTCATGATGGCCATGCGCATGAAGAGCGAAAGCATCGACGAAATCGTCGGCGCGGTGTCGGTGATGCGCGAGCTGGCGGACCAGGTTGAACTCAAGACCCTCGACGGCGTGGTCGACGTGGTCGGCACCGGTGGTGACGGGGCCAACATTTTCAACGTTTCCACGGCTTCGGCTTTTGTCGTTGCCGCTGCCGGCTGCACCGTGGCCAAACACGGCAACCGTGCGGTGTCGGGCAAGAGCGGCAGCGCCGACCTGCTCGAAGCCGCCGGCATCTACCTCAACCTGACGCCGGTTCAGGTGGCACGCTGCATCGACAACGTCGGCATCGGTTTCATGTTTGCCCAGACTCATCACAAAGCCATGAAGTACGCCGCCGGTCCACGCCGCGATCTGGGCCTGCGTACCCTGTTCAACATGCTCGGCCCGCTTACGAATCCGGCCGGCGTTAAACATCAGGTAGTCGGCGTTTTCACCCAGGCCCTGTGCCGGCCATTGGCCGAAGTCTTGCAACGTCTGGGCAGCCAGCATGTGCTGGTGGTGCATTCGAAGGACGGTCTGGACGAGTTCAGTCTCGCCGCGCCGACCTACGTGGCCGAGCTGAAGAACAACGAAATCACCGAATACTGGGTCGAGCCGGAAGATCTGGGCATGAAGAGCCAGAGTCTGCACGGCCTGTCGGTCGAAGGTCCGGAAGCGTCGCTGGCGCTGATCCGCGATGCACTGGGCAAGCGCAAGACCGAGAACGGCCAGAAGGCTGCGGAAATGATCGTGCTCAATGCCGGTGCGGCGCTGTACGCCGCCGATCTGGCAACAAGTCTGAAAGAAGGCGTGGCACTGGCCCACGACGCTCTGCACACCGGTCTTGCTCGGGAAAAGCTCGAGGAGTTGGGTGCCTTTACCGCGGTATTCAAAGTGGAGAATGAGGGATGAGTGTACCGACGGTTCTGGAAAACATTCTGGCCCGCAAGGTTCAGGAGGTCGCCGAGCGTAGCGCCCGTGTGAGCCTGAGCGAGCTGGAAAGTCTGGCCAAGGCGGCCGATGCACCCCGTGGTTTTGCCCAGGCATTGCTGGCACAGGCCAAGAAGAAACAGCCGGCCGTGATCGCCGAAATCAAGAAGGCGTCGCCGAGCAAAGGCGTGATCCGCGAGAACTTCGTTCCCGCCGACATCGCCAAGAGCTACGAGAAGGGCGGGGCGACCTGCCTGTCGGTGCTGACCGACATCGACTACTTCCAGGGCGCCGATGCCTACCTGCAACAGGCCCGCGCCGCGTGCTCGCTGCCGGTGATTCGCAAGGACTTCATGATCGATCCGTACCAGATCGTCGAAGCCCGTGCGCTGGGCGCCGATTGCGTGCTGCTGATTGTTTCCGCGCTGGATGATGTGAAGATGGCCGAACTGGCCTCGGTGGCCAAAGGCGTCGGCCTCGATGTACTGGTAGAAGTCCACGACGGCGATGAACTCGAACGCGCATTGAAGACCCTGGACACGCCGCTGGTCGGGGTCAACAACCGTAACCTGCACACCTTCGACGTGAGTCTGGAAACCACCCTCGACCTGCTGCCACGGATTCCGCGCGATCGTCTGGTGATCACCGAGAGCGGGATTCTCAACCGTGCCGATGTCGAACTGATGGAAATCAGTGATGTTTATGCATTCCTGGTCGGTGAAGCGTTCATGCGCGCCGAAAGCCCGGGCATTGAACTGCAACGTCTGTTCTTCCCTGAGCGCGGCGTTCCGGTGAGCGGTTCGACCCTCGACTGATTCCTTCAGACCGAGTCGACTCGTTCGCGGGCAAGCCCGCTCCCGCAGGAGAAATGCATTCCTGATGTGGGAGCGGGCTTGCTCGCGAAGAGGCCATAAGATTCACCACAGACTGATCGTCTAACGGACTTCTTTATGACTCCAGTTTCCCTGCCCATCGAAGCCGGCCTGCAAGCCGAACAGGATCTGCTGGCCTCGGTCTGCGCCGGCGATGCAGAGTGCGGCCTGCTGTTCTGGCAGCCCAGTGATCGAGCGCTGGTCATGCCCCGCCGCTTGAATCGCCTCCCCGGATTCGATCACGCTTGCGAAGTCTCCGCTGCGGCCGGCTGGCCGGTGTTGCTGCGCGAAACCGGCGGTGAACCTGTTCCGCAATCGGCGTCGACGATCAACATTGCACTGGTCTACGCACCGCCTCGCAGCGAAGGCGATCTGAATCGCATCGAAACCGGTTACCGGCGCCTGTGTGATCCGATCTGTCAGTTGCTGGATGAGTTGGGCGGCGTGTCTTCGCTGGGTGAAATTGACGGTGCATTCTGCGACGGTCGCTTCAACGTCAACCTCGACGGCCGCAAGATGGTTGGCACCGCGCAGCGCTGGCGCCAGAGTCAAGGCGGTCAGCGCCCGGTGGGCCTGGTGCACGGTGCGATGCTGCTGGATGACGAGCGCGAATCGATGGTCGCGGCGGTCAACCGCTTCAATGAGGCGTGTGGCCTGGAGCAGCGGGTACGTGCTGCCAGCCACATCGCGCTGCATGAAAAATTTCCGGCGCCCCATGCATTGGCGCGACTCGATGAACTCTTTCGTTTGAGGCTGGCGCAGATCTACGCCGTCTGAGCTTTCGAACTCAGCGAGTGCCGAAGACCACCATGGTCTTGCCTTTCACATCTACCAGGTTGCGTTCTTCAAGATCCTTGAGCACGCGACCGACCATCTCCCGCGAACAACCGACAATCCGCCCGATCTCCTGGCGGGTGACCTTGATCTGCATACCGTCCGGGTGGGTCATCGCGTCAGGCTGTTTGCACAGCTCCAGCAGACAGCGAGCGACACGGCCAGTGACGTCGAAGAACGCCAGATCGCCGACCTTGCGCGTGGTGTTGCGCAGGCGTTGTGCGATTTGTCCGCTGAGCACGTAAAGAATGTCTGGATCCTGCTGCGATAACTCACGGAATTTGGTGTAGCTGATTTCTGCGACTTCGCACTCGACCTTGGCCCGTACCCAGGCACTGCGCTCCTGTTCCTGGCCGGCCTGTTCGAACAGGCCCAGTTCACCGAAGAAGTCCCCGGCATTCAGATACGCAATGATCATTTCGCGGCCGTCATCATCCTCGATCAGGATCGTGACTGAACCGCGGATGATGAAGTACAGCGTGTCCGAGCGGTCCCCGGCGCAGATGATGTTGCTCTTGGCCGCATGACGCCGGCGCTGGCAATGCATCAGCAGCTTGTCGAGGTTCTTGATTTTGGGTGTGGGGGTAATACCAACCATGGTTGTATCCCGAAAAGACTGCACGGTTATATTTGGTTTTATATGAGGCGCTGAGGCGATCGCTACAAATACTGACTGGGCGCCAGTGAATTGGCGCCAGCTTACCAGACACTTCGTCGAAAATTCGAGAAATTACCTACGCAGTAAGGGCATCCGTCCTAGGATCACCGCTCGCAGTCCAACCGGGGCCCTGTGCTAAGCTGGCGACCCTTTTTTCTACAGTGGAGTCTTGGCGATGAAGGCACGCATCCAATGGGCTGGCGAAGCCATGTTCCTCGGCGAATCCGGCAGCGGTCATGTCGTGGTCATGGACGGTCCGCCGGACGCCGGTGGTCGCAATCTGGGTGTTCGCCCGATGGAAATGCTCCTGCTGGGCGTTGGCGGTTGCAGCAATTTCGACGTGGTCAGCATCCTGAAAAAGTCCCGTCAGGCCGTTGAAAGCTGCGAAGCTTTCCTGGAAGCCGAACGCGCGACCGAAGATCCGAAGGTGTTCACCAAGATCCACATGCACTTCGTGGTCAAGGGTCGTGGCCTGAAAGAAGCCCAGGTCAAACGCGCCATCGAACTGTCTGCCGAGAAGTATTGCTCGGCCTCGATCATGCTCGGCGCGGCCGGCGTGGCAATCACCCATGACTATGAAATCGTCGAACTCGGCTGAACCGACATTCAACTATCATAAAAGCAGTGCAGACTCTGGCGATCCCCCGCTGACGTCTGCATAATGCGCCACTTTTTTCAGGGCAGTGATCGGTCAGCCGACGGGTCATCCGCCTGAACAGATAACCAAAATCGCCATCGCGAAGAGGTGTTAACCGTCCTACGCAGGTGCGTCGTTCGCACTTGACGGGCATGCTTGATCACGCGGCCGGGCCGCATACATAGAGAGTTTTTAACGGTGAAAAGCAAACTCAAGCTCCACGGGTTCAATAACCTGACAAAGACCTTGAGCTTCAACATCTATGACATCTGCTACGCGGAAACCCCGCAAGACCAGCAGGCTTACGTCGAGTACATCAATCAAGAGTACAACGCCGAACGCCTGACGCAGATCCTCACGGAAGTTGTCGAAATCATTGGTGCCAACATTCTGAACATTGCGAGTCAGAACTATGAGCCTCAGGGTGCCAGCGTCACGATTCTGATCTCGGAAGAGCCGGTGACCCCGACCGAAAGCCAGATCGAAGAGTCCCCGGGTCCGCTGCCGGAAATCATCCTGGCCCACCTCGACAAGAGTCACATCACGGTGCATACCTACCCGGAAATCCATCCGGACGCCGGTATTGCGACGTTCCGTGTGGACATCGACGTGTCGACCTGTGGCGTCATTTCACCGCTCAAAGCGCTCAACTTCCTCATTCACCAGTTCGATTCGGACATCGTGACTGTGGATTACCGTGTGCGCGGCTTCACCCGTGACGTTGAAGGCAACAAGCACTTCATCGACCACGAGATCAATTCGATCCAGAACTACCTCTCTGAAGACACTCGCGACGCGTACCAGATGACCGACGTGAACGTGTATCAGGAAAACCTGTTCCACACCAAAATGCTACTGAAGAACTTCGAACTGGATAACTACCTGTTCGGCGATGCCACCAGTAACCTGTCGTCCGAGCAACGCGCCCAGGTGACCGAGCGCGTGAAACACGAAATGCTGGAAATCTTCTACGCGCGCAATATGCCGAGCTAAGAAATCCAGGCCCAAAAAAAGGCGACTGCTTTGCGGCAGTCGCCTTTTTTATGGGCGTTTTTCAGATTCGGTAGGTGCTCTTGGTCATCACTTTGGCCAACAGGCTCATGCCGAACTTCACCGGCGCCGGGAAGCGGAATCCGCCGGCCTCCAGTGCACTTTCCGCGTGATGTTCTTCGTCGATACGCATCTGCTCAAGAATTGCCCGGGACTTTTCGTCCTCGGCCGGCAGTTGCTCCAGATGCTCGTTCAAGTGCTTGCACACCTGATGCTCGGTAGCTGCGACAAAACCGAGGCTGACCTTGTCGCTGATCAGCCCCGCAACCGCGCCAATCCCGAACGACATGCCGTAGAACAGCGGGTTGAGTACGCTGGTGTGGCTGCCCAACTGATGAATGCGCTGTTCACACCAGACCAGATGATCGATCTCTTCTTCGGCCGCATGTTCCATGGCTTCGCGCACCTGCGGCAGCTTGGCGGTCAGTGCCTGACCTTGATACAGCGCCTGGGCACAGACTTCACCGGTATGGTTGATGCGCATCAGGCCGGCGACGTGGCGGGTGTCTTCGTCGCTCATCTGCACGTCGGGCTGCACGATGGCGGGCGACGGACGGTACGGTTGGCCGCTGAAGGGCAGCAGGGTTCGCATCGCGGCATCGGCTTGCAGCAGAAGACGGTCAATTGGCGAATAGTGACGTTGGGTAGTCATGCTGACCTCCGGGAAGAATCTCGGCGACCAGTTTAACCGAATCGGCCGGGGAAGGTTTGCGCTGGGTCATGTGGGAGCAGGGCGCCCCCACAGATTTTGAGGTGGATCAGCCCGGTGGCCAGTTCATCTGGCGTTGACCGAGTACGTGCATATGAATGTGGTAGACCGTCTGCCCACCCTTTTCATTGCAGTTCATCACCACCCGGAAACCTTCTTCGCAACCCAGCTCCAGCGCCAGACGCTGGGCGGTGAACAGGATATGCCCGGCCAGTGCCTTGTCGTCTTCGGTCAGGTCGTTGAGGGTGCGCACCGGTTTCTTCGGGATCACCAGAAAATGCACCGGTGCCTGTGGGGCGATGTCGTGGAACGCCAGAACCTGGTCGTCCTCGTAGATGATCTTCGCCGGGATCTCCCGGTTGATGATCTTGGTGAACAGAGTATCCACAGCTGTTTTCTCCGTTGTGTGAGCTGGGCTGAGTGTACCCACGAGGGAACACCGCGCCCAGCCATTTGCCTGCCGGCCCTTCAGCGGGGGCAGTAAGCTTTGTTGACCATGCCGACGATGGTGCGGTTGAGCCAGCGCGAACCCAGTCGCGGCAGAAAGGCGAACCAGCGGTTCCGGCGCCCGGGAATGATGATTGCGCGGTTTTTCTCCAGGGCGCGCACGGTGTATAGCGCGACCTCTTCGGGGCTCATCAGCAGTTTGCTGGCGTTGAGTTTGTCGTTGTTCAGTTGCTCTGTGCGAAAGAACGCCGTGCGCGTCGGGCCTGGGCAGAGCACGGAGACTTTCACGGCACACTTTTTCAGTTCCACCCGCAGCGCTTCGGAGAAGTGCAGGACGTAGGCCTTGCTGGCGTAGTAAGTGCTCATCCACGGGCCGGGATTGAACGCGGCGACCGACGCCACGTTGAGAATCTGCCCGCCACCCTGCAGGGCCATGCTGTTGCCGATCGCGTGGCACAGGCGGGTGAGGGCGAGGATGTTCACCTCGATCAGGTCCTGCTCGGTCATCCAGTCCTGGGCCAGGAAAGGCCCGCAGGTTCCGATGCCGGCACAGTTCACCAGCAGATCGATCTGCCGGTCGCCTTCTTCAAGCTCCAGCAGGAATCCGGACAGGCGCAGCGGCTCGCCCAGATCGCAGGCCCGGAACAGTACCTCCACGCCGAAACGCTGGGTCAGTTCAATCGCAATGCTTTCCAGCTGATCACGCTGTCGGGCCACCAGAATCAGGCTGCGGCCACGGCGGGCCAGAGCTTCGGCCATGGCCAGACCGATGCCGCTGGAGGCGCCAGTGATCAGAGCGTAACGGGTCATGCAGTTCTCCATCGCAACAGCTCCGCGCCGTGGACGCAGGTGTCACGGCGGGGAGCGCTGTTCATTCTTTCGCAGAGTCTACAGGGGCCGGTGCGGCTTCGGCTGCATCGTCCACCGAATTCGGCACGGGCTCGACTTCGACATCGACTTCATCGGCAGTCACCGAACCACTTTCATAACTGCTTTCGAGGCTGGTTTCGTACTCCTGCTGGATGGCCGAGATCCCGCCCAGCATGCCGCCGACGAAGAACAGACCGATAAAGACGATCCACAGGGAGCACAGTACTTTGACGGCGGTGCTGTTCGGTGGAGGTGGCGGGCCATAGCGATTGGCGCCGGTATTGCCCGGCATGACCATGATCACCAGCGGGAAGAAACTGCCCACGAACGGTACCAGGGTCAGCAGCCAGAGCCAGCCCGACCAGCCGATATCGTGCAGACGCTGAACGCTGAACAGGATGCCGATGATTGCGAAGGCCAGGAACAGGAAGAAGGCGAAGATACCGCCAATGATCAGCCCCGACGTCGAGTCGGCGCTCACCAGGCCCAGACCGATCAGCGCAAACACACCGATGATTGGCAGGGTCACCAGACTCAGGACCATTGACCATGCCAGGTAGCGCAGACGTCCGATTCGTCCCTCGACACTCAATGGCTTGAGCGCGGCGAACTCCGGCAGTTGCTCTCCAACACTGGCTCGAGGCGGTGCATAAGGCGAATCGGGTTCGGCCACGGTGGCGGAATGTTCCTGGACATCGGCCAGATTCAGTTCGATGGCTGTTTCCGTCTCGATCCGGGCGTCGATCCCTGTTTTGCTTAGCGCTTGCAGATAAGTCTGGGCATCGCTGTGTGACAGGTCGCGTTTGAGGGCAACCGCGCGGCCATTGAACAGGCGTTCAATGGCGGCCACGTCGCTCTTGAACAGCTCGGCCAGATTGAGTTTGGCCGTGGTGATATCGACACCGGGCTGCAGGGCTCCGTCGAAAACGATCTTGTAGCGAGTTTCGCTCATGGCCGAGGCATCCTTGTCGCGAAAAAATGGGGTTGATACGTGTCGCAGCCGCCGAGTGTAAGGCCAGTCAGGCAGCGACCGGCCGGAATTTTCTCACCGCGGCCAGCGGTCCGGGAGCTGTGCTGCGTGTTCCAGGGCCTGGCGATACTCGGCATCGAGGCGCGCCACCAGTTGGTCCACACTCGGCAGATCCTCGATTTCGCCTACCCCCTGACCCGCCGACCACACGGTTTTCCAGGCTTTGGCTTCATCGTTGATCGGTTTGAGTTTGTCGCCGAAGTTCACTTCACCCTTGCCTTGCAACGCCGCCATATCGAAACCGGCAGCTTCCAGGCTTTGGCGCATGAAGCTGGCCGGGACTCCAGACACGGCAGGAGTATGAATGATGTCCGCAGCCTTGGCTGTCAGCAGCATCTCCTTGTAGGCGTCGGGCGCATGGCTTTCAGTCGTACCGATGAATCGCGTACCGAAGTAGGCCAAATCCGCGCCGAGCAGTTGTGCGGCGAGAATCTCATGGCCGTGGTTCAAACATCCTGCAAGCAGTAGCGTCTTGTCGAAGAACTGACGAATCTCGGCGATCAGCGAGAACGGGCTCCAGGTACCGGCATGTCCACCGGCGCCGGCCGCAACGGCGATCAAACCATCGACGCCGGCTTCGGCGGCTTTTTCCGCATGGCGGCGAGTCGTCACGTCGTGGAATACCAGGCCGCCGTAGCTGTGCACCGCATCCACCACTTCCTTCACTGCGCCGAGGCTGGTGATCACGATGGGGACTTTGTGCTCGACGCAGATGTTCAGATCCGCCTCCAGACGCGGGTTGCTCTTGTGAACAATCAGGTTCACGGCATAAGGCGCCGGGTTATCCAATGTCGCCAGTCCCGCTTCGATCTGTTCCAGCCAGGCCTTGAACCCGCTGCTCTCGCGTTGGTTGAGCGCCGGAAAGCTGCCGACCACGCCATTGCGACAGCAGGCGAGCACCAGTTCTGGATTGGAAATCAGGAACATCGGCGCGGCCACGACGGGCAAACGCAGACGTTGTTCGAGCAGAGCGGGCAGCGACATCGGAAGTACCCCGGAAAGTTGAACTCGTTGAAGTTAGAACGGCTTGACCACGACCAGAATTACGATAGCCAGCAATATCAGAACCGGCACTTCATTGAACCAGCGATAAAAGACATGGCTGCGGGTGTTCTCGCCACGGGCAAAACGTTTTACCTGCGCGCCGCACATGTGGTGATAGCCGATCAACAGTACGACCAGGGTCAGCTTGGCGTGGATCCAGCCACCTGTGCTGAAAATGCTCGGGTTCAGGTAAATCAGCCAGCCGCCGAAGATCAGCGCGGCGATCATCGCCGGGCCCATGATGCCGCGATACAGCTTGCGTTCCATGACGCTGAAGCGTTCCTTGCTGATCGAGTCTTCACTTTGTGCGTGATAAACGAACAGTCGCGGCAGGTAGAACAGTCCGGCAAACCAGCAAACGATGCTGACGATATGAAGCGCTTTGATCCATAGATAGAGCATTTTTGGTTATTCCCTCATTCACGGTAGGCCGGATAGTAGAGGCTTGAGCATCCGCACGTCACCTTGACGGTTGTCGCAGGGACGCGCGGCCCCTATTATCGACGCCTTTCCAGTGGGTTCGTTGAGGGCAGGTTTATGGTCAAGGTCGGTATCGTCGGCGGCACGGGTTACACCGGTGTCGAACTGCTGCGTCTGTTGGCACAGCATCCGCAGGCAGAAGTGGTTGTGATCACTTCCCGATCCGAGGCCGGGCTGGCCGTGGCTGACATGTACCCGAACCTGCGCGGCCACTACGATGGCCTGGCGTTCAGTGTGCCTGACATCAAGACCCTGGGCGCTTGCGACGTGGTGTTCTTCGCGACTCCGCACGGCGTTGCCCACGCATTGGCCGGTGAATTGCTGGCAGCGGGCACCAAGGTCATCGACCTGTCCGCGGACTTCCGTCTGCAGGACGCCGATGAGTGGGCCAAGTGGTACGGCCAGCCGCACGGTGCGCCGGAGCTTCTGGACGAGGCCGTTTACGGCTTGCCGGAAGTCAACCGTGAGCAAATCAAGAAAGCACGCCTGATCGCGGTGCCGGGTTGCTACCCGACCGCAACCCAGCTGGGTTTCCTGCCATTGCTCGAGGCGGGCATTGCCGATGCTTCCCACCTGATCGCTGACTGCAAATCCGGCGTCAGCGGTGCCGGTCGTGGTGCTGCCGTAGGCTCGCTGTACTCCGAGACGTCGGAAAGCATGAAGGCCTATGCGGTGAAAGGTCACCGTCATCTGCCGGAAATTCGTCAGGGGCTGCGTCGTGCGGCGGGCAAGGATGTCGGCCTGACCTTCGTTCCACACCTGACGCCGATGATTCGCGGCATTCATTCCACGCTCTATGCGACCGTGGTTGATCGCTCGGTGGATCTGCAGGCGTTGTTCGAGAAGCGTTATGCCAATGAACCGTTCGTCGATGTGATGCCGGCTGGCAGTCACCCGGAAACCCGCAGTGTGCGTGGCGCGAACGTTTGCCGTATCGCGGTTCATCGTCCACAGGATGGTGATCTGGTGGTGGTGCTGTCGGTGATCGACAATCTGGTCAAGGGCGCGTCGGGTCAGGCGGTGCAGAACATGAACATTCTGTTCGGTCTGGATGAGCGCTTTGGTCTGTCCCACGCGGGCATGCTGCCGTAACGGCTTGTTGTACTCGTGAAAAGGCCCGTTGAATGGGCCTTTTTGCATTCTGGTGGTTGATCAGCTTGATTGATATACCGTAACAATAGTTGACCGATTTTCTAGGACAAGCGGATAATGCGCGTCATCACGCATTATGGCGGCGTAACGCCGGGAGAAAGTCAGCATGAGCGTCGAATCCTTCACCCCCACGGCTTTGCAATTCACCCAGGGTGCCGCGCACAAGGTGAAGAGCCTGGTCGATGAAGAGGGGAATGATCGCTTGAAGCTGCGCGTATTCGTTACGGGCGGCGGTTGTTCAGGGTTTCAGTACGGCTTCACCTTCGATGAAGATGTGGCCGAGGACGACACCATCGTCGAGCGCGAAGGTGTGAGTCTGGTGGTTGATCCGATGAGCTTCCAGTATCTGGCAGGTGCCGAGGTGGACTACCAGGAAGGTCTGGAAGGTTCGCGGTTCGTGATCAAGAACCCGAACGCAACCACGACTTGTGGCTGTGGCTCTTCGTTCTCGATCTGATTCCGCCTCACCGAACACAACAAAACGCCGCAGAGCCTCAGGGTTCTGCGGCGTTTTGTCATCTGTGTTTTGTCTTAGTTGGGGTAGATGGCGCCAAGTACGCGCAAGCCTTTTGCACCGGTGACGCTGGGGCGATTGGCGGTGATGCCCTCCAGGCAGCAATGGGCCAGCCAGGCGAAGGCCATGGCTTCAACCCAGTCTGGATCTACGCCGTGGGTCACGGTGCTGGCGACTTTCGCGTTGGGCAGGAGGTCGGCCAGGCGCTTCATCAGCGTAGCGTTGTGGGCGCCGCCGCCGCAGACCAGAAGCTCTTCAGTATTCGATTGAGCGCTTTGCAGCGATTCGACGATGGTCAGCGCTGTCAGTTCGAGCAGCGTTGCCTGTACGTTTTCGGGTGCGAAACTCGGCTGGTGGGACAGTTGCTGTTCAAGCCAGGGCAGGTTGAACACTTCCCGGCCGGTGCTCTTTGGGCCTTTGGTCGAGAAGAAGGGGTCATTGAGCAATGCCTTGAGGAGGGTTGGCTCCACCTTGCCGCTGGCTGCCCATTGACCGTTACGATCATAGTTCTCGCCACGCTGCCGATGAATCCACGCGTCCATCAGAACATTCCCAGGCCCACAGTCGAATCCGGCTACAGGTTTGTTCGGCTCAATCAGGCTTAGATTGCTGAAACCGCCGACATTCAGAACGGCGCGGTTGCCGGTACGCTCTTCGAACAAGGCTTCATGGAAGGCTGGAACCAGAGGAGCGCCCTGGCCGCCGGCGGCTACATCACGGCTGCGGAAGTCACTGACAACGGTGATCCCGGTCAGCTCGGTCAGCAGGGCAGGGTTGCCGATCTGTACGGTAAAACCACGTGCCGGTTCGTGGCGAATGGTCTGGCCGTGGCTGCCGATCGCGCGAATGGCTGCGGGTTTGAGCTGTTGCTGTTCGAGCAGGACGTGGATACCTTCGGCCGCAAGCTTCACCCAATTCTGTTGGGCGATGGCCGAACGGGCGATCTCGTCATGGCCGCTGGCGCACAGGCCAAGCAGCTCGGCGCGCAGGGATTCAGGCATGGGAATGTAGTGTGTGGCGATCAGGTGGATCGCCGAGGTCTGCTCGATCAGGGCGATGTCCAGGCCATCGAGGCTGGTTCCGGACATCACGCCGATGTAGAGAGCCATGGCTTAACGCTTGCTCGAGGCTAGCATGGTGGCCTTCTCTTGATCCATGCGAGCCATCAACGGCTGGCTCTGCGCCAGGAAGCGAGCGCGCTCGGATTTGGCGATCGGGTCGGCCATCGGCAGCTTCTGGCCCAATGGATCGACGTGAACGCCGTTGACCTGGAACTCATAGTGCAAGTGCGGACCGGTAGACAGGCCGGTAGTGCCGATGTAGCCGATGACTTGGCCCTGCTTGACCGTGCCGCCGGTTTTCACACCTTTGGCGAAGCCTTGCATGTGACCGTACAGCGTGCGGTAGGTGTTGCCGTGCTGAATGATCACGGTGTTGCCGTAACCACCACGGCGACCGGCCAACAACACTTTGCCGTCACCGGCCGCCTTGATTGGCGTGCCGCGTGGAGCCGCATAGTCGACACCTTTGTGGGCGCGGATCTTGTTGAGAATCGGATGTTTGCGGCCCATGGAAAACTTGGAGCTGATGCGGGCGAAGTCCACCGGAGTACGGATGAACGCCTTGCGCATGCTGTTGCCATCGGCGGTGTAGTAGCTGCTGTTGCCCTGTTTGTTGGTGTAGCGCACGGCGGTGTAGGTCTTGCCGCGGTTGGTGAAGCGGGCGGACAGGATCGGGCCGTTGCCGACGGCTTTGCCATTGACCACTTTCTGTTCGTAGATCACGTCGAACTCGTCACCCTGGCGGATATCCTGGGCGAAGTCGACGTCGTAGCCGAACACACTGGCCATATCCATGGTGAGGCTGTGGGACAGACCGGCGCGCGCGGCGGACTGGGACAGCGAGCTGTTGATCACGCCGTGGACATAGGCGGTACGAACGGTGGGTTTGGCGGTAACGCGATTGAAGACATACCCCTTGTCATTCTTGGTCAGGGTAATGGTTTCGACGTCACTGACTTTGCTGTGCAGGTTGGTCAGTTGGCCTTGCGGATTGAGTTCGAATTCGAGTTTCTGGCCGTGTTTGAGCTGGCTGAACTGCTTGGCCTGTTTGTCGCTTGCCAGTACTTCGTGCACTGCAGCGGCAGGGAGGCCGACCTTCTCGAACAATGTCGAAAGGGTGTCACCCTTGGATACGATCACTTCCCTGTGGCCTGGGGCTTTCTTTTCAGGAGTAACCGGTGCCGGCACTGGCGCGGCCTGGGCGGTTTCGGGTGCATCTTCTGCACCGTTTTCGATTTGTGCGAAGGGCGAAGCTACTGGTTCATTTGTGGCTTGAGCCGCGTCAGCAGCGTCTTGATCTTGTGTCAGTTGTTCAGCGGGACTTTCCAGTTCAAGGCTCAGGGTCGTCTTTTTGGCTTCAACATCACTGGAAGGGAACACCAGGAGCGCCAGGCTGAGAAGGGCGGCGATCCCACTTGCGGCGAGCAGGTGGGTCTTCGGGTAAAGCGGTGGCGCTTTAGACGGTTCAGTGGTCATAAGTAATTTTGGCTTTGAAAAGATGAATTGGAAAAGATGAATGACATGATGAAGATGAAATAACTGTATAAAATATAACCAAATCATCTCTGAGGCAAGTCCGCAGGCGTCTCGTCTATGGATTAGTGTCCGTGTGCCGGGCAAAACTTGTAATTGGTGCGCGATCTTGTATGGTTGGTTCCCTTTGAATCTGAGCCTTGCGGGTCTGTTATGAAGTCGGTTGAAGAGCAGCTAGCGCTGATTAAACGTGGTGCGGAAGAACTGTTGGTCGAGTCCGAGCTGATCGAAAAGCTCAAGCGTGGCCAGCCGCTGCGAATCAAGGCTGGCTTCGATCCAACGGCGCCGGATCTGCACCTTGGACACACTGTGCTTATTAACAAGCTGCGCCAGTTCCAGGAATTGGGGCATCAGGTGATCTTCCTTATTGGTGATTTCACTGGAATGATCGGTGATCCGAGCGGCAAAAGTGCAACTCGTCCTCCGCTGACTCGTGAGCAGGTGCTGGAAAACGCTGAAACCTACAAAACTCAGGTATTCAAGATTCTTGATCCGGCGAAAACCGAGGTGGCGTTCAACTCCACCTGGATGGATCAGATGGGGCCTGCGGATTTCATTCGCCTGACTTCTCAATACACCGTTGCTCGCATGCTCGAGCGTGACGACTTCGACAAGCGCTACACCACTAATCAGCCAATCGCCATTCACGAGTTCCTCTATCCGCTGGTTCAGGGGTATGACTCGGTTGCCTTGCGCGCTGATGTGGAACTGGGTGGCACCGATCAGAAGTTCAATCTGCTGATGGGGCGCGAGTTGCAGCGTGGTTACGGTCAGGAGGCGCAGTGCATTCTGACGATGCCGTTGCTCGAAGGTCTTGATGGTGTGAAGAAGATGTCCAAATCGTTGGGCAACTACGTCGGTATCCAGGAAGCGCCGGGTGTCATGTACAGCAAGCTGGTTTCGATTCCGGATGCGTTGATGTGGCGCTATTTCGAGTTGCTCAGCTTCCGTTCGATGGATGAGATCAATGCCTTCCGTGCTGACGTGGAGGCGGGTGCCAATCCTCGCGACATCAAGATCAAGCTGGCTGAAGAAATTGTTGCCCGTTTCCATGGGGAAGAAGCTGCTGCCAATGCTCACCGTGGTGCGGGTAACCGGATGAAGGATGGCGAGCTGCCGGATGATTTGCCAGAGGTCGAGCTGACTGCTGCCGAAGATATGCCGATTGCTGCTGTCCTTAATAAGGCAGGCCTGGTGAAAAACTCGGCGGCTGCTCGTGATCTGTTGGCTTCCGGTGGTGTGCGTATAGATGGTGAGGTTGTTGATCGCTCCTTTATATATGTACTGGGCGCGACTCACGTCTGCCAGGCTGGGAAGAAGGCATTTGCACGGATTACGCTGAAATCCGAGTAAAGTTGAAAATAGGGGTTGACGGCAGATTCTGGAGGTCTATAATTCGCCCCACTTCCGGCGCAGTCGAAACGGAAAACTCCTTGAGATTCAATGAGTTACACGGTTATCGATAGCGGTTTGCTTCAGATCATCGAAGCCTGGAAGGAGTTGGAAATGCCGGTTTTTCTGGCGCTTTCAACGGTTCGATCTTCTCGGTCGAAAGCGGAGAAAAAGAGGTGTTGACAGCAGCGTGTAACGCTGTAGAATTCGCCTCCCGCTGACGAGAGATCGGAAGCGCAAGTGGTTGAAGTTGTTGAGGAAATCTTCGAAAACTTCTGAAAATAATCACTTGACAGCAAATGAGGCTGCTGTAGAATGCGCGCCTCGGTTGAGACGAAAGCTCTTAACCAACCGCTCTTTAACAACTGAATCAAGCAATTCGTGTGGGTGCTTGTGGAGTCAGACTGATAGTCAACAAGATTATCAGCATCACAAGTTACTCCGCGAGAAATCAAAGATGTAACCA
Organism: Pseudomonas sp. G7(2022); assembly: GCF_052660475.1. Lineage (NCBI taxonomy): Bacteria > Pseudomonadati > Pseudomonadota > Gammaproteobacteria > Pseudomonadales > Pseudomonadaceae > Pseudomonas > Pseudomonas sp. G7(2022). The sequence continues at coordinate 5,658,665 of NZ_CP109659.1, read as the reverse complement.
ACGATTGCTGAGCCAAGTTTAGGGTTTCTTAAAAACCCAAAGATGTTTGAACTGAAGAGTTTGATCATGGCTCAGATTGAACGCTGGCGGCAGGCCTAACACATGCAAGTCGAGCGGATGAAGGGAGCTTGCTCCTGGATTCAGCGGCGGACGGGTGAGTAATGCCTAGGAATCTGCCTGGTAGTGGGGGACAACGTTTCGAAAGGAACGCTAATACCGCATACGTCCTACGGGAGAAAGCAGGGGACCTTCGGGCCTTGCGCTATCAGATGAGCCTAGGTCGGATTAGCTAGTTGGTGAGGTAATGGCTCACCAAGGCGACGATCCGTAACTGGTCTGAGAGGATGATCAGTCACACTGGAACTGAGACACGGTCCAGACTCCTACGGGAGGCAGCAGTGGGGAATATTGGACAATGGGCGAAAGCCTGATCCAGCCATGCCGCGTGTGTGAAGAAGGTCTTCGGATTGTAAAGCACTTTAAGTTGGGAGGAAGGGTTGTAGATTAATACTCTGCAATTTTGACGTTACCGACAGAATAAGCACCGGCTAACTCTGTGCCAGCAGCCGCGGTAATACAGAGGGTGCAAGCGTTAATCGGAATTACTGGGCGTAAAGCGCGCGTAGGTGGTTCGTTAAGTTGGATGTGAAATCCCCGGGCTCAACCTGGGAACTGCATCCAAAACTGGCGAGCTAGAGTATGGTAGAGGGTGGTGGAATTTCCTGTGTAGCGGTGAAATGCGTAGATATAGGAAGGAACACCAGTGGCGAAGGCGACCACCTGGACTGATACTGACACTGAGGTGCGAAAGCGTGGGGAGCAAACAGGATTAGATACCCTGGTAGTCCACGCCGTAAACGATGTCAACTAGCCGTTGGGAGCCTTGAGCTCTTAGTGGCGCAGCTAACGCATTAAGTTGACCGCCTGGGGAGTACGGCCGCAAGGTTAAAACTCAAATGAATTGACGGGGGCCCGCACAAGCGGTGGAGCATGTGGTTTAATTCGAAGCAACGCGAAGAACCTTACCAGGCCTTGACATCCAATGAACTTTCCAGAGATGGATTGGTGCCTTCGGGAACATTGAGACAGGTGCTGCATGGCTGTCGTCAGCTCGTGTCGTGAGATGTTGGGTTAAGTCCCGTAACGAGCGCAACCCTTGTCCTTAGTTACCAGCACGTAATGGTGGGCACTCTAAGGAGACTGCCGGTGACAAACCGGAGGAAGGTGGGGATGACGTCAAGTCATCATGGCCCTTACGGCCTGGGCTACACACGTGCTACAATGGTCGGTACAAAGGGTTGCCAAGCCGCGAGGTGGAGCTAATCCCATAAAACCGATCGTAGTCCGGATCGCAGTCTGCAACTCGACTGCGTGAAGTCGGAATCGCTAGTAATCGCGAATCAGAATGTCGCGGTGAATACGTTCCCGGGCCTTGTACACACCGCCCGTCACACCATGGGAGTGGGTTGCACCAGAAGTAGCTAGTCTAACCTTCGGGAGGACGGTTACCACGGTGTGATTCATGACTGGGGTGAAGTCGTAACAAGGTAGCCGTAGGGGAACCTGCGGCTGGATCACCTCCTTAATCGACGACATCAGCTGCTCCATAAGTTCCCACACGAATTGCTTGATTCATTGAAGAAGACGATAGAAGCAGCCCGAAATTGGGTCTGTAGCTCAGTTGGTTAGAGCGCACCCCTGATAAGGGTGAGGTCGGCAGTTCGAATCTGCCCAGACCCACCAATTTTGTGTGGGAAACGCCTGTAGAAATACGGGGCCATAGCTCAGCTGGGAGAGCGCCTGCCTTGCACGCAGGAGGTCAGCGGTTCGATCCCGCTTGGCTCCACCACTACTGCTTCTGAAGTTTGAAAGCTTAGAAATGAGCATTCCATCAGTGTGATGATGAATGTTGATTTCTAGTCTTTGACTGGATCGTTCTTTAAAAATTTGGGTATGTGATAGAAAGATAGACTGAACGTTACTTTCACTGGTAACGGATCAGGCTAAGGTAAAATTTGTGAGTTCTCTTAATTGAGAAATTCGAATTTTCGGCGAATGTCGTCTTCACAGTATAACCAGATTGCTTGGGGTTATATGGTCAAGTGAAGAAGCGCATACGGTGGATGCCTTGGCAGTCAGAGGCGATGAAAGACGTGGTAGCCTGCGAAAAGCTTCGGGGAGTCGGCAAACAGACTTTGATCCGGAGATGTCTGAATGGGGGAACCCAGCCATCACAAGATGGTTATCTTGTACTGAATACATAGGTGCAAGAGGCGAACCAGGGGAACTGAAACATCTAAGTACCCTGAGGAAAAGAAATCAACCGAGATTCCCTTAGTAGTGGCGAGCGAACGGGGACTAGCCCTTAAGTGGCTTTGAGATTAGCGGAACGCTCTGGAAAGTGCGGCCATAGTGGGTGATAGCCCTGTACGCGAAAATCTCTTGGTCATGAAATCGAGTAGGACGGAGCACGAGAAACTTTGTCTGAATATGGGGGGACCATCCTCCAAGGCTAAATACTACTGACTGACCGATAGTGAACTAGTACCGTGAGGGAAAGGCGAAAAGAACCCCGGAGAGGGGAGTGAAATAGATCCTGAAACCGTATGCGTACAAGCAGTGGGAGCAGACTTTGTTCTGTGACTGCGTACCTTTTGTATAATGGGTCAGCGACTTATTTTCAGTGGCGAGCTTAACCGAATAGGGGAGGCGTAGCGAAAGCGAGTCTTAATAGGGCGTCTAGTCGCTGGGAATAGACCCGAAACCGGGCGATCTATCCATGGGCAGGTTGAAGGTTAGGTAACACTGACTGGAGGACCGAACCGACTACCGTTGAAAAGTTAGCGGATGACCTGTGGATCGGAGTGAAAGGCTAATCAAGCTCGGAGATAGCTGGTTCTCCTCGAAAGCTATTTAGGTAGCGCCTCATGTATCACTGTAGGGGGTAGAGCACTGTTTCGGCTAGGGGGTCATCCCGACTTACCAAACCGATGCAAACTCCGAATACCTACAAGTGCCGAGCATGGGAGACACACGGCGGGTGCTAACGTCCGTCGTGAAAAGGGAAACAACCCAGACCGTCAGCTAAGGTCCCAAAGTTATGGTTAAGTGGGAAACGATGTGGGAAGGCTTAGACAGCTAGGAGGTTGGCTTAGAAGCAGCCACCCTTTAAAGAAAGCGTAATAGCTCACTAGTCGAGTCGGCCTGCGCGGAAGATGTAACGGGGCTCAAACCATACACCGAAGCTACGGGTATCACGTAAGTGATGCGGTAGAGGAGCGTTCTGTAAGCCTGTGAAGGTGAGTTGAGAAGCTTGCTGGAGGTATCAGAAGTGCGAATGCTGACATGAGTAACGACAATGGGTGTGAAAAACACCCACGCCGAAAGACCAAGGTTTCCTGCGCAACGTTAATCGACGCAGGGTTAGTCGGTCCCTAAGGCGAGGCTGAAAAGCGTAGTCGATGGAAAACAGGTTAATATTCCTGTACTTCTGGTTATTGCGATGGAGGGACGGAGAAGGCTAGGCCAGCTTGGCGTTGGTTGTCCAAGTTTAAGGTGGTAGGCTGAGATCTTAGGTAAATCCGGGATCTTAAGGCCGAGAGCTGATGACGAGTGTTCTTTTAGAACACGAAGTGGTTGATGCCATGCTTCCAAGAAAAGCTTCTAAGCTTCAGATAACCAGGAACCGTACCCCAAACCGACACAGGTGGTTGGGTAGAGAATACCAAGGCGCTTGAGAGAACTCGGGTGAAGGAACTAGGCAAAATGGCACCGTAACTTCGGGAGAAGGTGCGCCGGTGAGGGTGAAGGACTTGCTCCGTAAGCTCATGCCGGTCGAAGATACCAGGCCGCTGCGACTGTTTATTAAAACACAGCACTCTGCAAACACGAAAGTGGACGTATAGGGTGTGACGCCTGCCCGGTGCCGGAAGGTTAATTGATGGGGTTAGCTAACGCGAAGCTCTTGATCGAAGCCCCGGTAAACGGCGGCCGTAACTATAACGGTCCTAAGGTAGCGAAATTCCTTGTCGGGTAAGTTCCGACCTGCACGAATGGCGTAACGATGGCGGCGCTGTCTCCACCCGAGACTCAGTGAAATTGAAATCGCTGTGAAGATGCAGTGTATCCGCGGCTAGACGGAAAGACCCCGTGAACCTTTACTATAGCTTTGCACTGGACTTTGAATTTGCTTGTGTAGGATAGGTGGGAGGCTTTGAAGCGTGGACGCCAGTTCGCGTGGAGCCATCCTTGAAATACCACCCTGGCAACTTTGAGGTTCTAACTCAGGTCCGTTATCCGGATCGAGGACAGTGTATGGTGGGTAGTTTGACTGGGGCGGTCTCCTCCTAAAGAGTAACGGAGGAGTACGAAGGTGCGCTCAGACCGGTCGGAAATCGGTCGTAGAGTATAAAGGCAAAAGCGCGCTTGACTGCGAGACAGACACGTCGAGCAGGTACGAAAGTAGGTCTTAGTGATCCGGTGGTTCTGTATGGAAGGGCCATCGCTCAACGGATAAAAGGTACTCCGGGGATAACAGGCTGATACCGCCCAAGAGTTCATATCGACGGCGGTGTTTGGCACCTCGATGTCGGCTCATCACATCCTGGGGCTGAAGCCGGTCCCAAGGGTATGGCTGTTCGCCATTTAAAGTGGTACGCGAGCTGGGTTTAGAACGTCGTGAGACAGTTCGGTCCCTATCTGCCGTGGACGTTTGAGATTTGAGAGGGGCTGCTCCTAGTACGAGAGGACCGGAGTGGACGAACCTCTGGTGTTCCGGTTGTCACGCCAGTGGCATTGCCGGGTAGCTATGTTCGGAAAAGATAACCGCTGAAAGCATCTAAGCGGGAAACTTGCCTCAAGATGAGATCTCACTGGAACCTTGAGTTCCCTGAAGGGCCGTCGAAGACTACGACGTTGATAGGTTGGGTGTGTAAGCGCTGTGAGGCGTTGAGCTAACCAATACTAATTGCCCGTGAGGCTTGACCATATAACACCCAAGCAATTTGCGTCGGCTCTCTAAACCAGAGCAACCAGATTGCGGTGTGTGAAGACGAAACGAACCGAAAGTTCGACGATCACAAAGCACCGAAAACTATCCCATACCCAATTTGCTGAAGCGAGGCCGTCCGGTCACGAGTCAGTACCCGAATTTCTTGACGACCATAGAGCGTTGGAACCACCTGATCCCATCCCGAACTCAGAAGTGAAACGATGCATCGCCGATGGTAGTGTGGGGTTTCCCCATGTGAGAGTAGGTCATCGTCAAGATTAAATTCCGAAACCCCAATTGCGAAAGCAGTTGGGGTTTTGTTTTGCCCGCAAAAAAACGGCCGTTTGATTTCTATGCAACGGCTCGGTGCATGGCTATTATTCGGGCCTCATTGTGAGGCGAGACCTGCATGTTGACGTTGTTGAACCTTCTGAAGGATGGTCGATTCCATTCTGGTCAGGCTCTGGGAGTTGCCCTGGGTATTAGTCGAAGTGCAGTCTGGAAGCAGCTACAGCACTTGGAGGCCGAGCTCGGATTGACCATACATAAAGTTCGAGGTCGGGGTTACCAATTGGCTGCGCCTCTCACCTTGCTTGATTTGCACAGAATTGAGGCGAATCTTGCCGGCTGGCCTATCAGCCTCTTTGACTCAATCGACTCTACTAACGCCGAATCATTACGCGCGGTCGATCGTGGCCAAGTGGCGCCTTTTCTAGTTTTAGCTGAGCGACAGATTGCCGGGCGTGGGCGCAGGGGGCGAAAGTGGGTCAGCCCATTTGCCGAAAACCTTTATTACAGTCTCGTATTGCGCATTGATGGCGGAATGCGTCAGCTCGAGGGCTTGAGCCTGGTCGTGGGGCTCGCTGTCATGCAAACCCTGCGCTCGGTTGGGGTCTCTGGTGCCGGGTTGAAATGGCCTAATGACGTTCTCGTCGGTCGAAAAAAGATCGCCGGGATTCTGCTCGAGCTCGTAGGGGATCCGGCAGATGTGTGTCACGTGGTACTGGGGGTTGGTATCAACGTGAATATGCAGGCCACTGATGAGGTCGATCAGCAGTGGACTTCGGTTCGCTTGGAATCGGGTCGAAATTGCGATCGTAATAATCTGGTGGTGGAGTTGAGCAAGCAGTTGCAGCTCTATTTGCAGCGCCATCAGTCAGATGGTTTTACTTCGCTTCAGGCAGAGTGGGAAGCGAATCATCTCTGGCAAGCACAGCCAGTTTCGCTAACGGCGGGTGTCACTCAGGTGGATGGTGTGGTCCTGGGTATCGATAATCAGGGTGCGTTGCGGCTGAAGGTTGATGGAGTGGAAAAAGTCTTTAGTGGCGGAGAGCTCAGCTTGAGGTTGCGTGATGATTCTTGAGCTCGATTGCGGTAACAGCTTTATCAAATGGCGGGTGTTGCACGCTGAAGTCGGTGCTTTGATCGCTGAGGGTGTGGTTGACACTGATAAGGCGTTGGTCGACGCGCTTCGCTCGCCAGTGAAGCTCTCGTTGAGTAAGTGCCGCCTTGTCAGCGTAAGAACGGACGAGGAGACCAGTGATCTTATTGCGCTACTCAAGCGGGAGTTCGGTATTTCCGTTGTTTGTGCGGCGCCCGCCCGTGAGATGTCTGGTGTCAAGAATGGTTATGAAGACTACGAGCGTCTTGGACTCGATCGCTGGCTGGCTATGCTGGGTGGTTTTCATTTGGCCAATGGCGCTTGTGTGGTCTTGGATTTCGGAACTGCAGTGACGGCAGATTTCATTTCGCCGGATGGTGAGCATCTGGGGGGCTTCATTTGTCCCGGCATGCCGCTGATGCGAAACCAGTTACGTACGCATACGCGCAAGATTCGCTATGGGGATCAAGCTGCGGAGCAGGCATTGGCCAGTCAGGCTCCAGGGCGAAACACGGTTGAAGCAGTGGAGCGCGGTTGTTTGCTGATGTTGAGAGGGTTCGTTTTGACTCAACTGGAAATGGCGCGGTCCTATTGGGGGGACTCCTTCACTGTTTTCATCACTGGTGGGGACGCAGAGCTGGTTTCTGATGTTGCGCCAGGGGCTCGGGTCGTCTCCGATCTGGTGTTCGTGGGTTTGGCTATGGCGTGTCCTTTATCCTGAGGTTTGTATGCGTTGGTTGTTCCTCCTGCTTCTGGTACTCAATATTTTTTATTACGTCTGGCATCAGCAAGAAGCACCTCTGCGCGCAAAGGATGTGACACCTCTCAGTCTCTATCGGGGTTCGCAGCAGGATATTCGTTTGTTGAGTGAGACAAGCGATGCTTCGCGTGAAAGACGATCTGGCGGGAAGGTCGACGGGCAGTGTCTATATATAGGTGGTTTGGCGCGCCCTGACTCCGCTCAGGCGTTGGAGCAGCGTTTGACAGAACTTGGGGCGAAGGCGTTGCCGGTATCCAGAGAGCTTTCCGGGGGGCTGTACTGGTTCCGAGTTTCGTCCGAAACCCAGCGTTTGTTGGGGGATGTCCAATTGCAAAACCTTTCCAAGGAATTCAATGAGTTAAAACACAAAATAATGCTGTGCGAGGGGGTTGCACCTGCGGAATAGTTTGCATAGAATGGCGCCCGCTCCACAGCGAAGACCAAATAGGTTAACGCGGTAGAGTGGTGTCAATGCAGCTAACCTCAGGTTTTTAAATGAGAAAATGCTTGACAGGGGTTTGGCATAGTATAGAATGCCGGCCTGATTAGGAGGGGTTCCCGAGCGGCCAAAGGGATCAGACTGTAAATCTGACGTCTACGACTTCGAAGGTTCGAATCCTTCTCCCTCCACCAGATTTTAGCGTGAGCTGCAGGCTCCGCGGGTATAGTTTAGTGGTAGAACCTCAGCCTTCCAAGCTGATGATGCGGGTTCGATTCCCGCTACCCGCTCCAAGTTTGCAGGTTGTGCAAGGCGTTACGCTCTTGTAGCTCAGTTGGTAGAGCACACCCTTGGTAAGGGTGAGGTCAGCGGTTCAAATCCGCTCAAGAGCTCCATATAACAAGGCAGATATGAAAATATCTGCCTTTGTTTTAATGGCTAGGGTTGTTTGCTTATTTCTTCTGTTAGGGGTGATATCGATGGCTAAGGAAAAATTTGATCGTTCCCTACCGCACGTCAACGTCGGAACTATCGGTCACGTTGACCACGGTAAAACCACTCTGACCGCTGCTCTGACTCGCGTCTGCTCCGAAGTTTTCGGTTCGGCCGTAGTTGAATTCGACAAGATCGACAGCGCTCCAGAAGAAAAAGCTCGCGGTATCACCATCAACACCGCGCACGTTGAGTACAACTCGAACATTCGTCACTACGCTCACGTTGACTGCCCAGGTCACGCTGACTACGTGAAGAACATGATCACTGGTGCTGCCCAGATGGACGGCGCGATCCTGGTTTGCTCGGCCGCTGATGGTCCGATGCCACAAACCCGTGAGCACATCCTGCTGTCCCGTCAGGTAGGCGTTCCGTACATCGTGGTTTTCCTGAACAAGGCAGACCTGGTAGACGACGCTGAGCTGCTGGAACTGGTTGAGATGGAAGTTCGCGACCTGCTGTCCACCTACGACTTCCCAGGCGACGACACTCCGATCATCATCGGTTCTGCTCGTATGGCGCTGGAAGGCAAAGACGACAACGAAATGGGCACCACTGCTGTTAAGAAGCTGGTGGAAACTCTGGACAGCTACATCCCAGAGCCAGAGCGTGCTATCGACAAGCCTTTCCTGATGCCAATCGAAGACGTGTTCTCGATCTCGGGTCGCGGTACTGTTGTTACCGGTCGTATCGAGCGCGGTATCGTTCGCGTTCAAGATGCCCTGGAAATCGTTGGTCTGCGTGACACCACCACCACCACCTGCACCGGTGTTGAGATGTTCCGCAAGCTGCTGGACGAAGGTCGTGCTGGCGAGAACTGCGGCGTTCTGCTGCGTGGTACCAAGCGTGACGACGTTGAGCGTGGTCAGGTTCTGGTTAAGCCGGGTTCGGTTAAGCCGCACACCAAGTTCACCGCAGAAGTTTACGTTCTGAGCAAGGAAGAAGGCGGTCGTCACACTCCGTTCTTCAAAGGCTACCGTCCACAGTTCTACTTCCGCACTACTGACGTGACCGGTAACTGCGAGCTGCCAGAAGGCGTTGAAATGGTAATGCCAGGTGACAACATTCAGATGACTGTTACCCTGATCAAAACCATCGCAATGGAAGACGGTCTGCGTTTCGCTATCCGTGAAGGCGGTCGTACCGTCGGCGCTGGCGTCGTAGCCAAAATCATCGAGTAAGTAGTTGTAATGTATTTTTCGGGCCGGCATAATGGTCGGCCTGATTTTGTTTTAGGTCAGTAGCTCAATTGGCAGAGCGACGGTCTCCAAAACCGTAGGTTGGGGGTTCGATTCCCTCCTGACCTGCCAGATTCACTCGGTGTGTCTGGCTTTCTTTTCACAGGATCTTCATAGATGACTCCTAAGGCTGAAGCTCAAGGCTCTCGCTTCGATCTGCTCAAGTGGCTTGTAGTGGTCGCTTTGGTGGTGGTTGGCGTTGTAGGCAATCAGTATTACTCTGCTTCGCCGATCCTGTACCGTGTACTCGCATTGCTTGTCATTGCTGCTGTAGCTGCCTTTGTAGGCCTGCAGACTGCCAAGGGCAAGTCTTTCTTTGTGCTGGTTAAGGAAGCTCGTACCGAGATTCGTAAAGTCGTATGGCCAACTCGCCAAGAAACCACGCAGACCACGCTTATTGTTGTGGCTGTTGTTCTGGTTATGGCGTTGCTGTTGTGGGGGCTCGATTCCCTGCTCGGCTGGCTTGTTTCCTTGATTGTCGGCTAAGGGTGTCCCGTGGCTAAGCGTTGGTACGTTGTGCATGCTTACTCGGGTTACGAGAAGCATGTCATGCGTTCGTTGATCGAGCGCGTAAAGCTGGCTGGCATGGAAGATGGCTTCGGCGAAATTCTGGTTCCCACTGAAGAAGTGGTTGAGATGCGTAATGGCCAGAAGCGCAAAAGCGAACGCAAGTTCTTCCCTGGTTATGTGCTGGTACAGATGGATATGAACGAGGGTACTTGGCACTTGGTCAAGGATACTCCTCGGGTGATGGGTTTTATCGGCGGTACTGCTGACAAGCCTGCGCCAATCACTGATAAAGAAGCAGAGGCGATCCTGCGTCGCGTTGCTGACGGTAGCGACAAGCCGAAGCCGAAGACGTTGTTCGAGCCAGGCGAAACCGTTCGAGTCAATGACGGCCCGTTCGCTGACTTTAACGGTGTTGTTGAAGAAGTTAACTACGAAAAGAGCCGGATCCAAGTGGCGGTGCTCATTTTCGGACGCTCTACTCCGGTAGAGTTGGAGTTCAGTCAGGTCGAAAAGGTCTAGCTGAACAAGCATCCCAACCCCGCAGCCCTAGGCTGTGGGGTTTTGTCGTCACTGGGATAAACGCGCAAGTAACCGGGGAGCCTTTCGGGGCGTTCGAACCCGTAATTGGAGTGCCTCATGGCCAAGAAGATTACCGCTTACATCAAGCTGCAAGTGAAGGCCGCTCAGGCTAACCCAAGCCCACCTGTTGGTCCTGCTTTGGGTCAGCACGGCGTGAACATCATGGAATTCTGCAAAGCTTTCAACGCCCGTACCCAGGGTCTGGAAGCTGGTCTGCCGACTCCAGTGATCATCACTGTCTACAGCGACCGTAGCTTCACTTTCGAAACCAAATCCACCCCTGCTTCGGTTCTGCTGAAGAAAGCGGCCGGTCTGACCAGCGGTTCCGCTCGTCCGAACACCGTTAAGGTTGGCACTGTTACCCGTGCTCAGCTGGAAGAAATCGCGAAAACCAAAAACGCGGATCTGACTGCAGCTGATATGGATGCAGCCGTGCGCACTATCGCCGGTTCTGCTCGTAGCATGGGCCTTAACGTGGAGGGTGTGTAATGGCTAAGCTGACCAAGCGCCAAAAGGCTATCGCTGAAAAAATCGAAGCGGGCAAGTCCTACAACTTCGAAGAGGCCGCAACTCTGCTGGCTTCGCTGCCAGCTGCCAAATTCGTCGAGTCGTTCGACGTAGCTGTAAACCTGGGCGTAGACCCGCGTAAATCCGACCAGGTCGTTCGTAGCGCTACTGTGCTGCCACACGGTACTGGCAAGACTGTTCGCGTTGCTGTGTTCACCCAGGGTCCAGCTGCTGAGGCCGCTCTGGCTGCCGGCGCTGACCGTGTAGGTATGGACGAACTGGCCGCCGAAATGAAAGGTGGCGACCTGAACTATGACGTAGTGATCGCATCCCCGGATGCCATGCGCGTTGTAGGTCAGCTGGGTCAGATCCTCGGTCCACGTGGTCTGATGCCTAACCCGAAAGTCGGCACTGTTACCCCAGACGTCGCTACCGCGGTTAAAAATGCCAAGGCTGGTCAGGTTCGTTATCGCACCGACAAAAACGGCATCATCCACACTTCCGTTGGCAAGATCGGCTTCGATGCCGTCAAGCTGAAGGAAAACGTTGAAGCCCTGATCGCTGATCTGAAGCGTATCAAGCCAGCTTCCTCGAAAGGTATCTACGTCAAGCGCGTTACCCTGAGCACCACTATGGGCCCAGGTCTGGTCATCGACCAGAGCTCGCTGGACGCGTAAGACAAGAATTGGCGCAGTTGACTGCGTCAATTGAAAGATTGGGGTCCCTGCCTGGCGGGGGCTATCCAAGACCGTAGGCGACGCAAGTCTTAAACCTCAAGCCTACGCAGATGGTGCTCCCGGTTCCTTACCGAATCAGACACCAAAACGACATTCGGTTTCGATCGAATGAAACGGTAACAAGCAGGAGTTAAACCCGTGGCAATTAATCTCGAAGACAAGAAGGCCATCGTCGCTGAAGTCAACGAGGCTGCCAAAGTCGCTCTGTCCGCTGTCGTGGTTGATGCCCGTGGCGTAACAGTAGGCGCAATGACCGGACTCCGTAAAGAGGCTCGTGAAGCTGGCGTTTACGTACGTGTTGTACGTAACACCCTGCTCAAGCGCGCTGTTGCTGACACTCAATACAGTGTCCTCAATGACGTGTTCACCGGCCCGACCCTGATTGCATTCTCCAACGAACACCCGGGCGCTGCTGCTCGTCTGTTCAAGGAATTTGCCAAGGGTCAGGACAAGTTCGAGATCAAGGCAGCTTCGTTCGAGGGCAAGTTCCTCGCAGCGAATGAGATCGACGTGCTGGCAAGCCTGCCAACTCGCGACGAAGCTATTGCGAAACTGATGAGCGTGATTCAAGGCGCTACCAGCAAGCTGGCTCGTACTCTGGCGGCAATTCGCGATCAGAAAGAAGCAGCTGCAGCCTGAGGCTGAGCGTTTCCACTCTCGCGTATTTTTGTTTATTTCGACGGCCGTACAGGCTGTCCACCAAATCAGGAATTGAGTCATGTCTCTGACTAACGAACAAATCATCGAAGCAATCGGCCAGAAAACCGTTCTGGAAGTTGTTGAGCTGATCAAAGCAATGGAAGAAACCTTCGGCGTGACCGCTGCTGTTGCTGCTGCTGGTCCAGCTGCTGCTGCCGCTGTTGTTGAAGAGCAAACCGAGTTCAACGTTGTTCTGGTTGAAGCCGGCGAGAAGAAAGTAAACGTGATCAAGGCAGTTCGTGAGCTGACCGGTCTGGGCCTGAAAGAAGCCAAAGAGAAAGTCGACGGCGCTCCTCAGGTTGTAGCTGAAGGCGTTTCGAAAGAAGCTGCTGAAGACGCCAAGAAGAAGCTGGAAGAAGCAGGCGCTAAAGTCGAGCTGAAGTAAGCATCGACTTTGCTCCTCCAGCCCGAGCGTCAAGCGACAGGCTGATGGCTGGTGGCTCTTGCCACCGGCCTTTTTCCGTTATTGGCAGCCGACTGGGTCGGTGCTGATAAAGGCGCTGTAACCACCCGATGCGGTGGCGCAAACCATGGGGTTTGCACGATTTTCTGGCTGCTCCCGTCGGGAGGGGCCAAACAAGCAGGTGACCAAGCTGGGGAACGCTGATGGCTTACTCATATACTGAGAAAAAACGTATCCGCAAGGACTTTAGCAAGTTGCCGGACGTCATGGATGTGCCTTACCTCCTGGCCATCCAGCTGGATTCGTATCGTGAATTCTTGCAAGCGGGAGCGACTAAAGATCAGTTCCGCGACGTGGGCCTGCATGCGGCCTTCAAATCCGTTTTCCCGATCATCAGCTACTCCGGCAATGCTGCGCTGGAGTACGTCGGTTATCGCCTGGGCGAACCGGCATTTGATGTCAAAGAATGCGTATTGCGCGGTGTAACTTTCGCCGTACCTTTGCGGGTAAAAGTGCGCCTGATCATTTTCGACAAAGAATCGTCGAACAAAGCGATCAAGGACATCAAAGAGCAAGAAGTCTACATGGGTGAAATCCCATTGATGACTGAGAACGGTACCTTCGTAATCAACGGTACCGAGCGTGTGATCGTTTCCCAGTTGCACCGCTCCCCGGGCGTGTTCTTCGACCACGACCGTGGCAAGACGCACAGCTCCGGCAAACTGCTGTACTCCGCGCGCATCATTCCTTACCGCGGTTCGTGGCTGGACTTCGAATTCGACCCGAAAGACTGCGTATTCGTGCGTATCGACCGTCGTCGCAAGCTGCCGGCCTCGGTACTGCTGCGCGCGCTCGGTTATACCACCGAGGAAGTGCTGGACGCGTTCTACACCACCAACGTATTCCACGTGAAAGGCGAAGGCCTGAGCCTGGAGCTGGTGCCTCAGCGCCTGCGTGGTGAAGTTGCTGTTCTCGACATCCAGGACGACAAAGGCAAGGTGATTGTCGAGCAGGGTCGTCGTATTACTGCCCGCCACATCAACCAGCTGGAAAAAGCCGGGATCAAAGAGCTGGACGTGCCTCTGGATTACGTTCTGGGTCGTACCACCGCCAAGGCCATCGTGCACCCGGCTACCGGTGAGATCCTGGCAGAGTGCAACACCGAACTGAGCACTGAAGTTCTGGCGAAGGTCGCCAAGGCCGGTGTCGTTCGTATTGAAACTCTGTACACCAACGATATCGACTGCGGTCCGTTCATCTCCGACACACTGAAGATCGACTCCACCAGCAACCAATTGGAAGCGCTGGTCGAAATCTATCGCATGATGCGTCCGGGCGAGCCGCCAACCAAGGATGCTGCCGAGACCCTGTTCAACAACCTGTTCTTCAGCCCTGAGCGCTATGACCTGTCTGCGGTCGGTCGGATGAAGTTCAACCGTCGTATCGGTCGTACCGAGATCGAAGGTTCGGGCGTGCTGTGCAAGGAAGACATCGTCGCGGTACTGAAGACTCTGGTCGACATCCGTAACGGTAAAGGCATCGTCGATGACATCGACCACCTGGGTAACCGTCGTGTTCGCTGCGTAGGCGAAATGGCCGAGAACCAGTTCCGCGTTGGCCTGGTACGTGTTGAGCGTGCGGTCAAAGAGCGTCTGTCGATGGCAGAAAGCGAAGGTCTGATGCCGCAAGACCTGATCAACGCCAAGCCAGTGGCTGCGGCGGTGAAAGAGTTCTTCGGTTCCAGCCAGCTGTCGCAGTTCATGGACCAGAACAACCCGCTGTCCGAGATCACCCACAAGCGTCGTGTCTCCGCACTCGGCCCTGGCGGTCTGACTCGTGAGCGCGCAGGCTTCGAAGTCCGTGACGTACACCCGACTCACTACGGTCGTGTCTGCCCGATTGAAACGCCGGAAGGTCCGAACATCGGTCTGATCAACTCCCTCGCCGCTTATGCGCGTACCAACCAGTACGGCTTCCTTGAGAGCCCGTACCGTGTGGTGAAAGAGGGTGTGGTCACCGACGATATCGTGTTCCTGTCCGCTATCGAAGAAGCCGATCACGTGATCGCGCAGGCTTCGGCGACCATGAACGAGCAGAAAGTCCTGGTCGACGAACTGGTAGCCGTACGTCACCTGAACGAATTCACCGTCAAGGCGCCTGAAGAAGTCACCTTGATGGACGTTTCGCCGAAGCAGGTAGTTTCGGTTGCAGCGTCGTTGATTCCGTTCCTCGAGCACGACGACGCCAACCGTGCGTTGATGGGTTCGAACATGCAGCGTCAGGCTGTACCAACCCTGCGTGCCGACAAGCCGCTGGTAGGTACCGGCATGGAGCGTAACGTGGCTCGCGACTCCGGCGTTTGCGTCGTGGCTCGTCGTGGCGGCGTGATCGACTCCGTTGATGCCAGCCGTATCGTGGTTCGTGTTGCCGATGACGAAGTTGAAACCGGTGAAGCTGGTGTCGACATCTACAACCTGACCAAGTACACCCGCTCGAACCAGAACACCTGCATCAACCAGCGTCCGCTGGTGAGCAAAGGTGATCGCGTTCAGCGTAGTGACATCATGGCTGACGGCCCGTCCACCGACATGGGTGAGCTGGCTCTGGGTCAGAACATGCGCATCGCGTTCATGGCGTGGAACGGCTTCAACTTCGAAGACTCCATCTGCCTGTCCGAGCGTGTGGTTCAGGAAGACCGCTTTACCACGATCCACATCCAGGAACTGACCTGTGTGGCTCGTGACACCAAGCTTGGCCCAGAGGAAATCACTGCGGACATCCCGAACGTGGGTGAAGCTGCACTGAACAAGCTGGACGAAGCCGGTATCGTTTATGTAGGTGCCGAAGTTGGCGCAGGCGACATCCTGGTAGGCAAGGTCACTCCGAAAGGCGAGACCCAACTGACCCCGGAAGAAAAACTGCTGCGTGCGATCTTCGGTGAAAAAGCCAGCGACGTTAAAGACACTTCCCTGCGCGTACCTACCGGTACCAAAGGTACGGTCATCGACGTGCAGGTCTTCACTCGCGACGGCGTTGAGCGTGATGCTCGTGCACTGTCGATCGAGAAGTCCCAGCTGGACGAGATCCGCAAGGATCTGAACGAAGAGTTCCGCATCGTTGAAGGCGCGACCTTCGAACGTCTGCGTTCCGCTCTGGTAGGCCACAAGGCTGAAGGCGGCGCAGGTCTGAAGAAAGGTCAGGACATCACCGACGAAGTACTCGACGGTCTTGAGCATGGTCAGTGGTTCAAACTGCGCATGGCTGAAGATGCTCTGAACGAGCAGCTCGAGAAGGCTCAGGCCTACATCGTTGATCGTCGCCGTCTGCTGGACGACAAGTTCGAAGACAAGAAGCGCAAACTGCAGCAGGGCGATGACCTGGCTCCAGGCGTGCTGAAGATCGTCAAGGTTTACCTGGCAATCCGTCGTCGCATCCAGCCGGGCGACAAGATGGCCGGTCGTCACGGTAACAAGGGTGTGGTCTCTGTGATCATGCCGGTTGAAGACATGCCGCACGATGCCAATGGCACCCCGGTCGACGTGGTCCTCAACCCGCTGGGCGTACCTTCGCGTATGAACGTTGGTCAGATCCTTGAAACCCACCTGGGTCTCGCGGCCAAAGGTCTGGGCGAGAAGATCAACCGGATGGTCGAAGAGCAGCGCAAGGTCGCTGAACTGCGCACCTTCCTGGACGAGATCTACAACCAGATCGGCGGTCGTAACGAAGATCTGGACAGCTTCTCCGATCAGGAAATCCTCGATCTGGCGAAGAACCTGCGTGGCGGCGTTCCAATGGCCACTCCAGTGTTCGACGGTGCCAAGGAAAGCGAAATCAAGGCCATGCTGAAACTGGCGGACCTGCCAGAAAGCGGCCAGATGCAGCTGACCGACGGTCGTACCGGCAACAAGTTCGAGCGTCCAGTTACCGTTGGCTACATGTACATGCTGAAGCTGAACCACTTGGTAGACGACAAGATGCACGCGCGTTCTACCGGTTCGTACAGCCTGGTTACCCAGCAGCCGCTGGGTGGTAAGGCGCAGTTCGGTGGTCAGCGTTTCGGGGAGATGGAGGTCTGGGCACTGGAAGCATACGGTGCTGCTTACACTCTGCAAGAAATGCTCACAGTGAAGTCGGACGATGTGAACGGCCGGACCAAGATGTACAAAAACATCGTGGACGGCGATCACCGTATGGAGCCGGGCATGCCCGAGTCCTTCAACGTGTTGATCAAGGAAATTCGTTCCCTCGGCATCGATATCGATCTGGAAACCGAATAACACGTGACGCGATCGAGAGCGGGGCAGGATTGCCCGCTCTCTGCTCCGCCAGGAGGAAAGGCCTTGAAAGACCTACTGAATTTGCTGAAAAACCAGGGTCAAGTCGAAGAGTTCGACGCCATCCGTATCGGATTGGCCTCGCCTGAGATGATCCGCTCGTGGTCGTTCGGTGAAGTTAAAAAGCCGGAAACCATCAACTATCGTACGTTCAAGCCTGAGCGTGACGGTCTGTTCTGCGCCAAGATCTTTGGCCCGGTAAAGGATTACGAGTGCCTGTGCGGTAAGTACAAGCGCTTGAAGCACCGTGGTGTGATCTGCGAGAAGTGCGGCGTTGAAGTTGCACTCGCCAAGGTTCGTCGTGAGCGCATGGCGCACATCGAACTGGCTTCGCCGGTTGCCCACATCTGGTTCCTGAAATCGCTGCCGTCCCGTATCGGCCTGCTGATGGACATGACCCTGCGTGATATCGAACGCGTTCTCTACTTCGAGAGCTATGTCGTTATCGATCCGGGCATGACCACTCTTGAAAAAGGTCAGCTGCTGAACGACGAGCAGTACTTCGAAGCGCTGGAAGAGTTCGGTGACGATTTCGACGCCCGCATGGGTGCCGAAGCTGTCCGCGAACTGCTGCACGCTATCGACCTGGAACACGAGATTGGCCGTCTGCGTGAAGAAATTCCGCAAACCAACTCCGAAACCAAGATCAAGAAGCTGTCCAAGCGTCTGAAGTTGATGGAAGCCTTCCAGGGTTCCGGCAACCTGCCAGAGTGGATGGTACTGACCGTTCTGCCGGTTCTGCCGCCGGATCTGCGTCCACTGGTTCCGCTGGATGGCGGTCGTTTCGCGACTTCCGACCTCAACGATCTGTATCGTCGAGTGATCAACCGTAACAACCGTTTGAAGCGCCTGCTGGATCTGTCCGCTCCGGACATCATCGTGCGCAACGAAAAGCGTATGTTGCAGGAAGCTGTCGACGCACTGCTCGACAACGGTCGTCGTGGCCGCGCTATCACCGGTTCCAACAAGCGTCCTCTGAAATCCCTGGCTGACATGATCAAGGGTAAGCAAGGTCGTTTCCGTCAGAACCTGCTCGGTAAGCGTGTTGACTACTCCGGTCGTTCGGTAATTACCGTAGGTCCGACCCTGCGTCTGCATCAGTGCGGTCTGCCGAAGAAGATGGCTCTCGAGCTGTTCAAACCGTTCATTTTCGGCAAGCTGGAAATGCGTGGTCTGGCGACCACCATCAAAGCGGCCAAGAAAATGGTCGAGCGTGAGCTGCCGGAAGTTTGGGACGTTCTCGCTGAAGTGATTCGCGAACACCCGGTTCTTCTCAACCGTGCACCAACCCTTCACCGTCTGGGTATCCAGGCGTTTGAGCCGGTACTGATCGAAGGCAAGGCTATCCAGCTGCACCCTCTGGTCTGCGCCGCGTACAACGCCGACTTCGACGGCGACCAAATGGCCGTGCACGTACCGCTGACGCTGGAAGCCCAGCTCGAAGCGCGTGCGTTGATGATGTCGACCAACAACATTCTGTCGCCAGCCAACGGTGAGCCAATCATCGTTCCGTCGCAGGACGTTGTATTGGGTCTGTACTACATGACTCGCGAAGCGATCAACGCCAAGGGCGAAGGTCGTGTGTTCGCGGATCTGCAGGAAGTTGACCGTGTGTTCCGTGCCGGCGAAGCCGCACTGCACGCCAAGGTCAAGGTTCGTATCAACGAAACCGTGAACGATCGTGACGGCAACAGCGTGAACAACACTCGTATCGTCGACACTACTGTCGGCCGTGCGCTGCTGTTCCAGGTTGTGCCAAAAGGTCTGTCGTTCGACGTCGTCAACCTGCCGATGAAGAAGAAGGCGATCTCCAAGCTGATCAACCAGTGCTACCGCGTGGTTGGTCTGAAAGAGACCGTGATCTTTGCCGACCAGTTGATGTACACCGGTTTTGCCTACTCGACCATTTCCGGCGTTTCCATCGGTGTTAACGACTTCGTTATCCCGGATGAAAAAGCCCGCATCATCGGTGCAGCCACCGACGAAGTGAAAGAGATCGAGAGCCAGTACGCCTCCGGCCTGGTTACCCAGGGCGAGAAGTACAACAAAGTGATCGACCTTTGGTCGAAAGCGAACGACGAAGTCTCCAAGGCGATGATGGCCAACCTCTCGAAAGAGAAAGTCATCGACCGTCACGGCGTCGAAGTCGATCAAGAATCGTTCAACTCGATGTACATGATGGCCGACTCGGGTGCGCGGGGTTCCGCAGCACAGATTCGTCAGCTGGCCGGTATGCGTGGTCTGATGGCCAAGCCGGACGGTTCCATCATTGAAACGCCGATTACTGCGAACTTCCGTGAAGGTCTGAGCGTACTCCAGTACTTCATCTCGACTCACGGTGCTCGTAAAGGTCTGGCGGATACCGCGTTGAAAACCGCGAACTCCGGTTACCTGACTCGTCGTCTGGTAGACGTGGCGCAGGATCTGGTCGTGACCGAGATCGATTGCGGCACCGAACACGGCCTGCTGATGACTCCGCACATTGAAGGCGGTGACGTTGTAGAGCCGTTGGGTGAGCGCGTATTGGGTCGTGTCATTGCCCGTGACGTATTCAAGCCGGGTACCGAGGACGTCATCGTTCCTGCAGGCACTCTGGTAGACGAGAAGTGGGTCGAGTTCATCGAGCTGAACAGCATCGACGAAGTGATCGTGCGTTCGCCGATCAGCTGTGAAACCCGCTACGGCATCTGCGCCAAGTGCTACGGCCGTGACCTGGCTCGTGGTCACCAGGTGAACATCGGTGAGTCGGTCGGCGTAATCGCTGCCCAGTCCATCGGTGAGCCGGGTACTCAGCTGACGATGCGTACGTTCCACATCGGTGGTGCGGCAAGCCGTACTTCCGCAGCCGACAGCGTTCAGGTGAAGAATGGCGGTACCGTCCGTTTGCACAACCTGAAGCACGTTGAGCGTGTGGATGGCAACCTGGTTGCCGTGTCCCGTTCCGGTGAGCTGGCGATTGCTGACGACTTCGGTCGTGAGCGCGAGCGTTACAAGCTGCCGTACGGTGCTGTGATTTCGGTTAAAGAAGGTGACAAGGTCGACGCTGGCGCCATCGTGGCCAAGTGGGATCCGCACACTCACCCGATCGTTACCGAAATGAAAGGTACCGTGACCTACGTGGGCATGGAAGAAGGCATCACGATCAAGCGTCAGACTGACGAATTGACCGGTATGACCAACATTGAAGTACTTGATCCGAAAGATCGTCCGGCTGCCGGCAAAGACATTCGTCCTGCTGTGAAGATGGTCGATGACAACGGCAAGGATCTGTTGCTGCCAGGCACTGACGTTATTGCTCAGTACTTCCTGCCAGCCAACGCCCTGGTCGGCGTTGCGGACGGTGCGAAGATTGCGATCGGTGATGTTATCGCTCGTATCCCGCAGGAAACTTCGAAGACTCGTGACATCACCGGTGGTCTGCCGCGTGTTGCCGACCTGTTCGAAGCCCGTCGTCCGAAAGAGGCGTCGATTCTGGCTGAAGTCAGCGGCACCATCGCGTTCGGTAAAGAGACCAAGGGCAAGCGCCGTCTGGTCATCACCCCGAACGACGGTAGCGATCCGTACGAAGAGCTGATTCCGAAGTGGCGTCACCTGAACGTGTTCGAAGGCGAACAGGTAAACCGCGGCGAAGTTATCTCCGACGGTCCGAGCGATCCGCACGACATCCTGCGTTTGTTGGGTGTTAGCGCGCTGGCCAAGTACATCGTGAACGAGATCCAGG
The DNA here is from genome assembly GCF_052660475.1 of Pseudomonas sp. G7(2022). Lineage (NCBI taxonomy): Bacteria > Pseudomonadati > Pseudomonadota > Gammaproteobacteria > Pseudomonadales > Pseudomonadaceae > Pseudomonas > Pseudomonas sp. G7(2022). The sequence goes on along the minus strand of NZ_CP109659.1, from coordinate 5,637,875 downwards.
ACGTTTACCGTCTGCAAGGCGTGAAGATCAACGACAAGCACATCGAGACCATTCTGCGTCAGATGCTGCGTAAGGTTGAGATCTCCGAATCCGGCGATTCCAGCTTCATCAAGGGCGACCAGATGGAACTGACTCACGTGCTGGTAGAGAACGAGCGTCTGAACGCGGAAGACAAGTTTGTCGCCAAGTTCACCCGCGTTCTGCTGGGTATCACCAAGGCGTCGTTGTCGACCGAATCGTTCATCTCGGCGGCTTCCTTCCAGGAAACCACCCGTGTACTGACCGAAGCGGCCGTAACCGGCAAGCGCGATTACCTGCGCGGCCTGAAGGAAAACGTGGTCGTGGGTCGTCTGATCCCGGCCGGTACCGGTCTGGCTTATCACAGCGAGCGCAAGCGTCGTCGTGATGCAGACAAACCGTTGCGCGTAAGCGCCAGTGAAGTGGAAGCTGCACTGACCGAAGCGCTGAACTCGAGCGGTAACTGAGTTCTGCGATAAATGAGCTGAGGCCCTGATCGCGCCGTTCATCGAATCGAGACAATTTGTCGAGGTTCGACGAGCGGGGAGGTCGGGGCCTTGCCTTGACTGGGGGCAAGATCCTCTTTAGACTCTTGATCCCCTAAATTTGGCGGGAATCCGTTCCTGCCATTTTGCTTTTCTTGCAAGACAATAGCGTCGCAAGACAACAGTGGAGCTAGTAGATGGCAACTATCAACCAGCTGGTACGTCAGCCGCGTAAGCGTATCGTCGAGAAATCCGACGTACCTGCGCTGCAGAACTGCCCGCAACGTCGTGGCGTGTGCACCCGTGTGTACACCACTACGCCGAAAAAACCTAACTCGGCACTGCGTAAAGTATGCCGTGTGCGTCTGACCAACGGTTTCGAGGTTTCCTCGTACATCGGTGGTGAAGGCCACAACCTGCAAGAGCACAGCGTGGTACTGATCCGCGGCGGTCGTGTAAAAGACTTGCCAGGTGTTCGTTACCACACCGTTCGCGGCTCCTTGGATACTTCCGGCGTTAAAGGCCGTAACCAGGGTCGTTCGAAGTACGGTACCAAGCGTCCGAAGTAATCGGCCGTTTTGCAGATTTTCATTTTATTGAGTCGATAAGAGTAAGGTCGGGCGCGAATCCTCAAGGATCTGTCCCGAACTAACCTGAAGACCGTTTGAGGGCTTATCAATGCCAAGACGTCGCGTAGCAGCAAAGCGTGAGATTCTGGACGATCCGAAATACGGAAGCCAAATCCTCGCCAAATTCATGAACCACGTTATGGAAAGCGGCAAGAAAGCCGTTGCCGAGCGTATCGTTTATGGTGCCCTGGAAACCGTTGCGGCTCGCAAGACCGGCACCGATCCCCTGGAACTCTTCGAAAAAGCACTCGACGCCATCGCTCCGCTGGTCGAAGTGAAGTCGCGCCGCGTTGGCGGTGCTACTTACCAGGTTCCGGTCGAAGTTCGTCCGTCCCGTCGTAACGCTCTGGCAATGCGCTGGTTGGTAGACTTCGCCCGCAAGCGTGGCGAGAAGTCTATGGCTCTGCGCTTGGCTGGCGAGCTGCTGGATGCCGCTGAAGGTAAAGGTGCTGCTGTTAAGAAGCGTGAAGACGTGCACCGTATGGCCGAAGCTAACAAAGCTTTCTCGCACTACCGCTTCTAATTTTAGCTTCACTAATTTTGCGAGGGCTTTATGGCTCGTACTACTCCGATTAGTCGCTACCGTAACATCGGTATCGTCGCTCACGTGGATGCTGGTAAAACCACCACCACCGAGCGCGTCCTTTTTTACACTGGCAAAAGTCACAAAATGGGCGAGGTGCATGACGGCGCCGCGACCACAGACTGGATGGTTCAGGAGCAGGAGCGTGGTATTACCATTACTTCTGCTGCCATTACCGCCTTCTGGAAAGGTTCCGAGAAGCAGTACCCACACGAGCATCGCTTCAACGTAATCGATACCCCGGGCCACGTGGACTTCACCATTGAAGTAGAACGTTCCCTGCGCGTACTCGACGGCGCTGTCGTTGTGTTCTGCGGTACTTCGGGTGTTGAGCCTCAGTCGGAAACCGTATGGCGTCAGGCCAACAAATACGGCGTTCCACGTCTTGTTTACGTAAACAAGATGGACCGTGCTGGTGCCAACTTCCTGCGCGTGATCGGTCAGATCAAGCAGCGTCTGGGTCATACTCCGGTGCCGATCCAGCTGGCTATCGGTTCGGAAGACAACTTCCAGGGCCAGATCGACCTGATCAACATGCAAGCTGTCTACTGGAACGACTCTGACAAGGGTATGGTTCCGGTTCGCAAGGAAATCCCTGCGGACATGCTCGAGCTGGCTACTGAGTGGCGCAGCAACATGGTTGAGGCTGCGGCCGAAGCCAGCGAAGAGCTGATGAACAAGTACCTGGAAGGTGAAGAACTGTCGATCGCCGAGATCAAGGCAGCTCTGCGTCAGCGTACTATCGCCGGCGAAATCGTTCTGGCTGTTTGCGGTTCTTCGTTCAAGAACAAGGGTGTTCCCCTGGTTCTCGACGCCGTTATCGACTTCCTGCCTGCTCCGACCGACATTCCTGCTATCAAGGGTTCCAACCCTGATAACGAGGAAGAAGAGATGGAGCGTCATGCAAGCGACGACGAGCCGTTCGCGGCCTTGGCGTTCAAGATCGCTACCGACCCATTCGTGGGTACCTTGACCTTCGTCCGCGTTTACTCGGGCGTGTTGAACTCCGGCGACGGCGTGATCAACTCGGTTAAAGGCAAGAAAGAGCGCGTGGGTCGTATGGTGCAAATGCACGCAAACGCCCGTGAAGAGATCAAGGAAGTGCGCGCTGGCGACATCGCGGCCCTGATCGGCATGAAGGACGTCACCACTGGTGAAACCCTCTGCAACGCTGACAAGCCAATCATCCTGGTTCGCATGGACTTCCCGGAGCCGGTTATTTCGGTTGCCGTAGAGCCTAAGACCAAGGATGACCAGGAAAAAATGGGTATCGCTCTGGGCAAGCTTGCTCAGGAAGACCCATCTTTCCGCGTCAAAACTGATGAAGAGACTGGTCAAACGATCATCTCCGGCATGGGCGAGCTGCACCTGGACATCCTGGTTGATCGGATGCGCCGTGAGTTCAACGTCGAAGCCAACATCGGCAAGCCACAGGTTTCGTACCGTGAGCGCATCACGAAGAACTGCGAAATCGAAGGCAAGTTCGTTCGTCAGTCCGGCGGTCGTGGCCAGTTCGGTCACTGCTGGATTCGCTTTGCTCCTGCTGACGAAGGTCAGGAAGGTCTGCAATTCCTGAACGAAGTAGTGGGTGGTGTGGTTCCTAAGGAATACATCCCGGCTATCCAGAAGGGTATCGAAGAGCAGATGAAGAACGGCGTTGTTGCCGGCTATCCGCTGATCGGCCTGAAGGCTACCGTGTTCGATGGTTCTTACCACGACGTCGACTCCAACGAGATGGCGTTTAAAGTGGCTGCTTCCATGGCGACCAAGCAACTGGCCCAGAAGGGCGGTGGTGAGTTGCTCGAGCCGATCATGGCGGTAGAGGTTGTTACGCCTGAAGACTATATGGGTGATGTGATGGGCGACCTTAACCGTCGTCGCGGCATGATCCAGGGTATGGAAGACACAGTGTCCGGCAAGGTTATCCGTGCCGAGGTTCCGCTGGGTGAGATGTTCGGTTATGCGACCGACGTTCGCTCCATGTCCCAGGGTCGCGCAAGCTACTCTATGGAATTCAAAAAATACGATACGGCTCCGTCGCACATCGTCGAATCCGTTACCAAAAAACAAGGCTGATTCAGCCCCTTTAGGCTAGGAGTTAATTGTCGTGGCTAAAGAAAAATTTGATCGTTCCCTACCGCACGTAAACGTTGGCACCATCGGCCACGTTGACCACGGTAAAACCACTCTGACCGCTGCTCTGACTCGCGTCTGCTCCGAAGTTTTCGGTTCGGCCGTAGTTGAATTCGACAAGATCGACAGCGCTCCAGAAGAAAAAGCTCGCGGTATCACCATCAACACCGCGCACGTTGAGTACAACTCGAACATTCGTCACTACGCTCACGTTGACTGCCCAGGTCACGCTGACTACGTGAAGAACATGATCACTGGTGCTGCCCAGATGGACGGCGCGATCCTGGTTTGCTCGGCCGCTGATGGTCCGATGCCACAAACCCGTGAGCACATCCTGCTGTCCCGTCAGGTAGGCGTTCCGTACATCGTGGTTTTCCTGAACAAGGCAGACCTGGTAGACGACGCTGAGCTGCTGGAACTGGTTGAGATGGAAGTTCGCGACCTGCTGTCCACCTACGACTTCCCAGGCGACGACACTCCGATCATCATCGGTTCTGCTCGTATGGCGCTGGAAGGCAAAGACGACAACGAAATGGGCACCACTGCTGTTAAGAAGCTGGTGGAAACTCTGGACAGCTACATCCCAGAGCCAGAGCGTGCTATCGACAAGCCTTTCCTGATGCCAATCGAAGACGTGTTCTCGATCTCGGGTCGCGGTACTGTTGTTACCGGTCGTATCGAGCGCGGTATCGTTCGCGTTCAAGATGCCCTGGAAATCGTTGGTCTGCGTGACACCACCACCACCACCTGCACCGGTGTTGAGATGTTCCGCAAGCTGCTGGACGAAGGTCGTGCTGGCGAGAACTGCGGCGTTCTGCTGCGTGGTACCAAGCGTGACGACGTTGAGCGTGGTCAGGTTCTGGTTAAGCCGGGTTCGGTTAAGCCGCACACCAAGTTCACCGCAGAAGTTTACGTTCTGAGCAAGGAAGAAGGCGGTCGTCACACTCCGTTCTTCAAAGGCTACCGTCCACAGTTCTACTTCCGTACTACTGACGTGACCGGTAACTGCGAGCTGCCAGAAGGCGTTGAAATGGTAATGCCAGGTGACAACATTCAGATGACTGTTACCCTGATCAAAACCATCGCAATGGAAGACGGTCTGCGTTTCGCTATCCGTGAAGGCGGTCGTACCGTCGGCGCTGGCGTCGTAGCCAAAATCATCGAGTAATCTCTTTTTTGAGATAGCTTCGATGAGTTGAAAAAGCCCCCGCTTAGCGGGGGCTTTTTTATTGGGTTGACACCTATCTGGGGCGTCTATAGAATTGCGCCTCCTTTTAACGGGCGTATTGCGCCCGGTGGGAATAGCAGCCGGAGTCTGAAATCCAATGCAAAATCAGCAAATCCGTATCAGGTTGAAGGCTTTTGACCATCGCCTGATCGACCAATCAACCCAGGAAATCGTGGAAACCGCGAAACGTACTGGTGCTCAAGTGCGTGGTCCAATTCCACTGCCTACCCGTAAAGAGCGGTTCACCGTTCTGGTTTCCCCGCACGTCAACAAAGACGCGCGTGACCAGTACGAAATCCGCACTCATAAGCGCGTTCTGGACATCGTCCAGCCAACGGATAAAACCGTTGATGCACTTATGAAGCTTGATCTTGCGGCCGGTGTGGAAGTGCAGATCAGCCTCGGCTAAGACTCGGTCTTGGTCGTGTAACGCTCTGAAATGGGCGGCCATAGCGGGTGAAAGCCCCGTACACTCATGAGGTTTACAACATGACTATTGGTGTAGTCGGTCGTAAAGCGGGTATGACCCGTATTTTCACCGAAGAAGGTGTCTCCATTCCGGTCACGGTCATTGAGATCGAGCCGAATCGCGTCACCCAGTTCAAAACTGAAGAAACCGATGGCTATCGTGCAGTGCAAGTCACTGTCGGCGAGCGTCGTGCTTCCCGTGTAACAGCTGCTCAGGCTGGCCACTTCGCCAAGGCGAACGTTGCCGCTGGTCGTACCGTAATGGAATTCCGTCTTGAAGAAGGCGAGTACCAGGCCGGCGATCTGATCAACGCTGAAATCTTCGCTGCTGGTCAACTGGTTGATGTAACCGGTCAGTCCAAAGGTAAAGGCTTCCAGGGTACGATCAAGCGTTGGAACTTCCGCGGGCAAGATAACACCCACGGTAACTCCGTATCCCACCGCGTCCCAGGCTCTATCGGCCAGTGCCAGACTCCTGGTCGTGTATTCAAGGGCAAAAAAATGTCCGGTCATATGGGCGCTGAGCGCGTGACCGTGCAGTCCCTGGAAGTAGTGCGCGTGGACGCTGAACGCAATCTGTTGTTGGTCAAGGGTGCTGTTCCTGGCGCTACTGGCGGCAACCTGGTTGTACGTCCAGCAGCCAAGGCTCGCGGTTAAGGGGAAGCTGACATGCAATTAAATGTAAATGACGCTCAAGCGATCGAAGTTTCCGAACTGACATTTGGCGGCGAGTTCAACGAGACGCTGGTTCACCAAGCAGTCGTGGCCTACATGGCTGGCGGCCGTCAAGGTAGCAAGCAGCAAAAGACCCGTTCCGACGTTCGTGGTGGCGGTAAGCGCCCATGGCGTCAGAAAGGTACTGGCCGTGCTCGTGCCGGTACTATCCGTAGCCCAATCTGGCGCGGCGGCGGCACCACTTTCGCAGCTCGTCCACAAGATCACTCCCAGAAGCTGAACAAGAAGATGTATCGCGCAGCAATGCGTTCCATCCTTGCTGAGCTGGTGCGTACTGATCGTCTGGTCGTGGTTCAGGATTTCGCAGTTGAAACTCCGAAAACCAAAGACCTGTTGGGCAAACTGAACAACATGAGCCTGACCGACGTTCTGATCGTGTCTGACGCTGTTGATCAGAACCTGTACCTGGCTGCTCGCAACCTGCCACACGTAGATGTACGTGACGTGCAAGGTTCCGATCCAGTTAGTCTGATCGCATACGACAAGGTGTTGATCACCGTGTCGGCCGTGAAGAAATTCGAGGAGCTGCTGGGATGAACCAGGAACGCGTATTTAAAGTTCTGCTTGGCCCGCACGTTTCCGAGAAGGCTACGGTTCTGGCAGACAAGAAAGGCCAGTTCGTTTTCAAGGTTGCTACTGATGCAACCAAGCTGGAAATCAAGAAGGCCGTCGAAAGCCTGTTCAGCGTGAAAGTTGAGCGTGTTACTACCCTGAACGTTCTGGGTAAGAGCAAGCGCACCGCTCGCGGTCTGGGCAAGCGTAATGACTGGAAGAAGGCAGTTATCTCCCTTCAGCCAGGCCAAGATCTCGATTTCAGCAGCAGTGCTGAGTAAGGAAGGGGTGCATCATGGCAATCGTTAAATGCAAACCGACTTCCCCTGGCCGCCGTTTTGTGGTCAAGGTGGTCAACCAGGAGCTGCATAAAGGCGCTCCTCACGCACCGCTGCTCGAGAAAAAATCGAAGTCTGGTGGTCGTAACAACAATGGCCGTATTACCACTCGTCACATCGGTGGTGGTCATAAGCAGCATTACCGTATGGTCGATTTTCGTCGCAACGACAAAGATGGCATCGTCGCCACTGTCGAGCGTATCGAATACGATCCAAACCGTACTGCTCACATCGCACTGCTGTGCTACGCAGACGGCGAGCGCCGCTACATCATTGCCCCTAAAGGCGTGAGTGCTGGCGACCAGCTGATCGCAGGCGCTCTGGCTCCAATCAAGCCAGGCAACGCTCTGCAACTGCGCAACATTCCAGTCGGTTCTACCGTACACGGCATCGAACTGAAGCCAGGTAAAGGCGCACAGATCGCTCGCTCCGCTGGTGCTTCGGCTCAGCTGATCGCTCGTGAAGGTGTGTACGTTACCCTGCGTCTGCGTTCCGGTGAAATGCGTAAAGTGCTGGCTGAGTGCCGTGCGACCCTGGGCGAAGTCTCGAACTCCGAGCACAGCCTGCGTTCGCTGGGTAAAGCTGGTGCCAAGCGCTGGCGTGGCGTTCGCCCAACCGTTCGTGGTGTTGCCATGAACCCGGTTGACCACCCACATGGTGGTGGTGAAGGTCGTACCTCTGGTGGTCGTCATCCGGTATCGCCATGGGGCTTCCCGACTAAGGGCGCGAAGACTCGTGGTAATAAGCGTACCGACAAAATGATCGTCCGTCGTCGCAAGTAAATAGAGGGATACGACAGTGCCACGTTCTCTGAAAAAAGGTCCTTTTATTGATCTTCACCTACTGAAGAAGATCGAAGTGGCGGCGGAAAAGAACGATCGCAAACCAATTAAGACTTGGTCGCGCCGTTCGATGATCCTGCCACAAATGGTCGGTCTGACCATCGCAGTACACAACGGTCGTCAGCACGTCCCAGTTCTCGTTAACGAAGACATGGTCGGCCACAAACTGGGCGAGTTCGCCGGTACCCGCAACTATCGCGGGCACGTGGCAGACAAGAAAGCCAAGCGTTAAGGGGTAAGGAAATGGAAGTAGCCGCTAAGTTGTCGGGCGCTCGAATCTCCGCCCAGAAAGCCCGCTTGGTCGCCGACCAGATCCGCGGGAAGAAGGTGGGCGAAGCGCTCAACCTGTTGGCTTTCAGCAGTAAGAAAGCCGCCGAGATCATGAAAAAAGTGCTGGAGTCGGCCGTAGCCAACGCCGAGCATAACGAAGGCGCAGACGTTGATGACCTGAAGGTCAGCACCGTTTTCGTCAACGAAGGGCGTTCGCTGAAGCGCATCATGCCACGTGCCAAAGGCCGTGCTGATCGCATCGTCAAGCGGTCTTGCCATATCACTGTCAAGGTTGCTGACAAGTAACGGAGTCGAAGAGATGGGTCAGAAAGTACATCCCATTGGCATTCGCCTGGGAATCGTCAAGGAGCACACCTCCGTCTGGTACGCAGACGGTCGGACTTATGCGGACTATTTGCTCGCAGATCTGAAGGTGCGTGAGTATCTCCAAGACAAACTAAAAAGCGCGTCCGTAAGCCGTATCGATATCCATCGTCCGGCTCAAACTGCACGCATCACCATCCACACCGCTCGTCCAGGTATCGTTATCGGGAAGAAAGGTGAAGATGTTGAAAAACTGCGTCAGGACCTGACCAAGCAAATGGGTGTGCCTGTGCACATCAATATCGAAGAGATCCGCAAGCCGGAACTCGACGGTATGCTGGTTGCCCAGAGCGTAGCTCAGCAGCTGGAGCGTCGTGTGATGTTCCGTCGCGCCATGAAGCGCGCCGTACAGAACGCCATGCGCATTGGTGCCAAAGGCATCAAAATCCAAGTGAGCGGTCGTCTCGGCGGTGCTGAAATCGCACGTACTGAATGGTATCGCGAAGGTCGTGTGCCACTGCACACCCTGCGTGCCGATATCGACTATGCCACCTACGAAGCTCACACCACTTACGGTGTGATCGGTGTAAAGGTTTGGATCTTCAAAGGCGAAGTAATTGGTGGTCGCCAAGAAGAACTGAAACCACAAGCACCAGCGCCTCGTAAAAAAGCTGCTAAGTAAGGGGTACGCCAAATGTTGCAACCAAAGCGTACGAAGTTCCGCAAGCAGATGACCGGCCACAACCGTGGTCTGGCACTGCGCGGTAGCAAAGTCAGCTTCGGCGAGTTCGCGCTGAAGTCTGTTGCTCGTGGTCGTCTCACCGCTCGTCAGATCGAGTCAGCGCGTCGTGCTCTGACCCGTCACGTAAAACGTGGCGGCAAGATCTGGATCCGTGTATTCCCGGACAAGCCGATATCCAAGAAACCTCTCGAGGTTCGTATGGGTAAAGGTAAGGGTAACGTGGAGTACTGGGTTGCCCAGATTCAGCCAGGCAAAGTCCTGTATGAAATCGAGGGTGTTTCTGAAGAGCTGGCGCGTGAGGCTTTCGCCCTGGCTGCTGCAAAGCTGCCGCTCGCCACCTCCTTTGTTAAACGGACGGTGATGTGATGAAAGCGAATGAACTTCGTGAAAAATCCGCACAGCAGCTGAACGAGCAACTGCTCGGCTTGCTGCGCGACCAGTTCAATCTGCGCATGCAGAAAGCAACTGGCCAGTTGGGGCAGTCTCATCTGCTCTCGCAAGTTAAGCGTGACATCGCTCGCGTGAAGACTGTGCTCAACCAGCAGGCAGGTAAGTGATCATGGCTGAAGCCGAAAAAACTGTCCGTACGCTGACTGGCCGTGTTGTCAGCGACAAGATGGACAAAACCATCACCGTTCTGATCGAGCGTCGCGTTAAGCACCCGATCTACGGTAAATACGTTAAGCGTTCGACTAAGCTGCACGCGCACGACGAAACCAATCAGTGCCACATCGGCGACAAAGTCACTATTCGTGAAACTCGTCCGATGGCCAAGACCAAGTCTTGGGCGCTGGTTGATGTTCTCGAACGCGCTGTGGAAGTCTAAGGGCTAGGGGTCGGAGAAATTATATGATTCAGACTCAATCCATGCTCGATGTGGCCGATAACAGCGGCGCTCGCCGTGTTATGTGCATCAAGGTGCTGGGTGGCTCCCATCGTCGTTACGCTGGTATCGGTGACATCATCAAAGTTACCGTGAAGGAAGCAATTCCTCGCGGTAAGGTGAAAAAAGGCCAAGTGATGACTGCTGTCGTAGTCCGCACTCGTCACGGCGTACGTCGTGCTGATGGCTCCATTATCCGCTTTGATGGCAACGCTGCTGTTCTTCTGAACAACAAGCAAGAGCCGATCGGCACCCGTATCTTTGGGCCAGTGACCCGTGAACTTCGTACTGAGAAGTTCATGAAGATCGTCTCGCTCGCCCCAGAAGTGCTGTAAGGAGATCCGACATGCAAAAGATTCGTCGTGACGACGAGATCATCGTGATCGCCGGCAAAGACAAAGGTAAGCGCGGTAAGGTGCTGAAGGTTCTTGCTGACAACCGTCTGGTTGTTGGTGGTCTGAACCTGGTCAAGCGTCATACCAAGCCTAACCCGATGTCGGGCGTACAGGGCGGTATCGTCGAGAAAGAAGCGCCACTGCACGCTTCCAACGTCGCCATCTTCAACGGCGAAACCAACAAGGCTGACCGCGTTGGTTTCAAAGTAGAAGACGGTAAGAAAATTCGTGTCTTCAAGTCGACCCAAAAAGCGGTTGATGCTTGAACACTGCTAGGTAGAAGACCATGGCACGACTAAAAGAGATTTACCGGAAGGAAATCGCACCGAAACTTAAGGAAGAACTTAAGCTTTCGAACGTGATGGAAGTTCCGCGCGTTACCAAAATCACCCTGAACATGGGTCTGGGCGAAGCGATCGGCGACAAAAAAGTCATCGAGCACGCTGTTGCTGACCTGGAAAAGATCACCGGCCAGAAAGTCGTTGTGACCTACGCTCGCAAATCCATCGCTGGCTTTAAAGTCCGTGAAGGTTGGCCGATCGGCGTCAAAGTGACCCTGCGCCGTGAGCGTATGTACGAGTTCCTGGATCGTCTGCTGTCGATCTCCCTGCCTCGGGTTCGCGACTTCCGCGGCCTGAATGCCAAGTCCTTCGATGGTCGTGGCAACTACAGCATGGGCGTGAAAGAGCAGATCATTTTCCCGGAAATCGACTACGACAAGATCGATGCTCTCCGCGGTCTGGACATTACCCTGACCACCACTGCCAAGAACGATGACGAAGGCCGCGCTCTGCTGCGTGCTTTCAAATTCCCGTTCCGCAACTGATTGGAGTAGGAAAATGGCCAAGAAGAGCATGAAAAACCGTGAGCTGAAGCGTCAGCTCACCGTTGCCAAGTACGCCACCAAGCGTGCAGCGCTGAAAGCTATCATCGTTGATCTGAACGCAAGTCCAGAAGCGCGTTGGGAAGCTACCGTAGCTCTGCAGAAGCAGCCACGTGACGCAAGCGCTTCGCGCATGCGTAACCGCTGCCGCCTGACTGGTCGTCCGCACGGCGTTTACCGCAAGTTCGGCCTGGGCCGTAACAAGCTGCGTGAAGCTGCCATGCGTGGTGACGTTCCAGGTCTGGTTAAAGCCAGCTGGTAATTGCTGTCAAAGTCTCGATGGTCAGGATCGCAAGAACCTGACCATCGGTGGCCTTGAAAATGAATCAAGCCCCTTTTGGGGCTTGATTCATTTCTGGGGTGTGTCTAGAATGACCGGCTCGCCTGAGCCCGTGTTTTTCTGCCCGGAATTTCTCGGCGACAAGTAGTAGCCGCGAGGCTAATTTTTCTGTATTAGGAGCGTCTAGCCCATGAGTATGCAGGACCCGTTAGCGGACATGCTAACTCGAATCCGTAATGCCCAGATGGCTGAAAAGTCCGTCGTAAGCATGCCTTCTTCCACGTTGAAGGTGGCTGTAGCTAAAGTCCTGAAGGACGAAGGTTACATCGCGGGTTATCAGATCAGCAGCGAAACCAAACCACTGCTGTCTATCGAGCTGAAATATTTCGAAGGCCGTCCGGTTATCGAAGAAGTCAAGCGCGTTAGCCGTCCAGGCCTGCGTCAGTACAAGTCCGTCGAAGAGCTGCCAAAAGTACGTGGCGGTCTCGGCGTGTCTATCGTCTCCACCAACAAAGGTGTGATGACTGATCGTGCTGCGCGCGCTGCCGGTGTCGGCGGCGAAGTTCTTTGCACTGTGTTCTAAGGGGGGATAAGCATGTCTCGCGTCGCTAAGAACCCCGTTAAGCTGCCAGCCGGTGTCGAAGTAAAATTCGCAGGCCAACAGCTTTCGGTGAAGGGTGCCAAGGGTACTCTTGAACTGAACGTCCATTCGTCCGTTGAGATCGTTGAAGAAGCCGGTGAGCTGCGTTTTGCTGCTCGCAATGGCGATCAACAGACTCGCGCAATGGCCGGTACCACTCGTGCGTTGGTAAACAACATGGTCCAGGGCGTAAGCCAAGGCTTCGAGCGCAAGCTCCAGCTGGTCGGTGTTGGTTACAAGGCGCAAGCAAAAGGTCAGGTGCTGAACCTGGCTCTTGGCTTCTCGCACCCAGTGGATTACGAACTGCCGGAAGGCATCACCGCTGAGACTCCTAGCCAGACCGATATCCTGATCAAGGGCATCGACAAGCAGCTGGTAGGTCAAGTGGCCGCCGAGATCCGCGACTTCCGTCCACCAGAGCCGTACAAAGGCAAAGGTGTGCGCTACGCGGACGAAGTCGTCCGTCGTAAAGAAGCCAAGAAGAAGTAGGGCATAGCAAATGACCGACAAAAAAGTTACTCGACTGCGTCGCGCTCGCAAAGCACGCCTGAAAATGCACGAACTCGAAGTCGTGCGTCTCTGCGTGTTCCGCTCTTCGCAGCACATCTACGCCCAGGTCATTTCGGCCGACGGCAACAAAGTCCTGGCAAGTGCCTCGACTTTGGATAAAGAACTGCGTGATGGCGCCACTGGCAACATCGACGCGGCCACTAAGGTTGGCCAGCTGGTCGCTACGCGTGCTAAGGCCGCTGGCGTCTCGCAGGTGGCTTTCGACCGCTCTGGCTTCAAGTACCACGGCCGCGTAAAAGCGCTGGCTGAGGCTGCTCGTGAAGCTGGGCTGGAGTTCTAAGTTATGTCAAATAACGACCAAAAGCGCGACGAAGGCTACATCGAGAAGCTGGTTCAAGTTAACCGCGTAGCCAAAACCGTTAAAGGTGGCCGTATCTTCACTTTCACCGCGTTGACCGTGGTTGGTGATGGTAAGGGCCGTGTTGGCTTCGGCCGTGGCAAGTCGCGTGAAGTGCCTGCTGCGATCCAGAAGGCAATGGAAGCTGCTCGCCGCAACATGATCCAGGTTGATCTGAACGGCACTACCCTGCAGTACGCAATGAAGTCCGCTCACGGCGCTTCGAAGGTGTACATGCAGCCTGCTTCTGAAGGTACCGGTATCATCGCTGGCGGCGCTATGCGTGCTGTCCTCGAAGTTGCTGGCGTTCAGAACGTTCTGGCCAAGTGCTACGGCTCGACTAACCCTGTAAACGTGGTTCACGCCACTTTCAAGGGTCTGAAAGCCATGCAGTCTCCTGAATCCATTGCAGCCAAGCGTGGCCTGCGTGTTGAGGAGATCAAGTAATCATGGCTACCGTTAAAGTTACGCTGATCAAAAGCATGACCGGCCGCATCCCTAACCACAAACTGTGCGTTAAGGGTCTGGGTCTGCGTCGCATCGGTCACACTGTAGAAGTCCAGGATACTCCCGAGAATCGCGGGATGATCAACAAGGCTTACTACATGCTGCGTGTCGAGGGTTAATCGATGAAACTCAATGATCTGAGTCCAGCGCCGGGTTCCCGTCGCGAAAAGCATCGTCCGGGCCGTGGTATCGGTAGTGGTTTGGGTAAGACTGGTGGCCGTGGTCACAAAGGTCAGACCTCTCGCTCCGGTGGCACCATTGCTCCAGGCTTTGAAGGCGGTCAACAGCCGCTGCATCGTCGCCTGCCGAAGTTCGGTTTCGTTTCCCTGAAGGCCATGGATCGCGCAGAAGTGCGTCTGTCCGAGCTGGCTAAAGTGGAAGGCGACATCGTCACTGTGCAGTCCCTGAAAGATGCCAACGTGATCAACGTCAACGTACAGCGTGTGAAAATCATGCTGTCCGGTGAAGTGACTCGCGCTGTCACTATCGGCAAGGGAATCGGCGCCACCAAAGGTGCGCGTGCGGCTATCGAAGCAGCTGGCGGCAAGTTCGAGGAATAAATGGCTAAGCAAGGTGCTCTCTCTGCGCTCGGCAAAGGCGGTATGTCTGAACTCTGGGCTCGTCTGCGTTTTCTGTTCCTGGCGATTATCGTCTACCGAATAGGCGCACACATCCCGGTTCCAGGTATCAACCCGGACCGACTCGCGGACCTGTTTCGACAGAATGAGGGGACCATTCTTAGCTTGTTCAACATGTTTTCCGGCGGCGCGCTGGAGCGGATGAGCATCTTTGCACTGGGGATCATGCCGTACATTTCGGCATCGATCATCATGCAGCTGATGACCGCCGTCAGCCCGCAGCTGGAGCAGTTGAAGAAGGAAGGTGAAGCTGGCCGTCGCAAGATCAGCCAGTACACCCGCTACGGCACCGTCGTCCTCGCTCTCGTCCAGGCCATTGGCATGTCCATTGGTCTGGCAGGGCAGGGCGTTGCGTTCACTGGTGACTTTGGCTTCCATTTCGTCGCGGTATCCACGTTTGTGGCCGGTGCGATGTTCATGATGTGGCTGGGTGAGCAGATTACTGAGCGTGGTGTAGGCAACGGTATCTCGATGTTGATTTTTTCGGGTATCGTCGCCGGTCTTCCGAGAGCAATCGGGCAGTCTTTCGAGTCTGCGCGTCAGGGTGATATCAATATCTTCGCCCTGGTTGCCATCGGTTTGCTGGCAGTAGCGATTATCGGTTTCGTGGTGTTCATTGAGCGTGGTCAGCGTCGTATCGCTGTTCACTACGCCAAGCGTCAGCAAGGCCGCAAGGTTTTCGCTGCGCAGACTAGCCACTTGCCGCTGAAGGTGAACATGGCCGGTGTTATTCCGGCTATTTTCGCGAGCAGCATTTTGCTGTTCCCGGCTTCGTTGGGTGCCTGGTTTGGTCAGTCTGAAGGTATGGGCTGGTTGCAGGACATCTCGCAGTCGATCGCTCCTGGTCAGCCGTTGAATATTCTGCTGTTTAGTGCAGGGATTATTTTCTTCTGCTTCTTCTATACGGCGTTGATGTTCAATCCGAAAGACGTAGCGGAAAACCTGAAGAAGTCCGGTGCCTTTATTCCGGGCATCCGTCCAGGTGAGCAGTCTGCGCGCTACATTGATGGCGTTCTGACTCGCTTGACCATGTTCGGTGCTCTTTACATGACGGCCGTGTGCCTGTTGCCCCAGTTTCTGGTGGTTGCAGCAAACGTTCCGTTCTACCTTGGCGGGACCTCGTTGCTGATCGTGGTCGTGGTTGTGATGGACTTCATGTCCCAAGTACAATCGCACCTCGTTTCGCACCAGTACGAATCCCTGATGAAGAAAGCCAACCTGAAGGGTTACGGCAGCGGCATGTTGCGCTGAGTACCCATAAGGTTCGAGGAGTTGGTGATGAAAGTTCGTGCATCGGTGAAAAAGCTGTGCCGTAACTGCAAGATTATTCGCCGCGAAGGTGTTGTTCGAGTAATTTGCAGCGCGGAACCGCGTCACAAACAGCGCCAAGGCTGAGTGTGATTGTGCTTCAAGCCCGGCAGCTAGTGCGCTGCCGGGTTGATTATTTGTTATTACAGCGATATTATCTCGCGCCCTATTTCTTGGCTTCCGGGGCGTAGGTAGCTGTCAATTGGAGTCCCACTGAATGGCCCGTATTGCAGGCGTTAACATTCCAGATAACAAGCATACTGTTATCTCGCTGACCTACATCTATGGTGTTGGTCGCACTACTGCGCAGAAAATCTGTGCAGTGACTGGGGTAAACCCAGCAGCAAAGATCAAGGATCTGAGCGACGAGCAAATTGAACAGCTGCGTGGCGAAGTGGCGAAGTTCACCACTGAAGGTGATCTGCGTCGCGAAATCAACATGAAAATCAAGCGCTTGATGGACCTCGGTTGCTATCGCGGTCTGCGTCATCGTCGTGGTCTGCCAGTACGCGGTCAGCGTACCAAGACCAACGCGCGTACCCGTAAAGGTCCGCGTAAGCCGATCCGCAAGTAATCGCCCCAGCGAATCGACAGGAATTTAATCATGGCAAAACCTGCTGCTCGTCCTCGTAAAAAAGTTAAAAAGACAGTGGTTGATGGCATCGCCCACATCCATGCTTCTTTTAACAACACCATCGTGACCATTACCGACCGTCAAGGTAACGCTCTTTCCTGGGCTACCTCCGGTGGTTCGGGTTTCCGCGGTTCCCGCAAGTCCACCCCGTTCGCTGCTCAAGTAGCTGCTGAGCGTGCTGGTCAAGCTGCGCTGGAATACGGCCTGAAAAACCTCGACGTAAACGTCAAGGGCCCAGGTCCAGGTCGTGAATCCGCAGTCCGCGCTTTGAACGGCTGTGGCTACAAGATCGCCAGCATCACCGACGTGACGCCAATCCCGCACAACGGGTGCCGTCCGCCGAAGAAGCGCCGCGTGTAATCCAGGAGATTGTAAAGAATGGCTCGTTACATTGGTCCAAAATGCAAACTCGCTCGTCGCGAAGGCACCGATCTCTTCCTGAAGAGCGGCGTGCGCGCGATCGAATCGAAGTGCAACATTGAAGCAGCACCTGGTATCCACGGCCAACGCCGCGGTCGCCAGTCCGACTACGGCACCCAACTGCGTGAGAAGCAGAAGGTTCGTCGTATCTACGGCGTTCTCGAGCGTCAGTTCAGCGGCTACTACAAAGAAGCTGCTGGCAAGAAAGGTGCAACCGGTGAAAACCTGCTGCAACTGCTCGAATGCCGTCTGGACAACGTCGTATACCGTATGGGCTTTGGTTCGACTCGTGCCGAATCCCGTCAGCTGGTATCGCACAAGTCGATCAGCGTTAACGGTCAGACCGTAAACGTTCCTTCCTACCAGGTTCGTGCTGGTGACGTGGTCGCTGTTCGCGAGAAAGCAAAAAATCAACTTCGCATTGTCCAAGCTCTCGATCTGTGTGCTCAACGTGGCCGCGTAGAGTGGGTAGAAGTAGACACTGAGAAGAAGTCGGGCGTTTTCAAGAACGTTCCTGCTCGCAGTGATCTGTCCGCCGACATCAACGAAAGCCTGATTGTCGAGCTCTACTCCAAGTAAGGGCTAGAAAATAGGTGCATCCATGCAGATTTCGGTAAATGAGTTCCTGACACCCCGCCATATTGATGTGCAGGTTGTCAGTCCAACCCGCGCCAAGATCACTCTCGAGCCTCTCGAGCGTGGTTTCGGCCACACCCTGGGCAACGCGCTGCGCCGCATCCTGTTGTCCTCAATGCCCGGCTGCGCAGTAGTCGAGGCCGAGATTGACGGTGTGCTCCACGAGTACAGCGCCATCGAAGGTGTACAGGAAGACGTAATTGAAATCCTGTTGAACCTTAAAGGTCTGGCTATCAAGCTGCACGGCCGTGACGAAGTTACGCTGACCTTGTCGAAGAAGGGTTCGGGGGTGGTTACCGCTGCCGATATTCAGCTGGATCATGATGTCGAGATCGTTAATCCCGATCACGTAATCGCTAACCTGGCGTCTAACGGCGCCCTGAACATGAAGCTCACCGTAGCTCGTGGTCGTGGTTATGAACCAGCCGACTCGCGTCAGAGCGATGAAGACGAAAGCCGCAGCATCGGTCGCTTGCAGCTCGACTCTTCGTTCAGCCCGGTTCGCCGTATCGCATACGTGGTGGAAAACGCCCGTGTCGAACAGCGTACCAACCTGGACAAGCTGGTTATTGATCTGGAAACCAACGGTACTCTGGATCCTGAAGAGGCTATCCGTCGTGCTGCAACCATTCTGCAACAGCAGTTGGCTGCGTTCGTCGACCTCAAAGGTGACAGTGAGCCAGTGGTTGTCGAGCAGGAAGACGAGATCGATCCGATCCTGCTTCGCCCGGTTGACGATCTGGAACTGACTGTACGTTCGGCTAACTGCCTTAAGGCGGAAAACATCTACTACATCGGTGACCTGATTCAGCGTACCGAAGTAGAGCTGTTGAAGACTCCGAACCTGGGCAAGAAATCCTTGACTGAAATCAAGGACGTTCTGGCCTCCCGCGGTCTGTCCCTCGGCATGCGCCTCGACAACTGGCCGCCTGCAAGTCTTAAGAAGGACGACAAGGCGACTGCCTGATCGTCGTAATCACCGAACGTAGTGTTTGGTAAGGAATGAACCATGCGTCATCGTAAAAGTGGTCGCCACCTGAGCCGCACCAGCTCGCACCGCAAGGCCATGTTCCAAAACATGGCTGTGTCGCTGTTCGAGCACGAGCTGATCAAAACTACTCTGCCAAAAGCCAAAGAACTGCGCCGCGTTGCCGAGCCGCTGATCACTCTGGCCAAGACAGACAGCGTTGCTAACCGTCGTCTGGCTTTCGACCGTACTCGTTCGAAAGCTATCGTTGGTAAGCTCTTCAACGACCTGGGCAAGCGTTACGCTACCCGTGAGGGTGGCTACCTGCGCATCCTCAAGTGCGGTTTCCGCGCTGGCGACAACGCGCCTATGGCGTACGTCGAACTGGTTGATCGTGCTGTTGGCGGTGAAGCTGTATCCGCTGAGTAAGACGTCAGTCTGAAACAAAGAACCGGGCCTAGTGCCCGGTTTTTTGTGCCCGTAAGAAATGCGCGGTTCGTACAAGCTTCTACCCTGTCTGGGTCTGCACTATGTGTGGGGATCTTTCGTTAGTTTTTTTCTATTGACTGCCATAAGTTAATGAATTTGTGGCTGTCATGTTGATGATCGATACTCCCCAACAAGCCGATTAGCCGGCAGTTCAAGACTACAGAGGACGAAGATCGCATGAGCCAGAACAAGACGCTTACGACTGCCAGCGGCGCGCCAGTCGCCGACAACCAGAACTCCCGCTCCGCTGGGCCGCGTGGTCCGTTGTTGCTCGATGACTTTCACTTGATCGAGAAGCTTGCCCATTTCAACCGCGAAAACATTCCTGAGCGCCGCGTGCATGCCAAGGGTTCGGGCGCCTACGGTACTTTCACCGTCACTCGCGATATCACGCAGTACACCAGCGCCAGGCTGTTCTCTGCCGTAGGCAAGCAGACCCCGACTTTCCTGCGATTCTCCACAGTAGGCGGTGAGCGCGGATCGGCCGACACCGAGCGTGACCCTCGTGGATTCGCCCTGAAGTTCTACACCGAAGAAGGCAACTGGGACATTGTTGGCAACAACACACCGGTGTTCTTCATTCGCGATCCGCTGAAATTCCCTGACTTTATCCACACCCAGAAACGCCTGCCGCAAAGCAACCTGAAAAGTGCGCAGATGATGTGGGATTTCTGGTCGCACTCGCCCGAGGCGCTGCATCAGGTCACCATTCTGTTTTCTGACCGAGGCATTCCTGACGGCTATCGCCACATGCACGGTTTCGGCAGTCACACGTACAGCCTGATCAACGCTCAAGGCGAGCGTCACTGGGTGAAGTGGCATTACAAGACCAAGCAAGGGGTCAAGAACCTTGCGCCGGCTGAGGCAGCGCGCCTGGCGGGCACTGATCCGGATTACGCGCAGCGTGACCTGTTCGAGGCTATCGAGCGCGGTGATTTTCCGAAATGGCGGGTGTGCATCCAGATCATGACCGAAGCCCAGGCCGCGGCGCATTACGAGAACCCGTTCGACGTGACCAAGACCTGGTCGCAGAAAGAGTTCCCGCTGATCGAAGTCGGTGAGCTGGAGTTGAATCGCAACCCGCTGAACTACTTTGCTGAAGTCGAGCAGGCGGCGTTCGGTCCAAGCAACATGGTTCCGGGTGTCGGTCTTTCACCGGACCGCATGTTGCAAGGTCGCGTGTTCGCCTATGCCGATGCGCATCGCTATCGCGTAGGCACCAATCACCAGCAACTGCCGGTGAACGCCCCGCGCAGCCCGGTCAACACCTACCAGCGTGATGGTTCGATGGCTTTTGGCAGTAACGGTGGCGCGGCACCGAATTACGAGCCGAACAGCTACGTAGAGTCGCCGAAACAAGCGCCACACTACGCCGAACCTGCACTGGCCTTGAGCGGTGCGGCTGACCGTTACGATCATCGCGAAGACGCCGACTACTACAGCCATGCGGGCGCGCTGTTCCGTTTGATGAGCGACGAGCAGAAAGCCCTGCTGGTGGGCAATATCGCAGGTGCCATGGCGGGTGTTTCCAGTGATGTCATCGACCGCCAGTTACAGCATTTCCACAAGGCCGATCCGGCGTATGGAGAAGCAATCGCAAAGCTGCTCAACGTACAGCTTAACGAAGTCTAAACGAGAAGCAGAACCGCCCTCATTGGGGCGGTTTTTGCGTTATTTAACCTGCTTTTCTCAGAATATCTTCGCTTTTATTGCGCGAAGTGAGTGACCTTGCAGTCATGTTGGTTCAAACTACAGACTTTCAAGAAGGGAGATGTAGGGCGATGCAAGGCCACCCAGACGTTATCGATTACCTCAACACGTTGCTGACCGGCGAACTGGCCGCCCGTGACCAATATTTCGTTCACTCGCGGATGTATGAGGACTGGGGATTCACCAAGCTCTACGAACGAATCAACCATGAGATGGAAGAGGAAGCCGGTCATGCCGATGCGCTGATGCGCCGGATTCTGATGCTCGAAGGCACCCCGCGCATGCGTCCGGATGACCTGGATGTCGGCACCACAGTGGAAACCATGCTCGAAGCGGATCTGCGTCTTGAGTACAAGGTGCGTGCTGCACTGTGCAAAGGCATTGAACTGTGCGAGAAGCATGGCGACTACGTCAGCCGTGACATCCTCAAGCTTCAGTTGCACGACACTGAAGAAGATCATACCTACTGGCTTGAAAAGCAGTTGGGCCTGATCAAGCTGATCGGCATTCAGAACTACCTGCAATCTCACACATCCTGATTGCGTCAGATACAAAAAAGCCCCTGTCACTGACGAAGTGACAGGGGCTTTTTCATGCCCGGCGATCAGGCCCGATCGCGGATCAGCAGCGGCTTGAGGTAATGACCTGTATGAGACTGTTTCATCTCGGCCACTTCCTCCGGCGTACCGGTGGCGATGATCTGTCCACCTTTCGAACCTCCCTCGGGGCCAAGGTCCACCAGCCAGTCGGCGGTCTTGATCACGTCGAGGTTGTGCTCGATCACCACCACGGTGTTGCCGTGGTCGCGCAGGCGATGCAGTACGTCGAGCAGTTGCTGGATATCTGCGAAGTGCAGACCGGTGGTCGGCTCGTCGAGGATGTACAGGGTCTTGCCGGTATCGCGCTTGGACAGCTCGCGGGACAACTTGACCCGCTGTGCTTCGCCACCAGACAGTGTCGTGGCTGATTGCCCGAGCTTGATGTACGACAGGCCCACATCCATCAGCGTCTGCAGTTTGCGCGCCAGTGCCGGCACCGCGTCGAAGAACTCCCGCGCTTCCTCGATGGTCATCTCGAGGGTTTCGTGGATGCTCTTGCCCTTGTATTTGATCTCCAGGGTTTCGCGGTTATAGCGCTTGCTCTTGCACACGTCGCACGGGACGTAGATGTCCGGCAGGAAGTGCATTTCAACCTTGATCAGACCGTCGCCCTGGCAAGCCTCGCAACGACCGCCCTTGACGTTGAACGAAAAGCGCCCCGGGCCATAACCACGAGAGCGGGATTCCGGCACGCCGGCAAACAGTTCGCGAATCGGCGTGAACAGGCCGGTGTAGGTCGCCGGGTTGGAGCGTGGCGTACGACCGATCGGGCTCTGGTCGATATCGACGACCTTGTCCAGATGCTCCAGGCCCTTGATGCTGTCGTGGGCTGCTGCTTCGAGAGTGGTCGCGCCATTGAGTGCCGTGGCGCTCAGCGGGAACAGCGTGTTGTTGATCAATGTCGATTTGCCTGAGCCGGAAACGCCGGTCACGCAAGTCAGCAAGCCGATCGGGATCTCCAGGTCGACATTGCGCAGGTTGTTGCCCCGCGCGCCCTTGAGCGACAGCACCTGCTTCTTGTTGCGCGGTGTGCGCTTGGCCGGCACTTTGATCTTCACTCGGCCCGACAGGTATTTGCCGGTGAGCGAGTCCGGGTGGGCCATGACTTCGTCCGGTGTGCCTTCGGCGACGATTTGCCCGCCATGGACCCCGGCGCCAGGGCCGATATCCACTACGTAGTCGGCCAGACGGATTGCGTCTTCATCGTGCTCGACCACGATCACCGTGTTACCGATATCGCGCAGATGCTTGAGGGTGCCGAGCAGGCGATCATTGTCACGCTGGTGCAGGCCGATGGACGGCTCATCGAGGATGTACAGCACCCCGACCAGGCCCGCGCCGATCTGACTGGCCAGACGAATCCGCTGTGCTTCGCCGCCGGACAGTGTGTCGGCGCTGCGATCAAGCGACAGGTAGTCCAGGCCCACGTTGACCAGGAACTGCAGACGCTCGCGGATTTCCTTGAGAATCTTGTCGGCGATTTCGCCACGGCGGCCGGTCATCTTCAGCTCGCCGAAGTAGTTGCAGGCATCGCCGATCGGCAGGTTGGTCACCGCCGGCAGGGTTTTCTCGCCAACCCACACATGTCGCGCTTCACGACGCAGGCGGGTGCCGCGACAGTCCGGGCACGACTGGGTGCTGAGGAACTTCGCCAGTTCTTCGCGCACGCTCGCCGATTCGGTTTCGCGGTAGCGACGCTCGAGGTTCGGCACAATGCCCTCGAATGGGTGCGAACGTTTGACAATGTCGCCGCGGTCATTGAGGTATTTGAAGTCGACATTCTGCGAGCCGCTGCCATGCAGAATGTGTTTCTGCTGATCGGCCGGCAGTTCGTTGAAGGGTTTTTCCAGGCTGAAGCCATAGTGTGCGGCCAGCGATCCAAGCATCTGGAAGTAATAGACGTTGCGCCGGTCCCAGCCGCGTATTGCGCCTTCGGCCAGCGTCAG
The DNA here is from genome assembly GCF_052660475.1 of Pseudomonas sp. G7(2022). NCBI lineage: Bacteria > Pseudomonadati > Pseudomonadota > Gammaproteobacteria > Pseudomonadales > Pseudomonadaceae > Pseudomonas > Pseudomonas sp. G7(2022). The sequence continues at coordinate 5,614,686 of NZ_CP109659.1, read as the reverse complement.
TTCACCGTTGACCAGTCGTTTGATGTCGAAGAACTGTTTCACCCCTAGACCGTCGCAGGTCGGACAGGCGCCGGCCGGGTTGTTGAAGGAAAACAGCTTGGGTTCCAGCTCGCTGATCGCATGGCCGCAGATCGGGCAGGCGAAGCGCGCGGAGAAGATCATCTCTTCGCCCGGCTCGTCGTCCATCGGTGCCACGAGAGCGATGCCGTCCGCCAGTTTCAGTGCGGTCTCGAAGGACTCGGCCAGACGTTGCTGCAGATCGGCGCGAACCTTGAAACGGTCGACTACCACCTCGATCGAGTGCTTCTTCTGTTTATCCAGTTTCGGCAGCTCGTCCAGCTCGCAGAGCCGGCCGTTGACCCGGGCCCGGACGAAGCCCTGGGCACGCAGTTCCTCGAATACCGACAGATGCTCGCCCTTGCGCTCTCGGATCACCGGTGCCAGCAACATCAGCTTGCTGCCTTCCGGCTGTGCCAGCACCAGGTCGACCATCTGGCTGACGGTCTGCGCTTCCAGCGGAATGTCGTGATCCGGGCAGCGCGGCGTACCGACGCGGGCATAAAGCAGGCGCAGGTAGTCGTAGATTTCGGTGATGGTGCCGACCGTGGAACGCGGGTTGTGCGAGGTCGACTTCTGTTCGATGGAGATCGCCGGCGACAGGCCTTCGATGGTGTCGACGTCGGGTTTTTCCATCATCGACAGGAACTGCCGGGCATAGGCCGACAGGGATTCGACATAGCGGCGCTGACCTTCGGCGTACAGCGTGTCGAAGGCCAGGGACGACTTGCCGGATCCGGACAGGCCGGTGATGACGATCAGTTTGTCCCGTGGCAGGGTCAGGTCGATGTTCTTCAGGTTGTGGGTGCGGGCCCCACGAATCAGGATCTTGTCCAAAATGGCCTCGCTCGGCGGGCGTCGAAAACACAGGAGTATACGGCCAAATACTGGATGGATGCACACTATCAAATGAAGGGTTTTCTGCCTTGCATGAAGAGAGTTTCATCTATACGCGTCATAGCGTCGCGATATACCCCGTCTTTCGATGGGACTGGTAGAATCGCCGCCGGTTCACACGAGGTTTTTCCATGCACGATCCCCACAGCGAACGCATGAGTGGCAGCGAGACCCGCGCGGCGAGCGGTCTGGCCCTGGTGTTCGCCTTCCGTATGCTTGGCATGTTCATGGTGCTGCCGGTGCTGGCAACCTATGGCATGGATCTGGCGGGAGCGACCCCGGCCCTCATCGGGCTGGCGATTGGCGCTTACGGCCTGACCCAGGCGATTTTCCAGATTCCGTTCGGGATCATTTCCGACCGTATCGGCCGTCGTCCGGTGATTTACCTGGGACTGATCGTCTTCGCCCTCGGCAGCGTGCTGGCGGCCCAGGCCGATTCGATCTGGGGCGTGATCGCCGGTCGTGTCCTGCAAGGCGCCGGGGCGATTTCCGCTGCGGTCATGGCACTGCTTTCCGACCTGACCCGCGAACAGCACCGCACCAAAGCGATGGCGATGATCGGCATGACCATCGGCCTGTCGTTTGCCGTGGCCATGGTGGTCGGCCCGTTGCTGACTCGCGCATTTGGACTTTCCGGCCTGTTCCTGGCCACCGGCGGCATGGCGCTGGTCGGGATCGTGATCGTGCTGTTCATGGTGCCGAAGTCCACCGGGCCGCTGAGTCATCGGGAATCCGGTGTGGCGCGTCAGGCATTGATGCCGACGCTCAAGCACCCGGACCTGCTGCGCCTGGATCTGGGCATTTTTGTATTACATGCGATGTTGATGTCGAGCTTCGTCGCGCTGCCCCTGGCCCTGGTGGAAAAAGCCGGGCTGCCCAAGGAACAGCACTGGTGGGTCTATCTCACAGCCTTGCTGATCTCGTTCTTCGCCATGATCCCGTTCATCATCTATGGCGAGAAGAAACGCAAAATGAAACGAGTTTTGCTCGGCGCCGTCATGACGTTGATGCTCACTGAGCTATTCTTCTGGCAGTTCGGTGACAGCCTGCGGGCTCTGGTGATCGGGACGGTGGTGTTCTTTACCGCGTTCAATCTGCTGGAAGCTTCGCTGCCGTCGCTGATCAGCAAGGTTTCACCGGCAGGTGGCAAGGGCACGGCGATGGGCGTGTACTCCACCAGCCAGTTCCTCGGTTCGGCACTCGGCGGGATTCTCGGCGGCTGGATGTTCCAGCATGGCGGTCTGTCGGTTGTGTTCCTAGGATGTGCCGGGCTGGCTGCCATCTGGCTGGCCTTTGCTGTTACCATGCGCGAACCTCCCTACGTGACGAGCCTGCGCTTGCCGTTGTCGCCCGAGGCGATCCGCGAAGCGGGTCTGGTCGAGCGCCTCAGGGCCCTCGTGGGGGTAACAGATGCAGTGATAGTCGCCGATGAGGCGGCTGTTTACATCAAACTGGATAAAGAATTAGTGGATCGCGACACCCTCGAACGCCTGGTGAACAACCCGGCCGAGGCTGCTTGCGAAGCCTAGGAGAACGTTATGGCCCGTGGGGTTAACAAAGTCATATTGGTCGGCACTTGCGGCCAGGATCCCGAAGTTCGCTACTTGCCTAACGGTAACGCCGTGACCAACCTGAGTCTGGCAACCAGCGAACAGTGGACCGACAAGCAGACTGGTCAGAAGGTCGAGAAGACCGAGTGGCACCGCGTATCGATGTTCGGCAAGGTTGCCGAAATCGCCGGCGAATACCTGCGCAAGGGTTCGCAGGTGTACATCGAAGGCAAGCTGCAGACCCGCGAGTGGGAAAAAGACGGTATCAAGCGTTACACCACCGAAATCGTGGTCGACATGCAAGGCACCATGCAACTGCTCGGCGGCCGTCCACAGCAGGGCGACCAGCAAGGCGGTGGCAACAACTATCAGCAGCAGGCGCCACGCCAACAGGCTCCGCGTCCGCAGCAGTCGGCTCCTCAGCAGCGTTCGGCCCCGGCTCCACAGCAAGCCGCACCGCAACCAGCCCCGGATTTCGACAGCTTCGATGACGACATTCCGTTCTGATTCTTCGCTGTATCCGCTTTGAATAAAAAGGCCCGTCGCTGAACACGACGGGCCTTTTTCATGGGCGCAGGTTTTTCAGTCAAGAATCAGGTGTGGCAAGAACCGGCTCGAATCCTTGGTGATCAAGCTGTTGTCTTCGCGCACGCCAATCCCCGCCGCCTGATCGCCTATGACCCAGGAACCGATCAGCGTGTAGCTGTCATCGAACTTCGGCAGCGGCGCAAATTCCTGCAGGATGAAAGGCGCATCCGTGTAGGGGCCGTCCTCTTTGACGATCAGGCCTTCGGCTGTTTGCAACTCGATGTTGGCACCTTCCCGGGAGAAGTACGGTTTGCGCACCCAGCCTTTCGGTACAGCGCCGCCCGGATTCGGATCGAGATGGGCGGCCAGCAGATTCGGATGGCCCTTGTGCAATTCCCAGAGCAGAGGCAGGGCGCCTTTATTGGAGAGAATGGCCTTCCACGCCGGTTCGAAAAACTGCGTATCGCAATCGGCAATGGCCGCACCGAACGGTTCGTGGAAGATGAACTCCCAGGCATGCAGCTTGAACAGATGCGGGATCCAGCGGTCTTCGAGATCGACGAAACGTCCATCGGTTGTCAGGCCGATGTCTTCGATATCGATGTGTCGGGATTCGATGCCGACCTTTTCCGCGATCAGGCGCAGATAGTCGGTGGTGCCCTTGTCCTCGACGGAGCCTTTCATCGAGGCAAAGTAGAACGGGCGCTTGAGTTTCAGCGCGGCAAAGGCTTCATGCAGTCGGGTATCGATGCTGTTGAACTGGTCGGCATGGCGCGGCAGCATCCCGCGCTCGATGCATTGTTCCAGCCAGCCCCACTGGAACGCCGCGGCCTCGTACAGGCTGGTGGGGGTGTCGTAGTTGAGCTCCAGCAACTTCGCCGGCCCGGTGCCGTTGTAGGAGAAGTCCATGCGCCCATACAGATGCGGATGACCTTCCAGCCACGACGTTCGGATCATGTCGTAGTACGGCGCGGGGATGCTCAGGCGATCGAGCAGTTCCTCGCTGTGCACGACCCGGTCCACCAGATCCATGCACATCTCGTGCAGTTCGGCGGTCGGATCCTCGAGATCGTTTTCGATCTGTGCGAGCGTGAACTGATAATACGCGCGCTCGTCCCAGTAAGGCTCATCGTCGATGGTGTGGAACAGAAAGCCGAGGCTTTCGGCCGTCTGTTTCCAGTCGTGGCGCTCGGCGCAATGGATCTTCTTCATCAGCTGCTCGAACTGCCCCAGCCGCCCCAACCGCTGCGTGCGCTGGACTGGCTGCCGAAACCGCCACGGGAAGTAGAGGATGCCACGTTGACCGGTTTGCTCCGGGAGCTGGTGTAGTCCGAATTGCTGCGAGTGGTCGGCGCCGATTCGATACGCCGGTTCAGCGTCGAAGTGTCGTACGTCTGACGCGTATCGCGGTCGCGATACACCGTCCGCGAGTTGTTGCTCATGGCATTGCCGATCAGCCATCCGGTGAGCCAGCCGTTGCTCGACCCGCCACCGCTGGAAACGTGGGTCGTGCTCTGAGTTGTCTGGGCAGGTTCGGCATTGCCCGCCGGCATCTGCGCATTGGCAATCGAATCGAGGTTCTGTACCGGTTCGGAATTTTGCGCCACCTTGAAACCACCGAGTTTCGGTGCAAAGCGGCCGTCGGAATTCTTCTGACACCAGCCGGCGGCAAAGTCTGCGTCGCACTTCGCTTTGTCGTCATAGGCCGGGGCGATGCGCCGGTGCTCGGCCAGGGCCGCGACGTAGGCATTCGAGCAGGCATCGGCTGCCACTTCGGCGTCGACGCACTGTTCCACGCTCTGGAAGGTGCGCTGTTGTTCCTGCGCGGCCGCTTCACCGGAAATCGCCAGGGCCACCGAAGCGGCCAGGGACAGTTGAACGTACTTGCTTCGTTTCATCTCGGGCTTCCTGCCGATCAGTAGGACGGGGTCATGCAGGCGGCGTTGAGCATGCCGACGCTGATCGCCACCGCTGCCACGTAGATGCCGGCGGCCACTTCACCGTTGGCGATGCGCTGGGACGTGCCCTTGAGCACCAGCCCGGTGGCCAGAAATGCCAGCAGTTGCACCGCGGCCGCAATCACGGCCCAGAGGACGAAGTCGAGGACGTTGATCGAGTGGGCGATGATGTTGCTTGCCGGTATCGCGAAACCGATGATCGCGCCCGACAGGGCAATGGCCGCTGCGTTGTTGCCGGAGCGAATCAGCTCGAATTCCTTGTGCGGCGTAATGCGCGTGTAGACGAATTGAAACAGCATGAACAGCAGCACGGCGCCGATCAGGTAGGCGGCGAATCCGACCAGCGCGGCCTTGTTCAGGGAAACGGACAACACTTCCAGCATGGGGAACTTCCTTTTAAATGGTGCTCAGATCGGTGGTGTACAGCGAGATGCCCAGCGATGTGCTCAGGCTGACAGTGCCTTCTTCATCCTGTTCGACGGAGAACAGCAGCAGTTCGCGACGGTCGGTCAGGCCGGTTTCCCGGGCATACAGCATCGAATGGTGTTCGATGGTGTAGGACTCGTCGGGATTGATCACCTGCTCGGTGAGCGGGACCAGTTCGGTCTGGCCGCGTTCGGTGCCCCATTCCCGGGTGAAGGACACGCCGTCATGGGTGTAGGCCGGCAGGCCGATCAGGCTGTTCGGGCCCGCCAGGCGCTGCAGCTCGGCATCGCTGTTGACCGTGACGTAGCTGAGGTAATTGAACAGCGTCACTGATTCGATCTGATCGTCGCCGGTGACATGGACCTGCAGCCAGAAGTCTTCGTTGTTCAGGTAATAGCGATACAGCTTGTTCGACTGGCCGAGGTCGATCCAGCCGGCGCTCCAGATCGCCTGGGCATCGGGAACCCGTACCGAGGTGCTGCCGTCGAGCAGCAGAGCGAGGGTCGTATCGAAGCGGATCGCCTTGCCCTGCGCCAGACCCAGCGGGCCGCTGGCCGCCTCGCGTGCGGGTGCCGAGCCGGTGCCGAGCAAGTTCTTTAACCATCCCATGGGTACATTCCTTGAAGCGGGTGGAAGTGTTCGTTGGCAAAACGCCGCTAGTGTACCGGCCTCGCGACGAACGAGCAGGCAAAAAAGAAGGGCACCCGGTGCCCTTCTTTTCTTCTGGCTGCCCTTACTGGGCCGACTTCTGCTTCAAGCGTTCGAGGATTGCGTTGGCGCTGCCCTCGTTCGGCGTGATGCCGGCCTCGCGCAGTTTGCGCTCCAGATCGTTGCCGGTCGTGGCATCGGCCAGTTCGTCCTGAGCGTTCAGCTCGGCGGCGCGCTGCTTTTGCTTTTCTTGCAGACGGTTCAGGGTGCCGACTGCAGTTTCCAGCTTGCCATTGGCGCCGCCGCTGGCGATGGATGCGCTGACCTGCGCTTTCTGCACGCTGTCACGGGCCTTGGCCATGTCCACTTGCTGACGCAGGCTCTTGATCCGCGCTTCGGCCTTGTTGATGTCCTTGCGCATGTTGTCGGCGTAGGTACCGAACTCGTCGCTCTGGGCTTTCTCGGTGGCCAGGTCGTTGGTCAGGGTCGAAATCGCTTCGGCCACTTCCATCGCCAGGTCTTCACGGCCGGCATTCAGGGCGGAGACCGCCTTGGCTTCCAGGTCCTTGATCTTGGCGTCGTACTCGCTCACGCGATCGGCGGACAGTTTGTGCTTGGCCATGATGGTGACCAGTTCACGACGAGCGTTGGACAGGGCGCTGTCGGCGTCACGGATTTCCTGATCGAGGATGCGCAGGGCTTGTTGGTCGACAATCGCTTCGCCGACTTCATTGGCGCCGCCGCGCAGTGCGGTGAACAACTTGCTCCAGATGGACTGAGTCATTGGATTTTCCCTGTTGATTACTTGAAGAAGTGTTCGAAGGCTTCGCTGGCGCGCTGCACGTTATCGACCAGGGTTTTCACCTCGGTGACCACGTTGGTCAGGCTCGAATCCGCACTCAGCGCGCCGAACATGTTGTAGACGGTCTGGCCGTTGGGCATGGTTTCGATGCCGATCGACGACAGTGGGAACATTTCCCGGCTGCGCAGTACCGCGTCGTTGAAGGCGCGCACGTCGGTGATCGAATCGATGTCCACCAGTACGGTGTCGACGATGATCTGCTGACCCGCGATGGCGATATGAATCGGCAGGCCGCCGAATTCGTTCATTTCCAGCTTGAGGCTGGGTTCGGAGCTCTGGATCAGGGACAGCGTGATCTCTTGCGAAGCCACCTCGTCCAGTGCCTTGAAAGCGTTGTAGAGGCTATCGATGTTCCAGTTGTTGCCTGCGCTCATGTAATTCTCCGACATGAATGAGCCAGCCAGAATCGGTTGGCGTAGCTGTTGCTCCATTTGCTTGAGCAAGCTTCGGTTTTCGGGAAGCACCCAAGTTTCGTGTTTCACATAACCGGCGGCAGCCAGGCCCGCGCGCATCTGCTTCATGTAGAAGCTGGATGGTTTTTTCACGGACGTTGTCGAGCGCACTCCCTTCGGGCTCTCCGATTTTGTTGGCGGGGAGTTGCTTTTCATGGCGATGACTCCGTTATGAACATCTCACGCGTGAGCCACACTACAATCAATTCAAAGTGCCATCAATGGCTCACGCGTGAGATTTTCTCAGCCCACGAAAAAAAGCCCGCAACAGGGCGGGCCGGGTTTCATTTCACAAACGTGCGACAGGCGCTCAACGACTGTTGGAGAGGAACTCCTGCGCGCAAACCACGTTGGCGTAGGCGAACGCCAGCGAAGACATGAATGCCGCATGCACCTGAGCGGCCGGCACGGTCAGGCCATTGAATTCCAGGTCGCGGGTGGCGCAGGCATCGTGGATCACTGTGACCGTATAGCCCAGGTCTGCCGCTGCCCGGACCACGCCGTCGATGCACATGTGGCTCATGCTGCCGACCACCACCAGTTCCTTGATGTCTTGTTCGTCCAGGATCGATTGCAGCTCGGTTTCGCGGAACGCGTTGACGAAGTGCTTGAGCACCACGGGTTCATCGGCGCGGTTGAGTACCTTGGGGTGCAGCCTTGCGCCCTCGGAGCCCGGGGTAAAGAACGGGGCATCCGCCGAGGTAAATTCGTGACGGATGTGGATCACCGGATCACCCGCTTCACGGAACGCGGCGATCAGCCGCGCGGCATTGTCGGCGGCGGCATCGACGCCCGTCAGCGGCCACTTGCCTTGGGGGAAGTAGTCGTTCTGGATATCGACTACGATGAGTGCTTGCCTGGCCATGGGGGTGTCCTCGAAGTGTTGTTGGCAGTGGATTGAGTATTGGCGCTGGCCACGGTTTCGAGGATTGGCCGCACCGACAATAGACAGGGGAAAACTGACAATGGGCGTTGAAAGGGCCGTTGCCGAGCTGGGCGTGCTGATTTATCCCGGCGCGCAAATGGCGGCGGTGCATGGCTTGACCGACCTGTTCGGCGTGGCCGACCGGATCGCTGTCGAGCATCAGACCGTACAATTGCCGCGGCTGCGCGTGAGTCACTGGCAGGTCGAGAACGAGCAGGCTCCGGTCAGGGTTTACGACAGTCATCCCGTTGAAGAAACGGGTTTGCTGGCGGTGCTGATCCCACCTTCGATCGCTGGGTTCAGCGCAGAGCAGGCATCGGCTGGGCTGCTGCAATGGCTGCGCGCCCAGCATGCCCGTGGTGCGACGCTGGGCGGCGTTTGCGTAGGCTCGTGGTTGCTGGCTGAAAGCGGACTGCTCAATGGTCGCAGTGCCACCACTCACTGGACCTCGGCCAAGGCCTTTGCCGAGCGCTATCCGGATATCAATCTCAAGGCGGATACACCGATTGTCGATGATGGCGACCTGATCACCACGGCCGGTCTGATGGCCTGGTCGGAATTGGGGTTGCGGCTGGTTGATCGTTTGTTGGGGCCGAGCATCGCCAGCGCCACCGCGCGGTTTCTGGTGATGGATCACAGCGACAGCGCCAGTGCCTGCGGCAGCAATTTTGCGCCGATTCTCAGTCATGGCGATGCCGCGATTCTCAAGGTCCAGCACTGGCTGCAAAGTACTGGCGCGACCGACGTGTCGCTGGCGGCGATGGCCGGGCGCTCGGGCCTGGAAGAACGCACCTTTCTGCGCCGGTTCCGGGCCGCGACCGGCCTGAAACCCACCGAGTACTGCCAGCACCTGCGGGTTGGCAAGGCCCGGGAAATGCTCGAGTTCACCAACGGCACCATCGACCACATCGCGTGGACGGTGGGGTATCAGGATCCGGGAGCGTTTCGCGCCATCTTCAAGAAAATCACCGGGCTGGCGCCGAGTGACTACCGCAATCGGTTCGGCGTGAGCCCGCCGCCGGCGCTGGCGAGATAGCACCACGCGGTCGTGCAAAATGCCGCGATCATGGCGGCCATCGTGCAGATTGAAACGGGCGCAAGGCCAGTACGAAAAGACTAAATGACTGATCTGCAAGGGTTTTGCCGCTGCCGTCGGTTGGCCTGATCTCTGCACCCTCTCACCTACATTCACCGAGCCGCTGGAAGGGGGGCGCATGACCCCGATACCTCGCAACAAAATAGTGGTCGCCCATTCCGTACGCCCCGACGCGCCGCAACACGAAGTGCAGACCAACAAGGCGCTGGCCCGTTGGCTGGCGCAGATTCTCGGGCTGAAATTCGGCGGCAGTTACGACGCGCAAAAGCACAAGGGCCGTGACCTGTATCTGTTGCCGACCCAAACCATCGTCGGCGCCGTCAACGCTCTGGAAATGGGGATCAAGGGCCCGGACGATCTGTGGGGCGGTTTCGTCGAACACGATTTCATCTGCACCAAAGCTATCAGCCATGGCTTGCGCAGCCATCAGGCCAACGCACCGCAAGGCTGGTCGCCACTGTTTTCCGAACGCATTCGCAATGTCGTGCTCGACGGGCTCAGTGTGTTCGCCCTGGAAGATGCACGACCTGCCGCCGAACATTTGCTCTACAGCGGGCCGATTCGCCTCAAGCCGATCCACGCCTGTGCCGGGCGCGGTCAGGAAGTGGTCAAGAGCCTGGATGCGTTCGACGAAATCCTCGCCCGACCCGAGGCTGCAACGCTGTTCAGTGAAGGCGTGGTGCTGGAGCAGGACCTGAGCCAGGTCGTCACCCACAGCGTCGGCCAGTCGTTCATCGGCGACCGGGTGCTCAGTTACTGTGGTGATCAATACTTGACCGAAGATGCCCGCGGCGAAGAGGTCTATGGCGGTTCAAACCTGCTGGTGGTGCAGGGCGGTTATGACGAATTGCTGAAACTGGATCTGCCGGACGATGTGCGGTTGGCCATCGAGCAGGCACAGGTTTTTGACCGGGCGGCGGATGAAGCCTATCCACGGTTCTACGCTTCGCGACGCAACTATGACATCGCCCAGGGCCTGGACAATGATGGCCAGCCGCGCAGCGGTGTCCTCGAACAGTCCTGGCGCATGGGCGGCGCCAGCAGCGCGGAAGTGGTGGCGTTGCAGAGTTTCGTCAATGACCCTTCGATGCGCGCGATCCGCGTCTCGTCGGTGGAAACCTATATCGACCGTGCCCTGCCGGCGGACGCCATCGAGGTCTATCGCGGCCCGGCCGAGAACAGCGACTTTCTTCTCAAATACGTAACGGTCCAATCCTATGACGGCTAGAAGCGAAAGCATTCAAATCGACATTGATGACGAGCAGATGAGCGGGACATTCCTCAGTCCCAAATCGAAAGTCCCCGGCGTATTGTTCGTGCACGGTTGGGGCGGCAGTCAGGAGCGGGATCTGGAACGGGCCAAAGGTATCGCCGGCCTGGGCTGTGTGTGCCTGACGTTCGACCTGCGCGGGCACACCGGCGGCACCGGCATTCCACTGAGCCGGGTCACCCGTGAAGACAACCTGCGTGACTTGCTGGCGGCCTACGACCGGCTGCTCGCCCACCCGGCGCTGGACACTTCGGCCATCGCGGTGGTGGGCACCAGCTATGGCGGTTATCTCGCCTCGATCCTGACTTCATTGCGCCCGGTGCGCTGGTTGGCGCTGCGAGTGCCGGCGCTGTATCGCGACGAACAATGGCACACGCCCAAGCGCGATCTGGACAAGGCCGACCTGCGCGATTATCGCAGCACGCTGATACGCGCCGACAGCAACCGCGCCTTGCACGCCTGCTCGCAATTCACTGGCGATGTGCTGCTGGTGCAGTCGGAAACCGACGACTACGTGCCCCACGCGACGATCATGAGTTACCGCGCTGCGTGCCAGCAGACCCACTCGCTGACCCACCGCATCATCGACGGCGCCGACCATGCCCTGAGCGATCCCACCTCACAGCAGGCCTACACTTCGATCCTCGTCGACTGGATCACCGAAATGGTGGTGGGCGAGCGGTTGAGCATCATTCAGTCGCGCTGATCAGGGCTTGGGTTTCTTCTCGATCCGCAACGCCTTGGCCTTGGCTTCCACCACCAGGTACATCAGCACGGTGATCAGCAGCGGCAACAGGAAATAGATCGCCCGATACGCCAGCAGCCCCGCCACCAGGCTGCCGCGTGAAGCCTCGTGTTGCAGCAGCGCCACGAACACCGCTTCCAGCACGCCGAGCCCGGCGGGAATGTGGGTGATGACGCCGGCAATCGCGCTGATCAACAGCACCCCGAGCACCAGCGGGTAGTCGAGCTTGCTCGGCAGCAAAGTGAAAATCACCGCTGCCATCAGCGACCAGTTCAGCGCCCCGAGCAGTAACTGCAGGACCGCCATGCGCAGCGACGGCAGGTTGATTTCCACCCCACGAATCGACCACTCGCGACGCCGGGAAAACTGGCAGGCGACCAGGTACCCGGCACTCACCAACAGCAGCAATACACCAATGCCCTGCAACGCATCGCTGCTGACTTTCCAGCCTGGCGGCATGCGCACCAGTCCGCTGCTGAACACCACACCCGCGATGGTCATGTAGCCGAACCAGTTGGTCGCCAGGCTCAGGCCGAGGATCTTGGCGATGTTGCTTTTGCTCACGCCGAGCCGCGAGTACAACCGATAACGCATGGCGATCCCGCCGACCCAGGCGCTCAAATTAAGGTTGAACGCATAGCTGATGACGCCCACCGGCAGGATCTGTTTCCAGGTCAGGTCCTGACGAATGTAAGTGCGGCCGATCAGATCGAAACTGGCGTACACCAGAAAACTCAGCAGCGTCAGGCTGGAGGCGATGATCAGCGTGCGCACCTTGAAATCGGCGAGGGTTTGCAACACCTCGGCCCATTCGATGCGGCTGGCGAACATCGTCAGCAGAACGATCAGCGCGAGAAAGAACAGCAGGGTCAGCGGACGCTTCCAGCGACTCCAGCGGGACTTGCCCGCCGTTGCCGGATGCACCGCCGCGTGGGCTTCGGAATGGCTCATGAAGGATCGCTCCCGGCGGCAGGGGTAAAGGGTTTGAGCCGTGGTTTGTGCGCCGGCAGCCAGCCGGCCATGGCCGGAAAATGGCGCAGGAAGTGAAACACCAGAAAACCCACGGTCATGTGCCAGATCCGCCCGCGTGGCGACTTCGCGGCGTCCATCGCCTTGCAGTGGTTGTGGCTGAGGTCTTCGAGGCGTTCGAACAGGTGACGATTGAAGGTGCGGTCGCGGATCAGCACGTTGGCTTCCAGGTTCAGCGAAAGGCTCAGCGGATCAAGATTGCTCGAGCCGACGGTGCTCCATTCCTCGTCCACCAGCGCCACTTTGCCGTGCAGCGGGCGCTCGCAATATTCATGAATCTGCACCCCGGCCTTGAGCAGGTAGTCGTAGGTCATGCGCGCGGCGAGTTTGGCCACCAGCATGTCCGGTTGCCCCTGCAGAATCAGCCGCACCTCGACCCCGCGCCGGGCGGCGTTGCGGATCTCGCGCAGCAGGCGATAGCCGGGAAAGAAGTACGCGTTGGCGATCACCACCCGCCGTTGGGCGCGGCGCAGCACTTGCAAATAGACGTCTTCGATATCGGTGTGGTGGTGGTCGTTGTCGCGAAACACCAGACGCACCTGACCATCGTGATCATCGAACGCCATCTCGGCACGCCGCTGCCGTCGCCGTTGCCACCAGAACCTTGCGCGTCCCGGTCGGCCGCTTTGCAGCAGGGCGAAATGATGGATGTCGGTCACCGCCGGGCCTTGAATCTCCACCGAGTAATCCTGCTTCGCTTCGGGGCCGAAATCGGCCAGGTGATCGCCGGAAAAATTGATCCCGCCGATGAACGCGATCAAGCCGTCGACCACCACGATCTTGCGATGCAGGCGGCGGAACCAGTTGGTGCGGATACCCAGGCGCTTGGGGGCCGGATCGAAGATCTGCAGGTGCACGCCGGCGTCGCTCAGGGCGGTGAGGTAACCGGTGCTCAATTCGCCGCAACCGAAGCCGTCGAAGCTGACGGTGGTGCGCACCCCACGCCGGGCGGCATCGATAAGAATCTCCTGCAATTCCTTGCCGACCTTGTCCTCGAAGACGATGAAAGTCTCCAGCAGGATTTCGCTTTTCGCTGCGCGCATCGCTTCGAACACTCGGGGGAAATACTCCTCGCCGTTTTCCAGCAACTCGACGCGGTTGTTGCCCTGCCAGCGGTACTCGACATCGACGGTGCCGGGCTCGCGCACGGGCGGGGTCATGCTGACGGGCTCCACGGCGGATTTCTCCAGCGGTGCGCTGCTCATAGTTCAATCTCCACCGACAGCGGGACGTGGTCGGAAAGGTGTGACCAGGGACGGTTCGCCAGCACTTTGGGCTGACTGGCCTTGAGGTTGCGTACGTAGATCCGATCCAGGCGCAGCAGCGGCAGGCGGGCCGGAAAACTGCGTGCCGGTTTGCCTTGATGCGCCACAAACACTTCGCGCAGGCCACAGGGTTCAAGCAATCCGTCAGCACGCTGGCGCCAGTCGTTGAAATCGCCGGCGACGATCACCGGCGCATCATCGGGCAGTTCGGCCAGGCGCTCGCGCAGCAGGCGCAACTGGTCGTTGCGATGGCTTTCGCGCAGGCCCAGATGGACGCAGATCGCATGCACTTCACGGTCGTCTCCCGGCAGGCGCAGTACGCAGTGCAACAGGCCGCGGTTTTCGTGGCCGCTGATCGAAACGTCGAGGTTGTCATGGCGCACGATCTGGAATTTCGACAGCAGCGCGTTACCGTGATCGCCCTCCGGGTACACCGCGTTGCGCCCGTAGGCGAACTGCGGCCAGAGGCTGTCGGCGAGAAACTCGTACTGCGGCATCGTCGGCCAGTTGTCATAGCGTTTGGGATGGTGCTCGTGGGTGCCGTGGACTTCCTGAAGAAACACCACGTCGGCGGACACGCTGCGCACCGCTTCGCGCAGTTCCGGCAGGATGAAGCGCCGGTTCAGGGCGGTGAAGCCCTTGTGGGTGTTCACCGTCAGCACGGTGAAACGGCGCTCGGTGGTGATGACCGTGGACTGCTCGTCGGTGAAGCCGAGCGGCTCGGGAATGCTCATGCGAGTACTCCTTCGGCGGCCGGTTCACCGGGCACGGTTTCGAGGTTTTTATCCAGCTCGAAATGCTGCAACAGCCTGCGGGCATCGAAAGGCGCGCGAACCTTGATGTCATTGTCGAAGTAGCAGAAAACCTCGCGGGATTTGCGCGCCCGAGGCTTCAGGCGCGGGGCGATCAGATGGGCGTCGCCCGGTTGCCGGCCATGGTGCCAGGCGTCGATGCGTTCGGCCCAGCGCTTGATGGCGGGCTCGGTGTAGCCGCTGGCATAGAGCTCTTGGGCGCCGTGCAGACGCAGGTAGACGAAATCGCTGGTGAGGTCTTCATGATACGGCCACTTGCCTGCGGTATCGGCGATCACCAGAGCAGTGTTATAGCGTTTGAGCAGACGCACGAAATCGACGTCGATGAAACTGTCATGGCGGATTTCCACGGCATGGCGCAAAGGCTTCTTGCCGTAGGCCTTCAGGCTGGCATGGCCATGCAGGTGGGAGTCATGCCGGCGGGCGAGCGCGGCGGCAGCTTCGGTGTCGTGGGGCAGTTGGGCAAGGAAGTGTTCGAAGAGGGACGGATCGAATTTGAAGCTGGGCGGAAACTGCCAGAGGATCGGCCCGAGCTTTTCCTTCAGTTCGAGAATCCCGGAGGCAAAGAAATTCGCCAGGGGTTTTTCGATCTCGCGCAATCGACGGATGTGCGTGATGAAACGCGGTGCCTTGACGCTGAACACGAAACCTTTCGGCGTCTCGGCATACCACTGGGCGTAGCGTTCCGGTCGTTGCAGCGCATAGAACGAGCCATTGATCTCGATGCTGTTGACCGCCCGCGAGGCGAACTGCAGTTCGCGTTTCTGAGCCAGTCCCCGGGGGTAGAAATCCCCGCGCCACGGGGCGTAGCGCCAGCCTGAAATACCGATGTGAATCGTCGCCATCCCGCCCTCCCGTCGAAAGTCCCCGTGTTGCCTCTGTCTGTGGATGACTGCAGACGGTTCGGGAAAGTTTCGACGGGAGTACGGGCGGTCGGTATTCGCAGGATCAGTGGCCAGTGACGACCCGGGTAGAACCGCCCGTGGGGTCGGCATACACCGGGCCCAGTCGGTCGAGGCGACCGCTCAAGGCTGTCAGGGCCAAGGCCACCAGCACCACCATCCCGCCGATCCATGCGGTGTGGATCAGGCCGATGTGCTCGACAATCAACCCGCCACCCCACGCACCGCCGGCAATCCCGAGGTTGAACGCGGCAATGTTCAGGCCCGATGCAACGTCCACGGCTTGTGGTGTGTGATGTTCAGCCTGACGCACCACATATACCTGCAGGCCGGGCACGTTGCCGAAGGCGACGGCGCCCCAGACCAGTACGGTGGCCAGTGCCAGCCACGGGTTGGCGGCGGTGAAGGTGAGCACGAACAGCACGGCGGCGAGCAGGGTGAAGATGATTTTCAGGGCACTGATCGGCCCGCGTTTGTCTGCCAGTTTGCCGCCCCAGATATTGCCGACGGCCACCGACACGCCATACACCAGCAACACCAGGCTGACCGTGCCGGCGCTGAAGCCGGAGAGGTCCTGAAGGATCGGTGCCAGGAACGTGAAGGCGATGAACGAGCCGCCGTAACCGATGGCGGTCATGGCGTACACCAGCAACAGGCGCGGTTGCTTGAGCACCTGCAATTGCTGCAACAGCGACGCCGGTTTGCTGTGAGCGATGTTGTTCGGCACGTAAAGCAGGCTGCCGATGAACGCGATCACGCCGAGTGCCGACACCGCGAGGAAGGTTTCACGCCAGCCGAAATGCTGACCGATGAACGTGCCCAGCGGCACCCCGGTGACCAGCGCCACGGTCAGGCCGGTGAACATGATCGCAATCGCACTGGCGGCTTTTTCCTTGGGCACCAGGCTGGTGGCGATGGTCGAGCCGATGGAGAAGAACACGCCGTGGGCCAGACCCGTGACGATCCGCGCCAGCACCAGCGATTCATAACTCGGCGCCAGCCAGGCCAGCAGGTTGCCGAGGGTGAACAGCACCATCAGCGACAGCAGCAACAGTTTGCGCGGGACTTTGCCGGTGAGGGCGGTCAGCACCGGCGCACCGATGGCTACGCCGAGGGCATACAGACTGACCAGCAGACCGGCGGAAGGCAGACTGACGCCAAGATCGGCGCCGATGGTGGGAAGCAGGCCAACGATGACGAACTCGGTCGTCCCGATGGCGAATGCGCTGAGGGTCAGCGCGAGCAGGGCAATGGGCATGACGGCACTCCGGTTGAGGTTTGAATGGAGCGCAGTGTCGGGGTTTGCTGAGGGTGGAAAAATACAGGGATGGGCATTTGATATTTGACCTGAGAGCAAAGATCGAAATGCGGCTCTCAAGGCGTTCTTGAACTTTGCCAAGCCAAAACCGATCAGTTCCTTACAGGTTCAACCAAGGAGTTCTGCGTTTTGACCAGGTTCGGGATCGCGATTCTATTGGGGGCATTGCTGTTGTTCGGCGGCCATGCCGTGCAAGCTGCCAGCCTGCCGGGCGTTCCGGCGGCCAGTGAAGAGCCGGCCAAACCGGAGCCGATCGTGCAGGGCGGTCTGCTCGGTGCCATCAGTTCCAGCATCGACGACGTGCAGGACAAACTCGATCTCAACGAGCATCTGGTCGACGCCTGGCGCCTGCGCGCCGACCGGGCGGCGGATGAAGTCGACAGGCTGGTCAATCAGCCATCGGATCGCTCGGGGTGGAGCGTGGCCGGAGATTTCATGATGCTGTCCGGCGTGTGGCTCGGCACCTTTGCTGTGTTGACGGTGCTTGGCAGCGTTCTGGCCAAGCGGATGCGCGAGGGCCGCTGGCTGCGTACCCGCCAGCGCAGCCAGGATCTGCTCGGTTATCTGTTGCCCTACACGCTGCCCGCGCTCATCTGTCTGCCGCTGACCCTGTACGTCAGCCATTTTCTGTCGGCCTCGGTCGGTCGGGCGCTGGCGCTGTGTTTTGCCTACGCCACCAGCAGCGGGACATTTTCCACGTCGATGCTGTTGTGCGTGGTGGTGATGTTCAACACCGGCCACAAGCGACGAGCTGCGCAGATCATTCGCGACTACTGCCCGAAACCGCTGTTCCTGATCGGCTTTCTCGCCGCGTTGAGTGATGCGTTGACCAGCCCGCAGATCGCCCGGCAACTGGGCGGCAACATCACCAGCAGCATCGCGGTGTTCACCGGTCTGCTGGCGTCGATCATCTTCGGTCTGCTGGTGATTCGTTTGCGCCGGCCGGTGGCGCACCTGATCCGTAATCGCCCGCTGGCCCAACGCCTGAAACAACCGTCGCTGCAGGAATCGCTGCGGATTTTTTCCGGGCTCTGGTACTGGCCGATCGTGCTGATGGTGCTGGTCTCGGCGGTCAATCTGATCGGTATCGGCGAGGACAACCAGAAAGCCCTGCGCTGCGCGTTGCTCACCACCGTGTTGCTGATCGGCACGGTATTTCTCAGCACCGTGCTGCAACACCTGTTCAAGTCGCGCCGGGCCGAGGCGATCCAGCGTAGCAGTGCCTACAAGGAACGCTTTCTCAGCCTGTTGCACGCCTTGCTGCGGATCGTCATCGCGATTGCGTTCATCGATATCCTCGGGCGGATCTGGGGCGTGTCACTGATCGACTTCGCACAAAGCAGCACGGTCGGCCGGGCGATCAGCAACGCCTTGAGCAGCATCGGCCTGATCTTTCTCGTGACGTGGCTGTTGTGGGTAGTGCTCGACACGGCGATTCAGGAAGCGCTGAAACCGCCGGTCAGCAAACGCTCGGCGCGCCAGCCCAGCACCCGGGTGAAAACGATCCTGCCGCTGCTGCGCAACGCGATCAAAATCATCCTGGTGGTGATCTGTGCGATCACCACCATGGCCAATCTGGGGATCAACGTCGCGCCGCTGCTGGCCGGTGCCGGGGTGGTCGGTCTGGCCATCGGTTTCGGCTCGCAACAGCTGGTGCAGGACGTGATCACCGGGCTGTTCATAATCATTGAGGACACCCTGTCGATCGGTGATTGGGTGGTGCTCGATTCCGGGCATGCCGGGACAGTTGAAGGCCTGACCATTCGCACCCTGCGCCTGCGTGACGGCAAGGGCTTCGTGCACTCGGTGCCGTTCGGCCAGATCAAAGCCGTGACCAACCAATCGCGGCAGTTTGCGTTCGCGTTTTTCTCGGTGCAGTTCACCTACGACACCGATGTCGACAAGGCCATCGAGCTGATTCGTCAGGCCGGGGATTCGATTCGCGAAGACCCGTTCCTCAAGTACAACCTGCAGGGGCCGCTGGACGTGTTCGGTGTGGACAAGATGGACCTGAACGGCGTGGTGCTGACCGCGCAATTCCGCACGGTGTCGGGCGGGCAATACGCGGTGAGCCGCGCGTTCAACCAGCGTTTGAAAAAGCTTGTGGATAACAGCCCGTGGGTGCATTTCGCGCAGACTTATCCACAGCAGGTCTTGTTGCCCAGGCGACAGGAAGACGAGGCGCCAGCGGCGCATTCGTCGGTGGTGTTGCCAGCGCAATCGCCGACTCAGTAGGAGTTCTTGTGGTGCATGTACCGGCCTCTTCGCGGGCAAGCCCGCTCCCACAGGACTCGGTGTGATGCCGAAATAGCAGCCGCACCACAAACCATTGTGGGAGCGGGCTTGGTCCGGGCGGCGATCCGACGAAGAGGCCAGACCGGTTTACATCAATGCCGGATCAGTTTGCTGCGCACCTGCTCCATGGAAACCTGATCCAGTTCTACCCAGAATTGCGGCTTGCCCGCGACCTCGGCAGCGACCGGCAGGCCGTCGCGATACACCAGCCGATTGCTCGCCAGCGCCGGCACTTTCGTGCCTGGTAGCAGGGTGCCGGCGAGGTTCAGCGGATCGACCCCGCACACGGCGATCAGGCTGCCGTCAGGAGGGCGACGGCGGACTTCGCGCAGAAGCGGTATCGCCTCAGGCAGGGCGAATTGCTCGCCGGCCAGACCGCTGACAAACCGCCCGCCACGAATCTCGCCGCGCGCCTCCAGCCGATGGAACGTGCGCAGCAGTTCGCGCCAGCTGGGCAGCCAATCGGCTTCGCGTTCCAACAGACGCCAGAACACCACGCCATAGCGGCGCAACAAGGTCATGGCGATGTGTTCGAGGGCTTCGGGCGACGGCGTTTGACGGTTTTCCACCACCGGCCCGCGACGTAAAAGCGCCCAGCGACCGGCATCGTCCATGCCGCCGACAAACGCCCCGCGCCCGCGTCGACTGCTGCGTTGCTGGCGCTTGCCCGCCGGGGTGATCAGCGCTCGCAATCCGGCAAAGCTGTCGGCATTCACCAGACCGGCGCCGACCAATTCCTGCAAGGCGATTTCCAGTTCGGTGCGCAGCAGGTGCGCTTCATGAATCAGCTCATCGAAAAACAGCGCCCCATGCTGGCTGAGGGCCTCGAAGACTTTGTGCGTCTTGGGTGACAGTTCGCTGGCGGGTGTCTGCTCGGCCAGCGCACTCCATAACCCGACCTGACTGCGTGGCAGCAATACGACCGGTGTGCTGCGAAGCGCCGTTCCGCTGGTTTTCTGCCGGGCGCTGAGTCGCATCCACACCTGTTTTCCACTGCGGCACAGATCATCCAGCCAGCTCGGCGAATAATCCTTGAGCCTGGCCGGAAGAATGTCACTGTCCCACGCCGATGCCGCTGCCGGGTAGCCTTCGAACTGACCGATAATCGCCGGCAACACGGCGCTGCCCTGACCACGGGTGGACGGGGACACGTGCTGCCAGTCGAACAGAAACCGCATGAAATCCTGCAACGCCACCGGCTCGATTTCCCGGCGCAGGCGCTTGACCGTGTAGCGGTGAATTCGCGCCAGCAGATGCCGTTCGCACCATTCTTCAATCGTCAGCCCCGGGGTGAACCGACCGCGCAGCACATAGCCTTCACGTTCCAGTTGGGCGAGGGCTTGATGGACGTGTGCGGGCGGCAATGACAGCGGTTGTGCGATGGCCTCCAGTGGCAGGGGGCCGAATGCACTCAGTCGTGCGCGGATGACTTCCACCAAGGCATCGTCGGTGGTCCAGGCTTCATCGAAACCTGGCAGTGCTGGCAGTGCCGAAGACGCCTGTGGATAAAGCGCTTGCAGACAGGTCAGGCGTTCCCGCGCCAGCCACAGCGAATGCTCGGGATCGATTTGCAGTTGGCAGGCTCGCCCGGTCTCGGCCAACGCATTCAGCCAGTCGCGCCAATGCAGGTTGGCCTCGACTTCGCGGCCGCTGATGCAGGCCAGGCTCATCAGCGCTTCATGCATTTCATCGGCGCTGTTCGGCGTCGGCCACGCCTCTTCGCGCACGGCGTCGATCGCGTCGGCGTCCAGCGCGCCGAGGTCATCGGTGGATTGCGGATCGCTCCAGCGGCGATTCAGCACGGCCTGGGTCCGCCGCTCTTCCAGTGGTGCATCGTCAAGAAAGGTGTAGGGGCGGGCACTGAGGATTTCCGCCGCCAGCGGCGAGGGCGCCGGCAGGTCGCGAGCGATCAGCCGCACTTCGCCGCATTCCATGCGCCGCAGCAATTGCAGCCAGCCTTCGCAGTCCATCGCCTCGTGCAGGCAATCGTCGAGGGTCTGTTCCACCAGCGGATGCTCGGGAATTTCCCGTTCGCCGGCGAGATTTTCCAGGCAGGCGATCTGATCGGGAAACACGCTGGCGATGAGGTCTTCGCTTTTCATTCGCTGCAACTGCGGCGCGACTTTTCGCCCGCCGGCATAACGCGGCAGGGCCAGCGCCACCCCGGCATTCCAGCGCCAGCGCACACCGAACAGCGGTGCATCCAGCACCGCCTGAATCAGGATGTGCTCGGCGCTGTTGCTGTGCAGATAACGCCAGACGTCATCGAGCTCGAAACTGTGGCTGGTGGACAGCGACAGCACGATGGCGTCTTCACTGGCGGCGGCCTGCAATTCGAAGTTGAAGGTGCGACAGAAACGCTTGCGCAGGGCCAGACCCCAGGCACGGTTGATGCGGCTGCCGAACGGCGAATGGATGATCAGTTGGGTGCCGCCGGACTCGTCGAAAAACCTCTCCATCAGCAGCGTGTCCCGGGACGGCAGGGCGCCGAGGGCGAGGCGGGCGCGGGCCAGATAATCCACGAGCTGTTCGGCGCTGGCCAGGTTCAGGCCGAGGGTGTCGGTCAGCCAGTCGAGGGCAGGTTGCAGATTGCCGGGGCAGGCACTGAGCAATTGATCGAGTTGCGCGTGCAGCCGAGCCACGGCCGCCGACAGTTCATCGCTGCGCCCCGGGGCCTCGCCGAGCCAGAACGGAATGGTCGGCGGCTGGCCCTGGGCATCCTCGACCCGCACCTTGCCGGTTTCCACCCGCAGGATTCGGTAGGAAGTATTGCCGAGCTGGAACACATCACCGGCAATGCTTTCCACGGCGAAGTTTTCGTTGACGCTGCCGATGTTCAGGCTTTGGGGTTCCAGCAATACGCTGTAGTCGGCGTTGTCCGGGATGGTGCCGCCACTGGTGACCGCTGTCAGCCGCGCACCGCGCCGCCCACGCAGGGTTCGGCTCACCGCGTCGCGGTGCAGGTAGGCGCTGCGGATGCCCTGACGGCCGTTGTAACCCTCGGCGAGCATGCCCAGCAGCGCCTGATAATGTTTTTCGTCGAGGCGGGCGTAGGGCTCGGCCCGGCGGAACAGTGCGAGCAAATCGTCCTCGCCCCATTCCTGGCAACTGACCTCGGCGATGATCTGTTGCGCCAGCACGTCCAGCGGCGCTTGGGGGATGTGCAGCGTATCGAGTTCACCCCGGCGCACGCAGTCGAGCAGCGCGGCGCATTCGATCAGGTCGTCGCGGGTGGTGGCGAACAGGCGCCCCTTGGGCGTACCGCCGACCTGGTGTCCCGAGCGGCCGACCCGTTGCAGAAAACCGGCAATCGAGCGCGGCGAAGCGATCTGACACACGAGGTCGACTTCGCCGATATCGATCCCCAATTCCAGCGACGCGGTGGCGATCAGCACTTGCAGCTCGCCGCGCTTGAGCCGTTGCTCGGCGTCGAGGCGAAACTCCTTGGCCAGACTGCCGTGGTGCGCCGCCACGGCATGTTTGCCAAGGCGTTCGCTCAGATGTCGGCTCAGGCGTTCGGCCAGGCGTCGGGTGTTGACGAAAATCAGCGTGGTGCGGTGTTCACGGGCCAGCGTGGCGAGACGGTCGTAGACCAGTTCCCAGACGTCATTGGCCATTACGGCGGACAACGGCACCGGCGGTACTTCGATGCCCAGATCCCGTGGGCGCGCGTGACCGATGTCGATGATCTCGCAGGGGCGCTCATGGCCGACCAGAAACCGTGCGACCGCATCGATCGGTTTTTGCGTGGCCGACAGGCCGATGCGGGTCAGCGGTTCGGTGCACAACGCCTGCAAGCGTTCGAGACTCAAGGCCAGGTGGCTGCCACGCTTGCCGGCAGCGATGGCGTGTATTTCATCGACGATGACAGTACGCGTGGTGCCGAGCATCTTGCGGCCGGATTCGGAACCGAGCAGCACGTAGAGCGATTCCGGAGTCGTCACCAGAATGTGTGGCGCGCTCTTGCGCATGGCGGCGCGGTCTTTTTGCGGGGTGTCGCCGGTACGCACGGCGGTGGTGATTTCCAGCGCCGGCAGATCCATTTGGCGTAACTGTTCGGTGATTCCCGCCAGCGGATTCTGCAGGTTGATGCGGATGTCGTTGGACAGCGCCTTGAGCGGCGAAACGTAGACCACCAGGGTTTCGTCCGGCAGGCCGTCAGGCGTTTCCAGGCCGCGGTGGACCAGTTCGTCGAGCACCGCGAGGAACGCGGTAAGGGTCTTGCCGGAGCCGGTGGGTGCGGCGATCAGCGTCGAACGGCGCTGGCGGATCAACGGCCATGCGCGGGCCTGGGCGGCGGTGACCGTCGCAAATGTGCGGCTGAACCAGGCGCTGACGGCGGGGTGAAAGCCTGCCAGCGCCGCGTCCTTGGGGATGGGCAGATTCATGTCTGCAGTTATGCGGGTGGGCGGGCGAAGTTGCAAGTACCGCTGGAGATCTACACTTTACGGGTGACGGTTGCGCACTAAACCCGCAAAATGCAACGATTCCGGCAATTATCGACGACGCTGTACCAAACATCGTCGCCAAAGCCATCGTTCCAATCAGACTGGGCCTGCTGACTCTATGCGAATGCGCCTTATGTTACTGGGCGGCGGAAATGCCCTTGGGCAGGCGCTGATTCGCCTCGGTGCGGAGGAAGACATCGGTTTCCTCGCCCCCCGCCCTCCCGAAGACGGCTGGGATGCCGCGAGCCTGACTCAACTGCTCGACGACACTCGTCCCGATGCGTTGATCAACCTTGCCTACTATTTCGACTGGTTCCAGGCTGAGACCGTCAGTGAAAGCCGTCTGTCGGGTCAAGAACGCGCCATCGAGCGTCTGGCCGAACTGTGCCAGCACCACAATATCGTGCTGGTCCAGCCCTCCAGCTACCGGGTATTCGACGGTTCCCGCGCCACCGCCTACAGCGAAAAGGATGAACCGGTGCCGCTGGGCCTGCGTGGTCAGGCGCTGTGGCGGATCGAGCAGAGCGTGCGGGCCACTTGTCCGCAACACGTGCTGCTGCGTTTCGGCTGGTTGTTGGACGACAGCCCGGAAGGCATCCTCGGCCGCTTCCTCGCTCGTGCTGAAAAGCCGGACGAATTGCTGCTGGCCGACGACCGTCGCGGCAATCCGACCCCGGTCGACGATGCGGCCCGGGTGATCATCTCGGTACTCAAACAACTCGATTGCGCCGCGCCGCTGTGGGGCACTTACCACTACGCCGGCCATGAGGCGACCACGCCGCTGGCGCTGGGGCAGGCGATTCTCTCAGAGGCTCGCAGCCTGCATCCGCTGGCGATCGAAGAACCGACCGCCCAGGCTCACGCCGCGCGTGAGGATGCCGCCGAAGAACCGCAACACGCGGTGCTGGCCTGCAAGAAGATTCTGCACACTTTCGGGATCAAGCCGCGCGCCTGGCGTGCCGCACTCCCGGGCTTACTGGATAGGTTTTATCGTCATGGCTGAAGGCCCTGTTTTAATCACTGGCGGCGCCGGCTTCATCGGTTCGCACCTGACTGACGCGTTGCTCGCCAACGGCCATTCGGTACGGATCCTCGATGACCTGTCGACCGGCAAACGCAGCAACCTGCCGCTGGACAATCCCGAGGTCGAACTGATCGTCGGTGATGTCGCCGATGCCGCTTTGGTCGCCCGTGCGATGCAAGGTTGCAGCGCAGTCGCGCACCTGGCCGCCGTGGCCTCGGTGCAGGCGTCGGTGGATGATCCGGTGAAAACTCACCAGAGCAACTTCATCGGTACGCTCAACGTTTGCGAAGCCATGCGCGAGGCCGGCGTGAAGCGTGTGCTGTTCGCTTCCAGCGCAGCGGTCTACGGCAACAATGGCGAGGGCGAGTCGATCGACGAGGACACGCCGAAGGCGCCGTTGACACCGTACGCCTCGGACAAGCTGGCGGGCGAACATTACTTCGATTTCTACCGTCGCCAGCATGGTCTGGAACCGGCGATCTTCCGCTTCTTCAACATTTTCGGCCCGCGTCAGGATCCGTCCTCGCCATACTCCGGCGTGATCAGCATCTTCAGCGAACGCGCGCAGAAAGGTTTGCCGATCACCGTGTTCGGCGATGGCGAGCAGACCCGGGACTTCATGTACGTCGAAGACCTGGTCGATGTGCTGGTGCAGGCTCTGGAAAAGCCGCAAGTGGATGTCGGTGCGGTGAACGTCGGCTGGAATCAGGCGACCAACCTCAAGCAGATGCTGGCCGCGCTGGAAGCGGTGGTCGGTGAGCTGCCGCCGGTCAGTTATGGCCCGGCGCGTTCCGGTGACATCCGTCATTCGCGGGCGAACAACGGTCGCTTGCTCGAGCGCTTCAAGTGCCCGACGCCAACGCCGATGAGCGTTGGCCTGGCACGTCTGCTCGGCCGCTGAGCTTCTCGCAGACATGAAAAAGGCGCCTTTGACAGGCGCCTTTTTCACGGCCGGAAATCGGGTTTCAAACCGGTTTCCTGTAGCGAGGGAGCTTGCTCCCCGGTCGATGGCGTAACATCGCCGTCAGTTCTGAGTCAGCCCGCCACCAAGCCTCATTCACCACCACGTGAACGTTCTTTGATTGCTCGCTTAGAACTTGTAGCCCAGACCGACCATGTACACAAATGGATCGACGTCGACGTTCACTTTTGCGCGAGTGCCCGGGGCCACGGCGTTGTTCTCGACGGTGGCGCGGGTGTCGATGTCGATGTAGCGCACCTGGGCGTTGAGCATGATGTTGTCGGTCAGCATGTAGTCGGCGCCGACCTGCCAGGCCAGACCCCAGGAGTTTTTCGCCTTGAAGTTGCTGAAGCCGTTGGACTGGGCTTCGCTGCCGACGTGCTCGTCGTAGATCCAGGTGTAGTTGATACCGCCACCGATGTACGGCTGGAACGGCGACTTCGCGTCCAGCGGGTAGTAGACGACGCTCAGGGTTGGCGGCAGGTGTTTGAGGGTGCCGAGTTTGCCGTTGGCAGCCGGCAGGGCAGTACCCTTGAGCTTCACGTCATGCTCGAACGGCGAGGCGGCCAACAGCTCGATGCCGATGTTGTTGGTCAGCATGTAGGCGAAGTTCAGACCCAGTTGGGTGTCGCTGCTCATGGTTGCCTTGCCGCCCAGGTTGGTGCCGCTCAGCGGACCCTGATCGACCTTGACGCTGGAGCTGTCGGCCTTCGGGTTGACGGTGATCGCACCGGCACGAACGATGATGTCGCCGGCTTCGTGGGCGTGGGCGAGCGGGGCTGCGAGCGCGAGGGCAAACAGCGAAGCGCTGAGCAAGGACTTGTTCATGGAAGCTCCCAAAGGACGTTAAAAATGTTTGATGTCCTATGGTACGAATCCGTCTGATACGGTCTTTTGACTCAGCTCAATGAAACAGTGATGGCGGGTTTATTTGTGGAACCTTTGCCGGCCCCTTCGCGAGCAGGCTCGCTCCCACAGGTGAATGCATTCCAAATGTGGGAGCGGGCTTGCTCGCGAAAGCGATTGATCAACCGGTACAAAACTATCGGGATTTACTCCGGCAGTTCGTACACATAAATCTTGTCCGCTTCCATCTGATACCCGGCGTCAGCCAGTTCGCTGGTGGACGGCTTGACCTGCAACGGCCCTTCGACCCAGTACGGCTGATACAGCTCGTCGAGTTTCACGCCGACTTCGCTTTTCACGTGCACGATCTGGTTCGACGGCGGTGGCGGCACGTGGATGCAGGCGCCGAAGTACGGCACCAGCAGGAAGTCCGTGGTGCGGCCTTCCTCGCTGACTTCCAGCGGCACGATGTAGCCCGGCAGGCGGATGTTCTGACCGTCGAGGCTTTGCACCACCGGGGCGTTGGGCAGGTCTTGTTTGGCTGCTGGTGCCGACTCGGCGGACAGCGCATCGCTCATCTTCGAGAGGTCATGCAGCGGCGTCATGTTCGGCACTTCGGGCGCCGCGTCCGGCGGGATCATCTCCGACCAGGTCAGGTCTTTCGGCGCTGCTGCCCAGGCGGGCAGAGCGACGAGCAACAGCAGCGCGAGTACAGCGCGGGGCATGGTGAACATCCTCATAAACGGATCGACAGGCCATCGGCCAGGGATTGGCGATACGCGCGCCAGGCCGGCACGCTGCCCATCAGCAGCGCGGCCGCCAGAATGCCACCGAGCAGCGTCCATTCATACTCGCTTGGCCACGCCAGCGGCAGATACAACCCGTAATTGGCCTGCACATAACCCTGTGCCGCGGCGATGCCGATGTACAGCAACGCCAGTCCGGCGATCACCCCGGTCAGTGCCAGAGCAAACGCCTCCAGCACCAGCAGGCTCGCGATGTGCCACGGTCGCGCGCCCACCGAACGCAGGATCGCCATTTCGCGGCGACGCTCGTTGAGGCTGGTGAGAATCGCGGTGAGCATGCCGATCAATCCGGTGAGCACCACGAACAACGACACCACGAACAACGCTTTTTCGGCGGTGCTCATCAGGCTCCACAACTCCTGCAAGGCCACGCCCGGCAGGATTGCCAGCATCGGCTCGCCACGGAATTCGTTGATCTCCCGTTGCAGGGCAAAGGTCGAAATCTTGCTGTTGAGGCCGAGCATGAACGCGGTGATCGCTTGCGGCGTCAGGTCCATGTTGCGTGCCTGATCGGCGCTGATCCGTCCGTTGCCACGGGCCGGCACACCGTTGTGCCAGTCGATGTGGATCGCCTCCATGCCGCCGAGGCTGATGTGCAAGGTGCGGTCTACCGGCGTGCCGGTGCGCTTGAGAATGCCGACCACGGTGAACGGTTTGTCGTCGTGCTTGACCAGACTGATCGCCGCCACGCCGTGGGCGAGCACCAGTTTGTCGCCGAGCTTGTAATGCAACGCTTCGGCCACTTCGGCACCGAGCACCACTTCGAACGGATCGGTGGCGAAGGCGCGGCCGTCCGCCAGTTCCAGGTGCTGCTGGCGACCGTACTGGTAATGCTCGAAATAGGCTTCGGTGGTGCCCATCACCCGGTAGCCGCGATGGGAATCACCGAGGGACATCGGAATCGCCCACTTAACTTTCGGGTTGCTGGCGAAGTGCTCGAAGCTGTCCCAACGGATGTTGTTGGTGGCGTTGCCGATGCGAAACACCGAATACAGCAACAGGTTCACCGAACCGGAACGGGCGCCGACGATCAGGTCGGTGCCGCTGATGGTACTGGCGAAACTGGCCTTGGCTTCGGTGCGCACCCGCTCAACCGCCAGCAGCAGGCAGACGGAGAGGGCTATGGCGAACGCGGTGAGCAGGGCGGTGAAACGGCGGTTGGCGAGGCTGGCCATGGCCAGACGGAACAGATACATCTCAGACCTCGGCAGGCGTGGCGGCGCGATTGAGTTCGGCCAGGGACAGATGACGGTCGAACAGCGGCGCCAGACTCTGGTCGTGGCTGACGAACAACAGGCTCGAACCGGCCTCGCGGCACTCGGCGAACAACAGGCGAATGAAGTTTTCCCGGGCGTCGTAATCCAGTGCCGAAGTCGGTTCGTCGGCGATCACCAGTTCCGGTTGACCGATCAATGCACGCGCAGCGGCGACCCGTTGCTGCTGACCGATCGACAGCGAATCGGCGCGACGGCCAAGAATGCTTTCGTCCTTCAAACCCAGGTGGGCGAGCAGCGTCGCCGCTGCCTGATCGACGCTGCCGTGACGTTGCTTGGCACGTTCAGCACGCAGCTTTGAAAAGTGGCAGGGCAGCTCGACGTTCTCGCGCACCGAGAGAAACGGCAGCAGGTTGAACTGCTGGAAAATGTAGCCGGTGTGATCGACGCGAAAGCGATCACGGGCGCCGGCACCCAGTTCGGTCAGTTCCTGGCCGAGCAGGCGAATGCTGCCGCGACCGGGTTTCTGCACGCCGCCGAGCAGCCCGAGCAGCGTGGTCTTGCCGCTGCCGCTGGGGCCCTTGAGGAACAGGGTTTCACCCGGTTCCAGTCGAAACGCCGGGATGTCCAGCAGCGGCGGGTGACCGGGCCAGTTGAAGCCCAGGTCGGACAGTTCGATGAGTGCTTGGGTCATGGCGCCGTTCGTGATCAGAATTTCAGGGCGGCGGCCTTGGCCGTCACTTCGGTGCCTTGCTGGCCGCTCGGTCCGATCAGTTGTACCTGAATTTTCTGGGTGGCCGGGAACGTATTGAAAATATTGGCCAGATCCAGCGTATTCAACGCACCCGGCGCTGCGCAGGTGAACTGATAGTGGGCGTGGATTTCGCTGTGATCGTGGTGATGGGCGTCGCCGCCTTTGGCGTCTTCGTCGTGGTCATCATCGTCGTGATCGTCGGCATCCGGCTTGTCGCCGAACAGTGGGCTTTCCAGTTTCTGACTGACGACTTTGCAACCGGCGGCGGCCGGCAGGCTGAACAGCGCCAATGGTTTTTCCAGCTGTGCGCGGGCGGCGGCGACCTTGGCCTTGTCGGCATCGCTGGTGGCGACGTGTTCGAAGCCGACCAGGTTCATCGCCGGGCTTTCCAGCTCCAGTTCGAGTGTCTGGCCATCGAGCGCGGCGTTCAGGCGACCGACGCCATGTTCGTGGGCACCGAGGCTGCCGTGTTCATGATCGTGGTCATGTTCATCGGCAGCCTGGGCGATGGCCAGCGGCAACAGGGCAAACGGCAAAGCGAGCAGCAGACGACGCATGGCGAACTCCGGGAAGTAAAGTGAAGAGTTTGTTATGTAATCTTATAACGAAAGTGCGCAGAGTTTGCCCGCCCGCTTGGCGTTACACAAGTCCCATGGGAGCATGCAGGTCAGAAATGTGCGGGAGAAAAGCTTATGTTGCGGATACGCGGAACCGTCGGCGAATTGCCGGTGGATTTGACCCTGGAACTGGATGAAAGCGATTGGGCGCGGCTCGGTTCGCAGTTCGGTGTGCAGGTGCAGGCCAACCAGCCGCAGACAGCCGCAGCGGCGCCTGTGGCGAAACCGGTCAATCAGGATGACGCGTTGTGGCAGGTCGCCAGGGATCTGTTGCGCAAGGCCGGAAAACTCAGCGGGCCGGAGTTGCTGGATCAGCTCGAAGGGCTGACCGGCAGCGCGGCGGCGGGCAAGCGCCTGCTGGTGCGCCTGCGGCATTCGTCGGACGTGAAAGTGGCGAGCGGCGGGGATACGCCGCTCTACAGCTGGATCGAGTAAGCGCTTAGTACAGCGCGGCAAACACCTTGCGCCGGTAGGCAGTCACCAGCGGGTGATCGTTGCCCAGCAGTTCGAACACTTGCAGCAAGGTCTTGTGCGGCAGGCCTTCGCCGTAGCTGCGGTTGCGGATGAACAGCTTGAGCAACGCGTCGAGTGCTGCTTCGTATTGCTGACGGGCCAGTTGCTGGATCGCCAGTTGATACACCGCCTCATCATCCTGCGGGTTCTGCGCCAGACGGCTTTTCAGGTCGGCGGCATCCGGCAGGTCACGGGCCAGGCCGAGGAACTTGATCTGCGCCTTGGCGCCCGCCAGTGCAGCCTTGTGTTCGTCGCTCTTGACCGCGTCGAGCACGGTTTGCGCTTCGCCCAGCTCGCCGCGTTCGGTCAGGCATCGGGCGTAGAGAATCAGCGCCTTGGCGTTGGTGTTGTCTTCGTTGAGCATCACCACCAGCGCGGCTTCGGCATCGGCGTAACGGCCGTCATCGAACAGCGCCTGGGCTTGCTCGAACGGATCAGCCGCTGCCGGTGGTGGCATTTTTACGTGAGGTTCGAGCAGGGCGCGCACGGCGGATTCCGGCTGGGCCCCGGCAAAACCGTCCACCGGTTGACCGTCCTTGAACAGCACCACGGTCGGCAGGCTGCGGATGCCGAAGCGGGCGACGATGTCCTGTTCGATATCGCAATTGACCTTGGCCAGCAGCAACTCGCCCTGATAGCTCTCGGCGATCCCTTGCAGCATCGGCATCAACGCCTTGCACGGCGCACACCATTCGGCCCAGAAATCCACCAGCACCGGTTTTTGAAAGGAGGCCTCGATCACCGACTGGTCGAAGTCGGCCGTCGTGGCGTCGAAGATGTACGGCGTTTGCTGACTCATGGGGTCTCTCGTAAAAGCGTGAATGGGGCAACTATACGGTCAGGCGCGGGCCGCGTGGTAGAGGCTGACATGGCGAAACTCTTCGGGCTCGGCCAGATCCGGCAGGGTCATGGCTTCGAGCATTTCGATGCGCCGGTACAGCGGATGACGGAAATCCCGAACTCGCGAATCAGCCACCAGCGCTTCGCGGCCGCGACTGAGAAACGCGTCGAGCAGCGGCAGGTTTTCCCGGTCGTAGAGAACGTCGGCCACCAGGATCAGATCGAAGCGATCGGCCTCGGCGAAGAAGTCCGTGGAATAGCTCATCTGTACGTCATTGAGTTCGGCGTTGGCCCGGCAGGCGGCAATCGCCAGCGGGTCGAGGTCGCAGGCCACCACCTCCAGCGCCCCGGCCTTCACCGCCGCGATGCCGGCAATCCCGGAACCGGCGCCGAAATCCAGCACGCGTTTGCCTCGAACCCACTCAGGAAACTCCGCCAGATACCTCGCCACCGCCAGGCCGCTGGCCCAGCAGAAACTCCAGTACGGCGGTTCGTGCAGGATTCGCCGGGTTTCCTCCGGGCTGAACTCCCGGGCCATGTTGTCGCCGTCGATCAGCCACAGCTTCAAATCAGTGTCCGGCAGCGGGCAGGTCACCAGTCGGGCGTCGCCGAGCAACTCGCCCAACGCCTGTTGCAGGTCCAGCGGTGCATTCATGGCGCTTTGACAAATTGCATTTGGCCCAGGGCCTGGGTGGTCGGCTGGCTGATGGTCTGCGACGGCAGATGCAGGATCAACTGGCCGGACTGTGTGGCGCGGCCACGCAGTTCGACCCGCGCCCCGGCCGGGAACGCATCAGGGTTGAAGCGCAGGCGAAACGGCAGAACCTGGTTGTTGCCGATCAGGCTGGAGCTGGCGAGCAATTGTTGCGGGCGACCTTTCTCATCGATCACCAGCAGTGCCAGTTCGACTTCGGCGCCCGTCGGCACGCCTTGCAGGGTGCCGCTCAGTTCACGTTGATACGCAGGCAGCGGGCCGAGGTCGGCAGCTTCTTTGGCCTTTTTCTGCGCCTGTTGCGGCGCCGGGCCCGGCGTTGGCGGCTGCGGCTTGGGTGCATCGCTGCCGCAGGCCACCAGCAGGCTGAAAACACTGAGCAAAACGAGCGGTCGTAACGACATTGGTGGCTCCGTCAAAATGAAATCCATGGATCAAACGATCATGGCAGTCTGTATACCGCAAAGCCTATGGCTTGTCTTGCCACCGGGATGCGCTACCATGGCCCTCCCTTTTTTTGTTGCCAGCCACCATGCACTGTCCCTTCTGCGGTGCCAACGACACCAAGGTCATCGACTCGCGTCTGGTCGCCGAGGGCGAACAGGTGCGCCGCCGGCGTGAATGCCTGGCCTGCGGCGAACGTTTCACGACGTTCGAGACGGCCGAACTGGTGTTGCCGCGCCTGATCAAAACCGACGGCAGCCGCCAACCGTTCGACGAAGAAAAGCTCCGCGCCGGCATGCAGCGCGCCCTGGAGAAACGTCCGGTGAGCGTCGAGCGTCTCGAATCCTCGCTGGTCCATATCAAACACAAGCTGCGCGCCACCGGCGAGCGTGAGGTCAAATCCCTCGTGGTCGGCGAACTGGTGATGGCCGAGCTGCAAAAGCTCGATGAAGTGGCCTACATCCGTTTCGCCTCCGTGTACCGCCGCTTCCAGGACCTCAACGAATTCCGCGAAGAGATCGATCGCCTTGCCCGCGAACCGGTGAAAGAATGACCACCGCCGCCGAGCAGGCCATCCTCGACGCCCACTTCATGGCCCGGGCCCTGGAGCTGGCACGCAAGGGGCACTACACGACTCATCCCAATCCACGGGTTGGCTGCGTGATTGTGCGTGACGGGCAGATTGTCGGTGAAGGCTGGCATGAACGTGCCGGCGAACCCCATGCCGAAGTCCACGCCCTGCGCGCCGCCGGTGAACTGGCCCGGGGTGCCACGGCTTACGTGACCCTCGAACCTTGCAGCCACCACGGCCGCACACCGCCCTGCGCCGATGCGCTGGTGAATGCCGGTGTTGGCCGGGTGGTCGCGGCGATGCGCGATCCCAATCCGCAGGTCGCCGGGCGCGGTTTGCAGCGTCTGGCCGATGCCGGCATCGCCACTGAAAGCGGTGTGCTGGAAACTGAGGCGCGCAAGCTCAATCAAGGTTTTCTGAAACGCATGGAACACGGCTTGCCGTTCGTGCGGGTCAAGTTGGCCATGAGCCTCGACGGCCGCACGGCGATGGAAAGCGGCGAGAGCCAATGGATCACCGGCCCTGTCGCGCGTTCGGCGGTGCAGCGGTTGCGCGCCCAGGCCAGCGTGGTGCTGACCGGCGCCGACACGGTGCTGGCCGATGGTGCACGCCTGACCGTTCGCGGCGAAGAGCTGGGGCTGGATGCCGAACAAACCGCGCTGGCCCTGAGCCGTCCGCCGCTGCGGGTGCTGATCGACGGGCGTCTGCGAGTGCCGCTGGATGCACCGTTCTTCAAGGCCGGCCCGGCGCTGGTCGCCACCTGCGTGGCCATCGAAGAACAGTACGCCCACGGCCCGGAATGCCTGATCGTGCCGGGCGATGACGGTCAGGTCGATCTGCGCCAGTTGCTGATCGAACTGGCCAACCGTGGCGTCAACGAAGTGCTGGTCGAGGCCGGTCCGCGACTGGCCGGCGCGTTTGCCCAGCTTGGTCTGGTGGACGAGTTCGTGATCTTCATCGCCGGCAAGTTTCTCGGCTCCACGGCGCGTCCGCTGCTGGACTGGCCGCTGGCCTGTATGAAGGATGCGCCGGAGCTGAAAATCACTGAAATTCGCGCGGTTGGCGATGACTGGCGAGTCACTGCAATCCCTGTCTCATCGGCGAGCGTATAATTCCCGGCCATCGCGTTAGCGCTGGCTTCGTTCTCAAGGAGAACCCCATGTTTACCGGCATCATCGAATCCATCGGCAGTATCCGCGCACTGACCCCAAAGGGCGGTGATGTGCGGGTGCATGTCGAAACCGGCAAGCTCGACCTGAGCGACGTCAAACTCGGCGACAGCATCGCGGTCAACGGCGTGTGCCTGACCGCCGTGGAACTGCCGGGCGACGGCTTTGCCGCCGACGTCAGTCGCGAAACCCTCGACTGCACCGCCATGAATGATCTGAAAAGCGGCAGCCCGGTCAACCTGGAAAAAGCCCTGACCCCGACCACCCGTCTCGGCGGCCATCTGGTCAGCGGTCACGTCGACGGTGTCGGCGAAGTGGTTTCGCGCAGCGACAATGCCCGCGCCGTGGAATTTCGCATCCGCGCGCCGAAAGAGCTGGCCAAGTACATCGCCCACAAAGGCTCGATCACCGTCGATGGCACCAGCCTGACCGTGAACGCGGTCGATGGCGCCGAATTCCTGCTGACGATCATTCCGCACACCCTGAGCGAAACCATCATGGCGTCCTACAAGCCGGGTCGCCGGGTGAACCTGGAAGTCGACTTGCTGGCGCGTTATCTGGAGCGCCTGCTGTTGGGCGACAAGGCTGCAGAGCCGACGTCCGGTGGCATTACTGAAAGCTTTCTGGCCGCCAACGGCTACCTCAAATCCTGACTGAAGGGGGTGCCTTGTGGCGCTCAATAGCATCGAAGAACTGGTAGAAGACATCCGCCAAGGCAAGATGGTCATCCTCATGGATGACGAAGACCGCGAGAACGAAGGCGACCTGATCATGGCCGCCGAATGCTGCAAGGCCGAGCACATCAACTTCATGGCCAAGCACGCCCGTGGCCTGATTTGCATGCCGATGAGCCGTGAGCGCTGCGAAACCCTGAAGCTGCCGCTGATGGCACCGCGCAACGGTTCCGGTTTCGGCACCAAGTTCACCGTCTCGATCGAAGCGGCCGAAGGCGTGACCACCGGCATCTCCGCCGCCGACCGCGCACGCACCGTGCAAGCGGCGGCCGCGAAAGACGCGAAAGCCGAAGACATCGTCAGCCCGGGCCACATCTTCCCGTTGATGGCCCAGGCCGGCGGCACCCTGGCCCGCGCCGGCCACACCGAAGCCGCCTGCGACCTGGCGCGCATGGCCGGTTTCGAGCCGAGCGGCGTGATCTGCGAAGTGATGAACGACGACGGCACCATGTCCCGTCGCGCCGAACTGGAAGCCTTCGCGGCTGAACACAACATCAAGATCGGCACCATCGCCGACCTGATTCACTACCGGATGATCCACGAACGTACCGTTCAGCGGATTGCCGAGCAGCCACTGGACAGCGAACTGGGCCAATTCAACCTGGTGACCTATCGTGATTCCGTGGAAGGCGACGTGCACATGGCACTGACCCTGGGCACCGTTTGCGCCGAAGAGCCGACCCTGGTTCGCGTGCACAACATGGACCCGCTGCGCGACCTGTTGATGGTCAAGCAACCGGGCCGCTGGAGCCTGCGCGCCGCCATGGCTGCGGTCGCCGAGGCCGGCAGCGGTGTGGTGCTGTTGCTCGGTCACCCACTGGATGGCGACGTGCTGCTGGCGCATATCCGCGAAACCGGCGATCAGGCCGCGCCGAAAAAACCGACCACCTACAGCATCGTCGGTGCCGGTTCGCAGATCCTGCGCGACCTCGGCGTGCGCAAAATGCGCCTGATGTCGGCGCCGATGAAGTTCAATGCGATATCCGGTTTCGATCTGGAAGTTGTAGAATACGTGCCCTCCGAATAATGACCGGTTGTTTCCGGCTCCGAATTCGCGGCAAATAAATCACTGAGGGACGCGAAACAGACGCGTCCCGGCTCTTTAAGAGATCTGACGAATGACCCTGAAGACCATCGAAGGTACCTTCATCGCCCCTAAAGGCCGCTACGCTTTGGTAGTGGGCCGTTTCAACAGCTTCGTGGTTGAAAGCCTGGTCAGCGGTGCAGTTGATGCCCTGGTTCGCCACGGCGTGAGCGAAAGCGACATCACCATCATCCGCGCACCTGGCGCCTTCGAAATCCCGCTGGTTGCGCAGAAAGTCGCCCAGAAAGGCGAGTTCGCAGCAATCATCGCCCTGGGCGCGGTCATTCGTGGCGGCACTCCGCACTTCGAATACGTGGCTGGCGAGTGCACCAAGGGCCTGGCCCAGGTGTCCATGGAGTTCGGCGTACCGGTCGCTTTCGGCGTCCTGACCGTTGATTCCATCGAGCAAGCCATCGAACGTTCCGGCACCAAGGCCGGCAACAAAGGTGCTGAAGCTGCCCTGTCCGCTCTGGAAATGGTCAGCCTGCTGGCGCAGTTGGAGGCCAAGTGATTAGCGACGATAGCGATCGTTTCAACCCGCGCGATCCGAAACCTGCGGATGCCGGCAAGCCATCGAAAAGCGCCAAGCGCCGCGAAGCCCGTCAGCTCGCGACTCAGGCCCTGTATCAATGGCACATGGCCAAGGCTTCGCTGAACGAGATCGAAGCGCAGTTCCGGGTCGATAACGATTTCACCGATGTCGATGGCGCGTACTTCCGTGAAATCCTCCATGGAGTTCCGGCCAACCGTACCGAAATCGACACCGCGCTCACGCCTTGCCTGGACCTGGCGATCGAAGAGCTGGACCCGGTTGAACTGGCGGTTCTGCGCCTGTCCACCTGGGAACTGCTCAAGCGCGTCGACGTGCCGTACCGCGTTGTGATCAACGAAGGTATCGAACTGGCCAAGGTCTTCGGTTCCACCGACGGCCACAAGTTCGTCAACGGCGTGCTCGACAAGTTGGCCCCGCGCCTGCGTGAAGCTGAAGTGAAGGCGTTCAAGCGCTGATCCGCGCTTGAATACTTTTTCTCAGCCATGGGCGAGTTTGAGCTGATCCGCAATTTCTTCGCCGCCGCGCCTTGTGCGCAGGGCGGCGAGGGCGTTGCACTGGGGATCGGCGATGACTGCGCCTTGCTTGCTGTTCCTTCCGGGGAACAGCTGGCAGTTTCCACCGATACGCTGGTGGCCGGCGTGCATTTCGCCGATCCCTGTGATCCGTTTCTGCTCGGTCAGCGCTCGCTGGCCGTGGCGGTCAGCGACCTCGCTGCCATGGGCGCCACGCCCGTCGCCTTTACCCTTGCCCTGACCTTGCCGACGGTGACTGCCGATTGGCTGCAAGCCTATGCCCGCGGTTTGAACCGCATGGCGCAGAGCTGCGGCGTGGCGCTGATCGGTGGTGACACGACTCGCGGGCCGTTGAGCCTGACCGTCACCGTGTTCGGCCGCGTCCCGGCCGGCCAGGCCCTGACCCGCAGCGGCGCGCAGCCCGGCGATCTGCTGTGTGTCGGCGGTGAGCTGGGCAATGCCGCCGGGGCCTTGCCGCTGGTGCTGGGTCAGCGTGACACCGAGCCGCACATCGCCCAGCTGCTGCTCGAACATTACTGGTCGCCGCAGCCGCAGCTTGCTCTCGGTCAGGCCTTGCGGGGCAAGGCCACCTCGGCGCTGGACATTTCCGATGGCCTGCTCGCCGATTGCGGCCATATCGCACTGGCTTCGAAGGTTCGCCTCGAAGTCGAGCGCGAGCGTGTCCCGTTGTCGGAGGCACTGGTGGCGTTTCTCGGTCAGCGCGGCGCCGAGCGTGCGGCGTTGAGCGGTGGCGATGATTACGTGCTGGCCTTCACTTTGCCGTTCGTCGAGTTACCGACGTTGCTGGCCGACGGCTGGCCGGTCCATGTGATCGGGCGCGTGGCAGAGGGGCAGGGCGTGGTGCTGCTGGACCGCGAAGGGCACGACATCACCCCGCAAATCCGGGGTTATCAACATTTTCAGGAGTCACCGTGACAGATCACCCGAAACAGGTTCCCGGCGAATTCGTTCCGCCGTCGGTCTGGCGCAATCCCTGGCATTTCATTGCGTTCGGCTTCGGTTCGGGCACCTTGCCGAAAGCACCGGGCACGTGGGGCTCGTTAGTTGCGCTACCCTTTATTCCGTTGTGGCAGATGTTGCCCGATTGGGGCTATTGGCTGATGCTGGGGATCACCATGCTGTTCGGCTTCTGGCTGTGCGGCAAGGTGGCCGACGATCTGCGGGTGCATGACCATGAAGGCATCGTCTGGGACGAGATGGTCGGAATGTGGATCACCCTGTGGCTGGTACCGGAAGGCTGGTACTGGTTGCTCGCCGGGTTTTTGATGTTCCGCTTTTTCGACATCCTCAAGCCGTGGCCGATCCGCTGGATCGACCGGCATGTACATGGCGGTGTCGGCATCATGCTCGACGACGTGCTGGCGGGCGTGTTCGCCTGGCTGGCGATGCAGGGACTGGTGTGGGTTTTCGCCTGATTTCAAGGTGTGGATGAGGGACACAGGGATGGCTCGACGCTGGTTGGCGATTCTGGTTTTCACTCTGCTCGGTGCGACGGCCCTGGCACAGGAGGCGCCGCCGACGGTCATTCATCTGGCCAGCGAAGATTGGGAAGACTACACCGCAGCCGACGGCCACGGCCTGGGCTGGGACGTTCTGCGCAAGGTGTTCGAACCTGCCGGCGTGACCCTGGACATCCGCACCGTGCCGTACACCCGCTCGGTGGGGCTGGTGCAGTTGAAGGAAGTCGACGCGCTGGTCGGTTCCTATCGCGGGGAAGCCGAACAAGTGCTGTATCCGCGCTGGAACTTCGATTCCGATCACATCTACGCACTGGGCCTGGCCAGTAATCCGGCACCGACCGAGGCCACCCTCGACAAGTACCGGCTGGCCTGGGTGCGAGGTTATCGTTATGAGACCTACCTGCCGAACGTCAAGCGCTACAACCAGATCGAACGTCGTACGGGAATCCTGTCGATGCTCAAGCAGGGGCGGGCGGATTACTACATCGACGCGCTGACGGAAATCGAAGCGGTGGTGAGAAATGCTGCCGATCCTTCGCAATACCGTTACTCGCATCTGGCGGAGTTGCCCCTTTACCTTGGTTTCGCCGACACCCCTCAGGCCCGTGCACTGATGTCGATCTACGACCAGCGCATGGATCAACTGGTGAAAAGCGGCGAATTGAAGCCCATCTTCGAACGCTGGAAACAGCCGTATCCGTTCGAGCGAGGGCAATGAAGGCAGGCCTGCCATCAAACTTTTTGATCGTTATGGCCGATAATTCAGCCTAAGCGTCTGCAGGAACCTGCTGTTACAATGCCGCCCAGCGAATCTCGGACTTTTTAGATCAGGAGCACACCGGTGCCTGTCGTTTTTGTCGCCGCTTCCAAGCTGCCAACGCCTTTTGCGCAATTCACCATGCACGGTTTTCTCGATGAAGCCACTGGCCGCGAGCACGTCGTGCTGAGCCTGGGTGAGATTGCCGACGGTGCCCCGGTACTCGGCCGTTTGCACTCCGAATGCCTGACCGGCGATGCCTTGTTCAGCCAGCGTTGTGACTGCGGCTCGCAACTGGAGGCCGCCCTCAAGGCGATCGCCCGTGAAGGCCGTGGCGTGTTGCTGTACCTGCGTCAGGAAGGTCGTGGCATCGGTCTTTTGAACAAGATCCGCGCCTACGAATTGCAGGACGGCGGTGCCGATACCGTTGAAGCCAACGAGCGTCTGGGCTTTGCCGCCGACCAGCGTGACTACGCCATGTGCCTGCCGATGCTGGAGCATCTGGGCGTGAAGTCCCTGCGGCTGATGACCAACAACCCGCGCAAGGTCAAAGCCTTGACCGACATGGGCATCGTCGTCGCCGAGCGCGTGCCGCTGCACACCGGCCATAACCCGCACAACAAACTCTATCTGGCGACCAAGGCCAGCAAGCTCGACCACATGATGGGCAACGAACATCAGGGCGAGGTAGACCGGGCGTGACCCGAGGTCAGGTGCGCCGCCGCCTGTCGGTCGCCTGGTGGAAATACCTGGCGCTGGCATTGGTGCCGCTGTTCGTGCTTAACGCCGTGTTCGGCGAGAGCGAAGCGATCATGCCGGTGTTGGCGATGCCGTTGTTCATTGCCGGTGTGGCCTCGATGTTTGTCAGTCTGAAGTTTTTCGGCCGCTACAAACATGCGCTGATCGCCACACAAAAAGCACTCGATACGCCGGATGAACCCGCTGCCTGGATCGCTCTCGCGGCTCGTCGGCGCACGGCGTTTCTGGCGGCGGGATTACCGGCATGGATCGGCGCACTGGCAGTGTTCGTCGGCCTCGAAGCGGTGCCGTTGATGCTGCTGGCGCTGTCCACGGCGGTGCTGTTCTACC
Source organism: Pseudomonas sp. G7(2022) (assembly GCF_052660475.1). Classification (NCBI taxonomy): domain Bacteria; kingdom Pseudomonadati; phylum Pseudomonadota; class Gammaproteobacteria; order Pseudomonadales; family Pseudomonadaceae; genus Pseudomonas; species Pseudomonas sp. G7(2022). Next base: position 5,574,522 of record NZ_CP109659.1, on the reverse strand, counting down.
TCTACCGTATCCCGCGTCAACTCGGTTGATGCGCCGTCTCTGGCTGGCGGTTCTGCTGCTGGCCGTCAGCAGCGAAACCCTGGCCGCCCTGCGAGTGGTCAGCCTCGCGCCATCCCTGTCTGAAATTGTCGTGGAGCTGAATTCGGCCGACTTGCTGGTGGGCGTGCTGGATGCCGGTGACCGGCCACCTGCGATCAAGGATCTCCCTTCTGTGGGCCGTTATGGCCAGCTCGACATGGAGCGGCTGCTCAGCCTCAAGCCTGACTTGTTGCTGTTATGGCCTGGCAGTGTCGGCCCGGCCCAGCGCGATCAGCTCAAGCGCCTGAACATCCCGACCTTCGTTGCCGAACCCCACAGTCTCGAACAGCTGACCGCGCAGATTGAGGCCATCGCGACACAGCTTGGTCGTCCTGAGCGTGGGATCGAGCGAGCCAGAGAGTTGCGGCAAAACCTCGATGAGCTGCGCCAGCGCTACCGCCGTGAAGCGCCGCTGCGGGTGTTCTATCAGGTCTGGGACAAGCCGTTGTACACCGTCGGCGGCGGGCAGATCATCAGCGATGCGCTTGAAGTGTGCGGCGCACGCAATGTGTTCGGCGACCTGAGCCTGCCGGCGCCGCAGGTGAGCATCGAAGCGGTTTTACAGCGTGATCCCGAAGTGATTCTGGCCAGCGATCAGTCGCAACTGGATGCGTGGAATACCTGGCCGCAGGTGGCAGCGGTCAAGCAAAGGCAGTTGCTGCTGGTCACCGACAAAGGTCTGGAACGCCCGAGCGGGCAGATGATCGAGGCGACCGCCAAGCTCTGCCAGTTGATCGCGCCAGACCGCTGAGACCGAGGTGAATTCTTCGCGAGCAAGCCCGCTCCCACATTTGGAATGCGTTCCTCCTGTGGGAGCGGGCTTGCTCGCGAAGAGGCCAGTCAATGCAGCGCAAATTCTGGATCAGAGTTGCGGCGTCCAGGTCACGCCGAACATGAATGCCCGACCTTCCTCGCGATAGCCATACTGACTGCCGTCATGGCTGTACAGCGCCCGGCTGTAACCCTTGTCCAGCAGGTTATCCACTTTGAAGTCCAGCTTGATCTCACGGTTCAGCGCCCAGCTGCTGCGCAGTCCGAGCAGCGCATAACCACCCAATGGTTGTTGATTGTTCAGGTCGTCATAGCTGCTGCTGACGGCCTGCCAACTGGCGCCGAGGCCGAGGCGATCGAATTGCCGATCCAGATCCCAGCTCAAGGTACGCCGGGCACGCCGCGCCAGGGTGTGGCCGGTGTCGCGGTCGCGGGGATCGATGATTGCCACGCCGAGATTGCTTTGCCAGCCCAGCAGCTCCTGTTTCAGGGCGGCTTCGAAGCCGTTGATCCGTGCCGAAGCGACGTTTTCCGGGCGTGAGTTGCTGCCGAAGATGATCGCGTCTTCCAGATCGGTCCGATACAGCGAGGCTTCGAGACGGCTACTGTCGCTCAACTGGCTGCGCCATTGCAGCTCGTAGCTTTTCGACGTTTCCGGTTTCAGGTCGGGGTTGCTGAAGTCTGGGTAGTACAGATCGTTGAAGGTCGGCGCGCGGAAGCCTTCGCTGTAGCTGAGCAACAGATCGTTGTCCGGATTGACCGGCAACGTCAGCGTGCCGCTCCAGCTGTTCTGGCCGCCGAACTGCTGGTTGTCGTCGCGACGCAGGCCCAGTTCGGTGGAGAAACTGTCGGCCTGGAAGCGATGCTGGATGAACGCGGCGCGATTCCAGCGGCTGTCTTCATCGAACGCGGTGCTGCTGTTGATTCGGTCTTCGTACCAGTCGCCGCCAAGGATCAGGCTGTTGCGCGCATCCAGCGTCAGGTCGTTCTGCCAGGTCACCGAGTCGCGGTACGTGTTGAACACCGAGCGTTCGTCGCTGAGCTTGTCGAAGGACTTCTCGCGGTTTTCGCTGTGGCCGAGTTCCAGGCGCGACTTCCAGCGCTCGTTGACCCGCGCATCAATGTAGCTGCTGAAACTGCTGACGGTGAAATCGCTGTAAGGCTGCTGCTGGAGGGAGTCGAAGGTCACCGGGTCGAAGCGGCCGAACGGGTTGTCGAACTCGCTTTTGCCACGGTTATCCAGCAGGTTGGCGCCGACTTCGATGTCATCGGTCAGCGCATGGCTGAGGCTCAGGCTGATGGATTTGTTGCGGTAGGCATCATGATCGCTGTCGCTGGGATACGACTCGTGGGTGCGGTCGATCCCGGCGGTTTCATCGAGGCTGGCGCCGAGGTTGAAGCGGGTTTTCTCATCGCCACCGGACAGACCGACACTTCGCTCCCAGGTCTGGTTGCTGCCGAAACCCACGTGCATTCGAGGCTGCAAACCTTGTTCGCCGCCGCGCCGGGTGAAGATCTGAATCACCCCGCCAATGGCATCACTGCCGTAGATCACCGAGCGCGAACCGCGCAGCACTTCGACGCGTTCGATCTGCTCGATGTTCAGGTGTTGCAGGTTGCTGTCGCCGGAGGTGGAGTTGCCGATGCGCTGGCCGTCGACCAGCACCAGACTTTGCGCCGACTGTGTGCCGCGAATGTAGATTCCCGGCAGACTGCCGCGTCCGCCGGTTTGCGCCACTTGCACGCCCGGGTACCCGTTGCAGCAGGTCGGTAACGCTGCGCGGTTGCAGGCGCTCAATGTCTTCGCGGGTGAACACGGTGTTGGCGGCGCTGCTGTCGTTGCGTGCTTCTACCTGGCGGTTGGCGCTGATCAGCATGTCCGGCAGCTTCAGGGCCTGGTCACGTTCGAAGGTGTCGGCGAGGGCGTTGGCGGAGGGCAGCAGCAAGAAGGGCAGGGCGAGGCGCGAGAGGTTCATCGGCATTCCGTAGGTCTTTCAGGTGTACACAAATCAAATGTGGGAGCGGGCTTGCTCGCGAAGGCGGTGTGTCAGTCAACTCATTGTCGACTGGTCCGACGCCTTCGCGAGCAAGCCCGCTCCCACATGGGGTTTTGCGTTTATCCAGCGAGTCAGCGGTTAAGCAGGTCCAGGCGCTCACGCACCGCCGCTTCGATCCCGGCCGCATCCAGCCCGCACTCGGCCAGCATCTGCGCCGGCTTGGCGTGCTCGACGTAAACGTCCGGCAAGCCCAGGTGCAGCACTGATTTGAGGATGTTTTCACGGGCGAGGAATTCGCTGACCGCGCCGCCGGCGCCGCCCATGATCGCGTTCTCCTCGATGGTCACCAGCAGGTCGTGGCTGGCGGCCACTTCACGCACCAACGCTTCGTCCATCGGTTTGACGAAACGCATGTCGACCACGGTGGCGTCCAGCGTTTCAGCGACAATCAGCGCTTCGGCCAGCTGCACGCCGAACACCAGCAGGGCGACCTTGCCGCCCTGACGACGAATCACACCCTTGCCGATCTCGATCGGTTCGAGGTTTTTCTCGATGGTTGCGTTCGGGCCGGTGCCGCGCGGGTAACGCACCGCCGCCGGGCCGTTGTACAGGTGACCGGTGGTGAGCATCTTGCGCAGTTCGTTTTCATCGCTCGGGGTCATGATGACCATGCCCGGGATGCAGCGCAGATAAGACAGGTCGAAGCTGCCGGCGTGGGTCGGGCCGTCTTCGCCCACCAGACCGGCGCGGTCGATGGCGAACAGCACGTCGAGGTTCTGCACCGCGACGTCATGCACCAACTGGTCGTAACCGCGCTGCAGGAACGTCGAGTAGATCGCCACCACCGGTTTGGCGCCTTCGCAGGCCATGCCGGCCGCAAGGGTCACGGCGTGCTGCTCGGCAATCGCCACGTCGAAATAGCGCAGCGGGAAGCGTTCGCTGAACGCCACCAGATCCGAACCTTCCTTCATCGCCGGGGTGATGCCCACCAGGCGCGGGTCGGCAGCGGCCATGTCGCACAGCCATTCACCGAATACGCCGGAGTACTTCGGCCCGCCGGCCTTCTTCGGCGCGGCGGCCGGGGCGTCCAGCGGCTCCAGCTTGGTGATGGCGTGGTAACCGATCGGGTCGACTTCCGCCGGGGCGAAGCCTTTGCCTTTCTTGGTGACGATGTGCAGGAACTGCGGACCTTTCAGATCGCGCATGTTGCGCAGGGTGGCGATCAGGGTCGGCAGGTCGTGGCCGTCGATCGGGCCGATGTAGTTCCAGCCCAGCTCTTCGAACAGGGTGCCGGGAACCAGCATGCCTTTGGCATATTCTTCGGTACGACGGGCAATTTCCCAGGCGCCAGGCAGGCGCGACAGCACTTTTTTGCTGCCTTCGCGCATGCTCGCGTAGGTGCGGCTGGAAAGGATCTTCGCCAGATAGTTCGACAGACCGCCGACGTTGCGCGAGATCGACATGTCGTTGTCGTTGAGGATCACCAGCATGTTGGCGTCCACTTCCGGCGCATGGTTCAGCGCTTCGAAGGCCATGCCGGCGGTCAGCGCGCCGTCACCGATCACGGCAATCGCCTTGCGATCACTGTTCTGCAGGCGGGCGGCGATGGCCATGCCCAGCGCGGCACTGATCGAGGTGCTGGAGTGGCCGACGCCAAAGGTGTCGTACTCGCTCTCGGAGCGGCGCGGGAAAGCGGCGATGCCGTCCTTCTGGCGCAGGGTTTCCATGCGCTCGCGACGACCGGTGAGGATCTTGTGCGGATAGGCCTGATGACCGACGTCCCACACCAGCCGGTCGTCCGGGGTGTCGAAGACGTAGTGCAACGCGATGGTCAGCTCGATGACGCCCAGGCCGGCACCGAAATGCCCGCCGGTCTGGCCGACCGTGTAGAGCAATTCCAGGCGCAACTCATCAGCCAGGGTTTCCAGCTCGGCTTCGCCTAACCGGCGCAGGCCGTCCGGCGTGTTAGCGCGGTCGAGCAGGGGCGTGGTCGGGCGCTTGCGGGGAATCTCATGAAACGTCGTGGGCATCAGGCGAATCGTTATAGGTATAAAAGATGCGGCAGTTTACCTGATGCATCGTCCCCTGCCCACGCGTTGGGCTTTTTTGGCTGATTAGCCTTTAGTTGCGCCGGTCGACGATATACCGGGCCAGATCGCGCAATGGCTCGGCGGCCGCGTCAAACGGTCGCAGCGCGTGCAGGGCCTGATCGCGCAGTTCCAGGGCATAGGCCTTGGCGGCGTCGAGGCCGAGCAGGGCCGGATAGGTCGGCTTGTCGCGGGCGATGTCGGCGCCCTGGCGTTTGCCGAGGGTTTCGGTATCGCTTTCGACGTCGAGGATGTCGTCCTGCACCTGGAATGCCAGGCCAATGGCCTGTGCATAACTTTGCAGAGCCTTGAGTTCATCCTTCTCGGCGCGGCCGCTGGCCAGGGCGCCGAGCTTGACGCTGACCTCGATCAGCGCGCCAGTCTTGTGCCGGTGCATCTGTTCGAGGGCTTTCTGATCGAGCTTGAGGCCGACCGAACCGAGGTCGATGGCCTGACCGCCGACCATGCCGGCCGGGCCCGCCGCGTGCGCCAGCGCCGTGACCTGTTGCAGGCGGATGTCCGCGCTCAGGTCGCTCAGGCGCGGGTCGAGCAGGGCGCTAAAGGCCAGGCTCTGCAAGCCGTCGCCGGCCAGAATCGCGCAGGCTTCGTCGAATTTCTTGTGAGTAGTCGGCTGGCCGCGACGCAAATCGTCGTCGTCCATCGCCGGCAAATCGTCGTGTACCAGCGAGTAAGCGTGGATCAGCTCAACTGCGCAGGCCGCACCGTTGGCCTGCCCGGCCTTGCCGCCGAGGGCTTCGCATGCGGCGTAGGCCAGCAGCGGGCGCACGCGTTTGCCGCCGTTCATCACGCTGTAGCGCATGGCTTCATAGAGGCGCGCCAGTTCCGGCAGCGGGGCATTGAACAGGGTTTCCAGTGCCGCGTTGACCCGCGCCTGGCTGGTGGCCGAATACGCTGCAATCATTCTGGCTGATCCGCGTCGAAGGGTTCCTCGGCGAGTTCGCCATCGCGCTCCAGCAACACCTGGACCTTTTGCTCGGCCTGGGCCAGCGCCGCCTGGCAGTCACGGGTCAGGCCGATGCCCTGCTCGAAAGCGGTCAGCGAGTCTTCCAGCGACAATTCACCGTTCTCCAGACGCTCGACCAGTGTTTGCAGGTCGGCGAGGGACTGTTCGAAATCCAGTGCAGCTTTTTTGCGGGCCATGGCGGCTAATTCCGGTTGACGTTAAACCGGCGCGACACTAGCAGATAGGGGGGGTATGGGCAAATGAGCGGGGTGTCTTGGCCGTTTCATCATGGTGTCGAGACCAGTCTTGTCTGACCCGAAGGTTATTCGGCTCATGTTGTGAGCCGAATAAGTCCGCTATTCGGCTCACGCCCAGTCAATGTGCGTGATTCCCACCGCAAATCCAGATGTATCCGATTGTTAAAAAACTGCCGAATCGCTAACCTTCGCGCCTTCTACGACCCGACAGTCACGGGTCTTTCAGACGAAACGCAGTATCGCCCACTGTGAAGCGCCGAGGATCGGGTGCAAGGTTTCGTCAGGCATGGCAGGAGGCATCACATGCGTTCACTTCTTTTGCTGCTGATCGGCTTGGCCTGCGCGCCCGCGCTGCTGGCGGCGCCGAGCGCGGAGCTGTCGGAGCCGGTGGGCGGCTGGCGCTATCACGGGCTGCTCGATCGCACGGAAAACCCGCAGGTCGCCTATCCCACACCTCCCATCGATCGCGGCATCCAGCGCAATCGCACGATGATTCAGGGCCAGCTCAAGGCAATCGGGCATCTGCGCCCGCCCCACAGCCTGGCGGTGAATGGCAATCCACTGAATCTGTACACCGACGACCAGGGCCGTTTCGCCCGGCCGTACGCGTTCGGCGCCGGTTCCAACAGCGTCGAGGTGATCAGTGCCGACGGCCAGTCGCTCAAGCGCGTTCAATTCTACGAAGCCAATAACCTGCGCACGCCGGCGCGGATCCGCGTGGTGCTCGGCTGGGATGACCCTAAAGCCGAACTCGACCTGCACGTCATTACGCCTGACGGCCAGCACGCCTTCTGGGCGCGACCGGCGATGAGCAACGGCGGCGGGCTCGATCCGGACGGTGTCGATGGTCCCGGCCCGGAAATGTTCACCATGACCGCGCCGCTGCATGGCACCTATCTGGTTTACGTCAACTATTGGGGCAACTTCGGTAACGGCGGCTATAACTTCGAGGAGACCAGCAACCAGAACGAGGTCATCACCTCGCAGATAACGCTGGTGCTCAACGAAAACACTGTCGACGAAAAACGCGAAACGTTCATCGTGCCCCTGCGGGCCATCGGTGATCTGTTGCTGGTCAAGACTTTCAACTATTAAGCATCCCGCACCACGGATGAACTGCCGAGCTTTGGGAACATGAGCGAGAAGATGAGCGAAAACACTGAGACCCCGGCGACCGCCGCACCCACCGCCAAACCTTCCCGGCGCTGGCCGTTGCTGGTGGCCGGGCTGTGCCTGGTGGCCGGCGTGGCGGGCGGGCTCGGCTGGCTGATGCACAAGCCCAAGCTACCGGCGGCGGCACTGGCCAGCGACAAACTCGGTCTGAGCCGCCCGGATGCGCTGCTGGAGACCCGCTCCCTGAGCCAGTTGCCCAAGGACCTGCTGACGGTGCCGTTCCTCAAGGCCACGCTCACCGAGGATTTCGTCTTCTATTACGAAACCCACGCCGACCGCCTCGGGTTGATCGGCAGTCTGCGGCGGATCATCTACGAGCATGACTTGAAGCTGCAGGACAGCCTGATCGAGCAACTCTTCGATCAACCGGCAGACGTAGCGTTGTGGCGCGGCGCCGATGGTCGGCTGAAGGATTTCCTGCTGGTGATGGATCGCGGCGGTCTGGCCAAGCTGCTGGAGCCGCTTGCGAAAGTCGCCCTGGATGATTCGCAACTGAGCGTGTTAAGCACCCTGAAAGTCGGCGGTGACGAAGTGCCGCTGTATCAGCTGACCTACAACGCCAGCAAATCCCTGTTGTTTGCTTCCCGTGGCGACAAACTGGTGGTGTTGTCCAACCCGAGCAAGTTCTACGACCCGGAAAGTGGCGCTTCCGAGGAATCCAGCCACGTTTCGCCGCAAGCGCTGGCGGCTTTGCTCAACGGCGAAAAACTGTTCCCCGAGGCATTCGGGCTCACGGCCAAGACACCTGAAACCAAGCAGCGTCTGTCAGTCAATTCCAGCGTCCTGGCCATGGGTTACCAGCGTTTCATCCCGAATTTCGCCGGTCTGCGTTTCGACATGGACGACAAGGGCTGGCACAGCTTCCTGGCCATGGATGAGCTGGAGAACCAGCCGGACTTCGATTTCAAACCGGTCTGGCAAGCCATGCCGCTGGGCGCCAGTGCCTGCGTGACTCTGCCGGTCGCTGCCGAGCCGCAGAAACCGTTGCTGGTGAAACTCGGCGCCGAAGAAGCGGTGGCGCAGAAACTCACCGAACACGTGGCCGGCGCGGCGGGCCTGTGCTGGTACGCCGATTCGCGGCTGTACACGCCGTTGCTGGTGGCCAGTCTGAACGACGAAGACAACGGCAAACTCGACGCAGATATCGGCACGCTGTTCGATTCGATGGTCGGCGCCTACGAAGGCAAGGTCGACGAACACGCGTTCCCGGTGGTCGAGAAACAGGAAGGCCAGAGCCATCTCTGGCAGCGTCAGGTCAGTTCCAACTTCGGCCCGTATGCGGCCAAGGATGCCGAGAACCCGGATGCGATCACCGGCCGTGCGTTCATGAAAGTCAGCCTGGCGCGCCATGGTTCGACGCTGCTGTTTTCCCTCGACGACAAACTGGTGGACAAGGCCCTCGGCACCCTCGACAAGCGCTTCCCGCCGATGGCCGATGTATTGCCCAAAGATGTGCTGATGCCGATTTACTTCGGCCCGGATTCGATGGCGCAACTGATGCAGCAGGAAACCCTCGACAGCCTGCCGCAGGACATGGAGCCGGTGTTCTACAACGCCGCGCAAACCTACCTGATCCCGAAACTGCGCACCCTCGGCGGCATGGGCAAATACGCCCTGACCCTGCCGGAAGGCAGCGAGCCTGAAGGTCACTGGCAATGGCTGCCGCTGGAGTGGAAAGCGCTGTGACTGGATTGATCCGCAGTCTCGGCCTGTTGGCGCTGTTACTCAGCGCCAGCGCCCGAGCCGTTGAGACTCCGGCCCTGGACCCTGCGCAATCCCAGGTCTTTCGTGCCTGGTTCGTGCGCATCGCTCAGGAGCAGTTGAGCAAAGGCCCGAGCCCGCGCTGGTATCAGCAGGACTGCGCGGGGCTGGTGCGTTTCGCCGCCAACGAAGCGCTGAAAGTGCACGACGACAAATGGCTGCGCAGCAATGGCGTGTCCAACCGCTATCTGCCGCCGGAGCTCGACCTGAGCGCCGATCAGCGCAAGCTCGCCCAGCAATGGCAGCAGGGCGGCGGCAAGATCGGGCCCTACGTCAACGCGATCAAACTGATTCAGTTCAACAGCCACCTGATCGGCCGCGACGTGTCCCAGGCACGGCCCGGCGATCTGATGTTTTTCGATCAGGGCGACGACCAGCACCTGATGATCTGGATGGGCCGCTACATCGCCTATCACACTGGCACGACCACCCCAACCGACAACGGCATGCGATCGGCAAGCCTGCAGCAACTCATGACATGGAAGGACACCCGATGGATACCCGACGCAGCCAACCCCAACTTCATCGGCGTCTATCGACTGAACTTTCTCTCCCAATGACCGGTGCCCGCATGCTGCGTTTACTGCCTTTTCTGTTGCTGTCAGTCCTGCCGTTTTCGGCCGTGAATGCCGAAGACACCGTGGAGCCAAGCGGCTACACACCGGTCTCCGGTGAGAGCTTTTTCCTGCTGGCCGACAGCAGTTTCGCCGCCGACGAACAGGCGGTGGTGCGCCTTGAAGCGCCGGGCCGTGATTACCGTCGTTTCCGCATGGAACCGTACGGCGGCGCCGACATCCGCGTGTACAAGATCGACAAGCCGCTGGACTTCCTCAAGCGCCAGAAGAACCTGCACCGCGTGGTCAGCGACGGCCAGTTCAAGGGCGAAGGCCTGTCCAACACCCTCGCGTACCTGTGGGACAACTGGTACCGCAAATCCCGTCGGGTGATGCAGCGTGCGTTCTCTTACGAGTCGCGTCAGCAAGTCACCGAGGAAGTGCCGGAGCTGAAGATGGGCAATGCCATCGCCGCGCCGACGCCGTACGACGCGCAACCGCAGTTCGCCCTGATTCCGGGCCTGCCGGTGGTCAGTCAGTTTCGCTATCCGCTGTGGCAGGCCAAACCGATCCAGCCACCGACCGGGGTCAATCTGGCCGGGTCTTCCAGCGAGTTCGTCAGCGTCGCGCCGGGTAACGTCTACATCCCGTTGGGCAATCTGAAACCGGGTCTTTATCTGGTCGAAGCGCTGATCGGCAAGTACCGCGCGACCACCATGGTTTTCGTTTCCAACACCGTCGCGGTAAGCAAGATTGCCGGTGATGAATTGCTGGTGTGGGCCGCGCGCAAACACGAAGGCAGCTCGGTGCCGAAGGTCAATGTGCTGTGGACCGACGGCCTCGGCGTGATGAGCAGCGGCGCCACCGACACCGATGGTCTGCTGCGCCTGAAACACGTCAGCCCGGAGCGTTCGTTCGTCATCGGCGAGGACGAAGAGGGCGGGGTGTTCGTCTCGGAAAACTTCTATTACGACAGCGAAATCTACGACACCAAACTCTACGCCTTCACTGACCGGCCGCTGTATCGCCCGGGTGATTGGGTGTCGCTGAAAATCGTTGGCCGTGAATTCAAGAATGCTCGGGATTCAGTGTTGCCGGGCGCGGCGGACGTCAATGTCAGCGTGCTCGATGCCACCGGCACCGAGTTGCAGCGGCTCGACCTGAAACTCGACTCCAAGGCCGGCACCCAGGGCCGTTTCCAGTTGCCGGACAACGCGGTGGCCGGCGGTTACGAGCTGCGTTTCAATTACAAGGATCAGGCCTACAGCAGCGCGTTCCGGGTGGCGGAGTACATCAAGCCGCACTTCGAAATCTCGCTGAATCTGGCCAAGCAGGATTACCGAACCGGCGAACCGGTGAAGGGCAGCCTGGTGTTGCTGTACCCGGACGGCAAACCGGTGGCCAACGCCAAGCTGACCCTGAGCCTGCGCGCCCAGCAACTGTCGATGGTCGACAACGAGCTGCAATACCTCGGGCAATTCCCGGTGGAACTGACCAGCACCGAACTGACCACCGACAGCAAGGGCAACGCGACCCTCGACCTGCCGGCCGCCGAAAAGCCTAGCCGCTACATGCTCATCGTGTTTGCCAGCGATGGCGCGGCGTATCGGGTCAAGACCACCAAGGAAATCCTCATCGACCGCGGCGCTGCCAGCTTCCGTCTGACCGCGCCGCAGCGTTTCAGCGCGGTCGGTGACAAGGTCGCGTTCAGCTACGCCAACGAGGGTGGCAGCCAACAGGCGCAGGCCGTGGTGCCGAGCAGCTACAGCTGGGTGCGTCTGGAAGACCAGACCACCGGCGAGGGCAAGCTGGCGGCGAAAGACAAAGGCTTCAGCGTGGCGTTCGATCGTCCGGGGACCTACAACCTGTCGTTGAAGGATCAGCACGGTCGAGTGCTGGGTGCGACCGGTCATTCGGTCACCGGCGACGGCGTCAAGGCAGTGCCGGGCACCGTGGAAATTGTCCTCGACAAACCCGAGTACAAGGCCGGCGACGAAGCGCTGGCGCTGATCACATTCCCGGAGCCAGTCAGCGATGCACTGCTGTCGCTGGAGCGCGACAAGGTCGAAGCCACCGCGCTGCTGGCCAAGGGTGGCGACTGGCTGAAACTGGAGAAACTCAGCGACACCCAATACCGCGCACGCATCCCGGTGAAGGACAACTTCGCGCCGAACCTGACGTTCTCGGTGCTCTACACCAAGGGCGGTCAGTACAGCTTCCAGAACGCCGGGATCAAGGTCGTCGCGCCGCAGATCGATGTGGCGATCAAGACCGACAAAGAGACGTATCAGCCGGGCGATACCGTGACGGTCGACCTGACCACGCAGTTCGCCGGCAAGGCTGTGCCGGCGCACCTGACGGTCAGCGTGGTCGATGAAATGGTCTACGCGCTGCAACCGGAAGTCGCGCCGACCATCGACCAGTTCTTCTACCACCCGCGCCGCAACAACGTGCGCACCAGCGCCAGCCTGTCGTTCATCAGCTACGACGTGGCGTTGCCGGGCAGCCCTGGCGCACCGGGCAAGGCCAACCGCAGCGAGCGTGGGGTGAAAGTGCTGGAGCGGCCGCGTCGCGAAGACGTCGACACCGCTGCGTGGCAGCCTGAATTGCTGACCGACGCCGACGGCAAGACCCGTTTCACCTTCAAGATGCCGGACTCACTGACCCGCTGGCGCATCACCGCGCGGGCGATTGCCGATGACGGTCAGGTCGGGCAGAAGAAGCAGTTCGTGCGCTCGGAGAAACCGCTGTACCTGAAGTGGAGCGGGCCGAGCAAATTCCGCAAGGGTGACCAGCCGCAACTTGGCGTGTTCGCCTTCAGCCAGGCCGAGAAACCGGTCAAGGCCGAGCTGGTGACGCACTACGCCGGCGCCGAACAGCGTCTGCCGGTGACCCTCAACAACGGCATCAACTACCTGCCGCTGCCGGCCTTCGCATTGGCCACCGGCGAATGGATCGCCGAGCTGGTGCAGGACGGCAAAACCGCCGACGCCCTCGCGGTGCGCCTGACCGCGACCGGCGAAGGCTGGCAAGTGACGCAGACCCAGAGCCTCGACGTGGCCAGCGGCGACACGCCGTTGAGCCTGCCGGCAGACGCCACCGACATTCGCCTGCGTCTGGATGACAGCCCGCAAGCGTTGTTCCGTTCGGCCCTCGACGATCTGCTCAGCTATCCGTACGGGGGTGTCGAGCAGACCGCCAGCCGTTTGCTGCCGTTGAGCATCGCTTATCCGTCGCTGGCGTCGAGCCCGCAGATCCGCGACCGCTTGCGCCTGATCATGCAGAACAGCCGTCTGCGGCTGGTGCAGATGGCCGGGCCGTCGGCGAGCTTCACCTGGTGGGGCTTCGACGGCGAACCGGATGCGTTCCTCACCGCTTACGCCTACTACGCCGACTGGAACGCCAGCCAGGTGTTGGATCTGACCCTGCCGCCGGAGCATTGGCAGCGGGTGCTGGAGGTTTACGCCAAGCAAGCGCCGAACACGCCGTTGCTGCAACGGGCGCTGATCCTGTCGTTCGCCAAACAGATGCACTTGCCGGTCAACACGCTGCTCAGCGGCTTGATGGACGATCTGGCGAAGGCTGGTGAAGGCAATGCCGAAACCCTGATGGACGACGGCGAAGACAGTCTGGTGATGAGCGACCCGGATTCGGCGCTCGGTCTGGCGGCGGCGCGGGCCTTGACCGCATCGCTGGCGACCCAGTCGAAAGTTGCTCTGCCGGACGCGTTCAATCGTCAGCTGGGCGCTGCGCAACAGCGCTTGTCCGTCAGTTCGCAGCCGTTTGCCGAAGCGCTGAACCTGTCGCTGCAACCGTTCGATCAGGCTCGTGCGAACGCGCTGCTGCAACGCCTGTTGCCGCAGCAATCGACCCTCGAACGTGCGCTGGCGCTGACCTGGCTGCAACGCAGCATCGCCCAGGCCTCGCCGACCATCGCGCTGGCACCGGGCGAAGGCTGGAAGAAAAACTACGGCGCGACCGGTGAGATGTACTGGACGTGGCAGGGTGCTGCGCCGGTACCGAGCGTGTTGACGGTGTCGGGCACTCAGGAGCGTCCGCTGCGAGCGGCGCTGAGCTTCCAGACCCAGCAGCCGGCGGTCGATCCGATGGCGGTGACCATCACTCGGCGCCTGTCGCGTCTGGTACCGGGTGACGAAGCCTTCACCTTCAAACTGGAGCCGGTCGGTACTAAACCACTGTCCAGCGACAGCCTGTACCTGGACGAAGTGATCCTCACCAGCAAGGCACCGAAACCGCTGCGCTACGGCATGCTCGAAGTGCCGCTGCCGCCGGGCGCGGATGTCGAGCGAACTACGTGGGGCATCAAGTTGCAGGGCAAGGACGGCACCGAGCCGACCGCGCTGGAGAAGGCGCGGTTCGAACCGGGCCAACTGGCCTACGCGGTGCCGGTGGATGCGCTGAGCGGTGAATTGCGTCTGCGCCATCTGGTGCGCTTCTCGCAGAAGGGCCAGTTCAATCTGCCGCCAGTGCGCTTCACTCAGGTCTACGCGCCGCAGCATCAGGCCCGGGAAGCGAAAGCGGCCCTCGGTCAGGTCACGGTCAACTGACATGACCCGGCCGCTGGTGTGGCTGCTGATGTGTGTGATTCCTGCGCTGGCGACGGCGCAGGATGAGCCGTTGCGCGTGGCCTACAAGGGCGAACTGCTATCGCTGAACACCACGCAACTGACCGCTCGCGAGCCGCTGCCTTCGTCTCTGGATACGCCGCTGGGCAGTCTGTGGAAGGTGTTCGTTTACGCGTGGCTGGTGGATACCGGCGCTCGCGAGCCGGCTTATGAATGTCGCGGGGAGTCGAAGGAAGAGGTTTATTGCTGCGCAGCGGGCGGCAAGATCGAGCGTGATCAGGCGCTGGTGAAATCGTGCGGATTGTATTTTGAGCCGGTGCGGTTGGGCATAACCGCTGGCGATTGGAGAACCTATTGGCAGGCGCGACAGGCGCCGTCGTGGTTGCTGGATTTGCCATCGGTGCAACCGGCTACTCGGGTTTCCGTGGCTGACTTGCTGAAGGTTTTGGCGTGGCTGCCGGCCCAGGATCAGATGCGTCGTGTGCTGCTCGACGTAGTGCTGAACGCGTCGGACGGCAATGTCGTCGGTGAACTCGGCGGGCGCCTGCGGGTGAAAACCTGGAGCTGGCTCGGCGATCAGGACCCTCAATCACGCCAGGGCGGATTCGCCGGCTGGACGGCGGACGGCTCGCCGATCTGGGCCGGTGGCCGGGGTACCAGTCAGATGGTGTTGCGGCATTACGGTTCGGCGTTGGCGACGATGTTGCCTGCTTCCTGGCCGGCGGACGGCGGGCGATGTGTCGAGGTGGGTCTGTTTTCGCGTTATCCCGTTACCCGGGTTCTGGCCGGTGATCGGGCGGTGACTTCGGGCCCGTTGCAGGGCGATTACCGCGTCGAATTCGCCAACGGCAATGCGCTGGATATCCACAGCGACGGCGAGTTGTTTCTGCTCAACGACAAACTTGTGGCTCGGCTCGATCGTGAAGAGTACGTCGCCCGAGTGCTGGAGCGTGAAGCCAAACCGGAACCAGCCGAAGCGGCTAAAGCATTGGCCGTGGCGATCCGCACGTATCTGCTGCAAAACGCCACGCGCAATGGCGAATGTTTGAGCATCGATGACAGCAGCACCCGCCAGCGTGTCGCCCCGCGTCCTGCTTCTGCCGAATCGCGCAGCATCACCGCCTGGACGGCGGATCTGGTATTGGCCGGCAGCACCGTCACCTATCACTCCGATCAACCCGGGCCCGACAAACTCGCCTGGCAACAGGCCGTCGAGCAAGCCAATGCCGGCCAGCGTTACGACGCTATTTTGCTGCACGCCTATCCGCGCGCGAGCCTCAGTCGCTGGGACAACCCGGTGGCGTCCTGTGAAGCGCTGCCCGCCGCGCAAGACTGGCTGCAAAAGCAACGTCGCGGCTGGCGTCCGACGCTTGAAAGCGAAACCGGTTACAACGAAGTCAGCACTTTCGCCGTCTGCAAACTCGCCTTCGGCCGCCCCTTCGTCGACCGAGAACGCCAGCGCATCTACGTGCGCGGCGTGCTGTCCTTGCAGGACCGCCTCGACCTGACTCACGAATACCTGCACCTGGCCTTTGAAGCTCATCCCAATGGCCAGGATGAAACCTATATCGAAGGGCTCGCCCGTCACCTTTTGCTGGAATAGACCATGACACTCCGTTATCCACAGGTCTTGCTGTTGCTCTGCGTATTTGCCGCTGCTTTGCCGGTGATTGCCGCTGACGGCGTCAAACTCGACACCCCGGTCGGTGGCTGGCGCACCGGCGCGGCCGAAGGCGAGGGTGAAAGTTTCCGCCAGACCGTCAACTACCCGGCCTCCTCGGTCAACACCCCGGTCGGTCAGGCCAACACCGCCCGCATCAGCGGCGAAATCAAAGCCACCCCGAAAAACAAAGAGCCCGGCCGCCTGATCGTCAACGGCGTCAGCATGCCGCTGAAAATCGACGACAGCGGCCGCTTCGACCGCCCGTTCTCGTTTCCCAACGGCAGCAACAGCGTCGAAGTCCGCAGCCCGGACGGCCAGCAACGCCATCGCACCCAATTCCTCAACGCCAGCGGCGGCGCCACCCCGGCCAAACTGCGCGTGCTGCTGTCCTGGGACAGCGACGGCACCGACCTTGACCTGCACCTGATCACGCCTGACGGTGCGCACATCTGGTACGGCGACCGCGTCGCCCCCAATGGTGCGGCTTTGGACGTCGACGTGACCACCGGCTACGGCCCGGAAATCTTCGCCATGCCGGCGCCGATCAAGGGGCAGTATCTGGTGTATGTGAACTACTTTGGTGGTGGCTATCGCGGGGATTATGAGGGAGGGGATGAGGCGGTGCAGCCGTTGACCACAGCGCAGGTGACGGTGATTACGGAGGAGGGGACGCCTAGCGAGAAGATGGAGACTTTCATCGTGCCGATGCGGGCGGTGGGGGAGTTGACGTTGGTGAAGTCGTTCAGTTATCCGTGAGGGTAATTGGGCAGCAGGTTGCTGCCCAATTTCAGAATTGATCCTGATGATTAACTGGCTCAGGGTTGGGACGACAGTCGATCCTGTGCAGTGTCATAAGCCGCCTCTCGCTCCCTCTTTCCGATAGCGACTACGAACACCACAATTTCGTGATCAATCACCTGATAAATCAGGCGATATCCAGCACTTTTCAGCTTCACCTTGTAGCAATCTGGCAGCTCGCGAAGCCTGTTGGCTTCTATGCGAGGATTCTTGAGAACCTCGGCGAGTTTCTTTTTGAACTGCTCGCGAATCGTATCGCCCAGCTTGTTCCATTCCTTCAATGCACGACGATCAAACTCGAGGTCATAGGTCATCCAGACTTACCTTGACTCGCTGAGGAGCGGCAAGACGTTCAGTGACCACGGCGATAAGCGCTTCATCTTCTTCGCTAATCAATGCCGCTTTGAATGGTAGTTTGCCCCGGTCCGCGACGTATTGAAGCGTTTGGCGCAGAAGCTCTGAGGGCGTCAGCCCGAGCTTTTCCAGCTCTGCGAAGGCGCGCTGTTTCAGTTCGTCGTCGATACGAATGTTGATGGATGCCATGATGAGTTACCTGTAATGACGTTTGTCTTTACGGTACTAGCGCGTTTGGTATCCGGCAAGCGGCGATTCAGATTTCGGACGGTAGGTTTGGCTTTTCAGCAGGCATTAAAAAGCCGGCTTGTGGCCGGCTTCTCGGGGACTGGCTTGGTTTATTTTTGGTAAACCGCGCCAGCCTTCAAAACGTACATCCGGATCTTGCGTCCGGCTGTGGGACTTGGTCAGACAGTGGTCTGCCGCGTCAGGCGTCATCTGGGCCGCTTGGCGGGTCGATGCGCGAATGTGGGGCGCAGGATACTGAGTTTTGTTGGGGATGCCCAGTCTCAAGTGCGTAATAGAGCGATTTGTGCGGCAGGACGCAGGAATTTGTACCGTGTATCCGGGCCTCTTCGTCGGATCGCCGCCCGGACCAAGCCCGCTCTCACCCGGTTCTGTGCAGGGGCACAGAGTGATGGAGGGTCAGAGAAACGGCACCACCGGCCGCCGCTTGTTCAGTGTCGACCACCAGAATACCCACCCCAGCACATGAATCCTCTGCTCCTCGATCTGCGCCGCGCGGAAGATCTCGTCCGGGTATTCGGCGCTGTTGTGGCTGCGCAGACGCAATGCGTTGCCGGGCATGCGGTGCAGGTATTTGATGCGCAGCATGCCGTCGTGTTCGATGGCGTAGATTTCGCCGTCCACCACCTGGGTGAGGCTGCGGTCGATGGCGAGGGTGGAGCCGTCTTCGATTTTCTCCGCCATGCTGTTGCCGATCATGTGGGTGCAGATGGCGTCGGTGGGGTGGATGTTCAGGGTTTCGAGGTGGCTGCGGGGCAGGCGGACGGTTTGCTCCGGGTCCTTGATGACGTGGGTCTTGCCGGAGCCGGCAGTCGTGGGCGCTTCCTTGTAGAGCGGTAGTGCGATGTCGTTGGATTCGAGCACCGTGTAGACGCCACTGATGGCTTGGGTATCGAACGTCTGACCCGGATCTGTGTGCAACCGCGGGGCTTCTTTCGGGCCTTCGCCGGTCTTCAGCCATTGGCTGTTGACGGACAGCAGGCGCGAGACCTCTTCCATGCGGTACGCGGGTACGCCCCGGGTGTACCAGTTATGAACGTTTTGGGCTTCCGTGCCCCAGAACTTTGCGAATCCCGTGGTGGTGATGTTCGCAGCTTCCAGGAGTGCCTTGAATCTTGGACCACTAGTGTTCTTTCTCATAAACACGAGTCTAAGGCCGGCCCAGAGCGGTTTGAATAAACCTTGCGTTCAAAATCGAGGCAAATTTTGCGACGAGATGTAAGGCGTTCTTGTGGGAAATTACACACGCTAAAACTTTTCTGTAGGCCGCCATAAACAAGCTGTTTAGGCCCTTGCCGCCCAGGCACAAAAAACCCCGGATCAACCGGGGTTTTCTTCAAGCGTGTCGCAGGTCGCGAGGCTTAGCCTTTGTACGCAGCAACCGACTTGGTGATCGCGGCGCGGGCGGCGTCTGCGCCGTCCCAGCCTTCGATTTTCACCCATTTGCCTTTTTCGAGATCCTTGTAGTTCGCGAAGAAGTGCTCGATCTGCTGGATCAGCAGAGCTGGAAGGTCGGTGTATTCCTTCACGTCCACGTACAGCTGGGACAGCTTGTCGTGTGGAACGGCGATGACTTTGGCATCGCCGCCGCCGTCGTCGGTCATGTTCAGGATGCCGACCGGACGCGCGCGGATCACCGAGCCTGGCGCCACCGGGTAAGGGGTTACGACCAGCACGTCCAGGGGATCACCGTCGTCAGCCAGGGTGTTCGGGATGTAACCGTAGTTGGCCGGGTAGAACATCGGGGTGGCCATGAAACGGTCAACGAACAGGCAATCGCTGTCTTTGTCGATTTCGTATTTGATCGGCGCGTGGTTGGCCGGGATCTCGATCGCGACGTAGATGTCGTTCGGCAGGTCTTTGCCAGCCGGAATCTTGCTGTAGCTCATTGGGCGTTGCCCCCGTTAGTAGACCAAAACACTTGGCCGGATTGACCAAAAAGTGGCGGCGATTATAGGCATATTCCACCCGCGATGCCATGCACCGAAGGTCGTCCAGGCCTTACTCGTGTGCCTGATAGACCGGGTCCGTGGCCTGAAGTTGCTTCAGTCGTGCCAGGGGATCCTGTCGGTAGAAAAGCTGCAGCTGCGCATACACCTGTGGATAAGCCTCCTGCAGCAGATCCGGGGCGCTGAAAAAGTACTCGCTGGTGACGGCGAAGAACTCGGCCGGGTTCTCGGCGGCATACGGGTCGATGGCGGTTTCGGCGTCGGGATGGCGGTCGAGCTGGCGATTGAGGTCGTCGTACGCCGCCTGCATCACTTGGGCCCAGTCTTTTACCCGCATGTCGGCGTGCAGCGGTGGCAGGCCGTTGGCGTCACCGTTGAGCATGTCGAGTTTGTGCGCCAGTTCGTGGATCACCAGGTTGTAACCTTCCCAGCCACCACTGGCCATCACTCCGGGCCAGGCAAGGATGATCGGCCCTTGTTGCCAGGCTTCACCGCTGTGTTCGCCGTCCCACTCATGCTCGACGCCACTGGCATCGCGATGACGCTGGGGGCTGAGGAAGTCGTCGGGGTACAGAATGATTTCGTGGAAGCCCTGATACCAGTTCAAATCGCCAAGGTGCAGCAGCGGCAATTGCGCCTGAGCGGCGAGCAGCAGGCGTTGCTCCTGATGCAGCTCGACGCCGGGCAGGGCAGTCAGGTGCTTGTCTTCGAGAAACAGTACGCAGGCTTCGCGCAGCCACTGATCTTCCGCGGCGCTGATGCCGTCAAGGAAGCTCAAGTGGTGATGCACCCGCTGCCACATGTCATCGGCAATCGGATGCTTCGCCAGAGTGCGCCGGCGTCGCCAGGCGCTCAGTGACCACATCGAATTAGTGCGATTGGGCTTTGGCGCCGCCGAGACGGCTGCGCAACATGCCAATGATCATCGGCACCAGCGACAGCAGGATGATGCCGACCACCAGCAGCGACAGGTTCTTCTTGATGAACGGCACGTTGCCGAAGAAGTAACCCAGCGTTACGAGACCGCCGACCCACAGGACGGTACCGAACACGCTGAAGCCGAAGAAGCGCGGGTAAGGCATCTTCGCGACACCGGCGACGAACGGGGCAAAGGTGCGGATGATCGGCAGGAAGCGCGCCAGGGTCACGGTTTTGCCGCCGTGCTTGTCATAGAAGTCGTGCGTCTGTTGCAGATAGTCGCGACGGAAGATCTTCGAATTCGGATTGCTGAACAGCTTCTCGCCGGCGGTTCGTCCGATCACGTAGTTGGTGCTGTCTCC
Source organism: Pseudomonas sp. G7(2022) (assembly GCF_052660475.1). NCBI lineage: Bacteria > Pseudomonadati > Pseudomonadota > Gammaproteobacteria > Pseudomonadales > Pseudomonadaceae > Pseudomonas > Pseudomonas sp. G7(2022). The sequence goes on along the minus strand of NZ_CP109659.1, from coordinate 5,554,004 downwards.
GAGGATTGCCGCCAGCATCAACAGACCGGCCAGCAGTACCGGGTCCATGCCGCCGCCTGCAGCGACCGCCCCGGCGATGAACAGCAACGAATCACCCGGCAGGAACGGTGTGACCACCAGGCCGGTTTCGCAAAAAATGACCAGAAACAGGATGGCGTAGATCCAGGTCCCATAGTTGTTCACCAGCATGTCGAGGTAGACGTCGAGATGCAGGATGATATCGATCGGGTTGAAATCCATGTGGGCACCTGTGGTGATGGCCCGACTCGGCAGGCCTGTGCGGATGATTCGGTGTAAGCCTACAAGCGGTTGTAGTTTTTCTTACAAGCCGGAAAGCACAGGATTATACGATCTGACAGGTGAAAAGCGCGTTGGTTTTGTAGCGGGGCGTTTCGAGGGCGGAGTGAGGTGCAGGCCTTTGTGGCGAGGGTGTTGCACCTTCTTCACAAAGGCCTGCATCCACACTGTTAGAAAAAATCAGAGTTCTTCGCTGATCGGCAGCACGTAGTTCTTGAACTCGGTGTCTTCCTTGAATCCGATGGATTCGTAGGTTTTTTGCGCCACTTCGTTGTCGCTGCTGGTGGAAACGCGCATGCGCACAGCCTGGGTTTCCTTGGCCATGCGCTTGGCGGTGCGGATCAGGTTGTCGGCGACCAGTTGACGGCGGGCATCTTCGGCGACGTAGATGTCATTGAGGATCCACACCCGCTTGAGCGACAGTGAGGAAAAGCTCGGGTAGAGCTGGCAGAAACCCATCAGCTTCTTGTCGTCGTCATCGGCCAAGGCCAGGTAAATCACCGATTCCTTGCGCCGCAGGCGTTTTTCGAGGAATGCCCGGGACGAGTCCGGATAGGGCAGGGAACCGTAGAACTCGCGATATTTGACGAACAGCGGGGCCAGCAGGTCCAGGTGTTCGAGGGTCGCTTGAATAATCCGCATGATAGGTCTCGTCTTCAAGTGGCTGTCTTCAACTGCTCTGACGGCGATGGGAAACCCGGGCGGCCGTGCATCGATCCTGCCTGAAACCGGCGCAGAAACGCAATGCGGAAACGGTTCAGGCGGAGGGCGGATCGAGCAGGAAATTACTCTTCATGTCTGCACCGGCTTCCGATTCCAGCGTCTGAACCTGCGCCTCGTCCTTCAGATTGACGCCCGACAGCTGTCGCCGACAGGCTTCGCGCATCAGGTACAGCAAGCGATGCGCCGCCATGCCGTAACTGAGCCCTTCCAGCCGCACATTGGAGATGCAGTTGCGGTAAGCATCCGTGAGGCCGACCTTTGGATTGTAGGTGAAATATAAACCCAGGCTGTCCGGTGAGCTGAGGCCCGGACGCTCTCCAATCAGCATCACGACCATTTTCGCGCCCAGCAACTGGCCGATTTCATCGCCAATCGCCACTCGGCCCTGTTCCACCAGCACTACCGGCGCTGTCGACCATTCGTCGGCGCTCATCTGTTCTTCCAGACGGGTGAGAAACGGCAGGGTATGCCGATGCACCGCCAGCGCCGAGAGACCATCAGCCACCACAATCACCAGATCCACCCCGCCCGGATGCGCCAGCGCGTATTCGCGCAGGGCTTGCGCCGATTGATCGCTCAACTTGCGCCCCAGATCCGGGCGTTGCAGGTAACTGTTGCGATCCACCGCCGCGCTGTGCAGCAGCAGGCTGTCGCGCTGGCGCCCGGTCAGTTGGGCGCGGAGCCCGGCATGATCGAACGGCAAATGCACCGCGTCCCGCGCCTGGGCGTGGGCGTACTGGAAATCCAGTTGCGCATGGGTCGGCAGGCTGGTGCCGGTGCGGCCAAGGGCTATGCGCGCCGGGGTCAGGCGACGCAGCTCCAGCCACGGGTTTTGTGGATCGACGGGCGGTTTTTCCATCTGACTCATCCCAGTTGCGCCAGCGCCTGGCGAAACGCCGGCGGCAGGTTGTTGCCGAAGCGGACCTTGCCGTCCGCCTGGGTGAAGATGCCCATGTTCGCCAGCCACTGTTCGAACTCCGGCGCCGGTTTCAGGCCCAGGGTCTGGCGGGCGTAGAGGGCGTCGTGGAACGAGGTGGTCTGGTAGTTGAGCATGATGTCGTCGGAGCCGGGGATGCCCATGATGAAGTTGATCCCCGCCACGCCCAACAGGGTCAGCAGGGTGTCCATGTCATCCTGGTCGGCTTCGGCGTGGTTGGTGTAGCAGATGTCGCAACCCATCGGCACGCCGAGCAACTTGCCGCAGAAGTGGTCTTCGAGGCCGGCGCGGATGATCTGTTTGCCGTTGTAGAGGTATTCCGGGCCGATGAAGCCTACGACGGTGTTCACCAGAAACGGCTTGAAATGCCGCGCCACGGCGTAGGCGCGGGTCTCGCAAGTCTGTTGATCGACGCCGTGGTGGGCGTTGGCCGACAGTGCGCTGCCCTGACCGGTCTCGAAATACATCAGGTTCTGCCCGAGTGTGCCGCGATTGAGGCTCAGGCCCGCTTCATAACCTTCCTGCAAGATGTTCAGGTTGATGCCGAAACTGGCGTTGGCCGCTTCGGTGCCGGCAATCGACTGGAACACCAGATCCAGCGGTACTCCACGGTTTATGGCTTCTATGGAAGTGGTGACGTGGGTCAGCACACAGGCCTGGGTCGGAATGTCGTAGCGCTGGATGATTGCGTCGAGCATTTCCAGCATCGCGCAGATCGAGGCGATGCTGTCGGTGGCCGGGTTGATGCCGATCATGGCGTCGCCGTTGCCGTACAACAGACCGTCGAGAATGCTCGCGGCGATGCCGGACGGCTCGTCGGTCGGGTGATTGGGTTGCAGCCTTGTGGATAACCGTCCGCGCAGGCCAAGGGTGCCGCGAAACTTCGTGACGACGCGGATCTTCTGCGCTACCAGCACCAGATCCTGCACGCGCATGATCTTCGACACGGCGGCGACCATTTCCGGCGTCAGGCCGGGGGCGAGGGCGCGCAGGCTGGACTCGTCGGCCGCTTCGCTGAGCAGCCAGTCGCGAAAACCACCGACGGTAAGGTGGCTGACCACGGCGAAAGCCTGTTTGTCGTGGCTGTCGATGATCAGCCGGGTGACTTCATCGGACTCGTAAGGAATCAGCGCTTCCTGCAGGAAATGCGTAAGCGGGATGTCGGCCAGCGCCATTTGCGCGGCGACCCGCTCGCCATCGTTGAGCGCAGCGACTCCAGCGAGGAAATCCCCGGAGCGCGCCGGGCTGGCCTTGGCCATCACATCCTTGAGGCTGTCGAAGCGGTAGGTCTGGGCGCCGACGGTATGGGCAAATGCGGCCATGGGGCGGTGTCCTCTTGATTCTGTGGATAACTCGATCCCACATTGGATCTTTATGCACTTATATATAGCGGGCACCGGGCGAAACGCCCGGTGCCGGTGCAACTAGATACCTTCGAGCATAGCGTCTGCCGGTGCTTCGGAGCGTTGCTTGGCGGTCAGATGGAAGTACAGGTAACCGGCGGCCATGAACCCGAGGAACACACAACCGATCAGCGTGTTGAACCACGCCATCGCCACCAGGCACACCAGCGCCAGAAACAACGCGATCCCCGGCACGATCGGATAACCCGGGGCGCGGAAGGTACGCTCAAGGTTCGGCTCGGTTTTGCGCAGTTTGAACAGGCTGAGCATGCTGATGATGTACATCACGATGGCGCCGAACACCGACATGGTGATCATCGCCGCCGTGAGGGTCATGCCTTGCAGATTGACCAGGCCGTCGCTGTAGATCGCAGCAATGCCGATCACGCCACCGGCCAGGATCGCCCGGTGAGGGGTCTGGAAACGCGAGAGTTTGGCCAGACTTTTCGGCAGGTAACCGGCCCGGGCCAGGGCAAAGAACTGCCGTGAGTAGCCCAGAATGATCCCGTGGAAACTCGCCACCAGCCCGAACAGACCGATCCACACCAGCATGTGCATCCACGTCGAGTTGTTGCCGACTACCGCTTTCATTGTCTGGGGCAGCGGATCGTTGATGTTCGCCAGTTGTCGCCAGTCGCCGACACCGCCGGCCATCACCATCACGCCGATGGCCAGGAACACCAGGGTCAGGATGCCGCTGACATAAGCCTTGGGAATCGTGCGTTTCGGGTCCTTGGCTTCCTCGGCCGCCATGGCTGCGCCTTCGATGGCGAGGAAAAACCAGATCGCGAAGGGAATGGCGGCGAAGATCCCGGGAATCGAGCCGAGGCTGAACTCGCTGGAGCCCGACCAGCCATTGAGCACGAAATTACTGAAGCTGAAGCCCGGTGCAACGACGCCCATGAACACCAGCAATTCAGCAACGGCCAGCACGGTGACCACCAACTCAAACGTCGCGGCGATGCTGACGCCGAGGATGTTCAGGGTCATGAACACGAAATACGCGCCGACCGCCGCGACTTTCGGATCAAGCTCCGGGTATTGCACATTGAGATAGGCGCCGATGGCCATGGCGATGGCCGGCGGGGCGAACACGAATTCGATCAGCGTGGCGATCCCGGCGATCAACCCGCCTTTCTCGCCAAAGGCCCGGCGGCTGTAGGCAAACGGCCCGCCCGCGTGGGGAATCGCGGTGGTCAGTTCGGTGAAACTGAAGATGAAGCAGGTGTACATGGTCGCAACCATCAGGGCCGTGACCAGGAAACCCAGGGTTCCCGCCGTGCCCCAGCCGTAACTCCAGCCGAAGTATTCGCCGGAAATCACCAGGCCGACGGCGATGCCCCACAGATGCAGGGTGCCGAGTGTAGGTTTGAGCTGTGTGGTGGAAGTCATAAGTCCTCTCTGTCTTTTTTATTGTTTGATCTGTTGGACTTTCGGGTGCAGAGGATTGAGTGGATGGATGCTGTTCACGCAGCGGCGGTGTTCAGGCAAATCCTGAATGACGGGTACGCAAGGCCCGTGCCAGAGCGGCCAGGCTTCGTGTTGTGTCATTAAGGACGCCATCGCTGGCAAGCCAGCTCCCACAGATTTCTGTGGTGTTCGGACTTGCGCACCCTGTGGGAGCTGGCTTGCCAGCGATAGCAATTAAAAGGGCGACACCGATAGTTCGGTGTCGCCCGGTTTTTTAGAAGAAGCCCAGCGGGTTGATGTCGTAGCTCACCAGCAGGTTTTTGGTCTGCTGGTAGTGGTCGAGCATCATCTTGTGGGTTTCACGGCCGACGCCGGACTTCTTGTACCCGCCGAACGCGGCATGCGCCGGGTACAGGTGGTAGCAGTTGGTCCACACACGACCGGCCTTGATGGCGCGGCCCATGCGATAGGCGCGGTTGATGTCGCGGGTCCAGAGGCCGGCGCCGAGGCCGAACTCGGTGTCGTTGGCGATGGCCAGGGCTTCGGCTTCGTCCTTGAAGGTGGTGATGCTCACCACCGGGCCGAAGATTTCCTCCTGGAATACGCGCATCTTGTTGGTGCCCTTGAGCAGCGTCGGCTGGATGTAATACCCGGTCGCCAGGCTGCCCTCGAGTTTTTCCACCTTGCCGCCGGTCAGCAGCTCGGCACCTTCGCCCTTGGCGATTTCCAGGTACGAAAGGATCTTGTCGAATTGCTGTTCGGACGCCTGGGCGCCGACCATGGTGTCGGTGTCGAGCGGGTCGCCACGTTTGATCTGGCTGACCTTCTTCATCACCGCTTCCATGAACTGCGGATAGATCGACTCCTGAACCAGCGCACGGGACGGGCAGGTGCAGACTTCGCCCTGGTTGAAAAACGCCAGCACCAGGCCTTCAGCGGCTTTTTCAATGAAGCTTGGCTCGGCCTGCATGATGTCTTCGAAGAAGATGTTCGGCGACTTGCCGCCCAGTTCCACGGTGGACGGAATGATGTTTTCGGCGGCGCACTTCATGATGTGCGAGCCGACCGGCGTCGAGCCGGTGAACGCGATCTTGGCGATGCGCTTGCTGGTGGCCAGGGCTTCGCCGGCTTCCTTGCCGAACCCTTGCACCACGTTGAGCACGCCCGGCGGCAGCAGGTCGCCGATCAGCTCCAGCAGCACACTGATACCCAGCGGGGTCTGCTCGGCAGGTTTGAGCACCACGCAGTTGCCGGCGGCCAGGGCCGGGGCGAGTTTCCACGCGGCCATCAGGATCGGGAAGTTCCACGGGATGATCTGGCCGACCACGCCCAGCGGTTCATGGATGTGATAAGCGACGGTGTTGCCATCGATCTCGGCAGCGCTGCCTTCCTGGGCGCGCAGGCACCCGGCGAAATAGCGGAAGTGGTCGGCGGCCAGCGGGATGTCGGCGTTGAGGGTTTCGCGGATGGCTTTGCCGTTGTCCCAGGTTTCGGTGATCGCCAGGGTTTCGAGGTTCTGTTCGATGCGGTCGGCGATTTTCAGCAGGATCAGCGAGCGGGCCTGGGCGGAAGTGGAGCCCCAGGCATCGGCAGCGGCGTGGGCGGCGTCCAGCGCCTTTTCGATATCTTCGGCCGTGGAGCGCGGGAATTCGGCAATCGGCTGGCCATTCACTGGCGAGGTATTGGTGAAGTACTGACCTTTGACAGGCGCGACGAACTCGCCGCCGATGTAGTTACCGTACTTGCTCTTGAACGAGACTTTGGCGCCTTCAGTACCGGGGTGGGCGTAACGCATGATGTTCTCCTTGGCTTTGTACTTATTAGAGAAACGCGCATGAGCGCTTGCCATAAGCGTAGAGCAAAGGGCGGGCCACTGCCGTGCAGGTCAGGCAAATCAAGGCCTTGCGAGGTTTGTGTCGGACAAGTGGCAAGCGTCTGTGACGGTATCGGTACAGCTTGAGTGACAGTTTGTACCGCTTCTGGCACAACCCGTGACCGGGCGGTCTTGCCAGCATTGCAAAGACCGGTGGGCTGGAGGATGCTGGGCACCACTTCACGCATGGGCCGATGAGCCTCGGGGAGAATAATAAGAAATGCACGACAACCATTTGAGTCGCCATGCCCAACAGGTTCTTACCGTCACCCAGGGCAAGCCGCACCTGCATGGCCCCGGTGCCGACCCGTCGATTGCCCGCTCGTGGCTGCGTTGTCTTGAGGACTATCACCTCGACCCGGCCCTGACCATGGCGCCGACCGTGCTCGAGCACGGACGCGTCCTCGAAAGCCGCGAACGGCTGCAGCAGGTGTTGCAGATCGCCGGCAACGAAATGAGCAGCCTGCATCAACAACTCTCCGGCGCCGGACACGCGGTGCTGCTGACCGATGCGCGCGGGGTGATCCTCAACTGCGTCACGGCTGCCGCCGAACGCAAGATCTTCGAACGCGCCGGCCTCTGGCTGGGTTCCGACTGGAGCGAGGCCTGCGAAGGCACCAACGGCATCGGCACTTGCCTGGTTGAACGTCAGGCTTTGACCATCCATCAGGACGAACACTTTCGCGGGCGCCACACCGGCCTGACTTGCTCGGCGAGCCCGGTGTTCGACCCCCACGGCGAGTTGCTGGCGGTGCTCGACGTGTCCTCGGCGCGGCCGGACGTTTCGCGCCAGAGCCAGTTCCACACCATGGCGCTGGTCAATCTGTCGGCGAAGATGATCGAGAGCTGCTATTTCCTGCGCTGTTTCGATAATCAATGGTTGCTGCGTTTCCATCTCCAGGCCGAATCCGTCGGGCTGTTCAGCGAAGGGCTGCTGGCGTTTGACGGGGAAGGGCGGATCAGTGCGGTCAATCAGAGCGCATTGAATCTGCTGGGACACATTCGTGGTGGTTTGCTCGGTAAACCGGTGGAGGCGTTTTTCGATTGTTCGCTGGATGAGTTGCTGGGGCGCGCCAGTGCCCATGCCAGCGCAAGCTGGCCGCTGCGCACCCGAGACGGGCGGCATCTGTTTGCGGTGTTGCGCGCAGAAGCGCGCAAGCCGTCTCCCGTGCTGCCGAAACCGGCAGTTCCCGAGGCGCCACGCCTGTCCGGCATTTGCCTGGGCGATGCCGGGCTGCAAGCGGCTTTTCGCAAGGCCCTGCGGGTGTTCGAGCGCGACGTGCCGCTACTGATCAATGGCGAGACAGGCTCCGGCAAGGAAGCATTTGCCAAGGCTGTGCATCAGGCCAGTCAGCGTGCGAGCAAGGCTTTCGTTGCCCTCAACTGCGCAGCGATACCCGAAAGCCTGATCGAGAGCGAGTTGTTCGGCTATCGCGGCGGCAGCTTCACCGGCGCGCGCAAGGACGGCATGCGCGGCAAGCTGCAGCAGGCCGATGGCGGTACGTTGTTTCTCGATGAAATCGGCGACATGCCGCTGGCACTGCAAACCCGGCTGTTGCGAGTGCTGGAAGACCGGCAGGTGGTGCCGATCGGTGGCGAGCCCGAAGCGGTCAACGTGCGGATCATCAGTGCCACTCACCGCAATTTGCTGGAACGGGTTGGCGACGGCAGTTTCCGGGAAGATTTGTATTACCGGCTCAACGGGCTGGAAGTGGCGCTGCCGCCGTTGCGCGAGCGCAGTGACAAGTCGCAGTTGCTGGATTTTCTGCTGGCCGAAGAGGCGGGCGGGGAACAGATCCTGATTGACGAGCCGGCGCGCCGGGCTTTGCTCGGGTTCAACTGGCCGGGCAATGTGCGGCAGATGCGCAATGTGCTGCGCACACTGGCAGCGTTGTGCGATGAAGGGCGGATCGGGCTGGAGGACTTGCCGGCGATGCTGCGGCAGGTGCAGCCGCTGCTGGCCAACGTCGAAGAAGCGTCGTCCGAACATCCACTGGAAGATGCCGAGCGGCTGGCGTTGCTCAATGCGCTGGAACACACGCGCTGGCACATGACCCACACGGCGCAACAATTGGGCGTCAGTCGTAATACGCTCTATAGAAAGTTGCGCAAGCACGGGATTGCCCGAACCGCCTGAATGCTCCTGCCGATCGTTCCCACGCTCTGCGTCCGCTTTTGGACGCAGAGCGTCCTGTGCTGCATTCCCACGCAGAGCGTGGGAACGATCATGTCGGGTGATCAGCTAAAGAGTGCGATTTCCCCCTCCCTGCGCTAACCTGCGGCCATGTTTTACGAGGTCGACTATGCACATTCATATTCTGGGTATCTGCGGGACTTTCATGGGCTCGATGGCGGTTCTGGCCAAAGAGCTGGGCCATCACGTGACCGGCTCCGATGCCAACGTCTATCCGCCGATGAGCACCCAGCTCGAAGCCCAGGGCATTCAGCTGACTCAGGGGTACGACCCGGCCCAGCTTGATCCGGCACCGGATCTGGTGGTGATCGGCAACGCCATGTCCCGCGGCAACCCGGCAGTGGAATATGTGCTGAACAAAGGCCTGCCGTATGTATCCGGCCCGCAGTGGCTGGCGGATCACGTGTTGCAGGGTCGCTGGGTGCTGGCGGTTGCCGGTACTCATGGCAAGACCACCACCAGCAGCATGCTCGCCTGGGTACTGGAGCATGCCGGCATGAGCCCGGGCTTCCTGATCGGTGGCGTTCCGCAGAACTTCTCGGTGTCGGCGCGTCTGGGCGGCACGCCGTTCTTCGTGATCGAGGCCGACGAATACGACAGCGCGTTCTTCGACAAGCGTTCGAAGTTCGTCCATTACCGTCCGCGCACGGCGATCCTCAATAACCTCGAGTTCGATCACGCTGACATCTTCCCTGATCTGCCGGCCATCGAGCGGCAGTTCCACCACTTGGTGCGGACCATTCCGAGCGAAGGCCTGGTGATCCACCCGACCACCGAGCCGGCCTTGCAGCGCGTGATCGAGATGGGCTGCTGGACCCCTGTGCAAACCACCGGTGCCGGCGGTCAGTGGCAGGTCAAATTGCTCAAAGACGACGGCTCGGCGTTCGAAGTGATGTTCGAGGGTGTGTCCCAAGGCGTCGTCGAGTGGGAGTTGACGGGGCAGCACAACGTCGCCAACGCTTTGGCCACTCTGGCCGCAGCGCGTCACGTCGGTGTTGTGCCGTCGATGGGCATCGCCGGGTTGAGCGCGTTCAAGAGCGTCAAACGCCGGATGGAAAAAGTCGCGGAAGTGCGCGGCATCACCATCTACGACGATTTCGCTCACCACCCGACCGCGATTGCCACCACCCTCGACGGTCTACGCAAACGCATTGGCGATGCGCCGCTGATCGCGATCATCGAGCCACGTTCCAACTCGATGAAACTCGGCGCACACCGTGACGGTCTGCCGGACAGCGTGGTCGATGCCGATCAAGTGATCTGGTACGCCCCGGCCAACCTCGGCTGGGATCTGGCAGGCACCGCCGCGTTGTGCACTGTGCCGTCGATCGTCAGCGATTCGCTGGAAGGCATCATCGAACGCGTCAAGAGCCAGGCCCAGCCCGGCACTCATGTAGTGATCATGAGCAACGGCGGCTTCGGCGGCCTGCACGGCAAACTCGCCGAGGCGCTGAAATGAACACTCGTCTGCAGAGCAATGGCCCTGAACGCATCACGCTGGCGATGACCGGCGCGTCCGGCGCCCAGTACGGCTTGCGCCTGCTGGATTGTCTGGTGCGCGAGGATCGCGAGGTGCATTTCCTGATCTCCAAGGCCGCGCAACTGGTGATGGCCACCGAGACCGACGTGTCGCTGCCGGCCAAGCCGCAAATGATGCAGGCGTTCCTCACCGAATATACCGGCGCGGCTGCCGGGCAGATCCGTGTATACGGCAAGGAAGACTGGATGTCGCCGGTGGCCTCGGGCTCCGGTGCCCCGGCCGCGATGGTGGTGGTGCCGTGCTCGACGGGTACGCTGTCGGCCATCGCCACCGGCGCCTGCAACAACCTGATCGAACGGGCAGCAGACGTGACGCTGAAGGAACGTCGCCAGTTGATTCTGGTGCCACGCGAAGCGCCGTATTCGAGCATTCATCTGGAGCACATGCTCAAGCTGTCGAACATGGGCGTGACCATCCTGCCGGCCTCGCCAGGTTTCTATCACCAGCCGCAGACCATCGATGACCTGATCGATTTCGTGGTGGCGCGGATTCTCAATCTGCTGGGCATTCCCCAGGACATGCTGCCGCGTTGGGGCGAACACCATCTGAGCAGCGATGAATAAGCTGCTGGCGATCCTGCTGATCTTGCAACTGACCGGCTGCGCCACGGCGCGCACGCTCGATGCCGCCAAGCCCGGCGCGCCGGTGGTGTATTCCGGCACCCGACTGGACTTGTACGCCATGAATGGTGGCTGTTGCGCGATGGATCGATTCGGCGCCGAAGCGCCGAGCTATCCCGCAGTGGATCTGCCGGCCAGCGCATTGCTCGATACGCTGCTATTGCCGTTGTCGTTGCTGACGGTGCTGGGCGTAGGGTTTCAGGCCACTGGCGGGCTGTGAAAATCAATGGCTCGACCACGCAGGATCGAGCCATTGAAACTGCCTACAACGTGATCGTTTCGGGTGGAAAGACGATGTCGTCGGAGAAGATGTCCTGTCCCGTCGGCAACTCGATAACGCGCTTGCCGGCGCTCGCCACTTCATCGATCAGCGCGTCATATTCGTCACGGTTCAAGTCTCCTGCACGCGTGCGGGCCTCGATGGCATCAGTGTGGTTCTGATTCGATCCGGTGGCGCGTGACTGTGCCTGCAGATAGATATCCTCCACTGTGGCCGCGCGGGTCATGGTCGAGTTGACGAGCCAGACGCGTCTGGAGGTGAGCCCGATCGGAGACGTCGAGACATGCCCCTCCATTTTCATGCTCGGGAACAGGATTTTGCCGTCAGCGAGGCTCTGGTTGGGCCGCATTGGATTGTAGGCGCGATTTTCCTGTCCCGGAACGACCTCCACATTGCGAGTGTCGAGCAGGTAGCAGAATCTGATACGTCGCGGGTGGGGCGCCAGGCCGGCGTGACTGTTCTGGCGCGATTCGCTAGCCGCCAGCGGATCCTCTGTCCGGACGACCTCATTCGCGAAATCCATGGCAGTCTTGAGACTGAACACCGCGCTGACGGGAGTCTCGCTCGTGGAGCCTACGGTCGATAACCGTTGTGGAACCATGGCGGCGGGCCGGGCAATTTCGAAGGGCATCCGCTCGTCTACTTTGAACACGGCGGGGATGTCGGTTCTGTACAGGTAGTTATGCTTGTTGCGTTTATAGCCACTGTGTACCAGCAATTCTTGAAAGAAGGGGGCCGTCAGGCTGGCTTTCAGAATGCTGGTGCCTTCCCCCTGATTTCTCAAACTGATCATTTCGGCACGAATTTCCGGCAGAAACGGATCGTAGAGTTTTGGGTTGGCTACGAGTCGCGTGCGATCTCGATGTGTCTTTGCCCACGTGGGCAGCTCATCGTTGATCAGATTCTTGAACTGCCCGGTCGGCGATATCTCCTTGCACAGTCGCGCCAGTTGCAGGGTGGACAGATTGTACGGCTGGAAGCGGGCAATGACCTGTTCCTTTGAGTCGAGCTGAGAATAAGGGCGTGTCCACAACCGCAGGTATTCGATCAACTGTTCGCGCCGGGAAGGCGCTTCACGTTGTTTGATCCATGCGGGTGGTTTCCCGGAGATCGCAACGTCCCGACGAAAGCGCACGAGGTCGTCTCCTTCGATCCTGTACAGGTTCCAGATATCGATGTCCCGCCAGTAGGGTCGGAATGCCCGTTGTTCCGCTGAATACTTCACAGGCCTGACGACAGTCAGGCCGGATCCTTCGGGGAACGCCACTTGAGTGAGCGGGCCGTGACTGTCGTCCAGGCCAGGTTTGCGCCGCATTTCGACGTAACCATGAGGGTCTGGTTTTTCGAGATCCCAGGTGTAGTGACTCTTGTCACCGTAAACCGGTGTGGCGTCCGGGTTTTCTGGTGTGCCGGGTTTCGACAGGCGCGGCAACGAGTCGGGCGTCGACAGCTCTGGTAAAGGCGTTCGAGGGGGTGGTGCGGGGCGGTGCAAAGTGACGGTTTCGAGATGTTCGGCCCACTTGGCAGGGGGACGTTTCTGATGGTCCAGGAGGCGGTTGAACATGTTGCGGTCCATCTCCGGCCCCAGCCAGCGACGTAGCTCGTCAAACAGGTAAGTGTTTTCCATCCGTCGTGCGCGAACATGCGCCCACTGAGGTTTCCTGCCGGTGCGCTCTGCTTCGGCGCGAAAACGGGCGATGTCTGCACCCTGTATGCCGTAGAGATCCCAGATGTCGCGATCTGTCCAGGCAGGCAGCAGTTCGGCTGGCTGATCGATGGGGTGAGCGGGAGGCTCGACACTGACGAACGCACCGCTATCGTCCCTGAACGCGTGGTGCAACGGAGGGCCAACCGAGTCGTCCAGCCGCATTTTTCGGTGCATGAGCACATAACCATGGTGATGGTGGGTGGCTTCGTCCCATACGTAATGCCGGGTGTCGACGTACACGACGGGAGTGACCGATTGCGGCTGAGGCGGTCGCCCCGGTTGTGGCTGGAATGCCTGTGCCAGGCTGTCGTCTGCGTCGACTACCGGCTGATGTATCGTCGGTTCAATCGAACGGCTGACAATTTGCGGCCTGCCGATCCGCCAGGTATTGCTCTCGGGGTCGAAGTGCAGGGCAGGGCCAGAGGGGTGCGCTTCCTGTGGAAGGATGGGGCGGTAGGTTCCGATGCTCTCGTCCCAGGCCACCATGACCGTTGTGGTCGAGGTGTACTGCACCTCGGCGTAAATGCGCCCTTTGTGGACGCGTAACCCTTCGGGCCCCACGGCAGGCAAAAGGGGTCTTGCCTGGGATGGCACTTCATATTGGCGAATCGATTCGGTCGAGCGGGGATCGAGGAGCGAGGCTCCGGGGTTCTCGGCGACAGGGTTTACCAAGTCCCTGACCTGCATCGCGGGCAATCTGTCGCTTGTAACGGCGGGCAGTGTGGTTCCCGGTTGCTGGTTGGGCAGAGAGAGTTCCGGTCCTTCGAGGCGAACCAGCCCCGGGATCTCAAAACGCGGAACTGACGGAGGGGGTGATGAATCAACGGGGTTGTGGGGTGTGCCGGTGTTTTTCGGCGTTGGGTTTTTGGGTGCCATCTGGGAATCCTTTCAATGATTGCCCGACGTGCTGCCGTCTCATGTGGGGATGACAGCAGGCGCAGGCGTGCCGGCAGGCACGTTATCCATGGAAGGGAAGGCGAATGAGGTAAATAGATAGGACGTGGTTACTGATTCGATTCAGTTCGTTTCAACTGTCGGGCCGTTCAACGCGAGATCCTCGGACTCCATTGGAAATGGCCGTCCGGATCCGCGTTGAACTGCCGGGTGAGGGAGCTTACTTGCCGAGTTTGCGTAACTCATCCGACTCGACGATCCGCACCCCGTCCTGCTCTTCCAGCGCGAGGCGCCACATGGCACGGGCCAGTTGGCAGGCTTCGATGCCGCGGTACTTGCCGGGAATCAGTTTCGAGAAGGGGGCGGCCAGTTGTTCGCCCAGGCGTGGCTCGCTGCGTTCGCCAAGCAACAGCGATGGCCGGCAAATGGTCAGTTGCGGCCAGTCCTGCGCGCGCAATGCATATTCCATCTCGCCTTTGACCCGGTTGTAGAAAATCGAGGATCGGCGATCGGCCCCGAGGGCACTGATCACGATCAGGTGTCGTGCGCCCATTTCCCGGGCACGCTTGGCGAATGCTACGACCATGTCCAGATCCACGGCGCGAAACGCCTCTTCGGAGCCGGCCTGCTTGATGGTGGTGCCGAGGCAGCAATAGGCGATGTCGACCCGGCCGGCCAGTTGTGGAAGGAACGTCTGTGGATCACCGACCGGGTTTTCCAGGTGCGGATGTTCGGCCAGCGGCCGGCGTGAAGGGGCCAGGACACGGGTAATCGTCGGCTCGTTGAGCAAACGGTCGAGCAGATGTTCACCGGTCAGCCCGGTGGCTCCGGCAAGCAATACATGCTGAGGCGTCAAGTACATAGTGTCTCTCCCTTGATACTGTTCAGCTTAGTTGCTGTTTGTCGCTCCGTCGTTCAACGCAGCACTTTGCAACGCTTTTCTCGCCTGTTGCTTGCGCAGTAGCTGCCAGTGCGCAAGCACGGTTTTCGGTGCCCAGATCTGCGGTTCAGAAGCTTCGAAGTTGTCCGCCAGCTCGCGCTCGGCAACCGTGGCCTTGGCCAGTTTGAAGGCTTGCTCCAGGTCGTCGGTCTGGTTCAGTGCCTGGGCAAACAGGGCATCGCCGAAATAGGTGAAGTTGGCCTCCTCGGAGCAGCCGAATGACACGCGGTCGGCGCGCGAGGCGGTCATGATCAGCGTTCTTTCGTCCTTCAGCGCCGGAATGAAACCACCGGAATAGCACGCGGAAATCACGATGATCTTGTCGCGGTTTTTCAGCGGCGCGAGCACGGCGGCGAGTTCGTCGGCGGGCAGGTCGGCAAGCTCCATGCGCGGCTGATCGAGGACCAGTTCGTGCTCGGCGGTGCCGTGGCTGGTCAGATAGATAAACACCAGGTCTTCCGGGCCAGTGCGTTCGGCCAGGGTCAGTGCTGCTCGGCGCAGGTTTTCGCGGGTGGCCATCGGTCGATCGCCCAGGTGATCGCGATGGTTGACCAGGCGAATCTGGCCAAAGGCGCCGAAACGGCTGGCGAGCATGTTGGCCACGTAGTCGGATTCGCGCAGGAACACGCTTTGCTTGCCGTCGCCGCCGAGGGTCAGGGTGTACAACTCTACCGCCGGGGTCGAGGCTGGCACGTTGGCCAACGCTTCGTCGAGCAGGCGGCCCTGGGCCAGCAGGCCGAGTTCGAGGGTGTCGGGCAGCAATTTGCCGTCTGCATCGCGCACGCGCTGGCCATTGATCCAGGTGCCGCTGAGCACGGTGCCGTCAGTCAGCACCAGCGTGCCGCGTCCCGCGTAGCTGTCGCTGTCGAAACCGCCGATGTAGAAACTGCCGTCGGACAGATTCAAGCGGCCCTGGCCACTGAAACGCCAGTCGTTGAAATAACCGATGTAATGGCTGCCGTCGGCACCGATCAGTTCGCCCTTGCCAGTCAGCGCGCCTTCCTTGAACTGGCCGAGCCAGACGTCGCCGTCGGCGTTCTCGTAGCGGCCCTTGCCGTGCAGTTGATTGTTCTTGAAGCCACCGACATAGATGTCGCCGTCGGCGCTGTTGAAGGTACCGTTGCCTTCGAGCTGGCCATTTATGAAGTGGCCGCTGAACTGATTGCCGCTGGCGTCGCCGCGCTGGCCTTCACCGTTGGGTTTGCCGTGGGCGAACTGACCCTGGTAGGAGCTGCCGTCGTCGAGTTCCAGGCGACCCAGGCCGGAATACTGATCGTCCTTGAATTCGCCGCGATAGGTCATCGCGTTTTCCTTGAGGGTGCCTTCGCCCTCGCGCCGGCCGAGCTTGAAGCCGCCGGTGTAGCTGCCGCCGTGGGTGGTCAGCGTGCCCTGGCCGTCGAACAGGCCTTGCTGGAAATTGCCGCGATAGACTTCGCCATTGCTGCCGTGCCATTCGCCCTGACCGTGCCACTGCCCCTTGTCGAACGTGCCGGCGTACCAGCTGCCGTTGGGGTAGTCGACCCGGCCCTGGCCTTGCAGCAGACCGTTGACCAGCTCGCCGCGATAGCGTCCGCCGTCGGGCAGGCGTGCGTCCGGGGGCAACAGCGATTCGCCGTCGCCGCAAGCGGTGAGCATCAGGGTCAGGGCAAGCGGTGCAAGAGCAGCAAGTTGGCGCATAGCGGGATCCGGGCAATTAGGCGACCGAGTATGCCGCAGCTATGTGACCTTATACAGCCGGCAGGGAGGAGTGGATGCGAAACCGCGTGAGCGGCTTCGCATCCCGGCACTCAGACGAAGCAGAGCGACAGCGGTTCGGCGATGTAGGCCGGTTTGTCCGAGCCTTCGATCTCCAGGGTGGCGGTGGCCTTGAGCAGCCACTGGCCGGGTTTCTTTTCGGTCACTTCGCCGAGGTCGACCTTGAGCCGGACTTTGGAGTTGACCTTGACCGGCTGGATGAAACGCACGCTGTCCAGACCGTAGTTGACCACCATCTTCACGCCTTGCGGCAGGATCAGGATGTCTTCCATCAGTTTGGGGATCAGCGACAACGACAGGAAACCGTGTGCAATGGTGCTGCCAAATGGCGTTTGCGCGGCTTTGACCGGGTCGACATGGATGAACTGATAATCCCCGGTGGCTTCGGCGAACAGGTTGATGCGCTCCTGATCGATGGTGAGCCATTCGGAACGTCCGAGTTCCTTGCCGACATAATCTTTGAGCTCTGCAACTGGAACATAGGGCATTGAGACTCTCCTTGGGTTCATCGGTTTTATAGTTTTTCAGGTGGGGGATTTGACCGCCCTGCGAACCACTGTAGATCATCATGGCGATTTGCTCAGGTCAACCGACCATGCTTTTGGCGAATGCCGATCCATAGCGCAGGCGTGCTTATAATGCCGACGACTTGCGGGTTGGAAAGTAAGACGGAGATGACGGATGTTGCTACGCGGCCTGACGTGGCTGGTGCTGTTTCAATTGCTCGGCACGGCCCTCAATCATTTGCTGTTGCCGGTGCTGCCGGGGCCGATCATCGGCCTTTTGCTGTTGCTGGCATTCCTGATCGTGCGCGGTGAAGTCGGCGAGCCGCTGAATCTTGCGGCCGGCAGTCTGCTGCGTTACCTGCCGTTGCTGCTGGTGCCGCCGGCGGTGGGTGTGATGGTCTATGCCACGGCGATTGCCGCGGATTTCTGGGCGATCGTCGGTGCGCTGGTGGTGTCGCTGATTCTGTCCATGGCTTTCGCCGGGGTGTTGATGCAGCGCCTGGTCAAGCGCCACGCACCGCATTCGGAGGAATCCTGATGCTGTTTGACTGGCAAGGCGCCTGGGCTTCGGTGATTCATCACCCGCTGTTCGGCATCGGTATCACCTTGGGGGCTTACCAACTGGTACTGGCGGCGTTCGAGAAAACCCGCTGGATCTTTCTGCAACCGGTGCTGGTGTCGATGCTGCTGGTGATCGGCGTGCTGGTCGGTTGCGGCCTGACTTACGTCGAGTATCGCAAGAGCACGGAGATCCTCAGCGTTCTACTGGGCCCGGCAACCGTCGCGCTGGCGGTGCCGCTGTATCTGAATCTGCGGCGCATCCGCCAATTGTTCTGGCCGATTTTTACTACGCTGGTGATAGGCGGGGTGGTCGCCACGGGCATGGGCGTGGCGCTGGGCTGGTGGTTTGGTGCCGATCACATGATCCTGATGACCATGGCACCCAAATCGGTGACCTCACCCATCGCGATGCTGGTGGCTGAGCAGATTGGCGGTGTCGCGGCATTGGCGGCAGTGTTCGTGTTGATCACCGGGGTGATCGGCGCGATCTTCGGCCCGGCGTTGTTGACCCGCCTCGGTGTGCACAGTCCCGAGGCGCGCGGCATGGCGCTGGGCATGACGGCGCATGCGGTCGGCACGTCGGTGGCGTTGCAGGAAAGTGACGAGTGCGGCGCCTTCGCGGCACTGGCGATGAGTCTGATGGGCGTGGCCACGGCGGTGTTCCTGCCGTTGGCGGTGTCGATGGTGGTGTAAGGAAATGTCTATGAGTCTGCCGCTTTTTCCGCTGAACACGGTGCTGTTTCCCGGCTGCAACCTGGATTTGCAGATCTTCGAGGCGCGCTACCTGGACATGATTGGCCGCTGCATGAAGCAGGGCGGCGGTTTCGGCGTGGTGTGCATTCTCGAAGGCCATGAAGTCGGCGCTGCCCCCGAAGGTTTCGCCATGGTCGGTTGCGAAGCGCGGATCACTGACTTCCAGCAGCAGGACAACGGACTGCTGGGCATCCGGGTGCAGGGCGGACGCCGGTTCATCGTGCAGCGCACCGAAGTGCAGCGCGATCAACTGATCGTCGCCGAGGTCGAGTGGCTGGACGAAGAGCCTGAGCAACCCTTGCAGGATGAGGACGCCGATCTGGTGGCGTTGCTCAAGGCTCTGGCCGAGCATCCGATGGTTGAGGCGCTGAACATGGGCACCGAAGCGGCAGGGCAGCAGTCGCTGGCCAATCAGCTGGCGTATCTGCTGCCGTTTGCCGAGGAAGACAAGATCGACTTGCTGCAACTCGATGACCCGCAGCAGCGACTGGATGCGATCCAGGCGCTGCTCGACGAGTTGCAGGGCGAGTTGTTTGCCTAGAGTCGAAATCGCTATTGCGGCCAGATGATGTCGTTGGCGAACCACTCCTTGTCCTTGCCCAGTGTCAGTATCGGTTTGCCGGCCTGGGCTGCCTTGTCGATCAGAGCATCATATTCGTATCGATTGTAGGCGCCTCGATGGGTTCGCTCTTCCATGTCCATTCGTGACTGATATCCGGCCTCATAAGCAATGTCTTCGACTTTTGCGGCGCGAGTCAGGGTCGAGTCGAGCAGCCAGAGGCGATTCGAATCGATGCCCCGTTTCGATGCTGAAATCAGCGCCTCAAGCTCATCCTCCGGGAACCACGCACCCTTGTCCCTGGCCGCGGCATTGAGCAGGTGATTCTCCTCTCTAAGAACGACTTCCATTTTTCGTGTGTCGATGATGTAGGCGAATATGATCTTTTGATCGTGCCGGACGGTTTCGTAATTGCGTTCGGGGTCGAGCTCTACGTCCGACGCTTCGGACCAGTCATTGTCAGATTCCCCTGACTCATTGGCGGGATCGCCGGGCTTGCGTCCGGGGTACTTGTTTTTCTGGTTGTTGTAGAGCAGGTATACCGGATCGGGCGAATCGATGCCTTTGCCGGCATATTCATGAACCAGTTTCAGGCTGACGGTTGCGCTGACCGGTTTATCGGTGGTTGCTCCACGAGGATGCTTCAATCGCGGCAACATCCGGTCATCGTTGTAGAACTCGAACGGTGTCCGTTCATCAGCCCGGAACAGGGCCGGAATGTCCGTCCGGTACAGGCAGTCGCTGTCGTTGCGCAGGTACCCCAGCTTCGCAATGAATCCGTCGAGAAATTCGCGGCTGACGCTCTCGCTGAAATCACCATAATCGCCCAGACGACTGAGCAGCAGCTTGCCGTTTCTCAGGGGAAGGAGCAGGGGTTCTATTTCCTGATGGAGCGCGTCGTAGCGTCCAGGGTCGTCAGTGTTCAGGGATCGTGTCTTGTGCTGCACGACCCATTCCGGGAGCTCTGACGGATGGGCGATCAGATCGTCGCGCAGTCGAACGTGCTGGAGCGGAGAAAGGTTGTATGAACGCAATTGCATGACCCGCTCACCGTGAGTCATCTGCGGGTACAGCCTTGCGAAATGCGTACCCAGCAGTTCGGACGTGGCTGCTTTCAACTGGGCTGGCACCAACGTGATTCGCGGCTGTCTTGTCGGCACCGCCGCTTCTGCGGCACGGTTATCCGCACTCGGTCGTTTGAGCGGATGGGCTGTATCGGTCTGTCGAGCAGGGCTCCAGGTTGATTCGCCGGCGTTTCTGTAGAGCGCAGGTCCCGGCGCAAGCTTTCGGTACAGATCCATGGCCCGATACGTGCCCAGGTTCGGGTCGAACTCCACATGCACGGTGCCGCTGTCTTTGACATCGACGAACTTGCGTCCGACGACATAACGCAAGCCCTCTTCATTGGCCGGTTGCATGTTGCGCAGCAAGCCGGGGCTCAACAGATAGCGGCTCAACAGGGTTGCCGATTCCCGGGACCGCTCAGGCAAGTCCGAGAACTCGACTCTGGAAGGGGTGGTGATAGCGGTGGATGGCAGTTGATGCCCCGGGGGGCGATTGCCTGATATGACCGGATCGGAAAGTGAATCATGTGACGGTGGTATCTGCCCCTGTGGCCGCAGCCGGGGAGGTTGAATCGAAGGGTCGGCGGACGTGTCGATCCTGGACGGGGTTGGCATTGAGGGTGGTTTGGGGCGCATGGTGTCATTCCTTGACGATGGACAGGTGTTCGGCCGATATCACACGGGACGGCTCGCTTTCGAGTCTCCAGGTGTCGGTGGCAACGTTGTAGAAAATCCTGCCGGAAGTGGCATCGCGCAAGCGCAGGTTCAGAACCTGCAAATCAGTGTTTTCAAGTTCGTCGCGATGCTGGTGGTCCCTCGCGTCCTGAACAAGCGCATCGATTGTCGAGTACGCCCGAGCATCCGCCACGCAGAGACCAATCACCTCGAACAGGTTATTGATCCGGTAACGGTTCCCGGACGAGATCGCTACCTCGACGGTTTCCAGGGGCAATAGTGGATCGTTACTGTCCGGCAGGTGAATGTGAACGCTGCCGATTTTGATCAGGTCGTTCTTGATGCTCAGGTCGCGCAGGGTGATTTTTTCCGGCAGGAGATGCGTGTGAATGAGCCAGGTGGATGAACCGGAGAGTCTCACGTCAGCTTCGGCGGTGGACAGGCGGATGGAGAGATTGCTGGCGGGGAAAAGCTCATAGCTTGCCGATCTTCCTTCCAGCCAATAGGTCGCGTTGTGCTCGGTGGCCAGAAAGTCGACCCGTTGCGGGGTGTTCTTCAAGGCGCGCTTGCTGACAAAGGGGCTGACGAACAGGTATCGGCCCGCTCGCTCGCGCAGTGAGGCTCGGCTTTCAATGAGCCGGTAACCCGGATTCTTTGCATCTTCCAGATAGTTATTGCGGGGGAAGTCCAGGTGGTAGGAGACGCCATCGCGCATCACCAGGGTCAAGGGATGATTCATCGCCCACCCTGCGGCCATGTTGCCGGCGCCCATGTCGCTCTTTCGGGTCCGGTTCCCGATCACGTTTCCATGCAGCGAGAGCCGGGCTCCCCGAGCGAACGTCAGGGTGAAATGGACATTGTCGTAATCGAGGAATGTGAACGCCTCCATTTCCGTGATGCTCACGACATAAGTGGCGCTGACCCTGACAATTTCCTCACTGTCGAAATCGACGTACACGGTGCTGTGCGAAGGGAGGCTGTCCTTCGGGGCGAACAGGGCGGCGCGACGGATCTGGCGGGAAACGAAATAGTGAGAGTGTGCTTGAGCCGACAGTACGTGCGGATGATCGTTGATCTGCACCGGAGACGCCTTGGGTACGCCTGACGTTCGGATGGTGACGCTGACGGGCAGATCGCCGGACTGCAGAATCTCGGTGGGCCAGTCCGGCTGCAAGTGGAAACCGTCCTGGGTAATGAACGCCCATTTTTCATGGTGCAGGATGCGTTTGCCATCCATGGTCCGGTAAGCGTTCTCCAGTATCAGTTCACGCCTGGGCGACCCGGGATCATCGTCTCGAAGTGACTCGATCACCAGCGCGTTCTCCCGGACGAACCAGCGCTGGATGGCTTCAAGCGATACGCCCAGATAGACCGTGCTCGGCTCCAGACCGTCCTCGGTGATGGAGATCCTGTGGCACATCGGGTCTAGATAATAGATATCACTGCCGGGACCGCCATCGACCGTGGCATTCAGACCACGTACGGATATCTGATCATCCCCGGCACCGGCCTCGACGTGATCGTTACCATTGGCTGCAATGATGTCCGCCTGATCGGAGCCGATGACCCGATTGGTTGCGCCGGCAAGTGTCTCGACCTTTTCGATGGACTTGAGTGTCGAATGCAGTACCGGTTCAAGTCCCGGGCTCGCGGGGCGCAACGCCAGCCTTCCGCGTTTCAGATCAATGTCATAACCGAGATGGCGGGGTGGGTCGGGAATATGGTCGAGGTGCTTGTGCGTGCCTTGAAGCCACAATAGATCGATTCCATCTCCACCCGACAGTTCGCTGGCCTTGATCGGGTCGTACGAGAGTGCTTCTGACGCCGACTGAAACACAAAGGAGTCGTTCTTGTCGCCACCGCTCAGGGTTTTGCGGCCTGTGGTGTAGCTGAAGAAATTCGGCTTTTCCTTAATACCCTGCACCGTGTCATGCCCACCGCCCAGACTCCAGAAAACCCCTTTGGCAGGGTCACTTTTCGTTATGGAGACGACGGAATCCGAATCCGGTAAACCGTCACGCGCGTCATTCGAGTCGTCTGTGTCTTTGATGATGGGCAGGTTTTCGATGGTGTAGGGCGTTTCGCCCTTGTCTTCGTCCCATTGGTAACGATAGAGACGGGTGGGTTGCAGCGTCACCTCGAATCGACCGTTGACAATGACGTCGACGGTTTCCCTGAATTCGTTGTCCAGCCATCGAAGGCTGCGCGTCTTCAGGGCTTTGGCGTAGTCGTCGGTGGTCTTGGCGACCAGGTAGCGATCCATGAGCGCCTTGTCCTGACGCTGTCCGGTGAACGCAAACCAGCCGGCACGCCAGCGTTCGTTCACGGTCAGTTCGATGTAGTCGTCAATATCGTCGACCGCCCGCACCGCACCATAGATTTTTGATCCGACAATCATGATTGCGGCGGCGGCGATACCCACCGGGCCTGCCGCCTGGAATCCCGCCAGTGCTGCGCAGCCAAGGGCCAGGGACAGCGCGCCACTGAACACGCTCAGTCCGCCGGTGACATACAGGTCCTGCGCTTCCTTGCCCTGGGCCTTGGCCGCATCGGTGAAGGATTTGATGGCGGTATAGATATCGAAGGGCAGTGTCAGCACGCTGGCGATCAACCCGGCTCCACGACACAGCCACTTGCCCATGGAGGTCTTGCCGAATTGTTCGAAGGCCATGGATCCCTGGCGGATCATTTGCTCGCCGGTCTTGCTCAGGGCGTATTCGACTCCCAGTGAAGTGATTTCCGAGAGACCTCCGCCAAGGTTGATCAGCGCTTCAGTCGTGTCACCTTTCTTCAACGCGTCGATGGCGCCGATGTAAGCGCTGTAGAGTCCGTACGCCTGCAGCCCGACGCCCATGCTGGCCATCCCGCGGCTTTTGGTTTTATCGACCCAGTCCGGCAAGTGTTCGGGCAACGGGTCCCGACGAATGTCCAGGCGTTGGGTGGCGTTCAGCAGGTGGTTGATCTTGTTCATGGCGTCAGCGAACTCACCGGTGGGCATCTCACGCATGAGTGGTGGGGCATCGGGAGAGCGCTGGGTGACGATTTCGTACAGCAGGGGCGGGATCTGAGCGTTTTCCGGTGAGGGAACGGATCTCATGCGCTGTTCGATCTGAGTCGTATCGAATTCCAGTGCATCGATGAACGCTTGGTCAGGTTCGGAAAAGTAGGTGCTGCTCGCCGAGAGGGCTTGCCCGTGGATTCGGCCACCCAAGGCCTGAAGCGTCTGGCGACTGACGCTGAACTCTCCGATGCGCAGAGGGCCGAACAGGGTGTCGATATCCGCAAGCCCGGGCTTTTGGCCCGAGGCCTGAAGGGGGGGCTCCGATTGGATGTTCAGGTCGGATATTTTGATCGGAGCTGGCGGTCGGTCAGTCCGTGAAACAGGGTTCAATTGATTCGTCAAAGTCATGGTTCTTTTCACAAGTCCGTTTGTGGTGCTGCTGCCGAAATGTGGCATGGGACACGGACTTGTTCATGAGCATTTGCTTTGCCAAATGTTTGATGACGCTCATCGGCGCCGGATGCACCGATGAGCATTGAGCGCGGGCTCAGTAGGCATATCGCAACAAGGTGTGTGGCAAATGCCGCAATACAAAAAAACCGAACAGGGCGACCAGCGCAGGCAGCACCAGCCACCAGACCTTTTGCGGCATCGCTTCAAGCGGGGAGCGGCGCTGAGTCAGCCACAGGCTCGCTGCGCAGACGCAGGCGGCGAGCATGGCACCGGCCAGGACATCCGTCGGCCAGTGTGCTCCCAGATACACCCGTGACAGAGCAATCGCCAGCGCCGGAATGCAGCCGATCAACAGCCAGGTCAGGCGCAGTCTTGGCGGTTGCCCGCGTCCGGCCAGCACCGCCAGTGTCAAAAACAGCGCGAACGACCCGGACGCGTGGCCGCTGGGCATGCTGTAACTGGTGATCGGGTCGGTCAGCACTTCCGGGCGTACCCGGGCGAAAAACAGTTTGGTTCCGGTGTTGGCCAGTGCGGTGACGAGCAAGGTACTGCCGGCGAAGATCGCCTGACGCCACTGGCGGCACAGCAGCAACAGGCCGGTCAGCAGAATGCTGAACACCAGCATGTTGCGGAATTCGCCGATCAGGGTGAAAACCACCGCAACTTCGTCGAGCGCCGCACTGCGGTGTTCCTGCACAAGGGTCATGACGCCTTGATCGAGTGCTGTCAGATACGGATAACCGATGAACAGCGCGATCAGGATCAACAGGCTCATGCTGCTGATCCAGACCGTCGTCCGGCGATGGCGGCGCAGGCTGCTGTTGGCGCTCAGGCCGACCATCACCGCGATGCTGCCGGCGACGATTCCTGCCTGCAGCCAGAAGCCTTCCGGCAACGGCAGACGAATCGCCGCCCCGGTGGCCCAGCCCGGCAGCAGGTAGGCAATGCTCCAGCCCGCCGCCGCCAGCAGGCTGACGGCAGCGAAGCGCGGGAAGGGCATGTCGCACATCCCGGCGACCATTGGCAGCATCGGCCTTAGCGGACCGATGAAACGCCCGACCAGCAGACTGGCAATACCGTAGCGCTGGAAATAGGTCTCCGCGCCGGCCATCCACTCCGGGTGATGACGCAGTCCCGGCAGGCGCCGGATGTTCTGATGGAAGTGGCGTCCGAGGAAATACGAAACCAGGTCGCCAAGAATCCCGCCGAGAAAGCCCAGCAACAGGGTCTCGCTCAGTGACAACGCGCCGCTGCCGGCAAGTGCCGCCACGGCGAACAGCAGCACTGTGCCGGGAACGATGATCCCCGCAATCGCCAGGCACTCGACTAAGGCCACGATGAATACCGCAGCGGCCAGCCACTGCGGGTTGGCGGCCAGCCATCCGGTCACGCTATCGAGCCATGGGCCCATACAAAGCACTCCATTTCATTGATGTCCCAGGTCGGCGTACCGCAGAGGGGAATTTCACAGCAGAAAGTAATCACGCCCTTCGACCTGACCCCGGCGCAACGGGTTCCGGGTGCACCACTGGGCGTAGGCTGCGTCGACGAAGCGATACATCAGGTGCTCGTCGCGCCCGCGGGGGATGCCCAGGCGGGTGGTCTGGATGATGTGCCCCGGCGCAGGGCCGGTGTCCTCCACCAGCAGTATTTCGTGGTCGAAGCGCTTGGCGTCCCACACCGGCACCTTCAGTCCCAGTGCCTTGCACAGCAGAGTCTGCCCGGCACAGAGTTTCTGCGAGGGGCGCGGGTGGCCCTGAGCATCGGGATTGTTCAGCAGCATTTGCGCGAGACTGGCCGGGCCGCTGATCTCGTCGACCCATGGATAGGCCGATTTGATCAGCACCGCATTGCCAGGCCCCTGGGCACTGAAATTCAACGAGTCGCCGCCACGGGCGTAGTACATATAGATGTGGCCACCATCCAGAAACAAAGCTTTACGCTTTTCCGTGTAGCCGAGGGACGCGTGGCTGCCTTTTTCTTCGCAGTAATACGCTTCGGTTTCGATGATCCGGGCGCTGAGCCACAGGTCGCCGACGCGATGGCGGATGACTTTGCCGAGCAGATCCCGGGCAAGCGTCTGGGCGTCACGGTCGAAAAAAGCGTCCGGAAGGCCCATCGGCAGGCGCTCGGCGTGGGCACGAACGGTCAGATTGGACATGGCAAACGGTGTTTATCCAGGTGAAAGAGGTCGTGATGATAACAATCCGAGCCTTAATTACGGCTGAACATCGGCAAATCGCCGTCCATTTCGACCATCCGCCCGTCACCGCTGTTAGTCCCGGGACGCGACAGCTATAATCTGCCGCTTTCCTCTTTGCCAAGACCCCAGCAGACCATGACTGAGTCCGTTCTTGACTACATGACCCGATTGGGTCGCGCCGCCCGCGAAGCTTCCCGGGTCATCGGCCGTGCCAGCACCGCGCAGAAAAACCGCGCCCTGCTGGCTGCCGCCAATGCCCTGGATGCCGCCCGCGCCGAGCTTGCAGCAGCCAATGAACAGGATCTGGCCGCCGGTCGCGCCAACGGTCTGGAGCCTGCACTGCTGGAGCGTCTGGAACTGACCCCGGCGCGCATCGACGGCATGATCGTCGGTCTGCGTCAGGTCGCAGCGCTGCCGGACCCGGTCGGTGCGATCCGCGACATGAGCTTCCGTCCGTCGGGCATTCAGGTCGGCAAGATGCGTGTGCCGCTGGGCGTGATCGGGATCATCTACGAATCCCGTCCCAACGTGACCATCGATGCCGCGAGCCTGTGCCTGAAATCCGGCAACGCGACCATCCTGCGCGGTGGTTCCGAAGCGATTCATTCCAACCGCGCGATTGCCGCCTGCATCCAGCGCGGTCTGGCCGAAGCCGAACTGCCGGCCGCCGTGGTGCAAGTGGTGGAAACCACCGACCGCGCCGCCGTTGGGGCGCTGATCACCATGCCCGAGTACGTCGATGTGATCGTGCCGCGCGGTGGTCGTGGCCTGATCGAGCGCATCAGCCGTGACGCCCGTGTACCGGTGATCAAACATCTGGACGGCATCTGCCACGTCTATGTCGGCGAACACGCCGATCTACCGAAAGCCCAGCGCATTGCCTTCAATGCCAAGACCTATCGCTACGGCATCTGCGGCGCGATGGAGACTCTGCTGGTCGATCAAAGTGTTGCGAAGGGTTTCCTGCCGTCGATGGCGAAGCAGTTCCGCGAAAAAGGCGTCGAGCTGCGTGGCTGCGAGCGCACCCGGGCGATCATCGATGCCGTGCCGGCCAGCGAAGAAGACTGGAGCACCGAGTATCTGGCGCCGATTCTGTCGATCCGCGTGGTCGACGGTCTGGACCAGGCCATCGAACATATCAACCATTACGGCTCCCACCACACCGATTCGATCGTCAGCGAAAATCTCGCCGACACCCGCCAGTTCGTGGCTCAGGTCGACTCGGCGTCGGTGATGATCAACACCCCGACCTGCTTCGCCGATGGATTCGAATACGGATTGGGTGCCGAGATCGGCATTTCTACTGATAAGCTGCACGCCCGTGGCCCGGTGGGCCTCGAAGGACTGACCTGCGAGAAATACATCGTGGTCGGTGATGGCCAGTTGCGCGGCCAGGCGACGGTCTGACTTGTCCGACCTCGACCTGAAAACGCCGAAGTCCGGCAGAAAGTCTCGTCCCCAGCGCATTGGCGTTCTGGGCGGTACGTTCGATCCGGTGCATGTCGGCCATTTGCGTGGCGCACTGGAAGTTGCCGAAGCGCTGGCCCTCGATGAGCTGCGCATGATGCCCAGCGCCCGGCCGCCGCATCGCGATACCCCGCAGGTGTCGGCGCAGGATCGGTTGGCAATGGTTGAATGTGCGGTGGCCGGTGTGCCGCCGCTGGTGGTGGACGCCCGCGAACTGCAGCGGGACAAGCCGTCCTGGACCATCGATACCCTGGAGTCGCTGCGTGCCGAAATGGCCGCCGGGACCCAGGTTTTTCTGCTTTTGGGCTGGGACGCATTTTGCGGCCTGCCCACTTGGCACCGCTGGGAGGAGTTGCTCCAGCATTGCCACATCCTGGTGCTACAGCGCCCGGACGCCGACAGCGAACCGCCGGATGCCTTGCGCAACCTGCTGGCAGCGCGTTCGGTGAGCGACCCGCTGGCCCTGAAAGGGCCGAGCGGACAGATTGCATTCGTCTGGCAGACACCGCTCGCGGTCTCCGCCACCCAGATCCGTCAACTGCTGGCCAGCGGTAAGTCGGTACGTTTCCTGGTGCCCGACGCGGTCCTGGCCTACATCGATGCGCACGGTCTGTACCGTGCGTCGAACTGAACAAGGCGTGCTCAAGTAACACGATCATCGTGGGACGAGACGCCGAATACATGAGCAAAACGAGTTTTATATGACTGACAAAGACCAAACCAAAGTAAAGCGCAAAGGCACGTTCAAGAGCGCTCCGCTGCCAGAGCCGGTCAACACCAGCGAGCCGCTGAAAGGTGACGAGCTGGTCAAGATTGCCGTGGCCGCCCTGGAAGACGTCAAGGCCCAGGACATCCAGATCATCGATGTGCGCGACAAGCAAAGCATCACTGACTACATGATCATCGCCACCGGTACGTCCAACCGCCAGATCAACGCGATGCTGGACAAGGTTCGCGAAGAAGTGAAAAAGCAGGGCGCCAGGCCGCTGGGCGAAGAAGGCAAGGGCGACAGCGACTGGGTGCTGCTGGACCTGGACCTGGTGATCGTGCACATGATGACCGCCTCGGCTCGTCAGTTCTACGACCTGGAGCGCCTGTGGGCCGGTGCCGAGCAAAGCCGTGCGGCGGACGCCAAGCACCACAGCCCGGAAAACACCCACGAGCACTTCACCAAGCTCAACAAAGACCAGCTGTAAGGGCCGCGCTGTGCGACTGCGACTGATCGCCGTCGGTTCACGCATGCCCAAGTGGGTGGAAGAAGGCTGGCATGAATACGCCAAGCGTCTTCCGTCCGAGCTGGCACTGGAACTGGTGGAAATTCCGCTCAATACCCGTGGCAAGAATGCCGACGTGGCCCGCTTCATCCGTCAGGAAGGCGAAGCCATGCTGGCCAAGGTCGGGCACAACGAGCGGATCGTCACCCTCGAAGTGCACGGCAAGCCCTGGAGCACCGAGCAGCTGGCGGGCGAGCTCGACCGTTGGCGGCTGGACTCGCGCACGGTCAATTTCATGGTCGGCGGCCCGGAAGGGCTGGCGCCGGAAGTCTGTGCCCGCGCGGATCAGCGCTGGTCGCTGTCGCCGCTGACGTTGCCGCACCCGCTGGTGCGCATCCTCATCGGCGAGCAGTTGTATCGTGCCTGGACCGTGTTGTCCGGCCACCCTTACCACAAGTAATCCTGCCCTCATGTCCCAGCCGATCCGCATCAAGGACCACGAAAAAGACGCCCGTCTGGTGCGTAGCCGCGTCGTGTTCGGGGCCATTGCGGTGGTGCTGCTGATCTGTGTGCTGATTGCCCGGCTGTATTTCCTGCAGGTGATTCAGTACGAGTATCACTCGACCCTCTCGGAAAACAACCGCGTCCATGTCCAGCCGATTCCGCCGACCCGTGGCCTGATTTACGACCGCAACGGCGTGGTGGTGGCGGACAACCGTCCGAGCTTCAGCCTGAGTATGACCCGGGAACGCTCCGGCGACTGGCAGCAGGTACTCGACGTGATCGTCGAAGTGCTGGAGCTGACGCCGGAAGACCGGGTGATCTTCGAAAAGCGCATGCGCCAGGGGCGTCGGCCGTTCGAGCCGGTGCCGATCCTGTTCGAGCTGACCGAGGAGCAGATCGCCCGGATCGCGGTGAACCAGTTCCGGCTGCCCGGGGTGGAAGTGGTGGCGCAACTGGTTCGTCACTATCCGCAGGGCGCGCATTTTGCGCACTCGGTGGGTTACATGGGGCGGATCAACGAGAAAGAGCTGAAAACCCTCGATCCGGTCAACTACAGCGGCACTCACCATATTGGCAAGACTGGCATCGAGCGTTTCTACGAAGCCGAGCTGCACGGCCAGGTGGGTTACGAAGAGGTCGAGACCAACGCCCGGGGCCGCGTACTGCGAGTACTCAAGCGTACCGACCCGGTGCCGGGCAAGGACATCGTCCTGAGCCTTGACATCAAGTTGCAGGAAGCCGCCGAGGCCGCGCTGGGCGGGCGACGCGGTGCGGTGGTGGCGCTGGACCCGAGTACTGGTGAGGTGCTGGCCATGGTCAGTCAGCCGAGCTTCGACCCGAATCTGTTTGTCACCGGCATCAGCTTCAAGGCGTATGCCG
The DNA here is from genome assembly GCF_052660475.1 of Pseudomonas sp. G7(2022). Taxonomy (NCBI): domain Bacteria; kingdom Pseudomonadati; phylum Pseudomonadota; class Gammaproteobacteria; order Pseudomonadales; family Pseudomonadaceae; genus Pseudomonas; species Pseudomonas sp. G7(2022). The sequence goes on along the minus strand of NZ_CP109659.1, from coordinate 5,523,591 downwards.
AACTGCGTGATTCTATCGACCGGCCGCTGTTCAATCGCGTGCTGCGCGGTCTGTACCCGCCGGGTTCGACGATCAAACCGGCGGTGGCGATTGCCGGTCTGGACGCCGGCGTGGTGACGGCGTCGAGCCGGGTGTTCGACCCGGGTTACTACATGCTGCCCAACTATGACCACAAATATCGCAACTGGAACCGCACCGGGGACGGCTTCGTCGACCTCGACACGGCGATCATGCGGTCCAACGATACCTACTTCTATGACCTGGCGCACAAGCTCGGCATCGACCGGTTGTCGGCCTACATGAACAAGTTCGGCATCGGCCAGAAGGTCTCGCTGGACATGTTCGAAGAATCTCCAGGGCTGATGCCTTCGCGCGAGTGGAAACGCGCCACCCGCAAGCAGGCGTGGTTCCCGGGCGAGACCCTGATCCTCGGGATCGGCCAGGGCTACATGCAGTCGACCCCGTTGCAACTGGCCCAGGCCACCGCGCTGGTGGCCAACAAGGGTGTGTGGAACCGTCCGCACCTGGCCAAGACCATCGAAGGCGAGAAGCCGAAGGATGAAAACCCGATGCCGGACATCGTCCTGCGCGATCCGTCGGACTGGAACAAGGTCAATCACGGCATGCAGCAGGTGATGCACGGTGCCCGGGGTACGGCGCGCAAGGCGGCGATCGGCGCGCAATACCGGATCGCCGGCAAGTCGGGTACGGCCCAGGTGGTCGCGATCAAGCAAGGCGAGAAATACGATCGCTCCAAGGTGCAGGAACGCCACCGCGACCACGCCCTGTTCGTCGGTTTTGCACCGGCCGACAACCCGAAAATCGTGGTGTCGGTGATGGTCGAGAACGGTGAGTCCGGTTCCGGCGTCGCCGCGCCCGTGGTGCGTCAGGTGATGGACGCCTGGCTGCTGGATCAGGACGGACGCTTGAAGGCCGAATACGCCAGCCCAATCAGTGCGGAGGCTACGGCCCGTGAAGAATAATTTCGATCGCATGCTCTCCAGCGAGGATGTGATGCGTCGCCGGGCGACGCTGTTGCAACGTCTGCATATCGACGGACCTTTGCTGGTCCTGTTGCTGATCCTCGCCGCCGGCAGCCTGTTCGTGCTGTATTCGGCCAGCGGCAAGAGCTGGGACCTGCTGGCCAAGCAGGCCACTTCGTTCGGTATCGGCCTGGTGTCGATGATCGTCATCGCCCAGTTCGAACCACGGTTCATGGCCCGCTGGGTGCCGCTCGGTTATGTGGTCGGGGTGGTGCTGCTGATGGTGGTGGACATCATGGGCCACAACGCCATGGGCGCGACCCGCTGGATCAACATTCCCGGGGTGATCCGCTTCCAGCCGTCGGAATTCATGAAGATCCTGATGCCGGCAACCATCGCCTGGTACCTGTCCAAGCGCACACTGCCGCCGCAGCTCAAGCACGTCGGGATCAGTCTCATGTTGATCGGTGTGCCGTTCATTCTGATCGTGCGTCAGCCGGATCTGGGTACTTCGCTGCTGATTCTGGCCGGCGGTGCGTTCGTGCTGTTCATGGGCGGATTGCGCTGGCGCTGGATCCTCAGCGTGCTGGCCGCCGCCGTACCCGTGGCGATCGCCATGTGGTTCTTCATCATGCACGATTACCAGAAGCAGCGGATCCTGACCTTCCTCGACCCGGAAAGCGATCCACTGGGCACCGGCTGGAACATCATTCAGTCGAAGGCTGCCATCGGTTCCGGCGGCGTGTTCGGCAAGGGCTGGCTGCTGGGCACCCAGTCGCACCTGGACTTCCTGCCGGAAAGCCATACCGACTTTATCATTGCGGTGCTGGGCGAAGAGTTCGGACTGGTGGGCATCTGTGCGCTGTTGCTGATCTACCTGCTGTTGATCGGTCGCGGCCTGGTGATTACCGCCCAGGCGCAGACACTGTTCGGCAAATTGCTCGCCGGCGCCTTGACGATGACGTTTTTTGTTTATGTTTTCGTCAACATCGGTATGGTCAGTGGCCTGTTGCCGGTCGTAGGGGTGCCGTTGCCGTTCATTAGCTACGGCGGAACTTCGCTGGTGACGCTGCTGTCAGCGTTTGGGGTTTTGATGTCGATCCATACGCATCGCAAGTGGATCGCACAGGTTTGAATAAGGTGAAGAGTTCAATGCAAGTAATGCGTGACTGGGCGACACGATACGCACCGTGGCTCGGCCTGGTAGGCATCCTTGGCAGCGCGCAGGAAGCGCTGGCCGGCGATTACGAAGGCTCGCCCCAGGTGGCCGAATTCGTCGGTGAAATGACCCGCGACTACGGCTTCGCCGGCGAGCAACTGATGGCGGTGTTCCGCGAGGCCCAGCGCAAGCAGGCGATTCTCGACGCGATTTCCAAACCCGCCGAACGCGTCAAACAGTGGAAAGAATATCGGCCGATGTTCATCACCGACGCGCGCATTGCCCGGGGTGTGGACTTCTGGCGCCAGCACGAGGCGGTACTGGCACGTGCCGAGCAGGAGTACGGCGTTCCGGCTCAAGTGATCGTGTCGATCATCGGCGTCGAGACCTTTTTCGGACGTAATACCGGCAATTACCGGGTGATCGATGCCTTGTCCACGCTGGGTTTCGACTATCCTCCCCGTGCCGAATTTTTCCGCAAGGAGCTGCGTGAGTTTCTGCTGCTGGCTCGCGAGGAACAGGTCGACCCGCTGACCCTCAAGGGGTCCTACGCCGGGGCGATGGGCCTGCCGCAGTTCATGCCGAGCAGTTTTCGCGCCTACGCGGTGGATTTCGACGGCGATGGCCACATCAATATCTGGAACAACCCGGATGATGCGATCGGCAGCGTTGCCAGCTACTTCAAGCGTCACGGCTGGGTGGCCGGCGAGCCGGTGGTCAGTCGTGCCGATGTGCGCGGCGAGCAGGTGGATGAGGGCCTGACCACTGGCATTGAGCCGACGAAAACCGTCGGGGAGTTGCGAGCGCTGGGCTGGTCAAGTCATGATGCGCTGCGCGATGATATGCCGGTTACTGCATTTCGCCTGGAAGGCGACAATGGCCCGGAATACTGGATGGGCCTGAAGAATTTCTACGCGATCACGCGTTATAACCGCAGCGTGATGTACGCCATGGCTGTACATCAACTGTCTGAAGAGCTGGTAAAAGCACGGGGCGTCAAGTAATGCAGGCATTGCCTATCAACAAACCCCTGAAGCTGGTGGCATTCGCCGCGTTGGCGGTCCTGGTCGCCAGTTGCTCGACCAGTCGTGCGCCCACTCAGAAATACGCCTCCAACACCGTTCGTGCCCAGCCGGGTCTGGACATCAACCGGGCCCACAAGGACGGTGCGCCGTGGTGGGACGTTGACGTGTCGCGCATTCCGGACGCCACGCCGACCCTGCACACCGGCCCGTACAAGGCCAACCCGTACACCGTGCTGGGCAAGACCTACTTCCCGTTGCAGGAATCCAAGACCTACGTGGCCTCGGGCACCGCGTCCTGGTACGGCACCAAGTTCCACGGTCAGAACACCGCCAATGGCGAGGTCTATGACCTGTACGGCATGAGTGCCGCCCACAAGACCTTACCGCTGCCAAGTTACGTTCGGGTGACCAACCTTGACAACAACAAGAGCGTGATCCTGCGGGTGAACGACCGCGGGCCGTTCTACTCGGACCGGATCATCGACCTCTCCTACGCCGCGGCCAAAAAGCTCGGTTATGCCGAAATCGGCACCGCGCGGGTCAAGGTCGAGGGCATCGACCCGCAACAATGGTGGGCCGCCAAGGGCCGTCCGGCGCCTTTGATGCTCAACGAGCCGCAAGTCGCGCAGAATAGCGCGCCGGTGATCACGGCTTCGGCCGGTACCATCGAGCAGTGGACTCCACCGCCGCAGCAACATGCCTCTGACACTGTACCTGTACAGATCAGCGCAAAAAAAAACGCTTCTGCACCAGCGTCTGGCCAGTATCTGCAGGTGGGCGCGTTCGCCAACCCGGACGCTGCAGAACTCCTGAGGTCGAAGCTCAGCGGGATGGTGAGCGCTCCGGTGTTCATCAGCTCGATCGTGCGCAATCAGCAGACCCTGCACCGGGTACGCCTGGGACCGATCGGCTCGCCGGGTGAAATTGCCCAGGTTCAGAACAGCGTGCGCTCGGCCAACCTTGGTTCGCCAAGCGTGGTCACCGAGTAAGCAATACGTAGCACTTGATTGACGGTTCACCAGCGATTGGGGGGTGAGCCAGGTTGTTGGCTCGTCGAAGAACAAAAGCCCGGCAAAGGGTGACTGGAGTGAGCAACTGAACACGCGATGGCCCGTTAGAAAGCCATCTGATTAATTTTGCCTTCGGGCAGTTTCCATTAGCGATTTCGAGAGACGGATGAACATCACCACCTTTGCCAAACGCCTGTGTCTGCTAGTCCCGCTGCTCCTCTCGCCAGCCGCCTTCGCGGCCGAGATGATGCCGTCGCCACCACAACTGGCCGCCAAAGCCTACGTGCTCATGGATGCCAACAGCGGCAACGTGCTGGTGGAGAACAACGGTGACCAGCGTCTGCCGCCGGCCAGCCTGACCAAACTGATGACCGCGTACATCGCCACGCTGGAAATCCGTCGCGGCCAGATCGGTGAAAACGACCCGGTGACCGTCAGCGAAAACGCCTGGCGCACCGGCGGTTCGCGGATGTTCATCAAGGTCGGCTCGCAGGTGACTGTCAGCGACCTGCTGCACGGCATCATCATCCAGTCCGGCAACGACGCCAGCGTCGCGGTGGCTGAACACATCGCCGGCAGCGAAGATGCCTTCGCCGACCTGATGAACAAGACCGTCGCCGATCTGGGCATGACCAACACCCACTTCATGAACCCGACCGGTCTGCCGAACCCAGAGCACTACTCGTCGGCTCACGACATGGCGATCCTGGCTCGCGCGATCATCCACGAAGACCCGGCTCACTACGCGATCTACTCGCAGAAAGAGTTCTTCTGGAACGGCATCAAACAGCCTAACCGCAACCTGCTGCTGTGGCGCGACAAGACCGTTGACGGTCTGAAAACCGGTCACACCGACGAAGCCGGCTACTGCATGGTGTCCTCGGCCGTACGTGACGGCATGCGCCTGATCGCCGTGGTGTTCGGTACCAACAGCGAAGTGGCTCGTGCCGCCGAAACCCAGAAGCTGCTGACCTACGGTTTCCGCTTCTTCGAAACCCAGACCTTCTACCAGAAGGGCACCGAACTGGCTCAGGCCCCGGTATGGAAAGGCACCACCAGCCAGGTCAAGGCCGGCCTGGCACAAGACCTGACCATGACCCTGCCGAAAGGCCAGCTGAAGAAGCTCGCTGCCAGCATGACCATGAACCCGCAACTGACCGCGCCAATCGCCAAGGGCGACGTGATCGGTAAAGTCGAAGTGAAACTGGACGACAAGGTGGTGCACAGCGCCGATCTGATCGCTCTGGACGCTGTCGAGGAGGGTGGTATCTTCCGCCGCATGTGGGATAGCATCCGTCTATTCTTCTACGGCTTGTTCAACTGATACGAGTTGACCTGCATGGCCCCGTTCCCTTCCGGAGCGGGGCCTTGTTCGTTACCGGGCTTACGCTTACGAGGCCGTTACGCCATGACCGACACCGAAGTAAAGGCGCCAAAGATCGAATTCCCCCAGGTTGATTATCCGGTTAAGGTGATCAGCGATACGGGCGTCGGCAACAAAGACAAGATCATCGACATCGTCAAGAAACACGCGAAGATCAACGATGAGCGTGTGGACGAGCGTCAAAGCAGCAACGGCAAGTACACCACCATCCAGTTGCACATCGTCGCGACCGACCAGGATCAGCTGTACAACATCAACAGCGAACTGCGGGCGACCGGCTTCGTACACATGGTGTTGTGATGCCGGGCACGCTGGGCTTTCGCGAACTTGGCCAGATGGCTTACGAGCCGGTCTGGCATGCCATGCAACGCTTCACCAACGAACGCGGCAGCGATGCCGCCGACGAAATCTGGCTGGTCGAGCACCCTCCGGTGTTCACCCAGGGGCAGGCCGGCAAGGCTGAACATCTGTTGCTGCCGGGAGATATCCCGGTGGTGCAGGTCGACCGCGGCGGGCAGGTGACTTACCATGGCCCCGGCCAACTGGTGGCGTACCTGCTGCTGGATGTGCGCAAACTGGGTTTTGGCGTCCGCGACCTGGTCACGCGCATGGAGCGGTGCCTGATCGAGCTGCTGGCCAGCTATGACGTCACCGCAGTGGCCAAGCCAGATGCTCCCGGCGTCTATGTCGACGGAGCGAAAATCGCTTCTCTGGGTTTGCGGATTCGCCACGGTTGTTCCTTTCATGGCCTGGCCCTGAACGTGGACATGAACCTGGAGCCGTTTCGACGGATTAATCCCTGCGGCTATGCCGGGCTGGCGATGACCCAGCTGAGCGATCACGCAGGATCGATTGAATTTGCCGAGGTAAGTGCCCGGCTGCGCGCGCAGCTCGTCAAACACCTCGACTATGCTGAGCAGACGACCCTGACGGGCGGAATCGACTGATATGACTACTGATGCAGTGCAAACCATGATCCCGACGCTCGACGTGACCGAGCGCCCGGCCCCGCGTCCCAAGGTTGAAGCGGGCGTCAAGCTGCGCGGCGCCGAGAAGGTTGCACGCATCCCGGTGAAGATCATTCCGACCACCGAACTGCCGAAGAAACCCGACTGGATCCGCGTGCGCATCCCGGTTTCGCCGGAAGTCGACCGCATCAAGAGCCTGCTGCGCAAGCACAAGCTGCACAGCGTCTGCGAAGAGGCCTCCTGCCCGAACCTGGGCGAGTGCTTCTCCGGCGGCACCGCCACTTTCATGATCATGGGCGACATCTGCACCCGTCGCTGCCCGTTCTGCGACGTCGGCCACGGTCGTCCGAAACCACTGGACGTCAACGAGCCGCAAAGCCTGGCCATCGCCATCGCCGACCTGAAGCTCAAGTACGTGGTGATCACTTCGGTAGACCGCGACGACCTGCGTGACGGCGGTGCCCAGCACTTTGCCGACTGCATCCGCGAAATCCGTAAACTGTCGCCGAACGTGCAGCTCGAGACCCTGGTCCCGGACTACCGTGGCCGCATGGACATCGCCCTGGAAATCACCGCGGCCGAGCCGCCGGATGTGTTCAACCACAACCTGGAAACCGTGCCGCGTCTGTACAAGGCTGCGCGTCCGGGTTCGGACTACCAGTGGTCGCTGACCCTGCTGCAACGCTTCAAGCAGATGATGCCGCACATTCCGACCAAGTCCGGCCTGATGCTGGGTCTGGGCGAGACCGACGACGAAGTCATCGAGGTCATGAAGCGCATGCGCGAACACGACATCGACATGCTGACCCTGGGCCAGTACCTGCAACCGTCCCGCAGCCACTTGCCGGTGCAGCGTTTTGTGCACCCGGACACCTTCGCCTGGTTCGCCGAGGAAGGTTACAAGATGGGCTTCAAGAACGTCGCGTCCGGCCCGTTGGTGCGTTCTTCGTACCACGCCGACGAGCAAGCGAAACTGGTCAAGGCCGAGCTGCTCGGTTCCTGATTCAGCGCTGAATGAGAAAGTGCCCGCCGGGGTTTACCACCCGGCGGGCATTTTTTTGTCCGGCCTACACTCGTTATCGACTTTTCCTGCAAACTGCGGCGCAGCTGAAGCTCTTCTGTTTGTCGCCGTTCCTGACTACTGTGTGAGCATGACTTCACACAGGGAGATCCATGGATGACCGTTCGACCGACCCACACCCTTTTTCCGCACAAGCCTGTGCCGGCGCTGCCGTCGGAAGGGCTGATAGGTGTCATTGCACCTGCCGGTCCCGGCACACTGGAGACTGAAAAAGCCGTTCAGTGGATGCGCGCCCGGGGTTACGGTTTGCGGGTGTTCCCTGGCGTCTACGAGAAAGATGGCTATCTGGCCGGCAGCGACGAGGTGCGACTGAACGATCTGCACGCGGCGTTCACTGATCCCGAGGTTGACGCAATCATCTGTCTGCGTGGCGGTTACGGCACGCCGCGCCTGCTGGATCAAATCGACTACGATCTGTTGGCGCGTCATGCCAAGCCGTTCGTTGGCTACAGCGACATCACTGCACTGCATCTGGCGATCAGTCGCTACGCAGGGTTCGTGACCTTTCACGGGCCGCTGTTGAATGCCGATCTGCTGGGTGACAAGGAGCCACCAACGGTGACGTCGTTTTTCGCCATGTTGCGCGGTCAATTGAAGACCGGCAGTGTACTGAGTCATCCGGCGGCTTATCCGTTGACCACGGTTGAGCCCGGCATTGCCCACGGGCGTCTGCTGGGTGGCAATCTGGCAATGATCGCCGCGACCCTGGGCACGCCATACGAAATCGACGTCGAAGGGGTGATTCTGCTCATCGAGGACATCAACGAGCCGCTGTACCGGATCGACCGCTTGCTGACTCAGATGCGTCTGGCGGGCAAGTTGGCCAGATTGCGCGGCGTGCTGGTCGGGGATGTGGCGGGCGTGGATGTCGAGGCCTTGAACCGCTTGCTCAGGCAGACCTTTGCACCACTGCGGATTCCGGTGCTGTCAGGCTGGCGCAGCGGGCACTGCGATCCGAACCTGACGTTGCCGCTGGGGGCATTGGTTCGACTGGATGCAGGAAAGAAGGAGTTGATGCTGGAACAGGATGTGGTGATCAAGGCGTAGAGACTGATCGCCTCATAGTCAGTCATCGCGGGCAATCCCGCTCCCACGGTTTTCAGGTTGTACGCAGATACTGCGATCACCTCTAAACCTGTGGGAGCGGGCTTGCCCGCGATGCTTTTACTGGTTGCGCAGGCTTTCGAGCAGTTTGTGCGTCGGATAGCCATCTGCGGGCCAGCCCAAGGACTGCTGCGCACTGCGGATCGCCTTGCGCGTATTGGCGCCGATGATGCCGTCAGCGGTGCCCGCGTCGTAGTTGCGCGCGGTCAGCAGGTTTTGCAGCTCGATGCGTTCGGTACGACTCAGCGGCAGGTCATCTTTCGGCCAACTGCCATTGATCAGCCCGGCACCGTTGAAGCGTTCGGACAACAGACTCACCGCCAGAGCATAGGACGACGAGTTGTTGTATTTGAGGATCGCCCGGAAGTTATCGAGTATCAGGAACGCCGGGCCACGATAGCCGGCCGGCAACAGCAGGGCGGCTGACAGTTGTTCGGAGCCGGCTGGTGCCTGGCCGCCGTTGGGCAGAATCACACCCAGTTGCCGCCATTCGGCGACGCTCTTGCGAATCGCGCCATCTGCCAGGGTGTAGTTGAAACCGCTCGGCAGCTGCACCTCGAAGCCCCAAGGCTGGCCACGCTGCCAGCCGGAGCTTTGCAGGTAATGCGCGGTGGATGCCAAGGCGTCAGCCGGGCTGCCCCAGATGTCACGGCGGCCGTCACCATCGAAATCCACGGCGTGGGTGTTGTAGGTGGTCGGGATGAACTGGGTCTGGCCCATGGCACCGGCCCAGGAGCCGAGCATTTTCTCCGGTGTGATGTCGCCCTGTTGCAGGATTTGCAGCGCCGCTATCAGTTGCGCGTGGGCAAAGCCCGGGCGGCGACCTTCGTAGGCCAGGGTCGCCAGGGAGTTGATCACCGATTTGGTGCCCTGGAACTGACCGAAATTGCTCTCCATCCCCCATACCGACACCAGTGCCTGGCGATCGACGCCGTAACGTTGCTCGATGCGCTGCAGGATATCGGCGTACTGGTTGATCAGGGCCTGGCCTTTACGTACTCGCAGCGGCGACAGGGCGCCGTCCAGGTATTCCCAGACCGGCCGGGCGAACTCCGGCTGGCTGCGGTCGGCGCGGATCACGCTGGCGTCGAAACTGACGTTGGCGAAGGCACGGTCAAAGACGTCAGCGCGAATTCCGGCGGCCAGGGCGTCCTTGCGGAAACCTGCCTGCCACTCGGCGAAAGTCTGGGTTGGTTGCAGATCGAGGTCGTCACCGGACGGCACTACCGGCGGGACGATCGCGGGGGCCGTGGCAATGGGAGCAGTCTGAAGCGGTTGCGCGTCGGCGGCGGTGGGTTTCTCCGCGCAGGCGACAAGCAGTATGAAACTTGTGGCAGCGATCAGTTGGCGAACGGGCCAACGACGGGAAAGACTGAGGGGCATGCACAGGTCCAGGGGATACGAATCAGGTGCAGACCTTAACATGAGGAAGGGGTGCTGCGCTTCAAGCGGCCAGAAAGTAAGAAGCCTCCCAGCTGTCAGACTGGAAGGCTTCGCGGCGGTAGCTGCCTTTACCCTTGGTTGGTCGTTCCTGGCGGCTGCGGAACAGGGGTTGGGCGACGATGGATTTGGCCTTGTTGTGGCCATGTTTCGATGGCTTTTTGCTCATGAAGGTTTCTCGCGAGTGAGTGAGTTTTGCGCGGCAAATGATCTGCCGATGTCGAGCTTCTGTCTATAGGACTGAAGGCGAGATGTGCTGTAGGAAATGGTCTGTGCAAAAAAAACGGGATCGCAGTATGCGATCCCGGGTTTCATTCGGCAGGTAATGTCAGACGCTGACCCGCCATCAACAGCGCCAAACGGCTGAGGCTCATCCACGGCGAACCGGCTGCCTGGCCCTTGATCTGCGCATCGATGCGCTGGGCTTCAAGCAACAACTGCGCCCAGCGCTGTGCCGAGTAGCGTTGCAGGGCCTTGCTCATCAGCGGTTTGCGCTTGTCCCAGACCGGCGGTTTGGCCTGACTGAAGCACTTGTCCAGCGGTGTGCCCTGGCTGTACTGCAGCGAGATGTTGGCCAGCAGGCGCAACTCACGGGCCAGGGCCCAGAGGATCACCGGCGGCTCGACCCCTTCACCGCGCAGCCCTTCGAGCATGCGCAGGGCGTGAGCCGGTTCGCCGTTGAGCACCGCGTCGGTCAGGCCGAACACATCGAAGCGCGCACTGTCGGCCACGGCCGCCTGTACGGTTTCGACGGTGATCTGACCGCCTTCGGCCATCAGCTTGAGCTTCTCGATCTCCTGCGCCGCGGCAAGCAGGTTGCCTTCTACCCGCGCGGCAATCAGTTCGACCGCGTCCTGACTGGCCGAGAGGCCGGCCTGAGACAGTCGTTGGCGAATCCAGCTCGGTAACTGGTTGGCATCCACAGGCCAGATCTGGATGAACTGGGTCTGCTGACCTTCGACCAGCGCCTTGCCCCACTTGGTCTTCTGCGCGCTGCCGTCCAGCTTGGGCAGGCTGATCAGCAGTACCGTGTCTTCGGCGGGGCGCGAGCAGTATTCGATCAGTGCGGCAGCGCCTTTGTCGCCAGGCTTGCCGGAGGGCAGGCGCAGCTCCAGCAAGCGTTTTTCGGCGAACAGCGACATGCTGGCACCGGCCTGCAGCAGCGTACCCCAATCGAAATTGGCATCGGCGGCGAACACCTGGCGTTCGTCGAACCCTTGCTGACGGGCAGCGCTGCGAATGGCGTCGGCAGCTTCCTGACACAGCAACGGGTCATCGCCGCTGATGATGTAGACCGGCGCAAGGGCGCCTTGCAGGTGTTTGCCGAGTTGGGCGGGAGCGAGCTTCATAAGAGAGGGCGAACGGGGCGCCTGCGCGCCCCGAACGGCTTACTGCTGCGGCAGTTCGAGCGGCGACTGACGCGGGGTTTCCGCTTCAGCCTTCTGCGCCGCTTCCAGGGCGTCGGCCTCTGCCTTGGCACGGGCATTGGCGGTTTGCTGCAGAGCGTCCAGCTGCGCCGGTGTCAGCTGTTGCAGACGCAGCATCATGCGCTGAACCAGTTCGCGGCGGGTTTCACGACGCGCATCGTTGGCTTCCTGATCGGAACCCACGAGGTTGTTGCCGTCGTGGATGAACACTTTCTGCACTTCAAGCTTGTCGCTTTTGAGCAACAGGCCTTTTTCACCGCGGATGTCATAGCTGAGCACGGTGCTCACCTGATATTCGCCAGTACGACCGGCGCCGGCGTAGCTGAGGATGCGCTGGTTTTCCTGCTCATCGGCCAGGTACAGCTTGTACGGTGCGCCGGAGACGACCTTGACGCCGCTGGCCTCCAGCACCTGACGCAGTTGCGTCACGGTCTCGCCGTAGGCGTTGCGGGCGCTCAGATCGAGCTCCTTGATCGACAGTTCGTTGGTGCCGGTGCCGCGCAGCTGGAAACCGCAGGCGCTCAACAGGACGGCGAGGCCCATCACCAGCAGATTGCGTTTGATCATTGTGTTGCTCCCCTTGAAACCATGTGGGCCGACTCTGTGGCCCGAAAGGTTTTACTGGGCGTCAGGCACACCTGACGCCCGATCCAATTAGCTGGCGACGATATTGACCAGTTTCCCGGGCACTACGATCACTTTGCGAATCGTCAGGCCGTCAACGAAACGCAGCACGTTCTCGTTGGCGCGGGCTGCCGCTTCGACTTCTTCACGGGTCGCGGCAGCCGGCATTTCGATCTGGCCGCGAAGTTTGCCGTTGACCTGGATCACCAGGGTCAGGCTGTCCTGAACGAGTGCGCTTTCATCCACCACTGGCCAGCCGGCGTCGATCACAGGATCGGCGTGGCCCAGTTGATTCCACAGTTCGTGGCAAATGTGCGGGGTGATCGGAGCCAGCAACAGCGTAACGGCTTCCAGACCTTCCTGAACCAGCGCGCGATCCTGTTCGGTGGATTGTGCTGCTTTTTCCAGCACGTTCATCAGCGTCATCACCTGGGCGATGGCGGTGTTGAATTTGTGGTTCTGGCCAACATCGTGGCTGGCCTGCTTGATGGCCTGGTGGATCGCGCGACGAACGGCTTTCTGCTCGTCGTTCAGGCCGGCGATGTCCAGTTTGCCCGGCAGGCCCTGAGTGACGTGGGCCTGAGCCAGACGCCAGACGCGCTTGAGGAAGCGGTGCGAGCCTTCAACGCCGGAGTCGGACCACGCGGCGCTCATGTCGGGCGGCGAGGCGAACATCATGAACAGGCGGCAGGTGTCCGCGCCGAACTGGTCGATCATCGATTGAGGGTCGACGCCGTTGTTCTTCGACTTGGCCATTTTCTCGGTGCCGCCGATTTCCACCGGCAGACCGTCGGTTTTCAGTCTGGCGCTGGTGACGTTGCCCTTGCCGTCGCGTTCGAGATCGACGTCCGCCGGGTTGAACCAGGTATAGGCGCCGTTGGCTTCGCGGCGATAGTAAGTCTCGGCAATCACCATGCCTTGAGTCAGCAGGTTCTTGAACGGCTCGTTGGAGCTCACCAGGCCTTCGTCGCGCATCAGCTTGTGGAAGAAGCGCGCGTACAGCAGGTGAAGAATGGCGTGTTCGATACCGCCGATGTACTGATCCACCGGCAACCAGTGGTCGGCTGCGGATTTTTCCACCAGACCGCCCTCGAAGTGCGGCGAGGCGTAACGGGCGTAGTACCAGGACGACTCGACGAAGGTGTCCATGGTGTCGGTTTCACGCTTGGCAGGCTGACCGCATTTCGGGCAGGTGCACTCGTAGAACTCGGGCATGCGTGCCAGCGGCGAACCGGCGCCGTCCGGCACCACGTCTTCCGGCAGTACGACAGGCAACTGGTCTTCCGGTACCGGCACGTCACCGCAGGCATCGCAGTGGATGATCGGAATCGGGCAGCCCCAGTAGCGCTGACGGCTGATGCCCCAGTCGCGCAGCCGGAACTGGGTGCGCGAGGCGCCGAGGTTTTTCTTGATCAGGGCAACTTCCATGGCGTCGAACGCGCCGGCGAAGTCCAGGCCGTCGAACTCGCCGGAGTTGATCAGCGTGCCGTGCTCGCCGTAGGCATCCTGCCATGGCGCCGGGTTGGTTTCACCGGAGCTGGTGCGAACCACGGATTTGACCGGCAGGTTGTACTTGTGGGCGAATTCGAAATCGCGTTCGTCGTGAGCCGGCACAGCCATGACCGCGCCGTCGCCGTAGTGCATCAGCACGTAGTTGGCGACCCACACCGGCAGTTTTTCACCGGTCAGCGGATGCTCGACGAACAGGCCGGTCGGCAGGCCCTTCTTCTCTTGAGTGGCGACGTCGGCTTCGGCGACGCTGCCGCCCTTGCATTCGGCGATGAACGCTTGCAGCTCAGGGTTGTTCCTGGCGGCGAGAGCGGCCAGGTGGTGCTCGGCCGCCACGGCAACATAGGTTGCGCCCATCAGGGTGTCCGGACGGGTGGTGAAGACTTTCAGGGTGCCGCTTTCGCCGATCGAATCGACGTTGTACGGGAACTGCACTTCCATCCCGCGGGACTTGCCGATCCAGTTGCGCTGCATGGTCTTGACCTGTTCCGGCCAGCCAGTCAATTCGTCGAGACTCTCCAGCAGCTCATCCGCGTAGGCGGTGATCTTGAAGTAGTACATCGGGATTTCGCGTTTTTCGATCAGCGCGCCCGAACGCCAGCCGCGACCGTCGATCACCTGTTCGTTGGCCAGAACGGTCTGGTCGATCGGGTCCCAGTTCACGGTACCGTTCTTGCGGTAGATCACGCCTTTTTCGAACAGGCGGGTGAACAGCCACTGTTCCCAGCGGTAGTAATCCGGTTTGCAGGTGGTGACTTCGCGGGACCAGTCCACCGCGAGGCCCAGGCTGCGCAGCTGGGATTTCATGTAGGCGATGTTTTCGTAGGTCCACTTGGCCGGGGCTACGTTGTTCTTCATCGCGGCGTTTTCCGCCGGCATGCCGAAGGCGTCCCAACCCATCGGTTGCAGGACGTTCTTGCCGAGCATGCGCTGGTAGCGGGAGATGACGTCGCCGATGGTGTAGTTGCGCACGTGCCCCATGTGTAGCTTGCCGCTGGGGTAAGGGAACATCGACAGGCAGTAGTAAGTCTCCTTGCCTGGCTGTTCACTGACTTCAAAGGACTTTTGCTCGTCCCAGAACGACTGGGCGGCGGCTTCGATTTCACGGGGCTGATATTGTTCGTGCATGGCTACTTTTGTACTGGATAGGGGTGGCCTAATCCTCTTCAATGCGACATCCGGAGCGGGCCGGACGGGCTGGAAGTGGAGTTACAGGAAGCGCCGTAGCATACATGACCGCGCTTGGCCTAGGGAAACCCTGATTGCAGCCGTGTTACCCGTTGAAATCGCGGCGAGGGCCGTTGGTCGCGGCGTACAGCCGGTTTGTGCAGCGAAGCTAAGCTCTAACTGGGGAGTGAGTCTTATCTTCAATGAGGTGAGGGATGGTGGAGTCACAGCAAAGAAACATAAGCAAACCGGAGTTGTACGAGCGGTTGATCGATCGTCTGGGAATGGCCCTGGACGCTGCAAAAACCGCTGGACGGCTGCGCGACGAGCGCCCCCTGGAGCTGGAATTGCGTGGCTTGAGCCCCGCCGAGTTCAATCTGGTCAAGGCTTATCTGGATCGCAGTGAGCGTGAAACCCACGGATACCTGTCACAGGCAGTGAAGCAACTCGATGCAGCCCATTCGGCCAAGGTCGTCTGGCTCAAGGACAAGGCACCTGGCAGAGACCCCGTCAAGGTGCGCACTCTGCAGGCCAAGTAAACGCATGGCAGGTCAAAAAACGGATCTTTTTCAACAGGATCCGACCCTACTGGTTGTCGCGTCGTATCAACCCACTTAGGCTTCGGGCATCTCTGGAGATGCTCGATGCCTTTTCGTTATTTCATTAAACAACTTCTATTGCCGCCCGGCCTGCTCTTGTTGCTGTTGCTCGTCGCCTGGTGGTTGCGACGTTCGCGCCCGCGACTGGCCGGCCTGTGTTTTGCCCTGGGTTTTGGCGGGTTCTTGCTGATGAGCCTGCCGGTGGTCGTGCAATGGGGCGCCAAGGCCCTGGAGCGCGAGCCGCCGCTGCCCCGGGACTCATGGACAAGCCTTGCGCAGCGCGCCGATGCGATTGTGGTGCTGGGCTCCGGGCGCGAGCGTGGCGATCTGGCCTGGGGTGAGGATCAACCGACGGGCGTCGGGCTCGAGCGGCAGCGTTATGCGGCGCGCCTGGCCAAGGCGTCAGGGTTGCCGATTCTGACCAGTGGCGGCCTGCATTACGGCACGCCACCGACCGAAGCGAAGCTGATGGCCGATTCACTGCGCGATGATTTCGGTGTGACCGTGCGTTGGCAGGAAGGGGAAAGCCGCACCACGTGGGAGAACGCCGAATTCAGCGCCAAAGTGCTGTTGCCGGAGGGCGTCAAACGCATCGTGCTGGTGACCCAGGCCTGGCACATGCCCCGTGCGGTGTGGAGTTATCAACAGGCTGGATTCGAAGTAGTGCCGGCACCGGTCGGCTTCCTCGGCACGGACAACGCCCGGCCGTTTGGCGGCTGGATGCCGGAGTTCAAGTCGATCTGGCAGAGCGGGCAGTTGTTGAACGAGGCGGTGGGGCAGATCGGCTATTCACTGTTCTACCGAGGGGGTGACAGCGCCGATTGATCACTCCCGCGCAGGGCGCGGGAGTGATCGGGTTTTCAGAGAGTCTTGGACATCCGGTTGGTCATCAGCGCCCAGCCAAACAGCACTACGCACAGAATGATCAGCGGCCACGAGCGCCATTGCAGATACGGTGTCAGGTTATGCATCGGCACCACTTCGCCGTAGAGCACGCCTTGTTCGAACTGCGGAATGCGCTCGGTGATCTGCCCGAACGGATTGATCAGGCCGGTCACGCCGTTGTTGGTCGCACGAATCATCCAGCGCCCGGCTTCAAGAGCGCGCATCTGCGCCATCTGCAGGTGTTGCAGCGGGCCGATGGAGGTGCCGAACCAGGTGTCGTTGCTGATGGTCAGCAACAGGTCGCTGCGTGCTGCCAGACCGGCAGCAAACTCCGGGTACACCACTTCGTAGCAGATGAACGGTGCAATCTGATAACCCTTGGCCTGCAATAGCGGCTGATCCGCAGGGCCACGGGCGAAGTCGGACATCGGCAGATCGAAGAACGCGATCAGCCCGCGCAGCAGGTCCTGCAAGGGTACGTACTCGCCGAACGGCACCAGTTTTTGCTTGAGATAGGTGCCATCGCCTTCGCCGACCACGGTGATGCCGTTGTAGAAGCGTCTCTCGTGGTGAACCATTTCGCGAATCGGCACGCCGGTGATCAGCGCCGATTTACGCTCGGCGGCAAAGGTGCCCATCATGTTCAGGTAACCCTCGGCGGACTCCTTGAGCACCGGGACGGCGGTTTCCGGCCAGATCAGCAGATCCACCGGTTTCGAACGGAAACTCAGGTCGCGGTACAACGCCAGTTGCGCGTTGAGCTGCGCCGGGTCCCATTTCATGCTTTGCTCGACGTTGCCTTGAATGGCCGCAACGGTCAGTGGTGCGCCGGAGGGACTGGTCCAGGCGTGGCCCTTCAATGCAATGCCCGCCGCCCATGGGCCGATCAGCAATACCAGCCCGGCAGCGATAAAGCCCTTGCGACCGGTCTGCAGCAGGCGCGGTGCGTTGTAAATCAGCGCGGCGGTCAGTGCCAGGACGAACGACACCAGCCACATGCCGCCCAGCGGCGCGAGTCCGGCCAGCGGGCCATCGAGCTGGCTGTAACCGGAGTACAGCCACGGGAAACCGGTGAGGAACCAGCCACGAAAGGCTTCCTGGCCGACCCACAGCGCCGCGAAGGCCAGGGCATCGGCCAGCGGTGCTTCGTTACGGCGCAGCCAGCGCGCCCACAGCCACGCGGGCAGGGCGAAGAACCAGGCAATGGCCGCCGTGAAGATCAGCATCAGGAACCCGGCCAGCAGCACTGAAGCACCGCCGAAGTGGTGGATGCTGTAATAGATCCAGCTGGTGCCGGCGCCGAACAGGCCGAAACCGAAGCACCAGCCACGGCCGAGTGCCTGGCGCGGGCTCAGCTCGCGCAGGCCGGCGTAGAACAGGCCGACCGCCAGCAACGCCAGCGGCCAGAGATCGAACGGTGCCAGCGCGAAGGTGGTGATTGCACCGGCCGCCACGGCCAGCAGGTTACCGGGCCAGCCGGGGCGGGTAGTCCAGCGCATTTCAATCCTTAGATTTTTTACCGGGCGATAGGGGTCAGTCGCAGCAAATGAATCCGACGGCTGTCGGCGTTCAGGATGCGGAAACGATAGGCGCCGATTTCAGTGATTTCGTTGCGTTTTGGCAAGTGCCCGAACGCGCTCATCACCAGCCCGCCGACGGTATCGAACTCGTCGTCGGAGAATTCGCTGTCGAAGAACTCGTTGAAGTTCTCGATCGGCGTCAGGGCCTTGATCAGGAAATCACCGCTGGGCAGCGGCTTGATGTAGCTGTCTTCTTCGACGTCGTGCTCGTCTTCGATATCGCCGACGATTTGCTCGAGCACGTCTTCGATGGTCACCAGACCGGCCACGCCGCCGTATTCGTCGATCACGATGGCCATGTGGTTGTGGTTGGCGCGGAATTCACGCAGCAACACGTTCAGGCGCTTGGACTCCGGCACGAAGGTGGCCGGGCGCAGCAGATCCTTGATGTTGAAGCTGTCGCCGTTCTCCTTGAGGATCAGCGGCAGCAGGTCCTTGGCCAGCAGTACGCCCATCACGTCGTCATGGCTTTCGCCGATGACCGGGTAGCGCGAGTGGGCCGAGTCGACCACGGCAGGGAGGAATTCGCGGGGTGTCTGGGTCGCCTTGATGCTGATCATCTGCGAGCGCGGCACCATAATGTCGCGAACCTGCAGGTCAGCCACCTGGATGGCGCCTTCGACGATGGCCAGCGCTTCGCTGTCCAGCAGTTTGTTCTGATGTGCATCGCGCAGCAGCTCCAGCAGCTCCTGGCGGTTCTTCGGCTCGTGGGCAAAAGCCTGGGTCAGTTTACCCAGCCAGGACTTCTGCCCGTTGCTCGATCGATCTTCGCTCATAGCGATTACTCTGAATCCTTTGTTGTAACGATAGGGGATGTTTCGGTTTCGTCGTCCGCGTACGGATCGGGATAACCCAATTCGGCAAGCAACTCGCGTTCCAGTGCTTCCATTTCTTCGGCTTCCTCGTCATCTATATGGTCGTAACCAAGCAGATGCAAGCAGCCGTGAATGACCAGATGTGCCCAGTGGGCCTTTGGTTCCTTGCCCTGTTCGGCGGCCTCACGCTCAACCACGGCCACGCAGATCACCAGATCGCCCAGCAAGGGAATGTCGAGAAACTCGTCGGGCACTTCGGCGGGAAAGGACAGGACGTTGGTCGCGTAATCCTTGTGGCGCCAGGTGTGATTCAGCTCGCGGCCTTCTTCCTCGTCCACCAGACGAATGGTCATTTCCGAGTCGGCGGTGCGCTGGCGCAGGGCCAGTTCGCACCATTGGCGGAATTCGGCTTCGGTCGGCGCAGACGCTTCGGTCGCGATTTGCAGGTCAAGCTCAAGCATCGTGGCGGGTGTCCTTTGGCGCTTCATCGGCCAAACGCGTCTCGAAGCGCTCGTAGGCTTCGACGATGCGTTGCACCAACGGATGGCGCACCACGTCTTTGGGCTGGAAGTGAGTGAAGCTGATGCCCGGCACATCCTTCAGGACTTCGATGACGTGATGAAGTCCGGACTTGGTGCCGCGCGGCAGGTCGACCTGGGTGATGTCGCCGGTGATCACGGCCGTGGAGCCGAAACCGATCCGGGTCAGGAACATCTTCATCTGCTCGACGGTGGTGTTCTGACTTTCATCGAGAATGATGAAGCTGTTGTTCAGCGTACGACCGCGCATGTAGGCCAGCGGCGCGACTTCGATCACCTGACGCTCGATCAGCTTGGCCACGTATTCAAAGCCGAGCATCTCGTAGAGCGCGTCGTAGAGCGGGCGCAGGTACGGGTCGATCTTCTGCGACAGGTCGCCGGGCAGGAAGCCGAGTTTTTCACCCGCTTCGACCGCCGGACGCACCAGCAGGATGCGACGGATCTGCTCGCGCTCCAGCGCATCGACGGCGCAGGCGACAGCCAGGTAGGTCTTGCCGGTACCGGCCGGGCCGATGCCGAAGTTGATGTCGTTGCCGAGGATTTCCTTCACGTAGCGCAGCTGATTCAAGCCCCGAGGGCGAATCATGCCTTTCTTGGTGCGCAGGGCTACGGAGGCTTCGGCGGGGGCGTGGTTGTCCAGCTGCTCGACGGCCGATTCCTGAAGGAACAGGTGCACCGTATCCGGCGACAGCTCTGAACCCTTGGTTTCCCGGTACAGGCGGCGAATCAGGTTTTCCGCGGAAGTGGTGTGCTTGGGTTCGCCGATCAGCTCGAACTGATTGCCGCGGTTGCGGATCTCGATGGCCAGGCGTTGTTCGATCAGGCGCAGGTGTTCGTCGAACTGTCCGCACAGATTGGCGAAGCGGCGAGCCTCAAAAGGCTCGAGGATGAAACGATGAGGTTCTATGGGTGCGTTCAAGGTCGTATTTAGCCGCCCTGGGGCAATTGGGATGAAATCAAGGATAACGCCAGTGGCGTGGGTGCGAAAGCTCTTAAATGGATGAGCCTGTTCTCAAGAACCAGGCCGGTCCATTGTGGGAGCGAGCCTGCTCGCGATGGCCACGCCACGGTTGACTTGGTAAACCGCGTCATCGTTCATCGCGAGCAGGCTCGCTCCCACATGGGATATGCGGTGTTACTGGATCAGCGAGCCACGCAGCGAGTGCGGTTGCGCCGCGTCGATGTGGACGTCGGCGAACTGGCCGATCAGGGTCGGATTATCGCAGCGGAAGTTGACGATACGGTTATTCTCGGTGCGCCCTTGCAGCTCGCCCGGATCCTTCTTCGAGTAATCGGTCACCAGAATCCGCTGGATCGAACCGACCATTTGTCGGCTGATCTCGAACCCTTGCTGATTCAAACGGTGCTGCAAGGCGTTCAGGCGTTCTTTCTTCAGTTCTTCCGGGGTGTCGTCGGCCAGGTCGGCAGCCGGAGTCCCCGGGCGCTGGCTGTAGACGAACGAATAAGAGAAGTCGAAGCCGACGTCGGCAATCAGCTTCATGGTCTGTTCGAAATCTTTCTCGGTTTCCCCCGGGAAGCCGACGATGAAGTCCGAGCTGATGCAGATACCCGGGACGGCAGCGCGCAGTTTGCGCAGCTTGGATTTGTACTCCAGTGCCGTGTGGTTGCGCTTCATCGCCGCCAGAATCCGGTCCGAACCCGACTGCACCGGCAAGTGCAGGTGTTTGACCAGTTCCGGCACTTCGGCGTGGGCCTGGATCAGGCTGTCGGAGAATTCCAGCGGGTGCGAGGTGGTGTAGCGGATGCGGTCGATGCCATCGACCGCCGCGACAACGCGGATCAGTTCGGCCAGGTCCGCCAGACGTCCGTCGTGGGTCAGGCCGCGATAACCGTTGACGTTCTGCCCCAGCAGGGTCACTTCACGCACGCCGTTTTCGGCCAGGTGAATGATCTCGGCGATCACGTCGTCGAACGGCCGGCTGACCTCTTCGCCGCGGGTGTAAGGCACCACGCAGAACGTGCAGTACTTGCTGCAGCCTTCCATCACCGACACGTAGGCGCTTGGGCCATCGATGCGCGGCTCGGGCAGGTGGTCGAACTTTTCGATTTCCGGGAACGAGACGTCGACTTGCGGCAGCTTGCTGATGCGTGCGGCGTCGATCATTTCCGGCAGGCGGTGCAGGGTCTGCGGGCCGAACACCACGTCGACGTACGGGGCGCGATCACGGATCGCCGCGCCTTCCTGGCTGGCCACGCAACCGCCGACGGCGATGACCATGTCCGGGTTGGCCAGTTTCAGTTCGCGCCAGCGACCGAGCTGGGAATACACCCGGTCCTGGGCGCGTTCGCGGATCGAACAGGTGTTGAGCAGGATCACGTCGGCATCTTCGGCGCGCGCCGTGACTTCCAGGGCCTGGTGTTCGCCCAGCAGATCGACCATGCGCGAGCTGTCGTACTCGTTCATCTGGCAACCGTGGGTTTCGATGTAAAGCTTCTTGGCCATGGAATAGGGTCGTCACGTGGTTCAAAGAACCGCGCATTATAGGGAACATGTCCCCAGGTTCCTACCGTTGCGCGTCCAGTGGCTATGCTATAGTTTGCGCCCTCATTTTTACCCCGATGTGTTGTCCGCCCGCCATGACCAAACGCGAAGCTCCAATCTACAAGGTGATTTTCCTCAACCAGGGCCAGGTGTACGAAATGTACGCAAAGCAGATCTATCAAAGTGATCTGTGGGGTTTTCTGGAAGTGGAAGAGTTCGTCTTTGGCGAGCGCACCCAGGTGGTCGTCGACCCGAGCGAAGAGAAGCTCAAGGCGCAGTTCGAAGGCGTGGTGCGCAGCTTTGTGCCGATGCATTCGATCGTGCGCATCGACGAAGTGGAGCGTCTCGGTACGCCGAAGATCAGCGAAGCCCGTGGCGGGGTTGGCAATGTGATGCCGTTTCCGGTACCGATGCCCGAAAAGTAAGCGGGGCGGGAAAAGGAGCTAAGGCAGGGGCGAGAACGGCGTACGTCCGTCGGCGTTCTGCAGTTCCATCAGGTATTTACGGAAAATTTGCCCGAGCACCTGGGTTGCGGTTTCCAGGTCTTCGCGGGACATCTTTTCGGACACTTCGTCGGCGGTGTCGAGTGCGTCTTCGGCGCCGTTGACCGCGGCCATCTTCAGCACGATGTAGGCCTGGATGTTGTTGGCCTGCACACCCTCACCGTGGAAGAACATGGTGCCGAGTTTGAATTGCGCCTGGGCGTGGCCCTGCAGCGAAGCCTTTTCGAAATAACTCAGGGCTTGATTGAGGTCGCGCGGCGCGTTCTTGCCGTCGTAGTAGAACTCACCCAACTCGTATTGCGCTTGCGCATCCCCTTCATCCGCTGCCTTTTGGCAGGCGGCGAGAGCCTGCGTGACATCTTGCGGCTGAGTATTGAGGGTGCAACGACCCATCGCCGGGATCAACAACGAGTTGCCGCCTGCTTGTGCATGTGCGAGCAGCGGCTGAAGGAGCAACAGGCAGCCCAAGGCAAGGGTGCGGCCGGTGCGGTTCATGGGAATCGACTTACCTCTGAAGGGCGCGCGGACCCGTCGAGGGATCCAATAAGCGCGCATTATGAAATAAGCAGGGCCATCCTTACAAAGTCTTTACTCGATTTTCTGCTGCGCGGGAAATATATCGCCCACTTTATGGGAGATTTTTGGCAGACGTGTCGGAAAAGGCGTGCAGATGTAGGAGAACGCTGACGCTGGCAATGGCCAACGTCAGCGGCGGGGCGTTTTACTTCAACTGGGCGAAGGCGCGTTCGGCGGCATCGAGGGTGAGTTTCAACTCGGCATCGCCATGGGCAATCGAGGTGAAACCGGCTTCGAAAGCGCTCGGTGCCAGGTACACGCCACCTTCCAGCATCAGGTGGAAGAAGCGGCCGAACAGTGCTGCGTCGCTGGCCATTACGTCTTCAAACGTAACAATGTCGTCGGCACCGCTGAAGTACAGACCGAACATGCCGCCGGCCTGGGTGGTGACGAACGGAATGCCCGCCGCATCGGCGCGCTGTTGCAGGCCATCGAGCAGGCGAGTGGTGTAATCGGTCAGCTCGGCGTGGAAGCCCGGACGGCTGATCAGGCGCAGGGTGGTCAGGCCGGCGGCCATCGCCAGCGGGTTGCCCGACAGGGTGCCCGCCTGATAGACCGGACCCAGCGGTGCGATGCGCTCCATGATCGAACGCTTGCCGCCGAAGCAGCCGACCGGCATGCCGCCGCCGATGATCTTGCCGAAGGTGGTCAGGTCCGGGGTCACACCGTAGTAAGCCTGGGCACCGCCGAGGGCGACTCGGAAACCGGTCATCACTTCGTCGAAAATCAGCACCACGCCGTGCTTGTCGCACAGGCTGCGCAGGCCTTCGAGAAAGCCTGGTGCCGGCGGTACGCAGTTCATGTTGCCGGCCACGGGCTCGACGATGATGCACGCGACGTCCTGACCGACTTCGGCGAGCATTTTTTCAACCGCGTCGATGTCGTTGAACGGCAGGGTCAGGGTGTGTTTGGCGAACGCTGCCGGTACGCCGGCCGAGCTTGGCACGCCCTGGGTCAGTGCGCCGGAGCCGGCCTTGACCAGCAGGCTGTCGGAGTGGCCGTGGTAGCAGCCTTCGAACTTGATGATGCTGTCGCGGCCGGTGAAACCGCGGGCCAGACGGATTGCGCTCATGGTCGCTTCGGTGCCGGAGCTGACCATGCGCACCATCTCCATCGATGGCACCAGCGAGCAGACCAGATCGGCCATCTCGGTTTCCATCGCGGTCGGCGCGCCGTAGGACAGACCGTGTTGCAACTGGTTGCGCACCGCGTCCAGTACGTCCGGGTGGCTGTGGCCGAGAATCATCGGGCCCCAGGAACCGACGTAATCCACATAACGCTTGTCGTCTTCGTCGGTGACGTAGGCGCCTTCGGCGTGCTTGAAGAACAGCGGCGTGCCGCCGACGCTCTTGAACGCGCGAACCGGCGAGTTCACGCCACCGGGGATGTGTTTCTGGGCGTTGGCAAACAGGGTTTCGGAACGAGACATGATCGGGCTCTCAAATCAGACTTTAAGTAATTCGTTGAACGCGCGGGCGCGGCGGGTCACCTCGGCGGTGCTGTCTGCGCCGAACAGGCCATGGACCACGGCCAGCAGATCGACACCGTGGGCTACCAGCGGCGCCGCGTTGTCGAGGGTGATGCCGCCAATCGCGCAGATCGGCAGGTGCAGGGTGCGTTTGGCCTCGTCGAGGAGATCGAGGCTGCAACTCGGCGCACCGGGTTTGGTATTGGAATTGAAGAAGCGACCGAAGGCGACGTAACTCGCGCCTTCTTTGGCGGCCTGTGCGGCCAGTTCGAGCTGTGCGTGGCAGGTCGAACCGATGATCGCTTTTGAACCAAGCAAGGCGCGGGTCGGCGACAGCGGGCCGTCGGTCTGCCCCAGGTGCACGCCGACATTCAGGCGTGCGGCCAGTTCGGCGTCATCGTTGATGATCAGTTGCGTCTTGTAGCGCTCGCACAGATCGCGCAGGGCTTCGGCCTCACGCAGGCGCCGGGCCTCGTCGCTGCTCTTGTCGCGGTATTGCAGGAGGGTGACGCCGCCTTCCAGCGCCGCCTCCACGTAGGACAGAAACTTGCCGGCCAGCAACTGGCTGTCGGTGATGGCATACAGGCCACGTAGTTTCATCGCGCAGACCTCAGGCTCGGAACATCAGGAACAGAAATCCAGCGGCAGACGACGCGGCACGAACTGGCCTTTGCCCAGCTGTTCGGCATCGCGCAGGGTGCGCCAGGTGTAATCCAGCGCGGTACGCACCGCGCTGGCCAGGTTTTCACCCAGTGCCAGGCGGCCGGCGAGGGTGCTGGCCAGGGTGCAGCCGGAACCGTGGTAGCTGCCGGGCAGACGCTGGCATTTGAAGGTTTCGCGCAGGCCGTCACGGCTGTACAGGCGATTGTGGATTTCGGTTTCGTCGCCGTGGCCGCCGGTGATCAGCAGGTTCTTGATGTACGGCAACAGTTTTTCAGCGCACTCGTCCGCGGTGCCTTCCGGCAGTTCGGCAAGGATCCGGGCTTCGGGAAGGTTGGGGGTGGCGATGATCGACAGTGGCAGCAGGCGTTCGCGCATGGCGTAGCCGACTTCGTCCTTGCCCAGGCGTCCGCCGCCGCCGGCGCGCAGCACCGGGTCGCAGACCACTGGCAAGTGCGGGTGCGCCTGAAGCAGTTCGACGACGGTGTCGACCATTTCCAGGGAACCGAGCATGCCCAGTTTCACTGCCGCGACTTCGGAATCGTTGAGTACGGCATTGGCCTGGGCCAGTACCCACTCACGGTCGAGGACGCGAAAGTCAGTGACGTTGACCGTGTCTTGCACGGTCAGGGCGGTGACGGCCGGAGCCGCATGGCAACCCTGAGCGAGCAGGGCTTCGATATCTGCCTGCAAGCCGGCGCCACCACTGGGGTCGTGGCCGGAGAGACAGAGGACAACGGGGCGTGAGCTGTAGATATTCATGGTGCGCGAGCTTACCACCAAACCTGTTTTTCGGGTGTTGTGCCGCAGCGCCCTGCCGATAACACGGGTAGCGGATCCACAGCGCTTGTCACAATCTGACCGAGCCAACAGCTCTAGCCCGGTGCTTTGCTCTGAAACGCCCGTTCTAGAGCCTTTGTAGGAAAAATTTCCATGGTGCTCAATGGCCATCAACGGCTATGCTAGAGTGGATCCAAACCAATAACAGGTAATACCGGTTTTACGTCATCTCAAAGGGAATGGGGGGCTTCCTGACACAACCGGACAAGCCACGCTGGGGCTTCAATGCGCTATTTGTTGATGTTGCTGTTCTGTTTGCCCCTCCTGGCAAACGCCGTCGAATTCGACGAGTTCACCCAGAGTCTCCCGCTGGGTCGATCCCTGCAAGTGTTCGAAGACCCGAGCGGTCAGGCGAGCATTGCCGACGTCCGCGCGCAAGCCGCTGCCGGACAATTCAAGGCCCACGATAAAGCCACGCTCAATGCCGGTTACTCGCGCTCGGCGTTCTGGCTGAAGATCGACCTGCATTACCGTCCGAGCAATCCGGCGGCGCAGCGTACCTG
Source organism: Pseudomonas sp. G7(2022) (assembly GCF_052660475.1). Lineage (NCBI taxonomy): Bacteria > Pseudomonadati > Pseudomonadota > Gammaproteobacteria > Pseudomonadales > Pseudomonadaceae > Pseudomonas > Pseudomonas sp. G7(2022). The sequence goes on along the minus strand of NZ_CP109659.1, from coordinate 5,497,239 downwards.
GCTGCTGGAGCTGGCCTATCCGCCGCTCGATCACCTCGATCTGTATCTGCCCGACGCCGCCGGCGACTTTCGTCTGGTGCGCCAGACCGGGGACGCGTTGCCGTTCGCCAGTCGCGAGATCCGGCAGAACAACTACCTGTTCAACCTCACGTTCAAGCCAGACCAGCAACAGACCGTCTATTTGCGGCTGTCCAGCGAAGGCTCAATCCAGGCGCCGGTGACGTTGTGGTCGAGCACCGCGTACCTCGAAGACCAGCCGGTGCGCCTGTACGTGCTGGGGATCATTTATGGCGTGCTGCTGGGAATGCTGGTCTACAACCTGTTCATTTACCTCAGCGTGCGCGACACCAGTTACCTCTATTACATCTTCTATATCGCATCGTTCGGCCTCTATCAGCTGTCGGTCAACGGCGCGGCAGTCGAGTATTTCTGGCCGGACAACCCGTGGTGGGCCAACGCCGCCACGCCGTTTTTCATCGGTTGCGCAGGGCTGTTCGGCAGCCAGTTCGCCCGCAGTTTCCTGCAGACCAGGAACCACAGTCCCTGGCTCGACCGGCTCTTGATCGCCCTGATCGCGTTCGGTGCGCTGGTGATCGGTCTGTCGCTGATGACCAGTTATGCCCTGGCCCTGCGCCTGGCGACGACCCTGGCGCTGACCTTTACCGTGGTGATCTTCGCTGCCGGGATCCTCGCCTGGTGGCGCGGCCTGCGAGTGGCGCGCTATTTCATCATCGCCTGGTCGGCTTTTCTGCTCGGCGGGATCGTCAACACCATGATGGTGCTGGGCCTGCTGCCCAACGTGTTCCTGACCATGTACGCCAGCCAGATCGGCTCGGCCATCGAGGTGGCGCTGCTGTCGCTGGCGCTGGCCGACCGCATCAACGCGATGCGTGAGCAACAGGCGCAGACCCTGTTCGACGCCGGCCAGAAACTCGAAGTGCTGAACCAGCAACTGGCCCACAGCAACAAGCTCAAGGACGAGTTCCTGGCGACCCTGACCCATGAACTGCGCACGCCGATGAACGGGGTGATCGGTTCGCTGGAGCTGATGCAGACCGTCGAACTGGACCCGGAACTGGAACAATACCAACAGACCGCCGCCGGTTCGGCGCGGGACATGATGCGCATGGTCAACGGCATCCTGACCCTGACCGAATTGCAGGCCGGCAAGCTCAAAGCCACACCGGGCAGTTTCAGCCTGCGGGCCGTGGTCGAGGCGCTGCGCGTGCAGTTCGACGGCAACGCCTCGAGCAAATCGCTGGACTTCAAGGTCGACGTGCTGGCGACCCTGCCGGATCGCCTGCAGGGCGACAGCGCCAAACTCGCGCAATGCCTGGAGTGCCTGCTGGATAACGCGATCAAGTTCACTCGCGTCGGCGGCCTCGCCTTGCGGGTCACCGGCAAGCCGTCGACGGACAATCGTCTGGCGCTGTCCTTTGCGGTGATCGACACCGGCATCGGTTTTACCGATCTGGACGAGGCGACCCTGTATCAGCGCTTCTTCCAGCTCGACGGCTCGATGACCCGCGAGTACGGCGGCCTGGGCGTGGGGCTGGCGATCTGCCGACAACTGGTGGAACTGCTCGGCGGCAAATTGACCCATCGCTCCGAGCCGGGGCGCGGCAGTCGTTTCCAACTGGACGTCGAGTTTGAATTGCCGGCCGTCGAAGCGGCGCCGACGCTCATTCGCGATGCCATGCGCGCACCGCAGGACTGCACCGTGTTGCTGGTGGACGACAACAGCGTCAATCAATTGGTGATGCGCGGCATGCTGCTCAAGCTCGGTTTCCGCGTGCGTACCGCCGACCATGGTGCCGCCGCCATCGAATGCCTGCAGCGCGAGCCGTTCCATGCAGTGCTGATCGATTGCCAGTTGCCGCCGCTCGATGGCGCGTCACTGTGTTGCCAGATCCACGACCTGCCGGGTTGCGCCAACCTGCCGGTGTTCGTGATCGCGCTGGGGGCGGATCGAGAGCATTGCGCTTCCGCCGGCTCGATCGATTACCTGAGCAAACCGGTGAAATTCGAAGACTTGCAGGTCGCCATGCAGCGTCGGGTGTTGAGTTGTTGATAGGGTGAAAGCGCCGGCATTTAGGCCGATATGACACTTTGATCGGTTCGGGGGCGGTGCTTAACTGAAGCTCTGGCCGATCAAGGAGCCCCGTCATGAACCTGCATCAGTTCGCCGAAACCCACGAAGTCACCAACCAGCCACCGTCGCTGGACGGCACCAACCTGTACCGCATCGACCTGCCGTTGCAGGAGTGGTCGCGGCGGTTCGGTGCCGGCTGGGCCGAGTCGCGGATCGACGCTTACGGCGCGCTGGCCGGCGGGTCGCTGATGGAGGCCGGGTTCCTCGCCAACCAGAACAAACCGGTGTTCGCCAGCCATGACCGCTACGGTCATCGCATCGATCTGGTGGAGTTTCATCCGGCGTATCACGAGCTGATGCGCACGGCGATCGAACATGGCCTGACGTCGTTGCCCTGGGCTCACCCACAGGACGGCGCCCATGTTGCCCGTGCCTCCATGAGCTATCTGCACAGCCAGGCCGAGGCCGGCAGCGGTTGCCCGTTGACCATGACCTTCGCCAGTGTTCCCGCGCTGCGCTTGCAGCCGGACCTGGCCGAACAGTGGCTGCCGAAGATCCTCGCCACCGAATACGACCCGCGCAATGTCGGCATGGCCCACAAGGCTGGCGTCACCATCGGCATGGCGATGACCGAGAAACAGGGCGGCACCGACGTGCGCGCCAACACCACCAAGGCCTATCCGGTCGGCGCCAGCGGCCCGGGCCAGGCTTATGAGCTGGTGGGGCACAAGTGGTTCTGCTCGGCGCCGATGTGCGATGCGTTCCTGACGCTGGCGCAGACCGACAAGGGCCTGACCTGTTTCCTGCTGCCGCGCCATCGTCCGGACGACACGCGCAATCAGTTCTACATCCAGCGTCTGAAAAACAAGCTCGGCAACCAGTCCAACGCCTCCAGCGAAGTGGAGTTCCGTGGCGCGCTGGCGTGGATGGTCGGTGAAGAAGGGCGCGGCGTGCCGACCATCATCGAGATGGTGGCCATGACCCGCTTCGATTGCATGGTCGGCTCCAGCTCGCTGATGCGTCAGGCGCTGACCCAGGCCAGCCATCACTGCGCCCATCGCAAGGTCGGCGGCAAACTGCTCAGCGAACAACCGTTGATGCAGAATGTGTTGGCCGATCTGGCCCTGGAAAGCGAAGCCGCGCTGGCCCTGAGCCTGCGCATGGGCAAGGCGCTGGATCATCTGAATGATCGCCATGAAGCGCAGTTCGCCCGACTGGTGACGGCGGTGGGCAAATACTGGATCTGCAAACGCGCACCGGCGATGATCAACGAAGCCGCCGAATGCATGGGCGGCGCGGGATATGTCGAGGACAGCATCCTGCCGCGGCTGTACCGCGAGGCACCAGTGAACTCGACGTGGGAAGGCTCCGGCAACGTGCAATGCCTCGATGTGTTGCGCGCGCTGTCGAAGGAGCCGGGCGTGCTCGACGTGCTGTTCAACGAACTGGGCGATGGCCATGGCGACAAACGGCTGGCAGCGCATATCCAGCAATTGCAGGCGTCGTTCAAGGACACCAGCGACATTCAGTACCGGGCGCGGCAATTGACCGAAGACATCGCGCTGGGGCTGCAAGCGAAGCTGTTGCTGGAGGCCGGTAATACGGCAGTCAGCGATGCCTTTATCGCCAGTCGCCTGAGCGGTGGCGGTCGGGCCTACGGCGCGTTGCCGCGTGGGCTGGATGTTGAAGCCATCGTCGCCCGTTCCACCCCGCAAGGTTTCTAAAGCATCCCTGTGGGAGCGGGCAAGCCCGCTCCCACAGGGACCGCATATGCCTGTCAGATTGATGAATAGCCACAACGCCACTGTTTCCGTGACGCCACGATGCAGGCAAGATGAAGCTCTGCAAGTCAGAACACAGGAAGCTGATCGTGACCGAAGCGTTTATTGTCGTTCAAACCGCCGAACAGGCCGTGGATCGTCTCGCCGAGCTGCATGAGCGGGCCACCACGGCGCTGAACTCGGCGCTCAAGCGTTATCTCAAGGATCGCGTCGAGCCCGACGCCGAGCAACGTGCCCTGTTCCGTTATCCCGAACTGCGTCTGACCTACCACTGCCAGGGCGAAGTCCCGCAGACCACCCGCGCCTACGCCAAAGTGCAGTTGCCGGGCACCTACAGCGTGACCGTCACCCATCCGAAGGCGTTTCGCAAATACCTGCTCGAGCAGCTCACACCGCTGATGCACGACTTCACCGTGACTGTCGAAGTCGGGGTCAGCGGGCAGAACATTCCCTATCCGTACGTGGTCGAGCAGGGCGATGAACTGGCCGGCTCCGGTGTCACCGCTGCGGTGTTGGCGCGGGTGTTCCCGAGTACCGACCTGTCCGCCGCCACCGATGGCATCGCCGACGGCCTCTACGACTGGGAAAACACCGATCCGCTGCCGCTGGCGCTGTTCGATGCGGCCCGCGTCGACTTCTCCCTGCGCCGTCTGGTGCATTACACCGGCAGCGACTGGCGCCATGTGCAGCCGTGGATTCTGCTGACCAACTACCACCGTTATGTCGACCAGTTCATCGTCCATGGTCTGGAGCAACTGCGCCGCGACCCGCGCTTCGTGCGCATGGTGCTGCCGGGCAATGTGATCATCGAAAAAGGCATGGATCACGGCGAAGCCTCGGCAATTGCCGCCGGTGTGGTCTGGCATCGCTACCAGATGCCGGCCTATCACCTGATCGCCAGCGATGGCCACGGCGTGACACTGGTGAACATCGGTGTCGGCCCGTCCAACGCCAAGAACATCACCGACCACCTGGCCGTGTTGCGTCCGCATTGCTGGCTGATGATCGGTCACTGCGGCGGCCTGCGTCAGTCGCAGACCATCGGCGACTACGTGCTGGCCCACGCTTATATGCGTCGCGACGGGATTCTCGACCGGGTGGTGCCACCGAACATTCCGATCCCGGCACTGGCCGAAGTGCAGCTGGCGCTGCAACAAGCGGCGGCCAACATCACCGGCGAAAAAGGCGAAGAGCTGAAGAAGCGTCTGCGCACCGGCACCGTGCTGACCTATGACGACCGTAACTGGGAATTGCGCTGGGCTCAGGAACGACCGCTGATCAACCTGTCCCGCGCCGTGGCCGTGGACATGGAAAGCGGCACCATCGCCGCCCAGGGTTATCGCCTGCGGGTGCCGTACGGCACGTTGCTGTGTGTATCGGACAAGCCGCTGCACAGTGAAATCAAGCTGCCGGGTTCGGCCAATGCGTTCTACGAACGTGCGGTCAGCCAGCACTTGAAGATCGGCATCGAAGCGGTGGACCTGCTGCGCACCGAACTCAACTCGCTGCACTCGCGCAAACTGCGCAGCTTCGACGAGCCGCCGTTCCGCTAACGGTTAGTCGTGGTCATTTGGCGGTCGGGGCACTAGCATTGTCAGCCCTGATCGCCAAATGCCTGTGCACTTATGTCCCGTCCCCAACGTCCGCCTTCCCGCCGCCCGGGCGCGAAGCCAGCTTATTCAGCCCCGCGTCGTGTCGCCAAGGCACCACCGGCCGAGCCGAAGCTGATCCTGTTCAACAAACCGTTCGATGTGCTGACGCAATTCAGCGACGGCGAAGGGCGGGCGACGCTCAAGGATTACATCGACGTTCCGGGCATCTACCCGGCCGGACGGCTGGATCGCGACAGCGAAGGTTTGCTGCTGCTGACCAACGACGGCCAGTTGCAGGCGCGGATCGCCGACCCCAAACACAAGCTGGCGAAAACCTATTGGGTGCAGGTCGAAGGCGTGCCGACGGCCGAGCAGTTGCAGCGCCTGCGTGACGGCGTTGAATTGAATGACGGCATGACCTTGCCCGCTGAGGCGCGGCAACTGGAGGAGCCTGAACTGTGGCCGCGCAATCCGCCGGTGCGCTTTCGCGCAACCATTCCGACCACCTGGCTGGAACTGGTGATTCGTGAAGGGCGCAATCGCCAGGTACGGCGGATGACCGCGGCGGTGGGGTTGCCGACGTTGCGGTTGGTGCGGGTCAGGATTGGTGACTGGACGATCGAAGGGCTCGATCAGGGCCAGTGGAAAGAAGTGCCGGCGCGCTTATAAGGCGCCGGATTCGATCAGGCCGATCACCACGCTCTTGATGATGAACGCGGCCACGCCCAGGCCCAGCACGAAGAACAGAATGAACGATCCGAAGCGCCCGGCCTTGGACTTCTTCGCCAGATCCCAGACGATGAAGCCCATGAAAATGATCAGGATGCTGACCAGGCCAGTCATCATCCACTCTTCAAATACTGCTGGATCCATTAGGTTCTCCGGCGCGCACGGGGCTAAAAGGGCGCGGCGAGTATACGCCAAGGGGGGCGGGGTGGCATTGATCTGGGTCTGATCCGACGACTGGCCCTCACCCTCACCCTAACCCTCTCCCGGGGGGAGAGGGGACTGACCGAGGTGTCTGGCGTCATACATCGACCTGAAATTTCCAGTCGATTATGGATTCACAGCAGGGCGTTCAGGTCGGCGTACTTCTCGAGCAACCCACCGTCGGCCCCCTCTCCCTCCGGGAGAGGGCTGGGGTGAGGGCAGCTCTGATCAGCTACGCAGATGCGTGAGAGGCAATTCAGTGCTGTTGAGCACCTGATTCAACACAAAGCTCGAGCGCACACTGGTCACGCCTTCAATCCGCGTCAGATGCCCCAGCAGCAGTTTCTGATAGTGATCCATGTCCGGCACCACGACCTTCAGTTGATAGTCGGCATCGACCCCGGTCACCAGGCTGCATTCCAGCACCTGCGGCAAGGTGCGGATCGCCGCTTCGAAGTTCTCGAAGCGCTCCGGTGTGTGCCGGTCCATGCCGATCAGCACGTAGGCGGTCAGGCTCAGGCCGAGCATCTTGCGATCCAGCAGGGCGACCTGACGGGAGATGTAGCCGTCGTCCTCCAGCTGCTTGACCCGGCGCGAGCAAGGGGATGGTGACAGACCGATGCGCTCGGCCAGTTCCTGGTTGGAGATGCGGGCGTCGCGCTGCAATTCCGCCAGAATGCTCAGGTCATAACGGTCGAGTTTGCTCATGAATCTGTCCTTTGTTCTAACTATTGCGGCGGATTATCTATCCAGGGTTAAAAATTGCGCAAGTGATGTTTAATTGAGCAATCTTCGCAATCATCTGTCGCGGGCTCGAGCCTATCCTTATCACCAGAATCACTGCTCGGTAACACAGTCCACTGCGGCCCGCCCAATCAGGCCCGCCGCGGCCGCCGCCCCCACCGGGGACGTGCCGGCCCCCGAGCTGCACACTGTCCAGAAGACGGCGTGAGGTGAGCCGACGTCAAAAGCGTCGAGCCAGGACGAAGTTCTCTGGAAGGGAGGCCGACGGGTCTCCCTTTTTTCTTGCCCGCGATTTGACCTCACACACTCAATAAATAAATGGCGTGACTGATAACCTGTTGCAGAACCCGGTGTGCCCCTTTCCGGTCTTAGCTACAAGCCCTTCTTAATTACAGGGTCCAGCCCGCAGTGAGGAATTTCATGAAGTCGCGTATCTGGCGTGTGGCCAGTGTTGGTTTGCTGTGTGTGAGTGTCTGTGCGCAGGTACTGGCCGATGAGCCGCAGAATCGCGGCCCCGAGGGCGGCGGACGCGAGCGGGAGCATTGGGGCAACAATCAAGAGCACGGCGGCGGCAATCAGCCACGTCCACAAAACCAGCCTCAGCAGAATCAGCCTCGGCCGCAGAACAACGAAATCATTCGTGGCGACAACAGCCGCCAGTTCGAACACAACGGCCAGCAGCACAACAATGGGCAGTGGCAGAACCACGACCAGAACCGTCCGGCCTACAACCCCAATCCGGTCCGCCAGCCGCCACCGCCGCCACAACTGCCGGCCAACAGTCTGCCGATCCAGCCACGCCCCGACACTGTGCGCCAGACCCAGGAGCCGCGTCAGGGCTACTACCGCGACGAGCGCCCGCAGAATGGCTACCACCAGAACTGGCAGACCGGCAATCGACCCGATGACCGTCGCTGGCCGGGTCGCCCCGACGGGCATGGCAACGGCTGGGGCCCCGGCCCGCAGTACCGGCCGGGCCATGTGATCGACCGCTTCCCGGATCGTGACTTCCGCGTTCCGTATCGCGGCCAGGATTACTTCTACTCCGGCGGCTACTGGTATCGCCCGCAAGGTCCGCGTTACATCGTGGTTCAGCCGCCACGGGGAATTCGCATCCAGTACCTGCCGGATTATGCCCGTGAAGTGTGGATCGGCGGTTCGCTGTTGTTCCTGGCGGCAGGCTCGTACTACGCCTATCAGGAAGCGACCCAGGATTACGTGGTGGTCGAGCCGCCGGTGCAGCAACCGCCGCAACCGGCCAACAACGGTTATGACGTGGAAGCCTATCCGGCCAACGGCCAGTCGCCGGAGCAAGTTCAGCAGGACGGCTACCAGTGCTATCAATACGCGGTGCAGCAAAGCGGTTTCGATCCGCGCACTGCAACCTATCAGCCGGCGCCCGAAGTGGTGCAGGCCTACCGCCAGGCCCAGGGCAATTGCCTGAGCAGTCGCGGTTATCAGGTCAATTACTGAGCGCGGGCGGCTTTCACCACTTCCTGCGGGTCGGCGTGCACCAGCACTTCGGCCCGTGGGTAGGCAGCGTGGATCGCATCGGCAGCCTGATCGCTGATGCCGTGGGCGACTGACAGCGTCAACTCTCCCGGCAATTCCAGGTGCAACTGCACGAACCAGTGATTACCGGAAATCCGCGTGCGCAGATCATGCGCGCCGAGCACGCCCGGCACGCCGCACGCCAGTTCGAGCATGTGCTGACTGACATCCGTCGGCAGCTCTTCATCCATCAGCACCGAAAAACTTTCCCGGGCGATCTGGATCGCGCTCCACAGGATGTACACGGCGATCCCCAGACCGAACCAGGCATCCAGTTGATGAAAGCCCAGACCCGCCAGGATCAGCGCGATCAGGATGCTGCCGTTGAGCAACATGTCCGAACGGTAATGCAGCGAGTCTGCGCGCACCGCGTTGGAGCCGGTCTGCTTGATCACCCGGTGCTGCAGCATCAACAGCGCTGCTGTCAGCACCAGCGAAAACACGATCACGCCGATACTGATCCACGGCGCGCCGAGCGGCTCAGGCTGCTGAATTCGCTCATACGCCTGAAACGCAATCAGTGTCGCACTGCCGCCAATGAACAGCGCCTGCGCCATGCCCGCCAGGGATTCGGCCTTGCCGTGGCCATAACGATGATCGTTATCCGCCGGGCGCAGCGCGTAATGCACCGCCAGCAGATTGAGCAACGAGGTGACGCCATCGAGAGCCGAGTCGGTGAGGCCGGCGAGCATGCTCACCGAACCGCTCAGCCACCAGGCGATGGCTTTGGCGATGATCAGCGTACAGGCCACCGCTACCGAGGCGCGGGTCGCCAGCCGCAGCAGGCGGGCGTGTTCGGGGCTGGGGGTCATGGGTTCGTCAATTCCTTATGCGGCAGGTTGCAGGCCGAACATCGCCAGTTGCTGGGTGCTGCCCTTGTGCTGGATCAGCCGTGGGTCGTCCAGCGGCAGGTTGCGGCCCAATTCTGTTTCGAGAATAGCCTGCAACTTGAGGTTATCGACCTGACCGTCCGGGCCGATGGCTTGCTTGAGCTTGGCCGGATCGACCTGCGCCGTGTGGCCCGGTTCGAAATAGATCGCGCCGGTGGTGAAGTCCACGGCAAACGCGATCAGGCCGGGAATGATGTAGAACAACAGGCCCACGGCATCGAGCACGGCAATCGCCGGGTCGATCTTGCCGTCGATCTGGCCGCGCCGGTCGGGATAGAAAATCGAACCGCACGCAGTGATCTGAGTGAGCAGGGTGGCAACCAGTACACCGCCGATCAGGCGAAAAGGTAAGCGCATGGGAATCTCCTGAGTCATCTGTTAACGAAGCGTCATCGTGTGAAGTTAAGACCCTGACGAACGCCTGGCAGTTCGCCGTTATACTCGCCGCTCTGTTTGGGAGCCAGCATGATTTCTTTGCCAATCGATGAAGTTTTACCCGCCCTGCGTGAAGCCCTCGCGACACGCCACGAAGCCGTGCTCGAAGCACCGCCCGGCGCCGGTAAAACCACCCGCGTGCCCTTGGCCCTGCTCAATGAAGCGTGGCTGAACGGGCAGACCATTCTCATGCTCGAACCCCGTCGACTGGCCGCGCGTGCAGCCGCAGAACGGTTGGCCAGCGAGCTGGGCGAGAAGGTCGGTGAAACCGTCGGTTATCGCATCCGCCTCGACAGCAAGGTCGGCCCGAACACGCGCATCGAAGTGGTCACAGAAGGGATTCTCACCCGGCGTTTGCAGGACGACCCGGCGCTGGAAGGCGTGGGCCTGCTGATCTTCGACGAATTTCACGAACGCAGCCTCGACGCCGATCTGGCGCTGGCCCTCAGTCTGAACGGTCGGGAGCTGTTTCGAGCTGAACAACCGCTGAAGATTCTGCTGATGTCCGCCACCCTTGAAGGTGAACGTCTGGCCGGGTTGCTCGACGACGCGCCGATCCTGCGCAGCGAAGGCCGGATGTTCCCGGTGACGATGCGCTGGGGCCGGCCATTCCAGCCCGGCGAATACATCGATCAACGCGTCACGCAAACGGTGCTTGAAGCCCTGCACGACGAAACCGGCAGCCTGTTGGTGTTCCTGCCGGGGCAGGCGGAAATCCGCCGTGTTCATCAGCATTTGGCGGACGCCATCGGTGAGCGCAGCGACGTCTTGCTCTGCCCGCTGCACGGCGAACTCGACCTGAACGCACAACGCGCCGCCATCGACCCGGCCCCGGCAGGACAGCGCAAAGTGGTGCTGGCCACCAACATCGCCGAAACCAGCCTGACCATCAACGGTGTGCGCGTGGTGATCGACGCCGGGCTGGCACGGGTGCCGCGTTTCGACCCGGGCAGCGGCATGACCCGCCTCGACACCCAGCGCATCTCCAGGGCCAGCGCCACCCAGCGCGCGGGCCGGGCCGGGCGTCTGGAACCAGGCGTGTGTTATCGCCTGTGGTCGCAAGATCAGCATGAACAACTGGCGGCTTATGGCAGTGCGGAAATCCTTTCGGCGGATCTCGCAGGGCTGGCGTTGCAACTCGGGCGCTGGGGCGTGGCGCCGAGTGATTTGATCTGGCTGGATGTGCCGCCAGCGGCCGCTTACGCACAGGCTCAGGATCTGTTGCAGCGCCTCGGTGCGCTGGACGGTGAAAGCCTCAACCGTCACGGGAAGGCCATGGCTGAATTGCCGGCGCACCCGCGTATCGCCCATTTGCTGTTGCGCGGTCAGGCATTGGGGCTGGCGACCATGGCGTGCGACGTCGCCGCGTTGCTCGGCGAGCGGGATATTTTGCGTGGCGCCGGGGCCGATCTTCACAGTCGTTTGGCACTGCTGTCCGGTGAAGAACGTGCGGCCCGTGGTGCCCAGGGCGGCGTGCAGCGCGCCCGGCAACTGGCGCGGCAATATCGCGGCTACCTGCGTGGGCAACCGAGCGAACCGGTCGCCGACCCGGATCACCCGCGCTGGCTCGGTGCCCTGTTGGCGCTGGCCTACCCGGACCGCGTCGCTCAGCAGCGGCGTGCTGGTGGTGCCGAATATCGTCTGGCCAACGGCCGTGCGGCGCTGTTCGCCGAAGCCGACAGTCTGATGAAGGAACCGTGGATCGTGATCGCCGACCTCGGCAGCCGTCAGGGCCAGCGCGAAGAGCGGATTTATCTGGCGGCAGATTTCGATCCGGCGCTGTTCGATTCGGTGCTGGCCGAGCAGGTGCACAACGTCGATCAACTGGACTGGGACGAACGCGAAGGCGTGCTGCGCGCCGAGCGTCAGCGCAAGGTCGGCGAACTGATCCTCAGCCGCGAACCACTGACTGGTCTCGACGAAAGCGCCCGCAGTCAGGCACTGGTCAATCTGGTGCGGCGCAAAGGTCTGGAGCTGCTGCCGTGGACCCCGGACCTGCGCCAGTGGCAGGCGCGAGTCGCCTTGCTGCGCCAGCTCGACCTGGATGCCAAGGGCGACAGCCAATGGCCGGATGTCAGCGACGCCACACTGCTGAAAAACCTCGAAGACTGGCTGATGCCTTATCTGGGCAAGGTCTCGCGCCTCAGTCATTTCGCCAACCTCGACCTGTCGAGCATCGTGCGCAATCTGCTGCCATGGCCGCTTCCACAGCAACTCGACGAACAGGCACCGCATCACCTGAGCGTGCCGTCAGGCTCCTCCATTCGCCTCGACTACAGCGAGCAGCCACCGATTCTCGCGGTGCGCTTGCAGGAGCTGTTCGGCCTGGCCGACACACCGCGCATCGCCGGCGGCCGGCAAGTGGTCAAACTGCACCTGCTGTCGCCCGCACGACGTCCGGTGCAGGTGACGCAGGATCTGGCCAACTTCTGGCGCAGCACCTATGCCGAAGTGAAGAAGGATCTGAAGGGGCGGTATCCGAAGCATTACTGGCCGGATGATCCGCTGGTGGCTGAAGCCACTGCGCGGGCCAAACCGCGGGGTACGTGACAGAAGGCATTCAGGTAAGGCTTCCATCTTTCTCAATTATGCGTAATTATTTCCTTATTCATAAATTATTTATTTTGACATAAAGGCTCATAATGACCCCGGAAACCAAGGACTCGCTGCTCTTTCCTCGCACCAATCTGGCTGAAGGAATCCTGGTCACTTTCGAGTCTCGCCTGCAGAACGCCGCAACGATATTCGCGCCTCGACGCAAGGGTAAAACCACCTTTCTGATCAACGACTTGATACCGATTGCCAAGGCACACGGCTTTATTGTTGCAACAGCAGACCTGTGGTTTGACAAGGCGCATCCTGAGCGGGTAATCGCGGGTGCGCTGTATGAGGCCATCCACGGTACAGGGTTCTTGCGACGCAACTGGCTAAAGCTCATGCGACCGGGTTCTCTCGTCCAGTCGGTAGAGGCCGGCGCCAGTACTGACGGCGTAACAGTGAAGGCCGAACTGGCGAAGGAAGGCGGACTGAACCTGATCGAGCTCTTCGAGCGCTTCCGGATACTCGGTAACGGCAAGGCGCTGCTGATCATCGATGAGGTCCAGCATCTGGCGAGCCGGAAGGAATTCGAAGACTTGACCGCTACGCTCCGTTCGCTGCTGCAGCATGCGCACGGTGAAGTCTTTGCAGTGTTTACAGGTTCCTCCCAGGATGGCCTGCATCGAATGTTTCGTCGTACCAAAGCACCGTTCTATCAGTTCAGCCACGAGATCCAGTTTCCTAATCTTGGCTTGGAGTTTGTCCAGCATCTGGGCCAGCGGTTTCAGGAAATCACCGGAAGGGAGTGGGAGGTAAACGCCGCTTTCGAGCGTTTTGCTGCTCGCGGTTACATGCCCAAGTACATTCGCGACGTATTCCTGCTGTGTCTCACTGAGGGGCTCAGTGTGCGAGATGCAGACCATCGTGCCTGGAGCACCATGACGGACGAAGGCAACTTCGAGAACCTGATCCTGGAGATGGCTCCCCTGGATTTCACCGTACTTATCGGGCTGGTGAGGGGCCTTCCCATTTTTTCTACCGAAGGACGCGAATGGATTGGCAGCGAGATGCCCGGTGGCCACGTGCCCAGCGCGGCGACGGTTCAGACTGCCTTGAAGCGCCTGCAACGCCGCGACCTGGTCGGCAACCTCGGGCATGGTGAGTGGGCGATTGAAGACATTGCCATGGAAGGTTACTTGCGTCGGAACTTCGTTGAAATTGACCCTCAACTCGGCACGGAGAACGATCAATAGGTTTTTTGGGGACTGGCGACAGCCTGAGGCTTATAAAAACGGGGTATCAAAAGATCGCAACCTGCGATCTTTTGATTTTCATCGGCTGGCCTTCGCCGTCAGCTGCTCCCGGCAATAATCGGCAAACAACTGCGCCGGTTTGGTCAGTTGCCCGCGTTTGAGCCACGCCGCTACCAGCCCCGAGCCGGTGACGTCTTCGACGATGTCCACGCACACGACTTTCTTGCCGTCGTAGGTGCATTCCGAATGCGGTCGGGTCACCAGGATCGAGAAGCCGAAGCCCTGGCCGACCATGCCGCGCACCATTTCGATCGACGGTGAGCTGAACTCGATGCGCGGCGACAGGCCGAGTTCTTCGAACAGGCTGACGAAGTAGGTGCGGCTCGGTTGCACGTCGAGCAGGATCATCGGTTCCAGGCACAAATCCCGCAGCGAAACCTGCTTGAGCTGGGCGAAGCGGTGATCTGCCGGGAGCAGGGCGTAAGGCCGTTGGGCCGGCATCAGCGGTTCGGTTTCGATGGTGGCGTCGAGGTCGTGTTTGTACAGGATCGCCAGGTCGAAAGTGCCCGAGGTCAGGCCTTGCACCAGTTCCTGCTGTTCGCCGTCGCGAATGCGGATTTTCACTCCCGGATACAGCGCCGAGAAGCCTGCAATCAACTGCGGCAGGTACAGCGGCGCGACGGTTTCGAAACAGCCGATATCGATCTGCCCGGCCACCACGTCGTTGTCGGCGAGGGCGTTCTGTTCGAACTCCTTGGCCATGCGCAGCAGTTCCTGAGCCTTGCGGAAGAACCGCGCGCCGCTGGGTGTCAGGGACACGCCCTGAGCGTGATGACGGATCAGCAGTTGCACGCCGAAGCTGTCTTCCAGCCCCTTGATTGCCGTGGAAATCGCCGGTTGTGCGATGTACAGCTTGCGCGATGCTTCGGCGACGCTGCCGCATTCGACGGTGGTGATGAAGTATTTCAACTGACGCAGGTTGTAAGCGGCCACGGTGAACCTCAAAGCGAACGGATTTCACATCCAAGCAATTTGTACGCCGCCGGCCTCCGTTCTGTCGGCGGTTTTTTTTGTCCCTGAACAATAGCCCCATACGCGCGCGAAGGGGCCATCGGCTGGTTACCTTTTTTATTGTCTGGGAAGACATTTTTACTGGTTTTAGCGCGCACGGGCCTGAGCGACTATCGACCCCGCACTGTTCTCAAAAGAATAAAAGTCCAAGGAGCAACCACCGTGTTCGAGCTTGCAGACTGGCAGCGCAAGGCCGCTGAATTGAGTTTTCCCAATCAGGCCGTGATCGACGGCAAGTTGCGTGCGGCGCAGTCGGGGCAGACCTTTGCCGCGATCAACCCGGCCACCGGCCAACTGCTGGCAAACGTCGCCGCGTGCGGTGAAGAGGATGTCGATGCAGCGGTGAAAAATGCGCGGCAGGTGTTCGAAGCCGGCACCTGGGCCGGGCGTTCACCGACCGAGCGCAAGCAAGTGCTGCTGCGTCTGGCGGATCTGATTCTGGCCCATCGCGAAGAGCTGGCGCTGCTCGATTCGCTGAACATGGGCAAACCGGTGATGGACGCTTACAACATCGACGTGCCGGGCGCCGCCGGGGTGTTTCGCTGGTACGCCGAAAGCCTCGACAAACTCTACGATCAGATCGCGCCAAGCGCCTCGAATGTGCTGGCGACCGTCACCCGCGAAGCGCTGGGCGTGGTCGCCGCCGTGGTGCCGTGGAATTTCCCGCTGGACATGGCCGCGTGGAAACTCGCGCCGGCGCTGGCGGCGGGCAACTCGGTCATTCTCAAACCCGCCGAGCAATCACCGTTTTCCGCATTGCGTCTGGCCGAGCTGGCGCTGGAGGCCGGGTTGCCGGCCGGCGTGCTGAACGTGCTGCCGGGGCTCGGCGAGCAGACCGGCAAAGCCTTGGGTCTGCACCCGGATGTCGATTGCCTGGTGTTCACCGGCTCGACACAGGTCGGCAAATATTTCATGCAGTACTCCGCGCAGTCGAACCTCAAGCAGGTGTGGCTGGAGTGCGGCGGCAAGAGCGCCAATCTGGTGTTCGCTGACTGCAAGGATCTGGATCTGGCGGCGCAGAAAGCCGCGTTCGGGATCTTCTTCAATCAGGGCGAAGTCTGCTCGGCCAACTCGCGGTTGCTGGTGGAACGCTCGATCCATGACGAGTTCGTCGAGCGACTGAAGGCTCAGGCCGAACGCTGGCAGCCGGGCGATCCGCTGGACCCGGCGAGTGCGGCCGGGGCGATTGTCGACAGCCGTCAGACCGAAAGCATTCTGCGCTTCATCCATCAGGCCGAACGCGAAGGTGCGACCCGCGTCTGTGGCGGGCGACAACTGAGTTTCAACGGTTCGGATAACTACGTTCAGCCAACGATTTTCACCGACGTGCAGCCGCACATGACCCTGTTTCGCGAAGAAGTGTTCGGCCCGGTGCTGGCGGTGATGCCGTTCGATGACGAGGCCCACGCCGTGCAACTGGCCAACGACAGCGTCTACGGTCTGGCGGCATCGCTGTGGACGGACGACCTGCACCGCGCGCACCGGGTGGCGCGGCAATTGCGAGCCGGTACGGTGTCGGTCAACAGCGTCGATGCGCTGGACGTGACCGTGCCGTTCGGCGGTGGCAGGCAATCCGGTTTCGGCCGCGATCTGTCGCTGCACTCGTTCGACAAATACACCCAGTTGAAAACCACCTGGTTTCAACTGCGCTCATGACAGCCGCTCACAACAAAAAAGGAGATCCGGCGATGACCACCTCACGTGAAACCCGCGACTACCAGGCCGCCGATGCAGCGCACCACATTCATGCGTTCGTCGACCAGAAGGCCCTCAACGACGAAGGCCCACGGGTGATGGTGCGCGGTGATCGCCTGCACCTGTGGGACAACGACGGTCGGCGCTACCTCGACGGCATGTCCGGGCTGTGGTGCACCAACCTCGGTTACGGGCGCAAGGATCTGAACGCGGCGGCGAGCCGGCAGCTGGAGCAGTTGCCGTACTACAACATGTTTTTCCACACCACCCACCCGCAGGTGATCGAGCTCTCCGAGCTGCTGTTCAGCCTGCTGCCGGGGCACTACAGCCACGCGATCTACACCAACTCCGGCTCCGAGGCCAACGAGGTGCTGATCCGAACCGTGCGCCGTTACTGGCAGGTGCTGGGCAAGCCCGAGAAGAAAATCATGATCGGCCGCTGGAATGGCTATCACGGTTCGACCCTGGCCGCGACGGCGCTTGGCGGCATGAAGTTCATGCACGAAATGGGCGGGATGATTCCCGACATCGCGCACATCGACGAGCCGTACTTCTTCGCCCACGAAGGCAACCTGACCCCGGCTGAGTTCGGCCTGCGGGCGGCGCAGCAACTGGAAGCGAAGATCCTCGAACTGGGCGCCGACAAGGTTGCAGGTTTCATCGCCGAGCCGTTCCAGGGTGCGGGCGGAATGATCTTCCCGCCGGAAAGCTACTGGCCGGAAATCCAGCGCATCTGCCGTAAATACGACGTGCTGTTGTGCGCCGATGAAGTGATCGGCGGCTTCGGTCGCACCGGTGAGTGGTTCGCTCACGAGTACTTCGGTTTCGAGCCGGACACCCTGTCCATCGCCAAAGGCCTGACCTCCGGTTACATCCCGATGGGTGGTTTGATCCTGTCGAAGAAAATGGCCGACGTGCTGGTGGAGCAGGGCGGTGTGTTCGCTCACGGTCTGACTTATTCCGGGCACCCGGTGGCGGCGGCGGTGGCGATTGCCAACCTCAAGGCATTGCGCGATGAAGGCGTGGTGACGCGTGTCAAGGACGACATCGGCCCGTACCTGCAACAGTGCCTGCGCGAGGTGTTCGGCAATCACCCGCTGGTGGGCGATATCCAGGGCACGGGCATGGTCACGGCGTTGCAGCTGGCCGAAGACAAGGCCACGCGCAAGCGCTTCGCCAATGAGAACGATATCGCCTGGCGCTGCCGCACGATCGGTTTTGAAGAGGGGGTGATCATTCGCTCGACCCTGGGGCGGATGATCATGGCGCCGGCGTTGATTGCCAGTCGTGAAGAGATCGATGAGCTGGTGGGAAAGACCCTGAAAGCGGTTGATCGTACGGCGCAGGAATACGGTCGGCTCTGAGGTATTCGTAGGGCTCAAGGCCCCCATCGCGAGCAGGCTCGCTCCCACAGGTTTATCAGTCGTTCACAAAATTGTGATCCGCCTCGATAACTGTGGGAGCGGGCTTGCCCGCGATTGCGTCAGTCGATTCAACATCGTTTTTGCTGTCTTGCACCCCCTCCGTGCACCCCCGCCAGACGCGCCCTTTCGCGGTGCGCACTACCCAGTTTTTTCATCGTTCGCGTCTAACTATTTCCTCGTTTTCCTGACGCCAAGCCTGGGTCAACATCGATTTCGCCAGCCAAGGCATTGCCCGCCAGAGTCCAGCAGAGACCGCAGCGTGCGATCGCGACACCACGGCTGGCCGTACTGCCCATGACAACTAAATCAACAGCGTTGGGAGTGCTCCATGAACAAGTCCTTGTTTACCCGTCTTGCAGGTCCTCTGGCGATTTCCGCCCTTTGCGTCACCGCCGCTCAGGCCGGCACCTTGTCGATCGGCCACACCACGTGGGTCGGCTACGGCACCCTGTACCTGGCCCAGGATCTGGGCTACTTCAAGGAGAACGGCCTGACCGTCGAATTGCCGGTGGTCGAAGAAGCGTCGATGTACATGGCCGCCCAGGCGTCCGGGCAATTGTCCGGCTCGGCCTCGACCATCGACGAAGTGCTCAAGTACCGCCCGCAGTTCTGCTTCAAGGCCGTGGCCGCGCTGGATGACAGCCATGGCGGCGACGGCGTGCTGGTCGGCAAGAACGTGAAGAGCCTGCAAGAACTCAAGGGCCAGGCCGTGGCCGTCAACGAAGGGTCGACCTCGCAGTTCTGGCTCTCGTACCTGCTGAAAAAGAACGGCATGAGCATGAGCGACATCACCGTGCAGAACATGACCGCCGACGATGCCGCCACCGCGTTCATCGCCGGTCGCGTGCCGGCCGCCGTGACCTGGGAGCCGCATCTGTCGATGGTGCGCGACAAGCAGCAGGGCAAGGTGCTGATCGACAGCAGCAGTACGCCGGGGGTGATCGTCGATGTGGTGGCGCTCAACTGCACGGTGATCGAGAAGCAGCCGGAAGACGTCAAGGCGCTGGTCGCCGGTCTCTACAAAGCGGTGCAGTACACCAAGGACCATCCACAGCAAGCTTACGAAATCATGGCCAAGGGTGTCGGCGGTTACCTGTCCGATCCGAAGGAACTGGCCGCTGCCGCGCAGGGCGTGCGTTTCTACGATCAGGCCATGAGCGAAAAACTCCTTGGCTCGCCGGGCAAGCCGGGTGACAGCGCACCGCTGATCAAACTGGCCAACGAAACCGCCAGCGAATTGCAGGGCAAGCCCTACAACGTCAGCAATGACGATCTGGTGGATAACCGTTTCGTCAGCCCGCTCTAGGAGACTGGTCATGTTCAAGCGCAATTCATGGCTGAGCCGCTGCATCACGCCGAAGACCGGATTGCCGGTGCCGGTGGTATGGAGCGCCAGCGGTCTGGCCTGGGTGTTGCTGGTCGGCCTGTGGGCCGGGTTGTCCTACGGCGGCATCGTGCCGGGGATGTTTCTGCCGACGCCCGGTGCGGTGGTTGAAGCGGCGGTGCGCCTTAGCCGCGACGGCACCCTTGGCCAGCATGTCTGGGCCAGTGTCGAAGTGGTGATGGTCGGCTTCATCGTGTCGTCGCTGGTGGCGGTGCCCCTGGGTCTGCTGATGGGCAGCTTTCGCATCGTCCAGGCGTTCCTCGAACCGCTGGTCAATTTCATTCGTTATCTGCCGGTGACCTCGTTCGTGCCGCTGTTCATCCTGTGGATCGGCATCGGTCTGGAGCAACGGGTGTCGGTGATCATTTTCGGCGTGTTCTTCCAGCAACTGGTGATGATCGCCGACGTGTCCAAAGGCATCTCCAAGGACTTGATCAACGCCTCCTACACCCTCGGTTCCAACCGGCGTGACGCGGTGCTGCATGTGATCGCCCCGGCATCGTTGCCGGGTGTGCTCGACACCCTGCGGGTGACCATGGGCTGGGCCTGGACCTATCTGGTGGTCGCCGAACTGGTCGCCGCCTCGAGTGGCCTCGGTTACTTGAGCCTCAAGGCCATGCGCGGCTTTCAGGTCGACGTGATTTTTCTCGCCATCGCGATCATCGGCCTGCTGGGTCTGGTCACCGATCAACTGTTCCGCTTTTTGCGTTTGAGGATTGCCGCATGGGCTCAGTAACCGCTGCCAACCGTCGTTTCATCGAGCCGGTCGCCGCACCGGCACTTGCCGCGCCAAGGTTGCAGGTGGACAAGGTCAGCCTGCGCTACAGCAAACCCGGCGGCGGTACGTTCACCGCGCTGGAAGAAGTGTCGTTCGAAGTGCCGGATCAGCAATTCGCAGTGCTGGTCGGGCCATCGGGTTGTGGCAAGTCGAGCCTGCTGTACCTCACCGCCGGCCTGGCCGAGCCGACGTCCGGCGAGATCTACGTCGGCGGCCAGCAAGTGCAGGGTCCCGGCGCGGATCGCGGGATGGTGTTCCAGAGCTACACGCTGTTCCCGTGGCTGACGGTGCGGCAGAACGTCGAGTTCGGCCTCAAGCGCCGGGGCATGCCGGCGGCGCGGCGAAAGGAAATTGTCGATCACTATGTCCACGAGGTCGGTTTGTCCGGGTTCGCCGACAACTACGCCAAGCAGCTGTCCGGCGGCATGATGCAGCGGGTGGCGATTGCCCGGGCGCTGGCCAACGACCCGCAGATCCTGCTGATGGACGAACCCTTCGGCGCCCTCGACAGCCAGACCCGCCTGCAAATGCAGCAGCTGTTATTACGGGTGTGGGGCAACAGCAAGAAGACCGTGCTGTTCGTCACCCACGACATCGATGAAGCGATCCTGCTCGGCGATCGGGTGTACGTGATGGGCGCACGGCCCGGACGGATCAAGCAAATTCTCGATGTACCGATCGAGCGCCCACGCACGCTGGACATGGTCATGGAGCGCTCGTTCATCGACATGAAGCGGCAGATCTTCGGGCTGTTGCACGACGATCTCGAAGAGGCTCACTGAGACCACCGCCGAACGTGTGGGAGCGAGCCTGCTCGCGATAACGGTGTGTCAGGCAACAAATCGTCAACTGACCGATCGCCATCGCGAGCAGGCTCGCTCCCACAGGTACAGCAGTCAGTTGGGTGGCAGGAGGAACCGCGCAATCACCGGTAGATGATCGGAAATGCGCAACGTATCGTCCTGACGCACCGTGGCTTCGACCCGTTTGATCTTCGGGCTGTAGAACAGGTAATCGACCGTGCGGTCCGGGCCGTTGAGGCCGGGGTCGTTGGGGTAATGGGTCAGCCATTTGGCGCGGTCGATGCCGCTGGCTTCATTGTTGGTCGGGATCATCGGATACTTGTCCCACAACAGGTGCAGCGCACTGTCCACGGAGTAGGGCGTGCGCTGTTCGACCGGCAGGCGCCGGTACTGGCCGAGCGGCAACAGGTTGAAGTCGCCTCCGATCAGCCACGGCGTGCCCTGGCTTTCGTGTTTGTCGAGAACCTTGGCCACCGCCGTCACCTGCGCCTGCAAGGTTTCGTCCGGCTGCACGGCGCGATCCAGATGCGTGTTGAACACCATCAGTTGCCCGCCATCGCTGAGCGGCAGGGTGGTGGCGAGCAGGGCGTTTTTCGGCTGGAACTGACGGCTGATGATGTTCGACGGCTGCACCGGCAGTTGCAGGCGCTCGGCGTGTTCGATGCGGTAGCGGCTGAGGGTCGCGAGTTGCCGGCCGACGCTGCCGAAGATATGCGGATCCGGGACGAAATCGGCCTTCCAGTCGAAGGCGTGGGCGCTGCACGGGTAGAGGTCGGTGAGGCGTTCCTGCAACAGCTTGAGCTGGTTCTGATAGTCGCTGGCCTTGGCGCCATCATCCAGTTCCTGGATCAACACCACGTCGGGTTGCTCGTCGCGGATCACCCGGGCCACTTCGTCAAGGCTGAACGCCATGTCTTCCTGAGTCGGGGCCTCATCATCGCCGTGGGCCAGGTCGTTCCAGAACACATAACGCTTGCCGGCCAGGTATTGCACGTTCCAGGTCATGACCTTCAGCGCCTGGCCGGGCACCAGTGTTGGCGGTTGCCCGATGCAACTGACCGGCAGGGTCTCCCGGGCGTCGGGGCGCCAGGTCAGGCTGAAAATCATCACGCCGATCAGGGCGACGGCCAGCAGCACGAAGAGCAGGATGTAGCGCAGTAGACGGGTCATGGCTCGGCTTATAGCGATACGGAAGTGGTCCCGAGCATACCCGAGACCCGTCGCTCAGCCCAAGCTCAGAGCGGTCAGACCCTTCCGTCACGTTTGTCGGGCAATTCGCTGATCAGCATGAACAGGCGGAACAGCACCACGCTGGTGAACAGCTGCAGGAAGCTGTGACCACTGTCGATCAGTACCGCGATCAAAGGATTCTGCGGATCGGGATAGACCTGCAGAGTCAGACCCTTGAGCAGCCACAACGGCCCCATCACACACAGGATGCACACCAGAATCCGCAGGAAATGCCCGCGGCTCAGGCGCAGGCTTTCCTTCATCGCCTGCAACGGGCCGTAGCCGCGCAGCACCAGCAGGTATTCACCGAAGGCCAGGGTGACCATCAGCCACAGGCCTGGCAGGAAATACAAGGACAGACCGAGCAGGATCAGCAGCGTGTTGAGTGCGGTGAGCACAGCAAAACGCGGCCACAAACGCGCCGCCATCGCCAGCAAGTCGAGGGTTTGCGGGGATTCGCCACGGGTGCGGGCGTCGAGAAACAGGATCAGCGCAGCGGTGTACAGCGGGTAGACCAGCAGGCCGACGATCACGCTGATGGCCGAATAACCGTCCGGGTCGCTGGCGTGATCGACCACCTGTTGCAGCGCGGCTTCGAGGATCACCAGCGGCAGGCACAGCTGGACGATCCGGGCCAGATTGCGTTTAAAGAAATACAGAGAGTCACGCAGCACATCGAAGGCATTCATCAGTCGGTATCGCAGGTCAAAAACAGTGGCTCACTTTAACCGATGATGTGCTGAAGGGCGCAAACGTAAACGTTCGGTAAAGACCATTGAAACATTCTGTCACTGCCTCCATTACGTAGGTGCGCCTCCTCCACCGTGGACGAGGGCAACGTTATCCCCGGCAATCTACGAGGTCGCCATGAACAGCGAAGAGCAAACCCTGATCGATGGACTGTTTTCCCGGCTGCAACAGGCCGAAACGGAGGCAGCCCCGCGCGACGCCCTGGCCGAGGCGCGGATCAAGGAACACCTGACGCGCCAGCCGGCCGCAGGCTATTTCATGACCCAGGCGATTCTGGTGCAGGAGGCCGCGATCAAGAGCCTCGACGAACAGAACAAACAATTGACTCAACAGGTTCAGCAACTGCAGGCCGAACTGCAATCGGCCAAGGCGCAAAGTGCAGCCCCGGCGCCGAGCGGCGGCGGTTTCCTGTCGAGCATCTTCGGCGGCAGCAGCTCACGCCCGGCACCGACCCAGAGCGCCCCGGCGTCCACTGGCGGTTGGCGTGAACCGGCTCCGCAGCAGAACTTCGGTGCACCCGCGCCACAACAGAACTTCGGCGCGCCACCACCGGGTTATGGCCAGCAACAAGCGGCACCGGCCGCGGGCAGCAGCTTCCTCGGCGGCGCCCTGAAAACCGCTGCCGGCGTGGCGGGTGGCGTGATGCTGGCACAAGGCATCAGCAGCCTGTTCCATCACAACCAGCAGCCGGAAGAAATCGTCGAAGTGATCAAGGAAGAGCCTGCGCAAGTGGCCGACCAAGGTAATAACGGTTGGGGCGATGACCAGCGCATGGCCAACAACGATTCCTTCGGCAACAATCAGGGTGGCTTCACCGACACCGACTACAGCGATGACAACTCATCGTTCTTCGATGACGACGATTCCTTCGTCTGACTCACCATTCGTCCGGGGCGCCTGAGCGCCCCGGGCCGATTATTCGCGGAACCTTCCTTCGGGCTGGCATACTGAGCGCCTTTTTCGGGCCTGGTGCCTGATCCGGCTCATGCGCGTCAGCGCTCACAGGAACTCCGGTGAAAAAAATCGCAGTGTTCGCCGATGTGCAGAACCTCTACTACACCGTCCGCCAGGCCTATGGTTGCCACTTCAACTACGCGGCGCTGTGGGCGGATGTCAGCCAGCACGGGCAGATTGTCGAGGCCTACGCCTACGCGATCGACCGGGGCGACAGCAAACAGCAGCAGTTCCAGCAGATCCTGCGCAACCTCGGTTTCACCGTGAAACTCAAACCCTACATCCAGCGCAGCGACGGCTCGGCCAAGGGCGACTGGGACGTGGGCATCACCCTCGACATCATGGACGCCGCCGACCACGTCGACGAAATCGTGCTGGCCTCCGGTGACGGCGATTTCGACATGCTGCTCGAACGCATCATCAACAAACACGGCGTGCAAGCGGTGGCCTACGGCGTGCCCGGCCTGACCGCCAACTCGCTGATCCGCGCCGCCAGCCGTTATGTGCCGATTGAAGGCTCGTTGCTGTTGAAAAATTGAGCCCTGCTCAAGAATTGATTTGGACGGAGTACAACCCGGTTTGGAACGCATTGCAGTCATCGACTTTGAAACCACCGGCATCTCGCCGAGCAGCAGCTGCCGGGCCACGGAAATCGCCGTGGTCATGCTGGAAAACGGGCGCATCGTCGAGCGTTACCAGAGCCTGATGAACGCCGGCGTCCGCATCCCGGCCTTCATCGAGCAACTCACCGGCATCAGCAACGCCATGCTGCGCACCGCGCCCCCGGCCGAACAGGTGATGAATGAAGTCAACGAATTCGTCGGCTGCACACCCCTGCTGGCGCACAACGCAGCGTTCGACCAGAAGTTCTGGGACTTCGAACTGGGCCGGATCAAACGCACCCGCCTGCAGAACTTCGCCTGCTCGCTGCTGCTGGCCCGTCGCCTGATGCCGGCGGCGCCGAACCACAAGCTCGGCACGCTCACGACCTTCGCCCAACTGCCGCATACCGGTCAGGCGCACCGGGCGATGGCGGATGCGGAGATGGCGGCGAACCTGCTGGCGCATTTGGCGGATGAGTTGCGGCACAAGCACGGCGTGCGCGAGCTGTCGCACGACTTGCTGTGCAAATTGCAGAAAGTCCCGGCCGCCAAAGTCGGCGAACACCTGCAGCGCTATCGCTGATTTTCAGGCAAACACATTTCCCTGTGGGAGCGGGCTTGCCTCAGGGTTTGCCATTGCCTTCGATATGCCCCAACGGCACCCGCTTCTCTATCGCACTCGACAACACGATCGACGTCTTGCTGAACCCGAATTTCGCCACCCGGTTGATCAGCTCTTCCAGCTCGGTCATCGAGCCCACGGCGGCCTTCATGATCACGCACGGATCGCCCGTCACTCGAAAGCACTCGGTCAGTTGCGGAATTTTCACCAGTTCGTCGTAGACCTTTTGACTGCCGTTCTGGTGGAGGCGCAATTCGATCACGCACTGGATCGGCAAGCCGATTTTCGACAGGTCGATGTTCGCCTGATACCCGGTGATTACTCCGGCCGCCTCAAGTTTGGCCACGCGCTCGGCGACGGCGGGGGCGGAGAGGTTCACTTTGCGGGCGAGGTCGGCGTAGGACGCGCGACCGTTTTCGAGCAGGGCGCCGAGCAGCATGCGGTCGTATTTGTCCAAGGTCGGACTCCTGAAAATGCCAGACTTTCGAAATCGCGGTTTTGGCCGTCGATCTCCGTGTTTTCAAAAGTGTACCGGCGCTATAAACAGGTTTTGTAACTTATTTTTAGCGGTTGGCCTTTCTAGAATAACCAATCCTCTGAGTCTGACTTTCGAGCTGCCCATGTCTGCCTTGCGCCGTTTTTCCTTGCCGTTGATCGCTGCGTTTTTTGCGTTGTACGTGATTTGGGGATCGACCTATCTGGTGATCCGCATCGGCGTCGAATACTGGCCGCCGCTGATGCTCGGCGGTGTGCGCTTCGTGATTGCCGGCACGCTGATGTATGCGTTTCTGCGCTGGCGCGGGGCACTGGCGCCGACCTGGGTGCAGTGGAAAGCGGCGGGGATCATCGGGATTCTGTTGCTCAGTTTCGGCAACGGCGCGGTGACCCTGGCCGAGCACAGCGGCGTGGCCTCGGGTGTTGCTGCGCTGGCGGTGGCGACGGTGCCGCTGTTCACTTTGCTCTGCGGTTATTTCTGGGGCGCACGCAACACCCGCCTGGAGTGGGCCGGGGTGGTGATGGGGATTATCGGCATCGCGATGCTCAACATGGGCTCCAACCTGCAATCGAGTCCGCTGGGTGCGGCACTGCTGATTTTCGCGGCGGCGAGTTGGGCGTTCGGTTCGGTGTGGAGCAAACACCTGCCATTGCCCCAGGGCGCAATGGCCAGTGCCGTGGAAATGCTGGTGGGCGGCGTGGTGCTGTTGATCGGCAGCGCGGCCAGCGGTGAACACCTGCAAGCCATGCCGCCGTTGGAAGGCTGGCTGGCGCTGGCGTACCTGATTTTCTTCGGCTCGATCATCGCCTTCAACGCCTACATGTACCTGTTGAAAAACGTTCGTCCGGCGGCGGCCACCAGTTACGCCTATGTGAACCCGGCGGTGGCGGTGTTGCTGGGGATCGTGTTTGTCGGCGAGACCATCGGCATCGAAGAGGCGCTGGCGATGCTGGTGATCATCGGCGCGGTGGTGCTGATCAGTCTGCCACAGTGGCGGCGTCCGGCGCGGCCGCCGGTGGTCAGCGAGCCGGCTGCCGCAGCGAAGGTCATAGCGACGGAGCAGCGTGCGAATTAGGGTAAACTGCGCGCCATCGCACACATGCTCTGATTTTTTCCTACGGTACTCCCATGACTTTCGCCACCCTTGGCCTGATCGAACCCTTGCTGCGCTCCCTCGAGAAGCTCGGCTACCAGACCCCGACGCCGGTGCAGGCGCAAGCCATTCCGGCCGTGCTGGCCGGTCGCGACCTGATGGCCGCGGCCCAGACCGGCACCGGCAAGACCGCCGGTTTTGCCTTGCCGCTGCTGCAACTGCTGGCGATGGAAGGGCCGAAAGTCACCGCCAACTCGCTGCGTGCGCTGATTCTGGTGCCGACCCGCGAGCTGGCCGAACAAGTCCACGAAGCCGTGCGCCAGTACGCCGAGAACCTGCCGTTGCGCACTTACGCGGTGTACGGCGGCGTCAGCATCAACCCGCAAATGATGAAGCTGCGCGGTGGTGTCGATCTGCTGGTCGCGACCCCGGGCCGTCTGCTCGACCTGTTCCGTCAGAACGCGCTGAAGTTCAACCAGCTGCAAACCCTGGTGCTGGACGAAGCCGACCGCATGCTCGACCTGGGCTTTTCCGAAGAGCTGGCGAACATTTACCGCGCATTGCCGAAGAAACGTCAGACGCTGCTGTTCTCCGCGACCTTCTCCGATGACATCCGCCTGCTGGCCGGGCAGATGCTCAACGACCCCCAAAGCATCGAAGTCAGCCCGCGCAACGTCGCGGCCAACACCGTCAAGCAGTGGGTGGTGACGGTGGACAAGAAGCGCAAGCCGGAACTGTTCGTGCACCTGATGCGCAAGAACAAGTGGAAGCAGGTGCTGGTGTTCGCCAAGACCCGCAACGGTGTGGACGCGCTGGTCGAGAAGCTTCAGGGCCTGGGCGTGAACGCCGACGGCATCCACGGCGACAAGCCGCAAGCGACCCGGCAGCGGGCGCTGGATCGGTTCAAGCTGAGCGAAGTGCAGATTCTGGTGGCCACCGATGTTGCTGCCCGTGGTCTGGATATCGAAGACCTGCCACTGGTGGTCAACTTTGATCTGCCGATCGTTGCCGAGGATTACATCCACCGTATCGGTCGTACCGGTCGTGCAGGTTCGACCGGTGAGGCGATTTCGCTGGTGTGCGCTGATGAAGTGAACATGTTGTCGGCGATTGAAATGCTGACCCGCAGCACGTTGAAGCGTGAGGTTGAGCCGGACTTCGTGCCCGAGCACCGCGTGCCGGACACCGATGCCAGTGGGCAGGTGATCAAGAAGCCGAAGAAACCGAAAAAGCCGAAAGCGTCCGGTGGCGGCGGTGGCAAGCGCAATCTGGGCAAGTGGGTGGACAGCGGGGATACCCCGGCGCCGGAGGTGGCGATCAAGCCTGTTCGTAAAGTGCCGGTGTTCAATACCGGGCCGCGTAAGCGTAAGCCTTAAGCGTCAGAAAGGGTCGTTCCCGCGCAATGCGGGAACGATCAGTTACGCTGTTTCAACCAGTCCAGCATTCCAGCTCCGGCCGCCCGGCCACTGGCAAAACACGCCGTCAGCAAATACCCCCCAGTCGGCGCTTCCCAATCCAGCATTTCCCCCGCACAGAACACCCCCGGCAACGCCTTGAGCATCAATCGCTCATCCATCGCTTCGAACGTCACGCCGCCGGCACTGCTGATCGCTTCATCCAACGGGCGAGTTTTCACCAGCGTCAGCGGCAAAGCCTTGATCGCCCGAGCCAACAGTGCCGGATCGGCAAACGTCGCAGCATCAGTGAGTTCACGCAGCAACGCCGCTTTCACCCCGTCAATCCCGACCTGACTGTGCAGATGCTTGGCCATCGAGCGCGAACCCCGAGGTTTGCTCAACGCCGCCTGCAATTTATCCACAGGCCGGCCGGGCAGCAGGTCGATGTGAATGGTCGCGGCACCGTGCACATTGATCGCCTCACGAATCGGCGCCGACAGCGCGTAGATCAGGCTGCCCTCAATCCCTGTCGCGGTAATCACGCATTCGCCCAAACGCGGAACGTCGTCGTTCAAACCGATGGCGATATTTTTCAGCGGCGCGCCGGCGAATTTGCTGACCATCAGTTCGCTCCAGGCTTGCACCTCGAAGCCGCAATTGCTTGGCTGCAAGGGCGCCAGTCCTACGCCGCGTTGCTCCAGCGGCAGCATCCACGCGCCGTCGGAACCCAGCCGCGACCAACTGCCGCCGCCGAGGGCGAGCAGGGTGGCGTCGGGGGTAAGGGTTTTCTCGCCTTCCGGGCTGTCGATGCGCAGCGCGCCGTTTTCATCCCAGCCGAGCCAGCGGTGGCGGGTGTGGATAACCACGCCGCTGTCGCGCAGGCGCTTGAGCCAGGCGCGCAGCAATGGCGCGGCTTTCATGTCGGTGGGGAACACCCGGCCGGAGCTGCCGATGAAAGTTTCGATGCCCAGTTCGTGAATCCAGCGGCACAGGGCGTCGGCGTCGAATGCGCGCAGCAGCGGGGCAATGTTCGGGGCGCGTTCGGCGTAGCGCGAGAGGAACGCCGGCCAGGCTTCGGAATGGGTGATGTTCATGCCGCCAACCCCGGCCAGCAGGAACTTGCGGCCCACCGAGGGCATGCCGTCGTACAAATCGACGCGGACTCCGGCCTGGCTCAGCACTTCGGCGGCCATCAGGCCGGCGGGGCCACCGCCGATGATGGCGACGTGAGCGGGAGAGGTGGCGTGAATCTGGGTCATGGCGTGCGCTGCGGTCTGACGAAATATGGCGCGCATTCTAACAGCGCAAATCCCTTGTGGGAGCGAGCCTGCTCGCGATGCGGCGGATCAGTCGCCATCGATTCCGGATGAGAGGGCCTCATCGCGAGCAGGCTCGCTCCCACAGAGGCTTGTGGTGGCTCAAATTGCTGATCAAAAAACAACCAGTGCGCTGCAAGCCATGTTCAGCGTGGGCTGTAGTCCCTTTCGCTCAGGTTATCCACAGGCCGTTCCACAGCCATTGTGGGTAACGCAGCACAACTCAATGACAACCCGATGACTGCCAGACGCGCTGCGCACTGTGATGCAGGATCCCGTGACGGCGGGCGAGTGCGTGGCGATCCTTGCTGTAACCGCCGCCGATCACGCCGACCACCGGGATGTCGCGGCCCAGGCAATGGCGCATCACGCTTTCGTCGCGGGCGGCAACGCCTTCGTCGGTCAGTTGCAGATAGCCGAGGGCGTCGTCCTTGTGCACGTCGACGCCGGCGTCGTACAGCACCAGATCCGGCTGATACAGCGGCAGCAGATAGTTGAGCGCGTCATCGACGACTTTCAGGTAATCGGCGTCGCCCATGCCGTTGGGCAGCGGAATGTCCCAATCGCTTTCGGCTTTGCGTGCAGGAAAGTTCTTTTCGCAGTGCAGGGAAACGGTGATGGCTTCCGGGGTGTTGTGCAGAATTCGTGCAGTCCCGTCGCCCTGATGCACGTCGCAATCGAAGATCAGCACCCGGTTCACCCGGCCGCTTTGCAGCAGGTAGTGACTGATGATCGCCAGGTCATTGAAGATGCAGAACCCGGCGGGGTAGTCGTAGTGGGCGTGATGAGTACCGCCGGCCAAGTGACAGGCCAGGCCATGCTCCAGGGCTTTCTCTGCCGCGAGAATCGAGCCGCCGACCGCCCGTACGGTGCGTCGGGCCAGAGCTTCGTTCCACGGCAGACCGAGGCGCCGCTGGTCTTCGCGGGACAACTCGCCACTCATGTAGCGTTCGATATAACCGCGGTCATGGGCCAGGGCGAGGATGTCGGCAGGGCACAGTTCAGGGCGCAGCAGGTCTTCGTCGCGAGTCAGGCCGCTGTCCACCAGGTGATCGCGCAGCAGGCGGAACTTGTCCATGGGAAAGCGGTGATCCGCCGGAAACTCGGGGCTGTAGTCTTCGTGGTAGATCAGCGGCAATGGCATGGCGGACTATTCATAAAGGCTGTAGGAAAGAGTGCAAAGACTACCAGCGATGTAGACTTGCGGCATGGAAACGGAGGGGCACGATGGAGCCGATACTTGAGCTGGAAAGCGCGCGACTGCTGATGCGTCAGTGGCAGGACGCTGATCTGCCGGCATTTGCGGCGATGTGCGCCGATCCGCAGGTGATGCGCTATTTTCCTGCGCCTTTGAGCCGGCTGGAAAGCGCGGCGCTGATCGGCCGTGTGCGCGGCCATTTTGCCGAACACGGCTTCGGCCTGTGGGCACTGGAGCGCAAGGACACCGGTGAGTTTATCGGCTTTACCGGACTCGGTGTGGTCGGTTTCGATGCCCCGTTCACCCCGGCGGTGGAAATCGGCTGGCGTCTGGCGAAGGAACACTGGGGCCTGGGATATGCCAGCGAGGCAGCGTGGACTGCGTTGCGTTGCGGCTTTGACCGGTTGGCCCTGAAGGAGATTGTGGCGTTCACCGCACAGAGCAATCTGCCGTCGGAAAAGGTCATGCAGGCCATCGGCATGCATCACGACCCAGCCCATGATTTCGATCACCCGAAACTGGCGGTCGATCACCCGCTGCGTCGACATCTGCTGTACCGCATCACCCGGGAGCAATGGCTGCAGACCTTGCATGGCTAAGCCGACACGGACGTTTACAATGGCGCGATCATGGCTCGCGCCAGAATCTGAATTGGTCGCCGCAGCCAAGACTGCGCGGCATTGCTTTGTGTGAGGAGAGTCTGAATGAGCCAAGTGTTGGAAGATCTGGTGGATCTGCTGACCCTCGAACCGATCGAGGAAAACCTGTTCCGTGGTCGCAGTCAGGATCTGGGCTTTCGCCAGTTGTTCGGCGGCCAGGTGCTCGGCCAGTCGCTGTCGGCGGCCAGTCAGACCGTTGAAGAAACCCGTCATGTGCATTCGATGCACGGTTATTTCCTGCGTCCGGGCGATGCCAAGTTGCCGGTGGTCTACTCGGTTGACCGCGTGCGGGATGGCGGCAGTTTCAGCACCCGCCGCGTGACCGCGATCCAGAAGGGCCACCCGATTTTCACCTGCAGCGCTTCGTTCCAGTACGACGAAGAAGGCTTCGAGCACCAGAGCCAGATGCCGCAAGTGGTCGGCCCGGAAAACCTGCCGTCGGAGCTGGAACTGACCCAGCAACGCGCGCACCTGATTCCGGAACACATGCGCGAAAAGCTGCTGTGCCCGAAACCGATCGAAGTGCGCCCGGTCACCGAAAAAGACCCGTACAACCCGCAACCGGCGGACCCGATCAAGTACGTGTGGTTCCGCGCCGACGGCGCTTTGGCCGACATCCCGGCGCTGCACAAATACCTGCTGGCCTACGCCTCGGACTTCGGCCTGCTGACCACCTCGATGCTGCCCCACGGCAAATCGGTCTGGCAGAAAGACATGCAGGTCGCCAGCCTCGACCACGCCTTGTGGTTCCACAACGACCTGCGCGCCGATGACTGGTTGCTCTACGCCATGGACAGCCCGTGGGCCGGCAATTCCCGTGGTTTTTCCCGTGGCAGCGTGTTCAACCGCGCCGGGCAACTGGTGGCGTCGGTGACCCAGGAAGGCCTGATCCGTCATCGCAAGGACTGGGCATGAGTCTGGCGGATGTGCGGCACTGGGTGTTCGACATGGACGGCACCCTGACCGTGGCCGTGCATGACTTCGCGGCGATTCGCGTGGCGCTGGCGATCCCGCCGGAGGACGACATCCTCACGCATCTCGCAGCATTGCCTGCCGAAGAAGCGGCGGCGAAACACGCGTGGCTGCTGGAACATGAGCGGGATCTGGCGCTCGGCTCGACCCCGGCGGTCGGCGCGGTGGCGCTGGTGCGCGACCTGCACGCTCGGGGTTATCGCCTCGGCATCCTGACCCGCAATGCGCGGGAGCTGGCCCATGTGACGCTGGAGGCCATCGGCCTGGCCGACTGCTTCGCGGTTGACGATGTGCTGGGCCGCGATGAAGCGCCGCCGAAACCGCATCCGGGTGGTCTGCTGAAACTGGCCGAAGCCTGGCAAGTGCCGGCGAGCGAGATGGTGATGGTTGGTGATTACCGGTTTGATCTTGATTGCGGTCGGGCGGCGGGCACGCACACGGTGCTGGTGAACCTGCCGGATAATCCATGGCCGGAGCTGACCGACTGGCACGCGAAGGATTGCGTGGAGTTGCGGCAGATGCTTTTGGTCTGAGACCTGCGTTGTCTGCACGGACGCTTTCGCGAGCAGGCCCGCTCCCACAGGGGAATGCATTCCAAATGTGGGAGCGGGCTTGCGCGAGAAGAGGCCCGACCCTCCACCCCACAACTTACTGCTCGAATAGAGCTTTCTGACCTTCCGGTGAGGTCAGCATGCCGTCGCCGTTATGCCCGACGCCGGGCACTTCCACCAGCCGCTGATTCACCCCTTCCGGATGCCGGCGCAGTAGATAGCTGAAAAACATTTTTCCGCGCATCAGGCGATAGGCGCCTTGTGCTTCGGCGGCACAGCTCTTGTCCAGCGCCGGGTGTTGCGGGTCGGTGTCCTGCTGGCCCAGCAGATAAATCACCTCGCGTTTGACGTAACTGCCTTCAAGCTGTGCGGGCGTTTGCCCACCCGAGTAGATCGGCGGATCCACCAGACCGTACTTCCAGCGGTTGAAGCCCGGGCACTGCGCATGATCGAACGCCACCGGTCGTTGCTCATTGAAGTAGGCGTAGGACGACGGATTGGCCACCACGTAGCGCAAGCGAATGCCTTCAGCCTTGAGCGCCGGTTGTTCGCGGGCGAGCAGGGCATAGCGCTGCACCACCTGACCGCCGCCGGAGTGGCCGAAGATCACGATCTGCTTCACGTCCGGAAATTGCTTGCGATCAGTCAGCCGCCCGACGATTTCGTCCAGTGCGGCGTAGGAACTCAGCGGGTTCGGCCCTGTGGATAACCCGCCACCCATCCATTCATTACCCTTCCAGCGCAACACGCTGGCGGGCAACGAATAGAGAGCAACATCGCTTTCGTTGAGAAACTGCGGAGCGATCACCAGGGTGTTGGCGGTTTGCCCGGCCAGTTCCGCCGCGGCTTCGCCGCTTTTGCGATAGGTTTCGGCGTTGCGCAGCTTGCCATGAATGACGATCAGCACCCGCTCGATTTTCGCCGGCGCCGGGCCGATGCCCACCGCCATTTCGCCGGCCTGCAATTGCAGGCGCCCGGGACTGATTGCGTCGACGCCGGCCGCTTGCGCGGTGCCGCCGATCAACAGTAAAGCCAACAGCCATTTATGCATTTACAGGTTTTTCGCCGCAAAGGTATCGCACTGGCCGACCTGGCCCTGGGCGAATCCGGTTTTGAACCAGCGCACCCTTTGCGCCGACGTACCGTGGGTAAACGAGTCCGGTACCACACGGCCCTGACCCTGTTGTTGAAGGCGATCATCACCGATGGCGTTCGCCGCGTTCAAGGCTTCTTCGATGTCGCCCGGTTCCAGCCAGTTCAGACGTTTCTGCGCGTTGTAGGCCCAGACGCCGGCCAGACAATCGGCCTGCAGTTCCTGACGCACCAGCAGACCGCCGTCACCTTGCATCTGCCGGCCTTGCTGGCGGGCGGCCTGAATTTTCGCCGAGACGCCGAGAAGCGTCTGCACATGGTGTCCGACTTCATGAGCGATCACGTAGGCCTGGGCGAAGTCGCCGGCCGCCTTGAAGCGTTGGGACATTTCCTGGAAGAACGCCATGTCCAGATAGACCTTCTGGTCTGCCGGGCAATAGAACGGGCCGGTGGCCGAGGTGGCCATGCCACAGGCTGAATTGACCCGGTTGCTGAACAGCACCAGAGTCGGGTCTTTGTATTGGCGGCCGGCCTGCTGGAAGATCGCGCCCCAGGTGTCTTCGGTGTCACCAAGGATCGAGCGCACGAATTCGGCCTGTTCATCGTTGGCCGGCGGCGCCTGGCGGGTTTGCGAAGAAGGGGCTGGTTGCTCGGACATCTGCCCGGTCAATTGGCCGAGAATCTGCAGCGGGTCCTGCCCGGTGATCCAGCCAATGCCGACGATCAGCAGAATCGCGCCGAGGCTCAGGCCCTTGCCACCCCCGAAACGCATGCCGCCGCCACCTCCCATGTCATCGCCACGGGCATCGACGACGTTGTCACTGCGTCGGCCTTTTTTCCATAGCATGTGGGAATCCTCTGTCTGATCGTGGTGATGAGTGTTGCTGGTGTGTGAGTGTGGCGCCAGTCCGGTCGTCCGTCTATTCGCACATATGCACAAAGGCCCGGCCTCGGGGTGACGAGGTCGGGCCTGTTATTGACGAGCATGAGCGCCGGGAATTCAATCCGCCGGCGGTTTTCTTTTGCCGAGTCAGGTGTCAGCGGTCGAAGGCATCCCACACCGGCGCGAAGTCCGGGCTGACCTGACGTTCGCGCTTGGGCAGCGCAGCGATCAGCGCTCGGTCGTCGTCATCCAGTTCGACCTTCAGCGATGCCAGGTTGGCCAGTTGATTGGTTTTGCTGCTGGCCTTGGGAATCGCCGCGACGTTGTCCTGATCCAGCAGCCACTTCAGCGCGATTTGGGTCGGCAGCACGCCGTGTTTTTCGGCGATCTGCTGAATCTGTGGAATCTCCGAGACCTTGTTACGCGCCAGCGGCGTGTAGGCCGTCAGCGCCAGATCGTGTTGACGGGCGTAGCCGAGCAGGGCGTTTTGTCCGAGCAGGACGTGGTACTCGACCTGGATGGCTGACAGAGGAATGCCGTATTCCTCGACGACTTTGCGCAGCAGCGGCAGCGGAAAGTTCGCCACACCGATGTTGCGAGCCAGCCCCTGTTCTTTGAACGACGCGAGGGTTTCGAGGGTGCGCGGCAAATCCCAGTCGGTGGTCGGCCAATGGATCATGAACAGGTCGACGTACTCGCTGCGCAAGGCCTTGAGGCTGCGATCCAGCGAGTGACGCATGGCGTCCGGTTGCAACTGGTCCCACCAGACCTTGGTGGTGACGTGGATCTGCTCGCGGGGTGTCGGCGTATTCGCCAGGGCCTGTCCGACTGCGTCTTCGTTGTTGTAGGCCGCTGCCGTGTCGATGTGGCGGTAACCGAGTTCCAGGGCTTGCTCCACGGCGCGGGTGCATTCGTCGCCGAGCATCGGCCAGGTGCCGAGGCCGAGTTTTGGCAGGTTCAGTCCTTGTCTGTTAACGATGTGCTGCATGGTCGTTCTCCTGTTCGAAAGCCGTGACGCCCGCCATGTGCCGGGCTGCGATGTAACCGAACGTCAGCGCCGGGCCGAGGTTGATCCCGCCCGCCGGATAATGCCCGCCCATGATGCTGGCCATGTCGCCACCGGCAGCGTACAGCCCGGGGATAGGCCGGTCTTCGGCGTCGAGCACCTGCGCATGCGGGTTGACCTTGAGCCCGGCGAAGGTGCCGAAGCAGCCCGGCTGCACCTTCACCGCGTAGAACGGGCCCTGTTCGATAGGCGCCACGCACGGATTGGGCTGTCGCGCCGGATCGCCCTGTTTGCGGTTGTACGGCGTCGAGCCGCGACCGAACAGCGGGTCTTCGCCGTGCCGGGCATGGTGGTTGTAGTCATGCAGAGTGGCGCGTAAACCGTTCGGATCGATACCGCATGCGGTGGCCAATTCCTCAAGGGT
The DNA here is from genome assembly GCF_052660475.1 of Pseudomonas sp. G7(2022). Classification (NCBI taxonomy): domain Bacteria; kingdom Pseudomonadati; phylum Pseudomonadota; class Gammaproteobacteria; order Pseudomonadales; family Pseudomonadaceae; genus Pseudomonas; species Pseudomonas sp. G7(2022). Next base: position 5,461,033 of record NZ_CP109659.1, on the reverse strand, counting down.
ATTGCCGGTTTTCAGATAGCCGCTGCGGATAAAACCTGACACCGGAACCGGAAACGGCCGAGACATGCCGAGCCCGTAACGGCGCTGGAACGCGCGGGTGCAGATCAGCCACGAAGCGACTTCTTCGCCTTCAGGGGCCGCGGCGACCATGGCGCTGACATAGTCGTAATAGCCGTTGGCTTCGTTGACGAAGCGCTGGCCGTTGCGCAGCACGCCGATGACGCCCGGTTTGCCGCGTTCGATGATGTGTGGGAAATGGCCGATGCTGCCGTCGGAATGTGGCACCTGCGAGACCGGCGCCCACGCCACGGGCGAGGCCACATCGGTGTTGACCCGGCCTCCGACGTTTTCACCCATCCGCAGGCCATCGCCATTCACTGCCAGCGGAGGCAGCGCCCAATGTTCGTGACCGGTGGGCGTGCGCGGGAACAAGGCCTTGCGCCGCTCGATGTCGTTGGCAAATCCGCCGGCCGCGAGCACCACGCCCTTGCGCGCATGGACAGTGACCGGGCCTTTCGCGGTGTGCACGTGAGCGCCGGTGATGCGTGATTCGTCGCGCAGCAGTTCAGTCACTGGCGCCGATTCCCACAGCAGTACGCCTAGGTCTTCGGCGGATTTCGCCAGCCGAGCGACCAGCGCCACGCCGTTGACCAGTTGCATCGCCCGGCCGTGCAGCGCCAGGTCCAGCAGGTGGCGAGTGAAACGCCGGGTCACGTGCCAGGCCGCCGACAGCGAGCGAGTCAGATTGAGAAACGCCGACAGGTCCGCGCCGGCCATGATCGGCATGCCCATGAACGATGTTTCGCGCATGGTTGTACGAAGACGTTTGAGCAGGCGTCCGACCTTTCGTCCGTCATAGGGCGCGGCAATCACCGAGCGTCCGCCGGTGCCGGCGCCCGGTGTTTCGCCGTGGATGTCGGCGATGGTGTTGCCGTCGGCAAATTGCAGGGCAGTGTGTTGTTCGAAGAACGCCACCATGCGCGGGCCGGCTTCAAGGAAGGCGTCGATCATGGCCGGGTCGTAGTGTTTGCCGAGTTCGTGGCGCAGGTAGGTGCGCGGCAGTTCCACGTCTTCGACGATCCCGGCGCGCCGGGCCAGCGGATTGCGTGGCACCCACGCCCAGCCGCCGGACCAGGCGGTGGCGCCGCCGAACACCGGATCCTTTTCCACCACGATGACCTTCAAGCCATGCCAGGCGGCGGTGACGGCGGCCGACAAACCGGCGGCGCCGGAGCCGACCACCAGAACGTCGCAGTCGATATCGGGAAGGGCAGGCATCAGGAAACGCTCCAGCTATCAATTATTTTTAGAATCATGTTCCAGAAAATAACCAGTGCGAGTGAAGCAGATCAACCCGACTGACGCGCAAAGTGGGCGGTTATCGGACGTCAGGTTCCAGATTTCGCATTCCTCGGGATGTCTTCTAGAATCGGCGAAATTTCACCGAGAGCGCACCATGGCCGGCAGTCAAATCGAACGGGTTTTCAGCGTGCTGGAAAGCCTCACCAGTGATCCGCGCGGGCTGCCGATGCAGACCCTGGCCGAGCAACTGGACATTCCAAAGAGCGCGACGCACCGCTTGCTCGCCGAGCTGATCCGCCTGGGTTACGTGCGGCAGAATCCGGAAACGTTGCGTTATCACCTGTCGACCAAACTGGTTGCGATGGGCTTTCAGTACCTGTCGAGCAGCGGTGCCGATATCGTGCAGCCGGTGCTCGATCGGCTGGCCCAGGAAACCGGTGAGCTGGTGCGTCTGGGCGTGATCGACGGCGAACGCCAGACCTGGATCGCCAAAGCCCAGGGCGCCCGCACCGGCCTGCGTTACGACCCGGATATGGGCCGCGATGCGCCGCTGTTCTACACCGCATCGGGCCATGCGTGGCTGGCGTGCATGAGTGACGCCGAGGCGTTGTCGCTGGTCGAACGCCAGGGCGCGGAGGTGCCGGCGGATATCGGGCCCAACGCGCCGCGCTCCAATATTGAACTGCTCGAACGCCTGCGCGTGGCCCGGGAACAGGGCTATGCCTGTGTGGAAGAAAGTTCGGCGGTGGGCACTTCGGCGATTGCTGCCGTGGTGAAGCATCCCGCCGATGGCCGGGTGATTGGCGTGCTCAGCATCGCCGGCCCAAGCGCCCGGATGCCGGCGGCGCGATTGCATGAACTGGCGCCGTTGCTGCTTACGTTTACCGCGGAGCTGTCGGCGGCGAGCCTGGCCTCGGAGTTGTTCGTTTAAGCAAAACTGTGCGCTGTTCGCCCACTTTTCAGTCGGATGGGTGTGAGAATCTGGAACCGGGTTCTAAATTGTTGGTTGAGTGAGTTTTCCCACAACAATCACAAGAGGATCGCACCTTGAACCCGCCCCTTCGCATCGCCTTGATCGGCGCCGGTAGCATGGGCCAGCAACATTACCGGCACCTGAAACATCTCACTGAGGCCACGTTATGCGCCGTGGCCGATCCCGGCCTTCAGGCACCGGCCCTGGCGGCGGAGTGGGGTGTGGCGCATTTCGCCGATCACCGTCAGATGCTGGAACAGAACCGGCCAGACGCAGTCATCGTCGCCAATCCGAATAATCAGCACGTCAGCACCGCACTGGATTGCCTGGCCGCTGGTGTTCCGGTGTTGCTGGAAAAACCGGTGGGTGTGCATCTGGATGAGGCGCGGGAGCTGGTGGCAGCGGTGAAGCGTAGCGGCGTGCCGGTGTTGGTTGGTCATCATCGGCGGCACAATCCGTTGATCGTGCGGGCCCATGAACTGGTCAAGGGCGGAGCATTGGGGCGGCTGACGCTGGTGACTGCGTTGTTCCAGTTGCGCAAACCCGACCACTATTTTGAAACCGCGTGGCGGCGCGAAGCCGGTGCCGGACTGCTGCTGACCAATCTGATTCACGACCTCGATCTGCTGCGTCATCTGTGCGGAGAAGTACGTTCGGTGCAGGCAATCACCGACCGTTCGGTGCGCGGTTTTACCAATGAAGACAGCGCGGCAATCCTGCTGCAGTTCGATGGCGGAACGCTGGGCACCCTGACCGGTTCCGATGCGGTGGCGGCGCCGTGGAGCTGGGAGTTGAACTCCGGGGAGAATCCGGTCTATCCGTGCCATGCCGAACAGCCTTGTTACTTGCTGGCGGGAACGGCCGGGGCCTTGAGCATTCCGCAACTCAAGCGCTGGCATTACCACCCCGATCAGGTGGACGCCGGTTGGCACGAGCTGTTGCTGGCGGTCGATGAACCGTTCACGCCTGATGAAGCCCTGCGGTTGCAATTGCAGCATTTCGTCCGCGTCGCACGCCGGGAAGTCGAACCGCTGGTGAGTGCCGCCGACGCCGCCCGCACGCTGGCGCTGGTCGAGGCTATCCGTGGAGCAGCGGCCAGCGGTCGCGCCACCGAACCTGCGCAGATCGAGGCCTGAACATGAGCGAACGAATTCTGTCCCTGGCCAGCCTGACCGTGCTGGAGTTGTCGCCACCCGAGATGGTCGAGGTCGCCGCCCGTGCCGGATACAGCCATGTCGGCTTGCGTCTGGAGCCGGCGACGGCCGAGGAATATCACTTTCCGTTGGTAGCCGATGGCGATTTGCGGCGTCAGACACTGGCGCGTTTGCGTGACACCGGAATCGGCGTGCTCGACGTGGAAATCCTGCGTCTGAAACCGCACACGGTGGTGGCGGATTTCGAGCCACTGCTCAGCGTCGGCGCGGAGTTCGGTGCCAGTGAATTGCTGGTCGCCGGAAACGATCCTGACGAGCAGCGGCTCACCGATAATTTTGCGGCACTCTGCGATCGGGCGGCGCCCTACGGTTTGCATCCGCATCTGGAGTTCATGCCGTGGACCGATGCACGCAATCTTGAGCAGGCGTTGCGCATCGTCGACAACGCCGGGCGCGAAAACGGTGCGGTGCTGGTCGATGCGTTTCACTTCGACCGTTCCGGATCGCGGCTGGAAGATCTGACCGGTGTGCCGTCCTCACGGCTGCGCTACGCACAGTTGTGCGATGTTGCCGGGCCGAGGCCGACGGACATGGCCGAGATCTTGCGTCAGGCCCGCAATGAACGACGGTTTCCTGGCGAGGGGGATTGTGACTTGAGCGGCTTATTGCGCTGCCTTCCGGCTAACCTTCCCCTGAGTCTGGAAATTCCCACGGTCAAATTGCTGGAGCAGGGCGTGAGTGGATTGCAGCGGGCGCAAATGGCGATCGACCGGACACGGGAATTGTTGGCCCGGCTTTAAGTCTGCTTCAAGGGGCGAGGCGCACGCGTCCTCGTCACCGTTTATTTTTCATTCAGAGAGAGCCCATGACCGTCAGCACTCCGCTTTCCGGCGTCAACCAACCCTTCAAGGGGATCTTGCTGATTGTCGTGGCAACCTTCCTGTTCTCCAGTCACGACGCGCTGTCGAAATACCTCTCGGGTTTTTATCCGATCGTGATGGTGGTGTGGGCGCGGTATCTGGTGCACACGCTGCTGATGGCGGGGATTTTCCTGCCGCAGTCCGGGTTGCGCGTGCTGCGCACCAAGCGTCCGTTGTGGCAGTTGGCGCGGGCGTTGTGCCTGTTGGGCACCAGCCTGTTTTTCACCACTGCGTTGCTGTACATCCCGCTGGCCGAGGCCACGGCGGTCAACTTTCTTGCGCCGGTGCTGGTGACGGCGTTGTCGGTGCCGTTGCTCAAGGAGCGGGTGACGCGCGGTCAGTGGATCGCGGTGGTGTGCGGGTTCATCGGTGTGCTGATCATCGTCCATCCGGGCGGTGACCTGTTCACCCCGGCGATTCTCTTGCCGTTCTGTTCGGCGCTGTTTTTCTGCTTCTATCAGTTGCTGACCCGCAAGCTCAGCGAGGTCGACAGCCCGACCACCAGCAATTTTTTCGCCGGGTTGTGCAACACGCTGGTGATGAGTGCGCTGGTGCCGTTCTTCTGGCAGGTGCCCAGTTTGGGACATGCGTTGTTGATGCTGGCGCTGGGCAGTTGCGGGATGACCGCGCACCTGTTTCTGACCCAGGCATTCCGCCATGCCGCACCGGCGTTGCTGGCGCCGTTCGGTTATTGCCAGATTGTGTTTGCAGGGTTGCTGGGCTGGTTGCTGTTTGCTCACACGCCGACCCTGATGACAGTGATCGGGATTGCGGTGATCTGTTGCAGCGGACTGGCGGCAGCGTGGCAGCAGAGCCGGCGCTGAAGACGTGACCGGCCTGAAATCAGGCCGGTCGGTGCAGGAAGGTTATTCGGTGATGGTAGGAATCTTGCGCGGTGCCATGAAGTACATCCAGGTCAGTGCGATGAAGTACATCGCCGGAATCAGGGTGAACAGCACGGTGTAGTTGTTGTTGGTGACGGTCAGGATGTGGCCGACGATCTGGGTCATGAACATCCCGCCGATCGCTGCGCACATGCCGCCGAAACCGAACACCGTGCTCATCATGTGCTTGGGCGTGTAGTCCATCACCAGGCTCCAGATGTTGGCGGTCCAGGCCTGGTGCGCGCCGATGGCCAGGGAGATGGCGGCGACGGCGATCCACAGGTTGGCGGAGCCGGCGGCCATGACCACGCCGATGATGCAGCAGGCGAACAGGAACATCGACAGCAGCCGCGCCTTGATCGAGTTCATGCCGCGACCGATCAGGAACGAAGACAGAATCCCGCCGCCCACGCTGCCGAAGTCGGCGGTGACGTAGATGATGATCAGCGGAATGCCCATCTGGGTAACGTTGATGCCCAGGTTGTATTGCTGATTGAGAAACGGCGGCAGCCAGTACAGGTAGAACCAGAACACCGGCGCAGTCAGCGAGTAGGCAAGGGCGAAGGCCCAGGTGCCGCGCATCCGCAGGATTTTCGAGAACGGTACGCGGGCCTGCTCCGGTTCGACTTCTTTCTGGATGTAGTCCAGTTCCGACTGTTTGACGCTGGGGTGATCTTCCGGGTTGAAATACTTAAGACCCCAGAACAGCAGCCAGATCCCGCCCAGTGCCGACATGCACAGGAACGCGGCTTGCCAGCCCCATACGTGAAGAATCAACGGCAGCAGCATCGGGGTGAACATCGCGCCGACGTTGGTGCCAGCGTTGAAGATGCCGGTGGCCACGGCGCGCTCGCCGGCCGGGAACCACAGGCGCGTGGTCTTCACGCAGGCCGGGTAGTTGGCCGCTTCAGTCAGGCCGAGGATGAATCGGCAGACCATGAAGCCCACCGCCGAGGTCGCCAGACCGTGGGCGCCGGTGGCCAGGCTCCAGAGCAGCACCGCGCAGAAGAACACGCGTTTGACGCCGACCCGGTCGATCAGCCGCCCTTGCAGCACGAAACCGATCGCGTAGCCGACCTGAAACCAGAAGTTGATGTTGGCGTAGTCCATCGCCGTCCAGCTCATTTCCTTGGCGAGGATTGGCTGCATGACGCCGAGGGCGGCGCGGTCGATGTAATTGAGGGTGGTGGCGAAAAACACCAGCGCCAGCATGCCCCAACGGGTCTTGCCGACGGCCATGGCGCCGCGGATCTTGTCGCCGATGCCACCCGTGGCAGTGCTCATGGCCGGAGCCATGCGGGAAGTCTGTGAAGGAATCATGTGTTCCACCCGTTTTTGGATTTGTTATTTGGTGTGCTTTTTTTGTGCACGCTGCGACCGGTGGTTCAGTTCCGGACTCAAGGTGAAAGGGATGTTGGGCAGTGGACGAAAAATCGTCAATTCGCCAAACCGGCATTGTGTTCGATAATCGCACGCAAAACTAACCGGGTAGTACAGTTTAAATTGCTCAATGAAAAACCGGGACCAATAATTCGCTCATCTTATAAAAGCGGCGCAATCCCCGTAGCCGACGTCTCCACCGGGAGTTGAATCATGCAGCGATCCATTGCCACCGTTTCCTTGAGCGGAACCCTGCCGGAAAAGCTCGAAGCCATTGCCGCCGCCGGGTTCGACGGGGTGGAGATTTTCGAGAACGACCTTCTGTATTACGACGGCAGTCCCCGGGAAATCAGGCAGATGTGCGCCGACCTCGGGATTGCCATCACCCTGTTCCAGCCGTTCCGCGATTTCGAAGGCTGCCGCCGCGATCGTCTGGAGCGCAACCTGGAGCGGGCCGAGCGCAAGTTTGACCTGATGCAGGAACTGGGCACCGACCTGGTGCTGGTCTGCAGCAATGCCTCGCCAGACAGTGTCGGCGACCAGCAGATCCTGATTGATGACCTGCGCCTGCTGGCTGAGCGCGCCGGCGCCCGTGGCTTGCGCATCGGTTATGAAGCGCTGGCCTGGGGCCGCCATGTGAACACGTATCAACAGGTCTGGGACATCGTGCGTCAGGCCGATCACCCGGCCCTCGGCGTGTTGCTCGACAGCTTCCACACCCTGTCGCTCAAGGGCGATCCACGGGCGATTGCCGAGATTCCCGGCGACAAGATCTTCTTCGTGCAGATGGCTGACGCGCCGATCCTGGCGATGGATGTGCTGGAGTGGAGCCGGCATTTCCGCTGCTTCCCGGGGCAGGGCGAATTCGATCTGCCGGGCTTCCTCGCGCCGATTATCCAGAGCGGCTACACCGGACCGCTGTCGCTGGAAATCTTCAATGACGGCTTCCGCGCCGCACCGCCTCGGGCCAATGCGGCCGACGGTCTGCGTTCGCTGCTGTACCTGGAGGAGAAAACCCGCCAGCGTCTGGAGCAGGAAATCCGCCCTGTGGATAACCGCGACATCCTCTTCGAAACGCCGAAGGCCAGCGAATACAACGGCATCGAGTTTCTTGAGTTCGCCGTGGATGAAAGCCTGGGCGCCAAGCTGTCGAACTGGCTGGAACGGCTGGGTTTCGTCAAGGCCGGCCAGCATCGCTCCAAGAGCGTCAGCCTGTTGCGTCAGGGCGATATCAACCTGATCCTCAACTCTGAACCCTATTCGTTCGGCCACAGCTTTTTCGAAGCCCACGGCCCGTCGCTGTGCGCCACTGCCGTACGGGTCAAGGACAGTGCCAGTGCGCTGGCCCGTGCCGTCGCCTATAAAGGTCAGCCGTATCGCGGGCTGGTCGGCCCCAATGAACTGGAGTTGGCAGCGGTGCGGGCGCCGGATGGCAGTCTGATTTATCTGGTGGATGAAGAGGCGGATGTCTACGGCACCGATTTCAATCTTCTGCCGGATGCTGTGGCTCGCGGCGGTCTCAAACGCATCGATCACATGGCCATGGCGCTGCCGGCAGACAGCCTCGACAGCTGGGTGCTGTTCTACAAGAGCCTGCTGGATTTCGAGGCCGATGACGAGGTGGTGCTGCCGGATCCGTACGGTCTGGTGAAGAGTCGCGCGCTGCGTAGTCGCGACAGTTCGATCCGTCTGCCGCTGAACATTTCCGAGAACCGCAACACCGCGATCTCACACGCGCTGTCGAGTTATCGCGGTTCCGGGGTGCATCACATTGCCTTCGATTGTGACGATATCTTCGCCGAGGTCAGCCGGGCGAAAGAAGCGGGCGTGCCGCTGCTGGATATCCCGCTCAACTACTACGATGACCTCGCGGCGCGCTTCGATTTCGACGACGAATTCCTCAGCGAGCTGGCGTACTACAACGTGCTGTACGACCGCGATGCACAAGGTGGCGAGTTGTTCCACGTCTACACCGAGCCGTTCGAGGGGCGTTTCTTCTTCGAGATCATCCAGCGCAAGAACGGTTATGCCGGTTATGGCGCGGCCAACGTCGCGGTGCGGCTGGCTGCGATGGCCAAAGCACGCAGTGGTGCCGTTCGCCAGGCGAAGTTGTAGGAAATTCGTAAACGCGGGATTAAACACGGGCCGCGCGGCTTCCTTCACTGTGCCGCGCGGCCCATAATCGCCAGCCTGTGCAGTGATGGCCGTGAGCCCGCAATGACAATGACTTCAGAACTTTCCGCAGCCCCCGTTCTACCCGCGGTTGAGCCGCGCAAGAGTCGCAAGAACAACCCGGAAAAGACCCGCGAGAATATCCTGCAGGAGGCGATCGTCGAGTTCGTCCAGCAGGGTCTGTCCGGTGCTCGTGTCGACGCGATCGCCGAGCGCATTCACACCTCCAAGCGCATGATCTATTACTACTTCGGCAGCAAGGAGCAGTTGTACGTCGAGGTTCTGGAAAAGCTCTACGGCGATATCCGCAGCACCGAAAACCGTTTGCACCTGGCCGAACTGCCTCCGGTGGAGGCGATCCGCCGTCTGGTGGAGTTCACCTTCGATCACCACGACCGCAACGTCGATTTCGTGCGCATCGTCTGCATCGAAAACATACATAACGCCGAGTACGTGAAGCGTTCCGACGCGATCAAGGCGATGAACAACACGATCCTCGATTCGCTGGGCGAGATCCTGGCGCGCGGTGCCGCTGAAGGTGTGTTCCGTGCCGGGCTCGACGCGCTGGACGTGCATCTGCTGATCAGTTCGTTCTGTTTCTATCGCGTATCCAACCGCCACACGTTCGGTGAGATCTTTCAGATCGACCTGCCGGATGAAACCATCAAGCAGCGTCATCGCGAGATGATTTGCGAGTCGGTGCTGCGTTACTTGCAGGCGTGACCGAAGTCGAGGGGGCGTCGCCCCCTCAGGGTTTATCCGTTCATGCTTTGAAAATGCGCGAGCATTCGCTGCGCATCCGGCACTTTGCCGCTGAACAGCTCAAACGCCTTCACTGCCTGAAACACCGCCATATTGCCGCCATCCAGGGTTCGGCAACCCAGGGCGCGGGCGTTGCGCAGCAGTTCGGTTTCCAGCGGGAAATACACGATCTCCGCCACCCACAATTCTGGACGCAGCAATGCGGCCGGCACGGGCATGCCCGGCAATTTGGCCATGCCCATCGGCGTGGTGTTCACCAGGCCATCGGCATGACTCAACGCGCTCGACAGATCGTGTCCGGCCACGGCCCGGCCCGCATCGAAATGTTGATTGAGGTTGTTCGCCAGGCTCTCGGCCCGTTCGACATCCACATCAAAAATGCTCAGTTGCTGTACGCCTTCGCTCAATAAGGCGTGGGCCACCGCCGCGCCTGCACCACCGGCGCCCATCTGGACCACACGTTCGCGGGCAACGTCTGGCAGCCCGCGACGAAATCCTTCGGCGAAACCCAGACAATCGGTGTTGTGGCCGACGCGTTTGCCGTCCTTCAGCACCACCGTGTTCACGGCGCCGATGCCCCGGGCTTCGGGTGAGAGCTCATCGAGCAGCGGAATAATTGCCTGCTTGCACGGAAAGGTGATGTTCAGGCCGGTGTAGTTCATTCGCTCGGCGGCCAGCAGCAGGTCGGGCAGGGCGCTGCTGTCCAGTTGCAGTTGATCGAGATCGATCAGCCGGTACAGGTAACGCAGTCCCTGTTCGTCGCCTTCATGTTCATGCAGCGCCGGAGTACGGGAAGCCTGGATGCCGGCGCCGATCAGCCCGGCGAGTATCACGTTGTTGTGGTTCATGCGGATCACCCCTTCAACCGCTGGTGGAAATGTTCCAGGGCCAGGCGATAACCGTGGCTGCCGAAGCCGCACATCACGGCCGTGGCGATGGCCGAGACGAACGAGTGGTGACGGAACGGCTCGCGGGCGTGGACGTTGGACAGGTGGACTTCGATCACCGGCAATTCGCTGGCGACCAGGGCGTCGCGGATCGCTACCGAGGTGTGCGTCCAGGCAGCCGGATTGATCACGATGCCGGCGCAACGCTGGCGGGCGCCGTGAATCCAGTCGAGCAGTTCGCCTTCGTGGTTGGTCTGGCGAAACTCCACGGCCAGGCCGAATTCTTCGGCGGCGCGCCCGCACAGGGCAGAGATGTCGGCCAGGGTTTCGTGACCGTACGTGGCCGGTTCACGGGTGCCGAGCAGGTTCAGGTTCGGGCCGTTGAGCACCAGAACGATAGGGGGCATGGGGGCAAACTCCACTTATTGTTTTTGGCTTGGGCCGAGGGTTTCGGCTTGTGGAGTTAAATTGTACTAGATGGTTACTTTAATCAATTGCTCTGCATCGACGGCCTGGTTTTGTGTGCGGTGATCGAACACTGGTGCAATTCACTGCGGCAACTGCTCGACCAGAAAATCGATGAAAGCCCTGACACGCAAAGGCATGTGGCGATTTTGCGGGTACAGCAACGTGAACGGTCGCGAGCGTCCGCTGTAGGGTTTGAGCACTTCCACCAGCGAGCCGTCGGCCAGTTCCTTTTCGACAATGAAGCGATAGGTCTGGAACAACCCGGCGCCATGTTTGGCCAGGGTCACGCCACCTAGCACGTCATCGGAGCAGCAGAAATTGCCCTCGGCGAGGATTTCCCGTGGTGTCTCTTCATCGTAAAACAGCCAGGTGATCCGCCGCCCGCTGCTGGGCAGTTCGTATTGAATGCATTCGTGCTGTTCGAGGTCTTCGAGGGTCTGCGGCGTGCCGGCGCGTTTGAGGTAGTCGGGGCTGGCGACCATCACCAGCGCCGCATCTTCCAGATGCCGGGCGATCAGGCCGGAATCGGGAATCGCTCGCACGCGGATCGCCATGTCGTAGCCCTCGCCGACGAAGTCGATGTTGCGATTGCTGATGTGCATGTCGACCTTCACCTGTGGGAAGCGCGCACGAAACGCGGGCAGTAGCGGCAGGATCCGATGATGGGCGTAAGTCGTGGGAATACTGATACGCAAGGTGCCGGACGGTTCCTGCTGCTGGCCCATGACTTCCCGTTGCGCCTCGACCAGTTGCGCCAGCGCCTGGCTGCATTCTTCGTAGTAACGTCGGCCGCTGTCGGTCAGTTTCACGCTGCGGGTGGTGCGTGCAAACAGGCGTACACCCAGGCGTTCCTCCATGCGTGACACCGAGCGGCTCACCGCTGCCGGCGTTACCGAAGCCGCCTGCGCCGCGCCGGTGAAGCTGCCGCACTCGGCAGCCAGGCAAAACAACTCGATGCTGCCCAGCTGAAGATCGTCAAAGTGTCGCTGCATGATTGAGTACACCGGGGAATGAGTCTTCGTATGTAGCAAATGCGCGGGCGCTGCGAAAGAACTGCTTACCATGTTGCCCAGGGCTTTCCTGAATCCCGCACTAGGCTCGAAAACGTAATGACCATTGAAGGCAGCAATGCCGATGGTCGGAATTGTCAGGGAATGGCAGTTTTCGAAACTCTTTAACCTAACGGATGGGTTAGCATGAAAGTGTGCAGTTACAAGGGATTGTCGGTGGTGATCATGTTGCGAGACGAACATTGTCCGCCCCATGCGCACGTAGATTCAGGTGCATGGAGTGCCCGTTTCAAATTCAGCTTCTGGCACAACGGCGTGGAGTTATGGGATGTGGTGCCCCTGTCGCGTCGGCCACCGATTGCAGTGCTTGAGGGGCTGCGCCAATCGCTGCGTGAAACTGTTCATCTGCGGCGGGCCCGTCGAATTTGGTGGACTCGTCTGCAGACTGCCTGTCTCGATAACCAATGGTGGGACGGGGACTCGAACGAAGTGGCGGTCATGCGCGAAGTCACCGGAGCGACCTTCAGAATCGGATCGGCATATTACGAACCGGAAGAAAACAAAACCCTGCTGGCCCTGGTTGGTGCTCAGGAAGGTGTGGAGATCGAACTATGAAAACAGTAAAAGCCGGTTTGCATGCTGATCGACCGGTAACGGAAAAGCGCCTCGATGAAGCTGTTGAGCGGGGAGGGCTGCGTCGCCGCAGCAGCTTGCAAGCCGTGTCGGTGGCCTTTCAGAAACCATGCCTGGTGATTCACTTCGAGGACGACAGCGGCGTATTGCTGCCGGTGAATCTCTACCGGGAGTTCGATGATTTCGAACCTGAAGACTTCAACGGGTTGAACGTCGGCTTTGCCGGCACCGCGCTCTGCCACGACGGCAAGGACCTGCAGGTTTCCATCGCCGGCATGATCTCGGCCAGTCAGCCCTTGATGGCCATGGCCGCCTCGGTGATCGCTTCGCGCAACGGTCGCCAGAGCAGCACTGCGAAAGCTGAAGCTGCCCGGGCCAACGGCAGGAAGGGTGGGCGCCCGCGCAAGATTGATCCTGCGTCATGAACAGGCACAAAAAAGCCGTCGGTCAGGACGGCTTTCTTGTCTCTGGCATCTGCCGTCAACGGCGAGTCAGCAACACGCCGGATTCCATGTGGTGGGTCCACGGGAACTGGTCGAACAACGCACAGCGGGTGATGCGGTGCGTGTCGTGCAGTTGGGCGATGTTGGCCGCCAGAGTCTCCGGGTTGCAGGAGATGTACAGGATATTGTCGAAGCGACGGGTCAGCTCGCAGGTGTCCGGGTCCATGCCGGCCCGTGGCGGGTCGACGAACACGCTGCCGAATTCGTAGCTTTTCAGGTCGATGCCGTGCAGGCGGCGGAACGGGCGAACTTCGTTCAGGGCTTCGGTCAGCTCTTCGGCGGACAGACGTACCAGGGTGACGTTATCCACAGCGTTTTCGGCCAGGTTGCTCAGTGCGGCATTGACTGAGGTCTTGCTGATTTCGGTGGCCAGCACTTTGCGCACGCGGGTTGCCAGTGGCAGGGTGAAGTTGCCGTTGCCGCAGTACAGCTCCAGCAGATCGTCGCTGCGATCGCCCAGTGCTTCGTATGCCCAGTTGAGCATCTTCTGGTTCACGGTGCCGTTGGGCTGGGTGAACGCGCCTTCCGGCTGACGATAGCTGAACGTGCGGCCGCCGACGTCGAGCTTCTCGACCACGTAATCGAGGCCGAGCACTTCGCGTTTGCCCTTGGAGCGGCCAATTATGCTGACGCCCAGATCCGCCGACAGCTGGGTGGCCGCCGCGTGCCAGTGCTCATCCAGCGGACGGTGATAGCACAGGGTGATCATCGCGTCGCCGGCCAGGGTGGTCAGAAACTCCACCTGAAACAGCTTGTGGCTCAGCGCCGCGCTGGCTTGCCAGGCCGCTTTCAATTGCGGCATCAGCTGGTTGATGCGCAGGCTGGCGATCGGGAACTCTTCGATCAGGATCGGCGTGCGTTTGTCGTCCTGGGAGAACATCGCGTAATGCCGTTCACCGGCCTCGCGCCACAGGCGGAATTCAGCGCGCAGGCGGAAGTTCTGCAGCGGCGAGTCGAACACCGTTGGCTCCGGTGCATCGAACGGGGCCAGCAGGTCACGCAGGCGCGTGACCTTGTCTTCGAGTTGTGCGGCGTAGGCCTGGGAATCAAAAGTCATGCGTTGAACCAACCCAGCTTGATCACGAACAGAATCGACAGGATCACCAGCGCCGGGTTCAGCTCACGGGCGCGGCCGGACAGCAGTTTGATCGCTGTCCAGGCGATGAAGCCGAAGGCGATGCCGTTGGCGATGGAATAGGTGAATGGCATCGCCAGGGCGGTGACCACGACCGGCGCGGCGACAGTGATGTCTTCCCAGTCTATTTCCGACAGGCCCGAAGTCATCAGTACGGCGACGAACAGCAGTGCCGGCGCGGTAGCGAAGGCCGGAACACTCGATGCCAGTGGCGAGAAGAACAACGCCAGCAGGAACAGAATCGCAACGACGACGGCGGTCAGGCCGGTGCGGCCCCCGGCACTGACGCCCGCAGCGGATTCGATGTAGCTGGTGGTAGTCGATGTGCCCAGCAGCGAACCGGCCATGGCCGCGGTGCTGTCGGCGATCAGCGCACGGCCCATTTTCGGCATGTGGCCGTCCTTGCCCATCAGGCCGGCGCGCTTGGCGACGCCGATCAGGGTGCCGGAGTTGTCGAACAGGTCGACGAACAGGAAGGCGAAGATCACGCTGACCAGCCCGATGTCCAGCGCGCCTTTGATGTCCAGTTGCAGGAAGGTCGGGGCCAGCGAAGGTGGCATCGACGTCACGCCGCCGAACGGGGTGAAGCCCATCACGATCGAGACAATGGTCACTGCGAGGATGCCGATCAGCACCGCGCCGCGCACTTTCAGGGCTTCAAGGGCAACGATCAGGGCGAAACCGAGAGTCGCCAGGATCGGTGCCGGTTGCTTCAGATCACCGAGACCAACCATGGTCGCCGGGTTGCTGACCACGATACCGGCGTTGTGCAGAGCGATCAGTGCCAGGAACAGACCGATACCGGCAGCAATCGCCGAACGCAGCGGCAGCGGAATGCTGTTGATGATCCATTCACGGATGCGGAAGATCGACAGCAGGAAGAAGCACACGGCCGAAATGAACACCGCGCCCAGCGCTACCTGCCAGGTGTGGCCCATGTGCAGCACGACGGTGTAGGTAAAGAAGGCGTTCAGGCCCATGCCGGGTGCGAGGGCGATCGGGTAGTTGGCGATCAGACCCATGACCGTGGAGCCGATGGCGGCTGCCAGACACGTGGCGACGAACACCGCGCCCTTGTCCATGCCGGTCTCGCCGAGGATGCTCGGGTTGACGAACAGAATGTAGGCCATGGCCAGGAAGGTCGTGACGCCCGCCAGAATCTCGGTCCGCACGTTGGTGTTGTGTGCCTTGAGTTGAAACAGCCTTTCCAGCATGTCTGCTCCCCGGGGCGCGCGTG
This sequence comes from Pseudomonas sp. G7(2022), assembly GCF_052660475.1. Lineage (NCBI taxonomy): Bacteria > Pseudomonadati > Pseudomonadota > Gammaproteobacteria > Pseudomonadales > Pseudomonadaceae > Pseudomonas > Pseudomonas sp. G7(2022). The sequence continues at coordinate 5,445,613 of NZ_CP109659.1, read as the reverse complement.
GCGCCGTGAATGTATCGACCTCAACAGCAAAGCACAGACCGTCGCAAGCGCCTGGAAAATTGTGGTGGGCCGGAAAAAGCCGCGCATCATACCAGCAGCGTGAGGAATATGGCGGATGTTGGTATCGATCGTCGGCGAAGTTTTGCACCACGGCCAAGTACGCCATACTGCGCGCTGTTTTTTCGGGGATGGATCGCATGAGCAAGGGTTGGATGAAGACCGCTGGACTGATGGCCTTGCTGCTGGCCGGTGTACCGGCGGCACTCGCGGCGTCGGCACCGCCATTGAGCGAGGTGAAAGTCATCAAGGTTCAGTCGGCGTCCTGCGGGCTCGAAGACATTACCGATGGTCAGGTGCAGACCCGCTGCGATCACAGCGCGCCGGGCATCAAGGTTTATGTGCTGGAAATCGGCTATGGCCAGAGCCAGCCGCAAGCGGCACTGGACGGCTTTGAAGTGAACGGCACGCGAAGCCCGGTGTGTGCCTTTGATAACGGCAATCTGACCGAGTGCACGCCCGGCAGCAAAACCGTCGGCTCGCTGTATACCTTCGATCTGGCGGCCCGTCAGGAAGGCACCTTTACCTTCAGCAATACATCGATCAACGCCCCGCGCAACACGATGTCGACCCAGCTTTACATCAAGTAACGGCTGCCGCGAACAGGGCAGGGCAAAGCTGACTACGCTTTAAAGATCACCCAGCGGAAAGCGCCCATGACCTTTAGAGCCCTGATTACCCTCGCCGAGGGCATCGATGATCTGCAAAGCGTGACCCTGATCGACGTGCTGCGCCGGGCCGGCGTCGAAGTGGTAGCGGCCAGCATTGAGGGCCGGCGCATGCTGACCTGCGCCCGAGGCACACGGCTGACCGCCGACGGCATGCTCATTGATGTGCTGGCCCAGACCTTCGACCTGATCGTCCTGCCCGGCGGAGCGGTCGGCGCACAACACCTTGCCGCGCACCAGCCCTTGCAACAATTGCTCAAGGACCAGGCCAGTGCCGGACGCCTGTTCGCCGCCATCGCCGAAGCCCCGGCGGTTGCGCTGCAAAGCTTCGGTGTATTACGTCAACGCCGGATGACCTGCCTGCCCACAGCCAGCCATCAATTGTCCGGTTGTACCTTTGTCGATCAACCGGTGGTGGTCGACGGCAATTGCATCACCGCCCAGGGCTCCGGCGCCGCGCTTGCGTTTGCGCTGACGCTGGTCGAGCAACTGGCGGGCAAGGCCGTCAGAGCGAAGGTAGCGGGGGAGTTGCTGGCCTGAGAAGGTCAGGCGTGAGCAGCGATTGGTTGAATGGCTGGCTGCTCACGGTGCTCGGCTTGCCAAAGGTCGTAATCGGTTTGAACGCCTAGCCACATGCGAGCCTTGCCAATCCCCGCGCGTTCCAGTCGCACGGCCAGATCCGGGCTGATCGGCGCATGCCCGTGCAAAACACGGGAAAGGTGAGGACGAGCGAATCCAAGATGCCGAGCCAATTCGGTCACGCTGATCCCAAGTTCCGGCAATACGTCCATCAGCAGTGTTTCACCGGGGTGTGGCGGGTTGTGCATAGGCATGAGCCTGCCTCCTGTCAGTGGTAATCCAGATAGTCGATCAGTTCGATATCCGAACCTGCAAATCGAAAGATAACCCGCCAGTTCCCGGACACACTGAGTGACCAGTACTCGCAAAGCTCCCCTTTCAGTGGATGCAGACGCCAACCGGGAAGGTCCAGATCCCCGGGAGCCGCTGCGCGATCCATGAACTGCAGCATGCGCGACAGCCGTTTAGCGTGATCGGCACGAATCCCGCGAGTCGAACCGGTTTCATAGAAGCCGCGAAGGCCTTTGTGCTGAAAGGATTTGATCATGCAGCGAGTGTAAGGCGATACATTACACTCAATGCGGTATCTATGTACCGCATCTTTTCGAGCTATTTGTGCTTGGGGGATGGCCCCGCTGGTGGAGCCCGTGAAGCTAGGCCTTCACCTCTTCCACCGGCACATGCATCCGGTCGCGATTGGCCAGGGTCGGGAACAGTTTGATCCAGGTTCCGGTCACCACCAGCGTACCGATGCCGCCCATCACTACGGCTGGCACGGTGCCGAACCAGTGAGCGGTGAGGCCGGATTCGAATTCGCCCAACTGGTTCGAGGCGCCAATGAACAAACCGTTCACCGCGCTGACCCGGCCGCGCATTTCGTCCGGGGTTTCCAGTTGCACGAACGAGGCGCGGATCACCATGCTGATCATGTCCGCCGCGCCCAGCACTACCAATACCGCCAGTGAGAACCAGAACGACGTCGACAGACCGAAAGCGATGGTAGCCACACCGAATACACCGACGGCAGTGAACATCACCCGTCCGACGTTTCGCTCGACGGCAAAGCGCGCCAGGAACAGCGACATCATCAACGCCCCGACCGCCGGCGCCGAACGCAGCAACCCCAGGCCCCATGGACCGGTCAGCAGAATGTCCTTGGCGAACACCGGCAACAATGCCGTAGCGCCACCGAGCAGCACCGCGAACAGGTCCAGCGAAATCGCCCCGAGAATGTCCGGGCGGCTGCGAATGAAACGGACTCCCGCCAACAACGAATCGAGTGTCGCCTTGCCTTTGTTCAGCGGGGTCTGTCGCGCGGGCAGATTGAGCATCAGTGTGCAGGCGATGACGTACAGAACGACGGTCGGGCCATACACCCAGACGCTGCCGAAGGCATAAAGCAGACCGCCAAGGGCCGGGGCGACGATGGTGGCCGATTGCTGCGCGGATTGCGCGGCGGCGACCGCCCGTGGGAACAGCGCACTGGGCACGATGCTCGGCAGCAGCGCCTGGGTGGTCGGCATCTCGAACGAGCGCGCGGCGCCCAGCAGGAACGCCAGGATAAAGATCATTTCCCGGGCGACCTGATCGGTAGCGCTGCCGATAGCCAGTGCCAGGGCGATCAAGGCCTGCAGCGACTGGCAGATCGCCGCGACCTTGCGCCGATCGTAGCGATCGGCAACGTGGCCGGTGTGCAGCATGAACAGTACCCGCGGCGCGAACTCCACCAGCCCGACCAGCCCAAGATCGAGCACGTTGCCGGTCAGTTGATAGAGGTTCCAGCCGATCGCCACGGTGAGCATCTGAAAACCGCTGGCGGTGAAGATCCGGGCAAACCAGAACGCAAGAAAGGGACGGTGGTGGCGTAACAGCAAGGGCTCTTGGCTGGGCATCTGCGGGCCGGTCTTGATCGAGGGGAATCGCGAGATTATCACCAGTCTGTAACAGAAAGTTGCCATAACAAAAAAATTAGTTAGCCAGACATCGATTTTTCGGTATCCGGACAACAGATCTGGCCAAGGATGTATTTCGGGGCGTTGCCAGGCCTGTGAGGCAACTTGTCACGCGGCAAAAGACCACGCGGTTCCCCGTCGGAAATGGGACTACTCTTTCTACGTTGATTGATCCAGATCAAGACCCTTCGTGGAACTGATCGGTGATCCGTCGGCAGACTCCCTGCGTCGCGATGCCTGTAAAAAGAAGAACGAATCCGAGTTCGCCGCACTCCATACCCGTGGGGGCAGTGGTTCAAGGCCGCCAGCCTTGGAACCGTTATCTGATAGAGGAAAGCTTATGTTCGGTTTAGAGGCACTAGATCTCGCCCGAATCCAGTTCGCGTTCACCATCTCGTTCCATATCCTGTTCCCGGCAATCACCATCGGTCTTGCGAGCTATCTCGCGGTGCTGGAAGGCCTGTGGCTGAAAACCGGCAACGACACCTACCGCGATCTCTACCATTTCTGGTCGAAGATCTTTGCCGTCAACTTCGGCATGGGCGTGGTCTCGGGGCTGGTCATGGCCTACCAGTTCGGCACCAACTGGAGCCGCTTCTCGGACTTCGCAGGTTCCGTCACAGGGCCTTTGCTGACCTACGAGGTGCTCACGGCGTTCTTCCTTGAAGCCGGTTTCCTCGGCGTGATGCTCTTCGGCTGGAATAAGGTCGGGCGCAAGCTGCACTTCTTCGCCACGGTCATGGTTGCCATCGGCACGCTGATTTCGACGTTCTGGATTCTTGCCTCCAACAGCTGGATGCAGACGCCGCAGGGCTTCGAGATCGTCAACGGCCAAGTGATCCCGACCGACTGGCTGGCAATCATCTTCAACCCGTCATTCCCCTATCGCCTGATGCACATGGCGACGGCGGCATTCGTCGCAACGGCGTTCTTCGTCGGTTCGTCGGCCGCCTGGCACCTGCTGCGTGGCAAGGACAACCCGGCGATCCGCACCATGCTGTCGATGGCAATGTGGATGGCGTTGATCGTCGCACCGATCCAGGCGGTCATCGGCGACTTCCACGGCCTCAACACCCTCAAGCACCAGCCGGCGAAAATCGCCGCGATCGAAGGTCACTGGGAAAACGTCGGTAACGAAGCGACGCCGCTGATCCTGTTCGGCTGGCCGGACATGAAGGAAGAAAAGACCAAATACGCCGTCGAGATCCCGTACCTCGGCAGCCTGATCCTGACCCATTCGCTGGACAAGCAAGTCCCGGCGCTCAAGGAATTCCCGCCGGAAGACCGGCCGAATTCGACCATCGTGTTCTGGTCGTTCCGGATCATGGTCGGCCTCGGCTTCCTGATGATCTTCACCGGCCTCTGGAGCCTGTGGCTGCGCAAGCGTGACACGCTCTACACGTCGCGGCCGTTCCTGTATCTGGCGTTGTGGATGGGGCCGTCCGGTCTGATCGCGATTCTGGCGGGCTGGTTCACCACTGAAATCGGTCGTCAGCCATGGGTGGTCTATGGGCTGATGCGTACGGCGGATGCGTCGTCCAACCACAGTTTCATGCAGATGAGCATCACGCTGATCATGTTCGTGGTGGTGTACTTCGCACTGTTCGGTGCGGGTCTGGGCTACATGATGCGTCTGGTGCGCAAAGGGCCGAAGACCGACGAGGGCAAGGAGACCAACGAGGGTGGTCCTGGCCAGAAACGCACGCCGGCCCGTCCGTTGTCCGCTGCCGACGACGATGGCGCCGAACACGACCGCAGCCTGACCAAGGAGATTTGAGTCATGGGTATTGATCTTCCGCTGATCTGGGCCGTGATCATCATCTTCGGGATCATGATGTACGTGGTCATGGACGGTTTCGACCTGGGGATCGGGATTCTCTTCCCGTTCATCCCCGGCAAGACCGACCGCGATGTGATGATGAACACCGTCGCCCCGGTGTGGGACGGCAATGAAACCTGGCTGGTACTGGGGGGCGCTGCGTTGTTCGGCGCGTTCCCGCTGGCCTATTCGGTGGTGTTGTCGGCGCTGTATTTGCCGCTGATTTTCATGTTGATCGGGCTGATCTTCCGCGGTGTGGCGTTCGAGTTCCGCTTCAAGGCCAAGGACGACAAGCGCCACCTGTGGGACAAGGCGTTCATCGGTGGTTCGGTGGCGGCGACGTTCTTCCAGGGTGTGGCGCTCGGCGCGTTCATCGATGGTTTGCCGGTGGTCAACCGGCAATACGCCGGCGGTTCACTGGACTGGCTGACGCCGTTCACGCTGTTCTGCGGCGCCGCGCTGGTGGTGGCGTATGCCTTGCTCGGCTGCACCTGGTTGATCATGAAGACCGAAGGCAAGTTGCAGGAACAGATGCATGACCTGGCGCGTCCTCTGGCCTTCGTGCTATTGGCGGTGATCGGTGTCGTCAGTCTGTGGACGCCGCTGGCCCATCCGGAAATTGCGACGCGCTGGTTCAGCATGCCGAATCTGTTCTGGTTCATGCCGGTGCCGATTCTGGTGCTGGTGACGATGTACGGTCTGATTCGCGCGGTGGCGCGCAATGCCAACTACATGCCGTTCCTGCTGACCCTGGTGCTGATCTTCCTCGGCTACAGCGGTCTGGGCATCAGCCTGTGGCCGAACATCGTGCCGCCGTCGATCTCGATCTGGGACGCCGCCGCACCGCCGCAAAGCCAGGGCTTCATGCTGGTGGGCACGCTGTTCATCATCCCGTTCATCCTGGGTTACACCTTCTGGAGCTACTACGTGTTCCGCGGCAAGGTCACCCATGAAGACGGTTATCACTAGTGGTGATCACGATGGCGCCGGTAGCGGCGCCATTTCCCTCAACCGGAGGATGAAAGCATGACCGGCAAACATTCCCTGCACGACATTGAAGAAGCCGAAAAAAAGCCGCTGTGGCAGCGGCTCGGCTGGTTGGCGATGATCTGGGTCGGCAGCGTCGGAGCACTGTTCATCGTCGCCAGCCTGATGCGCATGTTCATGAACGCCGCAGGCCTGACCACGCACTGAGACTTCCCATCCCGCTGCCTTGCGGCACGGACTTTTGACCCTCCGACCGGAGGGTTTTTTTTGCCCGGATTATTTGCGCGCCTTGAGGATCACGAATTTCGGTGTGGCCGCGACCTGCTCGACACCCCGGAACAGCCGCGCCAGCTTGCTGTGATAACCCAGGTGACGGTTGCCGACAATGTACAGCGCACCACCGACCACCAGCGCTTCGCGGGCCTGCTGGAACATGCGCCAGGCGAGGAAGTCGCCGACCACCTGTTGCTGGTGGAACGGCGGGTTGCACAACACTACGTCCAGCGACTGCGCTTCCTGTCCGGCCAGGCCGTCACCGGCGCGCACGATTACATCCCGCTCGCCCAACGCCGCGCGCCAGTTTTCGGCAGCGGATTGCACGGCCATGAACGACTCGTCCACCAGCGTGTAATGCGCATCGGGGTTTTGCAGGGCGCTGGCAATGGCCAGTACGCCATTGCCGCAGCCAAGATCCGCGACTCGCGCTGAGCCGAGGTTTTTCGGCAGGTGCGGAAGGAAGGCGCGGGTGCCGATGTCCAGCCCTTCACGGCAGAACACGTTGGCGTGGTTGAGCAGTTCGATGGCCGGCTCGTCGAGGCGATAGCGGGTCGGGTAGGGCGAGACGGCGGGGGCCTTGGTCTCGGGCGTGGCGATCAGCAATCGTGCCTTCTTCACTGCCAGCGAAGCCTGAACCGGGCCGATGTAGCGTTCCAGCAAATCACCGGCGGCACGGGGCAAATGCTTGACCATCGCCGCTGCCACCACTTGCGCGCCGGGGGCCAGTTGGCCCTGCAAGCGAATCAGTTGCTCCTCCAGCAGCGCCAGGGTTTTCGGGACACGGATCAGCACCCGGTCAAATGGCCCGACCAGCGGCTCGCTGGCTGGCGTGCCGCGCAGTGCATCGAACGCCAGGCCATTGCGCAACAGGTTTTTTTCCAGGCCCTGAAACGCCAGGAACGAATCTCCGCTGGTGCTGACCTGCACTTTGCCTGAGAGGCTGATGGCCAGCGCTCCGAAACTGTCGTTGAGCACCAATACTCGGGTATCCGCCGGCAGATTCTGTTCGGCCAGATGATTGAGCAGGTATTCGTCGGCTGCGTCGAAGGCTTGCAGCGGTTCGTTCTGCTGTTCGGGCTGGCGGATCAGATCAAGCTGGGCGAAGGGCGTATCGAGCAAAGGCATGGGGCGGGGACTCTGGGTAATCAACGGGTGTACCGCGGCCCTGAGTGTCGTGCGGCGGAACCGTCCAGGTGAACAGCGGCGCGAAGTTTGGCGTCATCACTCAGGAAGGTCGTAAATGGTACTTTTTTTTCGACGGCATTACTTGGTTGTTTTTGGTGATCCCGACTAGATGATCCCCGCCTTGGCGGCGGCAATGACTGCAGAGATCTTGTTGCAGACGTTCATTTTCACGATCACGTTCTGCACGTGATAGTTCACGGTGCGCTCACTCAGGCTGAGGATTCTCGCGGTTTCATAAGCTGTCTTGCCACAGGCGCAGAGTTTCAGCACTTCGACCTCTCGTGCAGACAGGCGAGGCGGTCTAGCCTTCTCGGGCCGTGAAGGAAGCGTACTGGCGAAGAGTTCGCTCAGATGGCGGGTGACGTAGAGCATGTAGCCAAAATGCTCGTACAACTCGATCGAAGTGATCGGGCAGTGAGGCCGGGCCAGGCTGAGGATACTGCACAGACCGCTTTCTTCGTGATGAAAGGATTGCGACCAGCCGTGCTCCAGTCCCTGGTCCTTTAACGACTTCCACAACTGTGGTGTTTTTGAAAATAACTCTTTGCTCCAGGAAATGGGGAGCATTGAGCGAGTGCAGTGTGTGACTACCGGATCAAACTCCCAGTGGCTTTCCTCCTCATATTGTTTATTCCAGGCTGGAGGGTAGTTATTGAAGCGCAAGGGCTTTTGCAGTGTATTTCGATCAGGTGAAGTGATTGAAATGCCGCAGAACTGGAAGCCTATGTTTTTGGCAAATGTCAGCAGAATCGGGTAAGCAGTATCAATTCTCGTGGCAAATGTCAGCTGCTTTATCTGCGACTCCTTCCAAATTTCCATTTGAAGATTCTCCGATATTTTTCGCTGGGGTGCGATTTTGGATCCAATACTCGTGCACGAAAACGAGTGTAGGACGCTTCCTACAAAAGTGTTTGGAATTTTTCGCTCTTAGATTGGAGATAATTAGTCGTTTGTGATTAGCCGCCTATGCATCATTAAATGCAGATCATAATTTCAAGAATTGAACTATGTCATTGTGCCAGTAGTTATTGGCGTCATTAACCACTACAAATTGTCCGGTTTTTTATTAGGCTTTATTGCGGGACACTGTGACCTTGGCCCAGGGAGGTACCGATGACCGCCAGTGCAGAAAAAATCAGCCGCCAGACCTTGATCGATGTACGACCACTGACGTCCAGCCTGTTTACATTGCGTACGACCCGAGACGCGGGCTTTCGCTTTCGTGCCGGACAGTTTGCCAGGCTCGGCGTGACCAAGGATGACGGCAGCACGGTTTGGCGGGCCTACTCCATGGTGTCTTCGCCGTTCGATGAGTTCCTTGAATTCTTTTCCATCGTGGTACCCGGCGGGGAGTTCACCAGTGAGCTGAGCCGGCTCAAGGCGGGCGATACATTGCTGGTGGATCGCCAGGCCTTCGGCTATCTGACGCTGGATCGTTTCGTCGATGGCCGCGACCTCTGGCTGTTATCCACGGGCACCGGTGTGGCACCATTTCTGTCGATTTTGCAGGACTTCGAGGTCTGGGAAAGATTCGAGCGAATCATCCTGGTGTACAGCGTGCGGGAAGCCAGGGAACTGGCTTATCAACAGCTGATCGGCGAACTCACGCGGCGCGATTACCTGGCCGAATACGCGCACAAGTTTCAGTTCATCCCGGTCGTGACGCGTGAGTCGCATGCCGGTGCCCTGAACGGGCGTATCACCACCCTGATTGAAAACGGTGAGCTGGAGCGCGCGGCCGGGGTCAACCTTGATCCGCTCAATTCTCGGGTCATGCTGTGTGGCAATCCGCAGATGATCGATGACACTCGGGCCTTGCTCAAGCAGCGAGGCATGAGCCTCAGCCTGACCCGTCGGCCAGGGCAGGTGGCGGTGGAAAACTACTGGTAAAGAAACGGCACCCTCGGGTGCCGTTTCAGTCTTCAAGGCCGGTTGTTCTGGGCCTTGAGCAAGTCGCGTATCTCGCCCAGCAACTCTTCTTCCTTGGTCGGAACCGGTGGCAGGGTAGGTGCCACGGCCTCTTCGCGCTTCAGGCGGTTGATGGCTTTTACGCCCATGAAAATCGCGAACGCGACGATGACGAAGTCCAGAATGCTCTGAATGAACTTGCCGTAGGCCATCACGACCGCAGGGGCGCTGCCCTCGGCGGCTTTCAGGGTTATTGCCAGGTCACTGAAGTCCACCCCACCGATCAGCAGGCCGATTGGCGGCATGATCACGTCACCGACAAACGATGAAACGATTTTGCCGAAGGCCGCGCCGATGATGATACCGACGGCCATGTCGACCACATTGCCTTTGACCGCGAAGGCCTTGAACTCGCTAAGCACGCCCATAGTTATTTCCTTGTTACAGATGAGTTTGGTGTCAGCAGTGTAAATCAGCAAAACGCGTCGTGCGCGAAACACCTTCTTACAATGCCCGCATTTATCGACACATCGATTCGCCATTAGTTTGCAAAGTGCCACTAATCGCGCGCGAAATACGCTGCAAGCCGCTGATCTGGAAGAAAAATTAATCAATCATCGCGTTACGATCTTTCTATTTATGTTTGGCTGATCGAGCTTCTAGCCTCTGTCTGGCGCACCTGGATGCGCCTCAAAAAACAGAGGAGCCTGAAAATGAATTCCACTCTTGGCCTCGGGGCTGTTCCCCATCGCCGTACGTTTGGCGTACTCGCCGCCAGCCTGCTGACCTTTTCCGTGAACGCCGCGCCCCTGACCCGGGATAACGGTGCAGCGGTGGGCGACAACCAGAACTCGCAAACCGCCGGTGCCAACGGCCCGGTGCTGTTGCAGGACGTGCAACTGATCCAGAAGCTGCAGCGCTTCGACCGCGAGCGCATTCCCGAGCGTGTCGTGCATGCTCGTGGCACCGGTGCTCACGGCACGTTCACTGTAACCAACGATCTCAGCGATCTGAGCAAGGCCAAAGTGTTCGCCGCCGGGCAGGTAACGCCGGTGTTCGTGCGTTTTTCTGCTGTAGTGCACGGCAACCACTCCCCCGAAACCCTGCGCGACCCGCGGGGCTTCGCGACCAAGTTCTACACCGCCGACGGAAACTGGGATCTGGTGGGCAACAACTTTCCGACGTTCTTCATCCGTGATGCGATCAAGTTCCCGGACATGGTGCATGCGTTCAAGCCGGACCCGCGCACCAACCTTGATGATGACTCCCGTCGCTTCGACTTCTTCTCCCATGTCCCTGAGGCCACCCGCACTTTGACCGAGCTGTATTCCAACTCAGGGACGCCAGCCAGTTATCGGGAGATGGACGGTAACGGTGTACATGCCTACAAGTTGGTCAACGACAAGGGCGAAGTGCATTACGTGAAGTTTCACTGGAAAAGTTTGCAGGGGATCAGGAATCTCGATCCGCAACAAGTCGTAAAAGTTCAGGGTCAGGATTACAGTCATATGACCAATGACCTGGTAGCGAATATCAATAAAGGCAATTTTCCGAAGTGGGACTTGTACGTCCAAGTTCTGAGTTCGCAAGATTTGTCCAAGTTTGATTTCGATCCATTGGATGCAACCAAGATCTGGCCCAATGTTCCTGAGCGAAAAGTTGGACAAATGGTGTTGAACCGTAACCCTTCGAATGTCTTCCAGGAAACTGAGCAAGTTGCCATGGCACCTGCCAATGTTGTTCCCGGTATCGAACCTTCGGAAGATCGCTTGTTACAAGGTCGAGTGTTCTCTTACGCCGATACTCAAATGTATCGCCTGGGTGCCAATGCCCTGCAATTACCCGTCAACGCTCCAAAAGTAGCGGTGAACAATGGTAATCAGGATGGGGCGATGAACTTCGGTGCCAGCAGCACGGGCGTTAACTACCAGCCGAGCCGCTTGCATCCGCGTGAGGAGCCACAAGGCGCACGGTATAGCCAGTCGTCCCTGCAAGGCAGCACTCAGCAGACGAAGATCCAGCGCGAGCAGAACTTCAAGCAAGCCGGTGATCTGTATCGATCCTTCAGCAAGAAGGAACGTCAGGATCTGATCGAGAGCTTTGGCGGTTCGCTGGCGAGCACCGATGATGAAAGCAAGCACATCATCCTGTCCTTCCTCTACAAGGCCGATCCGGAGTATGGCGCCGGTGTGACCAAGGTGGCCAAGGGGGACCTTGGCCGGGTCAAGGCTTTGGCGGAAAAACTGGTCGACTGAGAGGCACCGCGAGGCCCGTGACGGGCCTCGCACCTTACAAGGAGGCGACTCATGCGCATTTATCTTTCGCTGTTGCTGGGCTGTCTGTCGTTCGCGGCCCTTGCAGCTCCGGCCGAACAGGATTCAGCGGCGCTCAAGGCGCAACTGCAGGACTACTATTTCAACGCTGCAAGGGAGGGGAATGTCGCCATGCTCGATACGTTTATCGAGGCAGGTTATTCGCTGGATACGCGCGATCCCAAGGGTTACACCGCACTGATGCTGGCGGCGTATCACGGCGAGGGCGAGGTTGTGGACAAGCTGCTGGCTGCCGGAGCCGATGCCTGTGCCCGGGATCAGCGTGGCAACACAGCCCTGATGGGGGCGATCTTCAAGGGAGAGGTACAGATTGCCCGGCGTCTGATGGCTACCCGATGCAACCCGGATCAGCGTAATGATGCCGGCCAGACGGCGGCCATGTACGCCGGGCTGTTCAAGCGCGCGGAAATGCTCGAAGCCCTCAAGGCAAGAGGCGCCGATCTGAACGCAGAGGATCCGTTGGGCAACAGCGCCGCGCGTCTGGCCAGCGGGGAAATCCGTACCGCCGAGCCGCGCTGATCGGCGACAGCTGCGTTATCATCGCGGTTTTTGTCGGGGGTTCAGATGGCCAAGGCCAAGCGCATGTACGGCTGCACCGAGTGCGGCGCAACCTTTCCCAAGTGGGCCGGGCAGTGCGGCGAATGCGGCGCCTGGAACACCCTGACCGAAACCATGGTCGAGAGCGGCGGTGCCGCCGCCCCGAGCGGGCGCACTGGCTGGGCGGGGCAACAGGCGCAAATCAAGACCCTGGCCGAAGTCAGCATCGAAGAGATCCCGCGTTTTTCCACAGCCTCCGGCGAGCTCGACCGGGTGCTCGGCGGTGGTCTGGTGGACGGTTCGGTGGTGTTGATCGGCGGTGATCCCGGTATCGGCAAGTCGACGATCCTTTTGCAGACCCTGTGCAACCTCGCCAAGACCATGCCGGCGCTGTACGTCACCGGTGAAGAGTCCCAGCAACAAGTCGCGATGCGCGCACGTCGCCTTGGCTTGCCGCAGGATCAACTGCGGGTCATGACCGAAACCTGTATCGAAACCATCATCGCCACTGCCCGCCAGGAAAAACCCAAGGTGATGGTGATCGACTCGATCCAGACAATCTTCACCGAACAACTGCAATCGGCACCGGGCGGCGTGTCCCAGGTGCGTGAAAGTGCGGCATTGCTGGTGCGTTACGCCAAGCAAAGCGGCACGGCGATTTTCCTGGTCGGTCACGTGACCAAGGAAGGCGCATTGGCCGGGCCACGTGTTCTGGAACATATGGTCGATACCGTGCTGTATTTCGAAGGCGAGTCCGATGGCCGGTTGCGCCTGCTGCGGGCGGTAAAAAACCGTTTCGGCGCGGTCAACGAACTCGGCGTGTTCGGCATGACCGACAAGGGCCTGAAAGAAGTCTCCAACCCTTCGGCGATTTTTCTTACCCGCGCTCAGGAAGAGGTCCCGGGCAGTGTGGTGATGGCAACGTGGGAAGGCACCCGGCCGATGCTGGTGGAAGTCCAGGCGCTGGTGGATGACAGCCACCTTGCCAACCCGCGCCGGGTGACCCTGGGGCTGGATCAGAATCGTCTGGCGATGTTGCTGGCGGTGCTGCACCGTCATGGCGGCATTCCGACCCACGATCAGGACGTGTTCCTCAACGTGGTCGGCGGGGTGAAGGTGCTGGAAACCGCGTCCGATCTGGCGCTGATGGCCGCCGTCATGTCGAGCCTGCGCAACCGTCCGTTGCCTCATGACTTGTTGGTATTTGGTGAGGTCGGCCTGTCCGGCGAAGTGCGCCCGGTGCCAAGCGGTCAGGAGCGATTGAAGGAAGCCGCCAAGCACGGCTTCAAGCGCGCGATCGTGCCCAAGGGCAATGCGCCGAAGGAAGCGCCTCCAGGCTTGCAGATCATTGCGGTGACGCGTCTGGAGCAGGCGCTGGACTCGTTGTTCGAGTGATCAGACGTCAATCAGCGCCGCGAGCTCGCGTTCCAGTTCGGTTTCGTCGGCCAGATTGAGTTCGATGAGGCGACGCAGGCGCTGAATCGACTCCAGGCTGATATGCCGACACACGAAACCGAGCTGGCCGTGATCTTCATGAGCCAGTTGCACATCCATCTCGATGTGCACATCCTCGCTCAGATGAATGTCGACGAAAAAATCCTTCTCGGGATTGCCCAGCCAGGGCTCGGGTCGCTCGATCAACAGCCCCTTGAGCGACAGGTCGATCAGATTCACCGGCCAGATGTACTCGCCCTGGCTCAATTCGGTTCTGGCATGGAACGCGATACGTTTGAAGCGGCGGCGCTCGGACGGGTGCTCGCTCATGGCGCAATCCTCTGGACGGTTCGCTGACTATAGACCCGCCACGTCGAGTGTTGCCAGTCAGGCAGGGCGTCCGACCAATGTCGGGGTATGGCCTTTGGCGCCAACAGCGCTAAACTCGGGGTGGCTGTCTTTCTTGTCCACCCTGGCTGGAATAATAAAATGAAAAATAATAATAGCCTGCTACGCCACTTACCCTGGCTGCTGCTGGCAATCGTAGGAGCGTGCGCCCTGGGCGTAGTGGCATTGCGCCGAGGCGAGGCGATCAACGCCTTGTGGATCGTGGTCGCCGCCGTGGCCATTTATCTGGTTGCGTACCGTTACTACAGTCTGTTCATCGCTAATAATGTGATGCAACTCGATCCGCGTCGGGCCACCCCCGCCGTGCTCAACAATGACGGTCTGGACTACGTTCCAACCAACAAACACATTCTCTTCGGTCACCACTTCGCGGCCATCGCCGGCGCGGGGCCTCTGGTCGGCCCGGTACTGGCGGCGCAGATGGGCTACCTGCCCGGTACGCTGTGGCTGATCGCCGGCGTGGTGCTGGCGGGCGCGGTGCAGGACTTCATGGTCCTGTTCATGTCGACCCGTCGCAACGGCCGTTCCCTGGGTGACATGGTGCGTGAAGAGATGGGCCGTATCCCCGGCACCATCGCGCTGTTCGGCTGCTTCCTGATCATGATCATCATCCTCGCGGTGCTGGCGCTGATCGTCGTCAAAGCTCTGGCCGAGAGCCCGTGGGGCATCTTCACCGTGATGGCGACCATCCCGATCGCGATGTTCATGGGCATCTACATGCGCTACATCCGTCCGGGCCGCATCGGCGAGATCTCGGTGATCGGCGTTGTTTTGCTGCTCGGTTCGATCTGGCTGGGCGGGCAGATTGCCGCTGACCCTGTATGGGCCAAGGCCTTCAGCTTTACCGGTGTGCAAATCACCTGGATGCTGATCGGTTACGGTTTTGTCGCGGCGGTACTGCCGGTCTGGCTGATCCTCGCCCCGCGTGACTATCTGTCCACGTTTCTCAAGATCGGCACCATCATCGCCCTGGCGATCGGCATCCTGGTCACCATGCCCGAGCTGAAAATGCCGGCGCTGACCCAGTTCGTCGACGGCACCGGCCCGGTGTGGAAGGGCGGCCTGTTCCCGTTCCTGTTCATCACCATCGCGTGCGGTGCGGTATCGGGTTTCCACGCGCTGATCTCGTCCGGCACCACGCCGAAGCTGCTGGATAACGAAACCAACGCCCGCTACATCGGTTACGGCGGCATGCTGATGGAATCGTTCGTGGCCATCATGGCCATGGTTGCGGCCTCGGTGATCGAGCCAGGCGTGTACTTCGCCATGAACAGCCCGGCCGCCGTGGTGGGCGGCGATGTGGTGGCGGTGGCGACCGCTGTCAGCAACTGGGGCTTTGCAATTACCCCGGAAGCCCTGCAAGCCGTGGCACATGACATCGGTGAAACCACCATTCTGGCCCGTGCCGGTGGTGCGCCGACCCTGGCGGTCGGTATCGCGCAGATCCTGCACAGTGTCCTGCCGGGTGAAAACACCATGGCGTTCTGGTACCACTTCGCGATCCTGTTCGAAGCGCTGTTCATCCTGACGGCCGTCGATGCCGGTACCCGTGCCGGTCGCTTCATGCTGCAGGACCTGCTCGGCTCCTTCGTACCGGCGCTGAAGCGTACCGAGTCCTGGACCGCCAACCTGATCGCCACCGCCGGTTGTGTGGCCATGTGGGGCTGGTTGCTGTATCAGGGCGTGATCGACCCGCTGGGTGGCATCAACACCTTGTGGCCGCTGTTCGGTATCTCCAACCAGATGCTGGCCGGTATCGCACTGATGCTCGGCACCGTGGTCCTGATCAAAATGAAGCGCCAGCGCTACATCTGGGTCACCCTGCTGCCGGCCGCCTGGCTGCTGATCTGCACCACGACCGCAGGCTTCATCAAGCTGTTCGACGCGAACCCGGCGATCGGCTTCCTGTCGCTGGCCAAGAAGTACAGCGATGCGCTGGCCGCAGGCCAGGTGCTCGCACCGGCCAAGAGCGTCGAGCAGATGCAGCACGTGATCTTCAACGCCTACACCAACGCTACATTGACCGCGCTGTTCCTGTTCGTGGTATTCAGCATCCTGTTCTATGCGCTCAAGGTCGGCATCGCCGCCTGGGGCAAAAAAGAGCGTACGGACAAAGAATCGCCATTCCAGGCCCTGCCGGACGCGTAACCAGAGGATTGCACCATGTTCAATGACCTGAGTCGCCTCGGTAAATACCTCGGTCAGGCCGCGCGCCTGATGGTCGGCATGCCCGACTACGACACGTACGTCGAGCATATGCAAACCAAACACCCGGACAAACCGGTGATGAGCTACGAGATGTTCTTTCGCGAACGTCAGGAAGCTCGTTACGGTGGCAAGGGTGGGCCGAAGTGCTGTTGATCTGACAGCCTTCGGTTGATGCAGTCCCCAACTGTGGGAGCGGGCTTGCTCGCGAAAGCGGTGTGTCATTGAGCAATGATGTCGACTGACACGACCCCCTTCGCGAGCAAGCCCGCTCCCACATTTGTTTTGTGTTGTTCATCAATTTTGTGAAGGGGATCGATGTTGTCTTCTCCAATACCCGTAACGGTGCTCAGCGGTTTCCTCGGCGCCGGCAAGACCACTTTGCTGCGCCATCTGTTGAAAGCCGAGCACGGCCTGAAAATCGCCGTGATCGAAAACGAATTCAGCGACGCCGGCATCGATACCCAATTGCTGGGCGACGAGCCGGTGCAAGTCATGACCCTGGCCAACGGCTGCGTCTGCTGCACCATCCACACCGACCTGACCAAAGCCCTGTACCTGCTGCTCGAACGGCTGGACAGCGGTGAAATCGCCTTCGATCGACTGGTCATCGAGTGCACCGGTCTGGCCGACCCGGCGCCAGTGGCACAGACGTTTTTCATCGACGAAGAACTGCGCGAGCGTTATCTGCTCGACGGCATCATCACCCTTGTCGACGCGGCTCACGCCGAGCTGCACCTGACCCAGACCATCGCCCAGGCGCAGATCGGTTTTGCCGACCGCTTGCTGGTGAGCAAGACCGATCTGGTGGACGAAGCCGCGTTCACCGCGCTTAGCGAACGCCTGACGCGCATCAATCGACGTGCGCCGATCCGTGTGGTCGAACACGGCAATATCGATCTGGCGGAATTGCTCGATGTACGCGGTTTCAACCTCAACGCTGATCTCGGTGGCGGCGTGAGTTTGCGCCCGGTGAGCAAGGCGCCGTCCATCGACCGGATTTCCAGCCTGGTGCTGCGCACCGATCAACCGCTGGATATCGATCAACTCAGCGAGTTCATGAATGAATTGCTGGAAGAGCACGGCAAGCAATTGCTGCGCTACAAAGGCGTGCTGAACATTGCGGGCGAAGATCGGCGGCTGGTGTTCCAGGGCGTGCTGAAACTCTACGGCTTCGACTGGGACACCGAGTGGGCCGAGGGTGAGGCGCGGGAAAGCGTGATTGTGTTTATCGCTGACGATTTGCCGGAAGAGAAAATCCGGGCGGGGTTTGCCAGGGTGGCTGCACAGCAAAACTGAATTTGTGAAGGCTCGAAAGGCCTCTTCGCGAGCAAGCCCGCTCCCACAGTAGAACGCATTCTGTCAGGAGGAATGCAGTTCATTGTGGGAGCGGGCTTGCTCGCGAAGGCGTTCTAACCAGCAACACAATATCCAGATTCTGAACCCAGCAACGTCTGCTCAAGGTGATCCAGATGCCGATTCATCAGCATGCCGGCTTTTGAAATATCTCCGCGCTCCACCGCCTCGACAATTTCAAGGTGCTCATCCCATGCGCAACATCTGTGCGTCTGCTTATCGCATCGCGCAATTGCCAGTGAGGTCAACGGCACCAGCGTGCCGAGAAAATGCGCCAACGGTGCATTCCGCGCCATCTTCGCCAACTGCAAATGAAACTCTCCAGACAGGCGAATCGCCGCCCCCCGTCGATCTTTATCCACGGCCTGGCGCTCGCGTTCGATCAAGGCGCGTAGACGTTTCAGATCATCAGCCTGCGCATGCTGACAAGCCAGTCGCACCAGCGTGGTCTCGGCCAGGCGTCGGGCGTGAAGGGCCTGGCGCGTCTGTTCGGCGTCCGGCGCAGCAACCCGTGGCCGATGGTTGGCCCGTAGCACGATGATCTGCTCGTGGGAAAGTTGGGTCAGCACCCGACGCACATCGGCGCGGCTGACACCGAACATCTGCTTCAGGCTCTCTTCGGTAAAACGGCTGGCGGCATCGAGGCGTTGTTCGAGGATCGCGTCGAACAGTCGCGGATAGAGGTCGTCCACCGGCGTTTGCAGGCGGGAGAAGGGCAGGGCCGCCGAGGTCGGGCGAGGGTGCGACGGCGTGGCAAGACTGTTCATGGCCGGTCTCCAGTGTGAGGCGTTTCAGTGGCTCAGGTTGTCATCCGGAATATTCAGCTCGATCCCCATGCGCTGGCCCTCGCGCAGGATATGCCGGCGCATTTCGGCGCTGGCCTGGGCGCTGTTCTTGCTGCGGATCGCGCGTACCACGGCTTCGTTTTCCTCAAGGCGTTCGGCCAGGTGCTCCGGCGAATTGCGCAGCACTTCGGCGCTTTGCTTGAGGGCATTGCTGGTCTGTTGCACCACGCTCTGGAAAATCGGGTTCGAGGTCAGGGTGAATAATTCCTCGTGGAAGGCGATGTAGGCGCTGACCCCGGCCTCGCTGTCGCCCGCTTCGAGGGCTTCGCGCATGTCCATCAAGGTCAGGCGCAGTTGCCCGACTTCCTTGCTGCTGATCGACTGCGCCACCAGACCGACAATGAATGGCTCGAGGGTGTAGCGCAGTTGCAGCACGTCCTCGAGGCTGGCGCCGGCCACTGCGCTGTCGTGGCTTTGGCTGTCACTGGCCTGGGTGTCGAGGACCACCACGCCTTTGCCCGGCATCGAGCGCACCAAGCCGAGGGTTTCCAGCACGATCACCGCTTCGCGCAGGCTCGGGCGGCTGATGCCCAGTTGTTCGGCCAGTTCGCGCTGACCCGGCAGCATCTCGCCGCAGCGCCACTGACCACGGGCCAGTGCGGCCCTGAGTTTTTCCACCACTGAGTTGACGACGGTTGATGTAGTAATCACGTGTTCGCTCCATGAGCCGTGCCTGCATTGGCGCAGGCACGGCGCTCATTCAGAATTCTTTGGCCGCCGCTTGAGCGACGTTTTTTCTCGGCTGAAAGTTATAGCCCTGCTCGCCGTTGAGCACCTTGTTCGCCCGCTGCACGTCGATGTCCTTTTCCCAGCGGGCGATGGCCACGGTGGCGACGCAGTTGCCGATCAGGTTGGTCAGCGCCCGGCCGATGCCCATGAACCAGTCCACCGCCAGCACCAGTACCAGACCGACCACCGGGATCGCCGGGATGGCCGTCAGCGTGGCCGCCAGAATCACCAGTGCCGACCCCGGAATGCCGTGGGCGCCTTTGGAGGTGATCAGCGATACCAGCAAAATCGTCAGCAGATCGGTCATGGCCAGCGGCGTACCGGTGGCGTTGGCGATGAACACGATGGCCAGGGTCAGGTAGATCGAAAAACCGTCGAGGTTGAACGAGTAACCGGTGGGAATCACCAGCCCGACGGTCGAGCTGCCGATGCCCAGATGTTCAAGCTTGCGCATGATTTGCGGCAGCACGGCGTCGGAGGAGGCGGTGCCCATGACGATCAGCAGTTCTTCGCGCAGGTACTTGAGCAGCGGCCACATGCGCAGGCCGGAGGCACGCATTACCAGACCGAGAATCACGCTGACGAACGCGATGCACGTCAGATAAAACAGGCCGACCAGACTGCCCAGGTGTTGCAGCGAATCGAGGCCATATTTGCTGGTGGTGAAGGCGATGGCGCCG
Source organism: Pseudomonas sp. G7(2022) (assembly GCF_052660475.1). Lineage (NCBI taxonomy): Bacteria > Pseudomonadati > Pseudomonadota > Gammaproteobacteria > Pseudomonadales > Pseudomonadaceae > Pseudomonas > Pseudomonas sp. G7(2022). The sequence continues at coordinate 5,425,655 of NZ_CP109659.1, read as the reverse complement.
AACACGCCGATCGGCGCCAGACGCACGATCATGCCCATGATCCGGAAGATCACATGGCTCAGCTCGTTGATCAGCCGCGAGATCCCGGAAGCCGCTTCACCCACCAGATTCAACGCGCTGCCGAACAGCACCGAGAACAGCAGCACTTGCAGGATGTTGTTGTCGGCAAAGGCGCCGAGCACCGACGTCGGGATCAGGTCCATCAGGAACTGGGTCGTGGTGTGCAGGTGCTGGCCGCGTTCGGCGATGTCGCCCATGTCGGCGGCGGACAGTTGCTCCAGATGGATATTGGCGCCGCTGCCGATCCCGGTGGTGAAGGCGAACACCAGACCGATCACCAGGGCGATGGTGGTCAGTACTTCGAAGTAGATCACCGACTTGAGACCGATGCGCCCGACCTTTTTCAGGTCGCCGGCGCCGCTGATGCCGCTGACCACCACGCAGAACACGATCAGACCGATGAGCATCTTGATCAGTTTGATGAAACCGTCGCCGAGCGGTTTGAGCTGGGCCGAGTATTCAGGAAGGGTCAGCCCGCAGACGATGCCGAGCATCAGTCCGAGAACCACTTGGAGGAAGATTGAACGCGAGCACCATCTGAGCATGGGAGGAATCCTGGTCGGTGTCCTGGCTGCCGTGCGCGGGGCGCATCAGATTCAGGACTTAATTATTGTGGTCTTACCGGTATGTCCAGTGCGGGTGCAGTCTAGGCCCTGTTTTTTACGGATCGCAAGTGAAAAGTGACGAATTGGCATGACCGGTCTGACCAGTTGGGCGCAATGCCCCGACCTTGAGCTATTTCCAGTTGGAAACTTTTTTGCGGACGAAAAAAAACCGGCCATCACTGGCCGGTTTTTCATGCTGCGTTTTTAACGTCGCAATTAAGCGCCGTATACCGGCAGTTTCTTGCAGATGGCTTTGACTTTCTCACGTACGGCGTCGATTACCGCTTCGTTGTTCAGGTCAGCCAGGATGTCGCAGATCCAGCCGGCCAGTTCCTTGCACTCAGCCTCTTTGAAGCCGCGAGTGGTCACAGCCGGAGTACCGAAGCGCAGGCCGGAGGTAACGAACGGGGAGCGTGGGTCGTTTGGCACGGAGTTCTTGTTCACGGTGATGAACGCTTTGCCCAGAGCGGCGTCGGCGTCTTTACCGGAGATTTCCTGCTTGATCAGCGACAGCAGGAACAGGTGGTTTTCAGTACCGCCGGAAACCACGTCGAAACCGCGCTCGATGAACACGCCGGCCATGGCCTGGGCGTTCTTCACCACTTGTTGCTGGTAAGCCTTGAACTCAGGTTGCAGTGCTTCCTTGAAGCAGATCGCTTTGGCGGCGATCACGTGCTCCAGCGGGCCACCCTGGGCGCCCGGGAATACGGCGGAGTTCAGCTTCTTCTCGATGTCGGCGTTGGCCTTGGCCAGGATCAGGCCGCCACGTGGACCGCGCAGGGTCTTGTGGGTGGTGGTGGTCACGACGTCAGCGAACGGAACCGGGTTCGGGTAGACGCCAGCGGCGACCAGACCGGCCACGTGAGCCATGTCGACGAACAGGTAGGCGCCCACCTTGTCGGCGATGGCGCGGAAGCGCGGGAAGTCGAGGATTTGCGAGTAGGCAGAGAAACCGGCCACGATCATTTTCGGCTTGTGTTCAACAGCCAGACGCTCGACTTCGTCGTAGTCGATCAGGCCGTTGGCGTCGATGCCGTACTGGATGGCGTTGTACAGCTTGCCGGAGGAGGAAACGCTGGCGCCGTGGGTCAGGTGACCACCGTGGGCCAGGCTCATGCCCAGGATGGTGTCACCGGCCGACAGCAGGGCCAGGTAAACAGCGGCGTTGGCTTGGGAGCCGGCGTGCGGTTGAACGTTGGCGTAGTCGGCGCCGAACAGCTCCTTGGCGCGGTCGATGGCCAGTTGCTCGACAACGTCGACGTACTCGCAACCACCGTAGTAGCGCTTGCCCGGGTAGCCTTCGGCGTACTTGTTGGTCAAAACCGAGCCTTGAGCTTCCATCACCGCTGGGCTGGTGTAGTTCTCCGAAGCGATCAGCTCGATGTGTTCTTCCTGGCGCTGGGCTTCTTGCTCCATGGCGGCAAAAAGATCGGCGTCGTACTTGGCAATAGTCAAATCACGGCTGAACATGGCGGTCCTCAAGGATCGGGGGCAGAAAAGGGGGGCATTCTAACCCATCGGGTTTTGGATGGCATATGAAACGACATCATGTCGCAGACAAGTGGCGTTCATGACCAGATATGTGGCGTCCGTGCCGGCCTTTTCGTTGACCAGCCGGTTCGCACAATAACCGAGGCCAGCCTGCGATTACGTGATCGACATCAATCCCTGTGGAAGCGAGCTCGCTCGCGAAGGCCGCGCCGCAGATCTTCAGTCGAACATGAACAGCGCATCATTGCTGAATTGCGCCTCGAAGCGAGTGGCCGGCATCGGCCGCCCGAACAGATAACCCTGAACTTCGTCGCAACCGTGCTCGCGCAGGAAGTCCAGCTGTTCATGGGTTTCCACACCCTCGGCGATTACCGCCAGATTCAGGCTGTGGGCCATGGCGATGATCGCCCGGGCGATCTGCGCGTCCTGCTCGCCGGACGGCAGGCCGTCGACGAAGGTGCGGTCGATCTTCAGCACATCGATCGGGAATTGCTTGAGGTAGTTCAGCGATGAGTAACCGGTGCCGAAGTCGTCGACTGCGATGCTCAGGCCCAGGTTCTTCAGGCCGGCCAGGATCTGCATCGCTTCGCTGACTTCGCGCATCAGGATACTTTCGGTCAGCTCCAGCTCCAGGCACGCCGGCGGCAGGCCGGTTTCCTTGAGGATGGTGGCGATCCGCGTGCCGAGCTGGCCGTCGGAGAACTGCCGGGCGGAAATGTTCACCGAGACCTTCGGCACGCGCACGCGGCTCTGGTGCCAGGTCTTGAGCTGACGGCAGGCCTCGCTGATGACCCAGTCGCCGACGTCCACCACCAGCCCGAGTTCTTCGAGCACCGGGATGAAATCCCCCGGCGGCACCAGCCCGCGACGCGGATGACGCCAGCGCAGCAGGGCTTCGGCACCGGTCAGGCGTTTGCCGTCGCCGCTGAACTGCGGTTGGTAATACAGCACGAATTCGTTCTGCTCCAGCGCGTGACGCAAGTCGCTTTCCAGTTCCAGACGCTACAGCGCACTGGCGTTCATGTCGGCCTGATAGAACTGGAAGTTGTTCTTGCCGCGCTCCTTGGCGTGGTACATCGCGGTGTCGGCGTTCTTCATCAACTGGCTGAGTTCGTTGCCGTCCTGCGGGCTCAGGGCGATGCCGATACTGGCGGTGACGAAGAACTCGCGGCCCTCCAGCACGAACGGTCGCACCAGACTGCCAAGAATCTGCTCGGCGACATGTATCGCACGGTTCAGCGCCATCTCGCGGCTGGAGCGGTGTTGCAGCAGCAGGGTGAATTCGTCGCCGCCCATCCGCGCCACGGTGTCGTCATCGTCGACGCAGGCCAGCAACCGCGTGGCCATGTCCTTGAGCATGCGGTCGCCGGCGGCGTGACCGAGGGAGTCGTTGATCGGTTTGAAACGGTCGAGGTCGAGGAACATCAGCACCACCCACGACTTCTGCCGGTCGGCCGATTGCAGTGCGGTGTGCAGGCGATCCTGGAACAGCGTGCGGTTCGGCAAGTGGGTCAGGGCGTCGTAGTAGGCGAGGCGGTGAATCCGTTGCTCGCTGGCCTTGCGCTCGCTGATGTCGCTGAAGAAACACACATAACTGGCCAGATCGCCCTCGTCATCGAGCACCGCAGTGATGCCGACCCACGCCGGGTAGTGCTCGCCATTGCGGCGCTTGAGCCAGACTTCGCCTTCCCAGGTGCTGTGCTGATGCAACTGCTTGAGCACGTAGCGCAGGTGCGCGTCCTGCTGTTCGTCGACGGTCAGCATGTTCGGCAACTGGTCGAGCACTTCGCTCACCGCGTAGCCACTGACCCGGCTGAACGCCTCGTTGGCCTGGACGATGTAACCGGCCGGGTCGGTGATCAGGATCGCCGAGGTCGAATGCTCGAATACCGTAGCCGCCATGCGCAGATCTTTTTCGGCACGGCGTTGCTGGCTGATGTCGCGACCGACCCCGAGCACGCCTTCGAAGGCGCCGTGTTCGTCCCACACCAGCACCAGACGCAGTTCGATCGGGATCTTGCGGCCGTCGGCGCGCAGGCAGTCGAACAGGAACATCTGGGTCTGCACCTGGCTGCGCAGGGTTGCCAGTTGCTCGGGCTTGTCCAGGGCTTTGCTGACCCGGTCCATCAGGTGGTAGATGCCGTTGAGCTGCTGCGGGTTGGCGATGGTCGACTGCCAGCCGTTCTGGAAAATCCATTCGGCGTCGTAGCCCAGCACCGCTTGCACCGACGGGCTGACGTAGTTGAGCGAGAGTTTGCTGTCGGTAGAGAAGATCACGTCGCTGATGCTTTCGGCGAGCATCCGGTAGCGCTGTTCGCTGTCGCGCAACGATTCGCTGGCCTCGATCTGCTCGGTGATGTCCTTGGCCACGCCGATGATTCGCGTCACCTGATCGTGCTTGTCCCGGGCCAGCGCCTGTTCGCGGATATCGAAGCGCCGCCACTTGCCGTCGCGGTGGCGGAAACGCAACTGGCATTGCAGCAACTGGCTGTAGCCGGCGTGGCGCTGCATCTGCCGCGAGCGGTGATAGTAGTCGGCGTCTTCCGGGTGCAGGAGGATTTCCCAGAAGTATTCGCCCATCTGATGCAGTTCGGTGCGGTTGTAACCGAGGGTCTGGCCGAGGTGGTGGTTGCTGAAGATCATCCGCTGGCTGATCACATCCTGCACGTACAGGTGATCCGGCACGGTGCGCACCACGTCCGACCAGAAGCCTTCGCGTTCCAGCAGCGACAATTCGATCAGCTTGCGGCTGGTGATGTCGTTGATGCTCAGGATCACGGCCTGGTAATCGTGCTGTTCCTGAGGCAGGCGCAGCACCAGCCACAGATGCTGGTCGCGGCCATTGATGTCCGGCAGTTTGATTTCCAGTTCCAGCTGCTTTTGCTGCTGGAGCACGGCGTCGAGTACCTGATTGCCGATGGCGCACTGACTGTGCGGCTGACCGTCGATCAACAGTTGCCAGGCGTGGTCACAGGAATTGACGTTGAGCAGTTGCAGCGCGACCTGGTTGACCTCGGTGATCCGCAGTTCGTTAAGCAATTGCTGGCGCCGCGCCGGCTGGTCGAGCCAGGCCTTGAGCTGGTCGCTGGTCTGGATCTGGGCTTTCTCGAAAACCTGCTTGAGCCCCGAAAGATCCAGCACGCACAACGCCACGCCGGTGCCTTCGAAAATATCCTGATAACGCCGACGCCCTTCATGCACCTGACGCTGACGACGGCGCATGTTGAGCAACGCGATGAACGGCAGCAGCGACAGCGCCAGACCCAACAGGCATTTGCCGATGAACGCCGGCAGCAGTTGTTCGAGCACATGCTGGCGGTCGAACAGGCCGCGCAGTTGCCAGTCGCTGCTGCTCAGCGGCACGGTCAGCACACTGTTGGCCAGATCGTCCGGGGTCAGGACGCTGGTGCTGCCGATGGGCATTGCTTCGTCGCGACTGATGATCTGATGGTTGATGCGATTTTCCACCAGCCAGAGAGGACGGATGCCGGTTTCGCCCTGTTTGGTCAGTGCGCTGAAAAAGGTGGGTGTCAGCCGCAGTGCCCAGTAACCGCGAGTGTTGCCGCTGGCCTGATGCAGCAACAGATGCACCACGGAACCGTCGTCGGCGTTGCTGAAGTAGTGCGCCTGGGCGTGACTGCGGCGGACCAGATCGCTGAGGTAGTCGGCGTCCTTGCTGTCTGTGGCGCTGTCGCTGAGGATTTTTCCCGACGGGCTGAGCAAGGCCATGCTCTGCAGGTCAGGCAGCGATTTCTGCAGCTTGCGCAGCAATGCCTGTTGTTCGTCGGCGGACTGCGGCTGTTCGACGATCGGTAGCAGATTGAGGGCGATCTGCGCATTCAGCGACATGTTCAGGCTGACTTGCGAAGCGAGATCGGCCGTGTAGTCGATGGTGTACTGGCGCTGGTTTTTCTGGGTTTCACCCAGTTGGTCGAGCAGTTGCCAGAACAGCAGCGCCAGCAGCAACAGCACCAAAGTCGCCAGCGCGCCTTTCAATGTTCCGCGCAGGGACGAGCCGGGCGCCGGTTGGGTGCTGCTCACAGAGGCTGGCGGAGTGACGTTGGACAAGCTGTAATCCTGCGGTCTGGCTGGACTGGCGCGACGTGCACTATAAGCCGGACGCCCAAAGGGCGGCTAGCATGCCTTGAGTTGTGGCGAAGTGCCAGCCCCGCTCGGCTGGACTGCCTTCTGTCATTAAGGTAGCTTTGCCGGTTACGCGGGAGCGTTCCAGCTCCTAGACTTTCCGCGCGCACGCATTGATATCTTCCAGTGAACGACGCGCACGGTCTGGCCGGGCATTGCCTGTGTCCCAATCATTCATCAGTCACTGACCCAAGGTTCTCCATGGCTCAATACGTCTTCACCATGCATCGGCTGGGCAAAGTTGTTCCGCCGAAGCGGGAAATCCTGAAAAACATTTCGCTGTCCTTCTTCCCGGGCGCCAAGATCGGCGTCCTCGGCCTCAACGGTTCGGGTAAGTCCACGCTGCTGAAAATCATGGCCGGCGTCGACACCGAGTTCGAAGGCGAAGCACGCCCGATGCCGGAACTGAACATCGGTTACCTGCCGCAAGAGCCGCAACTGGATCCGACCAAGACCGTGCGTGAAGTGGTCGAGGAAGCGGTCAGCGTGATCAAGGATGCGCAAGCGCGTCTGGACGAGGTCTACGCCGCCTACGCCGACCCGGACGCCGACTTCGACAAGCTGGCCGCCGAACAGGCCAAGCTCGAAGCGATCCTGCAGGCCAGCGACGGTCACAACCTGGAGCGTCAACTGGAAGTCGCCGCCGATGCGCTGCGCCTGCCGGCCTGGGACGCCAGGGTCGAACACCTGTCCGGTGGTGAAAAACGTCGTGTGGCCCTGTGCCGTCTGCTGCTGTCCGCCCCGGACATGCTGCTGCTCGACGAACCGACCAACCACCTGGACGCCGACTCCGTTGCGTGGCTCGAACACTTCCTGCACGACTTCCCGGGCACTGTGGTCGCGATCACGCACGACCGTTACTTCCTGGACAACGTCGCCGGCTGGATTCTGGAACTCGACCGCGGCGCGGGCATTCCTTACGAGGGCAACTACTCGGGCTGGCTGGAAGCCAAGTCCGATCGTCTGGCCCAGGAATCCAAGCAGCAATCGGCTCACGAAAAAGCCATGAAGGAAGAACTGGAGTGGGTGCGCAAAGGCGCCAAGGCCCGTCAGTCGAAATCCAAGGCTCGTCTGCAACGCTTCGAAGAAATGCAGTCTCAGGAATTCCAGAAGCGTTCGGAAACCAACGAGATCTACATCCCGGCCGGTCCGCGCCTGGGCGACAAGGTCATCGAGTTCAAGAACGTCACCAAGGGCTACGGCGATCGCGTCCTGATCGACAACCTGTCGTTCTCCATGCCGAAGGGCGCCATCGTCGGCGTGATCGGCGGTAACGGTGCCGGTAAGTCGACCCTGTTCCGCATGCTGATGGGCAAGGAAACTCCGGACTCCGGCAGCATCGAGATCGGCGACACCGTGCAACTGGCCTGCGTCGACCAGAGCCGCGAAGACCTGGACGGCAGCAAGACCGTGTTCCAGCAGATCTCCGACGGTTCCGACCAGATCCGCATCGGCAACTACGAGATCCCGTCGCGTACCTACGTCGGTCGCTTCAACTTCAAGGGCGGCGATCAGCAGAAGTTCGTCAAGGACCTGTCCGGTGGTGAGCGCGGTCGTCTGCACCTGGCGCTGACCCTGAAGGAGGGCGGCAACGTCCTGCTGCTCGACGAACCGTCCAACGACCTCGACGTTGAAACCCTGCGTTCCCTGGAAGAAGCCCTGCTGGACTTCCCGGGCGCCGCCATTGTGATCTCTCACGATCGGTGGTTCCTTGACCGCGTCGCGACCCACATCCTGGCGTACGAAGACGACTCGCAAGCGGTGTTCTTCGAAGGCAACTACACCGAGTACGAAGCCGATCGCAAAAAGCGTCTCGGCGAAGCGGCGGCCCAGCCACACCGGGTACGCCACAAGAAACTGGCCTGATTACAGGTTGGTTGCATGAAAGAGCGGAGCCTTCGGGCTCCGCTTTTTTTTGCCTGCAATACTGCGCCGGCCTCATCGCTGGCAAGCCAGCTCCCACAATTTCTGCGGTGCTCACCCGTCCAAGGCAAGGCGCAAACTCTGTGGGAGCTGGCTTGCCAGCGATGGCGGATTAACAGTCGATGCAGGTCTGAAATTACAGCCTGTGTACTATTTGTTTTCATAAATGCGACATTTTATTCTGTTGCTGTGTACATATCGTTTGTTACAGTCCGGCTCAATCTCTTCCAACGACAACACATTTGCCGAGACTTTTCCCATGATCGAATCCGTCGAATCCTTCCTCGCCCGTCTGAAAAAACGCGATCCGGATCAGCCCGAATTCCACCAGGCCGTTGAAGAAGTCCTGCGCAGCCTGTGGCCGTTTCTCGAAGCCAATCCGCACTATCTGCCCTCGGGAATTCTGGAGCGCCTCTGCGAGCCGGAGCGGGCGGTGGTGTTCCGGGTGTCGTGGGTCGACGATCAGGGCAAGGTCCAGGTCAATCGCGGTTTCCGCATCCAGATGAACAGCGCCATCGGCCCGTACAAGGGCGGTTTGCGCTTCCACCCTTCGGTGAATCTGGGCGTGCTGAAATTCCTCGCCTTCGAGCAGACCTTCAAGAACGCCCTGACCTCGCTGCCCATGGGCGGCGGCAAGGGCGGTTCGGATTTCGATCCGAAGGGCAAGAGCGACGCCGAAGTCATGCGTTTCTGCCAGGCATTCATGAGCGAACTGTACCGGCACATCGGCGCCGACGTGGACGTGCCGGCCGGCGATATCGGTGTCGGCGCACGGGAGATCGGTTTTCTGTTCGGTCAGTACAAACGCCTGAGCAACCAGTTCACCAGCGTGCTGACCGGCAAGGGCATGACCTATGGCGGCAGCCTGATCCGCCCGGAAGCCACGGGTTTCGGTTGCGTGTACTTCGCCGAAGAAATGCTCAAGCGCCGCGAGCAGACCGTCGAAGGCAAGCGCGTGGCGATTTCCGGATCCGGCAACGTTGCACAATACGCCGCTCGCAAAGTGATGGACCTGGGCGGCAAGGTGATTTCCCTGTCCGACTCCGAAGGCACGCTGTATTGCGAAGCGGGTCTGAGCGAAGAGCAGTGGCTGGCGCTGCTGGAACTGAAGAACGTCAAGCGTGGGCGGATCAGCGAACTGGCGACGGCATTCGGCCTGGAGTTCCGCGCCGGTCAACTGCCATGGTCGTTGCCGTGCGATATCGCGCTGCCGTGCGCGACCCAGAACGAACTCGACGCCGAAGCTGCCCGCACCCTGCTGCGCAACGGCTGTGTGTGCGTGGCCGAGGGCGCGAACATGCCGACCACCCTTGAGGCTGTGGATATCTTTATCGAGGCGGGCATTCTGTTTGCGCCGGGCAAGGCATCGAATGCCGGCGGTGTGGCAGTCAGCGGCCTGGAAATGTCGCAGAATGCCATGCGCCTGTTGTGGACGGCGGGTGAGGTAGACAACAAGTTGCACGCGATCATGCAGTCGATCCACCACGCCTGTGTGCATTACGGTGAGGAAAACGGCCGGATCAACTACGTCAAAGGCGCGAACATCGCCGGGTTCGTCAAGGTCGCCGACGCGATGTTGGCGCAAGGAGTGGTTTAAGACAGGTCGATACGGATCACTTCGATCAGTTGATTACCGGCCGGACGCTGCCACAGCACTTCGTCGTTGAGTCGTGCGCCAAGCAGCGCGCGGCCCAGCGGTGAGGCCCAGTTGATCAGGCCGTTGGCGGCATCGGCCTGATCTTCGCCGACCAGTTGCACCCGACGCTCGGTGTTGTGTTCGTCGGCGTAGGTGACCCAACTGCCGATCTGCACCTTTTCGTTGGACGTCGGAGCTGGTGCGACCTGAGCGCTGCCGACCCGCTGATTGAAATAACGCAAATCCCGTTCGAGATCAGCCAGCCGCTGTTTGTCGGCCTGTTCGCCCTTTGCGGACTCTTCTGTGTGCAGCGCCTGCAGCTCGGCAACTTTCGCCTGCAACTGGGCAAGTCCTTGTGGCGTGACGTAATTGGGCTGCGTGCTGATCTGCCGTTCGACTGGCTGATCGGCTTGCGCAGCGGCGTTGTCTTCGTTGACGAAGGCGCGACTCATGATGGGCTCCTGTTACAACCGTTGGGCCATGGTCGCAGGCATTTGGTTTCACCGGATGTCTGGAAACGACCTACTGCGAACGATAGGCCCGCGCGGCACCCTGGTCCTTTTCCTGCTGCCAGGCGCGTTCGCGTTCGTCCCAGTGTTCGTTGCGATACTGTTCGCGATCCTTGTTTTCCAGCATCGCCTGACACTGCCGGAAACCGTCGCTCCAGCCTTCGGCGTATTGCTTGTCCTTGAGATAACGCGGCACGTTCTTGCGAAACTCGCCGCTGATCGAGCCGGCTGCCTGACGACCGCTGATGCAACCGTCATCGAAACCGTCGGCGAACGCCGGTGGATAACCTTTGGCAATCAGGTCTTCGTGGGTGCTCTGACAGCCACCCAGCAACAGCAACACGCCCACAAACCCCGCACACCGCCACATCACACTCTCCCGGGCCGTCAAACGGCTGATAGGGAAAGTCTAGAAGCGGATTCGTCGATGGGGCGTGAAAGAAAGATCAAAACCTCAGTAGTGATACCACTTCACTTCCAGCATCACCTCGGTCTCCGGCGTTGCCAGATGGCTGAACTCGCGCTGGGCACTCAGGCGCAAGCCGAGGTTGCGCGACAATTCCCACTGCTGGTTCAGACTCAGACTGCGGCGCACTTCACCATTGAAGAAGTAATCGCCCTTGGCCTCCACACTGAGATTGCCCAACGGGTTCTTCCAAAGCACGCCGGTATTGAAACCGCCTGCCGGGGAAACGAATTCGGCGAAATCATTGTTGTGTTCAACGCGCACCGTGCCGAGGGCAAAACCGAGCACATCGTCACCCAGCGCCCAGGTTCCGCCACCGCCGCCATTGACGTGGCTGACCAGGTTTTCGTCGTCATGCTTGCCCGGTACACGTTCAAGGCCACCGGTAACTTGCCACGACAGCGGCTGCAACAGCGCATTGCGCGGCGTCAGCGAGCGGATGGTCGCCAGATCCAGCTGCTGGAATTGCCAGTGATTGCCTTCGTACTGGCGCAGCTTCATCTGCAGGATTTCGATCTGCGCGCCGAGGGGGAAACTTTCGGCGTTGTCGTTGAGATCGTGATAGGCCATGCGCAAGCCGTACTCGCCGAACGCACGGTCTCCGCGCGTGCCGAGACCGGCCTGCCAGGTGCGCGATTCGTGGCCGTCTTCGGGCAGGCCCGGTTGTGGGATTTGCAGCTCCGGCGCCGGGTTCTTGTTGATCGCCCGCAGCAGTTCGAAACTGCGCTGCGCTCGCTGTGGATCACGCTCCTGGCCGTTGGCGCGGTAGCGTTCCAGCCGATACGCGGCGTCGATGATCAGCGCTTGGCGGTCGCGGGGCAGGGCCTGGAAGGCTGGATCCTGCAAATGCTGCTGGTCGGCGCTGACTTTCTGTACCCAGTCTTGTTCTTGGCCGGTCAGTGGCTCGGCGCGGCTGAGCAATTCACGCTCGCGGGAAGGGCGGTATTCGATGCTCTCTACCAGCCCGGACTCCTTTACCGCCTTGACGGTGTCGGTGGGGATCGCCGTCAGCGGGAACTGTTCTGTCAGGCGCAGGCTCGGGCGTGCCACCTGCAACAGTTCGAGCAGGCGATAGGAACAGTTTTCGTCGAAGAAGAAATAGTCGAACTGAATCTGCTTCAACTCCCACACATGCTCGACCATGCGTGCGGTTTCTGCTTGCGTCAGGTTGAGCCGGTACTCCCACAGGTCGCGGTTTTCCAGGCTGCGGTATTCCGAGAGTTTTTCCTGATAGGGCACCAGTGCGAACAGCCCCGGATAACCGCCCATCAGGCCTTTCCAGGCGTAAAGAATGCTGTTGTCCGAACCTTCGATGTAGGCGCCGAAGTTGATCGCGTAACTGAGCAGCGACGTCTTGTCGCTCTGTACGTCAGCCTGGTCGATACGCAGCAGGGTGTGACCGAACATCGACGACGGGCTGTTGAGATAGGCCGCCGGGAAAATCATCACCGCGCTGTGGGGCGAGACGTCCTTGAACCACTTCTTGAATTCGCTGCAGTCCGGTGTCGGCAGGTCGGTCAGGTTGAGTTGATCTTTCAGCCAGCGGGTGCGTGCCGGGTAGACGCACTGGGCGTGTTGCTCACCGAGACGGGCGGGGGCGTACAGCGCTTGCACGGTGGCGGCCAGTTCATGGTCGGGGTGTTCGTTGCCATCGGGAGCGAGGAAGAATTTTTTGTCGCTGACGTAGCTGCGCCAGCCACCGAGCTTGGCGGTTTCGTAATGACCGAGGGAAATCCAGAAGCGGTCGCTGGCCAGTTGCTGCAAACGTTGAGGGTCGATGTGAGGCGCGGCGGACAGCGGGGCGCAGACACACAGCGCCAGCCAGGCAAGGCGTTTGAGCATAGGTGGCAACTTAAGTCGAAAGAAACAAAAGACCCAAGGAAGGGCGGGCCGAAAAAATAAAACCCGCTTCCCGAAAGAAGCGGGTGGGGCCGAGCTTAAGCCTGAGTGGCGTACTTGGCCAGACGAGGGTCTGCTTTCAGCACGGCCAGGGTGTTGGTATGCACGTCTTCGGCAGTCACGTCAGCCTTGCTGAAGATCTGCTGAAAGTGCTCGTGAGTGACGGCGGCGAAGTGCGCACGGTCTTCCGGCGCCACGCCCAGTACCACGGCATAGGTCGTCAGCGCTTCGCCGTTGCCTTTTGCCATGTCTTCGGACAGCTCGTTCATCATGCCATTCATGGCAAACCAGGATTTGCCGCCATAGGTCAGCGAGGCGTTGGTGGAGCAACCGTTGGTACCGGATGTCATGCCGAACGTGGCGTTGCCGGAGGTGCCGTTGGTGGTGGATGCCAGGAAGTGAGCCGGAGTGCCACGCTGACCTTCGAACAGCATGTTGCCCCAGCCGCAATCCGGGCCGCCTGGAGCTTGCGCCATTGCGTTGATGGATACAGCGGTGAAGAGAGTACCGAGAAGAATCCGTTTCATAGCTTTGTTCTCTTTGTGTGCATACCAATGGACAGGGTTCTGGCCCCCAAGCTCTGTACGAAACAGATCCAGACGAAGCCAGTGGGCCGGTATTAGTTCCAGCCGCGCAGTTTGGAGTTTAGGCACGTTCCGAGGGTTCCGTGAGTTTTTGCACAATATTTGGAATAAACCCCGGTTTCACGGGACCGGGCCGCGGGCAGGGCGGCTGTCTATGCTTTGTGTCGTGTGGCGCGCCTTGCCAGTGGGGCTCGGGCAGCGCCAGAATGCCGCTATCTGCCCCGCCTGATTGTTAAGGAAGTCCGATGCCTGATCCTGTTGCTGCCAGCTTGCGTCTAGCGCCCGAAGCGCTGACCCGTCCGTTTTCCGCTGAACAGTTCAGCTTCACTACCACCAATGATCTGGAGCCCTTTCGCGGTGTGCTTGGCCAGGAACGTGCGGTCGAAGCCTTGCAGTTCGGTGTGGCCATGCCACGCCCCGGTTACAACGTATTCGTCATGGGCGAGCCCGGCACCGGCCGTTTCTCGTTCGTCAAACGCTACCTGAAGGCCGAAGGCAAACGCCTGCAGACCCCGGCGGACTGGGTCTACGTCAACAATTTCGATGAGCCGCGCGAACCCCGCGCCCTGGAATTGCCATCGGGCAGCGCCGGTGCCTTCATCGGCGACATCAACGGCCTGATCGACAACCTGCTGGCGACCTTTCCTGCGGTGTTCGAACACCCGTCCTACCAGCAGAAGAAGAGCGCCATCGACCGCGCCTTCAATCAGCGCTACGACAAGGCACTGGACGTCATCGAACGTCTGGCCCTGGAAAAAGACGTCGCCCTGTACCGCGACAGCAGCAACATCGCCTTCACCCCGATGCTTGAGGGCAAGGCGCTGGACGAAGCCGAATTCGCCCAGTTGCCGGAAGCCGAGCGCGAACGCTTTCACGACGATATTTCCGGCCTCGAAGAACGCCTGAACGAAGAATTGGCGAGCCTGCCGCAGTGGAAACGCGAATCGAGCAACCAACTGCGTCAGCTCAATGAAGAAACCATCACCCTGGCCTTGCAGCCTTTGCTCGCACCGCTGTCGGAGAAGTACGCGGAAAACGCGGCCGTCTGCGGTTACCTGCAAGCGATGCAGGTGTATCTGCTGAAAACCGTGGTCGAGCAATTGGTCGATGACAGCAAGACCGATGCGGTCGCGCGCAAGCTGCTGGAAGAACAATACGCGCCGAGCCTGGTGGTCGGTCATCCACACAGTGGCGGTGCACCGGTGGTATTTGAGCCGCATCCGACCTACGAAAACCTGTTCGGCCGCATCGAATACACCACCGATCAAGGCGCGCTCTACACCACCTATCGTCAGTTGCGTCCGGGTGCGCTGCACCGCGCAAACGGTGGTTTCCTGATCCTCGAAGCGGAAAAAATGCTCGGCGAGCCATTCGTATGGGATGCGCTCAAGCGCGCCCTGCAATCGCGCAAGCTGAAAATGGAATCGCCGCTGGGCGAGATGGGGCGTTTCGCTACCATGACGCTCAACCCACAGTTCATTCCGTTGAATGTCAAAGTGATCATCATTGGCGCGCGTCAGCTGTACTACACGCTGCAGGACCTCGATCCGGACTTCCAGGAGATGTTCCGTGTTCTGGTGGATTTCGACGAAGACATCCCGATGGTCGACGAGAGTCTGGAGCAGTTTGCCCAGTTGCTGAAAACCCGTACTTCGGAAGAAGGCATGGCGCCGCTGACCGCCGACGCGGTGGCGCGTCTGGCGACTTACAGCGCGCGTCTGGCCGAGCATCAGGGGCGGTTGTCGGCGCGGATCGGCGATCTGTTCCAGCTGGTCAGCGAGGCGGATTTCATTCGTCACCTGGCCAGCGATGAAATGACCGACGCGGGCCACATCGAACGCGCCCTGAAGGCCAAGGCTACCCGCACCGGCCGTGTGTCGGCACGGATTCTCGACGACATGCTGGCAGGGATCATCCTGATCGACACCGACGGCGCGGCGGTCGGCAAGTGCAACGGCCTGACCGTGCTCGAAGTCGGTGACTCGGCGTTCGGGGTGCCGGCGCGGATTTCCGCCACGGTCTACCCGGGCGGCAGCGGCATCGTCGACATCGAGCGCGAGGTCAACCTCGGTCAGCCGATTCACTCCAAGGGCGTGATGATTCTCACCGGGTATCTGGGCAGCCGTTACGCCCAGGAATTCCCGCTGGCGATTTCCGCCAGCATCGCGCTGGAGCAGTCCTACGGCTACGTCGATGGCGACAGTGCGTCGCTGGGCGAGGCGTGCACGCTGATTTCGGCCTTGTCGAAAACCCCGCTCAAGCAGTGTTTTGCCATCACCGGATCGATCAACCAGTTCGGCGAAGTGCAGGCGGTGGGTGGGGTCAACGAGAAGATCGAAGGCTTTTTCCGTCTCTGTGAAGCACGTGGACTGACAGGTGAGCAAGGCGCAATCATTCCTCACGCCAACGTCGCCACGCTGATGCTCGACGAGAAAGTGTTGGCTGCAGTGCGTGCAGGGCAGTTCCATGTTTATGCGGTGCGTCAGGCAGATGAAGCGCTGAGCCTGCTGGTGGGTGAGCCTGCCGGTGAGCCGAACGAGAATGGCGAGTTCCCGGAAGGCAGCGTCAACGCGCGCGTGGTGGAGCGTCTGCGGGTGATTGCCGAAATGATCAGCGAAGAAGACCTGAAAGAGGCCGAGAAGGAACTGGCGCAGGAGGCGCTGGCCGAGGCCAAGCCGGCGTAAGCCAGGCTGCAGAACATAAATGGGAGCCTTGTGCTCCCATTTTGTTTTGTCGCGAACGTCGGCAAAAGTGCCATCACTCTGGCGTCAATATTCACACAATGACCATTCGGCGCCTTCTGGTTCTGCGCGGTTGGCGCGGCGGACTTTTCTTCTATTCTCAGCTCAAGGACATCGACAGTATCACGGGATCGAAACAGTCCTTCAGCAAGGGCTGAACACCGGCTTTACCGAGGGTCGCCGCCATGTCGCGCAACCTCTGCCTCACCCGTCAGTGCCTGGGTCTCGTAACCCGAATCGAATGCGCCATCAAGCCGTTGGCCGGCGATACCGGCATGTGGACTTTGCTCTTTGCCGCCGGCATGGCCGGTGAACAACCTTCCGCCATCAAGGCCCAGGGCCCGTTCCACGGGCCGGTCGCTGCCGAATCGATCCTCGATACCATCGTCGAAAGCCTGACGATGCACGGCTACGAACTGGCCAATGATCCGCAGATCTGGTCCTTGCACCTGCAAGCCCAGTTACGGCAGATCAATGGCGGACGTGGACGCAATATCGGCATTTTCGATCATTAGCGCCGATCAAGGCGCAGCGCCCTGGGTCTGCGCCTTCTCGAGCTTGACCTCAAAGCCGTACTGCACAGTGACGAGGTCGATTCGATGATAGGTTTCCACCTGCGTCGGACGGCCGTAGAAATAGTGCACGCCGAACAGCGCCGGGCCTTCTGCGCCCGCGTCGTGGCTGACCGAAAGGATCTGCTTCAGGTAGTTGCCGCTGTCATCCTTGACGAAGAATCGCCATTCGTTGGCCGGAAACAATTTCAGGTCCACCACCAGTTCGTTGTTCCTGATGTCCAGGCCCTTGGGCAATGCCTTGGCTTCGTAGGACTGTTTCGCCACCGTGGCGAGGAATAAGGGCATCGAACCGACGGCCACTGCCGGGGTTTCCGGAAATAGGTTCAAGTCATAAGTGATGGTCGCTTGCAGCGGATCCACCTGATACGCCTCGGCCGGCAATTCGATCGGCTCGTCGAGTTTGCCGTTGTGTTTTTCGGTGAAGAACGTCACCGGGCTTTCGCCGGGAGCCAGGTCGTCGCCCAGCAACTCGTCATTGAAGGTTTTGCGGTGATCGAACTCGATGCGCGCGGCGCTGGGCTCTTCCACTGACTGGCGGATATGAATGCTTTTTTTCAGCTCGTCCTCGGTCAGTGATGCACCTTTTAGCCAGTTGGGCGCCTGGTCGTCGTAGACGGTGATCGCCAGATCCAGCGGCTGCACGGTTTTCGCCGTGGTGTGCGCGTTGAATTCGCGGATCGGCAGGTCCAGTGGCCTGCGGGTGACGGTCGCCTCGGAGAAGTCCAGCACGCTGACTTCAAGGGTATCGATCGGCCCGTTGAAGTAGACCTTGTTGTAACGGCGCGTATGCTGCTGTTCGAAGGCGCGCTGGTCGTCGTTCAGCTGTTTCTCGAGATCCTCGCTCCAGGCCTTTTGCTGTTGCAGGTGCGTCAGTTGTTTTTGATAGAAGGCGATCTGCTCGGGGCTTTCATTGATGGCGCCGGCTCGCGCCAGATACTGGCCGGTGCTGTCACGGGCCTGGACGATCAGCGGGTTGAGCGGCGTGTTGGCGACTTCCGGGGCGAGCGGCAGATGGTTGCTGAATTCGACTTCGGCGTAGTTCTTTTCCAGCTTCAACAGGGTCACGCTGAGGTTGGCGTCGGTCCGGGTCTGGCCGACGTCCTGTTTGCCCAGATCGAAACGGTGCAGGCGTTTCGGGGCGATGACTTCCACCTGACCTTGCAGGCTCACAGGACGCGGCCGGGTTTTCTTGTCGACGTCCAGACCCTCGATGAACGGGTAGGTCACGGTCAGGTCGTCGGGGTTGGTGATATTGGAGCTGGACGGACTCAGTTGAATGCCCGGATCGGTTTCCGACCATTCCGGCTGGTAGGTGATCACCCGTTTGTTGCTCAACGTCACCGATTGCCACTCAACGCCATGGGGGAACAGAAACCCGCCGGGGATATTGAGATTGAAGGGAAACACCGGCTGCAGGTCGGTCAGGTAGTCGGAGCTGGCATCCTTGTGGAGCACGAACAGGCCGTTGATGAAGGTATCGACCAGCGCCTGGGGAGTGGGGTAATGCTTGAGCACGCCGAGGGCGTCTTCACCGTATTCGGTTCTGGGCGGTTTGTTGTCGAGACGTTGCTGCGCGCGCTCCAGGAGCAGTAGCGAGCCGCCGAGTTCGGTCACGGCATCCTTGAGTTTCGGGTCGGTGATGGCGTCCAGCGACTGTTCGAACTGCGCAGTCTTCTGTTCTAGGCTGAGCGGGTGTTTTTCCTCGCCGGGCGAGCAGCCGCCGATCGATAAGGCTAGGCAAATTCCGGCAGTCGTTAACGGCAATCGCACATCCATTTCCAGTCGTCCTGTCCACTGTCGCTGGGCTGTCAATGGTTTGGACACTAGCAGAAAAACTTTGACACACACACGCAGGTGGCGGATTTTCGGGCGGTTTCTGGCTGTCATGGGGGGCTGGTATACTCGCCGCCGATTACAACCCTTCTTGTGTGAGAGTCAATGGAACGCTTTATCGAAAACGCAATGTACGCCACGCGCTGGCTGCTGGCGCCGATCTATATCGGGCTGTCCCTCGGGTTGCTGGCGCTGGCATTGAAATTCTTCCAGGAAGTGTTTCATGTCATTCCCAACGTCTTCTCCATGGCCGAGTCCGAGCTGATTCTGGTGCTGCTGTCGCTGATCGACATGGCGCTGGTCGGCGGTTTGCTGGTGATGGTGATGATTTCCGGCTACGAGAACTTCGTGTCCGAGCTGAATATCGACGAAGGCAAGGAAAAGCTCAGCTGGCTGGGCACCATGGACTCCTCGTCGCTGAAGATGAAAGTGGCGGCGTCGATCGTGGCGATTTCCTCGATCCACCTGCTGCGGATCTTCATGGATGCCAAGAACGTCGATCCCGAGCACCTGATGTGGTACGTGATTATCCACATGACTTTCGTGATCTCGGCGTTCGCCATGGGTTATCTGGACAAGCTCACCAAGCATTGATGAGCTGTCGATGGCTGTAACAAAACCGCCCGTCTGTTGCGAAACAGACGGGCGGTGTCATTTGTGGCTTGTACTTTGTAGCGCCGAGGCATATCCCTGTAAGCGTCCCGGCTCGCTACAGCGTGAGGTGCGTTCATGAACCTGCAAGAGTTGAATGCGTTTGCCATCGCCAGGAAGGTCGATGAGCTGAACCTGATCTCCATGGAGGGCGGAATCTACCTGCTCGAGGCGCGGATGCACGGCGCGGCGTACCCGTTGAGCGATCCCCAGGGCAAGATGCTGATGCTGCGCTCGGTGGAGCATGCCCGGGATGTCCTGCACAACCTTCCGGTGCTGCCGTTCAACCTGGTCCACACCTCGGTACATGATGAAATGTGCGGTCTTGGTGCCAGCGGCGAAGAAAGCCTGAAAGTGCCGCTGGCCTGGCGCTCGGCACTGTAGGCTCCAGGGCCTGATCAATGGCGGAACATCTGTGCTAGTCTGCTCGCCCTTTTGGTTCCGGGCGCGCCGGGACGCGCTGTGCACGCACGGCATGTCCTGAGGCCGTCCGCACAGCGGAGCAGTGTCATGTCCGAAGTAAATCTGTCCACCGACGAAACCCGCGTCAGCTACGGTATCGGCCGTCAGCTGGGTGACCAGCTGCGCGACAACCCGCCACCGGGTGTCAGCCTGGACGCCATCCTGGCCGGTCTGACTGACGCATTCGCGGGCAAGCCAAGCCGCGTGGGTCAGGAAGAGCTGTCCGCCAGCTTCAAGGTGATCCGCGAGATCATGCAAGCCGAAGCCGCTGCCAAGGCCGAAGCCGCCGCTGGCGAAGGTCGTGCGTTCCTGGCTGAAAACGCCAAGAAAGACGGCATCACCACTCTGGCTTCCGGTCTGCAATTCGAAGTGCTGACTCAGGGCGAAGGCGCCAAGCCATCCCGTGAAGACACCGTGCGTACTCACTACCACGGCACGCTGATCGACGGCACTGTGTTCGACAGCTCCTACGAGCGTGGCCAGCCGGCAGAGTTCCCGGTCGGCGGCGTGATCGCCGGCTGGACCGAAGCCCTGCAACTGATGAATGCCGGCAGCAAGTGGCGTCTGTACGTGCCGAGCGAACTGGCTTACGGCGCTCAAGGCGTTGGCAGCATCCCGCCGCACAGCGTTCTGGTGTTCGACGTCGAGCTGCTCGACGTTCTGTAATCCCGTTACCCTGCACAAGCGTGGCTTGTGCAGGGTTTCTCCGCCGTTCTCATACTTCGATCTTGTGATGCAGTTCACTGGTCGGGCGCAAGGCCCGGGCATAGCAGAACAGGAACAGATTGCGCACCAGCTCCTTGAGCACCAACGGTTCGCTGGAACTCAGGCCGCTGACGTCCAGATCCCCTTGATCCTGCAACTCGTGCAGGGCCTCTTCTTCCAGTACCGCGCAGACTTCGCCGGTTTCCCGATGCAGGATCCTGAGGTACGGGTGCGGGCGATCCAGCCAGGCGTCGATCAAATAAGTCATGGTTCTCATCTCCATTGAAAGGGTTTCAATGAGAATAATTCTTATTCGTCAAATAGCAAGCGCCTATTGGCGGTTCGTGATTTTTTATGGGTAAAGATTGCGTAAGGTCAAAACGGCTGGCATTTGGCTATTGCCTGGTTTTGTGGGGTATAGCGGGAGAGGGTGAAGCTCCATCCCACGACGGGCGCGGGATGGAAGACAGCAGGTTCAGACTTTTCTGACGAACTCGGATTTGAGTTTCATCGGGCCGATGCCGTCGATCTTGCAGTCGATGTCGTGGTCGCCGTCGCAAAGGCGGATGTTCTTGACCTTGGTGCCGACCTTGACCACCAGCGAGGTGCCCTTGACCTTCAGGTCCTTGATCACCGTGATGGTGTCGCCGTCCTGCAGGACGTTGCCGACCGAATCTTTCTTCACGGCATCATCGGACGCGACTTCGGCTTCACCGCCGGCAGACCACTCGTGGGCGCACTCCGGGCACACCAGTTGGGTGCCGTCTTCGTAGGTGTATTCGGAATTGCATTTCGGGCAGGGTGGCAACGTGCTCACTAAGGCTCCTTGGAGAGAGGATCGTTAAAAGTCGCACATTGTATAGGGTTTTAATCCCTGATGGCAGGCAACAAAAAACCGCAGGCTCCGACGGAGGCTGCGGTTTCTTGATTGCGCGGCGTTGATCAGTGCGTGCGGGCGACCGCGAACTCGCTCAGTTCAACCAGTGCATCGCGGTATTCGCTGGCCGGCAATACTTCGAGGCAGTTGATCGCACGGGCCACGTAGTCGCGAGCCAGTTGTGCGGTGTATTCAAGCGAACCGGACGCTTCCACGGCAATGCGGATGCTTTCCAGGTCTTCGATCCCGCCTTTCTGGATCGCCTGACGTACCAGTGCAGCTTGCTCTGGCGTGCCTTCGCGCATGGTGTAGATCAGCGGCAGGGTCGGCTTGCCTTCGGCCAGATCGTCACCGACGTTCTTGCCCAGGGTTTCGGCGTCGCCCTTGTAGTCGAGCAGGTCGTCGACCAGCTGAAACGCCACGCCCAGGTGATCGCCGAAGGTGCGCAGGGCTTCGCTCTGCTCGGCGGTCGCACCGGCCAGCGCTGCGGCGCTGTGGGTCGAAGCCTCGAACAGCATCGCGGTCTTGCCGCGGATGACTTCCATGTAGGTTTCTTCGGTGGTGCTCGCGTCGCGAACCTTGGACAGCTGCAGCACTTCGCCTTCGGCGATGATGCGCGTGGCCTGGGACAGGATCTTCATCACCGGCATCGAACCCAGTTCGACCATCATTTCGAACGAACGCGAGTACAGGAAATCGCCGACCAGCACGCTCGGGGCATTGCCCCACATGGCGTTGGCGGTCGAACGGCCACGGCGCATGCCGGACATGTCGACCACGTCGTCATGCAGCAGGGTGGCGGTGTGCAGGAATTCGATGGTGGCGGCCAGCAGACGCATGTCGTCGCCTTCGCGACCCAGGGCCTTGCCACACAGCAGCACCAATAAAGGGCGCAAGCGTTTGCCGCCGGCCGACGTGATGTAATCGCCGATTTTCGATACCAGCGGCACTCGGGAAGTCAGCTGCTTCTTGATGATGCCGTCGACGGCGCTAAAATCGTCCGCCACCGCGCGGTAGAAAGCTTGGGGTTGCATCAGCGACAGGTGCTCCAGAAGGGTTGCGCGGCATGCTAGGACCCACGTCCGGGCCTGTCAAGGCGCGATGGACGGCCCCTTGCATGACTTCGAAG
This sequence comes from Pseudomonas sp. G7(2022), assembly GCF_052660475.1. NCBI lineage: Bacteria > Pseudomonadati > Pseudomonadota > Gammaproteobacteria > Pseudomonadales > Pseudomonadaceae > Pseudomonas > Pseudomonas sp. G7(2022). The sequence continues at coordinate 5,403,366 of NZ_CP109659.1, read as the reverse complement.
GCTTGCGTACAATCGCGCACCCTGAACTTCCTGGGCAGCACCTGCCTTACGCAATTGCACTTGGGCCGTTCCAGCCCCATGCAGCCATGCCAGCCAATACCTCTTCTTATAAAGAGCTGGGTGAGCAGGATTATCGGAGAAATACCATGTACGCAGTAATCGTTACCGGCGGTAAGCAATACAAGGTCGCTGAAGGTGAATACCTGAAGATCGAAAAACTGGAAGTCGCTACTGGCGAATCCGTGACTTTTGACCGCGTTCTGTTGGTCGCCAATGGCGACGACGTGAACATCGGCGCACCTGTTGTTGCTGGCGCAACCGTCAAGGCTGAAGTGATCTCCCAAGGTCGTCACGATAAAGTCCGCATCATCAAGTTCCGTCGCCGTAAGCACCACATGAAGCGTATGGGCCACCGCCAGTGGTTCACCGAGATCAAAATCACCGGTATTCAGGCTTAATTACAGCCTAATTCCTCACTAGGAGAATTGAACTCATGGCACACAAAAAAGCTGGTGGTAGTACCCGTAACGGTCGCGACTCAGAAGCCAAACGCCTTGGCGTGAAGATGTATGGCGGCCAGGTCATCAAGGCCGGCAACATCATCGTGCGTCAGCGCGGCACCCAATTCCACGCTGGTTACGGCGTTGGCATGGGTAAGGATCACACCCTCTTCGCGAAAATCGAAGGCGTGATCAAGTTTGAAGTAAAAGGCGCCTTCGGTCGTCGTTACGTGAGCGTTGTCGCAGCCTAACTGCGAGAGTGCTGGAGAAGCCCTGTCTTGCGACGGGGCTTTTTCGTTTGTGGGGTGAGTCTCTTGCAAAGCTGTTTGTATGGGCTGCCGGCGTGCGATGCAGGTCGTGGATTGGGGTCGCTGCGCTCATTTTTGCAAGAGTCTTATGTCTTGATTGTTTTTCGGCTCGTCCGTACGGCGAGAGGCGTTGGTTATGAAGTTTGTTGATGAAGTATCGATCCGCGTAAAGGCTGGCGACGGCGGCAATGGCTGCATGAGTTTCCGTCGGGAAAAATTCATTGAAAACGGCGGTCCGAACGGTGGTGATGGCGGTGACGGCGGTTCCATCTACATGATGGCCGACGAAAACCTCAACACCCTGGTGGACTACCGTTACACCCGGCACTTCGATGCCGAGCGTGGCTCCAACGGCGGCAGCACCGACTGCACCGGCAAGAAGGGTGAGGATCTGATCCTGCGTGTGCCGGTTGGTACCACCATCATCGACTCTGCTACCCAGGAAGTCATCGGCGACCTGACCAAGTCCGGTCAGAAACTGATGGTGGTGCAGGGCGGCTGGCACGGTCTGGGCAATACCCGTTTCAAATCCAGTACCAACCGTGCGCCGCGCCAGACCACGCCGGGCAAGCCGGGCGAGCAGCGTGACCTGAAGCTGGAGATGAAGGTTCTGGCTGACGTCGGCCTGCTGGGTCTGCCGAACGCCGGTAAAAGTACCTTTATCCGTTCCGTGTCGGCCGCCAAGCCGAAAGTCGCCGATTACCCGTTCACCACGCTGGTGCCGAACCTGGGTGTGGTCAGCGTCGACCGCTGGAAAAGCTTCGTCATCGCCGACATTCCGGGTCTGATCGAAGGTGCTTCCGACGGCGCTGGTCTCGGTATCCGTTTCCTCAAGCACTTGGCGCGTACCCGTCTGCTGCTGCACCTCGTGGACATGGCGCCGCTGGACGAAAGCAGTGCGCCTGACGCCGCTGAAGTGATCGTCAACGAACTGATCAAGTTCAGCCCCTCCCTGGCGGAGCGTGACCGCTGGCTGGTGCTGAACAAGTGCGACCAGATCCTTGAAGAAGAGCACGAAGAGCGCGTCAAGGAAATTGTCGATCGTCTGCAATGGGAAGGTCCGGTCTACGTGATCTCGGCCATCGCCAAAGAAGGCACCGAACGCCTGACGCGCGACATCATGCGCTACCTGGAAGATCGTGCCGATCGCCTGGCCAATGACCCGGCCTACAAGGAAGAGCTGGCCGATCTCGATCAGCGCATCGAAGACGAGGCCCGTGCCCAGTTGCAGGCGCTGGATGACAAGCGTGCCCTGCGTCGCAGTGGCGTGAAGTCGGTCCACGACATCGGTGACGATGACTGGGATGAAGAAGATGTGGATGACGAAGACGGTCCGGAAATCATTTACGTGCGTGACTGATTCGTTGAAGTAAACTTAAGCGCCGCTCAATCGAGCGGCGTTTTGGTATCTGGAAATCGATTGTTGGTCACGAGTAACCACGAATAACGTCACGGGCAGCGCTGGGTCGCGCTGTCCTCAAGCTAAGGTTGAAGATGATGCGGAGCAAGGTGACAGGTGCGCAGCGTTGGGTCGTGAAGATCGGCAGCGCTTTGCTGACAGCGGATGGCAAGGGCCTTGATCGCAAGGCGATGGGCGTCTGGGTCGAGCAGATGGTGGCTTTGCATGAGGCTGGCGTCGAGTTGGTGCTGGTGTCCTCCGGGGCGGTGGCGGCCGGCATGAGCCGTTTGGGCTGGACCGCACGACCCAGTGCGATGCACGAACTCCAGGCTGCTGCGGCAATCGGTCAGATGGGGTTGGTGCAGGCCTGGGAGTCGAGCTTTGCCGAGCATGGCCGGCACACGGCGCAAATTCTTCTGACCCACGACGATCTGTCCGACCGCAAGCGCTACCTGAATGCCCGCAGCACCTTGCGTGCACTGGTCGAGCTGAAAGTCATCCCGGTGATCAACGAAAACGACACCGTGGTCACCGATGAAATCCGTTTCGGCGACAACGACACGCTCGCTGCGTTGGTGGCCAACCTGGTCGAGGCTGATCTGCTGGTAATCCTGACGGATCGCGACGGCATGTTCGACGCTGATCCGCGCAACAACCCCGACGCGCAGCTGATTTACGAAGCGCGTGCCGATGATCCGACTTTGGATGCGGTGGCGGGCGGAACCGGCGGTGCGCTGGGGCGTGGCGGCATGCAGACCAAGCTGCGCGCGGCGAGGCTGGCGGCGCGTTCCGGAGCGCATACCATCATTGTGGGTGGGCGTCTGGAGCGAGTGCTTGATCGTCTGAAGGCGGGCGAGCGAATCGGTACGCTGCTGTCGCCAGAGCGCGGCATGCTGGCGGCGCGCAAGCAATGGCTGGCCGGTCATCTGCAAACCCGCGGCACGCTGGTGCTGGATGACGGTGCGGTTTCTGCGTTGTCGGAAGGTCACAAGAGTCTGCTGCCGGTTGGCGTCAAACTGGTTCAGGGCAGTTTCCGTCGAGGTGAGATGGTGGTTTGCGTGGCGCCGGACGGTCGTGAGATCGCCCGTGGCCTGGCCAACTACAGCGCGCTGGAAGCACAAAAAATCATCGGTCAGTCGTCGGATGCGATTGTCGGTTTGCTGGGTTACATGGCTGAGCCGGAGCTGGTTCATCGTGACAACCTGATTCTGGTCTGAGGAAAAGCGCAATGCGCATGGCAAAAGGATTGTTGGGTCTGTTGATGGCGTTGCCATTGCTGGCCTCGGCCGAGGAAATCGGCCAGGTATCGACGGTGTTCAAGTTTGTCGGGCCGAACGACCGGATCGTGGTCGAGGCGTTCGATGATCCAAAGGTCGAGGGGGTGACCTGCTACCTGTCACGCGCCAAGACGGGTGGCGTGAAGGGTGGCTTGGGTCTGGCCGAGGATCGCGCCGAGGCGTCCATTGCCTGTCGTCAGGTGGGGCCCATCAGCTTCAAGGGTGAGCTGAAGGATGGCGAGGAGGTGTTCAAGGAGCGCACTTCGCTGGTGTTCAAAACCATGCAGGTCGTGCGTTTCCTCGACAAGAAGCGCAATACGCTGGTGTATCTGGTCTACAGCGATCGCCTGATCGAGGGGAGTCCGCAGAATGCGGTGACGGCGATACCGATTCTGCCGTGGGCATCGGCTCATTGATTGAGCGCAAAAAAAACGAGGAGCGTGTTGGCTCCTCTTTTTTTGCATTGTTTTTTGCCAAATTGCAGGCAATAAAAAACCGACCCTGAGGTCGGTTTTTTAATGACTACGTCGCTTAGGCAGCTTCTTTCAGTGCCTTGACGTGGCCATTCAGGCGGCTCTTATGACGAGCAGCCTTGTTCTTGTGGATGATGCCTTTATCGGCCATACGGTCGATAACTGGCACAGCCAGAACGTATGCAGCTTGAGCTTTTTCAGCGTCTTTTGCGTCGATGGCTTTAACTACATTCTTGATGTAGGTACGAACCATGGAACGCAGGCTGGCGTTGTGGCTGCGACGCTTCTCAGCCTGTTTTGCACGTTTTTTGGCGGAAGGTGAGTTGGCCACCGTCGAGCTCCTCGAAAGACTTTTTAGGAAATAGCAAACAAAATAGGCCGCGAATCATGCCGATGAAGAGATGTCTTGTCAAGGGCGCTTGAGACGTTCCGCTAAGTGGTAGGTATAAAGAGGCGGGATATTTATTTCCGGCGCTTGACCTGTAAACTCGCGAGCTTTGGCTCTGTGCTGTTGCGGCGCGGAGTATCGCACAAGTAGGCGCATTGTTCGCCTGCTGTTTATCGACAGGCACAAATTCCTTCAATGAATCTGCTCAAATCGTTGGCCGCCGTCAGCTCTATCACGATGCTTTCCCGGATTCTCGGGTTTGTACGCGACACGCTCATTGCCCGCACCTTCGGCGCCGGAATGGCGACCGACGCCTTCTTTATCGCCTTCAAACTGCCCAATCTGCTGCGCAGGATCTTCGCCGAGGGGGCATTTTCCCAGGCTTTTGTGCCGATCCTGGCCGAATATAAAAGCCAGAAGGGCGAAGAGGCGACCCGCACCTTTATTGCCTACGTTTCCGGCCTGCTGACCTTGGTACTGGCGCTGGTCACCGCGTTGGGCATGATCGCCGCGCCCTGGGTGATCTGGGCCACGGCCCCCGGTTTTACCGATACGCCGGAAAAATTCCAGCTGACCTCCGACCTGCTGCGAGTGACCTTCCCTTATATATTGCTGATCTCCCTGTCTTCGCTGGCGGGGGCGATCCTCAATACCTGGAACCGCTTCTCGGTGCCGGCGTTCGTGCCGACCCTGCTGAACGTCAGCATGATCGTGTTTGCGCTGTTCCTGACGCCGTACTTCGATCCACCGGTCATGGCCCTCGGGTGGGCGGTGCTGGTCGGTGGTCTCGCGCAATTGCTTTATCAACTCCCGCACTTGAAAAAAATCGGCATGCTCGTGCTTCCGCGCCTGAATCTTCGCGATACCGGTGTCTGGCGGGTGATGAAGCAGATGTTGCCGGCGATCATCGGCGTCTCGGTCAGCCAGATTTCCCTGATCATCAACACTATTTTCGCCTCGTTCCTGGTGGCGGGCTCGGTGTCGTGGATGTATTACGCCGACCGTTTGATGGAGCTGCCGTCCGGTGTACTCGGTGTGGCGCTGGGCACGATCCTGCTGCCGACACTGGCCAAGACCTACGCCAGCAAGGATCGCCACGAATACTCGCGGATTCTCGACTGGGGCCTGCGCCTGTGCTTCGTGCTGGTACTGCCATGCGCGCTGGCGTTGGGGATTCTGGCCGAGCCGTTGACGGTTTCACTGTTCCAGTACGGCCAGTTCAGCGGATTTGACGCGGAGATGACGCAGCGGGCATTGATTGCCTATTCTGTCGGTCTGCTCGGGATCATCGTGATCAAAGTGCTGGCGCCCGGCTTTTATGCGCAACAAAACATCCGTACGCCGGTAAAAATCGCAATCTTCACCCTGGTGGTCACGCAGTTGTTCAACCTGGTGCTGATCGGTCCGCTGGCGCACGCCGGCCTGGCACTGGCGATCAGCGCCGGTGCCTGCCTGAACGCCGGGCTGCTGTTCTATCAACTGCGCAAACAACAGATGTATCAACCACAGCCGGGTTGGTTGAAGTTCGGTTTCAAGCTGTTGGTTGCGGTGGCGGTGATGTCGGCGGTGCTGTTGATCGGCATGCATTTCATGCCCGCGTGGGATCAGGGCCACATGCTGGAACGCTTCGTGCGCCTGGGCGCCTTGGTGGTTGCCGGCGTGGTTGCGTATTTCGGCATGTTGCTGCTGCTTGGTTTCCGCCTGCGCGACTTCAATCGCAAGGCCTTGAGCTGAGGTTTCACCCTTGAAAAGCGGGCGCCAGCCGGCAGTTTTGTCGGCTCGTTCACTTTGGGTTACGGTGTTGCCTGTCGTCGGCCGTCGGGTGTGGTTATAATCGGCCACTTTATGAGCAAGAAGCGCGTTATGCAGCTGGTTCGAGGCCTCCACAATCTGCGCCCCCAGCATCGGGGCTGCGTCGCCACTATTGGCAACTTTGACGGTGTTCACCGCGGTCACCAGGCCATCCTGGCCCGACTGCGTGAGCGTGCGCTCGAGTTGGGCGTACCCAGCTGCGTGGTGATTTTCGAGCCGCAGCCACGGGAATTCTTTGCCCCGGAGACCGCTCCGGCGCGTCTGGCCCGGTTGCGCGACAAGCTGCAACTGTTGGCTGCCGAAGGCGTCGACCGGGTTCTGTGCCTGGCGTTCAACCAACGCCTGAGCAAGCTCAGCGCCAGCGAGTTCGTTGATACCATCCTGGTCGATGGCCTCGGCGTGCAGCATCTGGAGGTCGGTGACGATTTCCGCTTCGGTTGCGACCGCCTCGGCGATTTCGATTTTCTGTTGCAGGCCGGACAGGTTCACGGTTTTACCGTCGAAGCTGCGCAAACCGTCGAGCTGGACGGCATTCGCGTCAGCAGCACTCAGGTGCGCAACGCGTTGGCCGCCGCCGATTTTGCCCTGGCCGAGCGTCTGCTTGGCCGCCCGTACCGGATTGCCGGTCGTGTGCTGCATGGCCAGAAACTGGCCCGCCAGTTGGGTACGCCCACGGCGAACATTCAGCTCAAGCGCCGTCGCGTGCCGTTCACCGGTGTTTACCTGGTCGACGTCGACATCGACGGCAAGACCTGGCCCGGCGTCGCCAATATCGGCGTGCGGCCCACGGTGCAAGGTGATGGCAAGGCCCACCTTGAAGTACATCTTTTGGATTTTGCCGGCGATCTGTATGACCGGCGTTTGACGGTGGTTTTCCACCAGAAGCTGCGTGAAGAGCAGCGTTTCGCCTCCCTGGAGGCATTGAAAACGGCGATCAGCGCGGATGTCGCCGCCGCCCGTGCACTAGCCGCACCTAGCGCCCATCGCTAATGAAGAGCCTTAAATGACCGACTATAAAGCCACGCTAAACCTTCCGGACACCGCCTTCCCAATGAAGGCCGGCCTGCCACAGCGCGAACCGCAGATCCTGCAGCGCTGGGACAGTATTGGCCTGTACGGAAAGTTGCGCGAGATTGGCAAGGATCGTCCGAAGTTCGTCCTGCACGACGGCCCTCCGTACGCCAACGGTACGATCCACATCGGTCACGCACTGAACAAGATTCTCAAGGACATGATCATCCGCTCGAAGACCCTGTCGGGCTTCGACGCGCCGTATGTCCCGGGCTGGGATTGCCACGGCCTGCCGATCGAGCACAAGGTTGAAGTGACCCACGGCAAGAACCTGGGCGCGGACAAGACCCGCGAGCTGTGCCGTGCCTACGCCACCGAGCAGATCGAAGGTCAGAAGACCGAATTCATCCGTCTCGGCGTGCTGGGCGACTTCGCCAATCCGTACAAGACCATGGACTTCAAGAACGAGGCCGGTGAAATCCGCGCCCTCGCCGAAATCGTCAAGGGCGGTTTCGTGTTCAAGGGCCTGAAACCGGTGAACTGGTGTTTCGATTGCGGTTCGGCCCTGGCCGAAGCGGAAGTCGAGTACGAGAACAAGAAGTCCTCGACCATCGACGTCGCGTTCCCGATCGCCGACGAAGCCAAACTGGCTGCCGCGTTCGGTCTGCCGTCGCTGGGCAAACCTGCCTCGATCGTGATCTGGACCACCACCCCGTGGACCATCCCGGCCAACCAGGCGCTTAACGTTCACCCGGAATTCACCTACGCCCTGGTCGACATCGGCGACAAGCTGTTGGTGCTGGCTGAAGAGTTGGTCGAATCGTGCCTGACCCGTTACGGCGTCGAAGGCACCGTGCTGGCCACCGCGCCGGGTTCGGCGCTGGAACTGATCAATTTCCGTCACCCGTTCTACGACCGTCTGTCGCCGGTGTACCTGGCCGACTACGTGGAACTGGGCGCCGGCACCGGTGTGGTTCACTCCGCCCCGGCCTACGGTGTGGACGACTTCGTGACCTGCAAGAAATACGGCATGGTCAACGACGACATCCTCAACCCGGTACAAAGCAACGGCGTCTATGTGCCGTCGCTGGAGTTCTTCGGCGGCCAGTTCATCTGGAAGGCCAACCCGGCCATTGTCGAAAAACTGACCGAAGTCGGTGCGCTGCTGCACACCACCGTCATCGAACACAGCTACATGCATTGCTGGCGTCACAAGACCCCGCTGATCTACCGCGCTACCGCGCAATGGTTCATCGGCATGGACAAGGAGCCAGTGTCCGGTGACACCCTGCGTCAGCGCTCGCTCAAAGCCATCGAAGACACCAAGTTCGTTCCGGCCTGGGGCCAGGCGCGCCTGCACTCGATGATCGCCAACCGTCCGGACTGGTGCATCTCCCGTCAGCGCAACTGGGGTGTGCCGATCCCGTTCTTCCTGAACAAGGAAAGCGGCGAGCTGCACCCTCGCACCGTCGAGCTGATGGAAGAAGTCGCCAAGCGCGTCGAAGTCGAAGGTATCGAGGCCTGGTTCAAACTCGACGCTGCCGAACTGCTGGGCGATGAAGCGCCGCAGTACGACAAGATCAGCGACACCCTCGACGTCTGGTTCGACTCGGGCACCACGCACTGGCACGTCCTGCGCGGTTCGCACCCGATGGGCCACGAGACCGGTCCGCGTGCCGACCTGTACCTGGAAGGTTCGGACCAGCATCGTGGCTGGTTCCACTCGTCCCTGCTGACCGGTTGCGCCATCGACAACCACGCGCCGTACCGCGAGCTGCTGACCCACGGCTTCACCGTGGACGAGTCCGGCCGCAAGATGTCCAAGTCCCTGGGCAACGTGATCGCGCCGCAGAAAGTCAACGACACCTTGGGCGCCGACATCATGCGTCTGTGGGTTGCCTCGACCGACTACTCCGGCGAAATGGCCGTGTCCGAGCAGATCCTGCAGCGCAGCGCGGACGCCTATCGTCGTATCCGTAACACCGCGCGTTTCCTGCTTTCCAACCTGACCGGCTTCAATCCGGCCACCGACCTGCTGCCGGCCGAAGACATGCTGGCACTGGATCGCTGGGCGGTGGATCGCACCCTGCTGCTGCAACGCGAGCTGCAAGAGCACTACGGCGAATACCGTTTCTGGAACGTCTACTCGAAGATCCACAACTTCTGCGTGCAGGAGCTGGGTGGTTTCTACCTCGACATCATCAAGGACCGCCAGTACACCACCGGCGCCGACAGCAAGGCCCGTCGTTCGTGCCAGACCGCGCTGTTCCACATCTCCGAAGCGCTGGTGCGCTGGATCGCGCCGATCCTGGCGTTCACCGCCGACGAGCTGTGGCAATACCTGCCGGGCGAGCGCAACGAATCGGTGATGCTCAACACCTGGTACGAAGGCCTGACCGAGTTGCCGGAAGGCTTCGAGCTGGGTCGCGAGTACTGGGATCGCATCATGGAAGTGAAGGTGGCGGTCAACAAGGAGATGGAAATCCAGCGCGCGGCCAAGGCCGTCGGTGGCAACCTGCAAGCCGAAGTGACGCTGTACGCCGAAGATGCCCTGAGCGCCGACCTGGCCAAACTCAGCAACGAGCTGCGCTTTGTACTGATCACTTCGACTGCCAGCGTTGCGCCGTTCGTACAGGCTCCGGCCGAAGCTGTGGCCACCGAAGTCAGCGGCCTGAAGCTGAAGATCGTCAAATCGGCCTTCCCGAAATGCGCCCGTTGCTGGCACTGCCGTGAAGACGTCGGCGTGAATCCGGAGCATCCGGAGATCTGCGGCCGTTGCGTGGACAACATCGATGGCGCTGGCGAGGTTCGTCACTATGCCTAATGCCGTTGGCCGTTTCGGACGGCTGAGCTGGCTCTGGTTGAGCTTGCTGGTTCTGGTCATCGACCAGGCCAGCAAGTTCTACTTCGAAGGCAAGCTCGAGATGTACCAGCAGATCGTGATCATTCCCGATTATTTCAGCTGGACCCTGGCTTACAACACCGGCGCGGCGTTCAGCTTCCTGGCCGACAGCTCCGGCTGGCAGCGCTGGCTGTTCGCCCTGATCGCGGTGGTGGTCAGTGCGGTGCTGGTGGTCTGGCTCAAACGCCTGGGCCGCAACGAAACCTGGCTGGCCATCGCGCTGGCGCTGGTGTTGGGCGGCGCGCTGGGCAATCTGTATGACCGCATTGCCCTGGGCCATGTGATTGACTTCATTCTGGTGCACTGGCAGAACCGCTGGTACTTCCCGGCGTTCAACTTCGCCGACAGCGCCATCACCGTTGGTGCGGTGATGCTGGCACTGGACATGTTCAAAAGTAAAAAAACCGGAGAAGCCGTTCATGACTGAACAGGTATTGGCTGAGCAACGCATCGGCCAGAACACGGAAGTCACCTTGCACTTTGCATTGCGCCTGGAGAACGGCGACACGGTCGACAGCACCTTCGACAAGGCCCCGGCGACCTTCAAGGTCGGCGATGGCAACCTGCTGCCGGGTTTCGAGGCGGCGTTGTTCGGCTTCAAGGCCGGAGACAAGCGCACGCTGACCGTCGAGCCGGAAAACGCGTTCGGCCAGCCGAACCCGCAAAACGTGCAGGTCATGCCGCGCTCGCAGTTTGCGGACATGGAACTGTCGCCGGGTCTGCTGGTGATCTTCAACGATGCGGCCAATACTGAGCTGCCGGGTGTGGTGAAAGAGTTCGACGATGCGCAAGTGACCGTCGACTTCAACCACCCGCTGGCCGGCAAGACGCTGACCTTTGACGTGGAAATCTTCTCCGTCAAAGCCGTCTGAGTAACACAGCAGAACCCCTGTGGGAGCGGGCTTGCTCGCGAATGCAGACTGACATTCAACATAAAAAAGTTGTCTGGCACACCGCTTTCGCGAGCAAGCCTGCTTCCGCTGGGATTGCAATGATCTATTTTCTTGCGCGCAAGACACGAGGCATAGCATGCAAATCAAACTCGCCAACCCCCGTGGCTTCTGCGCCGGCGTGGACCGGGCGATCGAAATCGTCAACCGCGCCCTGGAAGTGTTCGGGCCGCCGATCTACGTGCGTCATGAAGTGGTGCACAACAAGTTTGTCGTCGAGGACCTGCGCAGTCGTGGCGCGATCTTCGTCGAGGAGCTGGATCAGGTACCGGACGATGTCATCGTGATCTTCAGTGCCCATGGCGTCTCGCAAGCCGTGCGTACCGAAGCCGCCGGCCGTGGCCTGAAAGTGTTCGATGCCACCTGTCCGCTGGTGACCAAGGTGCACATCGAAGTCGCCAAATACAGCCGCGACGGTCGTGAATGCATCCTGATCGGCCACGCCGGTCACCCGGAAGTCGAAGGCACCATGGGCCAGTACGACGCCAGCAACGGCGGCGCGATCTACCTCGTCGAAGACGAGAAGGATGTTGCCGAGCTGCAGGTACGCGACCCGGAAAAACTGGCCTTCGTCACCCAGACCACGCTGTCGATGGACGACACCAGCCGGGTCATCGACGCCTTGCGCACGCGTTTCCCAGCCATCGGTGGGCCGCGCAAGGACGACATCTGCTACGCCACGCAGAACCGTCAGGACGCGGTCAAGCAACTGGCCGACGAATGCGACGTGGTGTTGGTGGTCGGCAGCCCGAACAGCTCCAATTCCAACCGTCTGCGTGAGCTGGCCGAACGCATGGCCACCCCGGCCTACCTGATCGATGGCGCCGAAGACCTGCAGAAGAGCTGGTTCGATGGTGTCGAGCGTATCGGCATCACCGCCGGCGCCTCTGCACCGGAAGTATTGGTGCGCGGCGTGATCCAGCAGTTGCAGGCCTGGGGTGCCACCGGTGCCGACGAGTTGGCCGGGCGTGAAGAGAACATCACGTTCTCGATGCCTAAAGAGCTGCGCGTACGCTCGATCTGACCGCTTTATCCTTTCGACACAGCGCCTGTTCAGCCTTTTCGCTGGCCAGGCGCACGCGACCGGTCGCCGCCAGCACCAGTTGAAGCTGGCTGACCGGCTCGCGGGTCGAACAGATGTGTAGTTTTCCTGCCTGAAATGCCCGCCCGGGCATCAGCGGTTGCCCCAGACTGCTGAACCGTATGTACCGACTGACGAACCAGTTGCCGACAATGGGTATTCGCCCGTCACTGGCGTGCTCGACCAGCAGCGGATTGCTGCTGTCTTCCGCACCCTTGCCACTGACATCCAGAATGATCCGCCAGCCCCGGCTCCAGTCCCCGTCGATGCCATGAATCACCACGCTCTGATTGCGCGTGATCGCCTGAGTGCGGGCATTGCGGATCCCGCTGATCAACGACTCTGCCGCCTGCTGTCGATGGTTTGACTCCTTCAGTGTGGCGAGCGCCGGACTGACCAGCGACAGAACAATTGCGCCGATCGCCAGTCCCATGAGCAGTTCGACCAGACTGAATCCCTGTTGCGGCATGAGCAGTTCCTCCTTGATGCAGGGTGTTCGACGCGATCCGTGCGCCGGGCAGGGCAAATCAACCGACGTAATCCGGTCGAATGTTCTAGGTTTACTGGGCAGGTATAGCCGACGGCAACGGAGGGCATCGATGGATCATCGTACAAAAGGTTTCACGCTGATCGAGGTGTTGGTGGCGGTCGCATTGGTTGTGATCCTGATCACGATGGCCGTCCCGGCGTTTACCCGATCGATCCAGGGCAGCAAGGCCGACACCGAAGTCGGCGACCTGCAACGGGCCCTCAATTACGCAAGGCTCGAGGCGATCAACCGGGGCATCACCACTCGCTTGCGGCCGAGCGCCGGCGGCAGCGTCTGGACCGGCGAGCTGTCGGTCTACGACAGTACTGGCACTCCGGCCAATGTATTGCGGGTTGTTCCAGCGATGAGCAGCGGCGCGACTCTGACGCTAACCTCAGGAGTGACCGCGCTGGATTTCAACAATCTGGGAGGGCTGGCAGCACCGTCCACGGCGGTGGTGTTCAGTTATACGCTGGGAACGCAAAGCAGGACGCTGAACGTGTGTCTGAACGGACGAATTCAATCGGGTGGAAGCTGCGGATGAGGGCAGGGAGCAAGCACGCACAGGAGGGCATGACGCTGATCGAAGTGCTGGTCGCGTTGTTGATTCTGACGGTCGGGTTACTGGGGGCGGCGGCGGTTCAGCTCAATGCGCTGAAATACACCGACAGCTCGCGGATGACCAGTCAGGCCAGTTTCATCGCCTACGACATGATGGACCGGATCCGCGCCAACTCGGGCGCCGACTACACCGTCACACCACCGACCACGGGCAACCTGAGTGTCGCCCGGGATCAGGATCTCTACGATTTCACCACCAATATCGTCAATTTCGGCGGACCGACCGCCACCGGCAGCATCACCCTCAATCAACGCGTGTACACCATCACCATCACCTGGAGTGACGCACGCGCCGCCAATACGAGCAGTGCAACCCGCAGCTTTGTCCTGACCAGCCGCGCTGCGGTCGACCCGGTGGCCACGCCATGAAGCGCCATAATCTGGGCTTCGGCCTGATCGAAATGCTGGTCGCGCTGGCGCTGGGGCTGATCGTGGTGCTCGGCGTGGTGCAGATCTTCCTGGCGGCGAAAAACACCTACGTCAGCCAGAACAGCGCCGCCGCCATGCAGGAAGACGCGCGGTTCGTGCTGAGCAAGATGATCCAGGAACTGCGCATGGTGGGCATGTTCGGCTGTCTGGGCACGATTACCGATTCCAGCTCGGCGGGGGATTTCACGGCGGCTCAGATCATGCCGATCAGCTGGGACAACGCCAATCTCAAGCTGACCCTGGTCACCGCCGATGTGGGCAGCGCGGGTGGGACGCCGACCTGGACCGTGGTCTCCGATTGCCGCAACAGCGCCATTGCTTATACCGGCGCACGGACAGCAGCGACGGGGCAGATCGCGTTCCCGATCCGTCGTCTGATCTACAGCTTCAGCAACAACCAGATTCTGATGGGCACCGGCAGCGGGAATCCGGCCCAGCAGGTGCTGGTGAACAACGTCAGTGCGTTTTCCGTGATGTTCGGTCTGGCGAGTTCTGCGACCGATGTCGCGGCGTCCACCTACAGCGCCAATCCCGGTGATCCGGCGCGGATCCGCAGCGTGCGCCTGAGCCTGACCCTCACTGACCCGAACAATCGGGTCAGCAATCAAACCTTCAACGTGGTTGCCGCCTTGCGCAACCGCTTGCAGTGAGGGGCGAGCGATGAACGTTTCTCTCCATCGGCGACGGTATCAGGGCGGTATGGTGTTGCTGGTCAGTCTGGTGTTTCTGCTGCTCCTCACGGTGATCGGCCTGTCATCAATGCAAAGCGCCAACCTTCAGGAAAAAATGGCCGGCAGTGTGAGTCTGCGCAATCAATCGTTCCAGACGGCCGAGGCGGCGCTGCGCATTGGTGAAAGTGCCGTGCAACTGGACAGTTATTCGCTGGCGGTGTGTGCCAACCCCACGCAATGCGCGCCGCCGGCGGAGTCATCGGTGGTCAGTTCAGCGGGGCTCAATTCCACGTCGGGTGTCACCTGGATTGCCGCCGGCAGCGGCTTCTACGGGGTGCAGAACATCGGCACGACCCTGACGGCGGTGAACGTGCCGAGCAACACCTCGGCGACGTTGTATCGGGTCACGGCAGTCGGCATCGTCGGCAGCTCACGCAGTGTGGTGGAGAGCGTTTATGCGAAGTATTGAGCGACGCTCAAGGTGGCGAGCCTGCCTGACGGGGCTTTTGACGGGCTTGTATGTGGCGACGCCGGCATATGCGTTCACGCCGTCCGAATCGCCGCTGTTGAGCGCGGCCGCAGTACCGCCCAACGTCATGCTGTTGATCGACGACTCAGGGAGTATGAACAGCATCATTTATGCGGCGGGGTTCGATCCGGCCGAGGATCGCACGCCGGCACGGCAGTGCAACGCGGTCATCGGCCTGTGCCTGAGCTCGACCGCCATCACCGGCGATACGATCTTTCTTTCGAGCCTGCCGACTTCCGGCTGCTCCGGCGGTGCCTATGCGTTCTACAACAACAGCCTGACACCGCTCTGTCTGAAGCTGCCGGATCCGGTGGGCAGCGGCAACACTCGCTATTCGGCGGATTACATTTCCTACGTGGTCGGGCTGGCGATCAACAACGGCACACGCGATTTCACTACCGGAGCCATTCCCAACGATTACCGGATCAACGTGGCGCGCAACGTCTCTACCGCACTGGTCACCAGCAACCGCAACCTGCGCATGGGCCTCGCCACCTTCAACCCGGCCACCGGCAACAACCCCGGCAACGGTGGTTTCATTGCACGCTCCATCAGCGACTTGTCACCAGTCAGCGGCAGCGTGACCCAGGCCCAGGCCGACAACAACTACAACGCACTGATTTCCTCGATCAACGGCCTGAGCGCGGTGGCCAACACGCCACTGGCCGAGACCTATTACGAAATCACCCGCTACATGCGCGGGATGACGCCGTACTACAACAACACCCCCAGCACCTACACCAGCCCGATCCAGTACCGCTGCCAGAAAAACTACGGGGTGGTCATCACCGACGGCCTGCCGACCTACGACCGCACCTTTGCGAACAACGACCCGCTGGGCGGCAGCCGCTTGCCGAACTGGGACGGCATCAACAATGACGGGAACAACCTGAACGGGGACGGGGAGGGCGATACGTTGTATCTGGACGATATCGCCAAGTTTGCCTTCGACATCGACATGCGTTTCAGCGGTACCGACGCGGCAGGCAAGAGCTGGAATGCGGTGGATTTTCCCAAGCAGTATATGAATACCTACACCGTAGGTTTTACCGCCTCCAACGACATGCTCTCGGACGCCGCCGATTACGGACAGGGTCGCTACTACCAGGCGACCGACAGCGCCGGCCTGAATGTCGCGCTGTCTTCGGCGTTGAGCGATATCACCTCCAAGGCTGGTTCCGGCGGTGCGGGTGTGACCAGCGGCACCACGCTGACCGCTGGCAGCAGTTTTTTTCAAACCACCTACGATCCCAAAGATTGGCGCGGCACGATCAAGTCCTTTGGCTTCACCTCGGCCGGGGCGGTCAATACGTCGGCCGTGCTGTGGACCACCGACACCGCCATCGTGCCCGGCGCCACTGCGCCGACCTACCAGTCGTGGAACACTCTGAACAATGCGGCGGTGACGCTGGCCTACGGTAATTTCTCTCCAACCCAGCAGACCGTTCTCAGTCAGGGTTTGCCCACCGGCATCAGCGGCATAGACCTGGTCGAATGGAGCAAGGGCACCAACAAGGCCGGGCTCAAAGTGCGCAGCGTGTTGCTCGGGGACATCATCAACTCGCCGCTGGTGCTGGCTTCACCCACGGATAAAACCGCCTCCGATCTGGCTGGCGATACCACCTACAGCACCTACCTGACCACCAAGGCTTCGAACATGAATGCCAGCCTCGTGGTGAACGCCAACGACGGATTTGTCAGCGTCATCAACTCGGCTAACGGTACCCGGCGCTATGCCTACATGCCATCCAGCGTATTGGCCTCGCTGCGCCTGATTGCCGATCCGAACTACGTCAACGGCGTCAGCCACAAGTTTCTGGTGGACGGTCAACTTGGTGTATTCGATGCGCAATTCGGCACGGCGTGGAAAACCCTGGCCATTGGCGGGACGGGGGCCGGGGGCAAAACCTTCTACGGGCTCCAACTGTTCGATGCCTCGGCAGGCAACGTTATCCGTGCCTTGTGGGAAGTCAGCGCGCCGGCTACTGCCAGCACCTCCAACGCTTTTAATGATCTGGGTTACGCCTATGCCCGTCCGGAAGTGGCACGCTTGGCCGATGGTCGCTGGGCAGCGTTCATTGCCAACGGTTACGGCAGCAACTCCGGGGTGGCGGCGCTGTATGTGCTGGATGTGCGTGACGGCTCGCTGATCAGGAAAATCGTCATCGACAGTACGGAAACCACCAACGGTTTGTCCTCGGTGAAGCTACGGGTCAATTCGCAGAACGTGGTGCAGGCCGCGTATGGCGGTGACTTGAAGGGGCGGATGTGGAAGTTCGACCTGAGCGCCGCTTCGTCCGACAGCTGGGGCGTGGCGTTTTCCGGCAAGCCGCTGTTCACGACAGCCGGCGGGGCGACTCAGCCGATCACCGCGCAACCGTTGCTGGCGGACAATGCTCTGGGTGGCAAACAGATTTTCGTCGGCACCGGCAAATTCAACGAGACCGCCGACAAGACCAACAAGGACTTGCAGGCGTTTTATTCGGTGTGGGATGCCGATGGGGGTTCGGGTCAACTGACTGTCAGCAGTCTGCAGGCGCAAGCGATTACCGGATCCTTCTCCGGCAGCTCCGGGCAGTTCCTGACCACAACCCAGAATGACACGACCTATCCAGCGGAGAAGGGCTGGTACCTGCCGCTGGTATACAACAACGTGCTGACCGGCGAGCGGGTGATCAATCAGGCCAGCATCGTACTCGGGCGCATCGTGTTTACCACGGCCAGTGTCGACACCACCGATCCTTGTGCGAGTTTTGGCACCGGTAAACTGGTCGAACTCGATGCGTTCAGCGGTAAGATGCTCAACTACGCGGTGCTCGATACCAACGCCGATGGTGTCGTCGACAGCAGCGACACGATTTCCAGCGGAGTGATATTCACCGGCGGCATCCCGACCTTGAACGCCATCGTCAACGCCGGGAAGGGCAAGATCGAGACCGACTCCAGTGGCAACATCACCACCCTGGTGGAAAAGGGCGGCGGCGGCAGTCGTCGTATCATGTGGCGACAAATTCAGTAAGCGAGAGTTGAGGCATGCGCAGATCCATCCGAGGATTCACCCTGATCGAAATCATGATCGTGATTGCGATTATCGGGATCATCATCACCATTGCCGCACCGAGCTATACCGAATATCTGAAGAAGGGCCGTCGCGCCGAGGTGGTATCGCTGCTGACGGAGCAGGCGCAGACTCTCGAGCGCTTCTACACCAGAAACAATGTTTACACGGGCGTCACCGGTCTCAGCACGGGTAATGATTTCTACACCATTACCCCGACCATCGCTGACCAGACTTTTGTGCTGACCGCGACCCGCAAGACCGGCACGGCCATGGCCACTGACAAGTGCGGGGATTTCACCCTCACCAACACCGGTGTCAGAAGCATGAACAACGCGACCACCGGGCTGACCACCAAGGATTGCTGGGGCCGCTGAGCCGCTATATTTCGGGCGCCATTTGCGCCCACTGTCTTTTTTACGGTTGGATCAAACATGACCAGGCAACAGCAAGTGGTGATTGTCGGTGGCGGGGTGATTGGCCTGCTCACGGCGTACAATCTCGCCTCCGAGGTCGGCAGCGTGGTGCTGCTGGATCGTTCGAACGTCGGCCAGGAATCGTCCTGGGCCGGCGGCGGTATCGTGTCTCCGCTGTACCCGTGGCGCTACAGCGCGGCCGTTACCGCGCTGGCGCACTGGTCGCAGGATTTTTATCCACAGTTGGGCGAGCGTCTTTTTGCCGATACCGGGGTTGATCCCGAGGTTCACACCACCGGCCTGTATTGGCTGGACCTGGATGACGAAGCCGAAGCGCTGGCGTGGGCCGCGCGGGAGAACCGTCCGCTGCGGGCTGTGGATATCTCGGCGGCGCATGATGCGGTGCCGGTGCTCGGTGGTGGGTTTTCCCGGGCGATCTACATGGCTGATGTGGCCAATGTACGCAATCCGCGGCTGGTGAAGTCTTTGAAAGCGGCGTTGCAGGCGCGGCCGAACGTGACGATTCACGAGCAGTGTGAAGTCAGCGGGTTTGTCCTTGAAGGCGAGCGTGTGGTGGGCGTGCAGACTTCCACCGGTGTGATCGCTGGCGATCAGGTCGTGCTGACGGCGGGCGCGTGGAGCGGCGAATTGCTCAAGACCTTGGACCTGTCGCTGCCGGTGGAACCGGTCAAGGGCCAGATGATTCTCTACAAGTGCGCGGCGGATTTCCTGCCGAGCATGGTGCTGGCCAAGGGGCGCTACGCGATTCCGCGTCGCGACGGGCACATCCTGATCGGCAGCACGTTGGAACACGAAGGTTTCGACAAGACCCCGACCGACAATGCACTGGAAAGCCTCAAGGCCTCGGCGGTCGAATTGCTGCCAGCGCTGGCGGATGCCGAAGTGGTGGGACACTGGGCCGGATTGCGTCCCGGCTCGCCGGAGGGCGTTCCCTACATCGGCCGGGTGCCGGGTTTTGATGGCTTGTGGCTCAACTGCGGGCATTACCGCAACGGACTGGTGCTGGCGCCGGCGTCCTGTCAGTTGTTTGCCGATGTGATGCTGGGGCGCGCGCCGATCATTGATCCGGCGCCGTATGCCCCGACCGGACGTATTTAATCCAGGCCGAGCTTCTTGAGCCGGTAGCGCATCGAACGGAAGGACAGATTCAACCGCTGGGCCGCTGCGGTACGGTTCCAGCGGGTTTCTTCCAGGGCCTGCAGTATCAGCTTGCGCTCGACGTTCTCCAGATAGTCTTCGAGGTTGTCGATCTGCGTGAGATCGGCAATGCCGCCCTCGGCTGTGCAATTGCCTTCGCTCAGGCGCAGGTCGTCGGCCTCGATCGTGCGGTTTTCACACAGGGTGTGCGCCCTCTCAAGCACGTTCTCCAGCTCCCGCACATTTCCCGGGAAGCGGTAGTTCTTCAATGCCTCCAGCGCTTGTGGATGCAGGCGCGCCGCCGGCTGGCCGGTACCGTTCGCCAGACGCTTGAGCATATGGCTGGCCAAGGCTTCGATATCGTCACGACGTTCGCGCAGAGAGGGCACCCGCAGTTCGATCACGTTCAGTCGGTAATACAGGTCCTGACGAAAGCGTTCGGCGGCGACTTCCGCGTCGAGATCCTTGTGCGTCGCACAGAGGATGCGCACATCGACCACGGTTTCCTGCTGGCCGCCGACGCTGCGCACGGCCTTTTCCTGAATCGCCCGCAGCAACTTGACCTGCATCGACAGCGGCAAGTCTGCCACTTCATCAAGAAACAGCGTCCCGCCATGGGCAGCCTGGAACAGGCCCGGCTTATCCTCCACCGCACCCGTGAAACTGCCTTTGCGGTGACCGAAGAATTCGCTTTCCATCAACTCTGAAGGAATCGCCCCACAGTTCACCGGTACAAACGGCTGGCTGGCGCGTGGGCCTTGCTCGTGAATCAGCCGGGCAACCAGTTCCTTGCCGCTGCCGGACTCGCCGCTGATGTAGACCGGCGCCTGACTGCGGGCCAGTTTATCGATCTGCTTGCGCAGATTGCGCATGGGCAGCGAGTCACCGAGCAGCCGGCGATCAATCGCGGTGCAGACATTGCCCGACGCCGACATGCGCAACGCAGTGGCGACCAGTTCCCGCAGACGACTGAGGTCTACCGGTTTGGTCAGGAAGTCGAAAGCCCCGGCTTTCAGGGCGTTGATCGCCGTTTCCAGACTGCCATAGGCGGTGATCATCGCCACCGGCAATTGTGGATAGCGTTGCTGGATGTGCTGCACCAGCTCCAGTCCGGTGCCATCCGGCAGGCGCATGTCGGTCAGGCACAGATCGAAAGTATCGCGGCTCAGCAGCGCTTGGGCTTCGCCGAGGTTGCGTGCGCTGAAGGTGTCGAGTTTCATCCGTCCCAGGGTGATTTCCAGGAGTTCGCGGATATCCGGTTCGTCGTCGACGATGAGGATTTTTTGCCGTGGGCTCGTGTTCAACTTTGTTTCCGTCCGTGAGCAAAGGTGATGCGAAAGCAGCCGCCGCCTTGGCGTGGTATGAAGTCTAGGCGGGCCTGGTTGCTTTCGCACAGCTCACGGGACAGATAAAGTCCAAGGCCGGTGCCCTGGCTGCTGGTGGTAAAGAAGGGCTCGAACAGATGCGACTGTTGATCCAGTGCCACGCCGGGGCCGTTGTCCTGCACTTCGAGCACAGCCAGCTGGCTTTCGCGGTCGATGAACAGCGTCAGCCACACTTCGGCCGGATCGTGCAGCAGGGCGCTGTGACGCCAGCCGTTGCGCAACAGATTGTCGAGAATTTGCGTCAACTGACCGGGGTCCATGAGGGTGCGAAAGTCCCCGGAGTCGATACGCAAATGTATCCGCTGGCGCTCGCCGGCCTGTTCCCGGGCTTCGGCGACGAACTGCGCCAGCCACGGTTCCAGATCCAGCCGTTGCGGCGCGCTCTGCTGGCGTCGGGACAGTTGCAGGACGTTTTCAATGACTCGGTTCATGCGCTGGGAGTGATCCTGGATGATCTGCGTCAGACGCCGATCCGCGCCGTCGAGTTCCTCGGACTCCTGCAGCAGCTGCGCCGCATGGCTGATGGCGCCCAGCGGGTTGCGGATTTCGTGGGCGATACCGGCGGTCAGACGCCCGAGTGCGGCGAGCTTCAGTTGCTGGGCTTGCTGGGAAATCTGCGCCAGGTCCTCGAGAAATACCAGGGTCTGGCGGTTCGGGCTCTGTTCCAGGGCAATGAAGCTCGGTTGCAGTTCCAGGCCGTTGGCCGCGATTTTCAGGCTCTGCGGGCGCAGGGTCGGGTTGTTCAGCCACAGATTCAGGCGCTCGACCAGCGCGGTCGAATAGTCATCGATCAACTGGCCTTCGAGGGGTGACTGTGCCAGCAGCGTCCGGGCGCTGTGGTTGGCCAGTTGTACCCGGCGCCGCTCGTCGAGTACCAGAATGCCGGTGCGCATGCGCTGCAGGATCAAGGCATTGAGCGCTTCAAGGCTGACCACTTCGCTGGCCCGTTGCTCGGCCAGGGTTTCGCTGATTTCGAGACGACGGATCAACCCCTGTACCAACAGTGCTCCGGCAAAACACAGAGCGCCAAGGGTGCCTGCCTGCAGGTAGTCATTGGCGCTCAAGGGATGGCTGAAGCTCAGCAGAAAACTGAGGCCGACGATGCCGAGCGCCCCGATCGCTGCGATCAGCACACCGATCCGTCGTCGCAGCAGGGTGTTGCTGATGGCCACCGAGACGATCAGCAGATTGCCCACCGGGCTGGCCACGCCGCCGGCGGCGTAGAACAGCCCGCACAGCAGCAGGATGTCGACCAGGGCCAGGCCGAACAACCGGGCCGGCCGCCGGATGTTCTCCAGGAACACCACCAGCAGGATGTTCAGCACCAGGTACAACCAGCTGCCGTTGCGCAGCAACTCGTCATCGGCTGACGTCAGCAGGCGGTTGTCCATGTTGCTGGAGATCAGCAGCACCAGGGTGATGCCGACGCTCAGGCGGTAGAGGTGATAAAGGCGCAGCAGTCGCTGGGCCTGTCTGCGTGTGGCGTTGGTGGCCTCAGCGATCACTGGAGCCTGGGCCTTGCTCGAGGTGAGCCTGGCTGCAATACCACTGTTGTTGAAGGCTCAGCGCACGATCCCGCGGCAGGTGCACGCCGCAATGGGCGCAACGCACCATCGGCGCAGCATCCTTTTCGCGGGGGGATTGCGTGGGGGCGGCAGGCGCCTTGAGTTTGCGCCACAGCCAGACGGCGGCGGCGATCAGGGCGATCCAGAAGAGTAGACGAAGCATGATGGGCGGCTTTTTGGCTGATGATCCGGCAGTTTAGCCAAGGACTCGACAGGCGCACAGCGCAATAAAACGCGGCAATAAAAAAGGGAGATCCGAAGATCTCCCTTTCTCGTACTTGCGTTGTGATCAGTCGAACACACCGAAAGTCATGTAGCTGAACCACGAGCGGTCGTCGTTGTTGCCGGCCGCCCCGTGCTCTTCCTCTTCGATCACTGCGCCGTTTTCGTCTTTGGGCTTGAGCTCGTTCGGGATCGCGTCTTTCGCGTCCTGGAACTGCTTCTGCACGTCCTGGTTGGCGCGGGTCTCTCCCGGCGGCAGCGGCGGACGGGACTCGATCAGGCCCAGAGTGGCCTTGCTCAGCCACGAACGGTTGTCGGCTTCGGCGACCGACGGTACGAACTGACCGTCTTTCAGGCTCGGGTGGTTCGGGTAGTTGAGCTTCAGGGTTTCCAGGCTGGTGGCCGCCAGTTCGTCCAGGTGCAGACGCTGATAGGCTTCGGTCATCACCGCCAGGCCGTCACCGACCGATGGGGTTTCCTGGAAGTTTTCCACGACATACCGGCCACGGTTGGCGGCAGCGACGTAGGCCTGACGGGTCAGGTAGTAGTCGGCCACGTGGATTTCGTAGGCTGCCAGCAGGTTGCGCAGGTAGATCATGCGCTGCTTGGCGTCCGGTGCGTAGCGGCTGTTCGGGTAGCGGCTGGTCAGCTGGGCGAATTCGTTGTACGAATCGCGGGCAGCACCCGGGTCACGCTTGGTCATGTCCAGCGGCAGGAAGCGCGCCAGCAGGCCGACGTCCTGGTCGAACGAGGTCAGGCCCTTGAGGTAGTAGGCGTAATCGACGTTCGGGTGCTGTGGATGCAGACGAATGAAGCGCTCGGCGGCGGATTTTGCGGCTTCCGGCTCCGAGTTCTTGTAGTTGGCGTAGATCAGTTCGAGCTGTGCCTGGTCCGCGTAGCGACCGAACGGATAGCGCGACTCCAGAGCCTTCAGCTTGGCGGTGGCACTGGTGTAACTGTTGTTATCCAGGTCCTGTTGAGCCTGCTGGTACAGCTCGGTTTCGCTCAGGTTTTCGTCTACGACTTCCTTCGATGAGCAAGCAGCGGTCAATGCGAGGATGGCGATCAGCAGCAGGTGTTTCACTTGCATGGCGGCTTGCGTCCCTATGACGGCCGCTGTCTTGGGCGGGGCCGTCCTGTTATGATGAGCGCCCCGTTGAAAAGCCCCGGGGCAAAAGACGCCGTATTTAACCACAAGCGCGCAGCCGAAACCAAAGGCTGTAGCCGACGCCCAGTCCGAGCATGTCCGATAAAATTGAACTTCGCGCAGAGGTGCCGTCCGAATTGGGCGGCCAACGCCTCGATCAAGTCGCCGCCCAACTCTTCGCCGAGCACTCGCGCTCGCGCCTTTCCGCCTGGATCAAAGAAGGTCGCCTGACTGTGGACGGGGCGGTCATCCGCCCGCGCGACATCGTTCATGGCGGTGCCATCCTTGAGCTCACTGCCGAGCAGGAGGCCCAGGGTGAATGGGTCGCTCAGGACATCGAACTGGACATCGTCTATGAAGACGACGACATTCTGGTGATCAACAAGCCTGCCGGCCTGGTGGTGCATCCGGCCGCCGGTCACGCCGATGGCACCTTGCTCAACGCCTTGCTGCACCACGTGCCGGACATCATCAATGTCCCGCGTGCCGGCATCGTGCATCGTCTGGACAAGGACACCACCGGTCTGATGGTGGTGGCCAAGACCATCCAGGCGCAGACCAAACTGGTCGCGCAGCTGCAAAGCCGCAGTGTCAGCCGGATCTACGAGTGCATCGTGATCGGCGTGGTGACGGCCGGCGGCAAGATCAACGCGCCGATCGGTCGGCATGGCCAGCAGCGCCAGCGCATGGCGGTGATGGAAGGCGGCAAGCCGGCGGTCAGCCACTACCGCGTGCTGGAACGCTTCCGTTCCCACACTCACGTGCGGGTGAAGCTGGAAACCGGTCGTACCCACCAGATTCGCGTGCACATGGCGCACATCAACTTCCCGTTGGTCGGCGATCCGGCGTACGGCGGTCGTTTCCGCATTCCGCCAGCGGCGAGCCAGACCATGGTCGAGTCCCTCAAGCACTTCCCGCGTCAGGCGCTGCACGCGCGGTTTCTGGAGCTGGATCACCCGACCACCGGTGAGCGCATGAGCTGGGAATCGCCGTTGCCGGAAGATCTGGTCTGGCTGCTGACCCTGCTCAAGCAGGATCGCGAGGCATTCGTCGGATGAACTGGCTGACGCCGGACTGGCCCGCGCCGGCCAGCGTCAAGGCCTGTGTCACCACCCGCGAGGGCGGCGTCAGCGAGGCGCCGTTCGACAGTCTCAACCTGGGCGATCATGTCGATGACCGTCCCGAGGCCGTCGCCGAAAACCGTCGACGTCTGACCGAACACTTCTCTATAAAGCCTGCCTGGTTGCAGCAAGTGCACGGGATTGCCGTGGCGCATGCTGATCCGTCCGTGGTGGCCACGGCGGATGCCAGCTGGACGGCAACACCCGGTATCGCGTGTGCAGCGATGACCGCCGATTGTCTGCCGGCACTGTTCTGCGACCGTGCCGGCACTCGCGTGGCGGCGGCTCATGCGGGTTGGCGTGGCCTGGCGGCCGGCGTGCTGGAAGCCACCCTCGACAGTCTGGATGTGCCCGCCGAAGACGTTCTGGTCTGGCTCGGCCCGGCCATCGGTCCGCAGGCCTTCGAAGTCGGCCCGGAAGTCCGGGACGTCTTCATCAATCAATTGCCCGAAGCCGAGACAGCTTTTGTCCCGAGCCACAATGCGGGCAAGTTCATGGCTGACATCTATAAGCTGGCGCGACTGCGTCTGGCGGTTCGGGGTGTCACCGCTGTTTATGGTGGCGGTTTCTGTACCGTGACCGATCCCCGCTTCTTTTCTTATCGCCGTGCGTCGCGCACCGGTCGCTTTGCCTCCTTAGTCTGGCTTGAGGCGCCCAGCCTCACAAATACAGTTTCTTTTTGACGGCGTCTGTTTACGTCATGCTGCGTTGCCGCTCCTCGCCATAGCGGGCTATGACTCGTCGCGGCGCCTTGCCTGACGAAAACAGCCACTCGTCAAAAGAGAAACGTATTTGCGAGGCTGGGCGCCCGCTAAACTCTCTGATCTGCATCAACTCCCTGACGCTTGAATCTTCCAGAATTGACCGCATCTATAGCGGTATCTGGCAGGTTTCTTTATTCAGGATGGTTTTTCAGGTCCGGCCTGCTCAAAAGGAAGGTGACCCATGCGTATAGACCGTTTAACCAGCAAGTTGCAGTTGGCGTTGTCCGATGCCCAATCGTTGGCCGTCGGCCACGATCATCCGGCCATCGAGCCGGCGCATTTGATGCAAGCCATGCTTGAACAGCAGGGTGGTTCGATCAAACCCCTGTTGATGCAGGTGGGCTTCGACGTCAACAGCTTGCGTAAAGAGCTGACCAAAGAGCTCGATCAATTACCGAAAATCCAGAACCCGACCGGCGACGTGAACATGTCGCAGGATCTGGCGCGTCTGCTCAACCAGGCCGACCGTCTGGCCCAGCAGAAAGGCGACCAGTTCATTTCCAGCGAGCTGGTGCTGCTCGCCGCGATGGACGAGAACAGCAAGCTCGGCAAGTTGCTGCTCGGCCAGGGCGTGAGCAAAAAAGCGCTGGAAAATGCAATCAACAACCTGCGCGGTGGCGAGGCGGTCAATGACGCCAACCACGAAGAGTCGCGTCAGGCGCTGGATAAATACACCGTCGACCTGACCAAGCGCGCCGAAGAAGGCAAGCTTGACCCGGTGATCGGCCGTGACGACGAGATCCGTCGCACCATTCAGGTTCTGCAACGCCGGACCAAGAACAACCCCGTGCTGATCGGCGAGCCTGGCGTGGGTAAAACCGCGATTGCCGAAGGTCTGGCCCAGCGCATCATAAATGGTGAAGTGCCGGACGGCCTGCGCGGCAAGCGTCTGCTGTCTCTCGATATGGGCGCGCTGATCGCCGGTGCCAAGTATCGCGGCGAGTTTGAAGAGCGCCTGAAAGCGTTGCTCAACGAGCTGTCGAAGCAGGAAGGGCAGATCATTCTGTTCATCGACGAGCTGCACACCATGGTCGGCGCCGGCAAAGGCGAAGGCTCGATGGACGCCGGCAACATGCTCAAGCCGGCCCTGGCCCGTGGCGAACTGCATTGCGTCGGCGCGACCACGCTCAATGAGTACCGCCAATATATAGAGAAGGACGCAGCCCTCGAGCGGCGCTTCCAGAAAGTGCTGGTGGACGAGCCGAGCGAAGAAGACACCATCGCGATCCTGCGTGGCCTCAAGGAGCGTTACGAGGTTCACCACAAGGTGGCGATCACCGACGGCGCGATCATCGCGGCGGCCAAGCTCAGCCATCGTTACATCACCGATCGGCAGTTGCCGGACAAGGCGATTGACCTGATCGACGAGGCGGCCAGCCGCATCCGCATGGAGATCGACTCCAAACCGGAAGTGCTGGATCGGCTGGAGCGGCGCCTGATTCAGTTGAAGGTGGAATCCCAGGCACTGAAGAAAGAAAGCGACGACGCGGCGAAGAAACGTCTGGAGAAGCTCCAGGAAGAAATCGTCCGACACGAGCGTGAGTATTCGGATCTGGAAGAAATCTGGAACTCGGAAAAAGCCGAAGTGCAGGGTTCTGCACAGATTCAGCAGAAGATCGAACAGTCCCGTCAGGAACTGGAAGCCGCGCGCCGCAAAGGCGATCTGAACCGCATGGCCGAGTTGCAGTACGGGGTGATCCCGGATCTGGAACGCAGCCTGCAAATGGTCGACCAGCACGGCAAGAGCGAGAACCAGCTGCTGCGCAGCAAGGTGACCGAAGAGGAAATCGCCGAAGTCGTCTCGAAGTGGACCGGCATCCCCGTGTCGAAAATGCTCGAAGGCGAGCGCGACAAACTGATGAAGATGGAAAGCCTGTTGCACCAGCGTGTGATCGGCCAGGACGAAGCGGTGGTCGCAGTGGCCAACGCGGTGCGGCGGTCCCGTGCCGGGTTGTCAGACCCGAATCGTCCGAGCGGCTCGTTCATGTTCCTCGGCCCGACCGGTGTCGGTAAAACCGAGCTGTGCAAGGCGCTGGCCGAATTCCTCTTCGATACGGAAGAGGCGATGGTGCGGATCGACATGTCCGAGTTCATGGAGAAACATTCCGTGGCACGGTTGATCGGGGCGCCACCGGGCTACGTCGGCTACGAAGAGGGTGGTTATCTGACCGAAGCGGTACGGCGCAAGCCTTACTCGGTGATCCTGCTGGACGAAGTCGAGAAGGCGCACCCGGATGTATTCAACATCCTGCTGCAAGTGCTGGAGGATGGGCGCTTGACCGACAGCCACGGCCGCACGGTGGACTTCCGCAATACCGTGATCGTCATGACCTCCAACCTCGGTTCGATGCAGATCCAGGAACTGGTCGGTGATCGTGAAGCGCAACGGGCAGCGGTGATGGATGCGATTTCCACCCACTTCCGTCCGGAGTTCATCAACCGGGTCGACGAAGTGGTGATCTTCGAGCCATTGGCGCGGGATCAGATCGCGGGCATTACCGAGATCCAGCTGGGCCGTCTGCGCAGCCGTCTGGCCGAGCGCGAGCTGAAGCTGGAACTGAGCCCGGAAGCGATGGACAAGCTGATTGCCGTCGGTTACGACCCGGTCTATGGCGCACGGCCGCTGAAGCGGGCGATCCAGCGCTGGATCGAGAACCCGCTGGCGCAGTTGATCCTGTCGGGGCGTTTCATGCCGGGCGAGACCGCGACCGGTGTCGTGGAGAACGACGAGATCACGTTCAACTGACACCTGCCGGTGGTGAAGTAAGGAAGGCCTCGCAATGCGAGGCCTTTTTTTTCGCCAGGCTGTTGAACTCAAAGGAAAAGGCTTGTAAAGTGCGCCCCGCAGTCAGTCACCAACACGGTTTCAGCTCACTGAGCAGAAATCTGAAATAAGTTGCAAATCATTAACTTGAAAGCAATTTAGGGGGTTGACAGAGGTGTTCTAGGTTGTAGAATAGCGCGCCTCAGACACACGAACGCAGCGATGCGAAAACGGTGTCGAGAAGCTGCAAGTTTCACCGTAGTAAATTGAAATGTGTAGTTCCGTGATAGCTCAGTCGGTAGAGCAAATGACTGTTAATCATTGGGTCCCAGGTTCGAGTCCTGGTCACGGAGCCAATTTCAAACCGGGGTATAGCGCAGTCCGGTAGCGCGCCTGCTTTGGGAGCAGGATGTCAGGAGTTCGAATCCCCTTACCCCGACCATTTTTGGGTCGTTAGCTCAGTTGGTAGAGCAGTTGGCTTTTAACCAATTGGTCGTAGGTTCGAATCCCACACGACCCACCATTTTTGAAACCAGGTAACACTGGGATCGAATCTTAAGATCAGAGGCCAAAAGCGCTGATCGAAGAAGGCGATCTTTGAAAGGTCGCCTTTTTTTTACCGGGGTATAGCGCAGTCCGGTAGCGCGCCTGCTTTGGGAGCAGGATGTCAGGAGTTCGAATCCCCTTACCCCGACCATATTAAAAATCCTCGTATCGAAAGATACGGGGATTTTTTTTGCCCTTCGGAAATGTTTCATTCAAGTCGTCATACAACTTGCCGATAGCCCGCTAACGCAAGGAGGCTGCCATTGATCGCCCCTTGAATCCGGCCAATACAAGAAAAGGGCGTTCGTCATGTTGCTTCGTCAGTTGAATATTGCTCCCCGTGCCGCCCTGGGCTTTGCCCTGATCGCGGTGCTGGTGGCGTTGCTCGGGGTGTTTGCGCTGGGGCAGATGTCGAGCATCCGCGACAGCGAAGTGGCGGTGGAGACGCAGTGGCTGCCGAGCATTCGCGGCGGTGACGAGATTCGCGAGATCATGTTGCGCATTCGCACCATCTCCCTGCGCATGGCTCTGGATCAGGATCCGGCCAACATCGCCACGTACCGCAGCCAGATGGATACCCGCGACAAGGAGCTGAGCGAGAAAATCGCCGCTTACGACCGGCTGGTGACCACCCCGGAAGGTCAGCAGTTGTACGATCAGTTCAAGAAGACCTTTGCTGCCTACCGCTCCGGGATCGCCCAGTCGTTCACCCTTGCCGAGCAAGGCAAGCGTGACGAGCTGACCAAACTGCTGCTGGTCGACATGAAAACCGTGGTCGACGGCTCCGGCAAACAACTCAACGATCTGGCAGATCTGTTTACCCGCCAGGTCGCCGCCGAAAGTCAGAACTCTGCCGCCCACTACGAAACTTCGCGCACCATCGTGACCTTGTTCATCGCTTTGGCGGCGCTGGCCACCGTGGCCCTGGCCATGTTGCTGACCCGCAGCATCGTTCGCCCCCTGAGCGCCGCCGTCGACGCTGCTGAACACGTCGCCAGAGGCGATCTGACCCGCCCGATCGAAACCCACGGCAACGATGAAGTCAGCCGGTTGCTCAAGGCATTGGCGACCATGCAGCAGAACCTGCGCGAAACCCTGCAGGGCATCAGCGGATCGGCCACGCAACTGGCGACCGCTTCCGATGAACTGAGCGCGGTCACCCACGACAGCACGCAAGGGCTGCAACAACAGAACAACGAAATCGAACAAGCCGCCACCGCGGTCAACGAGATGACCACGGCGGTCGAGGAAGTCGCTCGCAATGCGGTGTCGACGTCCGACGCCACCCGCCAGTCCAGCGAGTCGGCGCAATTGGGTCAGGAACGGGTCAGCGAAACCGCCGGCGCCATCAACGCCTTGGCCAGCGAAGTCGAACACACCGGCGAGCTGGTGCAATCGCTGGCCAATCAGTCACAAGACATCGGCAAAGTGCTGGACGTGATCCGAGCGATCGCCGAGCAGACCAACCTGCTCGCGCTCAACGCCGCCATCGAAGCAGCACGGGCCGGGGAGAGCGGGCGCGGGTTTGCCGTGGTCGCCGATGAAGTCCGGGCGCTGGCTTATCGCACTCAGCAGTCGACCCAGGAAATCGAGCAGATGGTGCAGGGCATGCGCAACGGTTCGAGCCTGGCGCTGGAGTCGATGCAGGCCAGTGCCTCGCGGGCGGCCACCACGCTGGTGCTGGCCGAGCGGGCCGGTGAGGCGTTGCAGACGATCACGGCCTCGGTACACGAAATCCACGAGCGCAATCTGGTGATCGCCAGTGCCGCCGAAGAGCAGGCGCAAGTGGCACGGGAAGTGGATCGCAATCTGGTGAACATACGCGATCTGTCGGTGCGTTCGGCGGCGGGTGCCGATCAAACCAATGCGTCGAGCCATGAACTGTCGCAACTGGCCAATGCCCTGCAGGGCATGGTGCGGCGCTTCCAGCTGTAATCATGCAGGCGTGAAAAAGCCGCGCTTCTCGTCAGAGAAAGCGCGGCTTTGTGTTATCGGGCAGGCTGAAAAGTCAGGCACCGTCCTGGTCTTTCAGGTGTTCGAACAGACCTTTCGGCATTTTCTTGCCATTGGCTTCGAAGTTGGCTTTGACGTTGTTGTACGCCTCTTGCTCGTCGATGAAACCGTCGTGGTTGGTGTCGATCTTGTCGAAGTCGGACTTCGGCGCGACCTTCAGAAATTCGGCGCGCGAGACCTTGCCGTCACCATCGGTGTCGGTCTTGGCCATCGACGCATCGCCGCATTTGCCTTCACCGCATTTGCCTTCCGGGGTTTTCACCGAGGTCTCGGCCGAAGCGACCATATAACCCTGAGCCAGCGGTTGTGCGGCGAACACCGAGCCGGACAGCATCAGGCCGCCGGCCAGTACGGCACCGACCAGGCCAAGGGAGTTTTTGCCGATTTTCGAAGTACGGGACATTGCATTCTCCTTCGGTTGCACAGCGCAACCACACGTTAAGGGCGATCAAGCCGGAGCAGGTGTGCTCGGGTGTGGCCATTAAGCGGTGGCGGTGTATCGCGTCTGTGTCGAGGAGCGGGGCGTTTGTAAGCGAAGGTGGGGAAAGCTGCGGGCAGATACAGTAGAAAACAAAACACCGTGAGGGCGAGCCCGCCCCCACGGTGTTTTTACATCAGTGCAGCTTGAGGCGCGGCTCGGTACCGCGTCCGATTTTGCTGCCCAGCATCAGCATCGCCGTGCGGAACGGCCCGTACAGCGCCATCTGGTGCATGCGGTACAGCGACACGTAAAACATCCGCGCCAGCCAGCCTTCGAGCATCACGCTGCCGGTCAGGTTGCCCATCAGGTTACCCACCGCCGAGAAGCGCGACAGCGAAATCAGTGAGCCGTAGTCGGTGTACTTGTACTCCGGCAGGGTCTTGCCCTCGATCCGCAGTTTCAGCGACTTGGCCAGCAACGAGGCCTGTTGGTGCGCAGCCTGGGCCCGTGGTGGAACGTTGCGATCGGAGCCCGGTTGCGGGCACGCGGCGCAGTCACCGAAGGCGAAGATGTTTTCGTCACGGGTGGTCTGCAACGTCGGCAGCACTTGCAGCTGGTTGATGCGGTTGGTTTCCAGGCCATCGATGTCCTTGAGGAAACCTGGTGCGCGGATCCCGGCGGCCCAGACTTTCAGGCTGGCCTTGATCTCGTTGCCATCGGCTGTGATCAGGCTGTCGGCGGTGACCTGGCTGACCGACGCGTTGGTCAACACATTGACCCCGAGCTTTTCCAGCGTCTTGTGCACCGGCCCACTGATTCGCTCCGGCAGCGCTGGCAGCACCCGTGGCCCGGCTTCGATCAGGGTGATGTGCATGTTTTCCGGCTTGATCCGGTCCAGACCATAAGCCGCCAGTTCATGGGCCGCGTTGTGCAACTCTGCTGCCAGCTCGACGCCCGTGGCGCCGGCGCCGACGATGGCCACGCTGATCTGCTGGACCCCATCGGATTGTCCGGCGTGAGCTCGCAGGTAGTGGTTGAGCAGTTGCTGGTGGAAACGTTCGGCCTGTTTGCGAGTATCGAGGAACAGGCAATGCTGCGCTGCACCCTGAGTGCCGAAATCGTTGGTGGTGCTGCCGACCGCGATTACCAGCGAGTCATACGGCACTTCCCGCGCCGGGACCAGTTCCACGCCGTTTTCGTCGTAGGTGGCGGCCAACTGGATCTTTTTCTGCTCACGGTCGAGCCCGCTCATACGCCCCAGCTGGAACTCGAAGTGGTTCCATTTGGCCTGGGCGACATAGTTGAGTTCGTCTTCGGAGGAGTTCAGCGATCCGGCGGCCACTTCGTGCAACAGCGGTTTCCAGATGTGCGTCAGGTTCGCGTCGACCAGCAGGATGCTGGCAGTGCCGCGTTTGCCCAGAGTCTTACCCAGACGGGTAGCCAACTCCAGACCGCCGGCGCCGCCGCCGACAATGACAATACGATGGGACATAGGGATAGCTCGCAAGGTTTTTAAAGGAAATCGGTGCGGTTACCCAAGCGAGCGCGATGCTGCTCATAGCGTCAGGTAACTGATAAGTCGGCTCAACAGGCCCAGACCAATGGTCACTGCCAGCACCAGCACCAGGAGCATCCACGGCCGGAATGGCCGGCGCTCGACACGGTGCTGGGACAACTGCAGGTACTCTTCGACATGCTTCTGGTCTTCGGGGTTCAGGCGGCTGGTCATATGAGGCCTCGTCAGGGGTAGACGTTGCTGAATGTGAACAAGCTACAGCGGTTTTTTTATCCGGGATTGAACGCAGCATAGCCACTGTCCGGGACCGGTTCGACAGACACACTGTCCCCGAGGCGAATGATCCCGCTTTGTAACACTCGCGCGGTGATTCCGCCATGCCCGCGCACCGCCTGGAACGTTCCGGGGCCGAGGTTGTTTTGCAGGCGCGCACACGGCTGGCACCAGCCCGTGGTTTCGAAAATCGCCTGACCAATGCGAAATCGCCGCCCCTTGAGGCTGAACAGGTTGATCCCGCTGATGACGAGATTGCGCCGCAGATCTTCAGGCGTGACCGGTTGTTCGGCCGACCGGCCCATCAGGGCGTTGATGACAGCCAGATGTTCCCACTGAATCAGCGTCACCTGCCGCGCATTGCGCACACCGGGCCGAGCGTGATCGCCGGTGAGCCCGGCCTCGAGCCGCGCCTCAACCGCATCGAGCGCGAGCATCGGACCCCGGGATTCGGGGCGCACGCCAATCCAGCGCACACGCCCGGACTGCGGGACATCGGCAATCAATTGTTGAAGAGGCGTCACAGGCTGATCCCGACATCGAACACGATGCTGCGACCCAGATTGCTGCGCAGAAAGTCTGGCGCATCGGGGTGGGCGAACAACACCCGGGCGAAGGTCGGCCCGACCAGCGACAGCGAGCGCCAGCCCTGACGCAGATATTCGGTGGGCGGTGGAAAGTGGCTGTTGAGGTCCAGCACTTCGCGTTTCAGGCTGGCGAAGGCAATGATGTCCAGCTCGCCCAGGTCCATGCCCCGTTCCTTGTAGTTGTGCGCCTTCTTGCGCAAGGTCGGCGCCAGTCTGAGCAAAAATTCATTGGCCGGAATTCGTCGCGGCTTGGCTTCGCGGCGTACCAGTTGGCTCAGGGAAAAGGCACTGCGCCGGCGTTGCAGCTCATCGCGCCATTCGTCGTTGAGCCGGCGACCTTCGTCGAGGACGAAAAACACCTCGAAGTTGGCGTCTCGAAACAACACGTCCGGGGGCTCGCCTGCCGGGGCGAATTCGTCGGCGCGATAGGGAATATTCAAGCCTTGCAGCAGGCGCTGGCAGACCCAACGCTCACGCTCCCATTTGCGGGCATTGGACAGGAACGCGTTGGCCTGCTCGGCGGCGATGGTCAGCAGGCGTAAATAATCCGAGTCATCCATAGGCCCAAGCTTAGCGTTCAATTGCGACAAGCAGAAAGCGTTCGCGCGGCAAAGTGCATCAGTGGGCAGTCGGGAGGGTCGGTGTAGACTGATGGCACCGTGTATCAACGTCGAATGAAAGGGGCTGAATGTGAAATTTCGCTGGCTGTTGTTGTTCGCTGTGGTTCCGCTATGGGCCCATGCGCTGGAGGTCGGTGAGCGGTTGGCGTCTTGGACGCTGCTGGATCAGTACGATCAGCCGTTTACTCTCGATAACCGCACCACGACGCTGTTGGTGGCGCGTGATATGGACGGTGCGAAACTGCTCAAGCAAGCCATGGCCGATCAGCCCAAGGGCTATCTGGAGGCGCGGCATGCGGTGTTTGTCGCCGATATCCAGCGCATGCCGGCGTTGATTGCGAAGATGTTCGCCATTCCGGCCATGCGTGACTATGGCTATCGAGTGTTGCTTGATCGCGAAGGCCGTGTGGCCTCGCGCTATCCCGGGGCCGATGGCACGGTGCTCTGGCTGCAACTCAAGGACGGGCGTTTGCTGGCCCGGCATGAGTACACCCAGGCTGCGGAACTGCGCGAGGCGCTGGAGCAGGCGCAACCATGATCGGCGCCGAGCTGCTGTCGTCTGCGAGCCTGCTGCTGGGCTGGCTGATTTACCTGCCGGTGCTGCTCTGGGCGATTGTCCGCGCACCGTGGGTCGAGCTGTTCAGCGACAACCGCCGTCAGCATTTGCTGTTCGGCACGGTGTTCGCGTTGTTTCTGCTGTGGCTGGTGCGCAGGGATTTCGATAGCGGCGTGTCCTACCACTTCATCGGCATGACAGCGGTGACACTGCTGCTGGATTGGCCGCTGGCAATCGTCGGCGGACTGGTGGCGCAACTGGGGCTGGTGTTGTTGGGACGTCAGGATCTGGTGGCTGTCGGGGTCAACGGCGCCTTGCTGATCCTGTTGCCGGTGTTGATCACCGAATGCGTGGCGATCCTGGTCGAGCGCGCCCAACCGCGCAATCCGTTCGTGTACATCTTCTGTTCCGGCTTTTTCGCCGCAGCGCTGTCGGCGTTGTTGTGTCTGACGCTGAGCCTGACCTTGCTCTGGTACGACGGCCTCTTCGCCATGCCGGAATGGCTGGAAGATTTCATCGGTTACCTGTGGCTGCTGATTTTTCCCGAAGCTTTCATCAACGGCATGGTGATCAGCGCGTTGGTGGTGTTCAGCCCGGAATGGCTGGAGACCTTCAACCGCACCCGCTACCTTTCGGCGCCGTGGAAGGACGACGATCCCAAGTCTTGATCCACATCAAATCCACTTGATGCGCAGCATTTCATGCTCGGCAAAATCCCTTCAGGAGCAGCGGCATGAGCGTTTACGAGTGGGCGAGGCAGGAAACCCGGCAGAGTCTGGAGATGGCGCAGGAGGTGGGGTTCGATCCGGGCCTGAGCCTGCGGGCCCTGCTCAGTGCGGTGGTGCAACAGAGCAAGGCCGTACGCAATGCCGAAGACCTGGCCGACGAGTTGCGCTTTCTGGCGGAAAACCTCGACGACGATCAGGACTACGGCTTCATGCGGCCCTGAGCGGGATCAGTGACGCGGGTCGAAATCGCCGGAAAACAGTTCGTCCTCGGCATCCGGGGCCACCGGAATCTTGTGTTCTTCCGACGCCCAGGCGCCGAGGTCGATCAGTTTGCAGCGGTCCGAGCAGAACGGCCGGAATTTGTTCTCGGGGGTGAATTCCACGGGCGCGCCACAAGTCGGGCAGTTGACGGTTGGGGTCTGGCTCATGACTGGCCTCCGGATAAAGTCAGGTAAAAGTGATGCAGGCGCTCGACCTCGCTGTGCAGCCAGGCGAGGTCGCGGTCGTTGACCACCACATCGTCGGCACGGCTCACGCGGTCTTCGCGGCTGGACTGGGCCTTGAGGATCGCCTGGACCTGCTCTTCGCTGGTCTGGTCACGCTGCAAGGTGCGTTCGATCTGCAGTTGTTGCGGCGCGTCGATCACCAGGATCCGTTGGGTCATCGCGTACTGTCCGGACTCGATCAGCAGCGGCGAGACCAGAATCGCGTAAGGCGATTTTGCCAGCGCCAGGTGATGGGCGATTTCCTCGGCGATCAGCGGATGCAACAGCGCTTCTAGCCAGCGGCGTTGCTCCGGCACTTCGAAGATCAGCTTGCGCAATGCGGCGCGATCCAGTGTGCCGTCGGCCTGCAGGACATCCGGGCCGAAGTGCTCGGCAATTTTCGCCAGCGCCGGGCGACCCGGTTCAACCACCCAGCGTGCTGCATGATCGGCGTCCACGACATGGATACCGAGGTCGATGAAGTGCTGGGCCGCCGCGCTTTTGCCACTGCCGATGCCGCCGGTCAGGCCGAGAATCCAGGGTTTTTCCACAGGGGTATTCATTTCAAACCGACAAACTGCCAATAGAAGTCGGTTATTTGACCACCCCAGAGCAAGGCAATCCAGCCGGCAATTGCCAGATAGGGGCCGAAGGGGATCGGCGTCGAGGTATTCCGGTCGCGCAACTTGAGCAAAATCACCCCCAGCACCGCTCCCACCAACGAGGACAACAGGACGGTCAGCGGCAGAATCTGCCAGCCGCCCCAGGCCCCAAGCAGTGCCAGCAGCTTGAAGTCGCCGTGACCGATGCCATCCTTGCCGGTGAACAGCTTGAACAGCCAGAACACCGACCACAGCGCCATGTAGCCAGCTACTGCCCCCCACAGCGCGTCGTGCAGCGAGACGAACAGGCCGAAGCTGTTGACGATCAACCCCAGCCACAGCAACGGCAGCACCAGCACGTCGGGCAACAGCTGATGTTCGATATCGATCAGGCTCATCGTCAGCAGGCCCCAGGTCAACACGATCAGCAGGCATGCCGGCCAGCTAAAGCCCAGATGCCAGGCGATGAACGCCGAGAGCAGACCGCAGGCCAGTTCGGTCAGTGGATAACGCTTGCTGATCGGCGCCGCGCATGACGAGCAGCGCCCGCGCAAAAACACGTAGCTGAGCAGCGGGATGTTTTCCCACGCACGAATGCGGTGGGCGCAATGCGGGCACTGCGAGTGCGGCAACATCAGGTTGTAAACCGGCAGCGGTGTTTCGACAGGCAGCCCAAGCACATCGTGAGCCTGCTGGCGCCATTCGCGCTCGAGCATTTTTGGCAGACGCCAGATCACCACATTGAGGAAGCTGCCGACCACCAGTCCGAGTATCAGAGCGGTGAAGACAAAGGCCAGCGGATAGAGAGCGAAGAGTTCGTCGATGGGCATGTCAGATCGCTGAGCCGAGTTGGAAGATCGGCAGATACATGGCCACCACCAGTCCGCCGACGATCACCCCGAGTACCACCATGACGAAAGGCTCCATGAGGCTTGTGAGGTTGTCGACCATGTTATCCACTTCTTCCTCGTAGAACCCGGCAACCTTGTCGAGCATGTCGTCCAGAGCACCGGACTCCTCGCCGATGGCGGTCATCTGGACCGCCATGTTGGGAAACATGCCGGTGGTGCGCATCGAGAAATTCAGCTGCATACCGGTGGCCACGTCCTGGCGGATGCGCAGCACCGCGCGTTTGAACACCACGTTGCCGGTGGCTCCGGCAACCGAGTCCAGCGCTTCGACCAGCGGCACGCCGGCGGCAAAGGTGGTCGACAGGGTCCGGGCGAAACGGGCCACGGCGGACTTGTACATCATGGTGCCCACCAGCGGCAGCTTGAGCAGCCAGGCGTCACGGCGATCGCGCAGGGCCTGGGATTTCTTCAGAGCATGGCGGGTGCCGAAAAAAGCTGCGACCAGCACGCCGAGAATCGCCCACCACCATTGCTGCATGAATTCCGACAGGCCGATCACCATCAGGGTGAACGCCGGCAGTTCGGCACCGAAGCCGGAAAACACCGACTGGAACTGCGGCACCACTTTCACCAGCAGAATTGCGGTGACGACCGCGGCTACCAGAACCACGGCGGTGGGGTAGGTCATGGCCTTCTTGATCTTGGCCTTGAGGCTTTCGCTCTTTTCCTTGTAGGTCGCCACACGTTCGAGCAGGGTGTCTAGGGCACCGGACTGCTCGCCGGCATCCACCAGGTTGCAGTACAACTCGTCGAAGTATTGCGGCTTCTTGCGCAGGGCCGCGGCGAAGCTGTTACCGGCGGCGACTTCCTGTTTGACCTCGTCCACCAGCTTGCGCATGGCCGGATTGTCAAAGCCCTCGCCAATGATGTCGAACGACTGCAGCAATGGCACGCCGGCCTTCATCATGGTCGCCATTTGCCGGGTGAAGAGGGCGATATCCAGAGGCTTGATGCGCTTGCCGAAGTTCATCAACGACGCGGATTTCTTGCGCACCTTGCCGGGGTTGATGCCTTGTTTGCGCAACTGTGCCTTGATCAGCGCGGGGCTTTGTCCGCTCAGTTCGCCAGTGATCCGGCTGCCTTTCCTGTCCGTGCCTTCCCAGGCGTAGACGCTGATTTTCGCTGCCTTGACGGCCATGTTCAGTCCTTGGTGACCCGGTTGATTTCTTCAAGGCTGGTGATGCCCTGCATGGCCTTGATCAGTCCCGAGGTGCGCAGGTCGTTGAAGCCGTCCAGGCGCATCTGGCTGTCGATTTCCAGTGAGTTGCCTTCGGCCATGATCAGCCGCTGCAGTTCGGGAGTATTCCTGACCACTTCATAGATGCCGGTGCGGCCCTTGTAGCCGCCGTTGCATTGATCGCAACCGACGGGCTCATAGATCGTGAAACTGCCGATGCGTTCCTCGGGGAAGCCTTCCTTGAGCAAGGTTTCGCGGGGAATCTCGATGGGTTTTCGGCAATGGCTGCACAGCTTGCGTGCCAGACGCTGGGCGATGATCAGGCTGACCGATGTAGCGATGTTGAAGCCGGGGATGCCCATGTTGTGCAAACGCGTGAGCGTTTCGGCGGCGCTGTTGGTGTGCAGTGTGGAGAGGACCAGGTGACCGGTCTGCGCCGCCTTGATGGCGATTTCCGCGGTCTCCAGATCGCGAATCTCGCCGACCATGATCACGTCCGGGTCCTGGCGCAGGAACGAGCGCAGCGCCTGGGCGAAATCCAGGCCCTGCTTCGGATTGACGTTGACCTGGTTGATGCCTTCCATGTTGATCTCCACCGGGTCTTCGGCGGTGGAAATGTTGATGTCGACGGTATTGAGGATGTTGAGCCCGGTGTACAGCGACACGGTCTTGCCTGAACCGGTAGGGCCGGTAACCAGAATCATGCCCTGTGGCTGCTTCAGGGCGGCGAGGTACAACTCTTTCTGCTCCGGCTCATAACCGAGGGCGTCGATGCCGATCTGGGCGCTGGAGGGGTCGAGGATCCGAATCACCACTTTTTCGCCCCACAGGGTCGGCAGGGTATTGACCCGGAAATCGATCGACTTGGTTTTTGACAGACGCATCTTCAAACGCCCGTCCTGGGGCTTGCGACGTTCGGAGATGTCGAGGCTGGCCATGACCTTCAGACGTGCAGCGATACGCCCGGCCAGCTGGATCGGTGGCCTGGCCACTTCACGCAGGATGCCGTCGGTACGTACCCGCACCCGGTAGTTCTTTTCGTAGGGCTCGAAGTGCAGGTCGGAAGAGCCGCTTTTGATCGCGTCCAGCAGCATCTTGTGGACGAAGCGCACCACCGGAGCATCGTCGGCGTCCATCCCACCGATGGCGTCCTGTTTGCTGTCATCGACTGACTCGACGTCCAGTCCTTCAAGGTCGACATCGGCCATGTCTTCCAGACCGGAAGCGTGGGTGTCGAAGAACTTTTCGATGGCGTCGGTGAGCTTGTCGTCCTCCACCAGAATGGCTTCGGTGCTCAGCCCGGTGCTGAATTGAATGTCGTTGATCGCCTGGTGATTGCTCGGGTCGGAAATGCCCACGAACAGCTTGTTGCCTCGCCGCCACAGGGGCAGGGCGTGATGCTGGCGCACCAGTTTTTCACTGACCAGGCCCTTGGGCTGGGTTTCCTTGTCCAGGCAGTTGAGGTCGAGGAATGCCATGCCGAAATGCTCCGAGGCAATTTCGACGACCTGCCAGCTCTTCACCAGTTTGTTCTGTACCAGATAGCTGACCAGCGACAGGCGATTGCGCTGGGCCTGCTGCCAGGCTTGCTGGGCGACTTTTTCCGTGAGCAGTTCGGCCTGGACCAGCTGTTTGGCCAGGCCGCTCAGAGCGATGTCATTCATGGGAATCCCGGATGCAGACAGTTCATGACTTATAGCCTAGTCAAGTGACAGCGCCAAACCTCTCCGGTGCAGGTGACAAAAAGTGTCAGATAGTGCGGTTACAGGTTGTAGGAAACCCCGCGATAGCGTGATCGCGCCCAGCCTGTGCGGCTGCGGGCGCCTTGGCACGGGCTGTGCTGAGTCCTGTTCAGATCATGAGATTCCGACTCATGCATGGAGCGTGTCTATGAAAAAACAACAAGGTTTCACTCTCATCGAGCTGCTGATCGTCGTGGCGATCATCGGCATCCTGGCGACCATTGCCCTGCCGCAATACACCAAGTACCAGGCACGGTCGAAAGTGACGGCAGGTCTGGCGGAAATCAGCGCGCTGAAAGTGCCGTTCGAGGACACCATCAATCAAGGTACAGACCCGACGCTGACGCTGGTGACCGGTAACGCATCCTATTCGACAACCAACTGCGGCACAGTCACTGCCTCGGGTACTGCGTCTTCTGGAGCTGGCACCATAGTCTGCACTCTGGCCAACGCACCGGCTCCGGTACTGGGCAAGACCATCACGCTGACCCGTTCTGGCGGTGCGACGGGTAACACCGCGGGCGTCTGGAGCTGCGCCTCGACAGTCAACCCTGACTACGCCCCTAAAGGTTGCCCTGGCAGCGGTACTTGATTGCTTGACCTCTGCTCATCAAATGCCCCGCTTTGCGGGGCATTTTCTTTTGCGGTGCTTCACAAAAAAGCTTCAATCTTTTCAGCGTGTTAGGAACTTTCCCAAAAACCGCAACTTGCATGTAGATAATTCAAGGGTCATGCAATTTGCATGATTCCGAAAATTTTTAATTTCACTAAATTATTGATTTATAAGAGTTTATTGTATTTTCAAAAGTTGGCACAGCGTTCGCAATACTTCCAGTAACCCTGCTGACAAGACACCCAGCAGACTTTCCAGAAAAACAGGAGTTACTCGTATGAAGAAGTTCGCTATCACTGCCGCTGCTGCTACCGCGCTGACCCTGACCATGGCCACCGGCGCATTCGCACAATCCACCCAGGCGACCCAGGCTCCAATGACTCTGGCTGCCGGTGAAATGACCAAGGCCAAAGAAGCTACTTCCGACACCTGGATCACCACCAAAGTCAAAAGCGACCTGGTCACTGAAAAAGGCATTCCAGGCACTGACATCAAAGTAGAAACCAACAAAGGCGTCGTGTCTCTGTCCTCCACTGTTGCAGTGACAGAAGCACAGAAAAAAATGGCCGTAGACATCACCAAGAAAATCAAAGGTGTGAAAGCGGTCTCCGCTGACGGCCTGAAAGCCGAGTAAGGCAAGACTTCTCGCCTGGACCGGGAGAAGACGCGACAGGCGGGCCGAGCAATACGTCTGCCGCACTTTAGAGTTCATGCGAACGGCCACACGGATTGTGGCCATTACAGGCCCCGGCATTCGTGTCGGGGCCTGTTCTATTTCAGGGATAGGAAAGTGGTGGAGTCAGTTACCGCGCTTGCTGTTGATCTGCCGCAGGCGATTGCCCTCGAAGCGCAGGTATTGGTACATGCCATTGCTCGGGCCGTAGGTCCACTCCTCGACCTGAAACTCTTCACGGCGATTGGCGCTGCGCTTGTAGCCCAGCACATCGCGACTGATCGGCTCGCCGCACTTTTGCAACACTTCGCTGGCGCGGTCGCCGAGGCTCACCAACTGGCTGCCGCAGCGCAGGGTATCGGATGCCGAAGCCTGGCTGGCGACAAGCGCCAACGCCATTGCAGCCAGCCATTGATTGTTCATCACTCGGCGTCCAGATGCATTTGCGTCACCACGCGGCCGTCGCTTTGCGCTTCGCCAAGATTGGCGTCGATGAAGTACACGCGGTCATCGGCCAACTGGCCCTTGTCCACCAGATAATCCTTGATGCTGCTGGCTCGTTCCTGACCGAGCTGGCGCAACAGCACGTCGCTGCTACTCCAGAACTTGATCACGTCGGCACGCATTTTCGCCGTGCGTTCTTCCTTGCCCAGATCCTTCCATTCGGCTGGTGGCTGGGTTTTCAGACGGGTGCGGTAGATGCCTTCGAGCAGCGGGCCTTTTTCGTTATCCGGCACCTGAATCAGCGAAGCCTGAGCCGGCACTTTGTCGCCACGGCGCTGGAGCATCTTGTAGTAGTTGTACTGGTATTCGCGTTCCAGACGTTGCTCGGCGATCAGTGGGCCGTCG
Organism: Pseudomonas sp. G7(2022); assembly: GCF_052660475.1. NCBI lineage: Bacteria > Pseudomonadati > Pseudomonadota > Gammaproteobacteria > Pseudomonadales > Pseudomonadaceae > Pseudomonas > Pseudomonas sp. G7(2022). The sequence goes on along the minus strand of NZ_CP109659.1, from coordinate 5,360,574 downwards.
CTGCTTTGTGCTGCGGTGCCTTCGATTTCCAGGCGCAGGGCCGGGCGCTCTTTCAAGGCCTGGGACAATTTGACCAGCGCCGCTTCGGCATCCTTGTTCAGTTCACTGGAGCCTGGCGCGAAGGACACGGTACCCAGATCTTCTGAACCGCCACCGCTGACCAGTCCGCCAATCAACTTGAACGGCGCGGCCGCCGCCTTGACGATCAGGTTGCGCAGGGTCTGCCAGATAATCGGCATCACGCTGAATTGCGGGTTGTTGAGGTCGCCGGTGACCGGCAGCTCGATGGAAATCTTGCCGTCCACATCCTTGAGCAGTGCAATCGCCAGTTTCAGCGGCAGGCTCACGGCATCCGGGCTGTCGACTTTCTCGCCCAGTTGCAGTTGCTCGACCACTACTTTGTTCTCGGCCTTGAGCTGGCCCTTGGTGATCAGGTAGTGCAGGTCGAGATTGAGCCGGCCCTTGCGGATCCGGTAACCGGCGAACTTGCCGGAGTAGGGGGTCAGGGTGGTCAGTTCGACCCGTTTGAAACTGGTGGCGATATCAAGGCTGGCCATGGGGTCGAACGGGTTGACCGCGCCTTTGATCGTCACCGGCGCATAGCGGTCGACCTTGCCCTTGACGTCAACGCTGGCCGGTTTCGCCTGACGACTGTCGATGGTGCCGATCTGGCCGTTGAGTTGCTGGATTGCCGTGGCGAAGTTCGGGGTCAGACTGAAGTCGGCAAAGTTGGCCGAGCCGTCATTGATCGCGATACCACCGATGTGAATGCCCAGCGGTTTCGAGTTGTTGGCTGGTTTGGCCGCTGCCGTTTTCGCCCCGGAATCGGCAGGTTGCGGGATCAGCAAATCATCGATGTTGGTGGTGCGGTCATCGTTGATCATGAAACGCGCATAGGGCTGGAACAGGTTGATCCTGTCGATCGACAGGCTGTCGCCATGTTGATAGTTCAGGCCTTCGACCACCACTTGCTGCCACTTGAGGAAGTCGCGGGTCTTCAGGGTATCTAGAGTGTGCAGTTGGTCGACCTGGGCGCGGCCGGTGACGCTGAATGCCAGCGGCTCGGTGCTTTTCAGGTTCACTTTCAGGTCGCTGCCGAGCATGCCGCTGCGCAGTTCAAGACGAATGAACGAGTTGATGTAGGACTGGGCGACGCGCAGGTCGATGTCCTGGGTTTTTACGTTGAGCTGGGCGGTGACCGGCGCCAGGTTGACCACGCCGTCGGCGTTGATCTTGCCTTGTTTGCCCAGGCCGGCATCGAGCTTGAGGTTGAAGGGCGAGCCGTTGAGACTGTCGAAATTCTGCAGGTCGACATTCAGCGGCGTGACGTCCAGCGTGACTTCGGGTTTCGCCGAGCGGTCGGCCAGATGCACTTTGTAGTCACGCAGTTGCACGTCCTTGAGCAGCACTTGCCATGGCTTGCCGGGGGCGGTCGGTTCGGCTTTCGGTGAATCGGCGGCCGCCGGTGTGCTCTTGGGTTCCGCCGCAGCCTTGGCAGCCGGTTTGGACGGCTGACTGGCGAACAGTTTCTGCCAGTCCAGTTGCCCGTCCGCTTCAAGGGCGGCCCAGGTTTCGAGTTTCTGGCTGCGGATCTTGCCGACCACTACTTGCTGTTTGGCCAGGTCCACCGTGGTTTCGCTGACGTCGAGGCGGTCGAGTCTTGCCAGCGGACGTCCGTCCGGGGTCTTGATCGCAAACGGCGCGACGCTGACCGAGACGTTGCTCAGCAGCAGTTCGGTTTCCTTGGACAGGTTGAGCTTGTAGTCGGTACTGAGGCTGACCACACCGTTTTCCAGCGCCAGCGGTACGGCGTCGCGAACGTAGGGCCAGAAGGCTTTCATCTGGCCATCGGTGACCTTGAGCGTTCCTTGTGAGGCGATCGGGATCAGGCTGAAGTTGCCTTTCCAGTCGATCTGCCCACCGGACGGGCCGATGGCGACCAGGGTCATGTCGGCGTTGTCGTCGGGCAGGGTGCTGAGATTTTTCAGTTCGAAGTCGAGCTTGTCGTAGACGAATTCGATCGGCTCGCTCGGGCGTGCATCCTGGAAATGCACGTTGCCGCCGGCTAGTTTGATCCGGTCGATGCGCAGTGGAAAAGGCTTGGCATTCGGATCGGCCGGCGTCGGTTCGCTGGCCGGCAGTTTGAACAGACCGAGCAGATTGAGCTTGCCGTCCTTGGCGAACAGGACTTCGGTCTTGGGTTTGTCGAGTTCGATGTCGGACAGGTGCAGGGCTTTTGTCCACAGACTGTCGAGTTGCAGGTTGGCGTACAGGCGCTCGAAACCGACCTGCTCCTTGCCCGGTTCGCCGATGACCAGGCCCCAAAGCGTGACTTCGAGGCTGAACGGATTGAGTTCGATACGCTGGAGGTGCGCAGGCAGCGTTGCATGGTTGGCCAGTTGCTGGTTGGCTATGCGCAGCGCAATGCCCGGCAGAATCAGAAACCCCAGCAGGCTGTAGAGGGCCAGAGCGGTCAACAGGGCGCCAATCGCGCGAATCAATCCTTTGGGCATGTGCGGCTTCATCTGTCTGAATCGGAGTGCCTTGGAGTATGGCACGCGATTCCGGTTCCGAAGTACATCGCGCGCGACAGGATTATTCAGATTTTTCTGCAATGTCTGTAGGCGCTGCCGAAGGGGGCTCCTGCCGGGGGGGAGTCAGAGCTGGAGAATCAGGGTCTTGAGCGGCGGTTTGCCGTCCAGTGAGGGGAAGTCCCGGCCCGGGCTCATTACGCTCCACTCGCGCACCGGTCGCCCGGCCTTCTCGGCACAACGCAGTACCTGTTCGCGCCAGTCGTCCATGCTGACTTTTGCCAGGTTGTTGCAGCAGATCAGCACGCCGTTTTCGGCGGTGGTCAGCAGGGCTGGCTTGAGCAGGCTCTGATAATCGCGAAGCAGGTCGACAGTGCCGAACGCGCTCTTGGCCCACGCGGGTGGATCGAGCAATACCAGATCGTACTGGCGCTGTTCGAGGCGTTGATAGCTCGGCAGTTTCTGCCCGCGACGCTGACTGATCGGCAGCCCGGCCAACTGACGGATCGCCGGGAAGTAGTCGGACTGAATGAATTCCATGGTCGGCAGTTGCGGATTGAGCAAGCCGTTCTCGCGTCCGACGGCCAGGTTGCCTTCGGCGAAATCCAGATTGCATACCTCGCGGGCACCGCCGGCAGCCGCGCTGAGGCCGACGCCACAGGTGTAGGCGAACAGGTTGAGCACGCTTTTGCCCCTGGCGTGATCCTTGACCCAGCCGCGGGTGTTGCGCAGGTCGAGGAACAGCAGCGGATCCTGCCCGGCATGGCGTCCGCGCACGCGGTAGTTCAGGCCCCATTCGTGGCCGACCAGATCAACCAGTGCTGCATCTTCGGCGCGGTAGACGCTGTCTTCGCGGTCGATGCGCGAGTTGCCACGGGAGCGGTCGTTGTAGACCAGCAAGGTTTGCAAGCCCAGCGTTTCATTCACCGTGGCGTGCAGTTGCAGCAGGTCGGTGAGTTCCAGCGTCTGGTGGAAACTCTGCACCATCAGTTGCGGGCCATAGCGGTCGACGGTCAGGCCGCCGGCACCTTCCTGGCTGCCATGGAACAGGCGATAGCAATCCGTGCCCTGGCTGTGCAGCTCGGCGAGCAGATCCTGGCGTTGATCGAGGGCGGCGCGCAGCGCCTGATTCAGGGAAGACATGCTTGCGCCTTGCTGGAGGGAATCGGGGCGCGGGAGTTTAGCAGCAACTCGGCTGCAAGCGGCGAGCTTCAAGCTTGAGGCTCGCCGCTTGCCGCTGCGCTTACTGGTTCAAGCGTTTATCGATCAAGCCCTGCACCACACTCGGATCCGCCAGGGTCGAGGTATCGCCGAGACTGTCGAGTTCGTTGCAGGCGATCTTGCGCAGGATCCGCCGCATGATCTTGCCCGAGCGGGTTTTCGGCAGGGCCGGGGCCCACTGGATCAGGTCCGGTTTGGCGAAGCTGCCAATCTCCTTGCTGACGTGGGCCAGCAGTTCTTTCTTCAGTTCGTCGTTGGGTTCGGTGCCGTTCATGGGTGTGACGAACGCATAAATCCCCTGGCCTTTGACGTCGTGGGGATAACCGACCACGGCGGCTTCGGCGATGCTGTCGTGCAGCACCAGCGCGCTTTCGACCTCGGCGGTGCCGATGCGATGACCGGAGACATTGATCACGTCGTCGATGCGCCCGGTGATCCAGTAGTCGCCGTCCTCGTCGCGGCGGGCGCCGTCGCCGGTGAAGTAGTAGCCGGGGTAGGGCTTGAAGTAGGTGTCGACCATGCGCTGCGGATCGCCGTAGACGCTGCGGATCTGCGCCGGCCAGCTCGACTTGATCGCCAGCACGCCGCTGCCGGCCCCCTTGATTTCCTTGCCGTGCTCGTCGAGCAGCACCGGTTGCACGCCGAACATCGGCTGGGTGGCGCAGCCCGGTTTGATTCGCTGGGCGCTGACCAGCGGGCTGAGCATGATGCCGCCGGTCTCGGTCTGCCACCACGTATCGACGATCGGGCAGCGCTGTTCGCCGACCACGTTGAAATACCATTCCCACGCTTCCGGGTTGATCGGCTCACCGACACTGCCGAGCAATCTGAGGCTTTGCCGCGACGTTTCCTGCAACGGACCGGCACCTTCGCGCATCAGTGCGCGCAGCGCGGTCGGAGCGGTGTAGAAGATGTTGACCTTGTGCTTGTCGATCACCTGCCAGAACCGCGAAGTGCTCGGGTAACTCGGCACACCTTCGAAGATCAGGGTGGTCGCGCCGTTGGCCAGCGGGCCATAGACGATGTAACTGTGGCCGGTGACCCAGCCGACGTCGGCGGTGCACCAGAACACTTCGCCGTCGCGGTAGTCGAGCACGTACTTGAAGGTCATCGCCGCCTGCAACAGGTAACCGCCGGTGGTGTGCAGCACGCCCTTGGGTTTGCCGGTACTGCCGGAGGTGTAGAGGATGAACAGCGGATCTTCGGCGTCCATCGGTTCCGGCGGACAATCGTCGCTGACGTCACGCACGGCCTGGTGATACCAGAGGTCGCGACCTTCGACCCAGTTGACTTTGTTCTGTGTGCGCTCGACCACCACGACGGTGCCGACATTCGGGCAACTCTGCAGGGCCTTGTCGACATTGTGTTTCAACGGCACGAATTTGCCACCGCGCACGCCTTCATCGGCGGTGATCACGGTGCGGCAGTCGGCGTCGAGAATGCGGTCGCGTAACGAGTCCGGTGAAAAACCGCCAAACACCACCGAGTGAATCGCACCGATCCGCGCGCAGGCCAGCATGGCGTAGGCCGCTTCGGGAATCATCGGCATGTAGATGCACACCCGGTCGCCTTTCTTCACGCCACGGCTTTTCAGCACGTTGGCCAGGCGGCAGACGTGGTGATGGAGTTTGCTGTAGGTGATTTGCGTGGATTCGGCGGGATCGTCGCCTTCCCAGAGGATGGCGGTCTGATCGCCACGCTTTTCCAGATGACGGTCGATGCAGTTGTAGCTGACGTTCAGCTTGCCACCGGCAAACCAGGCGGCTTGGCCGGTCTTCAGGTCATAGCGCTGGACGGTCTGCCACGGTGTGCTCCAGTCGAGGAAGCGGGTGGCCTGTTCGGCCCAGAAGGTGCTGGGGTGTTCAATGGATTCGCGGTACAGGCGCTGGTAGTCGTCCTGACTCAACTGGGCTGCCCGGCGGACGGCATCGGCTTTGGGGAACGTGCTGATATCGAACATGACGGTTCCTTATTCTTGTTGTGCGACAAGGATAAAGATGCGCCGAGAGCGGGGAGGGTTCAATACCTGTAAACAAACACCCCCTCATGGAGAGGGGGTGTGTTCAGGGCTGGATCAGCCGCGGTGACGGCCGCGGAAGTAGTTGATCAGGCCTTGGGTGGACGCGTCTTCAGCGGCGGTTTCTTCGCTGCCGACCAGACGGTTGTAGACGCCCTTGCCCAGTTCCTTGCCCAGTTCCACGCCCCACTGGTCGAAGGCGTTGATGCCCCAGACCACGCTTTGCACGAAGACTTTGTGTTCGTACATCGCCACCAGTGCGCCGAGACGACGCGGGCTGATGCGCTCGACCACCAGGGTGTTGCTCGGACGATTGCCCGGGATCACCTTGTGCGGTGCCAGTTTCTGCACCTGGTCTTCGCTCATGCCCTTGTCGCGCAGTTCCGCTTCGGCTTCCGGCAGGGTCTTGCCGAGCATCAGCGCCTGGCTCTGCGACAGGCAGTTGGCGTACAGCCACTGGTGGTGGTCGGAGACCGGGTTGAAGCTGACGATTGGCACGATGAAGTCGGCCGGGATCAGTTGGGTGCCCTGGTGCAGCAGCTGGTGGTAAGCGTGCTGACCGTTGCAGCCGACGCCGCCCCAGATCACCGGGCCGGTATCGGTCGACACTGCGGTGCCGTCCTGGCGCACGCTCTTGCCGTTGGATTCCATGTCCAGCTGTTGCAAGTGCTTGGTGATGTTACGCAGGTAGTGGTCGTACGGCAGGATCGCGTGGCTTTGCGCGCCCCAGAAGTTGCCGTACCACACGCCGAGCAGGGCCAGCAGCACCGGCATGTTCTGTTCGAACGGCGCGCTCTGGAAGTGCTGGTCCATGGTGTAGGCACCGGACAGCAGTTCCTTGAAGTTGGACATGCCGATGGCCAGGGCGATTGGCAGGCCGATGGCCGACCACAGCGAATAACGACCGCCGACCCAGTCCCACATCGGGAAGATGTTCTCTTCACGGATACCGAAGGCCACGGCTGCCGCGTTGTTGCTCGAGACGGCGATGAAGTGGCGATACAGTTCGGCCTCCGAACCACCCTGGGCCAGGTACCAGGCGCGAGCGGCCTGGGCATTTTTCAGGGTTTCGAGGGTGTTGAACGACTTCGACGAAACGATGAACAGCGTGGTCTCGGCGCGCAGTTTTTGCGTCAGCTCGTGGAATTCGCTGCCGTCGATGTTCGCCAGGTAATGGCAACGTACGCCTTTCTGGGCGTAGGACAGCAGGGCCTCGGAGACCAGCTCGGGGCCAAGGAACGAGCCACCGATGCCGATGTTCACCACGTCGGTGATCGGCTTCTCGGTGTAACCACGCCACAGACCGTCGTGGATGCGGCCCACGAGATCGGTGATCTGGTTCAGCACCTTGTGTACTTCAGGCATCACGTTGACGCCGTTGACCGACAGCTTGTCGCCGACCGGGCGACGCAGGGCGGTGTGCAGCGCCGGGCGGCCTTCGGAGGAGTTGACGATTTCGCCGTCGAACAGGGCCTTGATCGCGCCCTTGAGATCGACTTCATTGGCCAGACCCACCAGCAGGTTGCGGGTCTCGGCGTTGATCAGATTCTTCGAATAGTCGAGAAACAGTCCGCAGCTGCTGAGAGTGAACTGATTGAAGCGCTGCGGATCGGCGTTGAAGGCTTCGCGCATGCTGAAATCCTGCATGGCTTGGCGGTGATCTTTCAACGCTTGCCAGGCAGGCAGAGCGGTAACGTCATGAGGAGTGCGGTAGTACGCCATCGCTGCGGTTTTCCTTTTTACTTGAACGGCCTTTTGAACACTGAAAAGACCTCCCCGCCATGTTTGGGCGAGGGGGCAACTGCGTCGACACGATTACTTTGGCGCAGGGCGAATACAGTAAACCCAGCGCTGCGATCTGTCTTGGCTTCTTCTGACCTGTTACCTGTACTTTTTTAACATCGATAACAGGAGAGGCCGACAGACGGCGGGTAATGCAAGCAAGTCCCTGCTCATCGCGCGAGTAGAACGGCGGGCAGTTTGCCCGATGGGCAGGTAGGCAGCAATACACGCCGCAGGTGATACAAAGCGATGTGGGAGCCAGTCTGCTGGCGATTACGGCCCGGCAGTCAGCATCATTTCTGACCGATGGATCGCTTTCGCCTGCAGGCAGGCTCCCACAGGGGGATGGCGGTGTTTACGCGGGGGTATCGAGATTCAGGTGCAGGTTGTCGATCAATCGGGTGGTGCCGAGGAACGCAGCCACCAGAATCACCAGATCACGATCTTCTGCCGTCGCCGGACGCAGGGTCACGGCGTGGCGGATTTCCAGGTAGTCCGGCCGCAGACCGGCCACTTCCAGCTGTTGCCGCTGAGCCTGGATCAACGCCGGGAAATCGCGCTCGCCTTGCTTGATCGAGTCGGCAATGGCGCACAGGGTGCGGTAGACCACCGGTGCCACGGCACGCTGTTCTTCGCTGAGAAAGCCGTTGCGCGACGACAGCGCCAGACCGTCGGCAGCACGTACGGTTGGCTCGCCGATGATCTGGATCGGCATGTTCAGGTCATGCACCAGCGCGCGGATCACCGCCAGTTGCTGGAAGTCTTTCTGACCGAAGATCGCCAGGTCCGGCTGGACCATGTTGAACAGCTTGCTGACCACGGTCGCCACGCCTTCGAAGTGTCCCGGACGGCTGGCGCCGCACAGGCCTTCGGAAAGCTGTGGCACGCTGACCCGGGTCTGACCGGCCATGCCATCGGGGTACATTTCTTCGACTGTCGGGGCGAACAACAGGGAGCAACCGGCTTCCAGCAGTTTTTCCTGATCCGCGGCCAGCGTACGCGGGTATTTGTCGAGGTCTTCGCCGGCGCCGAACTGCAGCGGGTTGACGAAAATGCTCGCGACCACGAAATCCACACGCTGTTTGGCCTTGGTGATCAATGCGATGTGGCCGCTGTGCAGGTTGCCCATGGTCGGGACGAAGCCGATGCGCTTGCCCTCACTCCGGGCGCGAGCCACGGCGGCGCGCAGTTCACGTACGGTTTTGACGGTGTTCATGCAGAGAATCCGTGTTCTATCCCAGGGAAAGTGGTGGCTTTGACTTCGTTCACATAAGCCTTCAGTGCGGACTGGATGCTGTCCTGACCCTGCATGAAGTTCTTCACGAACTTTGGCACGCGGCCACTGATCGACAGGCCGAGCATGTCGTGCAGGACCAGTACCTGACCGTCGGTGTCGGTGCCGGCGCCGATGCCGATCACCGGGATTTTCACCGCCTGGCTGATTTCGGCAGCCAGTTCGCTTGGCACGCATTCGAGCAGCAGCATCGCCGCGCCGGCCTGCTCCAGGGAGATCGCGTCGGCACGCATCTGGCGTGCCTGGTTCTCGTTGCGCCCCTGCACTTTATAGCCACCGAGAATGTTCACGGCTTGCGGGGTCAGGCCCATGTGGGCGCAGACCGGTACGCCGCGTTCGGCCAGCAGGCGGATCGAATCCGCCAGCCACAGCGCACCTTCGACCTTGACCATGTGCGCGCCGGCCTGCATCAGCATGGCGCTGTTGGTCATGGTTTGCTCGAGGGTCGCGTTGGCCATGAACGGCAGGTCGGCCAGGATCAGGGCGTCGGTGTTGCCGCGCTTGACGCAGGCGGTGTGGTAGGCCATTTCCGCAATGGTCACCGGCAGGGTGCTGTCGTGACCTTGCAGGACCATGCCGAGGGAGTCGCCCACCAGCAGCACTTCAACACCAGCCTCGTTGCAGGCGTGGGCGAAGGTCGCGTCATAGCAGGTCAGCATGGTGATCTTTTCACCTTTCTGCTTGAGGCTCTGGAGCGTGGTCAGAGTGATGGCTGGCATGTAAGAAATCCTCGTTCAGGCGCTTTGGAAACTACTGCGAGTAACGCGCGTGATTCGTCATCTATTCAGGCGCACGCTCTTTTGTCGTGCTTATAAGGCCTGGATTGCGCCCTTGTATGCCGGGTTGGCGGCAGCGGGACGCCTATAGTCGTGATGAGGCCTCAGGAAGTCAATTGCATGTGTTACCGCATTGTTACGACGGGAGTGTTACCGGCGTTACTGATGCGATTCAGCGGGCCGGCGGGCCTGATCTTCGTAGTTTTTGTCCGACAAAAACCGGGATTTGGATAAGTCGATGTGGGATAGATGTCAGGGGTGGGGAAGGCGTTCGAGGCCGACGAACGGGCAGGCTGCGAGAAGATCGGCAAGGGTGCGGCCATCGGCAAGGCGCAGATCTTCGGGGGCCAGTTCGGCCAGGGGATACAGGACGAATGCACGCTCCTGCATGTGGTAATGCGGGACTTTCAGGCGCGGCTCATCGATCAGGCGGTCACCGAACAGCAGGATGTCCAGATCCAGCGTGCGAGGACCCCAGCGCTCCAGACGTTCGCGACCCTGACCGTTTTCGATGGCTTGCAAGGCATCGAGCAGTTGCAGCGGAGCGAGTGTGCTGTCGAGCGCTGCGACCGCGTTGGTATAACGCGGCTGGCCCGGCAGCAGCGAGTCGCTCTGGTAAAAGGCAGACACGCCAGCCAGGACCGTATCCGGCAGTTGCCCCAGTGAGTCGACCGCACTGCGCAGTTGTTCGGCCGGGTCAGCCAGGTTGCTGCCCATGCCGATGTAGATGCGTTCCATGCCTTATTCGCCCGTGGCGCTCGGTGCGCCGGCGCGCTTGCGCTTGGAACCGCCGCTGCGGCGACGCTTGCGTGGCGCACCGCTGGCGCCGTCTTCCTTGCCGCTGAGATCGCGGATCATGTCGCGGCGCTCGCTGTCGTTGGCGTCCTGATAGTCGGTCCACCATTCGCCCAGGCCATCGGTCTGCTCACCGGCGCTTTCACGCAACAGCAGGAAGTCATAGCCGGCGCGGAAGCGCGGATTGTCCAGCAACAGGTCGGCGCGTTTGCCGCTGCGGCGTGGCAGACGTTCCTGCATGTCCCAGATCTCGCGGATCGGCATGGTGAAGCGTTTTGGAATCGCAATGCGCTGGCACTGTTCGGCGATCAACTCGTGGGCAGCTTCCTGCATCGCCGGAATCGGCGGCATGCCACGTTCCTGCAGACGCAACACGCGGGCCGGCAGGGCTGGCCACAGCAACGCGGCGAACAGGAACGCCGGGGTCACCGGTTTGTTCTGCTTGATCCGCAGGTCAGTGTTGGTCAGTGCTTCGCTGATCAGCGTGTGGGTATATTCCGGGTTGTATTCCAGCGCATCGGCGCTGGCCGGGAACAACGGCGCGAACAACTGCAGGTCGACCAGCATCTCGAAGGTGATGGCGCCATGCCCGGAGAGGAACAGCTTGAGCACTTCCTCGAACAGCCGGGCCGACGGAATCTCGCGCAGCATCGGCGCCAGTTCGCGGATCGGCTGCACGGTGTGCTTTTCGATGCCGAAGTTGAGCTTGGCGGCGAAACGCACGGCCCGCAGCATCCGTACCGGGTCTTCCTGGTAGCGCTGTTTCGGGTCGCCGATCAGGCGGATCAGGTGATTGCGGATGTCGTGCACGCCGTTGGCGTAATCGAGAATGCGCTCGCTGACCGGGTCGTAATACAGGGCGTTGATGGTGAAGTCGCGGCGCTGCGCGTCTTCTTCCAGTGTGCCGTAGACGTTGTCGCGCAGAATGCGCCCGCTCTCGTTGCGCGAAGACTGGTTGCTGTCTTCGTCGTCTTCGTTTTGCGGGTGATTGGCGCGGAAGGTCGCGACCTCGATGATTTCACGACCGAAATGGATGTGTACCAGCTTGAAGCGGCGGCCGATGATCCGCGCATTGCGGAATTCGGCGCGGACCTGCTCGGGGGTGGCGCTGGTGGCAACGTCAAAGTCTTTGGGCGTGATGCCCAGCAGCATGTCTCGCACGCAGCCGCCAACCAGATAGGCCTGGTAGCCGGCGCCCTGCAGACGTTCGACGATGTTGACCGCGTATCGGCTGAATTGCGCCTTTTGCAGCGAATGTTGGCCGCTGTTGAGGACTTCAGGCGTGCTACGGATGTGTTGCGTACGACGCAGGGGAGTTCGGAATGACTGGAACAGCTTCTTCAGCATGGGATGCACTGTTTGAAGGAATGTTCGGCCATACCAGAGAATGACCGCATGATGGGCCGGGATTCTAGCATTTAGTCGAGGGATGGTGTAGGACGCTGCCGTTTTGCGCTGCAGGCCGCAGGCTAGAGGGGTGGAGATGCGCCAGAAAGGGAGAATTTCCCGGAAAGGAGAAACTACAAGGGGAGCCGAAGCTCCCCAAGAAGTAGTTGCGTGCTCTTTTTATTATTGATTCGGGCTTCTTGTTTTTGTTGAGTGCCCTCGCCATGAAGCTTTTCCTTCATGACCCTCCCAATCGGGAGCCAAGAGCAAACGGATTGCTTTGGTCGCTGAATTGCAGTGATCTCTCGATCCAACCAGTACAGGCTCTGTCTTAGGACAGTTTTTGTTGTTCTCGGCCTGGTCGTGGGGCAAGCCCCAAATACAACGCCTCTCCAAAAGAATCAGTTAGCTGCGCCTCTCGCCGTCTTGTTTTTATTGTGCGTGAGTCGATTCGTCTTATTTTTATTGTCTTGTGCATTGCTTGTTATTGTTCTTGTACCAAAGATATAGCAGGGGCCGTGCCAACTTTTGCGAAGCCCAATAAAACAAGGGGTTAGGTCGATATAGCCGTTTTCTCGTGGCGAAAAAAAGCCGGGGTTTCGTTACCGATAACCCCGGCTTCTGTTACGTGAAAAGACTGAGGTAACAGTTTTTTCACATCCTCACCCGTTACCCGCACACTCGACAGGTAACGTTCAGCTCTCGCTGGCGACCCCGGTCTTGCGCCGTGGAATGCCCAGACGCTGACGGCGTTCCCACAGGCATTTGCGGCTGACGCCCAGTTTGCGCGCCAGTTCAGTCTCGGTCATGTGGTCCTGATGCTCGAGCACGAAATGCTGAAAGTAATCTTCCAGCGACAGATCTTCGGTCGGCTCGTGACTGCTGTTGCTGGCGTTACCGGCCGGTTGCGCCGGCAGACCGATGAACTCGTCGTCCTCCAGATCCCCCAGCTCGATGTCGATGCCCAACAGGTCGGCGGAGATTTCCGGGCTTTCACTCAGAATCACGGCGCGCTCGACGGCGTTTTCCAGTTCCCGCACGTTGCCCGGCCAGGAATAGTGCCGGATCGCCTGTTCGGCATCGGCGGCAAATTTCAGGTCGGTGCGGTTGATGCGCGCGCTCTGGCGAGCGAGGAACGCATTGGCGATTTCGTTGACGTCGGCGCCGCGCTCGCGCAGGGCTGGCAGTTTCAACGCGATCACGTGGAGGCGGTAGTACAAGTCCTCACGGAACTGGCCGATTTTCGCCAGGCTCTTGAGGTCCCGGTGGGTTGCAGCGATCAACCGGACATCGACCTTCTGCGACTGCACCGAGCCAACCCGGCGAATTTCGCCTTCCTGCAGTACGCGCAACAGGCGGGCCTGAGCTTCCAGAGGCAGTTCGCCAATCTCGTCGAGGAACAGCGTGCCTCCGTCCGCCGCTTCCACCAGACCGGCGCGACCGGCGCTGGCTCCGGTGAACGCGCCTTTCTCGTGACCGAACAGTTCGGACTCGATCAGGCTTTCCGGAATGGCGGCGCAGTTCACCGAGATCATCGGTGCCTTGGCGCGTTTCGACAGGTTGTGCAGGGCGCGGGCCACCAGCTCTTTACCGGTGCCGGACTCGCCCTGGATCAGCACATTGGAATCGGTCGGGGCGACTTTACGGATCTTGCCGTAAAGGTCCTGCATCGGCGGGCAGGAGCCGATGATGCCGATCTCGCCATTGCTGTTGTCGATGGCGGATTTGCCGTTGCCGTTGGCCGATTTGGAAGGCGCTGCTTCACCGGCGGCAGGCGCCGACTGGCGATCACGCAGGATCCGCGCGACAGCCTGAAGCATTTCATCGTGGTCGAAAGGCTTGGCGATGTAATCCACCGCACCCATCTTCATCGAGTCGACCGCCGAGCGCAGGCTGGCGTAGCTGGTCATGATCAGCACCGGCGTGCCCTGGCCGAGCTTGATCAGCTCGGTGCCCGGAGCACCCGGCAGACGCAGGTCGCTGACGATCAGATCGAATGTGGGAATACTGAAGCGTTCTTGTGCTTCCTGCACTGAACCGGCTTCGCTGACCTGGTACTGGTTGCGTTCCAGCAGGCGGCGCAAGGCGGAGCGGATAATGGTTTCGTCTTCGACGATCAAAATGTGCGGCATTGATTCGATACTCTCGACGGTCTCAGTTCACAGCGGACGTCGCTTCGACATGGCGCGGCAAAGTCACCCGGATACGGGTGCCGCGCTGGCTCTGAACATCAGCCGGGCTGTCGATGGTGATTTGTCCATAATGCTCTTCAACGATGGAATAGACCAGTGCAAGGCCCAGACCGGTGCCTTCGCCAGGATCCTTGGTGGTGAAGAAGGGTTCGAACAATCGGTCCATGATGCTCGCTGGAATACCGCTGCCTTCGTCCTCGACGATCAGATCGACCGTGTGTTCGCCGGCCTCGCTCTTGACCCGCACCGCACTGCCGGCAGGCGAGGCGTCACGGGCGTTGGAGAGCAGATTGATCAGCACCTGGGCGAGACGTTGCGGGTCGCCTTCAACCCAGTGATCCGGGTCGCACAGGTTGTAGAACTGGACTTCGAAGTTGCGCCGGTTCAACGCCAGCAGACCGATGGCGTCCTGAGCCACTTCCGCCAGACAGACGGGCTCGTCGCTGTGCTGATGGCTGCCGGCATGGGCGAAGCTCATCAACGACTGCACGATGCGTGACACGCGTTTGGTCTGCTCGAGGATCTGGCCGCTGATTTCCGTCAGTTCGCCGTCTTCTTCGCGTTCTTCCCGAAGATTTTGCGCAAGACAGGCAATGCCGGTGATCGGGTTGCCGATTTCATGCGCCACGCCGGCCGCGAGACGACCGATGCTGGCCAGGCGTTCGGAGTGCACCAGTTTGTCTTCGAGCATCTGGGTTTCAGTCAGGTCTTCCACCAACAGCACGAGGCCGCTGTTACCCGGTGCCAACGGCTCGTCGATGGCCGCTTTGTGCAGGTTCAGCCAGCGGGTCTGGCCGTCGAGCGCCAGATGCTGCTTGTGCAAATGTTCGTCGGGCAGGTTGATGAAACCTTGCAGCAATTCTTTCCACGGATTGGCAATGGTACTCAGGCGCGAGCCGACGACCCGTTGCGCGGCAATCCCGGTCAGCTCTTCCATGGCCTTGTTCCACATCAGGATCTCCTGATCCTTGGCCAGCGAGCAGACGCCCATCGGCAGTTCCTGCAAGGTCTGGCGGTGGTAGCGGCGCAGGGCATCGAGTTCGGCAGCCAGGCCGGTGAGGCGCGAGTGGTAATCCTCGAGGCGGCTTTCGATGAAGTGGATGTCTTCGGTGACGTAGTTTTCGCCGCCGGCCTTGTACGGCAGGAAGGTTTCCACCATGTCCTGGGCTACGCTCGGGCCCATCAGGCCGGAGAGGTTGGCTTCGATCCGGTCACGCAAGCGGCGCAAGGCATAAGGGCGGCGTTCATCGAAAGGCAGATAAAGGTCGCGCAGGGCCTGCTCGACTTCCTTCTGTGCAGCCTTGGCGCCCAGCGGCTTGGCCAGTTGCGTGGCGAATTCCTGGGGCGAGGCGGCGTGCAGTTCGCGGCGTTGCGGACGGCGCACGTTATCCACAGCGCAGGCTTCGGCAGCGCTGGCTTCTTCCGGGCTGGCATTGGTGAACAGCGAAATCAGCGTGAACATCAACACGTTGGCCGCCAGCGAGGCGATGGCCGCCATGTGCCAGCTGGTGTCGTCCAGCACATAGATCATGTTCAGCAGCGGAATATAGAAACCCTGCAGATTGCCGACCAGCGGCAGCAGCATGGTCACGACCCACACCACGATCCCCGCCAGCAGACCGGCGATAAAGCCGCGACGATTGGCGGTCGGCCAGTACAGCACCGACAGCACACCGGGCAGAAACTGCAGGGTGGCTACGAAAGCGACGATGCCGAGGTTGGCCAGATCCTGCTCGGCGCCCAGCATCAGGTAGAAGCAGAAGCCGGCCATGATGATCGCGACGATCAGCGCCCGGCGGGTCCATTTCAGCCAGCGATAGATATTGCCCTCGGCCGGTGGCTGATAGAGCGGCAGCACCAGGTGGTTCAGGGCCATGCCCGACAGCGCCAATGTGGTGACAATGATCAGGCCGCTGGCCGCCGACAGGCCGCCGACATACGCCAGAAGGGCCAGCGATTTGCTGTTGGCGGCGATGCCGATGCCGAGGGTGAAGTATTCCGGATTGGTGGTGGCGCCGAGCTTCAGGCCGGCCCAGAGAATCAGCGGCACGGCCAGGCTCATCAACAGCAGGAACAGCGGCAGACCCCAGCTCGCGCTGACCAGCGAGCGCGGGTTGAGGTTTTCGGTGAAGGTCATGTGATACATGTGCGGCATCACGATCGCCGAGGCGAAAAACACCAGCAGCAACGTGCGCCACGGGCCTTCCTGCAACGGGGTGTGCAGGGCGGCGAGGGCGGTCTGGTTCTGCAGCAGCCACAGTTCGAGCTGTTGCGGGCCGTCGAATACGCCGTACAGCGCGTAGAGGCCCACGCCGCCGAGGGCCACCAGTTTGATCACCGATTCGAAGGCAATCGCGAAGACCAGCCCTTCGTGCTTTTCACGGGTGGCGATGTGACGGGAGCCGAAGAAAATCGTGAACAGGATGATCAGCGCACAGAATGCCAGGGCTACGCGATTCTGCACCGGTTCGCCGGTGAGGATGCCGATGGAATCGGCTACGGCCTGAATCTGCAGGGCCAGCAATGGCAGGACGCCGATCAGCATGAAAATCGTGGTCAGCGCACCGGCCCAGGTGCTGCGAAAGCGGAAGGCGAACAGGTCCGCCAGCGACGACAGCTGATAGGTGCGGGTGATCTTGAGGATCGGATACAGCAGCACCGGCGCCAGCAGGAACGCGCCGGACACCCCGAGATAGCTGGACAGAAAGCCGTAGCCATACTGATAAGCCAGACCCACCGTGCCGTAGAACGCCCACGCACTGGCGTAAACCCCCAGCGACAGGGTGTAGGTCAACGGATGGCGAATGATCGCCCGCGGGATCATGCCCCGTTCACTGATCCAGGCCACGCCGAACAACGCGGCCAGGTAGGCGGCGCTGATCAGCAGCATCTGGGTCAGGCTAAAGCTCATCGGCATCTTTTTGGCTCTGCAGGATGAAGGTCACGACAATCAGGATCAGCCAGAGCAGATAAGGGCGATACCAGGCGCCCGTAGCGTCGATCCACCAATCCATGATGGCGGGAGAAAACAGGTAGATCCCCACGACCAGAAGCAGGACCAAGCGATAGATGTACATCCCGGCCTCTCTTTTTTATGCGCGTGCCCGAAAACGTGCGGCGATGGTAACGGATGGGCGCGCCACTGCAAGTGTCGTCACAGCAGTCGCGCTTCGGGCAGGGTCAGTGTGCGCGGGATCTTTGTCGCATCCCAGTGGGTGCTGCCCCATTTCAGCAGTTCCTGTGGCGAGGCGTGGGCCAGTTCGGGCCCCGGCTCTTGCCCCAGCGCACGCAAGGCTCTCAGCAACAATGGCGTGGCCTGACCGGCTTCCAGCGGTGGCGAGCGATAGGACTTGCCGAGCTTGTTGCCGTCCGGCTGGGTGATCAGGGGCAAGTGCAGATAACGCGGCTGACGCAGGCCCAGCAGTTCTTGCAGGTACAGCTGGCGCGGCGTCGAGTCGAGCAGATCGGCACCGCGCACGATGTCGGTGATGCCCTGCCAGGCATCGTCCAGCACCACCGCCAGTTGGTAGGCGTAGAGACCGTCGCGGCGACGGATCACGAAATCACCCACGTCGCGGCCCAGATGTTGGCGGTATTCGCCCTGCACCCGGTCGATGAAGTGATATTCCAGCTCCGGTACGCGCAGGCGGATCGCGGCATCTTCCTGGTCATGGCCGGCGTTGCGGCATAGCCCAGGATAAATGCCGTGATACGGCTCCAGCTGTTTGCGCGAACAGGTGCAGGCGTAGGCGAGGCCGTGATTGAACAGGCTGTCGAGCACCTGGGCGTAGGCTTTGTGCCGATCGCTTTGGCGGACCATTTCGCCGTCCCATTCGAAGCCATAGCTTTCCAGCGCCTTGAGAATCGCCGCTTGCGCGCCGGGCTCTTCACGGGGCGGATCGAGATCCTCCATGCGCACCAGCCAGCGGCCGTTCACCGAGCGGGCGTCCAGATAGGAAGCGAGGGCGGCGACCAGCGAACCGAAGTGCAGGTGGCCACTGGGCGTGGGGGCGAAGCGGCCGATGTAGGCGGGGGAAGTGTTGGCAGTCATGAGGGCGATGTTACTTGAAGAGTAAAAAACGGCAGAAACAAAAACGGAGCGTTCGCACGCTCCGTTTTTCGTTCAGGTCGGGATTACTTGCCGACCTGCTTTTCCTTGATTTCCGCCAGGTTCTTGCAGTCGACGCACATGTCGGCAGTCGGGCGGGCTTCGAGGCGCTTGACGCCGATCTCGATGCCGCAAGAGTCGCACCAGCCGTACTCTTCGTCTTCGATCAGTTGCAGGGTCTTGTCGATTTTCTTGATCAGTTTGCGCTCGCGGTCGCGGGCGCGCAGCTCGAGGGCGAACTCTTCTTCCTGGCTGGCACGGTCGGCCGGATCAGGAAAGTTGGCCGCTTCGTCTTTCATGTGATCAACAGTGCGGTCGACTTCCTGCATCAACTCCTGCTTCCACTTGGACAGGATCTTGGTGAAGTGCGCGCGCATTGGAGCGCCCATGTACTCTTCGCCCGCTTTCGGGACGTAGGGTTCGAAACCGCTGAGGGTCTGACTTGCCTGTTGCTTTGCTTGGGTGGGCATGAAATGGACCGCCTCTACTCTTGTAATCCATTGCGCAGGATTGCTCCATCACCGACACCTGCCGGCCCTGCGGCTGCAAGCGGGCGAACTTACCAGATCAATTCGGCCCGCGCTACTCCCGGATGTCGAGCGCGTGGCCGTTGGGGCTTGCAAATGTTTGCCAAGCCATGTCCGGCAATGTTGCAGACCTGCTCAATCACTGATTTTAGTCAATCCTGGAGCGTACGCTCGGGTCGTTACAGTCCAGTGTTCTTGAGGCTGTGACCACTGCGGGTTCTCGCTCGTTCCGGCAGATGGGTAGAATCGTTTCTTTTCACTCGTTGAAGGAAGGCCAATGGCTCAGCCCTACAGTGCGCGCAGTCGTGCGATCGAACCGTTCCATGTGATGGCGTTGCTGGCGCGGGCCAATGAATTGCAGGCCGCCGGCCACGACGTGATCCACCTGGAAATCGGTGAGCCGGACTTCACGACGGCCGAGCCGATCATCCGCGCCGGCCAGGCTGCGCTGACGGCGGGCAAGACCCGTTACACCGCAGCGCGCGGGATTCCCGAGCTGCGGGAGGCGATTTCCGGTTTTTATCAGACCCGTTATGGTCTGAATATCGACCCGCGGCGCATTCTGATCACTCCGGGCGGCTCCGGGGCCCTGCTGCTGGCCAGCGCATTGCTGGTGGATCCGGGCAAGCACTGGCTGCTGGCCGACCCCGGCTATCCGTGCAACCGGCAATTTTTGCGTCTGGTCGAGGGCGCGGCGCAACTGGTTCCTGTAGGCCCGGATGTCAGGTATCAACTGACGCCTGATCTGGTGGAGCGCCACTGGGATCACGACAGTGTCGGCGCCTTGGTGGCTTCGCCCGCCAATCCGACCGGAACGATCCTGACGCGCGACGAACTGGCGGGGTTATCCACAGCCATCAAGGCGCGCCACGGGCATCTTGTGGTGGACGAGATCTACCACGGCCTGACTTACGGCACCGATGCCGCCAGTGTTCTGGAAGTCGACGACAGTGCGTTTGTCCTCAACAGTTTTTCCAAGTATTTCGGCATGACGGGTTGGCGCCTCGGCTGGCTGGTGGCGCCGGATGCGGCCGTCAGTGAGCTGGAAAAGCTCGCGCAGAACCTCTACATCAGCGCGCCGAGCATGGCCCAGCATGCGGCGCTGGCCTGTTTCGAGCCAGAGACCATCGCGATCCTCGAAGAGCGCCGCGCCGAATTCGGTCGTCGCCGCGATTTCCTGCTTCCCGCTCTGCGGGAGCTGGGCTTCAATATCGCCGTAGAGCCGGAAGGCGCCTTCTACTTGTATGCCGATATCAGCCAGTTCGGCGGCGATGCCTTCGCGTTCTGCCGGCATTTCCTTGAAACCGAGCACGTGGCATTCACCCCGGGCCTGGATTTCGGTCGTTATCAGGCCGGCCATCATGTGCGCTTTGCCTACACGCAAAACCTCCCTCGCCTGCAGGAAGCGGTGGAACGCATCGCCCGTGGCTTGAAGAGCTGGCAAGGCTGATGCGCTTTCATCCTCCTCTTGAAGAGGGACGGTTGATCCGCCGTTACAAACGCTTTCTCGCCGATATCGAAACCGTTGGCGGCGAGTTCCTGACCATTCATTGCCCGAACACCGGTTCGATGCTCAATTGTCAGGTCGAGGGCGGGCAGGTCTGGTTCAGCCGCTCCAATGATCCGAAACGCAAGCTGCCCGGTACCTGGGAAGTCGGCGAAACTCCGCAGGGCCGGCTGTTTTGCGTGAACACCGGACGCGCCAACACACTGGTCGAAGAAGCTTTGCAGACCGGCGTCATCAGTGAATTGAACGGGTTTACCGGGCTCAAGCGCGAAGTGGCATACGGACAGGAAAAGAGCCGGATCGATTTTCGCCTCGATTACCCGGCGGGCCCGGCCTACGTGGAAGTGAAAAGTGTCACGCTGGGTTTCGACGGCACGGCGGTCGCGGCATTTCCCGATGCGGTGACAGAGCGCGGCGCCAAGCATTTGCGTGAGCTGGCGCATCTGGCCCGGGACGGGATTCGCGCGGTGCAGTTGTACTGCGTCAATCTCACGGGTGTCGAAGCGGTGCGTCCGGCCGAGGAGATCGACGCGACCTACGCCGCTGCGCTGCGCGAGGCGGTGGCGTGTGGGGTCGAAGTACTGGCGTATGGCGTGCGTTTGAGCCATGAAGAGATGGTGATCGACCGGCGCCTGGACGTGCTGCTCAACGGTTAAACATCGATCCACAGCCCTTGCGCGTCTTCACGGCAAGGGATGGCCGTCAGCGATTGCCCGGCGCACGGGCCGGCGACGCATTCTCCGTCCTCGATCAGAAACAGTGCGCCGTGGGTGGCGCACTGGATCAGGCTGTTGCTCGGGTCGAGAAACTGGTCGGGATGCCATTCCAGGCCGACGCCCCGATGCGGGCAGCGATTGAGATAGACGTAAGCCTGCCCCGCGCGGCGCACGGCAAACAGTTTTTTGCCGTCGATATCGAAACCGCGACTGCCGCCTTCAACCAGATCGGCACCCGCGCAGAGAAACTTCATGGCTATCCTCAGTGTCGGCTCGTGTCTGGATATGTCCGAGCTTGACGTTCAAATGCAAACAATTATCAAATGGCCGCCTTCGCCCGTGGCGAGGTGACCGCTGCCGAGGATACTTGGCCTGCCGTCCCGATGCCCGGGAAAACCTTTCAAGGAAGCTGTCTATGCGCTTGAGTACCCGCGTTGCTGTGCTGTGTGTCGGACTTTTGGTCAGCCACCAGGCTGCAGCGGCCGAGTTGCCGCAACGTTGGGTCAGCGCCGGCGGCGCCTTGTCGGAGTGGGTGAGTGCATTGGGTGGCGAGTCCAGGTTGGTGGGCGTCGACACCACCAGCCAGCATCCGCAATCCCTTCAGTCGCTGCCGAGCATCGGCTATCAGCGCAGCCTGTCGGCCGAAGGCATCCTCAGCCTGCGTCCGGACATCCTGATCGGTACCGAAGAAATGGGCCCGCCGCCAGTGATCTCGCAGGTTCGCAACGCCAAGGTGCAGGTGGAATTGTTCTCGGCTCAGCCGGATCTGCCGACGCTGGAAAAAAACGTCACCCATCTGGGGCAGTTACTGGGCGCTGAAAGCCAGGCCGTGCAATTGCTGCAACGTTATCAACAGCAACTCGATGCGCAAAAGGCGCGTGTGGCCCAAGCGCAGACTAAACAGAAGGCGCCGGGCGTGCTGTTGCTGCTCGGCCATGCCGGCGGCAAACCACTGATCGCCGGCAAGGACACCGCCGCCGACTGGCTGCTGCAACAGGCGGGCGGGCATAACCTTGCGACCCACACCGGTTACAAGCCGTTTTCCGTGGAGTCCCTGGCCAGTCTCGATCCTGAAGTGCTGGTGTTCGCTGACCGTGCGCTGACCGGCGAGGCGGCGAAAGCAGCGTTGTTCAAGGAAAACCCGATCCTCAATTCCAGCCGTGCGGCCAAGGCCGGACGCGTGCTGGAGCTGGACCCGACGCTGCTGGTGGGCGGGCTCGGGCCGCGTTTGCCGGCTGCGCTGAAGACCCTGTCTGACGGTTTCTATCCGGCACCGAGCGGCCAATGACCACGCTGGTCAAACCCCGTGGCTTGTTCATCGGCCTGATCCTGCTGTGTTTGCTGGCGATCTGGCTGTCGCTGGCGTTGGGGCCGGTCAGCCTGCCGTTGTTTGATACCTTGCGCGCTACCCTGCGCATGATCGGTGTGCCGCTGGCGCCGGACGGGCTGGAGCAGGCTGAGCTGATTCTCGGGCAGATTCGTTTGCCGCGTACGCTGCTCGGGTTGGCAGTTGGCGGTGTGCTGGCGCTGTCCGGGGTGGCGATGCAGGGGCTGTTTCGCAATCCGCTGGCCGATCCGGGGTTGGTCGGCGTCTCGAGCGGCGCGGCGTTGGGTGCTGCGGTGGCGATCGTCGGCGGTTCGTTTTTCGGCGGTCTGCCCGAGTGGTTCGGGCCTTATCTGCTGTCGGTTTGCGCGTTTCTTGGCGGGCTCGGCGTGACGGCGCTGGTCTATCGCCTCGGTCGCCGCAACGGGCAGACCCATGTGGCGACCATGTTGCTGGCGGGTATTGCTCTGACGGCGCTGGCGAGTTCGGCGGTGGGGTTGTTTACCTATCTGGCCGACGACGCAACATTGCGCACATTGACGTTCTGGAACCTGGGCAGCCTTAACGGCGCGAGTTATGCGCGGTTGTGGCCGCTGCTGATCATCACTGCCGGTGTTGCACTCTGGCTTCCGCGTCGGGCCAAGGCACTCAATGCATTGCTGCTTGGCGAGTCGGAAGCCGGGCATCTGGGGATCGATGTCGAGCGGCTCAAGCGTGAACTGGTGTTTTGCACGGCGCTGGGCGTCGGCGCAGCGGTGGCCGCGGCGGGCATGATTGGCTTTGTCGGATTGGTGGTGCCGCATCTGGTGCGCTTGCTCGCGGGGCCGGATCACCGGGTATTGCTGCCGGCATCGGTGCTGGCCGGTGCCAGTCTGTTGTTGCTGGCGGATCTGGTGGCGCGTCTGGCGCTGGCACCGGCGGAGCTGCCGATCGGCATCGTCACCGCGTTCATCGGTGCGCCGTTCTTCCTTTATCTGTTGCTGCGAGGGCGTGCCTGATGCTGTGCGCGCACAATCTGCACATCCGCCGTGGCCGCAAGACCGTTCTGGCCGACGTCAGCCTGCAGCTCGAACCGGGCGAAGTGCTGGGCGTGCTGGGGCCGAATGGCGCCGGCAAAAGCACCTTGCTCGGCGCGTTGTGCGGTGAGCTGAGCGCACATGAAGGGGAAGTGTTGCTGGACGGTGAGGTATTGAGCCACTGGAGTGGCACTCAGCGCGCCCAGCGGCTGGCGGTGTTGCCGCAGGTATCGACCCTGGATTTTGCCTTTCGCGTTGAAGAAGTGGTCGGCATGGGGCGTCTGCCTTATCAGAGCGGGCGGGTGCGCGATGACGAGATCGTCGCTGCCGCATTACGGGCGGCCGATGCCGGACACCTGAGTGGCCGCAGTTATCTGGCACTGTCCGGCGGTGAGCGTCAGCGGGTGCATCTGGCGCGGGTGCTGGCGCAGCTCTGGCCGGGGCAGGCGGGGCAGACGTTACTGCTCGATGAGCCGACCTCAATGCTTGATCCATTGCATCAACACACGACGCTGCAGGCAGTGCGCGAATTTGCCGATCGCGGCGCGGCGGTGCTGGTGATCCTGCATGATCTGAATCTGGCGGCGCGCTATTGTGATCGCATCCTGCTGCTGGAAGGCGGGCGCCCGGTCGCACTGGATACACCTGAGCAGGTATTGCGTCCGGAATCGCTGAAGGCGGTTTTCGGTCTGGAAGTGCTGGTGCAACCGCACCCGGAGCGCGGGCATCCGCTGATCATCGCCCGCTGATTTCGTCATCGAGGTGAAGATATGCGCAGGACTTTGCTGTTGGCGGTGGTGTGGCTCGCAGGCTGCCAGCATGTTGCGGCGCCGCCGGTCGTTGGCGAGATCCGGGATCTGCGCACTGGCGAGAGGCTGACGGCGCAGCAATTACTGACTCAGCTGAGCAATCCATCGCGGGTGGTTATCGGCGAGCAGCATGACAACGTCGATCACCATGCCATTCAATTGTGGTTGTTACAGAACCTCGAAGACTCGCGCCCTCAGGGCAGCCTCCTGCTGGAAATGCTGACACCCGATCAACAGTCGCGGGTTGATGACGTACGACATGCCTCAACGCCGCCGGCGGATCTTCCTGCTGCATTGGCCTGGCAGGACGGTTGGGACTGGAATCTCTACGGGCCGATTGTTCGGTTCGCCCTGACGCAATCCTGGCCTTTGCTGGCGGCCAATCTCGATAACATCGAAATTCGCGCGTTCTATCGCGATCCTCCTGTCCTGAGCGGCGAGCGCAGCAACGCCAAATCTGTGAAAGAAACGTTGTTGGAGCAGATCGGCGATTCTCACTGCGGCTTGCTGCCGTCATCACAGATGCCGGCGATGCTGGCGGTTCAGCAACAGCGGGATCGACGCATGGCCTCGCGATTGTTGGCGGCGCCCGCGCCTGCCTTGTTATTGGCGGGTGCGTATCACGCGCGCAAGGATGTCGGTGTGCCGCTGCATGTGCTGGATCTGGGCGCGCCCGAAGCGCCGACGGTGCTGATGCTGGCGGAGCAGGGCAGTCAGATCACGGCGGCGATGGCTGATTATGTCTGGTTCACCCCCGCCACACCGAAACCGGATTATTGCGCCGAAATGCGTAAACAGTTCGGCAAAAAATGACTTTTCCACAGGCAAAAAAAGACCCGGTAAAAACCGGGTCAAATAACCGTGATTAGCCTGATGAGGAGATAATCTGAGAGTCCGAACCAAGGGCTTTTCAGAATATCGACTGATCTCGCGACCAGTTGTGATAATCATAGCGATTCTCATTAACGAGTCAACTACTGTTTTTTCATTTCTGTCGTTTTGTCCCGGCAAGGGCGTCAACGGCCTGTGTATACGGGCGTTACCTGACTGTTCGATCCCGTCAGCTGCTTGTTGAGCTCGTCGATGCGCCGCGCCATGCTTTCGATCAGGCTGTGGGCGATTTTCGGATTGCTGCGGGTCATGCTCAGAAACTGATCGCCGGGGATCAGCATCACGGTGCTCGCTTGCCGGGCAATGACTGTTGCGTTGCGCGGTTCGCCGGTGAACACGGCCATTGCGCCGAATATTTCATCCTTGGGCACGTCGCCTACCTTGTGTCCGTTAACAAACGCTTCGGCGTGTCCTTCGATAATCACGAATACATGGTCGGCGACATCGCCCTCGCGGATCAGAACGTCTCCGGCTTCGACCCGCTTGAAACCATTGGTGCTGCGAAACTCGCGCGGCTTGAACTCGGCGACTGCATGCGCCAGCAGTGCCATTTGCCCGAGCAGGTAGCGCAGAAACTGTTCCGAGCGCGAAAAGTCGCCATACACATGTTGAAACAAATCGCTTCGGTGATAAGGCCGTAAAGTCAGCGGGTTATCGGCGTACAAGCTGCAATCCGCCCATCCCGGACCCTGTTGCAGGCCGATCAAATCTCCCTCGTGCCAGTAAAACAAGCCGCGACCGCAGAGTCGCCCGTTGATGACACCTTGCGTCAGCAAAAACAGCTGGTCGTCCGGCAAACGTGCCAACAGATCATCCGTGGCTTCAAATTCCAGCGGCGGCCCGCACGGCTCCAGGCCTTCAAGCCATTGCGCAGGCAAGCTCTGCAAGTGGTTGATCAATGCATCGGCCTGGGCCGATTGTTCCCCGAGCAGGTACATGACTGTCAGTGCCCGTCAGTTCTTGTGGCGAGAGGAAATGGCTTCCAGCTGTTTGTTCAGAGCGTCCTTGCGTTCGGCTGGAATGTCGTTCCAGTGCACATCCATCAAAGCCCCTTCGATCGCATACAACAACACCTTCGACGCCCGGAACCCGCGTGTGCGCACGGCCCGATAGGCATCCACGGCGCCAAGGCGACGCAGATCCGAGGCGCTGTGGATGCCCACGGCATGCAGCCATTGCGCCGACGTCTTGCCAAGATTCTTCAGGTGTTGCAGTTCATCATTCATCAAGCCTCCTTGCGACGGCCGAATGGTGCGTGGGCGATCTTCTCAGGAGTGTAGCCATCAGTAGGAAAAGCGTGGTTGTTTGGTCGGATTCAACGCAAACGCTTCTAAGAAAGGTCAGTTTCCGCGGATGAATCAGGATGGGGAGGGCGAGGGAGAATTACCAATGGCACGCAATCCAGCGCAAAGCGGGGGCGCTGGACGGTTCAGGTTTCCAAAAGATCAGCGGGTACGATAACGCAGGCGCGTACCGAAATTCATCGACATCAGGATTTCGTCTGCACTTAGCTCCGGCGGAAAGTAGGCACCGGAAATCTGCGCATGCGCCAGGCTCGCGCCTTCCAGCGAAGCGTTGCGAAAGTCGATGCCGCGCAGGTCGGCGGAACGGAAGTAGGCGTCCCGGAAATCCACGCCATCGGCGTTCAGTTCACGCAGGTCGAGGCCGCGAAAATCACCGCCGACCATGTCGATCGGGCCGTCTTTCGGGCGTTCATTGTTGAAACCTGCGATGTCGTCTTTGTGCAGCAAGGCATAAAGCGGGGTGTCGAGAAGTTTCGGCTGGCTCATGTCGTATCACCTGTTGGTTTTATGACGCCAGTATAGTGCCACTATTTGACGGCCGTGAAGCGAGCGAGGGCTTCACGGCCGAAATAGTTTCTTACAGACCTGGCAGACGCTGGCGGATCTGCGCCACGACGGTGTCCAGAGTGCCGGATTCATTGGTCTGCACGCGTTTGCTGCGCAGGATTTCATCCGGCGTCAGGGCTTCGCGGTTAGCCTGCTGTGCTTCGATCACGGCGAGGGTCGCGTCGGACGGATCCTTCTTGTCTGCCTGACGAATCGCCAGCCAGCTCTCGATCACTGCCTGTGGAGCATTGCAATCGAGGATCAGGAAAGGCGTGCCGGTGGCTTCGGCAACTTTGGCGGCGTTGTCGCGTTGTTCGCGCTTGAGGTACGTGGCGTCGATCACCACCGGGAAACCGGCGTGCAGGATGACTTCGGCGATTTCATGCAGACGAGCATAAGTCGCGGTGCTGGCATCGGCGCTGTAGATCCCGGCCTGAACATCGTTGGCAACGGTTTGCTCGCCGAACAGACGCTTGCGTTCAACGTCGGAACGCAGGCGAATCGCGCCCAGCGCTTCGACCAGACGCATGGCAACGTGGCTTTTGCCCACAGCGGATACGCCGTGGGTGATCGCCATGAAGCGCGAAGGAATGGTGCTGTAGCTTTCCGCCAGGTTGGCGTAGTTGCGATATTGGCGCAGGGTCGTTGCGCGCTGCACCGGGGTTGCGTCGGCAGGCATGCTGAACAGCGCAACCTTCGCACGAACCAGCGCTCGGTACGCCTTGTAGAAGTTCAACACTTCCAGACCCTGATAGTCGCCAGTCAGCTCCAGGTATTGGCTGATGAAACGACGGGCCAGGGATTTCAGGCCACGGTCTTCCAGGTCCATCGCCAGGAAGCCAGTGTCGGCCCAGACGTCAGTGAAGCGGAACGGTTCGTTGAACTCGATGCAGTCGAAGATCACCACTTTGCCGTCGATGACGGTGGCGTTGCCCAAGTGGATGTCACCGTGGCATTCGCGGGTGAAGCCCTCGGCCTTGCGCTGGGCGAACAGTGGCTTGAGGCGTTCGAAGCTGCTTTCGGCCCAGGCTTTCAGCGCTTCGAGTTGCAGCAGATCGTTCTTGTCGCTGAGGAACGGCAGGATCTGTTCGAAGTTCTGCGAGACCGGCGCCATGACAGCATCCGGGGTACCGGCTTCATGCTCGGCCGGAACCTTTGGCGCATTGAGGTGGAAACGAGCGATCTGCTCGGCCATTTCGTCGATGTGTGTGGTGGTCAGTTCGCCATTGGCTTGCAGGGTGCTCAAAAGACCGGTTTGCGGGAACTGGCGCATTTTCAGCACGTATTCGATGGCCGGGCCTTCGCCGCCCAGTTGTGGTGCTTCGGCGCTGCCGGTCACTGGCAACACTTCCAGATACAAATCGTCGGTCAGGCGCTGATTCAGTCGCAGCTCCTCGCCACAGAAATGCTCGCGTGATTCGAGGCTGGTGAAATCGAGAAAACCGAAATTCACCGGTTTCTTCACTTTATAAGCGTAAGGACCGGTGAGCAGAACCCACGAAATATGGGTTTCGATGACCTGAAACCCTTCGACAGGGTGCGGGTATAGGGCCGGGTTTTGCAGGGCAGCGATCAGGGACTGGCTCACGGGCGATCCTTCAGAGACTGGGGAAATTCGAGGTCGCCATTATGGCCGCTCGCCCGCCCGACGCAAACCTCGGAGCGCTCCTGTTGAGTATGAATAAAGTGCGTATAATCCGCCGCCATGACTCGTACTCGATCCCCCCGTACCCCTAAAAAACCACCTTCCCGGGGCCTGCGCCCATGGTTGGGCTGGGCCCTTAAACTCAGTCTGGTCGGCCTTGTGGTGCTGGCCGGCTTCGCCGTTTACCTCGATGCCGTGGTGCAGGAGAAGTTTTCCGGCAAGCGCTGGACCATCCCGGCCAAGGTGTACGCGCGCCCGCTCGAGCTGTTCGTCGGACAGAAGTTGAGCAAGGACGATTTCCTCACCGAACTCGATGCCCTGGGCTATCGCCGCGAAGCCGTGAGCAATGGCCCCGGCGCTGCGGCGGTCAACGGCAACACCGTCGATTTGAATACCCGTGGCTTCCAGTTCTACGAAGGCCTCGAGAAACCGCAACCGGTGCGCGTGCGTTTCTCCGGTGATTACGTGGCCGAACTGTCGGCGACGAACGGATCGAAGCTGTCGGTGGTGCGTCTGGAGCCGCTGCTGATCGGCGGGATCTACCCGAAAAACCTTGAAGACCGGATTCTGATCAAGCTCGATCAGGTGCCGCCGTACCTGCTGGAAACCCTGGTCGCCGTGGAAGACCGGGATTACTACAGTCACTGGGGCGTCTCGCCGAAGTCGATTGCCCGGGCGATCTGGGTCAACACATCCGGCGGCAAGATGACCCAGGGCGGCAGTACGCTGACTCAGCAACTGGTCAAGAACTTCTACCTCACCAACGAACGCAGCCTGACCCGCAAGCTCACCGAAGCGATGATGGCGATGCTGCTTGAGCTGCATTACGACAAGAAGGAAATTCTTGAGGCGTACCTCAATGAAGTCTTCGTCGGTCAGGACGGACAGCGTGCAGTGCACGGTTTCGGTCTGGCCAGTCAGTTCTTCTTCGGCCAGCCATTGTCCGAGCTGAAACTGCATCAGGTCGCGCTGTTGGTCGGCATGGTCAAGGGCCCGTCCTATTACAACCCGCGGCGCAACCCGGAGCGGGCGCTGGAGCGGCGTAACCTGGTGCTCGACGTGCTTGAGCAGCAGGGTGTTGCGTCTGCCGAACAGGTGGAGGCAGCAAAGAAAATGCCGCTGGGCGTGACCTCGCGCGGCAAGCTGGCCGACAGCTCGTTCCCGGGCTTCATCGATCTGGTCAAACGCCAGTTGCGTGAAGACTACCGTGACGAGGACTTGACCGAAGAAGGCCTGCGGATCTTCACCAGTTTCGACCCGATCCTGCAGATGAAGGCTGAAGCCTCGGTCAATGACACGTTCAAACGTCTTTCCGGCCGCAAGGGGCCCGATGACGTGGAAGCGGCGATGGTCGTGACCAACCCGGAAACCGGCGAAGTCCAGGCGATGATCGGCAGCCGCCAGGCCAGTTACGCCGGGTTCAACCGAGCCCTGGATGCAGTGCGCCCGATTGGCTCTCTGGTCAAACCTGCGGTTTATCTGACGGCGTTGGAAAAGCCGAGTCAGTACACGCTCACCAGTTGGCTGTCGGACGACCCGCTTTCCATCAAGGGTGCTGATGGCCAGGTCTGGAAACCGCAGAACTATGATCGTCGCTCACACGGTACGGTGTTCCTCTATCAAGGGCTGGCGCATTCCTACAACCTGTCGACTTCGCGTCTAGGGCTGGCGGTGGGTGTTCCGAATGTCCTCAAGACCATCGGGCGCCTGGGTGTGACCCGCGAGTTCCCGGCGTTCCCGTCGATGCTGCTGGGTGCCGGGGGCATGACGCCGATCGAAGTGGCGACCATGTACCAGACCCTCGCCAACGGTGGCTTCAATACGCCGATGCGCGGAATCCGCAGTGTGCTGACCGCCGAGGGCGAGCCGCTCAAGCGTTATCCGTTCCAGATCGAACAGCGTTTCGATCCGGCGTCGATCTACCTGATTCAGAACGCCATGCAGCGTGTGATGCGCGAAGGTACCGGCAGCTCGGTCTACAACGTGTTGCCCAAGACGCTGACGCTGGCCGGCAAGACCGGTACCAGTAACGATTCGCGCGACAGCTGGTTTGCCGGTTTCAGTCAGGATCTGCTGGCCGTGGTCTGGCTCGGACGTGACGATAACGGCAAGACGCCGTTCACCGGTGCTACCGGTGCCCTGCAGGTCTGGACCAGCTTCATGCGCAAGGCCGATCCGCTGCCGCTGGACATGCCACAGCCGGACAACGTGGTACAGGCGTGGGTCGATTCGCGTACCGGTCAGGGCTCTGATGCCAACTGTCCGGGCGCCGTGCAGATGCCGTATATTCGCGGCAGCGAACCGCCACCCGGCGCTTCCTGTGCGGGCGAAAGCCCTGCGTCGGGCGAGTCGGTGATGGATTGGGTCAAGGGCTGGATGAATTAAGCGAAGAGGGTTTCAAGTGAACAAGTGGTTGATTCCAGCGGTGACCGCCGTGGCTTTGCTCAGCGGCTGCTCCACCGTACAGCGTGGTTCGATCCCGGTGGTGGATGCGGGGACGACCGTCTCCAACAGTGAGCGTCTGTCGGCCAATGGCGGTTTCCGCAAGACGACGGTCAAGCGCCCGGTACAAGGTCAGGCGCAATCCCAGGCCATTCCGCAAGGCGATACCGGCGTGGTGGTGATGGTGCCGGGCGGCGGCGCCACGACATCGGCGCCGATCAGCACGTCGCCGATCGTTCCGGGCCCTGCCTCCGGAGGTATCACGCCGGGGCCATACAATCCTTCGCCGGTCGAGTCTGCCCCGATCAGCTCCGGCAGCTACAGCATGCCTTCGACGCCGAGTGGTGTTCCTTCAGCCGGCAGCAGCGGCGGTCTGTCTGCCGATGAGCAACTGGACGGCCCGGTACTCGCTTTGCTGACCACTGCGCAGCAACAGCAGGCCGGCGGCGACTTGAATGGCGCATCCTCCAGCCTCGAGCGCGCTCAACGCGTTGCGCCGCGTGAGCCGCAAGTGCTCTACCGCCTGGCGCAAGTGCGTATGGCCCAAGGCGACGCTCCGCAAGCCGAGCAGACCGCCCGCCGCGCGCTGACCATGGCCAACGGCCGTCCGGACTTGCAGGCCAGCCTGTGGGAGCTTATTGCTCAAGCTCGCGAAAAACAGGGTGATTCCGCCGGCGCCGCTCTGGCCCGTCAGAAGGCCAGGGTTTCGCTGTGATGGACGCGCGTTTCTCGAAAGTCGCCGATCAACTGTTGTTGATCGAGCGTGAATTGCGCGCCCAGGGCTGGTGGGATGACGTCCAGCCTTCGGTCGAAGCCTTGAGCAGCGTCGAGCCATTCTCGGTCGACACGCTCGATTTCGAGCAGTGGCTGCAATGGATCTTCCTGCCCCGGATGAAGATCATCCTCGAGCAGAACCTGCCATTGCCCAATGCCTCGGGCATTCAGGAAATGGCCGAAATGGTCTTCGCCCAGCGTAATCTGCAGGGCAAGGATCGGCAGTTGCAGGTCTTGCTCAAAGAGTTCGATCTGCTGATCACTGCTTCACGCTGAGCAGCCGGCTGCCAGTGATCACTGGCAGTTTTCGGCAATCTTTTTCTGCGTCTCTGCGATTCGCTCCTGACGTTGCGTATCGCTCAGTCGACGCAACTCTCCCTCGGTTTCCTCCCTCAGGCGCGGATTGTTCTGCAACTGCGCCAGGTTCGTACGCGCCTGTTCGCAAAAGACCTTGAGCTGGTCCTGTTGCTCGGCGACCTGTTTTTTGACCTTGTCATCGATGGCTTTCTGATCCCCCAGCGGGCCGCTGCCTGGCATGGCTGCCGGACGCGGGGAAGACGAGGGCGGCGTTTGTACTGTCGTTGCAGACTGACCTTGTGGTGGTTGCGCATCGAAGTGCGTGACACCTTGGGCATCGACCCACTTGTAGATCTGACCGGCCATGCACCAGGGGCTGAGGCCGATCAGCAGAGTGACGAGGAGCGTTCGCATGCTGATTCCTTGGCAAAATTGCGCAATTGACGCTAACAGAGTAGCGCTTTTCAGGTTTTTTCTTGCGTTCTCATGTGCTTACCCACAATTAGGCCTAAAGACGGCTTGACTTGGAGAGGGCGAAACAGAAGAATCCAAAGTCCGCTGTACAGGGACTGCCAGAAGCAGACCCTCTCGGCAGATCATGAGGCGCATATCCGCGTCGACCTGTTACACCCGCAACGCGTTACCTCGCGCTGGGTGGGAAAGGCCCGCAACACTTGGGACGATCCCAATACTTGCTCAGTCAGTGCTGACGTAGTCGGCGACCACCGTCGCTCATGCTCTGCCGAGAAGTAAACCTATTAAGACCCGTTCGCTTTTCTGTGGACGGTATTCTGGCGTTTTAGAGGTGAACAACGTGGAGCTTTTATCTGGCGGTGAGATGCTCGTCCGCTTCTTGCGTGACGAAGGCGTCAAATATATCTACGGGTACCCGGGTGGTGCTCTCCTTCATGTTTACGATGCCCTGTTCAAAGAACCGGAAGTGACCCACATCCTGGTTCGTCACGAACAAGCGGCTACCCATATGGCTGACGGCTACGCCCGTGCCACCGGTAAGGCCGGCGTGGTATTGGTGACTTCCGGTCCAGGCGCCACAAACGCCATCACCGGTATTGCCACGGCCTACATGGACTCGATTCCGATGGTGATCATTTCCGGTCAGGTGCCAAGCACCATGGTCGGCACCGACGCGTTCCAGGAAACCGACATGATCGGTATCTCCCGGCCGATCGTGAAGCACAGCTTCATGATCAAGCACGCGTCCGAAATCCCGGAAGTCATGAAGAAAGCCTTCTACCTGGCGCAATCCGGTCGTCCGGGTCCGGTCGTGGTCGATATCCCGAAAGACATGACCAACCCGGCCGAGAAGTTCGAATACATCTTCCCGAAGAAAGCCAAACTGCGTTCCTACAGCCCGGCCGTTCGCGGTCACTCCGGGCAAATCCGCAAGGCGGCAGAAATGCTCCTGGCGGCCAAGCGTCCTGTGCTGTACTCCGGCGGTGGCGTGATTCTCGGCAACGGCTCCGCGCCGCTGACCGAGCTGGCGCAAATGCTCAACTTGCCAGTGACCAATACCTTGATGGGCCTGGGTGGCTACCCTGGCACTGACCGTCAGTTCATCGGCATGCTCGGCATGCACGGCAGCTACACCGCCAACCTGGCGATGCACCATGCCGACGTGATCCTGGCTGTCGGTGCGCGTTTCGACGATCGCGTGATCAACGGCGCGCCGAAGTTCTGCCCGAACGCCAAGATCATTCACATCGACATCGACCCGGCTTCGATTTCCAAGACCATCAAGGCTGACGTGCCAATCGTTGGCCCGGTGGAGAGCGTCCTGACCGAAATGGTCGCGATCCTCAAGGAAATCGGCGAAACCCCGAACAAGGAAGCGATCACCAGCTGGTGGAAGCAGGTTGATGAGTGGCGCGGTGATCGCGGCCTGTTCCCTTACGACAAGGGCGACGGCAGCAAGATCAAGCCACAGACCGTGATCGAAACCCTGTGCGAAGTGACCAAGGGCGACGCCTTTGTGACCTCCGACGTGGGCCAGCACCAGATGTTTGCTGCGCAGTACTACAAGTTCAACAAGCCGAACCGCTGGATCAACTCCGGTGGTCTGGGCACGATGGGCTTTGGTCTGCCGGCCGCGATGGGTATCGCGCTGAGCTTCCCTGACACCGATGTTGCGTGCGTCACCGGTGAAGGCAGTATCCAGATGAACATCCAGGAGTTGTCGACCTGCCTGCAATATGGTTTGCCGGTGAAGATCGTCATCCTGAACAACGGTGTCCTGGGCATGGTGCGTCAGTGGCAGGACATGAGCTACGGCAGCCGTCACTCGCATTCGTACATGGAATCGCTGCCTGATTTCGTCAAGCTGGCCGAGGCCTATGGCCACGTCGGCGTGCGCATCACCGAATCGAAAGATTTGAAGTCGAAGATGGAAGAAGCGTTCGCCCTGAAGGATCGCCTGGTCGTGATCGATATTTCGGTCGATACCAGCGAGCACGTCTACCCGATGCAGATCAAAGACGGCTCGATGCGCGATATGTGGCTGAGCAAGACGGAGCGTACCTAATCATGCGGCACATTATTTCCTTGCTTCTGGAAAACGAACCTGGTGCTTTGTCTCGTGTAGTCGGCCTGTTTTCGCAGCGCAACTACAACATTGAAAGCCTGACCGTGGCGCCCACCGAAGACCCGACCCTGTCGCGTCTGACGCTGACCACTGTCGGCCACGATGAAATCATCGAGCAGATCACCAAGAACCTGAACAAGCTGATCGAAGTGGTCAAGCTGGTGGACCTGTCGGAAAGCGCTCATATCGAGCGTGAACTGATGCTGGTCAAGGTCAAGGCCACTGGCGCCCAGCGCGCCGAGATCAAACGCACCACCGATATCTACCGTGGACAGATCGTCGACGTCAGCGCCAGCGTGTATACCGTTCAACTGACCGGTACCAGCGACAAGCTCGACAGCTTCATTCAGTCCATCGGCACCGCATCGATTCTGGAAACCGTCCGTAGTGGCGTCACCGGTATTGCCCGCGGCGACAAAGTACTCAGCATCTAAACCAAATTAGCGAATGGCCTGAACGGCCTGGATATAAAGGGGAAATTCATGAAAGTTTTCTACGATAAAGACTGCGACCTGTCGATCATCCAGGGCAAGAAAGTTGCCATCATCGGTTACGGCTCCCAGGGCCACGCTCAAGCATGCAACCTGAAAGACTCCGGTGTCGACGTTACGGTCGGTCTGCGTAAAGGTTCGGCCACCGTTGCCAAGGCAGAAGCCCACGGCCTGAAAGTGACCGACGTGGCTGCCGCTGTTGCCGGCGCCGACCTGGTCATGATCCTGACCCCGGACGAGTTCCAGTCCCAGCTGTACAAGAACGAAATCGAGCCGAACATCAAGAAAGGCGCCACCCTGGCCTTCTCCCACGGCTTCGCGATCCACTACAACCAGGTTGTTCCGCGTGCCGACCTCGACGTGATCATGATCGCGCCGAAAGCTCCGGGCCACACCGTACGTTCCGAGTTCGTGAAAGGCGGCGGCATCCCTGACCTGATCGCGATCTACCAGGACGCCTCGGGCAACGCCAAGAACGTTGCACTGTCCTACGCTGCAGGCGTTGGCGGTGGCCGCACCGGCATCATCGAAACCACTTTCAAGGACGAGACCGAAACCGACCTGTTCGGCGAACAAGCCGTTCTGTGCGGCGGTACCGTTGAACTGGTTAAAGCCGGTTTCGAAACCCTGGTAGAAGCTGGCTACGCGCCGGAAATGGCTTACTTCGAGTGCCTGCACGAACTGAAACTGATCGTTGACCTCATGTACGAAGGCGGTATCGCCAACATGAACTACTCGATCTCCAACAACGCTGAGTACGGCGAGTACGTGACCGGTCCGGAAGTGATCAACGCCGAGTCCCGTCAGGCCATGCGCAACGCCCTGAAACGTATTCAGGACGGCGAATACGCCAAAATGTTCATCAGCGAAGGCGCAACCGGCTACCCTTCGATGACCGCCAAGCGTCGTAACAACGCCGCTCACGGTATCGAAATCATCGGCGAGCAACTGCGCTCCATGATGCCGTGGATCGGTGCCAACAAGATCGTCGACAAAGCCAAAAACTAAGTCGTCGACCCTTGTGTGAAAAAAAAACGCGGCTTCGGCCGCGTTTTTTCGTATGGGCGGACGGTTCTGGTATAAAGCTGCATCGTTTGTGGCCGAACCGTCGTCCCAGACACCTGTCGAAAATGTCCAATCCGTTGCAAGGTAATGTCCATGAGCGAACGCCCCGAAGAGCCGAACCAGGCTTCAGACGCCGAAAGCCTGCTGCCCATCGATGAACATGTCGAAGAAGGGCATGACGCAGAAGGTCGTAAAGTCCGGCATCGTGGTATCTATCTTCTGCCGAATCTGTTCACCACTGCGAACCTGTTCGCAGGGTTTTATTCCATTATCAACTCGATGAGTGCCCAGGCGGCCTTGAGCGCCGGGGACGCGGCGAATGCGAGCAAGTACTTCGCGTTCGCAGCCATCGCGATTTTTGTCGCCATGGTGCTCGACGGTCTCGACGGCCGTGTGGCGCGCATGACCAATACACAAAGTGCATTCGGTGCCGAGTACGACTCGCTGTCGGATATGGTTGCCTTTGGTGTCGCGCCGGCATTGCTGGCATTCGGCTGGGCGCTGGGTGACATGGGCAAGGTCGGCTGGATGGTAGCCTTTATCTATGTGGCGGGTGCGGCGCTGCGTCTGGCACGTTTCAACACTCAGGTCGGCACTGCTGACAAACGCTACTTCATCGGACTGGCCAGCCCGGCTGCTGCCGGTGTGGTGGCGGGGATTGTCTGGGCATTCAGCGACTACGGAATACAGGGATCGAAGATGTCGTTCCTGGTTGCGTTGATGGTCGCGGCTGCCGGCATGCTGATGGTCAGCAACATCAAGTACAACAGCTTCAAGGAGCTGGACCTGAAGGGACGCGTGCCATTCGTTGCGATCCTGGCGGTGGTGCTGGTGTTCGCCGTGGTGTTCAGCGATCCGCCGCGCATTCTGCTGCTGGTGTTCCTTGCCTATGCGGCTTCGGGGCCTGTGCAGTACCTGTTGCATCTTCGTCGCCACAAAAACGTCGAGTGATGTAATTTCCCTCATACTCCGCAGTCTATGGGTGCATCTGTCCTCCAAAACTGCGGAGTTGTCATGCTGATCAAAATCCCCAAAGCGTCCGACTGCCATGAGTCGGACGTCACGCCTGAATCCATTTATCTCTCTCGGCGGCAATTGCTCGGTGCTACAGCGGCCGGCCTGGCTGTGGGCAGCCTGCCGCGTTGGGCCAGTGCCGAAGAGGCCGTCCGTTATGCCGATGTCGAGCCCGGAAAGATGCCTGTCTGGTTTTCCGAAAAGCTGCCTTCTATTAAATGGGGCGCCGTGAACGTCAAGGATGAGGCCATCACGCCCTTCAAGGACGCCACCCATTACAACAACTTCTATGAGTTCGGTACCGACAAGGGTGATCCGGCAGCTAATGCCGGATTGCTGAAAACCGAACCCTGGAGTGTGGTGGTGGACGGGGAGGTGGGGAAGCCGGGGCGCTATGCGCTGGAGGACTTCATGAAGCCTTATCAGTTGGAGGAGCGTATCTATCGCCTGCGCTGTGTCGAGGCCTGGTCGATGGTCATCCCCTGGATCGGCTTTCCCATATCGGCGCTGCTCAAGCAGGTGGAGCCAACGTCCAATGCCAAATACATTCGTTTTGAAACCTTGCAGGATCCCAAGAGTATGCCCGGACAGCGTTCAGGATTTGCTCTGATCGACTGGCCCTATGTAGAAGGTTTGCGCCTGGATGAGGCGATGAATCCGTTGGCGATCCTGGCTGTGGGCATGTATGGCCGTGAACTGCCGAATCAGAACGGCGCGCCCTTGCGTCTGGTAGTGCCGTGGAAGTATGGCTTCAAAAGTGTCAAATCCATCGTACGGATCAGTCTGGTGAGTGAGCAGCCCAAGACGACCTGGCAAAGCATTGCGGCAAATGAGTACGGGTTCTATGCGAATGTGAACCCGACGGTGGATCATCCTCGCTGGACTCAGGCTCGGGAGCGACGTCTTCCTAATAGCCTGTTCAAGCCGAATGTGCGTGATACACAAATGTTCAACGGCTACTCGGATGAAGTCGCTTCTTTATATACAGGGCTCGATCTGCGGAAGAATTACTGATGCGATATCCGTTCTGGCGTGTGGGCGTTTTTATTGCAACGGCCATCTGGCCGTTGTGGTGGTTCTATCAGGCCTTTGAGGATCTGCTCGGGCCGGATCCGGGAAAGGTTCTGGTCGATCGGCTTGGGCTTGGGACCTTGGTATTGTTGCTGATCACGTTGAGCATGACGCCTTTGCAGAAGCTCACCGGGTGGGCGGGGTGGATTGCTGTGCGCCGACAGCTGGGGTTGTGGTGTTTCGCGTATGTGGTTTTGCATTTATGCAGCTATATGGCGTTCATCCTTGGATTCGACTGGTCGCAATTGGGTGTGGAGTTGCGCAAGCGCCCTTACATTATCGTGGGTACGCTCGGGTTTCTGGGATTGCTGGCATTGGCGGTGACGTCCAATCGTTATAGCCAGCGTCGTTTGGGTGTTCGCTGGAAGAAGTTGCATCGATTGGCTTATTTGATTCTGGGGCTTGGGTTGCTGCATATGCTGTGGATTGTGCGTGCTGATCTTAAGGAGTGGGCGGTCTATGCCTTTATAGGTGGACTGCTTCTCATGTTGCGCCTCCCGCCGGTAGGCCGTCGAATCCCGCGTTTGCTGGGTAAACGACAGGTTCTGCAAGAAAAACGAAATTAAGTGTTGACGGCAGATTCTGGAGGTCTATAATTCGCCCCACTTCCGGCGCAGTCGAAACGAAAACTCCTTGAGATTCAATGAGTTGCACGGTTTTCGATAGCGGTTTACTTCAGATCATCGAGGCCTGGAAGGAGTTGGAAATGCCGGTTCTTCTGGCGCTTTCAGCGGTTCGATCTTCTCGGTCGAAAGCGGAGAAAAAGAGGTGTTGACAGCAGCGTGTAACGCTGTAGAATTCGCCTCCCGCTGACGAGAGATCGGAAGCGCAAGTGGTTGAAGTTGTTGAAGAAATCTTCGAAAACTTCTGAAAATAATCACTTGACAGCAAATGAGGCTGCTGTAGAATGCGCGCCTCGGTTGAGATGAAAGCTCTTAACCAACCGCTCTTTAACAACTGAATCAAGCAATTCGTGTGGGTGCTTGTGGAGTCAGACTGATAGTCAACAAGATTATCAGCATCACAAGTTACTCCGCGAGAAATCAAAGATGTAACCAACGATTGCTGAGCCAAGTTTAGGGTTTCTTAAAAACCCAAAGATGTTTGAACTGAAGAGTTTGATCATGGCTCAGATTGAACGCTGGCGGCAGGCCTAACACATGCAAGTCGAGCGGATGAAGGGAGCTTGCTCCCGGATTCAGCGGCGGACGGGTGAGTAATGCCTAGGAATCTGCCTGGTAGTGGGGGACAACGTTTCGAAAGGAACGCTAATACCGCATACGTCCTACGGGAGAAAGCAGGGGACCTTCGGGCCTTGCGCTATCAGATGAGCCTAGGTCGGATTAGCTAGTTGGTGAGGTAATGGCTCACCAAGGCGACGATCCGTAACTGGTCTGAGAGGATGATCAGTCACACTGGAACTGAGACACGGTCCAGACTCCTACGGGAGGCAGCAGTGGGGAATATTGGACAATGGGCGAAAGCCTGATCCAGCCATGCCGCGTGTGTGAAGAAGGTCTTCGGATTGTAAAGCACTTTAAGTTGGGAGGAAGGGTTGTAGATTAATACTCTGCAATTTTGACGTTACCGACAGAATAAGCACCGGCTAACTCTGTGCCAGCAGCCGCGGTAATACAGAGGGTGCAAGCGTTAATCGGAATTACTGGGCGTAAAGCGCGCGTAGGTGGTTCGTTAAGTTGGATGTGAAATCCCCGGGCTCAACCTGGGAACTGCATCCAAAACTGGCGAGCTAGAGTATGGTAGAGGGTGGTGGAATTTCCTGTGTAGCGGTGAAATGCGTAGATATAGGAAGGAACACCAGTGGCGAAGGCGACCACCTGGACTGATACTGACACTGAGGTGCGAAAGCGTGGGGAGCAAACAGGATTAGATACCCTGGTAGTCCACGCCGTAAACGATGTCAACTAGCCGTTGGGAGCCTTGAGCTCTTAGTGGCGCAGCTAACGCATTAAGTTGACCGCCTGGGGAGTACGGCCGCAAGGTTAAAACTCAAATGAATTGACGGGGGCCCGCACAAGCGGTGGAGCATGTGGTTTAATTCGAAGCAACGCGAAGAACCTTACCAGGCCTTGACATCCAATGAACTTTCCAGAGATGGATTGGTGCCTTCGGGAACATTGAGACAGGTGCTGCATGGCTGTCGTCAGCTCGTGTCGTGAGATGTTGGGTTAAGTCCCGTAACGAGCGCAACCCTTGTCCTTAGTTACCAGCACGTAATGGTGGGCACTCTAAGGAGACTGCCGGTGACAAACCGGAGGAAGGTGGGGATGACGTCAAGTCATCATGGCCCTTACGGCCTGGGCTACACACGTGCTACAATGGTCGGTACAAAGGGTTGCCAAGCCGCGAGGTGGAGCTAATCCCATAAAACCGATCGTAGTCCGGATCGCAGTCTGCAACTCGACTGCGTGAAGTCGGAATCGCTAGTAATCGCGAATCAGAATGTCGCGGTGAATACGTTCCCGGGCCTTGTACACACCGCCCGTCACACCATGGGAGTGGGTTGCACCAGAAGTAGCTAGTCTAACCTTCGGGAGGACGGTTACCACGGTGTGATTCATGACTGGGGTGAAGTCGTAACAAGGTAGCCGTAGGGGAACCTGCGGCTGGATCACCTCCTTAATCGACGACATCAGCTGCTCCATAAGTTCCCACACGAATTGCTTGATTCATTGAAGAAGACGATAGAAGCAGCCCGAAATTGGGTCTGTAGCTCAGTTGGTTAGAGCGCACCCCTGATAAGGGTGAGGTCGGCAGTTCGAATCTGCCCAGACCCACCAATTTTGTGTGGGAAACGCCTGTAGAAATACGGGGCCATAGCTCAGCTGGGAGAGCGCCTGCCTTGCACGCAGGAGGTCAGCGGTTCGATCCCGCTTGGCTCCACCACTACTGCTTCTGAAGTTTGAAAGCTTAGAAATGAGCATTCCATCAGTGTGATGATGAATGTTGATTTCTAGTCTTTGACTGGATCGTTCTTTAAAAATTTGGGTATGTGATAGAAAGATAGACTGAACGTTACTTTCACTGGTAACGGATCAGGCTAAGGTAAAATTTGTGAGTTCTCTTAATTGAGAAATTCGAATTTTCGGCGAATGTCGTCTTCACAGTATAACCAGATTGCTTGGGGTTATATGGTCAAGTGAAGAAGCGCATACGGTGGATGCCTTGGCAGTCAGAGGCGATGAAAGACGTGGTAGCCTGCGAAAAGCTTCGGGGAGTCGGCAAACAGACTTTGATCCGGAGATGTCTGAATGGGGGAACCCAGCCATCACAAGATGGTTATCTTGTACTGAATACATAGGTGCAAGAGGCGAACCAGGGGAACTGAAACATCTAAGTACCCTGAGGAAAAGAAATCAACCGAGATTCCCTTAGTAGTGGCGAGCGAACGGGGACTAGCCCTTAAGTGGCTTTGAGATTAGCGGAACGCTCTGGAAAGTGCGGCCATAGTGGGTGATAGCCCTGTACGCGAAAATCTCTTGGTCATGAAATCGAGTAGGACGGAGCACGAGAAACTTTGTCTGAATATGGGGACCATCCTCCAAGGCTAAATACTACTGACTGACCGATAGTGAACTAGTACCGTGAGGGAAAGGCGAAAAGAACCCCGGAGAGGGGAGTGAAATAGATCCTGAAACCGTATGCGTACAAGCAGTGGGAGCAGACTTTGTTCTGTGACTGCGTACCTTTTGTATAATGGGTCAGCGACTTATTTTCAGTGGCGAGCTTAACCGAATAGGGAGGCGTAGCGAAAGCGAGTCTTAATAGGGCGTCTAGTCGCTGGGAATAGACCCGAAACCGGGCGATCTATCCATGGGCAGGTTGAAGGTTAGGTAACACTGACTGGAGGACCGAACCGACTACCGTTGAAAAGTTAGCGGATGACCTGTGGATCGGAGTGAAAGGCTAATCAAGCTCGGAGATAGCTGGTTCTCCTCGAAAGCTATTTAGGTAGCGCCTCATGTATCACTGTAGGGGGTAGAGCACTGTTTCGGCTAGGGGGTCATCCCGACTTACCAAACCGATGCAAACTCCGAATACCTACAAGTGCCGAGCATGGGAGACACACGGCGGGTGCTAACGTCCGTCGTGAAAAGGGAAACAACCCAGACCGTCAGCTAAGGTCCCAAAGTTATGGTTAAGTGGGAAACGATGTGGGAAGGCTTAGACAGCTAGGAGGTTGGCTTAGAAGCAGCCACCCTTTAAAGAAAGCGTAATAGCTCACTAGTCGAGTCGGCCTGCGCGGAAGATGTAACGGGGCTCAAACCATACACCGAAGCTACGGGTATCACGTAAGTGATGCGGTAGAGGAGCGTTCTGTAAGCCTGTGAAGGTGAGTTGAGAAGCTTGCTGGAGGTATCAGAAGTGCGAATGCTGACATGAGTAACGACAATGGGTGTGAAAAACACCCACGCCGAAAGACCAAGGTTTCCTGCGCAACGTTAATCGACGCAGGGTTAGTCGGTCCCTAAGGCGAGGCTGAAAAGCGTAGTCGATGGAAAACAGGTTAATATTCCTGTACTTCTGGTTATTGCGATGGAGGGACGGAGAAGGCTAGGCCAGCTTGGCGTTGGTTGTCCAAGTTTAAGGTGGTAGGCTGAGATCTTAGGTAAATCCGGGATCTTAAGGCCGAGAGCTGATGACGAGTGTTCTTTTAGAACACGAAGTGGTTGATGCCATGCTTCCAAGAAAAGCTTCTAAGCTTCAGATAACCAGGAACCGTACCCCAAACCGACACAGGTGGTTGGGTAGAGAATACCAAGGCGCTTGAGAGAACTCGGGTGAAGGAACTAGGCAAAATGGCACCGTAACTTCGGGAGAAGGTGCGCCGGTGAGGGTGAAGGACTTGCTCCGTAAGCTCATGCCGGTCGAAGATACCAGGCCGCTGCGACTGTTTATTAAAAACACAGCACTCTGCAAACACGAAAGTGGACGTATAGGGTGTGACGCCTGCCCGGTGCCGGAAGGTTAATTGATGGGGTTAGCTAACGCGAAGCTCTTGATCGAAGCCCCGGTAAACGGCGGCCGTAACTATAACGGTCCTAAGGTAGCGAAATTCCTTGTCGGGTAAGTTCCGACCTGCACGAATGGCGTAACGATGGCGGCGCTGTCTCCACCCGAGACTCAGTGAAATTGAAATCGCTGTGAAGATGCAGTGTATCCGCGGCTAGACGGAAAGACCCCGTGAACCTTTACTATAGCTTTGCACTGGACTTTGAATTTGCTTGTGTAGGATAGGTGGGAGGCTTTGAAGCGTGGACGCCAGTTCGCGTGGAGCCATCCTTGAAATACCACCCTGGCAACTTTGAGGTTCTAACTCAGGTCCGTTATCCGGATCGAGGACAGTGTATGGTGGGTAGTTTGACTGGGGCGGTCTCCTCCTAAAGAGTAACGGAGGAGTACGAAGGTGCGCTCAGACCGGTCGGAAATCGGTCGTAGAGTATAAAGGCAAAAGCGCGCTTGACTGCGAGACAGACACGTCGAGCAGGTACGAAAGTAGGTCTTAGTGATCCGGTGGTTCTGTATGGAAGGGCCATCGCTCAACGGATAAAAGGTACTCCGGGGATAACAGGCTGATACCGCCCAAGAGTTCATATCGACGGCGGTGTTTGGCACCTCGATGTCGGCTCATCACATCCTGGGGCTGAAGCCGGTCCCAAGGGTATGGCTGTTCGCCATTTAAAGTGGTACGCGAGCTGGGTTTAGAACGTCGTGAGACAGTTCGGTCCCTATCTGCCGTGGACGTTTGAGATTTGAGAGGGGCTGCTCCTAGTACGAGAGGACCGGAGTGGACGAACCTCTGGTGTTCCGGTTGTCACGCCAGTGGCATTGCCGGGTAGCTATGTTCGGAAAAGATAACCGCTGAAAGCATCTAAGCGGGAAACTTGCCTCAAGATGAGATCTCACTGGAACCTTGAGTTCCCTGAAGGGCCGTCGAAGACTACGACGTTGATAGGTTGGGTGTGTAAGCGCTGTGAGGCGTTGAGCTAACCAATACTAATTGCCCGTGAGGCTTGACCATATAACACCCAAGCAATTTGCGTCGGCTCTCTAAACCAGAGCAACCAGATTGCGGTGTGTGAAGACGCAATGAACCGAAAGTTCGACGCTCACAAAGCACCGAAAACTATCCCATACCCAATTTGCTGAAGCGAGGCCGT
The DNA here is from genome assembly GCF_052660475.1 of Pseudomonas sp. G7(2022). Lineage (NCBI taxonomy): Bacteria > Pseudomonadati > Pseudomonadota > Gammaproteobacteria > Pseudomonadales > Pseudomonadaceae > Pseudomonas > Pseudomonas sp. G7(2022). Next base: position 5,316,252 of record NZ_CP109659.1, on the reverse strand, counting down.
CAGGTCACGAGTCAGTACCCGAATTTCTTGACGACCATAGAGCGTTGGAACCACCTGATCCCATCCCGAACTCAGAAGTGAAACGATGCATCGCCGATGGTAGTGTGGGGTTTCCCCATGTGAGAGTAGGTCATCGTCAAGATTAAATTCCGAAACCCCAATTGCGAAAGCAGTTGGGGTTTTGTTTTGCCCGCAGGAAAGTTTTTGCTCGCGTCAGAGAACAAATTTGCACAGTTATTTTCGAATCAGGACACTAGAATAGATCCCAACTTTTTCGGAGCCAGAGCCCTTATGTCGGATTCGGTTGACGCCCCAGGGCTGTCAGATTTACCGCTGGATGACTTGGTGGCCTGCCATGAGTGCGATCTGCTGATGCGCAAGCCCAAGCTTGCTCACGGCGAAAAAGCCCTCTGCCCACGTTGCGGTTACGAACTGTACGCTCACCGTCATAATGTGGTGCAGCGCAGTCTCGCCCTGGTCATTGCCGCGCTGTTGCTCTATGTGCCGGCGAACTTTTTACCCATCATGCAGCTCAATGTTCTCGGGCAATCGTCGCAGGACACTGTCTGGAGCGGCGTTGTCGGTCTGTTCAATACCGATATGCGTGGTGTTTCAGTTGTCGTATTCCTTTGCAGCATGGCGATTCCGCTGCTGAAACTGCTGTGTCAGTTGATCGTGTTGCTGACCATCCGTTTTAACTTCGGTCGTAGCTACGGCCTGTTGCTCTACCGCATTTATCACCACCTCAAAGACTGGGGCATGCTTGAGGTCTACCTCATGGGCGTCCTGGTGGCGATCGTCAAACTGGCGGACATGGCCGCCATCACCGTCGGTCTCGGTCTGGCATGTTTCATCGGCTTGTTGTTGGTTCAGGTCTGGCTCGAAGTGGTGATGTCACCGCACCAGATCTGGCAGGCGTTATCAGGAGAGGATGCCCATGCGGGCGATTGATGCGGGCATTCTGATCTGTACCGAATGCCACGAACTGAACAAGCAGGATGCCGACAGCGATCAGCAGACCTGCACCCGATGCGGTGCATTGGTTCACGCCCGGCGGCCCAATAGTCTGGCGAGAACCTGGGCGCTGCTGATCACGGCCGCGATCGTCTACATTCCGGCCAATGTCCTGCCGATCATGACGGTCAGCTCGCTGGGCCAGGGTGATCCGAGCACCATCATGTCCGGCGTCATCCAGTTGGTGCAGCACGGCATGATTCCGATCGCTGCTGTGGTGTTTGTCGCCAGCATTCTGGTGCCGACCTTCAAACTGGTAGGCATTGCGCTTCTGCTGTTTTCGGTTCAACGCCGTCAGCCACTCTCCGCGCGCCAGCGGATCTGGATGTACCGCTTCATCGAGTTCATCGGCCGCTGGTCCATGCTCGATATTTTTGTGATTGCCATTCTGGTGGCAGTCGTCAACTTCGGCCGGCTAGCCAGCGTCGAAGCCAATCTTGGCGCCATCGCCTTCGCCAGTGTGGTGATTCTGACGATGCTTGCCGCTGTCACTTTCGATCCCCGACTGATTTGGGATAACACGGAGTCGGACGCCGACCATGACTGATTTGCCTGTAGCGAAAACCCGACCGGCTTCGAACTGGTCTGCCATCTGGGTACTGCCCCTCATCGCCCTGATTATCGGCGGATGGCTCGGTTGGCGTGCCTATACCGAAACCGGCATCGAGATTCAGGTGCGTTTTGAAAGCGGTGAAGGCATTCAGGCCAACAAGACCGAAGTGGTCTACAAAGGCATGCCGGTCGGCAAGGTGAAAGCCCTCAAACTCGATGATGAAGGCAACTCCAAAGGTGTCATCGCGACCATCGAGATGAACAAGGATGTCGATCAGTACCTGAAGACCAGCACTCGTTTCTGGCTGGTCAAACCGAGCGTGACCCTGGCCGGGATCACCGGGCTGGAAACCCTGGTATCGGGTAACTACGTCGCCATCAGTCCCGGCGAAGGCGAGCCGACCCGCAAGTTCAAGGCCTTGGCCGAAGAGCCGCCGCTGTCGGACTCCAAACCCGGCCTGCACCTGACGATCAAGGCTGATCGCCTCGGTTCGTTGAACCGTGGCAGCCCGGTGTTCTACAAGCAGATCAAAGTCGGCCAGATCAAAAGCTATGTGCTGTCGGAAGACCAGAGCACCGTCGAGCTCAAGGTGTTCATCGAGCCGACTTACGCCAAACTGGTGCGCAAACACACGCGTTTCTGGAACGCCAGCGGCATCAGCATCGACGCCAACCTGTCCGGGGTGAAAGTGCGCAGCGAGTCCCTGGCCAGCATCGTCGCCGGCGGTATCGCGTTCGCTACGCCGGAGAACCGCAAGGACAGTCCGCCCACCGATCCAAGCCTGCCGTTTCGTCTGTACGAAGACTTCGATGCGGCCGCCGCCGGTATCCGCGTGAAGGTCAAACTCAGCGATTTCGAAGGTCTGCAGGCCGGGCGTACCCCGGTGATGTACAAAGGCATTCAGGTCGGTAACCTGAAAGCACTGAAGATTGATCCGGATCTGTCCAGCGCCACGGCTGAATTGACCCTCGATCCTCTGGCTGAGGAATACCTGGTCACCGGCACTCAGTTCTGGGTGGTCAAACCGTCGATTTCTCTGGCCGGCATCACCGGTCTGGAAGCGCTGGTAAAAGGTAACTACATCGCCGTACGCCCGGGCGACAAGGGCGGCGCTCCGCAACGTGAATTCGAAGCCCGGCCAAAAGCGCCGCCGCTGGATCTGCGCGCACCCGGCCTGCACCTGGTGCTGTTTACCGACACCCTCGGCTCGATCGATGTCGGCAGCCCGATCCTCTACAAGCAGGTCAAGGTCGGTTCCGTGCAGAGCTATCAGTTCTCCAAGACCCGCAAACAACTGGTGATCGGCGTCCACATCGAGAAGGAATACGAAAACCTGGTCAACGCTTCGACCCGTTTCTGGAACGTCAGCGGCGTCACGCTGACCGGCGGTTTGACCGGCGGTATTCAGGTCAAGAGTGAATCCTTGCAGACCCTGATGGCCGGCGGCATCGCCTTCGAGACGCCGCAAGCCAAGGCGCCGTTGCAGAAACGGATTCCACGCTTCCGCCTGTTCGCCAACCATGACGAGGCCAATCAGAAGGGCGAGGTGGTGACCATCAAAGTGGACCGCGCCGACGGTCTGCGCAGCGGCACCCCGGTTCGCTTCAAGGGGCTGGATGTCGGCAAGATCGAAAGTGTCGATCTGACCGATGACCTGCAATCGGTGATCCTCACCGCACGTATTACTGAAGTGCCGGAGAAGATTGCCCGGGTCGGCAGTCAGTTCTGGGTGGTCAAGCCGGAACTGGGGCTGATCAAGACCTCGAATCTGGAAACTCTGGTAACGGGTCAGTACATCGAAGTCCAACCCGCTGCGAAAAACCTCGGCCCGCAGAAAAACTTTGTGGCCTTGGCCAATCCGCCGGAAGTGAGCAAGCAAGAGGCCGGCCTCAGCCTGGTATTGAGTGCTGCCCGCCGTGGTTCTTTGAAGCCAGGCGTGCCGGTAACCTACCGCGAAATCACGGTGGGGAAAGTCACTGGTTACGAACTGGGTCAGACCGCCGACCGCGTTCTGGTGCACATCCTGATCGAGCCGAAGTATGCGCCGCTGGTTCGCAGTGGCAGTCGCTTCTGGAACACCAGTGGTGTCGGTTTCGACATTGGCTTGTTCAATGGTCTGACCGTACGGACCGAGTCTCTCGAAACGGCGATTCAGGGCGGTATCGCCTTCGCCACACCGGACGGCGAGAAGATGGGGAATCCGGCACGCGCCGAACAGACCTTCCCGCTGTTCGACAAGTTCGAAGACGAATGGCTGACCTGGGCGCCGAAAATCCCCCTCGGCAAGTAGTCTGGGAAACAGGTGGCGTCGGTGAGGACGCCTTCGCGGGCTTGCCCGCGAAGAGGCCTTGTCATTGAGCACAAAATCCAAGCCATAAAAAAGGCCGCGATCCAGACAGATCGCGGCCTTTTTATTGCCCGTCAGTTAACGCCGGTCAAACCGCATCCAGCTCCGGCTCGTCCGTCTCGACGTTGACGGTGGCCTTCACCACATCGTGGCGACGGATGTACTTCCAGTCCGCCTCGTCGATGTAGATGCCGGCCGGGCCGCTGCCGCCTTCCAGGTCGATGGCGACACTGGCGCAGACCTGCGGCTTCACGCTCGCCAGAATCGGCACGAAGCCCAGTTGCAGGCTGGTTTCCAGCAGTGCGGCCTGGTTCCTTTCGTCGATGTCCGCCGCCTCGTCGAGGTAGTACGGCAGGCGTACGCGACCGGCCAGATCGCGATCCATCAGGTGCAGCAACAAGTACATGTTGGTCAGCGCCTTGATGGTCATGGTGGTGCCGTTGGACGCCGCGCCATCGATGTCGGTGTGGATAACCGGCTGACCGTTGACCTTGGTGATCTCGAACGCCAGTTCGAACAAGTCCTTGAGGCCGAGCTGGTTGTGGTTCGCCGCCACCAGCCGCGCCAGGTATTCCTTGGCTTCTTCGTTCTTGTTGTCCTGCTCGGCGCTCTGGCTCAGGTCGAACACCGACAGGGTTTCGCCTTCTTCGTACTGACCGGCGCTGTGGATGATCTGGTCAATGTGCTTGAGTGCTTCCTTGTTCGGCGCGAGCACGATACGGAAGCTTTGCAGGTTGGACACCTGACGCTTGTTGATCTCGCGGTTGAACAGCGCCAGTTGGTGTTCGAGGCTGTCGTAGTCGCTGCGGATGTTGCGCAGGGTCCGCGCGATATCGGTCACGGCTGCACGACGGGCCTTGCCCAGAGTCAGGGCTTCGTCGGTACGGTGTGCATACGCGTTGATCAACAGCGACAGACGGCGCTCCATATCGTCTTCGCTGTCGAACTTGGCCACGCCCTTGAGGCGTACCTGCGCGTACAGCGCTTCGATCTGGCCATCGGCACGCAACAGGCCTTGCCAGCTGTCCTGATAGTCGTTGAGCAGCGGCAGCAGGTTGTCCATCGAGTCGTCGACCGGATCCATGAACGGCGTGCCGAACGGCAAATCCGCCGGCAGCAACTGGCGGCGACGCAGGGCATCGTCGAGAGTGCGTTGCTTGGCTTCCATGTCAGCAATTTGCCGGCCGACCAGTTGCAGCTTGGCCGACAGTTGCTGGACGCGCTCGGTGAACGCATCGCTGGAGCGCTTGAGTTCGTCCTGCGCGGCTTCCATCTGCGCCAGTTGCTCCAGCTTGTCGCCTTCTTCGGCGCTCAGGGTCTGGGTGCGGCGGAAGTCTTCCAGAGCCTTCTGCGCATCCAGTACCTGCTGGTACAGCGCTTCGGTCTGGGTCTTGCTCGCGGCGCGGTCGGCGGCCACGGCTTGTTGAGTCTTGAGTTGCTTGAGCTCTTTTTCCAGACGCTCTTTCTGATCGCGCAGCGCGGCACGGTCGGCCAGCGCTTGCAGAGCCGGAGGCTCGATGTGCGAGATGTCGATCGACAGGCCCGGCACTTCGAAACGCTCGCCCTTGAAGCCGTCGAGAATCAGCTCCACGGACTTCACCCACTCGCCGTTTTCGTCGAGCGTGATGCCATGTTCGCCCAGCGGCAGGCTGAACAACGCGCTGTTGAACAGACGCATCAGGCGTTCGACGTCCTGTTGCGAGAACTCTTCGCGCAGGCGGGCGTAGCTGTTGTTGTCGGCGTGATCGAGTTGCTGCTTCACCGACTTCAGGCGTTTTTCCAGATCGCGAAGACGTTCTTCGAGATCCTCGGCACTGAACTGACGGGACTGCGCCAGCGCACCGGCCAATTCGTCGTGAGCGTCCTTGGCCGCCAGCAGTTGCTGCTCCAGCACTTTGACGTCATCGACCAGTGCAAAGCGGTTTTTCAGAACCGACAACTCACCGAGCCAGCGCTGGATGCCGGAGATTTCCCGCTCCAGACGCATCAGTTCCTGAGTGCCACCGCGCTGATCGTTTTGCAGATCGTCCTGCTCGCGACGGTAGTGTTCGGCCTGGATCGTCAGTTCTTCCTTGCGCGCCGTGGCGTAGTCCGACCAGGTGCCGAGCAACGAGTCGAGCAGCGGCGACAGGCGATGCAGTTTGCCGCGCAGCACATCGCGTTGTTTCACGCCGTTGGCCAAGGCTTCAACCAACGGGCCGGCAGCCACCAGCGAGTTGTAGTCCTGTTCCATGCGACGTACATCGCGGAAGGCTTCTTCGCACGCCGCAATGTAATCGACGCTGCCGGAACGCAGGCTGTGTTCGAAGGCATCGAGGAACAGCTGCTTGAGCTTGGCTGCGGTGATTTCGCGCATGTGCAGCAGGTTGATGAACAGCGCACGGAAGGTCTTCAGGCTCTGTTCGCTGGTGGAGCGCAGCGGGATCAGCGTCAGGTCCAGCGGGATCGACGTGTGACCGCCAACCAGCAAGCGGCGCAGCTCATCCGGCTTGAGTTCGTAGGCTTTCAGGCCTTCTTTCTCAAGGTTGCTGAACAGCTCTTTCTGACGCAGGCAGGTGTCGTTTTTCTGGTAGTGGGCCAGATCGAGCTTGCCGGCATAGGCAAAGAACTGGTGACCGAAACCGCCGCCCGGGCCGCGACCGACCACGCCGATCACGTGCGGGCCGTGGGGCAGGTTCACTTCGACCAGGATGTAGCTGGTGTCCGAAGCAAAGTAGAAGCGCCGGGATTGTTCCAGGCTGTACTTGCCGAAACTCATGTCCGACATACGCGCCAGAATCGGGAACTGCAAGGCGTTGATCGAGGCTGATTTACCGAGGTTGTTCGCGCCGTAGACCGACAACGGTTCTTCCAGCGGGAACAGACCGAGGCTGTAACCGGCGGTGTTCAAAAGGGCAAAGCGGCGGATGCCGTAGCGTTCCTGGCTCATGCGTCGGACTCCTGTTCTTCGGCAATGGCTCGGGCCAGTGCGTCTTCTTCGCTCTCTTCTTCAAAGTCGGAAAGATCGAGTGGATCGTCGGTCTCGAGGAGTTTGGCCTCGGCCTCTTCGTCGATCAGCACCGGTGCCGGCAGTGGCAGAACGCTGTGCACGCTGGCCGCCAGATCGCGGTCCTGCTGAACCGACAGGCAGACGTCGAGGAAACGGTGCATCGGCGGCAGGAAGCGGTACACGCCGTTTTCTTCCCCGGCGAAACCGAGCTGGGTCATGCGGCGCATGATTTTCTCTTCCAGCTCATCAACGGTCTGCACTTCGGCCTGGATGAACAGGTCGCGGTATTTCTCCAGCAGCGAAGGCAGCTCGTCGCGGCCGAGGCTGCCGCCATCGAGCACGGCGATCGGGTCGCGACCCTGATCGGCCAGATGCTCGACGAGGATGAAGGTGAACAACGCCAGGCGCTGAGCGGTCTTGTTCACCGCCGCTGCGGCCATGTCCGGCACGAAGTAGTAAAAACCACGGGTATCGCAGACGAGTTCGAAGCCCAGTGCCTTGAACAGTGTGCGGTACTGGTCCTGGAAGTTCGACAGCTGCGCGTACAGCTCCGGATCGCGGCGGCTGACGTGGTAGCCCTTGAACAGTTCGCGGAAGATCGGCGCCAGTTGAGACAGTTCGGAGAGATCAAGATGCATGTGGGGTGCTCGCAGAATCCTCGGCGGCGGGGTCGCGGGCCGAGAGCAGGGCGAAGGAGCGCAGGCTGACCTGGTGCTCGTGAGTGTGGTATTCGCGGCGTTCCAGACGCTCGCGCTTGAAGCGTTTTTCCCGCGACAGACGCGAGAACCAGTAAAGCAATTCGTCGGTCGCGCCGTCCGGCTCCTGCTCCAGCAGCCAGGTCATCAGATCCGGCATCGGCAGGGACTCTTCGCAGCGGTCGACCATCTCGCGCACGGTGCGCGGTGCGCGCGGGGCATCGCCGGTCTTCTGCGATTTGTGCGCCTTGGGAAAACGCGCCGGTTTCGGCTCGAAACGGGCCAGGGCGTAGACGTAGGCTTCAACCTGACTGGCACTGCCGAGGAAGGTGCTTTGCGGTCGGGTGAACAGCGGCATCGCGGCTTGCGGTACGGCGTCGATGCCTTTGCGGCGGATCGCGGCCAGCGCCAGTGCGGCGCCCCGGGTCACGGCGTTGTGCCGACGCGCTTCTTCACGCAATGGCAGCAGCAATTCCCGGGCGTGACGCAGGGTCAGCTGGGCGCTGGTCTGCATTTCGAGGATGCGCGCGTGGGTGCGCAGCAACATGTCGTCATCGACCAGATGGCCGAGGCGCTGCTGTTCGCTGAGCATCTTCAGCAGCACGGTTTCGACCTTGCGCACGCCTTGCTCGAAAGCGCCGTCGGCGTTCACCAGATCGATCATCGGCTCGACGTATTCGTCCCAGGTCGCCAGCACCTCGGCGTAGCGCTGACGCAGGGGGATCTGCCGGTCGCTGGTCTTGGCCCGTTCAGCCACGGCCACCAGCGCCTGTTCGTCGTTGTCGAGTTTCTTCAGAACATCGCGCACGCGCATGTCGAGCAGGCGCAGCTGACGGGCCAGGTCATTGCCGTCGCGGATGTCGAACGCATCCTGGATATAACCGGCCAGACGCTCGAGGTGACGCAGGTAGGCTTCGATCTCCAGGCACAGGCCCAGGCGGTGCTCCCGGCGCAGGTAGGCAAGGAAGTCGTGGATCTGTGCGTTGAGCTCGAAGCGGTTCGGGCTTTTCGCCACGGGCACCAGAATGTCGAGGCGAATCCACACATCGAGCAGGCTGGTGATGTCCTGCGGCGTGCTTTCCAGTTGTTGGGCGGCCAGTTGCGTGCGCAGTTCGTTGAGGCTCAGGGTGCCCTGGTCGAAGTGCTCGCACAGTGGCTCCAGAAGTGCCCAGTGTTCAGCGAGGGCGCGCAAGACGCGCTTGGGTTCGATCATCGGAATGGCCGGCTGGTTGGCGATTAAAAGCCGCGATTGTACTGCATCACGGACGATGCGATTCACTCTCGGGACGGGCTGTCGCTTTTTCTGAGGTGAAGAGTAGCGTTCAAGACTATCGATCAACCGCAAGCGATCTTGAGCGAAGGGCGGTAGAATCAGCGCACTTCAGTTATCCACAAGTGGCCGACCCTTGCTAATCGAGTCCCGCCGCCGCGCCTATTTGAACGCCATGCAGGTGGTCAACTGGCTGCCGCGCACCGAATTGCCCTTCGCCGCACCGTCGCGGCCCAAGCTGCTTGAGCCTCTGGCGCCAGAGCCCGAGGCTCTGCTGCCCGTAGCGCCGGCCCCCGAGGCCGGCGCGCCTGCGCAGCCGGCCGCACGCGTGGTCGAACGGCCGAAGATCGAGGTCCCGCGACCGACGCCCGCCAGCGGCCGCCCTGCCGCCAAACCGGTGGAAGAAGTCGAAGAAGCGCCAGTGGTTGCGCGGCCCGCGCCGGTGCCGCCACCGCGTTTCGCCCTGCAATTGCTGCGCGCCGGTCGTTGCCTGTTGCTGGTGGAGTTACCCACAGGCGAATCGTTCCAGAGCCGGGATCCTGCCTATCTGCTGCTCAAGGACATGCTGCGTGCCGCCGGTTTGCCGGATGCGCCGCAGATCGTCGGCGATCCGGTGCGTTGGCCACTCCTGGTGCGCGGCACCATGGATCAGGGCCCGGATGCGGCCCGGGATTTCGTCCAGGGTTTCCTTTCGGTGCAAATGGAGACATCGCCGTGCGCCTGCCTGTGGCTGATCGGTCTGCCAGCGGTGCGCTTCGCCGGTGAGAAGGACGCCGAAGCGTTCAACAGTGAATTGCAGATCGAAGGTCTTGGCCTGGCCTGGGCCGTGCCGGGACTGGAATTGTTGATGGAAGAGCCACAGCGCAAAGCCGCCGTGTGGCAAGCCATGCGTCGGCTGATGGCGCGCTGGAAAGAATCGAATGAGTGATGCTGTAACTTTCCGTCCGATGGTCGAAGCCGATCTGGACGCTGTGCTGAAAATTGAATTCGCGGCTTACAGCCACCCCTGGACCCGCGGGATATTTCTCGACGGGCTGGGCAAATATCAGATCTGGCTGATGTTCGAAGGCGAGCAGCAGGTCGGTCACGGCGTGGTGCAGATCATTCTGGATGAAGCTCACCTGCTCAACATCACGATAAAACCGGAGAATCAGGGCCGCGGTCTGGGGCTGACACTGCTCGAATACCTGATGTCCCGTGCCTATGCGGCAGATGCCCGGGAATGTTTCCTGGAGGTGCGCGACAGCAACACCGCGGCTTTCCGCCTGTATGAGCGCTACGGTTTCAATGAAATCGGCCGTCGTCGCGATTACTACCCGGCGGTGGGTGGGCGTGAGGACGCCGTGGTCATGGCCTGTACTTTGGTTGACTGATCGCCAGTCGAAGCTGCCTCAACCTGAGGCAGCTTCTAACGAGCACTTCAGCGTTTGCCATCCATCGGATCGCGTCGCGCCAATTCCGCTTCATCCAGACCGTTGCCACCACCAATGTCGTCCTCATCGACAATGCTCAAGTCCCAATCCGCCTGTTTGCCTGAACCCAGTTCATCGGCATCACGGGCGCCGTCCTCATGGATCAGGGTTTCCGGGCTCAGGTCATCGTCGGTCGGCTCGTGGTCTGGCATTGAAGCACCGGTCATGCCGGCTTCACGCCCCCGTTCCCGGGGCATCCGTTGTTCGCGCTCACGATCCTGCAGTTCATCGCCGATCTTCGCGCCGGGGTGTTCGTCGTCAAAATTCAGCTCATGCACCGATCCCATGCGGTCTTCGTTATCATCGATGGGCTCTGGTTGCACCGCGTCGAAGGAGCGTCGTGTATCAGTCATGGCAAATCCTCATACTGTGGGCCTTACTGAGGTGGACTCATCGGGCACGCGAGAAATTCCAACGAAATCACTTGCGATCCTTTCGTGACCCCGACAGGCGGTCGTCTGTCAAAGCAGCGCATCTTTCTTGAGGCCTTACAGCATGCATGACTTACAAGACCTGATTGATAACAACGAGCGTTGGGCTGACGCGATCACCAAGGAAGACCCGGATTTCTTCGCCAAACTGGCTCGCCAGCAGACGCCTGAATACCTGTGGATCGGCTGCTCCGATGCGCGGGTTCCGGCCAACGAAATCGTCGGCATGTTGCCGGGGGATCTGTTCGTTCACCGCAACGTCGCCAACGTGGTACTGCACACCGACCTCAACTGCCTGTCGGTGATTCAGTATGCAGTGGACGTGCTCAAGGTCAAACACATCCTGGTCACCGGCCACTACGGGTGCGGCGGTGTGCGGGCGTCGATGCAGGACCGCCAGTTCGGCCTGATCGATGGCTGGCTGCGGTCGATTCGCGATCTGTATTACGAAAAGCGCGAAGAACTGGCCAAACTGCCGACCGAAGAAGAACAGGTCGATCGCCTGTGCGAGCTCAACGTGATCCAGCAAGTGGCCAACGTCGCCCACACCAGCATCATCCAGAACGCCTGGCATCGCGGTCAGAGCCTGTCGATCCACGGTTGCATCTACGGCATCAAGGATGGGCGCTGGAAAAGTCTGAACACCACCATCAGCGGTTTCGAGCAACTGCCACCGCAATATCGCCTGCGGCCGGTTGGCGCACCGTAACCTGCAAGTCAGCGTATGCCTTGTCGCAGCCAGTTCTTTAAGTAGCGCTGGCCTTCAAGGCTGGGTGGTTCGTCGTAACCGGTGATCCAGCCGCGACAATGTGCAGATCTGCAACCGCAGGCGAACTGCTTGAGCAGTTTGTCTTCGGTGGCAGTGAGATCCATGGTCAGTCGCTCGCCCGGCTGAATGTCACGCAGGGCCCACAACCATAATTCGCTCATGTCGATGAACACGTTCGGGTCGCAGGAGTGTTCGATCAGTCCGCAGAACAGTCGATCGTAGATGTGAATACCGGTCTGCAATTGCCGGGTCTGACGGCAGCGGTAGGGCAGCAACTGGCCCGACACCCTGCACATGCGGGTGATGCGCAGGAATTCCCGGCGCGCGACGATTGCGCAAGGCCTTGCCTGGGCGTCGTGAAGCACTTCGAAGTCGGCCCGGGAAGGGAATCCGAGGCGCACGGGAAGCCCGATGAAAGGGTAGATCCCCTCGGTATTGCGGGATGAGTGCTGGTGAAGTACGTGCGTATTCATAACGTTCCCTGTCAGACAGGTGCTGCTACTTCAACGGGCCAGACTCCTTCCAACCCTGCAACACATGGGATCCAATATTCGCGCATATGGGATAGCAGATCTACTGTCATATCTGACAGGCGTGATAGACGTTTCCCCGTGTCAGCCAAGGCTGACACGGGGAAATAGCGTTCCGCGTCAAATGTGCGGAGCAGGCACCGCGGTCTCAGGCATCGGGCTCTGGAGTTGTTTCAACTGAGCCTTGATCGGCGTGGTGGCGCACTTGGCAGCGGCTTGTTCTGCGGTCAGGTTGCGGATCGAGGTGTAGAACAACTCGCAAGTCTTGACCTTCTGCGTTACTTGCCACGTCTGGGTGCAACTGTTCAGCAGGGTTTTCGGGTCGGTGCCCGGCTTGCTGCCCATGCCGGCCTGCCAGCAGGCGGCGCTCAAGTCCTGTCCCATCACTTTCAGCCCCGCCGCGTCAGCCTTGGCCTCGGCGTCGTCGCCGGTGTAGCTCTTGGGGTCGGCGGCGTACCAGATGTAGCTCGGGTGGTTGGAACCCAGTACCGGCACGTTCACCCCGGTGCTCGGAGTGATGGTTGCCAGGCCCAGCACGTTCACGGTCGGTCCATATTGCTGTTTGATCCAGTTACGCACCGGTGCACCGAAGGCCACCATCGGCAGGGCAGCACCGCTGGCGCTGACGCTGACCTGTTTGACCATGGTGGTCTGGTAATCCTTGAAGTAGTCATAGACGCCTTCAAGGTCCTTGCCGGCGCTGGCAGGTGCGGCGATCGGCGCGATGTCGACGATGGTCTGGTAGCCGGGCGTCTGGTCGGCCGGGATACCGTTGTCGGTCAGCAGCGCAGCCCAGCGGTCTGTGGTGTTGGAGCGCAGGTAGTCCTGGGCCTGGGTCAGCGAGTAATCCGGCGGGAAGTGCAGCAGCTCGACGCTTTTACGGTTTTCCAGGGCCATGCCCAATGGCAGGAACAGGTACCAGCTGTAAGCCCACTTGCCATCGGCGTTGAGCTTGCTGGCGCCGGTGTAGGCCAGGTCGCCGGCATCCAGCAGCGCGGTCAACGGCTTGTCGTAGCCTTTGGGCACGCCGCTGATCTCGGCATAGATCTGTCCGTTGTCATTCTTCACCAGCACCTTGGCACCGGTATAGCCATCGCGTTGCACGCTTTGGCTCAGGTAGTGAGCGACAGTCTGCTCAAGCGTCCAGTTGCGAAAGCAGATCACGCTGCAATTGTTGGGATAGGCGAAGAGGCGGGTGACGCGCTCGGTGCTGCCCAGTTTCAGGTCTACATCGGCGTGGGCGGCTGCGCTCAGTGTGAGCGCAGCGAGGGTGAGTCCTGCGAGTTTGAACATGCTCAGATCCTTTTCAGCGTGGGTTCCCCGTTGCTCGGGTGCGCCACATATTGGATCAGCCGAGTGATGGCGAGAAGCCGTCAGTGACAGTTTTTTGAGCTGTGCCGCAGGAGCTGTCCTCAGGCCTTGAAATGCAGGGTATTGGTCAAGTCGCCCATGGGTTTCTGGCCACGGCCGGTCATCGCATCGTCGCGCTGTTTGATACCCGCCAGCGTCTCCAGCTGGAAGACACGGGTGATCAGGCGCAGGATCGACCCGGTGTCATAGACCGTGTGATCCACCGTACCCTTGCGGGCGAATGGTGACACCACCAGCGTCGGCACCCGTGACCCCGGCCCCCAGCGATCGCCCTTGGGCGGCGCGACGTGGTCCCACCAGCCGCCGTTCTCATCGACGGTCACGATCACCACCATGTTTTTCCACTGCGGACTTTCCCGCAGCACTTTCAACGCGCGGACGATGTGTCGATCACCGGAGGCCACATCGGCGTAGCCGGCGTGCATGTTCAGGTTGCCCTGAGGCTTGTAGAAACTCACGGCCGGTAACTTGCCCGCCTCGGCATCGGCGAAGAATTTGTTGGTGCTCGACTCATCGCCCAGACCGGCGTCGCGCAGGCGCTTGCTGCGTTCTTCGGGATGCTCCGGGCCTTGCTGCTGGAAGTAGTTGAACGGCTGGTGGTGATACTGGAAGTTGGGGATTTTCGGGATGCCGCCGGAATCCTTGTATTGATCCAGCGTCGCCTGCCAGGCGCCGGCGTACCACGCCCAGTCGATGTTCTTCTTCGACAGCTTGTCGCCAATGTGCTCGTGGGTCTGCGGCACCATGACGTTCGGCAGATCGGCCTTGGAATACGCCGGGCGCTCAGGGTCGCGAATCCAGGTCGGCCAATACGGCGGGGCGAGGGTATTGACCCCGTAACCGTCCGGGGTCAGCGCGCTCGGGCCGAACTGTGGTGGGCCGGTCATGGCGCTGGCCGGGGATTGCTCCAGGGGCTTGAGTCGCGGGTCGGCCGGGTCATCGCTTTGCAGCGCGGCGATCTGGCTTTTGGCGACCGAACTGGCGACATTCGGGTAGAACGGCGCGGTGGCGCTGATCAGGTATTGGTGGTTGAGGAACGAGCCGCCGAAGGCGCCCTGGAAGAAGTTGTCGCACAGCACGAACTCCTGAGCCACATCCCACAGGCGCAGGGAATAGCGACTCTGGGCATAGTGGCCCATGGTGAGGCCGCCGGAGTCGGCCCAGGCAACGAAGCCGTCATTCTTGCCGCCGTTGATCTGCATCTGGTTCTGATAGAACACGTGCCACAGATCCCGAGTCACCAGACCCAGGGGCAGGTCTTCGGCATTCGGGCCTTTCAGAGCGAAAGGTGCATTGGGCAGGTTTTCCTGAAACTGCACGGCGTTGGGATAGGTCACGCCATCGAGGGTTTGCGGGCCGATCTGCAATACACCGCCCCAGACCGGCGGCAGGGTCTGCAGCAGGCTGCCATCGCGGTCGCGCTGCTGGTATTGCTCGGGCTTGAGTGAAGACAGCGGCTTCTCGACACCGGGGAAGTCACCGAACAGGTTATTGAAGCTGCGGTTCTCGGCGTAGATCACCACGACGGTTTTCACCTGATCGCTCAGGGCCTTGTCCAGTTCGGCGGGCGTCAGCGGACGCTCATCGGGCTTGCCCGGCTGATCATCGGCTTTCCCGCACCCGGCCAGCGTGGCGCCCACACCCAGCACGGCGACACCGCCGAGAAAACGACGGCGGCTGGTATCGGTGGGATTGTCGGATTCTGGCGAGGAGAGATCTTTGCCGTCGGTGTCGTCGTTCATGTAGAAGTCCGTTTATGCCTAATTGTTTCAGTATGTTTCGGGCGGACGCTAGCAAGGGAATGTGACGGTTGGGTGACATTTCCAAGGCGCAGAAACAAATGAGGGAGCCAATACGCTAGCTCCCTCATAAGAATTACGCCTGAAGATGATTCCGCGTCATGGCATCACCGGCGGCGTATACGCCAGCGTCGTCCCCAGCGCCCACAGCAACAGCAGCACCAGCGGCGTGTGCACCAGCAGTTGCACGAAGGAGAAGCCGATCAGATCCCGCGCCTTCAATCCCAGTACGCCCAGCAGCGGCAGCATGTAGAACGGGTTGATCAGGTTGGGCAGGGCTTCGGCGGCGTTGTAAATCTGCACGGCCCAGCCCAGGTGGTATTTCAGGTCGGTGGCCACCTGCATCACGTACGGCGCCTCGATGATCCACTTGCCGCCCCCGGACGGAATGAAGAAGCCGAGAATCGCCGAGTACACACCCATCAACAACGCATAGGTGTCGTGGGACGCGATGCTGACGAAGAAAGTCGAGATGTGGTGGGCCAGAGTCTGGGCATCGGTGCCTTTGACGGTGGTCATCAGCGCGGCAATCGAGCCGTACAGCGGGAACTGGATCAGCACGCCGGTGGTGGTCGGCACCGCCCGCGCCACCGCATCAAGGAAGCTGCGCGGGCGCCAGTGCAGCAATGCGCCGAGCATGATGAACAGAAAGTTATAGGTGTTGAGCCCGGAAATCGCGGTGATCGCAGGTTTGGTCGAGAACTCGTGGAACAGCCATCCGGCTGCCAGCAGCACCAGCACAATGATCAGCAACGGACTGTGCTCCAGCCATTCGCCGGGGCGGGTGCGCGGTTGCAGCGGCGGCAGGTTGAAGGCCGGGTCGATCCCGCAGGCCCTGGCATCGCGCGCCGAGTTCGGGCCGGGCGCGGTGGCGTAGGCGATGATGATCGAGATCACCACGAGCGCCAGCAGCATCACTCCCGACTGCCAGAGGAAAATCGTCTGAGTGAATGGAATCACCCCGGTAATCGACAGGATCGACGGTGGCAGGCTGGCGGGGTTGGCCTGCAACTGCGCGGCAGATGACGACAGGCCCAAAGCCCACACGGCGCCGAGGCCAAGGTAGGCGGCGGCGCCGGCGGCGCGGTAGTCCATTTTCAGGTCGGTGCGGCGGGCGAGGGCGCGTACCAGCAGACCGCCGAACACCAGCGACAGACCCCAGTTCAGTAGGGACGCGATCATCGAGATCAGCGCAACCCAGGCCACGGCCGAGCGTCCGTTTTTCGGGATCCGCGCCAGACGATCGATCAGCTTTACGGCGGGTGGCGAGCTGGCCACCACATAACCGCCGATCACCACGAAGGCCATCTGCATGGTGAACGGGATCAGGCTCCAGAAACCGTCGCCGAACGCCATGGCGGCGTCGGTGGGTTTGGCGCCCATGGCCAGGGTCGCCAGCGCGACGATGATCACCGCCAGCGCGGCGAAGACCCAGGAGTCGGGAAACCAGCGTTCGGCAAAACTTGAACAGCGCAAGGCAAAGCGCGCAGAGCGGCTATCTTCGATATCAACGGCCACGGGAGTACCTCGGATTTTTATGTTTATTGTGGTCTTCGGGGCTTGGCCGGCCCGTCTGGACAGGTGCCAACAGTAAATCAACCGGCGGATTTTTGTGACCGTGTTTCACTGAATCAGACTATGGTCTAACGGGTTGTCCGGCGGCCCGTTTGCGTAGACCATGGGCGCCTTGGTTTTTTGCCTGCCAGAGTTCTTTGCCATGACTGCCCAACCCACAGCCCGACCGGCGCCGTTCAGCCGTTCCGACTACAAGACCCTCGGCCTTGCGGCCCTGGGCGGGGCGCTGGAGATCTACGATTTCATCATTTTCGTGTTCTTCGCCCTGACCCTCAGCCAGCTGTTCTTCCCGCCGGAAATGCCCGAGTGGCTGCGCCTGCTGCAAAGTTTCGGAATCTTCGTCACCGGCTATCTGGCGCGCCCGCTGGGCGGAATACTGATGGCGCATTTCGCCGACCGGCTGGGGCGCAAGAAAGTCTTCAGCCTGAGCATCCTGATGATGGCGCTGCCGTGCCTGCTGATCGGGATCATGCCGACCTACGCCCAGATCGGCTATTTCGCACCGCTGTTGCTGTTGGCGTTGCGCATCCTGCAAGGCGCGGCGGTGGGCGGTGAGGTGCCGAGCGCCTGGGTGTTCGTGGCCGAGCACGCGCCGGCCGGGCATCGCGGTTATGCATTGGGCTTTCTGCAGGCCGGGCTGACCTTCGGTTATCTGATCGGCGCGCTGACTGCGACCTTCCTGGCACAAGTGTTCACCCCGGCCGAAGTGCTGGATTACGCCTGGCGTTATCCGTTCCTGCTCGGCGGAGTGTTCGGCGTGATCGGCGTGTACCTGCGCCGATGGCTGAGCGAAACCCCGGTGTTCATGGCCATGGAAGCGCAGCGCGAGGCACGGGTCGAACTGCCGCTGCGCACCGTGCTGCGTGAGCATCGTCTGGCCATGCTGCCGGCCATGCTGCTGACCTGCGTGCTGACTTCGGCGGTGGTGGTGTTCGTGGTCATTACTCCGACCATGATGCAGAAAACCTTCGGCATGACCGCCGGCCATACTTTTGCGTTGAGCGCGCTGGGCATTGTGTTTCTGAACATCGGCTGCGTGATTGCCGGTCGGCTGGTCGATCGCATCGGCGCCTGGCGCACGGTCATGCTCTACAGCCTGTTGCTGCCACTGGGGATCGGCCTGCTTTACACCTGCCTGATCAGCGGCGGCGATTGGGTCGGTCTGGCCTACGCCATCGCCGGGTTGTGCTGTGGCGTGGTCGGTGCGGTGCCGTCGGTGATGGTCAGCCTGTTCCCGGCGCGGATCCGCGTCTCCGGGATCTCCTTTACCTACAACATTGCCTACGCCGCCTGGGCCAGTGTCACGCCTCTGCTGCTGATCGGCCTGATGCCCTGGAGCCCGTGGATCTGCGTGATGTTCTGCGCGGTGATGGGCGCGGTGGGCGTCGTCAGTGCGGCGTATTTCGGTTCGCGGATGCCGCGGGCGGAGCCGTGTCCGGTGGCCGGCACCGCCTGAGTTGTCGAGGCTTAACTATTTTTGTAGGACAAGCCTCGCGCGCTCTTCAGAAAAGATTTCCAAGGCCGATGGCTAGGCTGCATACCCGCTATCCATCCAGTCCATCGGTGCTTTCCCATGTTCAACAAACGCCTGAAGCAAGAGCTGGCGGCTCTTCGTGAAGAACTCTCCAGCCTTCTGCAAGTGAAGGAGAGCCTGGAAAGCGAGATGCTGGTGCTCACCCTTGAGCCCGACGGACGGATTCAGTCGGTCAACCAGAATTTCCTCGACGAAATGCTCTACAAGAGCCACGACCTGATCGGCCGCGCCATCGAAGACATCGTGCCGGCTCATGTGAAGTCAGACGAGTTTCATCACCGCTTCAAGGCTGCACTGACCCGTGGCGAGCATTTCGCCGGCGCTGTACGCCTTTTACGTGGCAATGGCGACGAAGCCTGGTTGCGCTCTATCGTGCAGCCGGTTCGCTCCTCGGATGGCCGGATCAAGCATTTCTCGATTTTCTCCAGCGACCTGACCCGCACCATCGAAGCCTCTCGCGAACACGAAAATCTGATCGGCGCGTTGGTGCGTTCGACTGCCGTGATCGAGTTCGACCTCAACGGTAACGTGTTGAGCGCCAACGACCGGTTTCTTCAGGGCATGGGTTATAGCCTGGCGCAGATCAAGGGCAAACATCACCGCATGTTCTGTGACTCGGGCGAGTCCAACAGTGCCGAGTACCAGAATTTCTGGCGTCGGCTGAACAACGGCGAGTTCGTGGCCGGACGCTTCAAGCGGATCGACAGTCATGGTCGCGAGGTCTGGCTGGAGGCGTCCTACAACCCGGTGCTCGACGCCAACGAAAAACTCTACAAAGTGGTGAAGTTCGCCACGGTGATCACCGATCAAGTCAATCAGGAACGGGCCGTCGCCGAGGCTGCCAACATCGCCTACAGCACCTCCTTGCAGACTGACAGCACCGCCCAGCGTGGCACCCGTGTGGTCACCGAGGCGGTCAACGTGATGCGCGATCTGTCCAGTCACATGCAAACCGCCGGCGAAGGCATCGAGGCGCTGAACGAGCAATCCCAGGTAATCGGCACCATCGTCAAGACCATCAGCGGCATTGCCGAACAGACCAACCTGCTGGCGCTCAACGCCGCCATCGAAGCCGCTCGCGCGGGTGAGCAGGGCCGGGGCTTTGCCGTGGTAGCCGACGAAGTGCGGCAACTGGCTTCGCGCACCAGCCAGGCGACCGAGGAAATCGTCGGCGTGGTGCGCCAGAACCAGGACATGGCACGCAACGCCGTGGCCCTGATGACCGACGGCAAGCAGCAGGCCGAACAAGGGCTGGCGCTGGCGGCAGAGGCCGGTACGGTGATCGTCGAGATTCAGGACGGCGCGCAAAAAGTAGTGAACGCGGTCGGTCAGTTCGCCAACCAGCTATCCAGTTGATGCCGCACGGGCGAAGGGGTGGTCTACGGCCATCCCTTCGTTGTTTTTATCCCGTTACAATCGGCTCTTTTTCCCGGAGCAGATCCCATGAGCGAGTTCTTTCGTCGCCCGGTTCCCCTGAACAAAGCCTACCGTTTGCTCAATCACGGGCCGACCGTGCTGGTCAGTGCCGCCCATGACGGGCGGCGCAACATCATGGCCGCTGCCTGGGCCATGCCGCTGGATTTCGAACCGCCGAAAGTGGCGGTGGTCCTCGACAAATCTACCTGGACCCGACAACTGCTCGAGGCCTCGGGCACCTTCGTTCTTAACGTGCCGTGCGTGAATCAGGCCGACATCGTGCAGACCGTCGGTTCGACTTCGGGCCTGGAAATCAATCGCGATCAAGGCCAGGACAAATTCCAGGCTTACGGCTTGCAGACCTTCGCAGCTGAACAGATTGATGCACCAATGCTTGACGGTTGTGTCGCCTGGCTCGAATGCCGGTTGCTGCCGGAGCCGCGCAATCATGAACAGTACGATCTGTTTCTGGGCGAGGTGATCGCGGCGCAGGCTGACTCGCGAGTGTTCAGCGATGGACGCTGGCACTTCGATGGGCATGACGGCCTGCGCACGTTGCACCATGTGGCCGGCGGGCATTTTTTGAAGATTGGCGATCCGGTGGATGGCAAGACGCTCGAGGTTTGAACGCCGCTTGGTGACAAGTCATGGCCGGATGTTGCAATACAAAAAAGGCTTACCTCTCGGTAAGCCTTTTTCAGTTGGCAGCGTTAATTCAATCCCCCAACGCTACTCCTTCGCGCCGAGGATCTGCCCCACCTGACAGCGTTGCCTTCCCCGCAGCATCCTTGACCCGCACGATAGCCTGGGTGCCGCTGGTCATGTCGATTTCGTTGACGGTGTGGCCCTTGTCCTTGAGTGCCTGGATCAGCGTCGGGCTGAACTGGCCCTGCTCCAGTTCTGTCGGGCCGTTGCGGCTACCGAAGTTGGGCAGGCTGATGGCGGTTTGCGGGTCGAGGTTCCAGTCGAGCAGGCCGACGGTGGTTTTGGCCACGTATTCGATGATCTGCGAGCCGCCGGGAGAGCCAACGGTGGCGACGAATTCGCCGCTGTTACGATCGAAGATCAGGGTTGGTGCCATCGATGAGCGCGGGCGTTTGCCGGGCTCCACGCGGTTGGCGACTTTCTGTCCGTTCTCTTCGGGGATGAACGAGAAGTCGGTCATCTGGTTGTTGAGGAGGAAGCCCTGAACCATCAGATGCGAGCCGAATGCCGCTTCGATGGTGGTGGTCATCGACACGGCGCCACCGAAGTCGTCCACGGCCACCACTTGGGAGGTGGAAATGCGCAGCGGCGAGCGATCCGGCGCATAGGCAACCTGTATGCCCGGCGGTGTACCGGGTTTGGCGCTGCCCATGCTGCGTTCGCTGATCAGGCTGGCGCGGCTGGCCAGGTAACCCGGATCGACCAGGCCTTTGACCGGTACCGGCACGAAGTCGGTATCGGCTACGTATTGCGCGCGGTCGGCGTAGGCCAGTCGTTCGGCTTCGGCGATCAGGTGCACGGCTTGCGGCGTCGGTTCGAGGCCGGCCGGTTTGTCGGTTTTCACAGGTTTCAGAGGTGTCAGGGACAGACGCGGATCTCGGGTTTCCAGTGCCTGCAAGGTGCCGAGGATTTGCGCGACTGCAATCCCGCCGGATGACGGTGGCGGCATCCCGCAAACCTGCCAGCGTTTGTAATCGGTGCACAGTGGCGCACGCTCCTTGGCCTGATAGTGCTGAAGGTCGTTCAGCGACAGGCTGCCGGGGTTGGCGTGGCCCTGAACCTTGGCCACGATTTCTTCGGCGATCGGGCCTTTGTACAGCGCGTCCGCACCTTCGGTGGCGATGCGTTTGAGCACGGCGGCCAGCGCCGGATTCTGCAAGCGAGTGCCGACGGCTTTGACGCTGCCATCGCTGTTCAGAAAGTACCTGGCCATGTCCGGCGAGCGGCGAATCACCGGGTCGGATTCCAGCAGCGAATGCAGGCGCGGGGAGATCGCAAAACCCTGCTCGGCCAGTTTGATTGCCGGCTCGAACAACGTCGCCCACGGCAAGCGGCCGTGCTTTTTGTGCGCCAGTTCCAATGCACGCATCACGCCCGGCGTGCCGACAGAGCGTCCACCGATCTGCGCCTGCGGGAACGGCATCGGTTTGCCGTCGGCCTGCAGAAACAGCTTCTCGGTCGCGCGGGCCGGTGCGGTTTCGCGACCGTCGTAGGTGCGCACCTGTTTGCCGTCCCACAGCACGATCATCGCGCCGCCGCCGATTCCTGAGGATTGCGGTTCGACCAAGGTCAACACGGCTTGCATCGCAATGGCTGCATCGATGGCCGACCCACCTTTACGCAACATCTCGCGACCGGCTTCGGCGGCCAGCGGATTGGCAGCGGCGGCCATGTGTTTTTCGGCGTGGCTGGCTTGCAGGCCGGTGCGGTAACCGGAGGCGGCTTCCGGAGCCAGCGGCAAGGTCGAGGAGGGCGGTGCGTTGCAGGCGGCGAGGGTGATGGCGCTGACGATCAGGGTCAGGGCGTGCAGGCGAAAGCGGTTCAGGGGCAGGGCTGGAAACACGCGGGGCTCTCCGTCCGTGGGATAAAAGTCTGACGGACTGTATCGGCCGACCGTGCAGGACGCAAACCATCGGTGTGTTTGTCCTTCATGCCTTGGCGAATTTTCTGTAGGGTCAGAGCCAATAGTGAAGCCAGAACAATCAACAAGAGGCCGCCATGTACAACGCATTTCCGACACAGCCCAGCTACCGCGAACAGCGCGAGCGATTTCTTGCCGCCGCGAAGGTGGCCGGTGCCATGCGCTATTCGTACGCGCATCCGCTCAACGGGCCGTTTGGCGAGTCTTTGAGTACCGACGTCGCGGTGCTGGGGGATGCATTGGCCAAACGGCGTCTGGTGGCGCTCAGCGGCACCCATGGGGTTGAGGGCTATTACGGTTCGGAGTGCCAGATCGACTGGCTGAAGCATTTCACGGCGGACTCGCTGCCCAAGGATGTCGCGGTCGTGATGATTCACCTGATCAATCCGTGGGGCACGGCATGGCTGCGGCGGGTCAACGAAGACAACATCGACCTCAACCGCAATCACCTGGATTTCAGCCGACCGCTCCCGGACAACCGCGTTTACGCGGCGCTGCATGAGATCTACGTCTGTACCGATTTGAATGGCCCCGAGCGGCAAAAGGCTGATGCCTTGCTGGATGCGCAAATTGCCGAGCACGGCTGGCCGGCCGTCATGTCGATTGTCGAGGGCGGCCAGCACAGTCATCCCGACGGCCTGTTCTTTGGCGGACTCGCGCCGAGCTGGTCGAATCGCACGCTACATTCAATCATCGAGAATCATTTGGCCGGTGCTGAAACCGTGATGTGCTTCGACCTGCACACCGGCGCCGGCGAGTATGGCCATCCGATGTTGCTGACGATTACCCAGGCACCGTATCCGGCGTTGTCCCGGGCGCAATCGATTTACGGCCCGTGGCTCTACACGCTGCATACCGGTGCCGAAACCCTGAGCGAAACCGGTGTTGCAGCGACCGCTACCGGTTACACCTCGCAGGCACTGCTCGATGCGTTGCCGAATGTGCAGTTGATGCCATTCGTGATCGAGTGCGGGACTTATCCGGGGCCGGACGTGCATCGTTACCTGCGCGACGATCACTGGCTGCATCTGCATGGCGATCCGCTGGATGCGACGGGGCGCGAAATCAAACTGAATCTGCTGGAGCAGTTTTATCCAGCAGATCCGGACTGGCGGGCGATGGTCGGTTTGCGCACGCGGCAGATCTGGGCGAAAGGGCTGGCGGCACTGGCCGAGTAAAAGAATGTGCGGGCTGGTGATGGCCGGCACTTTTCTCGAGGCATAAAAAAACGGCCTACCTTTCGGTAAGCCGTTTTTAGTACTTGGTGGCTACACAGGGACTTGAACCCCGGACCCCAGCATTATGAATGCTATGCTCTAACCAACTGAGCTATGTAGCCAAGTGGCGCGCATTATTCCCCTGAAATGGAAAAGCGTCAAGCGTAAATTCAAAATATTTCTTCTTATTTTCAACCGCTTATCCTCCCGCGCCGAAAATCGAGGCGGGAGGGGCTTTCAACGCAGCTGAAATCTTCCGGTGTTGGCACTCAAGGCATGGCTGCCCTGACTCAACGTGTCCGCTGCAAGGTTCACCGCCCGAGCACCTTCAAGCAGGCGAACCGCCGCCTGATCCACCTGCTGGATATTGCCGCTGACCTCATCAGCGGTGCTCGCCTGTTCTTCGACCGCCGTGGCGATCTGGGCGAGGGTGTCGGTGACGCTCTGCACGGCGCTGGCGATTTCCCCCAGGCGTTCGCCCAGCCCGGTGACGGCTTCGGCATCCGACTGCGCCTGGCCGCACGCTGCTTCCATCAGGCTCACCGCTTCGTTGACCGTATTGCGCAGACTGTCGACCGTGTCGGCAATCTGTGCGGTAGACGATTGCGTGCGTTGTGACAGGCTGCGTACCTCGTCGGCCACCACGGCAAAACCGCGACCCTGTTCACCAGCGCGAGCGGCCTCGATGGCGGCGTTGAGCGCCAGCAGGTTGGTCTGTTCGGCGACGCCACGAATGGTGTCGACCACCAACTGAATCTGCTGCCCTTGCTCGCTGACCCGACCGAGCGCTGCTGCAGTCTCGTTCAAGCGCTGATTGAGTTGTTGAATGCTCGCCGTGGTGCGCTGGCTGTCACGGCTGCTGTCGGCAGCGATGCGCCGGGTGTGCTGGGCGCTGCCGGAAGCCTGTTCGCAACTCTGCGCCACACCTTGAGACGTCGCCGCCAGTTGCGTGGCCGCTGCGGCGATCTGGCTGATCTGCAATTGCTGTGCTTCCACTTCGCTGAGGGCGCCACTGGAGTGCTCGTTAAGGCTGCGTACCGCATTGCTCAGTTGCGAAGTCTCGTGATCGACACCCAACAGGCTGGTGCGCAACTGCACGACGGCCACGTTGAGCGCGGTGCTGATCGACGCCAGTTCATCACGGCCCACGACCGGCACTTGCAGGCTCAGATTACCGTCGCGCAAGGCTTCGGCGAGCAGCGTGATACCGCTGGCGCTGCGACGGATCGAGGCTTGCAGGCAAACGAACAAGTACAGTGCCGCCAGCAACAGGCAACCGAAAATCGCCGCGACAAGAATGAACTGACGAATAGCCGATCCATGGTAGTCGTCCAGCCGCTGATCCAGTGACACCAGCGATTGCTGGCGCAGCGTGGCGAGGTTGCCGAGCAGGGCATCGAGAGTGCGCTCGAATTCGTCAGGCTTGAGATTGATGCTGCCGCCGAACACGCCGTCATCCAGCACTTTCAATCCGGTATCCAGTTGCTTGAGGCTGTCGTGATACTGCCCGGCCCAGCCTTGCAGGGCTGGCGGCAGGCGCGCTTCGAGCAGGCCCGCAGTTTTCACCAACTGCTCGCGGGCATCGCCGATGCGGCTGCGCAGGTCACGCAGTTGCAAGCGACTTTGCAGAGTGAACTGACCGGACACCACAGATGCTTGGCCGACGGCTGCCAGTCGGCCGACCCGTTCGATCAGGTCTGGTGCGTGCTGGGTGGAAATCTGTGTCAGCAGATAGGTTTCCAGCCACGGCGCGAGGATCAGGCGATTGTCCATCGCGATTTGTTCGCGCAATGCTTGCAGGGCGCTGAGGGCGTTGGTGAAGCGATCGTAACCGTCCGGCCACCAGCCGACGCCGGCCAGGCTCTTGGAGTCCAGAGTGCCGAGCGCGGTTTGCAGGGCTTGATAGCGGGCCAGGGTTTCGCCTTCCGCACCTTCGGCTTTCAACGCGTTACCCAGATCCAGAGTGGCCTGAGCGACCGCAGGTTGCACGGAATCGAATGCAGCCATGGCGGCGAGGGTGGCGGGCGTCGGCTGACGGTTGGTTTCCGTGGCGCGCCAGCGGGCAGCGCGATCACGCTGGGCGGCAAGAAGATTGTCGAGTGCATCGAGGGCGAGCAACTGCCGCACGCCGGCACGTTCGCCAGCGATCAGATTGAGTTTTTCGCGGTAGTCCTGGCCGATCATCAACAAGCTGCCGGCCAATGGCAGGATAAACAGCAGAAACAACAACTGGAATTTACGCGCGAAGCCAAACCGCCCCAGCAGCCCGATCCCCGGTGATAAAAAAGCCTGCATGCCTCATGACTCCTCTGGACACCACGCACCATCGGCGTGCATCGCGGTCGTTGCGACCGGGATTGGTGCCCTGCTAAAAGGCCTCGAAAGTTCACCCTTGCCCGCTCTGTAGGCAGGCTCTGTAGCGAAACTTCCCATTCTCGATGCCCTTTGTAAGGGCGCCGCGTTCAAGCGGATAAGCAAGGCAAGATTCAGACCATGGCTTTGCGCTATCACTTGCGCCGCGATGGAAGAATAGTTCGTTAGCTGGCTAAGGGGATGGCGCTGGCGCACCGAAAAATGGCACATTGACGCACCTGCCTGCGTGCACCCATCTGCTGTACGGAAACTCCCATGGCTATCAGCAACGTTCAGACCGCCGCTGCGTCGGCGTCCGCTCCGCCCCAAAGCAGTCCTCTGGTGATGCGCATCATCGGCGCGGTGGCGCTGGCGCATTTGATCAACGACCTGATCCAGTCAGTGCTGCCGTCGATCTATCCGATGCTCAAGGCCAACTATGGCCTGAGTTTCACCCAGGTCGGCCTGATTACCCTGACCTTTCAATTGACCGCTTCGCTGTTGCAGCCGTGGGTCGGTTACCACACCGACCGACACCCGAAACCGTGGCTGCTGCCGGCAGGTTCCGTGTGCACACTGATCGGCATTGTGATGATGTCGATGGTGGGCAGTTTCCCTCTTATCTTGCTGGCGGCGGCGCTGATCGGCATTGGCTCTTCGACCTTCCACCCCGAAGCTTCTCGTATCGCACGGCTGGCCTCCGGTGGACGTTTTGGTCTGGCGCAATCGACGTTTCAGGTCGGTGGTAACGCCGGTTCGGCATTCGGGCCGTTACTGGCGGCGGCGATCATCATTCCTTTCGGGCAGGGCAATGTGGCGTGGTTCGGACTGTTCGCGGTGTTTGCGCTGTTCGTGCTGTATCGCATCAGCCGCTGGTACGCCCATCACCTGAACCTGTTCAAGCTCAAGGCTGGCCAGGCCGCCATTCATGGACTGTCGAAGGGCAGGGTGATCAGCGCGCTGGTGGTGCTCGGGCTGCTGGTGTTCTCCAAGTATTTCTACATGGCCAGCCTGACCAGTTACTTCACCTTCTACCTGATCGAGAAGTTCGACCTTTCGGTGGCAAGTTCCCAGCTGCATCTGTTCCTGTTCCTCGGCGCGGTGGCGGCGGGCACATTCTTTGGCGGGCCGATTGGCGACAAGATCGGGCGCAAGGCAGTGATCTGGTTCTCGATCCTTGGTGTGGCGCCGTTTACCTTGCTGATGCCGCATGTCGACCTGTTCTGGACCAGCGTCCTCAGCGTGGTGATCGGCTTCATCCTGGCTTCGGCGTTTTCGGCGATCGTGGTATACGCGCAGGAACTGGTGCCAGGCAATGTCGGAATGATTGCCGGCGTGTTCTTCGGGCTGATGTTCGGTTTTGGCGGGATTGGTGCAGCGTTGCTCGGGCATCTGGCGGACATTCACGGCATCGAGTACGTGTACTTCCTGTGCTCGTTCCTGCCGCTGTTCGGGGTGCTGGCGATCTTCCTGCCGAGAACCCAAAAGGCCTGACAGGCTGAATGTCGGGCACAAAAAAGCCGCGTATCAAACGCGGCTTTTTCATGGGTGCAGCTTTTACACGTTGAAGCGGAAGTGCATCACGTCGCCGTCCTTGACGATGTAATCCTTGCCTTCCAGACGCCATTTCCCGGCTTCCTTCGTACCGGCTTCGCCCTTGTACTGGATGAAGTCGTTGTAGGCGATCACTTCGGCGCGGATGAAGCCTTTTTCGAAGTCGGTGTGGATCACGCCAGCGGCTTGCGGTGCGGTGGCACCGACGCGGACGGTCCAGGCGCGGACTTCTTCGACACCGGCGGTGAAGTAGGTCTGCAGGTGCAGCATTTCGTAGCCGGCGCGGATCACGCGGTTCAGGCCAGGCTCTTCCAGGCCCAGGGCCTCCAGGAACATGTCTTTCTCTTCGCCGTCGTCCAGCTCGGCGATTTCCGCTTCGATCTTGTTGCAGACCGGAACGACCATCGCGCCTTCTTCTTCGGCGATGGCCTTGACCACGTCCAGGTGCGGGTTGTTCTCGAAACCGTCTTCAGCGACGTTGGCGATGTACATGACCGGCTTGGTGGTCAGCAGATGGAAGCCCTTGATGATCGCTTTCTCGTCAGCGCTCATGTTCTTCATCAGGCTGCGCGCAGGCTTGCCTTCGGTGAAGTGCGGGATCAACTGCTCCAGCAGGGCCTTCTGGGCCACCGCGTCCTTGTCACCGCCCTTGGCGTTGCGCGCGACTTTCTGCAGTTGCTTCTCGCAGCTGTCGAGGTCGGCGAAGATCAGTTCCAGGTCGATGATTTCGATGTCGCGCTTCGGGTCGACGCTGTTGGAAACGTGGATCACGTTCTCGTCTTCGAAGCAGCGCACCACGTGAGCGATCGCGTCGGTTTCACGGATATTGGCCAGGAACTTGTTGCCCAGGCCTTCACCTTTCGACGCGCCGGCCACCAGGCCTGCGATGTCGACGAACTCCATGGTGGTCGGCAGGATGCGCTTCGGATTGACGATTTCCGCCAGAGCGTTCAAGCGTGGATCCGGCATCGGCACGATACCGCTGTTCGGCTCGATGGTGCAGAAGGGGAAGTTCTCGGCCGCGATCCCGGATTTGGTCAGGGCGTTGAACAGGGTGGACTTGCCGACGTTAGGCAGGCCGACGATGCCGCAATTGAATCCCATGGTGTTTCCCCTCGGATTAGAGTCAGGCCTTCTGGCTGTGCAGGTTTTTCATCGCGCGGTTCCATTCACCGGCGAGGATATCCGGCAGCACGCCGAGGGCAAAGTCGATGCTGGCATCGAGTTTTTCCTGTTCGGCGCGTGGCGCACGACCCAGGACAAAATTTGAAACCATACTGGCGACGCCCGGGTGGCCGATGCCAAGCCGCAGGCGGTGGAACGTATTCTGATTGCCCAATTGCGCAATGATGTCGCGCAACCCGTTGTGACCGCCATGGCCGCCGCCGACTTTGAGCTTGGCGACGCCCGGAGGCAGATCGAGTTCGTCGTGCGCCACCAGGATTTCTTCGGGCTTGATGCGGAAGAAACCGGCGAGTGCCGCCACGGCCTGGCCGCTGCGGTTCATGTAGGTGGTGGGAATCAGCAGACGAACATCCTGACCCTGATGCGAAAAACGCCCGGTCAGGCCGAAATACTTGCGATCGGCCACGAGATTCACGTTCTGTGCGTGGGCGATGCGCTCAACAAAAAGGGCCCCTGCGTTATGCCGGGTCTGCTCGTATTCAGCGCCTGGATTTCCCAGGCCAACGATCAGTTTGATGGCAGTCACGATAGGGGCCCTTCCTTTGAGTGGTGGATAACATCGCCGCGATCAGGGAAGGCGGCGAAAGTGGACGAAAAATGCTCATTTACCATGGATGTAAACTCCGCGTTCCCGCCCGCTTTCTCGCTACGTTCCAGTCCGCGATGTTACCTGCTCACTCAGGCATGACAGAGTGAATTACTCTGCTGCGCCTTCTTCGGTAGCTTCTGGAGCAACACGTGGAGCGTGGACGTTGGCAACAGCCTTGTCATCGCCGTGTGCCAGAGCAACGAATTCAACACCTTTAGGAGCTTTGAGGTCCGACAGGTGAACGATGGTGCCGATTTCAGCGTTAGCCAGGTCGACTTCGATGAACTCAGGCAGGTCTTTCGCTTCGCAGGAAACTTCGATTTCAGCAACAACGTGCGAGATCTCGCCGCCTTTCTTCACTGGAGCAGCTTCGTTGATGAAGTGCACAGGAACGATTGCGGTCAGTTTCTTGCCGGCAACAACGCGGACGAAGTCAGCGTGCATCACGTGGCCTTTGGCCGGGTGACGTTGCAGAGCCTTGATGATCACGTTTTGCTTGGTGCCACCAACGTTCAGTTCGATAACGTGGCTGTAGGCAGCTTCGTTTTCGAGCAGTTTGGCAACTTCTTTGGCCAGCATGCTGATGGATTCAGGGGCTTTGTCGCCACCGTAAACAACAGCTGGAACCAGGGAGGCGAGACGACGCAGGCGGCGGCTCGCACCTTTCCCCAGGTCGGAACGCAGTTCAGCATTCAAAGTAAAATCGTTCATTTTGTATCTCCAAAATAGCCATGACCGAGTGGCGTTTGCGACCAGCGCCGAACACGGTATGGGCAAAAAGCCCCGCCCCGGCAGAGATGCCGGGGCGGGGCGCTTTTCGTCAACGAGACATTTCGAGAAGGGCAGGGCCCTTAACGGAACATCGCGCTGATCGATTCTTCATTGCTGATGCGGCGAACCGCTTCGGCAACAACCGGTGCGATATCCAGTTGACGGATACGTGCACAGGCTTGTGCTGCAGCGGACAGCGGGATGGTGTTAGTGACCACCAGCTCGTCCAGCACGGAATTTTCGATATTCTCGATGGCCCGACCCGACAGCACAGGGTGTGTGCAGTAGGCAAAGACCTTGGCTGCGCCATGCTCTTTCAGGGCCTTGGCCGCGTGGCACAGAGTGCCGGCGGTATCGACCATGTCATCGACCAGGATGCAGGTACGCCCTTCGACATCACCGATGATATGCATCACTTCAGAGTGATTGGCTTTCTCACGGCGTTTGTCGATGATCCCGAGATCCACGCCCAGGGATTTGGCAACGGCACGTGCACGCACGACGCCACCAATGTCCGGGGACACAATCATCAGGTTCTCGAAGCGCTGATCTTCGATGTCATCCACCAGAACCGGGGAGCCGTAGATGTTATCTACCGGAATATCGAAGAAGCCCTGAATCTGGTCAGCATGCAGATCAACCGTGAGAACACGGTCGATGCCGACTACGGTGAGCATGTCAGCAACGACTTTCGCGCTGATGGCCACACGTGCGGAACGCGGACGGCGATCCTGACGGGCATAACCAAAATAAGGAATAACAGCAGTGATACGAGTAGCCGAGGAGCGGCGGAAGGCGTCAGCCATCACTACCAGTTCCATCAGGTTATCGTTGGTCGGAGCGCAAGTCGGCTGAATAATGAAGACGTCTTTACCGCGAACGTTTTCATTGATCTCGGCTGTAATTTCGCCGTCGGAAAATTTACCGACAGAGATGTCACCGAGAGGGATATGCAGCTGACGTACGACACGCCGAGCCAGATCGGGGTTAGCGTTCCCCGTAAAGACCATCATCTTGGACACGCGCAGTACCTAGAGGCTGAGGGTAACCTGGATGAGTATAGAAAATGGCAGGGGCGGCTGGATTCGAACCAACGCATGGCAGGATCAAAACCTGCTGCCTTACCGCTTGGCGACGCCCCTGTATCTGTTGCTTTCAAGTGCCGGGCACTTGATTCCTTTAGAGCAGACTTTGCAGCTTGCGATGCAACATCGAAACGTTGCTTCCTTTCGCTACAAACCCTGTAAGGGTCTCTGTCAGAAGGGCCGAGACTTTATCAGCTTCAGCTTTGCTTGGGAAGCCCCCAAACACACAACCTCCAGTTCCGGTGAGTTTTGCTTCGGTAAAATTACCTAACAAATTCAATGCGTTACGTACTTCTGGATAACGCCTCGATACCACCGGCAAGCAGTCATTTCGACTGTTTCCCTCGGGAACGGGGCGCACTTTAATGGGCGGCGTGTTACGTGTCAACAATGGATCTGAAAAAATTTCTGCCGTACTAACAGAGACTTGCGGAACGAGCACGACATACCACGGTTCGGCCGGCTCGACCGGGGTCAGTTTCTCGCCGACACCCTCGGCGAATGCCGCGTGCCCACGCACGAAGACCGGGACGTCCGCACCCAGGCTCAGGCCCAGTGCGGCCAGTCGATCGTCGTCCCAGCCCAGTTGCCACAAATGATTGAGACCAAGCAGGGTGGTCGCCGCATTCGAGCTGCCGCCGCCGATGCCGCCGCCCATCGGCAGGATCTTGTCGATCCAGATGTCGATGCCGAGCGAGCAGCCGGATTGTTCCTGAAGTTTTTTCGCTGCGCGCACGATCAGATTGCTGTCGTGAGGCACGCCGTCGAATTCGGTGTGCAGGCGAATCACGCCATCGTCACGCACGGCGAAGGTGATTTCGTCGCCGTAATCGAGGAACTGAAAGATTGTCTGCAATTCGTGATAACCGTCTTCACGGCGACCGAGAATGTGCAGCATCAGATTGAGTTTGGCCGGAGAAGGCAGCGTCAGGCGTGGAGCGGTCATGCTTATTGCCCCAATTTGCGCGGTTGCCAGGTCTTGATGACCAGCGTCACGTCCAGGTCGGTGCCGTGCAGCTTGATCCGCTCGGGCAGCCAGTAACCGTTCTGTTCGGCATAACCGAGGTACTCGACCTGCCAGCCATCCTGTTCCAGATTGGCCAGGCGACTGTCGGCATCGAGTGTGAGGCGGCTTTTGCTGGCCGGAGCCGGCAGGCCCCGGACCCACCAGGCCAGGTTCGATACCGGCAACTTCCAGCCGAGCTGTTCTTCCAGCAGGACTTCCGGGGACTGCGCGTCGTAGCGGCCCTGGTTGGCGACTTCCAGCGAGACCTTGCCCGGGCGACCGGTCAGTCGTGCTGCGCCACGACCCAGTGGGCCGGACAGGCGGATGTCGTAGTAATCCTGGCGTTGCAGCCAGAACAGCGTGCCGCTGCCGGAGTCTTTCGGGGCGCGGATACCGATCTTGCCGTCGATCTGCCAGCCGTCGAGACCGGTCAGCTGCTGTTTGTTCGCGGCCCATTGTGCCGGGCTGCCATGGCCTTCGACGGATTCGCGGGCGCCGAAGCCCGCGCAACCGGCGAGCAGGGCGATGAAGCTGAAAACGATGACGTGGCGCAAAAACATGAGTTAAAGAGTCTCGGATCCGGTCAGGCGCTTGATGGTGCTGCGCAGGATAGTGCTGTCAGGCTGGTCCTTGAGGAACTTGCCCCAGATTTGTTTCGCTTCGCGCTGCTTGCCCTTGGCCCACAGCACTTCGCCCAGATGCGCGGCGACTTCGTGATCAGGGAAGCGCTCCAGCGCCTGACGCAGATATTTCTCCGCGTCATCCAGGTTGCCCATGCGGAAATTCACCCAGCCGAGGCTGTCGAGTACCGCCGGGTCTTCCGGGTTGATCTGGTGAGCCTGCTCGATCAGTGTCTTGGCTTCGGCGTAGCGAGTCGTGCGGTCGGACAGGGTGTAGCCAAGGGCATTGAGTGCCATGGCGTTGTCCGGGTCGCGTTTGATGATCAGGCGCAGGTCTTTTTCCATCTGCCCCAGGTCATTGCGTTTTTCCGCCTGCATGGCCCGGGTGTAGAGCAGATTCAGATCGTCCGGGTATTGCAGCAACGCCTGTTGCAGGGTTTTCCAGGCCTTGTCGCCCTGATTGTTGGCGGACAGGGTCTCGGCTTCGATCAGGTACAGCTGGATCGCGTAATCCGGCTGCGCATCACGTTCGGCGGCCAGTTTGCTCTGGGCTTCGGCGGTCTTGCCGTTGTTCATCAGAATATCGGCCTGACGCAGTTGCGCCGGCAGATAGTCGTTACCCGGGCCGACCTGGGCGTACTCGATCAGCGCGCCTTGCGGGTCGTTGCGTTCTTCGGCGATGCGACCCAGGTTCAGGTGGGCCGAGTCGACGTGGCTTTCCCTGGCGATCAGGTCTTCCAGATAACCCTTGGCCTCGTCCCAGGCCTTGGCTTCCAGGCAGACCAGCGCCAGGGAGTAACGCAGTTCGTCGTCTTCCGGGTATTGCTGGACCAGCGTGGAGAACTCGACCTTGGCGTCGTCCATCCGGTCCTGTTCCACCAGCATCCGCGCATAAGTCAGGCGCAGGCGTTTGTCTTCCGGATATTTCTTGATGTTCTTCTGCAGCAACGGCAGGGCTTCGTCGCCACGGTTCAGCCCTTGCAGCAGACGGGCACGCAGCAGGATCGGGGCGATTTCGCCGTCGTCCGGTGGATTGTCTTCAAGCAGGGTCAGCGCACCTTTGGTATCGCCGTCCTGCTGCATCAGCAGGGCCTTGCCGAAAATCAGCTGATTGTTGTGCGGG
Source organism: Pseudomonas sp. G7(2022) (assembly GCF_052660475.1). Classification (NCBI taxonomy): domain Bacteria; kingdom Pseudomonadati; phylum Pseudomonadota; class Gammaproteobacteria; order Pseudomonadales; family Pseudomonadaceae; genus Pseudomonas; species Pseudomonas sp. G7(2022). The sequence continues at coordinate 5,282,359 of NZ_CP109659.1, read as the reverse complement.
TGACGCTGCAGCAGACGGTCGAAACTCTTCATCAGACCGTTGCGGGTTTCCTGATCGGTGTCGGCGGCCGACAGCGCGAGGAAGTCGAAATGGGTGTCGCCCTTGCCCTGCAGGACTTTCTCCATGTAGACCATCGAGTCGTCATAACGCCCGGCGCGTGCCAGTTGCACGGCGGCGGCGCGTTGCGCTTCGAGGTCGTCGGGAGCATTTTTCGCCCAGATCAGCGCCGTATCCAGTGCCGGTTGATCCGCGCCCAGGTACTCGGCAATACGGAACGCCCGCTCGGAAACGCCCGGATCCTGAGTGTTGATCGCCTGGGTCACGTAGTTGTCCAGGGCAATATCGAAACGATTGCGCTGGCCGGCGAGTTCGGCGCTCAGCAGGCTGAAAACCGTTTCCTCGCTGAACGAGCTGTACACCTTGGGCTTTTCAGGGGCTGGCGTGGTGTCTTCGACCGGCGGGGCGCCATCGTGCGAAACGGGGGCCAAGGCCTGGCAGCCGCTGAGGAAGACAAAAGCAAGGAGCAACGCGGAAGATCTATTCATATGGGAAGAGGACGACTAACCTGCGGTCGGATCATCATGACACAAGCCTTCGGCCAAACATAACCGAGTCTCGATTGTGGCCATTATAGGGGCCGGCAATTGGGACAATAGTCAGCGGTAGTTGTTCTGAATCTGACGAAGTAGGACAATTGCCGGCTTCACGTCACCATCAGCGACCTTGAATGGCCTTCCTTGCACTCGGTATCAACCACAAGACTGCTTCAGTAGACGTCCGCGAGCGCGTGGCCTTTACTCCTGAGCAGCTGGTGGAGGCCTTGCAGCAGCTCTGCCGAATCACCGACAGCCGCGAAGCTGCGATCCTTTCCACCTGCAATCGCAGTGAACTGTATATAGAACAGGATCAGCTTTCGGCCGATATCGTGCTGCGCTGGCTGGCCGACTATCACCATTTAAGCCTCGACGAGCTGCGCGCGAGTGCTTATGTGCATGAAGATGATGCGGCAGTTCGTCACATGATGCGCGTCGCCTCCGGGCTCGACTCGCTGGTGCTGGGCGAACCGCAGATCCTCGGCCAGATGAAGTCGGCCTACGCCGTGGCCCGCGAGGCCGGCACCATCGGGCCGCTGCTCGGGCGCTTGTTTCAGGCGACCTTCAATGCCGCCAAACAAGTGCGCACCGACACTGCCATCGGTGAAAACCCGGTGTCCGTGGCGTTTGCTGCCGTCAGCCTGGCCAAACAGATTTTCAGCGACCTGCAACGCAGCCAGGCCCTGCTGATCGGAGCCGGCGAGACCATCACCCTGGTCGCCCGTCATCTGCACGAACTGGGAGTCAAGCGTATCGTGGTGGCCAACCGGACGCTGGAGCGTGCGAGTCTGCTGGCCGAACAGTTCGGCGCCCACGCGGTATTGCTGTCGGACATCCCGGCCGAACTGGTGCGCAGCGACATCGTTATCAGTTCCACCGCCAGTCAGTTGCCGATCCTCGGCAAGGGCGCCGTGGAGAGCGCGCTGAAGCTGCGCAAGCACAAGCCGATCTTCATGGTCGACATCGCCGTTCCCCGGGACATCGAACCGGAAGTCGGCGAACTCGACGACGTTTACCTCTATAGCGTCGACGATCTGCACGAAGTGGTCGCCGAAAACCTCAAGAGCCGTCAGGGCGCAGCGCAGGCTGCCGAAGAGATGGTCTCGGTCGGCGCCGACGATTTCATGGTGCGCCTGCGCGAGCTGGCGGCGGTCGATGTGCTCAAGGCCTATCGTCAACAGAGCGAACGCCTGCGCGACGAGGAACTGCAAAAGGCCCTGCGCTTGCTGGCCAACGGCGGCAACGCCGAAGACGTGCTGGGTCAGTTGGCCCGTGGCCTGACCAATAAACTCCTGCACGCCCCGAGCGTGCAGTTGAAAAAGCTTTCTGCCGAAGGCCGCCTCGATGCGCTGGCCATGGCCCAGGAACTCTTTGCCCTCGAGGGCTCACCGGATAGCTTTTCGGATAAAAAACCGCAATGAAAGCGTCACTGCTCAATAAGCTGGATATCCTCCAGGACCGTTTCGAGGAACTGACGGCGCTGCTCGGCGACGCCGAAGTCATTTCCGACCAGACCAAATTTCGCGCCTATTCCAAGGAATACGCCGAAGTCGAGCCGGTCGTCGAAGCCTATAAACAGCTGCTCAAGGCCCAGGCCGATCTGGAAGGCGCCCAGGCGCTGCTCAAGGACGGCGACCCGGACATGCGCGAAATGGCCGTGGAAGAAGTTCGCGAAACCAAAGAGCAACTCATCGAACTGGAAGCCACCTTGCAGCGCATGCTGCTGCCCAAGGACCCCAACGACGGGCGCAACGTGTTCCTCGAGATCCGCGCCGGTACCGGTGGCGACGAGGCGGCGATCTTCTCCGGCGACCTTTTCCGCATGTACTCGCGCTACGCCGAGAAACGCGGCTGGCGGGTGGAAATCCTTTCCGAGAACGAAGGCGAACATGGCGGCTATAAAGAAGTCATCGCCCGGGTCGAAGGCGACAATGTCTACGGCAAGCTGAAATTCGAGTCCGGCGCCCACCGCGTGCAGCGCGTGCCGGCCACCGAATCCCAGGGCCGGATCCACACCTCGGCCTGCACCGTGGCCGTGTTGCCGGAGCCGGACGAACAGGAAGCGATCGAGATCAACCCGGCGGACTTGCGTGTCGACACCTACCGTTCCTCCGGGGCCGGTGGTCAGCACGTCAACAAGACCGACTCGGCGATCCGCATCACTCACTTGCCGACCGGCATCGTGGTCGAATGCCAGGAAGAACGTTCCCAGCACAAGAACCGTGCACGGGCGATGGCCTGGCTGTCGGCCAAGCTCAATGACCAGCAGACCACGGCGGCGGCCAACGCCATCGCCAGCGAGCGTAAATTGCTGGTGGGTTCCGGTGACCGCTCCGAGCGTATCCGTACCTACAACTTTGCCCAGGGCCGGGTCACCGACCACCGCGTCAACCTGACCTTGTATTCCCTGGACGAAATCCTCGCCGGTGGCGTCGAAGCGGTGATCGAGCCGTTGCTGGCCGAATACCAGGCTGACCAGCTCGCAGCGATAGGTGAGTAAATGACCATCATCGCCAGTCTGTTGCGCGCCGCCGAACTGCCAGACTCGCCCACCGCACGCCTGGATGCCGAATTGCTTCTGGCCGCCGCGCTGGGCAAGTCCCGCAGTTTTCTCCACACCTGGCCTGAGCGCATCGTGCCCAGCGAAGCCGCACTGGTGTTCGCCGAGTACCTGCAGCGTCGTCGCAGCGGCGAGCCGGTGGCCTACATTCTGGGTCAGCAAGGGTTCTGGAAGCTCGATCTGGAAGTCGCACCGCACACGCTGATCCCGCGTCCGGACACCGAACTGCTAGTGGAAGCGGCACTGGAATTATTGTCGGCGGCCCCGGCCAGGGTTCTCGACCTCGGCACCGGCAGCGGGGCGATTGCCCTGGCCCTGGCCAGCGAGCGCCCGGCGTGGAGCGTCACTGCCGTGGATCGTGTGCTGGAAGCCGTGGCCCTGGCTGAGCGCAACCGTCAGCGTCTGCACCTGAACAACGTCACGGTACTGAGCAGTCACTGGTTCAGCGCCCTCGAAGGCAAGCGTTTCGAACTGATCATCAGCAATCCGCCGTACATCCGCGCCGCTGATCCGCACCTGGTCGAAGGCGATGTGCGTTTCGAACCGGAAAGCGCCCTGGTGGCGGGCATCGACGGGCTCGACGATATTCGTCTGATCGTCGCTCAGGCGCCGGAGCATCTGGAGGCCGGAGGCTGGCTGATGCTCGAACACGGCTATGATCAAGCTGAAGCCGTGCGCGATCTGCTGCTCACTCAAGGTTTCGAAGAAGTCCACAGCCGCACCGATCTGGGCGGCCATCAACGGATCAGCCTGGGGCGCCTGCCGTGCTGAATGATCAGGAATTGTTGCGCTACAGTCGGCAGATCCTCCTGCAACACATCGATATTGATGGCCAGTTGAAGCTCAAGGACAGCCGGGTGCTGATCGTCGGCCTCGGTGGTCTCGGTGCGCCGGTGGCCTTGTATCTGGCGGCGGCGGGTGTCGGTGAATTGCATCTGGCGGACTTCGACACGGTCGACCTGACCAACCTGCAACGCCAGATCATCCACGACACCGACAGTGTCGGCATGACCAAGGTCGACTCGGCGCTCAAGCGCCTGAGCGCAATCAACCCTGAAATCAAACTGGTGCCTCATCGTCAGGCACTGGACGAGGATTCTCTCGCCGCCGCCGTGGCTGCAGTGGGTCTGGTGCTCGACTGCTCGGACAATTTCTCCACCCGCGAAGCGGTCAACGCCGCGTGTGTGGCGGCGCGCAAACCGCTGGTCAGCGGCGCGGCGATCCGCCTTGAAGGACAACTGTCGGTGTTTGACCCGCGTCGCGCCGAGAGCCCGTGCTACCACTGCCTGTACGGTCACGGCAGCGAAGCCGAACTGACTTGCAGCGAAGCCGGCGTGGTCGGGCCGCTGGTCGGTCTGGTCGGCAGCCTGCAAGCGCTGGAAGCCCTGAAGTTGTTGGCGGGTTTCGGCGAACCACTGGTGGGGCGTCTGCTGTTGATCGATGCACTGGGCTCGCGATTTCGTGAGCTGCGGGTCAAGCGGGATCCGGGATGCAGCGTCTGTGGTTCGCACCATGCGTGAGGCGCCGATCGCTGTATTCGATTCTGGCGTCGGCGGGCTGTCGGTGCTGGCGGAAATCCAGCATCTGCTGCCCAATGAATCGCTGCTGTACTTCGGCGATTGCGGCCACATTCCGTATGGCGAGAAAACCCCGGAATTCATTCGCCAGCGTTGCAGCGTGATGGCCGGTTTTTTCCGCGAGCAGGGCGCCAAGGCATTGGTGATCGCTTGCAACACCGCGACCGTGGCGGGCGTCGCGGATCTGCGGCGGGATTTCCCCGACTGGCCGATTGTCGGCATGGAGCCGGCGGTCAAGCCGGCGGCTGCTGCCACCCGCAGCGGCGTAGTGGGCGTACTCGCCACCACGGGCACCTTGCAGAGTGCGAAGTTTGCGGCGCTGCTCGATCGTTTTGCCACCGATGTGCGGGTCATCACTCAACCGTGCCCCGGATTGGTCGAGCGGATTGAAAGCGGCGATCTGCACAGCGCCGAGTTGCGAGCATTGCTCAGGCACTACGTCGATCCGCTATTGGCCAGCGGTTGCGACACGATCATTCTGGGCTGCACTCACTACCCGTTTCTCAAGCCGATGCTCAAGTCGATGATCCCCGAGAGCATCAGCCTGATCGATACGGGCGCGGCGGTCGCACGGCAATTGCAGCGGCTGCTGGCCGCGCGTGATCTGCTCGCCGAAGGGCCAAACCGGCCGGTCAGATTCTGGACCAGTGCCGATCCCGAGTCTTTGCGCAGTACCCTGGTCCTGTTGGGCCAAGTCGCCGGCGATGTCGAAAAATTCACCTTGTAAAAAAAATGTGAAATATCTAAAAAGTCAGCTGAACTTCTGACCAAGCGCAGATTTCTATAGCGCAGAGTGACCTAAAAAACCAAACGATCGTTCCGGAAAAGGAAGTTTCAACGTGAAGCGACTATTCTGCTTGGCCGCGATTGCGGCTGCACTGATGGGGCAAAGTTTTACCGCACAAGCTGCTGGCGTCGAGTTTGCAGTGGGTGCCACCAGCGATTCGACCATGACTTATCGCCTGGGCATGAATTTCGATTGGGACAAGAGTTGGCTGCAAAGTGACGTGGGGCGTCTGACCGGTTACTGGAGCGGTGCTTACACTTACTGGGAAGGTGACAAGACCTCTGGCAACAACAGCCTGTCGTTCTCGCCGGTGTTTGTTTACGAGTTTGCCGGTCAGTCGGTCAAGCCGTATGTCGAGGCAGGGATCGGCGTGGCGTTGTTCTCCAACACCGAATACGAAGACAACAAGCTCGGCGGCGCCTTCCAGTTCGAAGACCGCTTCGGTTTCGGCCTGCGCTTCAATGGCGGGCATGAAGTCGGGATCCGTGCGACGCACTATTCCAACGCCGGCCTGAGCAGCGACAACGACGGGGTCGAAAGCTACTCGCTGCATTACACGATGCCGCTGTAAGCACCCGGACAGTCCGTTCAAGAAAAAAGGAGCGCCAGGCGCTCCTTTTTTTGTGCTCAGCGATACGCCGTGGCAATTCCCTGGCGTTCCTCGATGCATTCCGGTGCGCCCATTTCGAACTCGCGGCAGATCAGCGGGCGCTTCTCGTAGATGGTGCACATCATCGAGTCGCGATCCAGCGCGGCGCACCAGCCGTCGTCCAGACGCAACATCACTTCACCCCCCCAATCATCGGTATCGATGAAGCGTTCGGGCACACCTGTGTCGGTGATCAGCATGACTTCGAGCTGACAGCAGCAGGCTGCGCAGGTCGAACAGGTCACTGCGGGTTCGTCGATTGGCTGGAGAGGAATGGTCTTCATGGCCGCAGTGTACGGCAGCGAACCGCGTGCGTGTGAAAGCCCTGACGGACGATTACTGCACCAGGCGTCGGGACATGTAGTGCAGCAAGGGGAACAGCAGCGCCCACAACAGGCCGATACCGATCAGGGTTGGCAGTTCGCCGTAGGGAAACTGCACCCCGGCCAGTCGTCCTCCGGCGCAGTAAGACAATGCGCCTCCGACGGCCCCGAGCAGAGTCGCCAGCCACCATGGCCGCGCGCTCCATTGCAGGCAGTGGCGCAGCGTCGTGGCAAGGAGTGCCCACAGCAGCATCAGCCACAGCGGAATGAGGGGCGACAGGTCCTTGAACTCGAAGACGCCGAGACCGCGCAGGCCGCTGTCCACGGCGGTGCCGATAATCACCACGCTGAGAATCAGGCGACCTTCCGCCGCCCAACTGCTGACCCAGCGCAGATGAATCACCAAGACTGCCAGCGCCACCAGCAACCACAGGCTGTTGCCACCGAGCACGCAGGCCAGCCAGCCGATCTGGAACAGTACGGCATTGGCGATCCGTTCAGGCATCGAAACGCCCAAGCAGTGGCGCAGGCATGGCCCCTGGTTTGGCCAACAGCAATTGTGCGGTGCCGATGGTGCGTTCGAGGAATCCGCCCTCGCAGTAACACAGGTAAAACTCCCACAGCCGCAGGAAATAATCGTCGTAGCCCAATTCGCTCAGGCGACCGTGGGCGTGGCGAAAGTTCTCGTGCCACAGGCGCAGGGTCCGGGCGTAGTGCAGGCCGAAGTCTTCCATGTGCAGCAGGTTCATGTCGGTATCGCGGCTGACGATTTCGAGCATTTTCTGCACACAGGGCAGGGCGCCGCCGGGGAAGATATAGCGCTGAATGAAATCCACGCCGCGCTTTGCCTGCTCGTAGCGCTGATCCCGGATGGTGATCGCTTGCAGCAGCATCAGGCCGTTGCTCTTGAGCAGGTGCGCGCATTGCTTGAAATAGGTCGGCAAAAAGCGATGGCCGACCGCCTCGATCATTTCGATCGACACCAGTTTGTCGTACTGGCCGGTGAGGTCGCGGTAGTCCTTGAGCAACAGCGTCACCCGGTCCTGCAGGCCGAGGCTTTCGATGCGCCGGGCGGTGAATGCGTATTGCTCTCTGGACAGCGTGGTCGTAGTGACTTTGCAGCCATAATGCTGCGCGGCATACAGCGCCATGCTGCCCCATCCGGTGCCGATTTCCAGCAGATGATCACCGGGTTCGAGTGCGAGTTTCTGGCAGATCCGTTCCAGTTTGTTCAATTGCGCCTGTTCCAGGCTGTCGTCCGGGCTGAGGAACTGCGCCGCCGAATACATCATGGTCGGGTCGAGGAATTGTTCGAACAGATCGTTGCCGAGGTCGTAGTGCGCGGCGATGTTTTTCTGCGAGCCCTTGCGCGTGTTGCGGTTGAGCCAGTGCAGGCCGCGCACCAGCGGCCGGCCGATTTTTGCCAGTCCGCCCTCCAGGCCGTCGAGCACTTCAAGGTTGCTGACGAAGACGCGTACCACGGCGGTCAGGTCCGGAGAACTCCAGTAGCCGTGAATGAACGCTTCCCCGGCGCCGATCGAGCCATTGCTCGCGACCATGCCCCAGGCCGCCACGTCGAGGACATGAATTTCGCCCACCAACGCACTGCCCGGTGTGCCGAAGACCTGACGCTCGCCGTCCTCGATCACCACCAGTTGCCCGTGCTTGAGCTGTGCGAGCTGGCGCAGGACTCCGCGACGCAGCAGCGAACCGGTGATCCCGTGAGTGCTGAACGGAATGGCTCTGGCCGAAACGCTAGAGGACTTCATGGCGGTGCTCCTCGGGAGATGCAGTGGCGGTGCGAAAACTGTCATCGGCCGCGTAATGGGTGAACAGCGGGGTGCGCTTGAGCAGCAAACGCAGGGCCTGCCAATAGATCGCAAGGGCGGTCTTGGCGGTCATCCATGGAAAGCGCCACAAATGCCGGTGCAGGTGAGATCGATCAAGAGGTTCGCGCTTCAGATTGAGCGTGGCGTCGAACAGTTTGCGTTCGTCCTGCCAGTCGGCCATGTGCACGCCAAGGGTTTTCGCGACAGGACTGAAGCTCATGCGGTATTCCAGGTCCGGCGGCAGGAACGGTGATACATGGAACGCCTTGGCCACGGCGAAGTGCTGGTGGAAGTCACGCACGCTGGTCGGCGCCCGCGCCGGCAGTACGTAGTGATAGCGCTCGCGCCACGGCGTGTTGCTGACTTCACAGAGAATCGCCGCCAGTTGCCCGTCGGCCTCGTGGCAATAAAAGAAACTCACCGGGTTGAATGCCAGGCCCCAACTGCGCGGCTGGGTCAGCAGGCAGATCGAGCCTTGCGGCTCGTGACCGAGCGCCGCGCCGACCTGCAGGCGCACGGCATCGATCAGCCGCATGCCGCGACCGGTGAACGTCTTGAGGTAGTCGGTCTCGCGAAACGAGAACGGTGCAAACCGGCTCGTGCCTGCCAGGGGCGACAGGTTCAGCACGGCATCCTGTTCGGTCAGATCGAGATAGATCAGCCCGATCCGGTAACGGAATTCATGTCGACGCGGAGCGAAGCGCCGGTGGGCGATCCAGCCGCTGTAGAGCGCGCTGTTCACAGGCTTTCTCCAAACGCTGCGGCGACGCGTAAAGCGCTGACCACGCCGTCTTCATGAAAACCGTTGGCCCAGTAGGCACCGCAATAATGTGTGTGTTGCGCGCCGTCGAGTTCGCCCCAGCGCTGTTGTGCCGCCACCGCCGCGAGGCTGAATTGCGGATGGGCGTAGGTGAAACGGGCAAGCACTTTGGACGGGCTGATCCCGGCACTCTGGTTGAGGCTGACACAGAACGTGGTGTCGCTCTGGATGCCCTGCAGGATATTCATGTCATAGGTCACGGCTGCCTGGGTATGCCCCGCACCGCCGAGGCGATAATTCCAGCTGGCCCAGGCCCGTTTGCGTGTCGGCAGCAGGCGGGTGTCGGTGTGCAACACCACTTCATTGTCGGCGTAAGGCAGTGCACCGAGGATCTCCCGTTCGGCACGACCGGGACTGCCCAGCAGGCGTAGCGCCTGGTCGCTGTGGCAGGCCAGCACGACTTTGTCGAAATGCTCGATGCCGACAGGGCTGTGGATAACCACACCGTGCTCGTCGCGGTCGATCCGGTTGACCGGGCAGTTCAGGCGGATCCGGTCTTTGAAGCTTGCGGTCAGCGGTGCGATATAGGCACTGGAACCGCCCTCGATCACTCGCCATTGCGGACGGTTGCTGACCGACAGCAAACCGTGGTTCTCGAAGAACCGCACAAAAAACTGCAACGGAAAATTCAGCATCTCGGCCATCGGCATCGACCAGATCGCCGCGCCCATCGGCACGATGTAATGCAGGATGAAGCGTTCGCCGTAGCCACCGGCCTTGAGGTAGTCGTCGAGTGTGGTGTCGCTGGCGATCCGCTGTTCGGTGAGGTCGTGCCGGGCCTCCTTGTTGAACCGCAGGATGTCGCGCAGCATGCCCCAGAAGCCCGGCGAAATCAGGTTGCTGCGTTGAGCGAAGAGGCTGTCGAGGTTGTTGCCGTTGTATTCCAGGCCAGTGTCCGGATCGCTCACCGAAAAGCTCATCTCGGTGGCTTTGCTGCTCACACCCAACTGGCCGAGCAGACGAATAAAGTTCGGGTACGTCCAGTCATTGAACACGATGAATCCGGTGTCCACGGCATATTCGCGCCCATCCACCGTGACTGGCACGGTGTGGGTGTGGCCGCCGACCCAGTCGCCAGCCTCGAAGACGGTGACGGTATGTCGGCGACTGAGCAGGTACGCGCAAGTCAGACCTGCGATCCCGCTGCCGACGATGGCGATATTCATGTCGCATCCCGCAGCGGTGGTGTGCTGCGCACCATGCGCTTACCGATCGCCAGTTGCACGCGCGCGGGCATTTTCGACAGGGGCCAGAGCGCCGCCATGAACAGCGCTGGAAAAGCGATTTCCAGAGGCCGATCCTTGAGTCGACCGAAGATGTGCCGCGCAGCTTTGTCCACAGGCCAGCTCAATGGCATCGGAAAATCGTTTTTCGCCGTCAGCGGTGTATCGACAAAGCCCGGACTGATGACCGTGACTTCGATACCTTCGTCTGCCAGATCGATGCGCAGCGATTCGAACAGATAACGCAGGCCGGCCTTCGACGCGCCGTAGGCTTCGGCCCGGGGCAGCGGCACGTAGGTGACGGAGCTGGCCATGCCCACCAGATGCGGCGCAGTCCCTTTGCGCAGCAACGGCAGGGCGGCCTCGATGCAGTAACTGCTGGCCAGCAGGTTGGTGCGCACCACGTGTTCGATGATCGTCGCGTCGAACTGCTTTGCGTCGACGTACTCGCAGGTGCCGGCGTTGAGGATCACGGTGTCCAGCGAGCCCCACTCCATCGCGATCTTTTCACCGATTTCCCGCACGGTCTGGCTGTTGGTCAAATCCCCGGGCACTACCAGAACCCGTCCTGGATAACGTTGCGACAGCACTTTGAGCGGTGCGACCTGACGGGAACTGCCCGCCAGGTGCGCGCCGGTTTTCAGAATCTCTTCAGCCAGTGCTGCACCGATGCCACTGCTGGCACCGGTCAGCCAATAACGTCTTGGAGGTGTACGGCTCATCCCATTCTCCTTTTCAGCCAGGCGATCACCCGGCCCAATACTGGTAGATGTTCATAAAGCAGTGCTCCGGCATCGAAGTAATCCCGGTGGCGATAAACCTTGTCGCGCCAGAGCAGATGCGAGCAGCCCGTGACGCGAATCAATCGTCCACCCGCCAGGCGCGGGTGGCGGTAGCTCATGACCCAGCGCAGGTAACCTTCGCAGTCGCCGATCTGGTCGAAACCGTGGAAGTCGAACCGCAACTCGGTGACGTTGGCGTACAGCTCGCTGAAGTAACTGCGCAGTTGCGTCAGTCCCTGCACTTCGTGCAGTGGATCGGTGAAATGAATGTCCTCGCTGTAGAGCGCCTCCAGGTTGTGCAGGTTGTCTTTGTTCAACTGCGCAAACTGGCGGGCGAAGCGGCGCAGGAATTCACTCATGGCCTTCTCCGATAGACTCACGAGAGGGCAGGTTCTTGAACGCTGTCAGCGCCCGCTCCCGTGAGGTGCTCAGGTTGACGATCGGCGGCGGATAGTCCGCCACACCGAACAGCCCGCCGGCACTGGCCGGGTTATGCACTTCTTTTTTGTTCAGCCCGGCCAGTTCGGGCAGCCAGTGCTTGATGAACAGGCCTTCGCTGTCGAACTTTTCCGACTGGCTGACCGGGTTGAAAATCCGGAAGTACGGCGCTGCATCGGTGCCGGTCGATGCGCTCCACTGCCAGCCGCCGTTGTTGGCCGCCAGATCGCCATCGATCAGGTGTCGCATGAAAAAGCGTTCGCCTTCGCGCCAGTCGATCAGCAGGTTTTTGGTCAGGAACATCGCTACCACCATCCGCAGGCGGTTGTGCATCCAGCCGGTTTCGAGCAATTGGCGCATGGCCGCGTCGATGATCGGCAGGCCGGTGCGTGCTTCCTGCCAGGCCGCGAGCTCCTGCGGCGCATCACGCCAGGCCAGGGCTTCGGTTTCCGGGCGGAACGCGCGATGTCGGGACACCCGTGGGTAGCCGACCAGAATGTGTTTGTAGAACTCGCGCCACAACAGTTCGTTGATCCAGGTGACCGCGCCGACCTTGCCGCTTTCGAATTCGCCCTGATTGCTTTGCAGTGCGGCATGCAGGCACTGGCGCGGCGAGATCACACCTGCGGCGAGATAGGCCGAGAGCTGACTGGTGCCGGGTTTGGCCGGGAAGTCGCGCTCGCTCTTGTAGTAGTCGATCTGCACGTCGGCGAAGGTGTCGAGGCGTCGCTGGGCCTCGGCTTCGCCGGCGGGCCAAAGGTTGCGCAGGGATTGGCCGGGCGTCGCAAAGCCCTCGATGGACTCGGGCACCGGGTCGCTGTCGATCTTCAGCGGGGCCTGCGAGGAGGGCGTCTTTATCAGTGGCGGCATCGAGCGATGCAGGCGTTCATAGCAGACCTTGCGGAACTGGCTGAACACCTGAAAGTAGGTGCCGGTCTTGGTCAGCACGCTGCCGGGCTTGAACAGCAACTGATCGAGATAGCTGTGAAATGCAATCCCTTCAGCCTGCAATACCCGGGCTACAGCTGCATCGCGTCGGCTCTCGTGGACGCCGTATTCTTCATTGACGTGAACGGCCTCGATCTTCAAGTGCCGGCAGAGCTCAAGCAGCACTGCGGGTGCCTGATCCCAGTGCGGGGCGCTGCGGATCAACAGCGGGATGTTCAATTCGCCCAGGCTCTTGCTCAATACCCGCAGGTTGCGCAGCCAGAAATCGACCTTGCACGGTGCATCGTCATGTTCCTGCCATTGCTCGGGGCTCAACAGGTACACGGCCACGGTCGGGCCGCGCTCGGCGGCGGCCGTCAGGGCGGTGTTGTCATGTTGGCGCAGATCGCTGCGCAGCCAGATCAATTGCATGGTGTTCTCTGCACGAATCATTAAATCAACCCACGCTGAAGGAGTGCCCGATGTGCCGACAAGGGATCTTCGGCCAGGTACAGATCAGCGATCTCGGAAGTTCTTACGGACAACTCGGCGTGGTGGATGCACACCGTTGGTCCGGCAATCATTTTTGGGCAGTTGATGCCGTTCAACAGTTTCGGCAACTGCACAAGATTCATGGCTTTGCTGGAATACAGCAGAACGCCGCGGGCTTGCAGGTGATCAATTGTCAGCGCCAGTTCACCGGCTGGCAGCGGCCAGTCGAACACCTGCACCGGGCAATCGGCGCTGCTGATCAGCCAGGCGCAGAGCCACAGGTGTGGCTCCAGCAACAGATCCGACTGATTGATCAGCAACAACGGTGCGCCGCGCAACTGACGGTTGTTATGGTAGATGCGTGCGCCGAATTTGCTACGTAGCCAGGAATGAAAGAACACCCGCTCCATCTGCGCACCGAACTGGCCTTGCCAGCGCTGTTCGAGTTCCGCCAGCAACGGCATCAGCAATTGCTCGCACAGCGTTCGTGGCGGGTACAGCGCCATGGCCTGGTTGATGCTGTCGTCTAGGCTGCGTTCATTCAGCTGGGTGACCGCCAGCAGCGCGGCCTGACGCAAGGGGTGCCATTCATTTTCCGGTGGTACATCGATGGTTTGCGGGGTGTCGAGCAGCGGTTTGACCTGACTGACCGCCACACCACGGTTGAGCCAGGTGAGGATGGTCTGGATGCGCTGCACGTGTTCGGCCGAATACAGGCGATGACCTTTGGGCGTGCGCTGGGGCACGATCAGCCCGTAGCGACGTTCCCAGGCGCGCAGGGTAATCGCGTTGACGCCGGTCTGGCGCGCGACCTCGCGGATCGGCAGCCAGCCCTCGTCGAGGGCTTTCTTGAAGTCGGCGCCGAGGTCTTCGCGGGCGCTGCTGTCGGGTGTGTCGTTCATTAAATGGCGTTTCGCAGGCTGAGGTTTTCCGGGTGCGGTTGCAGGTAAACCTGTTGCGCGATGTACGGATCGGGGTGTTGGCGAAAGTGATGTTTGAGCAGCGTCAGCGGCACCACAAGCGGCACGATACCGTGGCGGTACTGGCCGATGACGTGCTGCATTTCCTGTTTGTCTTCGGCGCTGATGGCGCGTTTCAAGTAGCCGCTGATGTGCTGCAACACGTTGCTGTGGGTGCGGCGTGTAGCGCAGGTAGTGAGTGCCGCCATCAACTGGCTGAAGTAGCGCGGGCCGAGCTCCACGGGATCGATTCCGCTCATGTTGCCCAGCAGATTGCCCAGTGCCTTGTATTGCACCGGGTTGTGGGCCATCAGCAGGTATTTGTAGCGCGAGTGGAAGTCGGTCAGGACGCGGCGGCTCAGACCCTGCTTGAGCACCTGCTGCCATTCGCGGTAGGCGAGCACGCGGGTGATGAAGTTCTCCCGCAGCACCGGATCGTTAAGGCGCCCGGCTTCTTCCACCGGCAGATCCGGATGCTGTGCACAGAACGCCTCGGCGTAAATGCCGCGCCCGCCACCATTCACCGGTGCACCGTTGGCGTGGTAGACCTTGACGCGCTCCAGACCGCAGGAAGGCGATTGCTGCATGAAGATGTAGCCGCAGATGTCATCGAGCTCTGCAGCCATTTTTGCGCCATAGGCCGCCAGCGGTTGGGTGACATTGATCGATGGATTGACGGTGCCGACCGCTTCAGGCTTGGCCGGGTCGCCAACAAGTCGAATCGGCTCGCGGGGAATTCCCAGGCCGATCGCTACTTCAGGACATACCGGAACGAACTCAAAATGCTCGGCCAGGGTACGGCTGCACAACCGCGATTCCTTGTGCCCGCCGTTGTACCGCACTTCGGCACCCATCAGGCAGGCGCTGATGGCGATTTTCGGTAGGGACGTCGATGAGTCGGACATGCAACAACCTCGAATCTGATCCTGTACAGACGGATAGATCTGTACAACATTCTCTCAGCATAGATTCATGGGTGTACAAGTCAAACTATTTGTATAAGTTTTTTGAGGTTTTCAGCGCCAGCCCATTTTCCAGTGTGAATCATCCTGCAAAGCGCGCCAGTCGCATTGCTCGGTACGCCGGGTGAGCACGGCCTGCAATTCGATTTCCAGCACCGTGCCGTCCTCGTCGCGGAACAGTTCGGTCACCAGGAAATGCTTTTCACGGTTTTTCGGGTGGGCTGCTGTCCATTTCGACAGCAGCAATTTGCGCGGGTTGATGCGGTTCACTGTAAGTGTTCGTGCAAGCGTCTTGCAGCCTCCTGACCACTGAGCCACGCCCCTTCGACCCGCCCCGACAGGCACCAGTCGCCACAGGCATACAGGCCCAGATCGGCGTCGGCCAGGGTGCCCCATTCATGACTGCTGGCCGGGCGGGCATAAAGCCAGCGGTGGGCGAGGCTGAAGGTCGGGGCCGGCATGGCGCTGTGCAACAGTTCGGCGAAGGCGCCGTGCAATTGTTCGATCACCGCTTCCTTGGGCAGGTCGATGTGTTGCCGGCTCCAGGCGCTGGTGGCGTGCAGGACCCAGGTATCGCACGTGGTGTCGCGTCCCGGTTTGCTGCGGTTGCGGGCCAGCCAGTCGAGGGCGCTGTCCTGGACGAAGCAGCCTTCGATGGGCGTATCCAGCGGCGTGTCGAAGGCAAGGGCGACGGCCCAGGTCGGGTCCATTTTTACCCCGGCGGCGGCACCGGCGAGTTTCGGCGCGGCGGCCAGCAGGGCGGTGGCCTGCGGCGCCGGCGTGGCGATCACCACGTGGCTGTACGGCCCGTGAGTGAAGCCCTCGGCATCTTGCAGGTGCCAGTGCTCTTCGCCGCGATAGACCTCGGTGATCCGGCAGGCGAAATGCACTTCCAGGCCATCGAGCAAACCACGGGTGATGGCGCTCATGCGCGGCGAGCCGACCCAGCGGGTCTGCTCGTCCGGTGACAGGTTCAGTTGTCCGCCATGAAAGGTATAGAGCTGCGGCGTCCACTCGGCGACCCAGCCCTGGCTTTGCCAGCGCTGGACTTCGGTGACGAAGCGCCGGTCGCGGGCCGTGAAATATTGGGCACCCATGTCCAGCGAGCCGGCATCGCTGCGCTTGCTCGACATGCGCCCGCCGCTGCCGCGGCTTTTATCGAACAACTGAACGGTGTGCCCGGCCTCGGTGAGGGCCTGGGCGGCGGAGAGCCCGGCGATGCCGGTGCCGATGATTGCGATAGGTACAGTCATAGGGGCCTCGTTTACCTTTCTGTACAGACTACGCCGTGGATGAAACCTGTACAATTTTGTTTTTTGGTATAACTTCCAGCATTCTCGTTCTGACAGCTTGGCCTATTGTTAAACAATAGAGCTTGTCCGATAGAAAAGATCCCTGCCTATAAAAATAGACTAGTGATCGAAGTAAAACGCCACGTGAGGAAGACGTCATGCACATATTGCTGACCGGCGGTACTGGATTGATCGGACGTCAGCTCTGCCGGCACTGGTCGGGTCAGGGCCACCGGTTGACCGTGTGGAGCCGTCGTGCGGAAAAGGTCGCGAAAATCTGCGGCGCTCAAGTGCGTGGCATCGCGCGTCTGGAGGACCTTGGCGACGAAGCCGTGGACGTGATCGTCAACCTCGCCGGCGCGCCGATTGCCGATCGGCCGTGGACACATCGACGCAAGGCATTACTGTGGAGCAGCCGGATCACGCTCACCGAGACGCTGCTGACGTGGCTGGAAAACCGCGGACAGAAACCGTCGCTGCTGATTTCCGGTTCGGCGGTGGGCTGGTACGGTGACGGCGGTGAGCGTGAGTTGACCGAGCAATCGCCACCGGTGATCGATGACTTCGCCAGTCAGTTGTGCATTGCCTGGGAGGAAACCGCGCAGCGCGCCGAAGCGATGGACATTCGTGTGGTACTGGTACGAACCGGGCTGGTGCTGTCGGCCGAGGGCGGTTTTTTGTCGCGCCTGTTGCTGCCGTTCAAACTCGGGCTGGGTGGGCCTTTGGGCAATGGTCGGCAGTGGATGTCGTGGATTCATATCGACGATCAAATCGCCCTGATTGATTTTCTTCTGCACCGCGATCAGGCGAGTGGTCCTTATAATGCGTGCGCGCCGAAACCTGTGCGCAATCGCGAATTTGCCAAGACGCTGGGCCGCGTGCTGCATCGCCCGGCGTTCATGCCGATGCCGGCGCTGGCCCTTAAGGTCGTGCTCGGCGAGATGTCATTGCTGTTGCTGGGTGGTCAGCGGGCCACGCCGGCACGCTTGCTGGAAGCCGGATTCACCTTCCGGTTCACGGATTTACGCGCGGCCCTGGACGATCTCTCCAGCCGCCTCTGAAATAGGACGTTGCATGACCGATCACGCCTTGCTTCTGGTCAACCTGGGTTCGCCGGCCTCCACTTCGGTGGCCGACGTGCGCAGCTACCTCAATCAATTTCTGATGGACCCGTACGTGATCGACCTGCCCTGGCCGGTGCGGCGTCTGCTGGTGTCACTGATCCTGATCAAGCGCCCGGAGCAGTCGGCCCATGCCTACGCTTCGATCTGGTGGGACGAAGGCTCGCCGCTGGTGGTGCTCAGCCGTCGCCTGCAACAGCAGATGAAGGCGCAGTGGACTCACGGCCCGGTTGAGCTGGCCATGCGTTACGGCGAGCCGTCGATTGAAACTAGCCTGTTGAAGCTGGTCGCGGCGGGGCACAAACGCATCACCCTCGCGCCGCTTTATCCACAGTTCGCCGACAGCACCACCACTACGGTGATTGAAGAAGCCAAGCGGGTGCTGCGCGAGAAGAAGCTCGATGTGCAGCTGTCGGTGTTGCAGCCGTTCTACGATCAGCCGGAATACCTCGACGCGCTGGTGGCGAGCGCCAAACCGCATTTGCAACAGGATTACGATCACCTGTTGCTGAGCTTCCACGGTTTGCCGGAGCGGCACCTGACCAAACTCGACCCGACCGGCAATCATTGCTTCAAGAATGAAGATTGCTGCAGGAACGCCTCGGCTGCCGTATTGGCCACCTGTTATCGCGCCCAGTGCCTGCGTACGGCGGCGCTGTTCGCGCAACGCATGGGGTTGCCGGACGGCAAGTGGTCGGTGTCGTTTCAGTCGCGGCTGGGCCGGGCGAAATGGATCGAGCCCTACACTGAAGCGCGGTTGGATGAACTGGCCAAAAGCGGCGTGAAGAAGATTCTGGTGATGTGCCCGGCGTTTGTCGCCGATTGCATCGAGACCCTTGAAGAGATCGGCGATCGCGGCAAGGAACAGTTCCGCGAGGCGGGAGGGGAGGAGTTGGTGCTGGTGCCGTGCCTGAACGATGACCCGCAATGGGCGAAGGCGTTGGCAACGCTGTGTGAACGGGCGCCACTGGCCCTCTAAAAGTCAAAAGCTTCGCGAGCAAGCCCGCTCCCACATTTGATTGCATTTCAATGTGGGAGCGGGCTTGCTCGCGAAGGCTGACTGTCAGGCGATGAAGATCTAAAAGTTTAGATCAGCGGCTCATCCGCCTTCTTGTGTTTCCAGCTGTCGTTGCCCGGCAGGATCAGGTTCAGCGCAATCGCCACCACCGCGCACAGCGCGATGCCTTTGAGGCCGAAGTCATCCGGACCGGTCCCGGTACCGACCAGCACACCGCCGATACCGAACACCAGGGTCACCGAAACGATCACCAGATTGCGTGCTTCGCCCAGATCGATCTTGTGACGGATCAGGGTGTTCATCCCCACCGCCGCGATCGAACCGAACAGCAGGCACAGAATCCCGCCCATCACCGGCACCGGAATGCTTTGCAGCAGGGCGCCGAACTTGCCGATGAACGCCAGGCTGATGGCGAAGATCGCTGCCCAGGTCATGATTTTCGGGTTGTAGTTCTTGGTCAGCATCACCGCGCCAGTCACTTCGGCGTAGGTGGTATTGGGCGGACCGCCAAACAGACCGGCTGCCGTGGTGGCGATGCCGTCACCGAGCAGCGTGCGATGCAGGCCAGGCTTCTTCAGGTAGTCGCGACCGGTCACGCTGCCGACCGCAATCACGCCGCCGATGTGTTCGATCGCCGGGGCCAAAGCTACCGGGACGATGAACAGGATCGCCTGCCAGTTGAACTCCGGCGCGGTGAAATGAGGAAGTGCAAACCATGGGGCCGCCGCAATCTTCGCGGTGTCGACGACACCGAAATAGAAGGACATGGCGAAACCCACCAGCACGCCGGAAATGATCGGCACCAGGCGGAAGATGCCTTTGCCGAACACCGCCACGATCAACGTGGTCAGCAGCGCCGGCATCGAGATCATCATCGCGGTCTGGTAATGGATCAGCTCGGAACCGTCACCGGCCTTGCCCATCGCCATGTTCGCGGCAATCGGCGCCATGGCCAGGCCAATGGAGATGATCACCGGACCGATCACTACCGGTGGCAGCAGACGGTCAATGAAGCCGGTGCCTTTGATCTTCACGGCCAGGCCAAGGAAGGTGTAGACGAAACCGGCCGCCATCACGCCGCCCATGGTCGCGGCGAGGCCGAACTGGCCCTTGGCGAGAATGATCGGGGTGATGAAGGCAAAGCTCGACGCCAGAAACACCGGCACCTGACGCCCGGTGACAATCTGGAACAGAATCGTGCCCAGACCTGCGGTAAACAGTGCCACGTTCGGGTCAAGACCCGTGATCAGCGGCATCAGCACCAGGGCGCCGAAAGCCACGAACAGCATCTGTGCGCCGGACAGTACCGTGCGCCAGAGCGGATCGTTGAACTCTTGCTGCATGGTTACGCGTCCTTCTGCTTGGTGCCGAAGATCTTGTCACCGGCATCGCCAAGCCCAGGAATGATGTAACCGTGCTCGTTGAGTTTCTGATCGATGGACGCGGTGTAGATGATCACGTCCGGGTGAGCTTTCTCGACAGCGGCAATGCCTTCCGGCGCGGCCACCAGCACCATCGCGCGTATGTCCTTGCAGCCGGCCTTCTTCAGCAGGTCGATGGTTGCAACCATGGAGCTGCCGGTGGCGAGCATCGGGTCGATGATCATGGCGAGACGTTCGTCGATTTCCGGAACCAGCTTTTCCAGATAGGTGTGGGCCTGCAGGGTTTCTTCGTTACGGGCAACGCCGACGGCGCTGACCTTGGCGCCCGGTATCAGGCTCAGCACGCCTTCGAGCATGCCGATGCCGGCACGCAGGATCGGCACGACGGTAATTTTCTTGCCGGCGATTTTCTCGACCGACACGGTGCCGCACCAACCCTCGATATCGTAGGTTTCCAGCGGCAGGTCTTTTGTAGCTTCATAGGTCAACAGGGCACCGACTTCCTGAGCGAGCTCACGGAAATTCTTGGTGCTGATGTCTGCACGGCGCATAAGGCCAAGTTTGTGACGGATCAGCGGATGGCGGATCTCTTGGATGGACATGGGGAAAGGCTCCGGCGGCGGGCAAAAAAACCGGCCTAGATTAATCTATCCGAGGGTGATGTCCTATAGGACATACAGAACGTTAGTCCACAAATGCTTGATTCGGCCGTGCGGGATGCGTACCTTTGCCCGCTTTTCCGAAACAGACCCCCCTTGGAGAGCGCCATGTCCGCTGATCTCGAGCATATCCGTCAAATCATGCGAGAGGCTGACTGCCTGTACACCGAAGCTGAAGTCGAGGCTGCCATTGCCCGCGTCGGTGCACAAATCAACGAACAACTGGCCGAGAGCAACCCGGTGGTGTTCTGTGTGATGAACGGCGGGCTGATTTTTTCCGGCAAACTGCTGACCCATCTGCAGTTTCCGCTGGAAGCGTCCTACCTGCACGCCACCCGCTATCGCAACGAAACCAGCGGCGGCGACCTGTTCTGGAAAGCCAAACCTGAAGTCTCGTTCATCGACCGCGACGTGCTGATCATCGACGACATCCTCGACGAAGGTCACACCCTGGGCGCGATCATCGACTTCTGCAAACACGCCGGTGCCCGAGCCGTACACACCGCTGTGCTGATCGACAAGGACCACGACCGCAAGGCCCGTCCTGACCTGAAAGCCGATTTCGTCGGCCTGCCGTGCGTCGACCGCTACATCTTCGGTTACGGCATGGACTACAAAGGCTACTGGCGCAACGCCAACGGGATCTTCGCCGTCAAAGGCATGTAAGCACCCCTGAAAGATCGCAGCCCCAGGCTGCGATCTTTTGCTTTAAAGACTGCTAAAGTGCTTGGCCCCGCCCCCCGGAGCCTGTCATGAGCCTCTTGATCCGCAGCTGCGCCGCCCTGTTGCTGACCCTCAGCCTGCCCCTGGTCGCCGCGCCGATGCACAGTCAGTTCCTGCCACCCGACGACCTGAGCCTGCGCGATGCCGAACCCCAGCAGCAACAACTGTTGCAGGTCCTCGACTATTCGGTGGTGGTCGGTGCCCAGCGTCAGTCCAATCAGCAGCCGATTCCGGTCACCTCGCCATTGATGATCCGCCTCAAGGGCAAGCCTCTGAACAAGGGCGCGACGATCAATCAGGTGCTGGTCAGCTTCGATGGCGAAAGCAAAAGCCTGAAAAAACCGGTATACGACGACCAGCGCAAGACCCTGACCCTGTTCTATCCGCTGGCCCAATACCGGGTAATCATCGATCTGCTGCGCAATGACACCGTGTACGTGCAATTCCTCAGCTACGCCAACGGCCACATCTGGGCCGATCTGCACACCGGCAGCACGCGTGCGCGTTGAGCCCCGTGCCCGGGCAGGGGTAAACTGCCCGCCCCGTGAAATGTCTGCGAGCTGGAGTCGGCAATGCGTAAAGATAAGAAACAAGTGATTGGTGACGAGATCGGCGATGAGCAGATCAAGCTGTTTCTCGATTTTGAGCCCGTCGACGCCACTTCGCCGTCGCTGCACAAACTGGTCAAGGCCTACCGCGGCCTGCGCATCGACGATTTCGAGCGTTTCCTGACGTTCTTCGTTGCAGCCGGTTATGACGTGGACGGCAAGGACGAGCACGGCAAGACTTTCGTCGACCAGATCCGCGATCAACGCAACGCACAGGAATACATCGAGCTGATCGAGAAAGCGCGCGGCTGATACCTGCGCAGTTTTCCGAGGCATAAAAAAACGCCCCGCACTCATCGAGTGCGGGGCGTTTTTCATGGAGCCGAATCAGGCGTAGCTTTCGGTCTCGTTACTGGCTTCGACCAGTTCCAGCGCGACGTTGTTCTGCGTGTTGATCTTGCGATACAGCGCAGCGTCGGTTTCCAGGACTTTTTCACGGGCCGGGAAGATTTCCGCCAGTTTGGCAGCCCACTCACCCTTGGCCTTGGCCGGGAAGCATTTCTCGATCAGTTCCAGCATGATCGAAACGGTCACCGAAGCACCTGGCGAGGCGCCGAGCAGGGCGGCGAGGGAGCCGTCCTTCGCCGCCACCAGTTCGGTACCGAACTGCAGGATGCCGCCTTTCTTCGGGTCTTTCTTGATGATCTGCACCCGTTGGCCGGCCACTTCCAGGCGCCAGTCTTCGGCTTTCGCCAGCGGGTAGAAACGGCGCAGGGATTCCAGACGCTGCTCCATCGACTGCATCACTTCACTGACCAGGTACTTGGTCAGGTCCATGTTGTTCTTGGCCACGGCCAGCATCGGGCCGATGTTGCCGGCGCGAACCGACATCGGCAGGTCCATGAAGGAGCCGTGCTTGAGGAACTTGGTGGTGAAACCGGCGTATGGCCCGAACAGCAGGGATTTCTTGCCGTCGACCACGCGGGTGTCCAGATGCGGCACGGACATCGGTGGCGAACCCACGGCGGCCTGGCTGTAAACCTTGGCCTGGTGATGCTTGACCACTTCCGGGTTGTCGCAACGCAGCCACTGGCCGCTGATCGGGAAGCCGCCGAAGCCTTTGCTTTCTTCGATGCCCGAGGCTTGCAGCAGCGGCAGGGCCGCGCCACCGGCGCCGAGGAATACGAATTTGGCGTCGACTTCACGGCTGCTGCCGCTGTTGACGTCCTTGATACTGACAGTCCAGCCGTTGGCGTTACGCTTGAGGCCGGTCACACGCTTGCAGTACTTGACCTGGGCATCCGGGGCGCTGGTCAGGTGCTTGAGCAACTGATTGGTCAGGGCGCCGAAGTTGACGTCGGTGCCGTTGATCACGCGGGTGGCGGCGAGCACCTGGTCTTTCGGACGGCCCGGCATCATCAGCGGCATCCACTCGGCCATCTTCGCCTTGTCTTCGGTGTATTCCATGTCGGCGAAGGCGTGGTGCTTGTGCAGCACGTTGAAGCGTTCCTTGAGGAACGAAACGCCTTTTTCGCCTTCGACGTAGCTCAGGTGCGGCACCGGGCTGATGAAGGATTTGCACGAGCCGAACGTGCCTTTTTTGGTCAGGTACGACCAGAACTGCTTCGACACCTCGAACTGGGTGTTGATGTGCACGGCTTTCTTGATGTCGACAGTGCCGTCGGCAGCCTGCGGCGTGTAGTTCAGCTCGCAGAGGCCGGCGTGGCCGGTACCGGCGTTGTTCCACGGGTTGGAACTTTCCGCGGCACCGGAATCCATCAGTTCGACGACTTCCAGCTTGATCGCCGGGTCGAGTTCCTTGAGCAGCACTGCAAGGGTGGCACTCATGATGCCGGCCCCAACCAGAACTACGTCGACTGCTTCGTTATGCGCCATTTAACGCGTCTCCAAAATCTGCAGCACCAAATTGTCGGCATGGCTGCCAGGTGTCCGGGGCAGGTCAGTGGCGCCCCAGGTACCCATGGCCAGGTTTGCCATGTCCGAATCTTCGCAATTTTTCGCAACTTCGACGGATGCGTGCGGCCTGGCTTCTAGAGTCACATGAACTCATTTCGGCGCGGGGCTGGCAATTCGACTTATGGTCGAGACATCCGTTTGTGCAACCAAATCCGTAGCGGACAGGCTTCAGGCTCCGGTATTCGAGGCGTACCCGTTCCTGTGTCGTTGGGCTGTTTCAGACGCTAATGGTGCATGTTCAGACGCAAAACTATTCATTTGCTCGCCACACTCTTGTGAAGTTGTGAAAACCCGTTTTTTTCACGCTCTTTTGAAGACGTGAACCTCAAAAAGGGCTGTCCGGGCCTGGCACCGTGCCCGGAGGGTTTGCCGCCACGCGATACATGGCAGGCAAAACGGGCAAACAACTCAGTGACCGAGCGTCATGACAGCTCTGCAGATTCGCGAAAAGCGGGGATTTGCCAGGGAAACAGCAAGCACGCCAGCTTCACTCGATCTGTGTGGGCGGCTCTCTGTGGGCGATTTGGATGCCAATGCAAGCGCATTGACGCTGTTGCGGGGCCCGATCAGGAGACGTCCTTATAATCGGGGGGAGATTGTATCGAAGAAATGCGGGGAGTTGGTCGAGTTTAATGACTTTTATTAGGCATCCGGTCAGATGCTCAACATCGCCTGAGCGCGTGCGCGAGGGCGCTGCTGTTCGACCCGGGCGCTGGCCGGCAGGGGTTGGTGCAACCAGTTGAGACGGATTTCCTCGATTTCGACCCAGCCGTCACCCATTGGCTGCAGGCTGCATTGCTTGAAAGCCTGGCAATGGCCGTTGCGGTCAAGCAGGGCGAAGCTGCGGTGCAGCGGACGTGGTGCGAACAACGAGATCAGATAGCGCATGGCAGTGCTCCTTTTGGGGTCTGTGAGGAAGATTGTCAGAAGGCCGTGACGCGAACGTGTATGGGCGGTGAATAATCTGTGACAGGAACCGCGTGCACCGGGGTTTGTCAGAGATTTCAGTGCTGGTGACCCGCAGTGGCCCACCGCTATACTGCGGGCCTGTCTGTGCCTGATTCTGGAGAGAAGAGCATGTTGCAACGCCTGTTGTTCGGTTTGATCACTGTGACCAGTTTGACCCTGGTTGGCTGCGCCCACAGCCCGCAACAACTGAGCCCGGAACCGAAGCTGACCACTCAGCTGGCACCGGTCGGCCATGGCCAGCCTGTCGTGGTCCGCGTAGTGGACGGTCGTCCGTCGCCAACCCTCGGCACCCGTGGCGGCCTGTACCCGGAAACCAGCGCCATCACCGTGCAGCGCGAGCAGATCCTGCCGAAGTTGCAGGCCCAGGCCGAAGCGGCCGTGCGCCTGCTGGGCTTCACCCCGTCCAATGGCGCGATGAATGCACCGCAACTGACCGTGACCCTGACTGAACTGAAATACCAGTCGCCGAAAGAAGGCATGTACGTGACCGAGGCCACCATCGGCGCGACCTTCCGCTCCGACGTGCAGAACGCCAACCGTCGTTACAGCGGTCGTTACGGTGCCTCGCTGGACCAGCGTTTCGGCATGGCACCGAACCAGGAAACCAACACCAAACTGGTCAGCGATGTGCTGAGCGATGCGCTGACCCGTCTGTTCAAGGATCCGACCGTGGGTCAGATCCTCGCTGAATAAGGCAGTCGCCTGATGTGAAAAAGCCCGGGGCCAGTGATGGTTCCGGGCTTTTTCGTTCAGGCAGCTTGCGAATAGAAGTCGAGGACGCTGACGCCGGTCAGCAGGTCGGTCTCGGGCAAGTCCGCATGCTGGTGCCCGCCGAGGGCGCAGTACACCAGCCAGTGACGGTCCTGAACATTGAAGGCCAGGCTGCCGACGAGGGTCTGTTGTTCGTCGGACGGGGAGATGAGATACAGGCGATCCTGGTTTTCAGCGTGAAGCATGTCGCATTCCGTTTACGTTTCGAGGCGCGCAGGGTGGCCGAAAAAAATGACGATGCCGTGACACAGGACAGCCATCGGTCGATTGATGCGTTATTTGTCGCAAAGGGTAGGGCAGTCGGGGAGGGTTTCGGTAGAATCCGCGCCGCGGTCGTCGGTCTGGCGTTCGCCATACCGGTCTAGATTGAGGTCTGTGATGTCGCTGCACTTGATGACGCTGTTTACCGCCCATCCCGCCAAACTGATCAACCTGCTGGCCCTGCTGCTGGCCTTCCCGGGCAGTTGGCTGCTACACGCGACCCGTCGGCGTGAACAGCGGGCGATGGCCAGCATCGCGGCCCAGCGTCAGAGTCAGCCCGATCAAGAGCCGGTGCTGGACTGGGCAACCCTGCGCATGAACCGGTTTTTCTATCGTTTCGGTTTTGCCTGTCTGGGGCTGGCGTTGCTGATTTCCTGGATCAGCACCCGCTACTGAACGAAGAACGGCGCCCGAAGGCGCCGTTCTTGTATCCGGCCGAAACCGCTTACAGCGGCAAACCAGCCTTGACCCGGTACTGATTGCGCACCGGCGTCGCATATTGCAGCACCAGATACGGGCGGTGCTCCTCTGGGCAGGCGTCCAGACGGCTTTGCCATTCCTTCTGGGCCTTGGCCAGTTCCTCGGCGCCGAACACGTCGGCAGCCTTTGGCACGTTCAATTGCGGATCGGCATCGGCCCACTGCGCGTACGCCAGGTAATGCACCGGGAACAACCGGTAGCCGCCGAGAATCTGCTTGTCCATCTCGACCGCCAATTGCTTGGTGTCCTCGAACAGCTCGGTGATCGGCGCGGCGAAGTTCACGTGCACCCGGCCCTTGTAGCCGGTGATGCCCTTGGCGATGCTCACGTCATCCTCGCCCGGCGCCTTGCTGTAGGTGCCAGTGGTGGCGCGGATGTACAGCTCGCGGGCCTTGGCCTGGTCGCACGGGTCGTATTCGTAGCTGATCGACACCGGCGTCAGGTTCAGCGACTGGATGACCTCGCCGAACGGCTCGTCCTTGCGGCTCATGTGGAACATCTTGAGAATCGCCGATTCGGTACGGTCGTCGCCGTCCTTGGCCCGGCCTTCGGCCTGGGCGATCCAGATCGAGGCGCAATCGTTGCGGATCGAGTGGTTGATGTAGGCCGACAGCAGTTGATAGGCGGCCATTTTCTCGCGGCGCCCGGTGATCGAACGGTGCACGATGAAGCTCTTGTTCAAACGCATCAGGTCGCTGACGAACGGCTTTTGCAGCAGGTTGTCGCCAATCGCAATGCGCGGGGTCGGCAGGCCGGCGTGGTACACGGCGTAGTTGACGAAGGCCGGGTCCATCACGATGTCGCGGTGGTTGGCGATGAACAGATAGGCGCTGCCGGACTTGAATTGCTCGACACCGGTGTAGGTCACGCCATCGGTGGCGCGCTCGATGGTGTGGTCGACGTAGAACTCGACCTTGTCCTGCAAAGTGGCCACGGAGGTCACGTCGGCGAACTCACGACGCAGCCGATGGGCTATAAGTGGTTTGAGCATCCAGCCGAAGGCACCGGCGAAACGCGGGAAGCGGAAGTGGGTGAGGATATCTAGAAACGCCTTGTCGCCGAGCAGTCTTGCCAGTACCGCAGGTACTTCGCTGTCGTCGTAAGGTCGGATGGCATCGAATTCGCCCATCATGCTCTCTTGTTGGAAACGGCTAGGGTAAGTAAAGGTTTGGATCGAAAACCAACGGGGCACGGTCTGAAAAAGTAGCCAGACAAAAATAGCCCTGCAAATAGACCGGCGATTATACGCACAAGTCACCCGGGAGACCGCGATGCTGGAAAGCGCACTGTATGAATGTCCGTACTGTGGGGAGGAAGTCGAGACGACCGTGGATCTGTCGGCGGGCGATCAGACCTATATCGAAGACTGTCAGGTGTGTTGCCGACCCATTACGTTCGTACTGCAGGTCCATGGAGAGGATTGGTTTCTGGAAGTCTTCAGCGAAAACGAGTGAGGTGCGCCCATGCAGCGAATCTACGAGCCGGAAAACCTGATGGAAGGCGAAATGCTCAAGGGCATGCTCGCCAGCGAAGGCATCGAGGCGCATCTGGTGGGGCGTGATCTGCTCGGCGGCACGGGCGAGTTGCCGATCTTCGGCCTGCTGGGGCTTTCGGTCGAGAACGATCAGGCCGAATACGCCCGCGAGCTGATCAGCGCGTACAATGCCGCGCTGCCGCTGCCCGGCGATGAACCGGAGAGCTTCCCCGGTACGCTGGTCTGTTAGGCTGACGTTCGTTTTTTTCTTGAGTCGTGCTGCCCCATGTGTGGACGTTATGCCCTGTTTCGCTGGAACCGCGACTTCGCGGCGCTGCCAGGTTTTCCCGCTGATCAGCAGGCGCAGTGGAACATTTCCCCCAACGATTCGGTGTTGATGCTGCGCGCCGAATCTGATGGCCAGCGCACCCTGGCCCGTGCCCGCTGGGGCCTGACGCCGCCGTGGCTGACTGATCTGTCGCGTACCCCGGCCCATGCCCGTGCTGAAACCGTTGCCGAACAGCCAATGTTCCGCGAAGCCCTGCGCCTGCGCCGTTGCCTGCTGCCGGCCAACGGGTTTTACGAATGGCGCGGAAATGTGCGCAAGCACCCGTACTGGCTGACGCCGGGGGAAGGTTCTTCGCTGTTTTTTGCGGCGATCTGGGAGGCGTATCCGGTGCAGGAACAGGTGTGGCTGAGCACGGCGGTGATCACTCAGTCGGCGGCCAGTCAGCGCCGGCCGTTGATTCTCGATGAGGCGGGTCAGGCGGCATGGCTCGATCCGGAAACGCCGCTGCACGTCCTGCAAGGCCTGCTCGCCAGCGAACCCGCCGCCTTGCGTGAGCGGGTGCTGGCGAACCTGGTCAATGATCCGAAGCTCAACGGGCCGGAGTGTCTGACTCCGGCCTAGCAGCAGATCAAGAGCCCCCCTCACCCTAACCCTCTCCCTGTATGTACCGGAGACATGGTGGACAGGTGTTCGGAGACATGGTGGACACTTTTAAATAGACACATTGCTCATCGCGAAGGAGATGGCCTGTGTCTTGGGAAGAGGTGTCTACCGTGCAGCTACGTACAGAATTCGTGCTTTTGGCTCGGCAAGAAGGGGCCAATGTTCGGCAGCTTTGCCGTCGATTCAACATCAGCCCAAGCACTGCCTACAAATGGCTCAGCAGGTTTGAAAAATCAGGGGCCGAGGGGCTGAACAATCAGTCACGACGACCGAAGACGTCCCCCAAACGTTGTGCTGACGAGGTGGAGAAGCAGATTCTGACCGTGAGTCAGGAGTACGCGGCTTGGGGCGCTCGCAAGCTCAAACGCGTGCTGGAAGACAAAGGTTTAGCGATGCCTTCCGTCAGTACTGTGCATGCAGTTTTACAGCGTCATTCACGCGTTGATCCAAAGGCTGCTGAGATCAAACCGTTTATCCGGTTCGAGCATGAAGCGCCCAACGATCTCTGGCAGATGGACTTCAAGGGCCATTTCAGCCTGAGTCAGGGGCGTTGCCATCCATTGACGATACTGGACGATCATTCGCGGTTTTCGATGTGTATCGCCGCGTGCGCCAATGAGCAGCGCGACACCGTCCAGGAGCATCTAATCCGGGTCTTTCGGCGTTACGGCTTGCCTTTGCGTATAACGATGGACAACGGTTCGCCCTGGGGTGACCAGACTGGGGTTTATACCGCGCTGGAAGTCTGGCTGATGGGTCAGGGCATCAAGGTAGGTCACTCCCGGCCTTATCATCCGCAGACCCAGGGAAAACTGGAGCGTTTCCACCGCAGCCTGAAGAGTGAAGTGCTGCAAGGTCGGCACTTCACGGACCTCAACAGCGCACAACAGGCATTTGATATCTGGCGTGATGTCTACAACCAGAAACGTCCTCATCAAGCGCTGGATATGCAGGTGCCGGCGACTCGCTACGGCAGCAGCCCTCGGGAGTATCAGGAGCAGCAAATGGCGCCGGAATACGCCGACGGAGATGTGGTCAGAAAGGTCCAGGTGAAGGGCGAGATTTACTGGAGGAACCGTGAATACTCAATCGGAAAAGCATTTCACGGGCTGTCGATAGCGATCAGGGAAACAGCGGAGGATGGCATCCACGATGTCTACTGGAGTAGACATCGTATCGCCCGAATCGACTTGAACTTGCAGATTGTTACGGCAGGTAAGAGGATCTAAAAACCGTCCACCATGTCTCCGAACATGTGTTCACCATGTCTCCGGTACATACACTCCCGGAGGGAGAGGGGACTGACCGAGATATATTGCAGAAATACACCGACTTGAAAGTTTTTTGCTGAATCCATAATCGACACTATTTACCAGGTCGATGTATGACGGAAGACAGCTCGGTCGGCTCCCTCTCCCTCCGGGAGAGGGCTGGGGTGAGGGGGTGGCTCTTAAACCTTGAACTGATTGATCAACCGCCGCTGCTGCTCCGCCAGTTTGGTCAGGTCCGCACTGGCCGAACTCGATTCATCCGCACCACCGGCCACCTCGTTCGCCACCTGACCGATATTGATCACGTTGCGGTTGATGTCGTCGGCCACTGCGCTCTGTTCTTCGGCGGCGCTGGCGATCTGGGTGTTCATGTCGTTGATCACCGACACCGCCTGGGTGATGGTCTCCAGCGCTTCGGCGGCCTTGGCCGCGTGCTGCACGCTTTCGTCGGTGCGGTTCTGGCTGTCTTCCATGACCCGCACCACATCCCGGGTGCCCTGCTGCAGTTGCTGGATCATGCTCTGGATTTCTTCGGTGGCTTTCTGGGTCTTCTGCGCCAGGTTGCGCACCTCGTCGGCCACCACGGCAAACCCGCGACCCTGTTCACCGGCACGTGCTGCTTCGATGGCGGCGTTGAGGGCCAGCAGGTTGGTCTGCTCGGCGATCCCGCGAATGGCGATCAGGATCGCGTTGATGTTTTCGCTGTCCTTGGCCAGGGTCTGCACCACGTCCACGGCCTTGCCGATTTCCACGGCCAGCACGCCAATCGAGTTGGAGGTGTCACGCACGATCTGCATGCCCTGACTGGCCGCCTGATCGGCATGGCTGGCGGCTTGTGCCGCCTGGGTCGCGTTGCGCGCGACGTCCTGGGCGGTGGCGGTCATTTCCTGCACGGCGGTGGCCACCTGATCGATCTCGGCCATCTGTTTCTGAATGCCGATATTGGTCCGGATCGCGATGTCCGCGGTGTGCTCCGAGGAATCGCTGACGCTCTGTACCGACGCTACCACCTGCGTGATCATCCCCTGCAATTTGGCGAGGAAGGTGTTGAAGCCTTTGGCGATTGAACCGAGTTCGTCTTTGCGATCACTGGTCAAACGACGGGTCAGGTCACCTTCGCCCTGAGCGATGTCATCGAGCATGGTCACCATTTGCTTCAGCGGACGGGCGATGCCGTGGCCCACCAGCCAGATCACCAGCAGGCCGAGGCCGGCAATGATCAGGCCGACCATGGCCATGCCGAAAGTGTCGGATTTGCGCTGGGCGTCGAGGTCGCCTTGCAGCTTTTGCAGATCGGCCATCACCGCGTTCAGTGGCAGTTGCAGCATCAGTGTCCAGCGCGCGTCGGTCTGACCGATGCCGAACGGCAGGTACAACTCGATCCGGCCTTGCTCTTTATTGATGGTGTAAGTCACTTCGCCGCGCTTGAGATTGGCCATGTTGGCAATCTGTTGGGCGTCGAGAATGTCGCTGACCTTCTCGCCGAATTTGCTCGGGTCCTGGGTGTAGGCGACGATCCGGCCGTTGCTGCCGATCAGGGCCATTTGCCCGGCGCCGCTGTAGAGCTTCTGGTTTGCGCCCAGCAGCATTTCCTGGATGAAGTTCACCGACAGGTCGGCGCCGACGATGCCCTGGAAGGTGCCGTTGAGCATGATCGGTTCAATGAAGGAGGCGAGCATGACGATCTTGTCGCCGACCTTGTAGGGGGCCGGATCGATCACACAGGATTTCCTGGTTTCTTTCGAGCACAGGTAGTACTCGCTGGCGCGCACGCCGGTGGACAGGACTTTCTGGTCGTCAACGTCCACCAGTTTGTCCAGGCCCAAGGTGCCGTCGTCGTTGCGAAACCACCACGGCAGGAAGCGCCCGTTGGCGGGATCGATCCCGACAACCTGAGTGCCGACGTAGGCCGCGTCATTGTGGTCCAGTGCGTTCTTTTCCCAGCCGATGTAGGTGCCGAGAATCTTCGGATTCTTCTCGACGTTTTCCTTGATCAGGCTGATCAGTTGCTCGCGGCTGACGTTCAGGCGTGGCTGGCCGTCGGTGCCCGGTGTGCCGAGCAGGGCGTTGACGCGCACCAGTCCGCCAGCAATCAGCAGCGGCGCTTCCAGTTCGCGCTGGATCTGGCTGACCTGGGTCTGCGCCAGCGAGGTCAGGCGCTGTTCGATGACTTGCTCGAACTGGGCCTGAGTCCGTTGCTGGACCATTTCCTGGGTGCGGGCACCGGAGAACAGCGCATACAGCACCAGCGCAGCGACTACGCTGAGCACGATGGCGCCGGCCAGGGCGGCCACGGAAAACTGGATCGACTTGAACTTCATGGGAGCTCCGCACGCGAGAGGACGTCTGCCGCTGCTGTATCGGCAGCCACTGTTGCGCCATGAGGCAAAACGCATGCAATCAGGGCCGGATGTCGCAAATGGATCAGTGTGCGACGCTGCTGCAGCAGGCTTGCCGAAGAATGTGAATTTTTTCCTGCAGGACTGGCGGGCGTCTTCTGAAAACAGGTGCAACACGTCCGTTGTATCTGGCGTCGATACAATTACCCGCCTAGGATACGCGGCAGGTTTTCAGGGAGCTTTTGAATGAACAAGACATTGGTTGTAAGTGCACTGAGCGCGGCGCTGTTGCTGGCCGGTTGTCAGTCGGTCAACACCACCAGCGGCGGTGCCGTGGGCGTGGAGCGCAAGCAGTACATGTTCAGCATGCTGTCCTCGCAAGAGGTCGACCAGATGTATGCCCAGTCCTATCAGAAGACCGTTGGCGAGGCGTCCAGCAAAGGTGTGCTGGACAAGACCAGCAACGAAGCCAAGCGGGTTCAGGCGATTGCCAACCGCTTGATCGCCCAGGCGCCGAACTTCCGTCCGGATGCGGCGCAATGGCAGTGGGAAGTGAACCTGATCAAGAGTGACGAGCTCAACGCCAACTGCGGTCCTGGCGGCAAGATCATTTTCTACACCGGGCTGATCGATAGCCTGAAACTCACCGACGATGAAATCGCCGCGGTCATGGGCCATGAAATCGCCCACGCCCTGCGCGAGCACGGTCGTGAAGCGATGTCCAAGGCCTATGGCATCGAAATGGCCAAGCAGGGCGCCGGCGCGTTGCTCGGTCTGGGTCAGGACAGCCTGGCGCTGGCCGATACCGTGGCCAACTACGGCATGACACTGCCCAACAGCCGCGCCAATGAGAACGAAGCCGACCTGATCGGTCTGGAATTGGCTGCCCGCGCCGGCTACAACCCGAACGCCGCGATCACCCTGTGGAACAAGATGAGCAAGGCGTCCGAAGGTGCACCGCCGGAGTTCATGAGCACTCACCCGTCCTCCAGCAGCCGCACGGCTGCCTTGCAGGCGGCGATTCCGAAGGTCATGCCGCTCTACGAAAAAGCGCCCAAGTCCTGAAACAAATGACCGCTCCCACACTGAGTATGGGAGCGGTCCGCCGGATCAGACCCAGCCGCTGCTCTGTATCGCCTTGTACACCGCGACGATTGCCAGAATCATGAACGCCGAAGCCGCGAGGCGACGGATCAGGGTCAATGGCAATTTGTCTGCGGCAAAGTTACCCGCCAGAACCACCGGTACGTTGGCAATCAACATGCCGAGCGTGGTGCCGATGATCACCAGCCACAGTTCCGGGTATTGCGCAGCCAGCATCACGGTGGCGATCTGGGTCTTGTCACCGATTTCCGCGAGGAAGAAGGCGATCAGGGTGGTCAGGAACGGCCCGAACTTGCGGGCGGTGCTGGCTTCGTCGTCGTCCATCTTGTCCGGCACCAGCGTCCACAGGGCGGTGGCGGTGAAGCTTGCGGCGAGAATCCAGTGCAGGACAGCATCGGAGAAGAAACTGCCGAACCAGGCGCCTACCGCACCGGCTGCCGCGTGGTTGGCCAGGGTCGCAGCGACGATGCCGGCAATGATCGGCCAGGGTTTGCGAAAGCGAGCGGCGAGAATCAGCGCGAGCAGTTGCGTCTTGTCGCCGATTTCGGCCAGGGCAACAATTGCGGTGGGAACGAGTAACGAGTCCAGCATCAGGATTTCCTAAGGGGCGGGTCGACACGGCTATGACACGTACAGCCTTCCCGCCCCGGGTAAGGTGTGCGTGTCATAGGTCTTGTCAAACCCTGCGATCCGTCTGCTGCGGACGCTTGGGTCGCATACGCCATGATCTGAGGATCAAGTATGTTGACGTATGCCGGACGAGCATGGCGCTCGTGGGAGACTACTCCCCTAGGACGGAGCGGATTCTGCCTAGGCAGAATCCATTCGGCAAGTGCTAATTTTCAGCCGCGCTTGGCCCGGTAAATCCGGAAACCATTGCCTTCGGCCTTGATCGCACACACGCCAAGATGTTCTTCGATCAGCGGTTGATACTTCAGGAAGCTGTTCGCCACCAGCCGCAGTTCGCCGCCGTTTTTCAGATGTTTCGCCGCTTTTCGCAGCAAGTTCTCGGTCGCGAAATAGTCGGTGTGAACGCCGACATGGAACGGCGGGTTGCTCAGAATCGCATTCAGGCCCATCGGCGCGGCATCGATACCGTCACCGGTCAGCACCTCGGCTTCCAGGCCGTTGGCCGCCAGGGTCAACCGGCTGCTGGCGGCAGCGAAGGCATCAACGTCGAGCAACGTGACCTGATTGTGCGGGTAACGACGCTTGACCGCCGCACCGAGCACCCCGGCACCGCAACCGAAATCCAGCAAATGACCGCTCGGCAGTTTGTCCAGGTGTTCCAGCAGCAAGGCACTGCCGCGATCCAGTCGGCCATGGCTGAAGACGCCCGGCAGGCTGATGACTTTCAGCGGTCCCTCGGCCAGTGGCAGCTCATAAGTCTGGGCCAGGCTTTCCAGGGATTTGGCTTCTGGAGCGTTGGCCACCGTCACTTGCCACAGTTGGCAATGGCGTGCGCTGTCGAGTTTGCGCGGCTTGCCGAACGGGTTGAGTTGCTTGGACGCGCCTTCGATGCCGCTGCGCTTTTCCCCGACCAGAAACACCTCACGCCCGGCCAGACGTGAAGCCACGGCATTGAGGACGTAGTCGGTCAAATCCTTGGACTTGGGCAGGAACACCACGGCGCCGTCGAATTCGCGCTCCGGCACATTCACGCCGAAATGGCTGCGACCTTCGAAGCGCGCGTCGAGCGCCGCCTGGTCACCCGCATGCCAGCACCAGCCGAAGGCGTCGGGCAGGCGCCCGAGCAAGTCATCGGCCGGCAGACCGGCCAACAACAGCGAGCCCTGGAATAACTCGACCTGACGAAGCAGTACTTCACTGCGCGGATCCATAACTGCTCCTGTGAAAAAAAGTGCCGCAGTTTATCAACTGACGACCCGCAGCGCCTTACCGCTGTAGAACGCCTGGGTGTTTTCCACCAGTTGGCCGACGATTCGCTGCCGTGCTTCGCGGCTGCCCCAGGCGTTGTGCGGGGTGACGATCAGGCGCGGGATGTCGGCGGCCAGCAGCGGATTGCCCTGGGTTGGCGGTTCGACGCTCAATACATCGGTCGCCGCGCCACCCAGATGACCATTGCGCAGTGCATCGGCCAATGCTTGTTCGTCAATCAGCCCGCCACGGGCGGTGTTGACCACGAAAGCACCCGGTTTCATCGACGCCAGCTCGCGGGCACCGATGAAGTGGCGGGTGTGTTCATTGAGCGGGCAGTGCAGGGTGAGGGCGTCGATCTGTGGCAACAGCTCCTCCAGCGGCAAGCGATCCGTACGGGCCGGACGTCCCGGAATCTGCCCCAGCAACACGCGCATGCCAAAGGCTTCGGCCAGACGCGCCACTGCGCCGCCCAGTTCGCCATGCCCGAGCAGGCCGAGGGTTTTGCCCTCCAGCTCAACGATCGGATAATCCAGCAGACAGAACTGTTTGGCCTCTTGCCAGCGTCCTTCACCGACGGCTTTTTGATAATCGGCCAGCCGCGTGGCGAGGTTGAGCAGCAGCATGATCGTGTGTTGCGCCACCGATGGCGTGCCGTAACCCTGGCAGTTGCACACGGTGATCCCATGGGCGCGGGCGGCGGCCAGATCGACGTTGTTGGTGCCGGTGGCGGTGATCAGGATCAGCTTCAGCTGTGGGTTGGCGGCCATGGCGGCGGCGTCGATCAGGACCTTGTTGCTGATCGCCACGGTCGCCCCTTGCAGGCGTTCGGCAACCTGCGCAGGCAACGTCTGGGCGAACAGTTGCAGATCGCTGAAGCAGTCGCGCAAAGGGCTCAAGTCGAGATCGCCAAGATCCAGCGACGGGTGATCGAGGAATACGGCGCGGTGGGCGTTCGTCATCAACTGTACCTGTTGTGCTTTGAAGGGAAGGCGTAATCTGCCGAGCCTACCAGATGAAACAACTCGTTACGCTTGGCCGAAAGGAGCCCCCATGTACTGGACCGAATTCTTGACCGTTGCCCTGATCCACCTGTTGGCCGTCGCCAGCCCCGGTCCTGATTTCGCCGTGGTGGTGCGCGAAAGCGTGACCCACGGTCGGCGCGCCGGGACCTGGACCGCGCTGGGTGTGGGCACGGCGATTTTCCTGCACGTCGGTTATTCGCTGCTGGGCATCGGCCTGATCGTTTCCCAATCGATCGTGCTGTTCAACGCTTTGAAATGGGCCGCCGCCGCTTACCTGCTGTACATCGGCTACAAGGCCCTGCGCGCGCAACCCGCCAAGACCGTGACTGACGACCTGCACAAAGAGGCCGGCGAACGCACCGCCCGTGGCGCCTTCACTTCAGGCTTCGTGACCAATGGTCTGAACCCGAAAGCCACGCTGTTTTTCCTGTCGCTGTTCACGGTGGTGATCAACCCGCATACGCCACTGGCGGTGCAGGCCGGCTACGGGATTTATCTGGCCGTCGCGACCGCAACCTGGTTCTGCCTGGTGGCAATGCTGTTCAGCCAGCAGCGCGTGCGCGCTGGTTTCGCCCGCATGGGCCACTGGTTCGACCGCACCATGGGCGCCGTGCTGATCGCCATCGGCGTGAAACTCGCGTTCACCGAGATGCATTGATCGAACTGAGCTGATTCAGGGCGTTGAGGTACTCCCGGGGATTGTCCCCGAGCAAACGGCGAAACATTGCGCTGAACGCCCGCGCGCTGCCGTAACCCAGATCCCGCGCCACGCTCTGCACGCTGTCCCCGGCGAGCAGGCGGGGCAGGGCTTCCATCAGGCGCAATTGCTGGCGCCAGGCATTGAAATTCATCTTCAGTTGTTGCTGGAACAGCCGCGCCAGTGTGCGTGAGCTGGCGCCGACCTGCTGCGCCCAGTCTTCCAGGGTGTTGGGATGATCAGGCTCGCGCAGCAGCGCCAGGCAAATGTTTTGCAGGCGCCGGTCGCTGGGCATGGGAATGTGCAGCGGCAGGTTTTCGAGGCCGGCCAGCTCCTCCAGCATCAATTGCTGGATCAGCGGGTTGTCGGCGTGGGGCGGGCCCTGCACCGCGCGCAGAATCAGTTCGCGCAGCAACGGCGTCACGGCCAGCACGCAACAATGTTGCAGGCTGGCGGGCGACAGCTCGGGGGCGATGAACAATGAACGCATCTGCACATCGCCGGACATGAAGATCTCGTGGCCGATCTGCGGTGGGATCCACACCGCGCGGGTCGGTGGAATCACCCAAGCACCTTGTGCCGTGACCACCCGCATGACCCCGCTCACCGCATACAGCAACTGCGCCTCGCGATGCAGGTGCAATGGCTGGTGCGCGCCGTCCAGGTAATCCCGGGGGTAGGCGCTCACCGGGCCGTGTTCGAAATGGCTGATCAACATGTCCGGTTCGCTGACTTGAATGGCAGGAATGCGCTTTTTTGCCAACTTAGCATAGGCGCTCACACCCTTCCTGTTCATAAAAAGAAAAGCGTGCCGCGATGAATCAATCCAGAAATGTCATCCGCTACATCAACGCAGCCCATGTGATCGATCACATGTTCATGCTGATTTTCCCCGCCGCCGTGCTCGGCATGACCCAGGCCTTCGCCCTCGACTACGCCGCGCTGATCGGCCTGTCGCTGGGCGGTTTCATCGCGTTCGGCGCCTGTTCGCTACCGGCCGGCTGGCTCGGCGATCACTGGAGCCGGCGACGGATGATGCTGGTGTTTTTCTTCGGCATCGGTGGTTCGGCGATCGTTACCGGCTTCAGTAACAGCCCGACGATGCTGGTGATCGGCCTGACCCTGATCGGCATTTTTGCTGCGATCTATCACCCGGTCGGCACGGCGATGCTGGTGGCCTATGCGCAAAATCGTGGCCGCGAAATCGGCATCAACGGCATGTGGGGCAATCTTGGCGTGGCGTTCTCGGCGCTGATCACCGGTCTGCTGGTGGCGCAGTTCGGCTGGCGTTCGGCGTTCCTGATTCCGGGTGCCGTGGCCATCGTGCTGGGGATCGGTTTTGCCTTGCAGGTGCGCGAGGAGCCGATCCCCAAGCGTCCGCACACCGCGCTCAAGGGCGCCGGCGGCCAGCGGATTTCGATGGCCATGGTGTTCGGCGTGCTGGCCTTGGCCACGGCCACCGGCGGGGTGGTGTTCAACGCCACCACCATGACCTATCCAAAACTGTTTCAGGAGCGCTTGCATGACCTGTTCGCCTCGCCGCAGACCCTCGGTGTGGTGGTGAGCCTGGCTTACGCCTTCGGTGCGATTGCGCAGTTGAGCATCGGTCGGGTGTTGCACCGCGTCAGCCTGAAATGGCCGTTTATCGTGCTGACGTTGTGCCAGGCGCCGTTACTGTTCGCGCTGGCTTATGTCGATGGCTGGGCGGTGATCGCCGTTGGGGCGGCATTCATGTTTGTGGTGTTCGGTCAGGTGACGGTGAACGATTCGATGGTCGCCAATTTCGTCGCGCCGCAATGGCAGTCACGGGTATTTGCCCTGCGTTACTGTTTATCGTTCGGTGCCAGTGCGACGGCGATTCCGCTGATTGCCTATGTCGAACCGCGCCATGGGTTTGTGGGGCTTTACCTGATTCTGGCCGGTTTTGGCGCTTTGACTTTCCTCGCGGCGGTGGTTTTCCCACGAACGCCTTCCGAAGCGTCTGTAGGGCAAATGGCCTGAGCGGTGACGAATACCGGCAAATGCTGGCGCAAAGCTAGCATTTGTACGGCTCTGCAAATCATTCCTTTGGCTGATTTGGCTGGCGTATAAGGGTTCTAGAGTACAAAACTCCAACGCCAACACCGTGCAGTCAGAAAAGGGATTCTTATGTTGCAGACTCGCGTTATTCCGCCCGCCGAAGGGGCCTACCAGTATCCACTGCTGATTAAACGGCTGCTGATGTCAGGCGCCCGTTACGAGAAAACCCGCGAGATCATCTACCGTGACCAGCTGCGCTACAGCTATCCGACCCTGATCGAGCGGGTCGCGCGACTGGCCAACGTACTGACGGCGGCCGGGGTCAAGGCCGGTGACACCGTGGCGGTGATGGACTGGGACAGCCATCGCTACCTCGAGTGCATGTTTGCGATTCCGATGATTGGCGCGGTGATTCACACCATCAACGTACGGCTGTCGCCGGAACAGATCCTCTACACCATGAACCACGCCGAGGACCGTTTCGTGCTGGTCAACAGTGAGTTCGTCGGGCTGTACCAGGCCATCGCGCCGCACCTGACCACGGTGGAGAAAACCCTGCTGCTGACCGATCTGCCGGAAAAAACCGCCGATCTGCCGAATCTGGTGGGCGAGTACGAGCAACTGCTGTCGGCCGCCAGTCCCCAGTACGACTTTCAGGATTTCGACGAGAACTCGGTCGCCACCACGTTCTACACCACGGGCACCACCGGCAATCCGAAAGGCGTGTATTTCACCCATCGGCAACTGGTGCTGCACACCATGGGCGTGTCGACCATCATGGGCGCCATCGACAGCGTGCGCCTGCTGGGCACCAACGATGTGTATATGCCGATCACCCCGATGTTCCACGTGCATGCGTGGGGCCTTCCGTATGTAGCGACCATGCTCGGGCTCAAGCAGGTTTATCCGGGGCGTTACGACCCGGAATTCCTGGTCGAGCTGTGGCGCAAGGAGAAGGTCACGTTCTCCCATTGCGTGCCGACCATCCTGCAAATGGTGCTCAACGCCAAGGGCGCGCAAGGCACCGATTTCGGCGGCTGGAAAATCGTCATCGGCGGCAGTGCGCTGAACCGCTCCCTGTATGAAGCGGCCAAGGCCCGGGGCATTCAGCTCACGGCAGCCTATGGCATGTCGGAAACCGGGCCATTGGTGTCGTGCGCACATCTGAACGACGAGTTGATGGCGGGCACCGAAGACGAGCGCACCACCTACCGGATCAAGGCCGGCGTGCCGGGGCCATTGGTCGAAGCGGCGATCGTCGACACCGAGGGCCATTTCCTCCCGGCGGACGGCGAGACCCAGGGCGAACTGGTACTGCGCGCGCCATGGCTGACCGAAGGCTACTTCAACGAACCGCAGAAGGGCGCCGAGCTGTGGGCCGGCGGCTGGCTGCACACCGGCGACGTCGCGACACTCGACAGCATGGGCGTGATCGATATCCGCGACCGGATCAAGGATGTGATCAAGACCGGCGGCGAGTGGATCTCCTCGCTGGACCTCGAAGACCTGATCAGCCGCCATGTGGCGGTACGTGAAGTAGCAGTGGTGGGCATCGCCGATCCGCAGTGGGGTGAGCGTCCGTTTGCCTTGCTGGTGATCCGCGAAGGGCATGCCATCGGGGCTCGTGAGCTCAAGGAACACCTCAAGCCGTTCGTGGAACTGGGGCACCTGAGCAAGTGGGCGATTCCAAGCCAGATCGCCCTTGTTACGGAAATTCCCAAGACCAGTGTCGGCAAGCTCGACAAGAAGCGCATCCGCCTCGACATCACTGAATGGCAGGCCAACAACAGCACCTTCCTCTCGACCCTCTGAGCGTCCGCTGGCGCGCCGAAAACGGCGCGCCAGACCCACCAAGCAAGCGCTTGGCTTGTGAAATCCGAATTTTCAGCCATCCTTGCCGTGCCGACATGTGTCGGACTGGCGAAAGGACTGTTCCAGAGTGGCCGGCAGCTGCAAATCACACTTTAGAGGGATCAAGCAGTACCACCTGCTGGCTATAGTCCGCTCAAGGATTTTTAAGAACGGGGCAATGCAACATTGAAGCGATTTCGGGAGGCCTCTGGCGCCCGGTCCTTCAGGCGTTTTTAAAAGTACTCACTGCCATAACAATAATGCACATGGAGTAGCGTCGATGACCTCAGTAAACCAGTTCTGGCGCCGGGCGAAACTGCCTCTGGCGGTCAGTCTTGCCTCCACGCTCGCCGGGCCCGCATTCGGCGTCAGTTTCAACGTCGGTGAAATCGAAGGCCAGTTCGACTCCTCGCTCTCCCTGGGCATGAGTATTTCGACCCAGCAGCCGAACAAGGACCTTATTGGTGTCAACAACGGCGGCAGGGGCCTGTCCCAGACCTCTGACGACGGTCACTTGAACTTCAAGAGCGGGCAAGCGTTCTCGAAGATCTTCAAGGGCATCCATGACCTCGAATTGAAATATGGCGATACCGGTGTCTTCGTCCGGGGCAAATACTGGTACGACTTCGCGTTGCAGAACCAGGACCTGGAATACAAGGACGTCAGCAACCATAACCGCGACGTGGCTGCACGATCTTCGGGCGGGCAGATCCTTGACGCCTTCATCTACCACAACTACGCCATTGCCGATGAGCCGGGCTCGGTGCGTCTGGGCAAGCAGGTGGTGAACTGGGGTGAAAGTACCTTCATCGGTGGCGGCATCAACTCGATCAACCCGATCGATGTTTCCGCGTTCCGCCGTCCGGGGGCCGAGATCAAGGAAGGCCTGATTCCGGTCAACATGTTCTACGTGTCCCAGAGCATCACCGAAAACCTGTCCGCCGA
Source organism: Pseudomonas sp. G7(2022) (assembly GCF_052660475.1). Classification (NCBI taxonomy): domain Bacteria; kingdom Pseudomonadati; phylum Pseudomonadota; class Gammaproteobacteria; order Pseudomonadales; family Pseudomonadaceae; genus Pseudomonas; species Pseudomonas sp. G7(2022). Next base: position 5,240,682 of record NZ_CP109659.1, on the reverse strand, counting down.
AGGTTTCTATCAGATCGACTGGCAGAAGACCGTGACCGACAACTGCGGCACGTTCTTCTCCCAGCCTGACATCGTCACCACCGGCTGCGACGACAACCTGCGCGTGCTGAACAAGCGCTCGACCATTCCGGGCGTTGCCCTCGGCCCGCTGGCGGCCGCCAATGTCGACGTCAACGAAGAAGGCGTGCTGGTGCGCCGTTCGCCGAACCGCAACGCTCGGGACAGCGGGCAGTGGGGTGTTTCGGCCAAGTACATGTTCGATCCGCTGGCCACCGAGTTCGGTGCCTATTTCATGAACTACCACAGCCGTGCGCCGATCTTCAGCGCAACCGGCGCGCCACAGTCGATCTATAACGGCGTCAAGGCGCTCCCGGGCCCGTTCCAGGCATTGGGCCCTCTGGTGGTGGCGGGTAACTCCGAGTATTTCATCGAGTATCCAGAGGACATTCGTCTGTACGGTCTGAGTTTCTCCACCACCCTGCCTACCGGTACGGCGTGGAGCGGTGAGATCAGCTACCGACCGAACGCACCGGTGCAACTGAACTCCACGGATATCCTGTTCGCCGGTGTGCGTCCATTGGGCGGTGCACTGACCAACGCGTCGATCCTCAATGGCGTTCCGGGCCAGGACCTGCACGGTTACAACCGCAAGGAAATCACTCAACTGCAGACCACCCTGACGCACTTCTTCGATCAGGTCATGGGCGCCAACCGCCTGACCCTGGTGGGTGAAGTCGGTGTGACCCACGTCGGCGGGCTGGAGAGCAAATCCGAGGCCCGCTACGGCCGCGATCCGGTCTTCGGTCCGGGTGAACTGCCGTCCACTGGCGGTCTGAACACCTGCTCGCAGATCCTCAACACCTCGACCATCAACGGTGCCGGTCCTGGCGCTTCGACCAGCAACCGCTCCAGCAATTGCGACAACAACGGGTTCACCACCGCCACGTCCTGGGGCTATCGCGCTCGTGCCATCTGGGATTACAGCGACGTGTTCGCCGGTGTGAACCTGAAGCCGAACGTGGCCTGGTCTCACGACGTCAAGGGTTACTCCCCGGGCCCTGGCGGCAACTTCGAGGAAGGCCGCAAGGCCATCAGCCTCGGGCTGGATGCCGAATACCAGAACACCTACACCGCAAGCCTGGCCTACACCAACTTCTTTGGTGGCGAATACAGCACGGTGGATGATCGCGACTTCGTTGCCCTCAGTGTTGGCGTGAACTTCTAAGTACAGTTTTTTCAGGACGAACAAACACATGAAAATAACAAAGAGTCTGTTCCACGCCGGTGTTCTGGGGCTTTCGCTGCTGGCCACCAGCGTAATGGCGGCGGTCCCTGCCGCCGAAGCCGACAAACTGGGCAAGAGCCTGACCCCGATGGGCGCCGAGATGGCGGGCAACGCCGACGGTTCGATCCCGGCCTGGAAGCCGCTGGCGAAGAATGCCGGCACGGTCGACAGCAAAGGCTTCCTGTCCGATCCGTACGGCAGTGAGAAACCGCTGTTCACCATCACCGCGCAGAACGTCGACCAGTACAAGGACAAGCTTGCACCGGGCCAGTACGCGATGTTCAAGCGTTACCCGGACACCTTCAAAATGCCGGTCTACCCGTCCCATCGCGGTGCTACCGTGCCGGATGACGTGTTCGCCGCCATCAAGAAAAACGCAACGACCACCACGCTGGTGGCCGGGGGTAACGGTCTGGAAAACTTCCAGACCGCCATCCCGTTCCCGATCCCGAAAGACGGTCTGGAAGTCATCTGGAACCACATCACCCGCTATCGCGGTGGCAGCGTGACCCGTCTGGTGACTCAGGCGACGCCGCAGACCAACGGCTCGTTCAGCCTGGTGTATTTCCAGGACCAGTTCGTGTTCCGCGACAAGATGAAGGACTACGATCCGGCCAACCCGGGCAACGTGCTGTTCTACTTCAAGCAGAAAGTGACCGCACCGGCTCGTCTGGCAGGTACCGTGCTGCTGGTGCACGAGACCCTCGACCAGGTGAAGGAGCCGCGCAAGGCCTGGGTTTATGCGACCGGTCAGCGTCGTGTGCGTCAGGCACCGCAAGTGTCCTATGACGGTCCGGGTACTGCGGCGGACGGCCTGCGTACCTCCGACAACCTCGACATGTACAACGGTGCACCGGATCGTTATGACTGGAAGCTGGAAGGCAAGAAAGAGATGTACATTGCCAACAACAGCTACAAGATCGATTCGCCGACGCTGAAGTACGCCGACATCATCAAGGCCGGCCACATCAACCAGGACCTGGCCCGTTACGAGCTGCGTCGCGTCTGGCATGTGGTGGCAACCCTGAAACCGGGTCAGCGTCACATCTACGCCAAACGTGACTTCTTCATCGATGAAGATACCTGGCAGGCCGCCGTCATCGACCATTACGACGGTCGTGGTCAGCTGTGGCGCGTCGCCGAGGCCCATGCCGAGGACTACTACGACAAGCAAGTGCCGTGGTACGCGCTGGAAACCCTGTACGACCTGCAATCGGGTCGCTATCTGGCACTGGGCATGAAGAACGAAGAGAAACAGGCTTATGACTTCGGGTTCTCTGCCACCAAAAGCGAATTCCAGCCTGGCAACCTGGGCCAGGACGGTATCCGCTAAGCTGTAACCCGAGGCCGCATCCTCGAAAAAACGCCCCGACTGGTTCGGGGCGTTTTTTATCGGCTGCCCCTCAAGTGCCTTGTTCTGACGTAATCTGAAGGTAGACTGTCGCGACTGAAATCTACGGACGGCCACTCGTGCTCAAGCGTTCATTCATCAAGGCCCTGATACTCTCTTCATTTTTTGTCATCGGTAGCAGTCATGCCGGCTCACACGACAAACCTCGCGTACTGATCATCGGCGACTCCATTTCGATCGGCTATACACCCTATGTCACGAAGTCGCTGGCCGCAGAGGCCGAAGTTGTCCACAACATCGGCAACGCTCAGGATTCGACCAATGGCCTCAAGAACCTCGACGCCTGGCTCGAGGGTGGCAAATGGGATGTGATCAGTTTCAACTTTGGTCTGTGGGATCTGTGCTATCGACGTCCTGGCCCCGTCACACAGGAAAACCGTGACAAGATCAACGGCTCGATTGCCGTTCCGCTGGATCAGTATGCAATCAACCTTGCGCAGATCGCGACAAAACTCAAAGCCACAGGGGCGAAGGTGATCTTTCAGAGTGTGACCGTCGTACCTGCGCAGGAACCTGGCCGCAACAGTGACGATGTCGGCCGATATAATCGAGCCGCCGCGGATGTGATGAAGCGGATGGGGATCCCGATAAACGATCTGGAAGCCGTGTCGGCGGCACTTTCGGACAATCTGCGTGAGTCGGATACTGACGTTCACTACACCGAAGCAGGTTATGAGCAGCTTGCCAGATCGGTCACTCGAAGCATCCAGGCACAACTGTGATCTGCATTTTTCGGACTTCGCCACGGCGGGCGGAAGTTGCCGCCCGTATTCGGAGGTGGTGATTACGCCTCCGACATCGGAGCTGGATCCGGGAGATCTGTCACTGAAGTTCGACATGTTTGCTTGTAGTCTTTTTGTAGTCATTTGTTGCAATAACCTTCAATCCCTCTTCGTTTAAGGCTAGTCTGCGGACATCTGCTACGCCGCCAACAGCCATTCGAACAAGAGCCGGCCATGACTGATCTGTCCCCACTTCCGGGTCCCGCAAGCGTTGCCGTCGCGGCACTGGACGGACGTTTTTTCCGTCCTCCGCTGCCGGACGGATACGTCTTGCGACCACGCCTTTGCGAGCGCCTGCGAGCCGGGCTCGGTGGACGTCTGTTGCTGGTCTGCGCCCCGGCCGGGTTTGGCAAGAGTTCGCTGGCCGTGGAGTTCTGTCAAAGCCTGCCGGGTCATTGGCAAAGTCTGTGGCTGGGACTGAGCGCCCGGGACAGTGATCCGGGGCGCTTTCTCGAGCGCCTGCTCGAAGGCCTGCAGGACTACTTCCCGGAACTTGGCAGCCGCGCACTCGGCCTGTTGAAAATGCGCCAGCGTCATCAGCCGTTCGCCTTCGAAGAATGGCTCGACGGTTTGCTCGATGAGCTGGCATTGCACCTGCAACCGACCTCGCCGCTGTTATTGGTGCTGGACGATTACCACCTCGCCCAAGGACCGGTACTTGACCGCTGCCTGCAATTTTTCCTCAATCACCTGCCCGATGGCTTGCTGGTCATGGTTACCAGCCGCCAGCGGCCGGACTGGCATCTGGCTCGTCTGCGCCTGTCGCGACAATTGCTCGAACTGCATGAACAGGATTTGCGACTGACCCACGACGAAGCCCTGGCCCTGCTTGATCGTCACAGCAGCTCGCTGCGCGGCGAAGCCCTTGAAAACCTGATTCAACGTAGCGAAGGCTGGGTGGCCGGGCTGCGTTTCTGGTTGCTGGCCGCTGCCGAGGCAGGCAGTGACATGGCCTTGCCTCAAGCACTGAACGGCGGGGAAGGGCTGATTCGCGATTACCTGCTGGAAGAGGTCATCGACTGCCTGCCCGCCGAGGTTCAGGCCTTTCTCTATGAAACCGCCCCGCAGGAGCGCTTTTGCAGCGAGTTGTGCAACGCGGTGCGCGATGCCCATGACAGTGCTGAAATCCTGCGTTTTCTCTCGGCTCACCAAGTGTTTCTGGTGCCGCTCGACGAGCATGGTCACTGGTATCGTTATCACCATCTGTTTTCCGATCTGTTGCGCAGCCGGCCGGTGGCTCAAGCCGTGGTGCCGACCGCCACGCTGCATCTGCGCGCCTGTCGCTGGTTCAATGCACAGGGCTTGCTCGATGAGGCGGTGGAGCAGGCGTTGCGTGCCGGACATCTCGATGTCGCGGCGAACCTGGTGCAGAACCTGTCCGAGGAACAACTGCTGGCCGAGCAGAACGTCGGCATGCTGCTGCGCTGGAAAATGGACCTGCCCGACAGCCTGCTGATCAGCACGCCGCGTCTGATCGTGCTGTACAGCTGGGCGCTGGGGCTGGCCTGCCAACTGGATGCCGCCGAAGAACTTGCCAGCCACCTGAGCCGTTTTCTGCCGGCGCCTTCGGCCACTGCACAGAAATCGATGCTGGCCCAATGGCTGGCACTCAGCGGCATCATCGCGCGAGGTCGCGGTCATCGCGAATTGACGCTGAAGTATTGCAGCGAAGCGCTGGAAAGCCTGCCGGCCAAACGTTATGGCCAGCGTTTGATGTGTCTTTCGACACTGTCCAACCTGGCGATTGCCGACGGCGATCTGTGGCGTGCACGGGGGTTGAATCGCGAGTCTCTTGAGCTGGCGCAGCGGGTCGGCAATCCGTTGTTCGAAGCGTTGGCGCATTACGACCGCGCTCGAGTATTGCAGTCACGCGGCGAAATCCTGCGCGCGCTGGATGAAGTGCATCAGGGGCTGGAACGCTTGCGCGGTTTGTCTCCACAGCGTCTGTACGCGGTACGCGCACGGCTGACGCTGTATGAAGGTTTTCTGTTGGCCATGCGTTTGCAGCCGCAGGCCGCGCGTGCGCGGCTGTTGATCGGGATCGGTGAGGCGCGCGCGTGTCGTGATATCAGCGTCTTGATCGGCCACTGCGTGGTCGCTCGCCTGGACGGCAGTGGTGGCGAATTTGCCAAGGCGTTCGCCGAACTCGCCGAAGCCGAACGATTGATGCACATCTGGGATGTTCCGCCGATCTACTACCTGGCAATGATCACCCTGGTCAAATGCGAACTCTGGCTTGCCCAGGGGCGTACCGATCTGGCCGAGGCGTGGTTGGCCCGACTGGGGCAGACCTACACCGGAGAACGTGCCGCCGCACCTCCTGAATTTCATCCGCAATTGCCCTTGCATGTTGAACTGCAACAGGCGCTGCTCGATGTGATTCAGGGGCATCCGATGCTCGCCGAAGGGCGTTTGAATGTGCTGCATGAAAATGGCCAGCAGACCGGCCGCCAATTGCTCAGCGTGATGGCGCTGACGCAGAAAGTGGCATTGTTGCTGGCGGATGGAAGGGAGCCGGAAGCGCGCAAGGCATTGAGTCTGGCGCTGGAGTCTGCGGCGGGTGGGGTCGTGCAGCCGTTCGGCGCGCTCGTCAGTCAGCACCCGGACTGGTTGCGTGGGCAGTTGGTAACGAGCACCCCGGCTGCCGTCAGTCAGCAACTGCTTGAGCTTCTTCCACAACCGATGGCTCGCCCGGTCCTGGAACAGGCCGCGACCGAACAACTCAGCAGTCGCGAGTTGGCCGTGTTACGGCTGATCGCCCAGGGCTGTTCGAATCAGGAGATCAGCGAGCAACTGTTCATTTCGTTGCATACCGTGAAGACCCACGCCAGCCATATCAACAGCAAGCTGGGTGTCGAGCGACGAACACAGGCAGTGGCCCGGGCCAAAGAGCTGGGTCTGTTGTCCTAGAGACAGTTAAAAAAACACCCCGCCAAGGCGGGGTGTTTTCATTTGTGTCTATCTGTCCGTTCAAGGATCCAAGGGGTCAGACCAGCACATCGTTCGCGCTGAGAGTATGGACACCCAGCAGTTGCACCTGGAAGTCAGCGCCGAGGTCACCGCTTACGTTGCCGAGAAGCACCTGATCCACGAAACGCAGTTGACCGGCACCGGTGAACTCATTGGAACCGATGAAAGTCATGTGCTGTACACCGAGGGTCAGCGGATCCATGTCGTAGCCGGAGAAGTCGATCTTGTCACCATCAAGCGCGCTGAAATCGGTAATGATGTTCTGTGAGTCGGCCGGGCCCATGCCCATTTCCGGTCCCAAGGTGATCCAGTTATTGAAGGTAAACGTGTCGGACCCAGTACCACCGGTCAGTGTGTTGCTTCCCCACCCACCGAACAGTGTGTCGTTACCTTCTGCGCCGAACAGTTGGTTGGTGCCGCCAAAGCCCATGAGTGTGTTATTGCCGGAGTTGCCGGTGAGGACGTTATCGAGATTGTTGCCGCTCAGGGTGAGGTCCGCATTGCCGAGCAATACGCCGTCTTCGACGTTGTCCGAAAGGCCGTAGTCGACCCAGGTCTGAATCAGGTCGTGGCCGCCATTGAGTGGCGATTCAAAGACGAGATCATTGACGTTATCGACGATATAGATATCGTCGCCGCCCTCGCCGATCATGCGATCGGCACCGAGCCCACCCGACAGGATGTTGTTGCCGCTGTTGCCGTGCAAGACGTTATCCAAGGCATTGCCGGTCAGGTTCAGGTTGGCGTTGCCAAGCATCTGGCCGTCTTCGACGTTGGCCGTCAGCGTGTAGTCGACACTGATGTTGACGGTGTCGATACCTTCATCGGCAAGTTCAATCACGATATCGTTGATGTTGTCCACGATGTAGGTGTCGTGGCCGCCGCCGCCGATCATGGTGTCCGCGCCCAGACCGCCGTCGATGTTGTTGGTCGCGGAATTGCCCCTGATCACGTTGTTCAATGCGTTGCCGGTCAACACCGAATTGGCGTCACCGATCATCGTCAGGTCTTCGATGTTGGCTGAAAGGGTGTAGCTGGTATTGGTTCGGATCAGGTCGTGACCCTCGCCGATCTGTTCGATCACAACGTCCTGAGAATTATCCACAATGTAGATGTCATCACCGGCACCACCGATCAGGGTATCGACACCGGCACCGCCGTCGAGCGTGTTGTTAGCGGCGTTGCCATTGATCACGTTGTCTTGATCATTGCCGGTGCCGTTCAGGTTGGCGGTTCCTGCCAGGGTCAGGTTCTCGATACCACCGACAAGGGTATAGCTGATCGTCGAGATCACCTGATCGACGTCGCTGGCCGAACCGCCCATGTCCATGACAAAGTCAAAGTCGTCATCCACGTAGTAGGTGTCCGAACCGGCGCCGCCTCTCATCAGGTCCTGGCCCAGTCCTCCGTCGAGAATGTCGTCACCGGCCCCACCGTTCAGCGTGTTGTTTTCACTGTTGCCGATCAGCACGTTGTTCAGATCGTTGCCGGTGCCCCTCATCGCATTGCCAGTCAGCACCAGGTTTTCCAGGTTGGCGCCTAGCGTCCAGTCGACTGAAGCGCGCACGGTGTCGATTTCACCGGCCAGGGTACTGGTTTCGCGAATGATGTCGTCGATGCCGTCGACGATGTAGGTGTCATTGCCCAGCCCGCCGATCAGGGTGTCCGACCCGAGACCGCCATCGAGGACGTTGGCACCCTCGTTACCGGTGATCACGTTATTGGCCGCATTACCGGTGCCGTTGAGGTTGGCGGAACCGAGGAGCGTGAGATTCTCGAGATTGGCGCCTAGGGTGTAGTTGATGGACGAGAATACGCGGTCAATGGCGTTTGGCGAGGTATCGGTTTCGATTACCAGATCGCCAACGTTGTCGACGTAATAGCTGTCGTTGCCGTCGCCTCCGACCATGGCATCGGCACCGATGCCACCGTCGAGGGTGTCGTCGCCGGCACCGCCGCTGAGTACGTTGTTGCCGCTGTTGCCGATCAGATAGTTGTTCAGGCCGTTGCCGACACCATTGAGATTGGCGGTGCCTGCGAGGAACAGGTTTTCCAGGTTGGCGCCCAGAGTCCAGTTGACCCAGCTCCACACGGAATCGATCTCGCCGGCCAGGGTGCTGGTTTCGGTGATGGTATCGCCGAGATTGTCGACGATGTAGGTGTCGCTGCCCAGGCCGCCGATCAGGCTGTCGGCGCCCAGGCCACCGTCAAGGATGTTGGCGCCAGCGTTGCCGGTCAGGGTGTTGTTGACCGAGTTGCCGGTGCCGTTGAGGTTGGCCGAACCCATGAGGGTCAGGTTCTCGACGTTGGCAACGAGGGTGTAGTCGATGGACGAGAACACCCGGTCGAGTGCGGTCAGCGAAGCGTCGGTCTCGATGACGATGTCGCCGACGTTGTCGACATAGTAGGTGTCGCTGCCGTCGCCACCGATCATGGTGTCGGCGCCGAGGCCGCCGTCCAGGGTGTTGGCTGCGGCGTTGCCGGTCAGGCTGTTGTTCAGCTCGTTGCCGGTACCATTGATAGCGTTGCCGGTCAGCACCAGGTTTTCCAGGTTGGCGCCCAGGCGCCAGTCCACGGATGAGCGCACGGTGTCGATTTCACCGGCCAGGGTGCTGGTTTCGGTGACTGTATCGCCGAGGTTGTCGACGATGTAGGTGTCGTTGCCCAGCCCACCGATCAGTTTGTCAGCGCCCAGACCGCCGTCGAGGACGTTGGCGCCAGAGTTGCCGATCATGTAGTTGGCCAGTTCGTTGCCTGTGCCATTGAGATTGGCCGGGCCTGCGAGGAACAGGTTTTCCAGGTTGGCGCCGAGGGTCCAGTTGACCCAGCTCCACACCGCGTCGATTTCGCTGGCCAGGGTGCTGGTTTCGGTAATGGTGTCACCGAGGTTGTCGACGATGTAGGTGTCGTTGCCCAGGCCGCCGATCAGGCTGTCGGCACCGAGTCCGCCATCAATGAGGTTGTCACCCGAATTGCCGGTCAGGGTGTTGTTGACCGAGTTGCCGGTGCCGTTGAGGTTGGCCGAACCCATGAGGGTCAGGTTCTCGACGTTGGCAACGAGGGTGTAGTCGATGGATGAGAATACCCGGTCGAGTGCGGTCAGCGAAGCGTCGGTCTCGATGACGATGTCGCCGACGTTGTCGACGTAATAGGTGTCGCTGCCGTCGCCACCGATCATGGTGTCGGCGCCGAGGCCGCCGTCCAGGGTGTTGGCTGCGGCGTTGCCGGTCAGGCTGTTGTTCAGCTCGTTGCCGGTACCATTGATAGCGTTGCCGGTCAGCACCAGGTTTTCCAGGTTGGCGCCCAGGCGCCAGTCCACGGATGAGCGCACGGTATCGATTTCACCGGCCAGAGTGCTGGTTTCGGTGACTGTATCGCCGAGGTTGTCGACGATGTAAGTGTCATTGCCGAGCCCGCCGATCAGTTTGTCGGCGCCCAGTCCACCGTCGAGGATGTTGGCACCCTCGTTACCGGTGAGCACGTTATTGGCCGCATTACCGGTGCCGTTGAGGTTGGCGGAACCGAGGAGCGTGAGATTCTCGAGATTGGTGCCTAGGGTGTAGTTGATGGACGAGAATACGCGGTCAATGGCGTTTGGCGAGGTATCGGTTTCGATCACCAGATCGCCAACGTTGTCGACGTAATAGCTGTCGTTGCCGTCGCCTCCGACCATGGCATCGGCACCGATGCCACCGTCGAGGGTGTCGTCGCCGGCACCGCCGCTGAGTACGTTGTTGCCGCTGTTGCCGATCAGATAGTTGTTCAGGCCGTTGCCGACACCATTGAGATTGGCGGTGCCTGCGAGGAACAGGTTTTCCAGGTTGGCGCCCAGAGTCCAGTTGGTCCAGCTCCACACGGAATCGATCTCGCCGGCCAGGGTGCTGGTTTCGGTGATGGTGTCACCGAGGTTGTCGACAATGTAGGTGTCGTTGCCCAGACCGCCGATCAGGCTGTCGGCGCCCAGGCCACCGTCAAGGATGTTGGCGCCAGCGTTGCCGGTCAGGGTGTTGTTGACCGAGTTGCCGGTGCCGTTGAGGTTGGCCGAACCCATGAGGGTCAGGTTCTCGACGTTGGCAACGAGGGTGTAGTCGATGGACGAGAACACCCGGTCGAGTGCGGTCAGCGAAGCATCGGTCTCGATGACGATGTCGCCGACGTTGTCGACATAGTAGGTGTCGCTGCCGTCGCCACCGATCATGGTGTCGGCGCCGAGGCCGCCGTCCAGGGTGTTGGCTGCGGCGTTGCCGGTCAGGCTGTTGTTCAGCTCGTTGCCGGTACCATTGACGGCGTTGCCGGTCAGCACCAGGTTTTCCAGGTTGGCGCCCAGGCGCCAGTCCACGGATGAGCGCACGGTATCGACTTCACCGGCCAGGGTGCTGGTTTCGGTGACCGTGTCGCCGAGGTTGTCGACGATGTAGGTGTCATTGCCGAGCCCGCCGATCAGTTTGTCAGCGCCCAGTCCACCGTCGAGGATGTTGGCACCCTCGTTACCGGTGAGCACGTTATTGGCCGCATTACCGGTGCCGTTGAGGTTGGCGGAACCGAGGAGCGTGAGATTCTCGAGATTGGCGCCTAGGGTGTAGTTGATGGACGAGAATACGCGGTCAATGGCGTTTGGCGAGGTATCGGTTTCGATCACCAGATCGCCAACGTTGTCGACGTAATAGCTGTCGTTGCCGTCGCCTCCGACCATGGCATCGGCACCGATGCCACCGTCGAGGGTGTCGTCGCCGGCACCGCCGCTGAGTACGTTGTTGCCGCTGTTGCCGATCAGATAGTTGTTCAGGCCGTTGCCGACACCATTGAGATTGGCGGTGCCTGCGAGGAACAGGTTTTCCAGGTTGGCGCCCAGAGTCCAGTTGACCCAGCTCCACACCGCGTCGATTTCGCTGGCCAGGGTGCTGGTTTCGGTAATGGTGTCACCGAGGTTGTCGACGATGTAGGTGTCGCTGCCCAGGCCGCCGATCAGGCTGTCGGCGCCCAGGCCACCGTCAAGGATGTTGGCGCCAGCGTTGCCGGTCAGGGTGTTGTTGACCGAGTTGCCGGTGCCGTTGAGGTTGGCTGAACCCATGAGGGTCAGGTTCTCGACGTTGGCAACGAGGGTGTAGTCGATGGATGAGAACACCCGGTCGAGTGCGGTCAGCGAAGCATCGGTCTCGATGACAACGTCGCCGACGTTGTCGACATAGTAGGTGTCGCTGCCGTCGCCACCGATCATGGTGTCGGCGCCGAGGCCGCCGTCCAGAGTGTTGGCTGCGGCGTTGCCGGTCAGGCTGTTGTTCAGCTCGTTGCCGGTACCATTGATAGCGTTGCCGGTCAGCACCAGGTTTTCCAGGTTGGCGCCCAGGCGCCAGTCCACGGATGAGCGCACGGTGTCGATTTCACCGGCCAGGGTGCTGGTTTCGGTGATGGTATCGCCGAGGTTGTCGACGATGTAGGTGTCGTTGCCCAGCCCACCGATCAGTTTGTCAGCGCCCAGACCGCCGTCGAGGACGTTGGCGCCAGAGTTGCCGATCATGTAGTTGGCCAGTTCGTTGCCTGTGCCATTGAGATTGGCCGGGCCTGCGAGGAACAGGTTTTCCAGGTTGGCGCCGAGGGTCCAGCTGAACCAGCTCCACACCGCGTCGATTTCGCTGGCCAGGGTGCTGGTTTCGGTAATGGTGTCACCGAGGTTGTCGACGATGTAGGTGTCGTTGCCCAGGCCGCCGATCAGGCTGTCGGCACCGAGTCCGCCATCAATGAGGTTGTCACCCGAGTTGCCGGTCAGAACGTTGTTCAGTTCATTGCCGGTCAGGTTCAGTGCAGCGTTGCCCACCAGTTCACCTTCCTCGAGGTTGGCGCCGAGGGTGTAGGTGACGGAGGTGCGAACCAGATCCCGGCCTTCGTTGGCCTGTTCGATCACCGAGTCCTGCAGGCTGTCGATGACATAGGTGTCATTACCCGTGCCACCGATCAGTGTGTCGTTGCCGACGCCGCCGTCGAGCAAGTCATTGCCTGCGCCGCCCTGGAGAGTGTTGGCAGAGGCGTTGCCGAACAGGTAATTGTCCTGCGCGTTGCCCAGCACGTCGAATGCGCCGACACCTTTGAGAGTGACGTGCTCGAAATTGCTCAGCGTGCTGCTGTTCAGGTCGATCAGCGTGTTGCCTTGCACGTCGTAGGCGAGGATCAGCGTGTCGCTACCTTCGTTGGCGTTTTCCTTGATCAGGTTCAGTTCGCCAGATTGGTCAAGCACATAGGCGTCGTTGCCGGCGCCGCCAATCATTGTGTCCAGACCTCCCATACCGTCGAGTACGTTACTGCCGGCGTTACCGGTCAGCACGTTGTTCTGGTTGTTGCCCACGGCATTGACGCTGGCATTTCCAGTGAGCTGGAGATTCTCGAGGTTGCTGCTCAGGGTGTAGCTGACCGATGCGCGAACGGTGTCGATTTCGTCAGCCACGGTGCTGGTTTCGATGACCACATCACCGACATTGTCGACCACATAGATATCGTTGCCGGCGCCCCCGTACATGTAGTCTTTGCCGGTATTGCCATTGAGGACGTTGTCCAGGGCATTGCCGTACAGGATGTCGTCGAAGGTGGAGCCGGTGGCGTTTTCGATCTTGGCGCCAAAGGCAATCGCCAGGCCACTGTTGAACGAATAGACAGTGCCGTCGGCGTGGTGCTCGAGATACAGACCCAGGCTGCTGTAGGCCCCTTCGTTCAGGTCGAGGGTGACGCCATTGCCTTGGGAGCTGGCATCGATCGTGTCGTTGCCGCCGGCATCCCAGATGGTTTCGAATACCGGCCGGTAGGCCTGCCACGAGTAGACGTTGTCGCCGGTCTGCCAGTTCATGTTGGCGCCGTACAGCGCCTGGATGGCGAGAATGTCCAGCACCATCGGCGTCGTCGGCTGGGACGAATAGCTGTTGTTGTAGCTCATGACCGTATAGCGGACATCGTCCAGCGACGGGTCGAGGAGGGTGGTGTTCGTCGCGCTGGCGGAAAACGGGTGCTTGAGGCCCAGGGCATGACCGATCTCGTGGATGTAGGTCATGTAGTCATAGGTACCCTTGATCGGGTAGTCGGTGGTCGGCTCGCCAATCCAGACATCCCCGCCGCGCGGCGCGGTGGAGGGGGTATAGGCCCAGGCAGCGGCCTGATTGCCCATCAAGCCGTAACCGCCGAACCGCAGGTCACCGACATTGGAAATGTCGTCGGTGGTCTCGGTAAAGCTGATGTTGGCCACGGCACTCCAGGTGGCAAGTGCCGCAGTGATGCCGTTCTTCTGATAGCCGGTCAGGGAATAGATGGATTGGTATTCGTTGTCCGCGCTGTAGTTGGTCGCGAAATAGGATGTCCCGGGCTCGATAAAGCTGTAGGTCAGCTTGGTCGGACCGTCGAAGGGCCAATTGACGCCTGCCCAGTAGGTTCCCGACAGCAGGCTGTCGACTGCTTTATTGCCGGTGAGTTTGGAATAAAGGCTTACGGTATAACCAGTTGGGCTAGGCATGCGAATTTCCTGAGTGCGCTGCGGCCCTTCCTGAATGCGACCGCTACAAAAAAATGCGATTTTGCACCAGAAACAGTGCGCTTGACATCAATGAGCCATCATTTTCTGATCGCTGACGCCAAATAACTGACCGGGCGATCTGTATCGGCCTGTGAAGTAGAATTCTGAAACAATACCCACTGCCGTTCGTCCAGGATTTTCCATGACCGTCGACAAGCCCGCTCTGATTCGCGAAACCTTCCCCGTCGGCCCGTTGCAGTGCATCGGCGACCCGATCACGAAAAAAGCCATCGTCGTCGATCCGGGCGGCAATCCCGATCTGATCATGGCGCGCCTTGATGCGCTGGGCCTGAAGGTGGTCAGCATCATCCACACCCATGCCCATCTCGATCATTTTCTGGCCTCCGGGCAGATGAAGGAAAAAACCGGTGCAACCCTGCACCTGCATAAAGAGGATCAGTTCCTGTGGGACAACCTGGAGATGCAGTGCCAGATGTTCGGTGTGCCATACACCCCGGTTCCGGCGCCTGATCGCTGGCTGTCCGACGATGAGGAGCTGGCCTGTGGCTGTGGCGTGGCGCTGCACACGCCGGGGCATACACCCGGTTCCATGAGCTTTTGGTTTTCCGAGGCTAAGCTGTTGATTGCCGGCGACACGTTGTTCCGGCGCGGAGTAGGGCGCACGGATTTGTGGGGCGGCGATCAGGCGACCATCGTGCGATCGATCAGGCAGCGGCTGTATACCCTGGATGAAGATGCGACCGTCGTGGCCGGGCATGGTCCGGATACGCGACTGGGGGATGAAATGCGCGAGAACCCGTTTGTGCGTGCCTAAACATTTTGTCACGGGTGCCCGGCGGAATTTTTGTGCATTGTCATGATCCAACGCCCGCACGGGCCGATTGCCAATGGCCGCTGCACCACAGAATGCAAAATGTAGGAGCTCTCCATGTTCACCACGCGTCGTTTGATTATTGTCGCTACTGCCGTAGCCGTACTGTCCGGCTGCGCCTCGCCCAACCCATATGACAATCAGGGTCAGGCCGACGGTGGCTCTCAGGGCATGAGCAAAACCGCCAAGTACGGTGGCCTCGGTGCACTGGCCGGTGCGCTGGCCGGTGCCGCCATCGACCACAACAACCGCGGCAAGGGCGCCTTGATTGGTGCTGCTGTCGTCGGTGCTTCCGCTGCCGGTTACGGCTATTACGCCGACCAGCAGGAGAAGAAACTGCGCGCCAGCATGGCCAACACCGGCGTCGAGGTGCAGCGTCAGGGTGACCAGATCAAACTGATCATGCCGGGCAACATCACCTTCGCCACCGATTCGGCGAACATCGCGCCAAGCTTCTATCAACCGCTGAACAACCTGGCCAACTCCCTGAAAGAGTTCAACCAGAACCAGATCGAAATCGTCGGCTACACCGACAGCACCGGCAGCCGTCAGCACAACATGGACCTGTCCCAGCGTCGTGCACAGAGCGTGGCCACTTACCTGACCTCGCAAGGCGTCAGCGGTGCCAACCTGAGCGCCCGCGGTGCCGGTCCGGATAATCCGATTGCCAGCAACGGTGACGTCAACGGCCGGGCACAGAACCGCCGCGTCGAGGTCAACCTGAAGGCGATCCCGGGTCAGCAGTACGGTGGTCAACAGCAACAGCCGGGTACGGTTCAGCAGTATCCGTAACCGTCAGGTACAAAAAGCCCCCGGACAAGTGATTGTCCGGGGGCTTTTTGTTGGTGCGAAGACTGATTACTTCTTCAGACCGTAATGCTCATCGAGCATGCCGGGCGAGTTCGGGGTCTTCGGCGCGTAGTCACGCGGCGGTTCCTGATCCCGTGGTGGCGTCAGGCGCTCCCGTGGAGCCTGTGCCGCTTCGGAGTGCAGAGAGGCCAGCAGACGCTGACGGGTCTGTTCGTCCAGGGCCAGGCGATTGGCGCCCTCGGCGAGGTGATCCTGCACTTCCTGGTAACTCTGGGTCAGCTTCTTGACCAGGTTGGCGGTGCTGTTGAAGTGGGTCACCACTTCATTCTGATAACTGTCGAAACGTTCCTGAATGTCGTCCAGTTGACGCTGTGTGCGGCTGGGCGCGGCATTCGGCGCAACGCGTGCGATCAGGAAACCAATGGCGACACCCACAACCAGGGCAAGAGTCGGTAACAACCAAACTAAGAGCGAGTGTTCCACGAGTCCTTCCTCTATAAACGGCTTTGCTTTACGTTAACGGCTCGAACCTGCGCTGTATACCGCGATTCACTCGCAATAGATTGGCACAGACAATTTGCTAGACGAGTCGACCCGATTCGAGGTCACGGAGTTCCTTCCTTGCTGATGCGTGAAACCCCTGTAGTGATTGATGGCCCGGTGGGTCAATTAGAGAGTCTGTATCTGGAGAATGAGCAGCCACGCGGCATCGCGCTGATCTGCCACCCCAATCCGGTGCAGGGCGGCACCATGCTCAACAAGGTCGTCTCGACCCTGCAGCGCACCGCCCGCGACGCGGGCCTGATTACCTTGCGCTTCAACTACCGCGGCGTCGGTGCCAGCGAAGGCTCCCATGACATGGGCAGCGGTGAAGTCGATGACGCCCAGGCCGCCGCCGCGTGGCTTCGGGAAAAACACCCGGATCTGCCGCTGACCCTGTTCGGTTTCTCCTTCGGTGGATTTGTTGCAGCAAGTCTCGGCGGTCGTCTCGAAGAGCAGGGTTTGCACCTCAAACATCTGTTCATGGTGGCGCCGGCGGTGATGCGTCTGGGCGATCAGGATCAACTGCCGCAGCAGGGTGAGCTGACTGTCATCCAGCCGGAAACCGACGAAGTGATCGATCCGCAACTGGTCTACGACTGGTCCGACAAACTCCAGCGCCCCCATGAGCTGCTGAAAGTGGCAGAATGCGGACACTTTTTTCATGGCAAGCTGACCGATCTCAAGGATCTGATCCTGCCGCGTCTCTCGAATTGATTGCAGTCTGACAAGCGATTACCCATGACGAACCGTACCCGCATCCTCACCGGCATCACCACCACCGGCACCCCGCACCTGGGCAACTACGCCGGTGCCATCCGCCCGGCGATCGTCGCCAGCCGTGACACGAACGCCGATTCGTTCTACTTCCTGGCCGACTATCACGCCCTGATCAAGTGCGATGACCCGCTGCGCATTCAGCGCTCGCGCCTGGAAATCGCCGCGACCTGGCTGGCCGGTGGCCTGGATGTGGATCGCGTGACTTTCTACCGCCAGTCCGACATCCCGGAAATCCCCGAGCTGACCTGGCTGCTGACTTGCGTTGCCGCCAAGGGCCTGCTCAACCGCGCCCATGCCTACAAGGCTTCGGTGGATAAGAACGTCGAGTCCGGCGAAGACCCGGATGCCGGCATCACCATGGGCCTGTACAGCTACCCGGTGCTGATGGCGGCGGACATTCTGATGTTCAACGCGCACAAGGTGCCGGTCGGGCGCGACCAGATCCAGCACGTGGAAATGGCCCGCGACATCGGCCAGCGCTTCAACCACCTGTTTGGCCAGGGCAAGGAGTTTTTCACCATGCCCGAAGCGCTGATCGAGGAAAGCGTGGCCACATTGCCGGGCCTGGACGGTCGCAAGATGTCCAAGAGCTACGACAACACCATTCCGCTGTTCTCCAGCGCCAAGGAAATGAAGGACGCGATCTCGCGGATCGTTACCGACTCCCGTGCACCGGGCGAAGCCAAGGATCCGGACAACTCGCACCTGTTCACCCTGTTCCAGGCGTTCGCCACGCCGGCGCAGGCCGACGAGTTCCGCAGCGAGCTGCTGGGCGGTCTGGGCTGGGGGGAGGCGAAGAACCGTCTGTTCCAGTTGCTCGACAACGAACTGGGCGAGTCCCGCGAGCGTTATCACCAGTTGATCGAACGCCCGGCGGACCTGGAAGACATCCTGCAACACGGGGCCAAAAAGGCCCGTGCAGTGGCGACGCCGTTTCTCAACGAGTTGCGCGAAGCGGTCGGCCTGCGTTCGTTCGTCAATCAGGTTCAGGTGGCCGCGACCACCAAGAAGAAAGCTGCGAAAGCCGCGCGTTTCGTCAGCTTCCGCGAAGACGACGGCAGCTTCCGTTTCCGTCTGCTGGCCGCCGATGGCGAGCAATTGCTGCTGTCGCGCAACTTTGCCGACGGCAAGACCGCCGGTCAGGTGACCAAGCAGCTGCAATCGGGTCAGGCACTGGATGTACGCAGCGAAGACTTGAGTTTCAGTGTCTGGCTGGAAGGCGAGTGTGTCGGCGACAGCCCGGCGTTCGCCGACGTGGCTGCGCGGGACGCGGCCGTCGAGGCTCTGCGGATCGCTCTGACACCCGCGCAGGAATAATCAACGGGCCGGCCCGACCAAGGGCCGATTGCCATTCCCACGGGCCATCGCTACAGTGACGGCCCGTTTTTGTTGCCTTGCTAACGAATTATGACGCCCCTAGAACGATATCAAGCTGATCTGAAACGCCCGGACTTCTTCCATGACGCGGCGCAGGAAACTGCCGTGCGTCACTTGCAGCGCCTGTACGACGATCTGATCGCGGCCGAGCAGAACAAGCCGGGTTTGCTGGGCAAGCTGTTTGGCAAAAAGGATCAGACGCCGGTCAAGGGCCTGTACTTCTGGGGCGGCGTGGGTCGCGGCAAGACTTACCTGGTGGATACCTTCTTCGAAGCCCTGCCATTCAAGGAAAAGACCCGCACTCACTTCCACCGCTTCATGAAGCGCGTGCACGAAGAGATGAAAACCCTCGGCGGCGAGAAAAACCCGCTGACCATCATCGCCAAACGTTTTGCGACGGAGTCGCGGGTCATCTGCTTCGATGAATTCTTTGTTTCCGACATCACCGACGCCATGATCCTCGGCACGCTGATGGAAGAGCTGTTCAAGAATGGCGTGACCCTGGTCGCCACGTCGAACATCGTGCCGGACGGTCTGTACAAGGACGGCCTGCAACGCGCGCGCTTCCTGCCGGCCATCGCGCTGATCAAGCAGAACACCGAGATCGTCAACGTCGACAGCGGCGTCGACTACCGTCTGCGCCACCTCGAACAAGCGGAGCTGTTCCACTTCCCGCTCGACGAAGCCGCCCACGAAAGCCTGCGCAAGAGCTTCCGTGCGCTGACGCCTGAGTGCACAGCTGCCGTGGAAAACGATGTACTGATCATCGAAAACCGCGAAATCCGCGCTCTGCGCACCTGCGATGACGTGGCCTGGTTCGACTTCCGCGAACTGTGCGACGGCCCGCGCAGCCAGAACGACTACATCGAGCTGGGCAAGATCTTCCACGCCGTGCTGCTCAGTGGCGTGGAGCAGATGAGTGTCACCACCGACGACATCGCCCGTCGCTTCATCAACATGGTCGACGAGTTCTACGACCGTAACGTCAAGCTGATCATTTCTGCCGAAGTCGAGTTGAAAGACCTGTACACCGGCGGGCGCCTGACGTTCGAATTCCAGCGCACCCTCAGCCGTCTGCTGGAGATGCAATCCCACGAGTTCCTGTCCCGGGCACACAAGCCCTGAGCGGATTCGGCAAACAAAAAGGGCCTGCAGATGCAGGCCCTTTTTTGTGTCTGGTCGAATCGTCATGCAGCTTGCTGGAACTGCTGCCGGTACTGGTTCGGTGACAATTCGGTGTGCTGGCGGAACAACCGTGCGAAGAAGCTCGCATCGTCGTAACCGACTTCGTAACTGATGGTCTTGATGCTTTTGCGACTGCCGGAGAGCAAGCCTTTGGCCGTTTCGATGCGCAGCCGTTGCAGGTAGTGCAGCGGCTTGTCACCGGTGGCGGTCTGGAAGCGGCGCATGAAGTTGCGGATGCTCATGCCGTGCTCGCGGGCCACATCTTCGAAGCGGAACTTGTCGGCGAAATGCTCTTCGAGCCAGTGCTGGATCTGCAGGATGATCACGTCCTGGTGCAGCTTCTGGCCGCCGAAACCAATGCGGCCCGGTGAGTAGCTGCGCTGCACTTCATAAAGAATGTCGCGGGCCACGGCTTGCGCCACATTGGCACCACAGAAGCGTTCGATCAGATAGATATAGAGGTCGCAGGCCGAAGTGGTGCCGCCGGCGCAGTACAGGTTGTCGGCGTCGGTCAGGTGCTTGTCCTGATTGAGATAGACCTGCGGGAAACGCTCGGCGAAGGCGTTGAAGAAGCGCCAGTAGGTGGTCGCTTCCTTGCCGTTGAGCAAGCCGGCCTCGGCCAGCCAGAACACCCCGGTGGCCTCGCCGCATAGCACCGCACCTCGGGCATGCTGCTCGCGCAGCCACGGCAGAATCTGTGGATAACGCCGACACAGCGTATCGAAATCGTCCCAGAAGGCTGGAAGGATGATGACGTCGGCGTTTTCCAGGCCGCCGTCCACCGGCATGATCACGTCACTGAAGCTGTTCACCGGTTTGCCGTCGGGGCTGACCAGGCGGGTTTCGAACGCCGGAGTCAGGCCGTGGCCCAGTTGTTTGCCGTAACGCAGGCTGGCCAGATGGAAGAAATCCTTGGCTTGCATGAGGGTGGAAGCGAAAACCCGGTCGATCGCCAGGATGCTGACGCGCCGCAAGGGCGTGGAGACTTGCTTGGACATAATTCAACTTTTGTTTTTATAAGGGAAAGTGGTCACCAGACGGCTGGATCGTCTTATTTTTTGTCGGATGTGTCCAGTGTCCTGTATCGGTAGCGAGGCTTAGTCTCTGAAGGTCTGATCCCTTCAAGAATAAAGAAAAGGTGTCGCATGATCCCCAGAACCCTGTTCAGCTCCGAGCACGAATTGTTCCGCGACAGCGTAAGAACATTCCTCGAAAAAGAGGCGGTGCCGTTTCATGCTCAGTGGGAAAAACAGGGCTACATCGACCGAAAACTCTGGAACAAGGCGGGGGAGGCGGGGATGCTCTGCTCACACCTGCCGGAGGAATACGGTGGGTTGGGGGCGGACTTCCTGTACAGCGCTGTGGTCATCGAGGAGGTGGGGCGACTGGGCCTGACCGGCATCGGCTTCTCGCTGCACTCGGACATCGTTGCGCCGTACATCCTGCATTACGGCAGCGAGGCGCTGAAGCGCAAATACCTGCCGAAACTGGTGTCCGGCGAGATGGTCAGTGCCATCGCCATGACCGAGCCGGGTGCCGGTTCCGATTTGCAGGGGGTCAAGACTACCGCTGTGCTGGACGGTGACGAGTATGTGATCAACGGCTCGAAAACCTTCATCACCAATGGCTTTCTGGCTGATCTGGTGATTGTCGTGGCCAAGACCGATCCCAAGGCCGGGGCAAAGGGCACCAGCCTGTTTCTGGTGGAGGCGAACACGCCGGGCTTCGACAAGGGCAAGCGCCTGGAGAAGGTCGGAATGAAGGCTCAGGACACCTCGGAACTGTTCTTTCAGGACGTGCGAGTGCCGAAGGAAAACCTGTTGGGTCAGGCCGGGGCCGGGTTTGCCTATCTGATGCAGGAATTGCCGCAGGAGCGTCTGACAGTCGCCATTGGCGGGTTGGCTTCGGCCGAGGCGGCGCTGCAGTGGACGCTGGATTACACCCGTGATCGCAAGGCGTTCGGCAAGGCAATTGCCGACTTCCAGAACACGCGCTTCAAACTGGCGGAAATGGCCACCGAGATACAGATCGGCCGGGTGTTCGTCGATCGCTGTCTGGAGCTGCATCTTCAGGGCAAGCTGGATGTGCCGACGGCGGCGATGGCCAAGTATTGGGGCACCGACCTGCAATGCAAGGTGCTCGACGAGTGCGTGCAGTTGCATGGCGGCTACGGTTTCATGTGGGAGTACCCGGTGGCCCGGGCATGGGCGGATGCGCGGGTGCAGCGAATCTATGCCGGCACCAATGAAATCATGAAGGAGATCATTGCGCGGTCGCTATGAATTTCGCAGTGAATTGACTGGCCCCTTCGCGAGCAGGCTCGCTTCCACAAGGATCACGCTGTACCTGTGGGAGCGAGCCTGCTCGCGAAGCTTTTAGCGGCTGATCACGGTGCCGGGTTCGGATGATCTTTGTGAATCGCTTCGATCCCTTCCAGCACTTCCTTCGACAGTTTCAGCTCGTAACTGGCGATATTGCTGTCCAGTTGCTCCAGCGTCGTCGCACCAATGATGTTGCTGGTGACGAACGGTTGCTGATTGACGAAGGCCAGCGCCATTTGCGCCGGATCCAGGCCATGTTTCCGGGCGAGCGCCACGTAACGGCTGCACGCCGCTTCCGATTGCGGGTTGAAGTAGCGGCTGAAGCGGCTGTAGAGGCTCAGGCGACCTTTTGGCGGACGGGCGCCACCTTCGTACTTGCCCGACAGGAAACCGAATGCCAGCGGCGAATAGGCGAGCAGGCCGCACTGTTCGCGAATGGCGATCTCCGCCAGACCGACTTCGAAGCTGCGGTTGAGCAGGTTGTACGGGTTCTGGATCGATACCGCGCGCGGCCAGCCACGGGCTTCGGCCAGGGCGAGGAAACGCATGGTGCCCCACGGGGTTTCGTTGGACAGGCCAATGTGGCGGATCTTGCCGGCCTTCACTTGCTCGTCGAGTGCTTCGAGGGTGTCTTCGAGCGGGGTGAGGTTGGCTTCGATCTTGTGCTTGTAGCCCAGCTGTCCGAAAAAGTTGGTGCTGCGCTCCGGCCAGTGCAGTTGGTACAGGTCGATGTAATCGGTCTGCAGACGCTTGAGGCTGGCGTCCACTGCTTCGGTAATGTGCTGGCGGTTGTGGCGCAGGTTTTTGTCGCGGATGTAGTCGATGGTGTTGCCGGGGCCGGCGATCTTGCTGGCGAGGATCCAGTCGGCGCGGTCGCCCCGGCTCTTGAAGTAATTGCCGATGTAACGCTCGGTGGTGGCGTAGGTTTCGGCTTTCGGCGGCACCGGATACATCTCGGCGGTGTCGATGAAGTTGATCCCGGCGCCCTTGGCCCGTTCAATCTGGGCGAAGGCTTCAGCTTCAGTGTTTTGCTCGCCCCAGGTCATGGTGCCAAGGCAGATTGCGCTCACGTTCAGGTCGGTACGGCCTAGCTGGCGATAGTCCATCGGGTGCTCCTTGGGCAAAACAAGCATAAAAGCAGGTTGAAATTTTTTTCGCAATCTGCATAATTGCCGACCTCTTTCTGCAGTGGAAGTGATGCCCCGCCGCCGAAGAATCTTGCCGTTGAACGGACGCGCCGACCCGAGCCCCCGAAAGCGTCTGTATCCGGCTGCCTTTGACTTGTCAAAGTACGCACTATTCAGTAAGATCCGCCGTCTTATTTACAGGCGGCCCCTGAGGCTATAAAGAATGAAAACTTTTACTGCTAAACCGGAAACAGTAAAGCGCGACTGGTTTGTCGTCGACGCTGCTGGTCAGACCCTGGGTCGTCTGGCCACCGAAATCGCGAGCCGTCTGCGTGGCAAGCACAAGCCTGAGTACACTCCTCACGTTGACACCGGCGACTACATCGTCGTAATCAACGCTGAGCAGATCCGTGTTACCGGTGCTAAAACCACTGACAAAATGTACTACTCCCACTCCGGTTTCCCGGGCGGCATCAAGTCGATCAACTTTGAAAAGCTGATCGCCAAGGCCCCTGAGCGCGTGATCGAGACCGCGGTTAAAGGCATGCTGCCTAAGAACCCACTGGGTCGCGACATGTACCGTAAGCTGAAAGTCTATGCGGGCGCTGCACACCCTCATACTGCTCAGCAGCCCCAAGAACTGAAGATTTAACGGAATAGTTCATTATGTCGGCGACTCAAAATTACGGCACTGGCCGTCGCAAGACCGCAACCGCACGCGTTTTCCTGCGTCCGGGTACTGGTAACATCTCCATCAACAACCGTTCGCTGGATTCGTTCTTCGGCCGCGAAACTGCCCGCATGGTAGTTCGTCAGCCGCTGGAACTGACCGAGACTGTCGAGAAGTTCGACATCTACGTCACCGTGATCGGCGGTGGTGTAAGTGGTCAGGCTGGCGCAATCCGCCACGGTATCACTCGCGCTCTGATGGACTACGACGAAACCCTGCGTAGCGCTCTGCGCAAAGCTGGTTTCGTTACCCGCGACGCCCGTGAAGTTGAACGTAAGAAAGTTGGTCTGCGTAAAGCGCGTAAGCGTCCGCAGTACTCGAAGCGTTAATTCCGCTTCCACGTTCAAAAAGAACGCCCGATTCCTCACGGAACCGGGCGTTTTTTTATGCGTGCGATTTCTTGAATAATTGCGCTGTGACAACTTGCCACATTCGTAGACCCCCTATACTACAAGGCTTGAGGGCCAGCCCTCCGGGTAATTACCTTGTCAGAATTGGGGGTTTTCATTACCATTCGGCAAAATTTTTATAAGTACATTGTTTCATATTTAGTAGATGCCTGATTTAACAGGCCACAAAGCTGATGGGAGAGGACTGAATGAGCAATGACGGCGTGAATGCAGGCCGGCGTCGCTTCTTGGTAGCGGCCACATCCGTGGTGGGTGCTGCAGGAGCGGTGGGGGCTGCGGTCCCGTTCGTGGGGTCATGGTTTCCCAGTGCCAAGGCGAAGGCTGCCGGCGCACCGGTGAAAGTGAATGTCAGCAAAATCGAGCCCGGACAGCAGATGATTGCTGAATGGCGCGGCCAGCCGGTATTCATTGTTCGCCGTACTGCGGAAATCCTGGGGAATCTCAAGAAGATCGAGGGCCAGCTCTCCGATCCGACCTCCAAAAACTCCACGCAACCCACCTATGTCGACCCTGAGGTGCGTTCGATCAAGCCGGAAATCCTGCTGCTGATCGGGATCTGCACTCACCTGGGTTGCTCACCGACCTTCCGTCCCGAAGTGGCACCCGCGGATCTGGGCAAAGACTGGGTAGGTGGCTATTTCTGCCCTTGCCACGGTTCCCACTACGATCTGGCTGGCCGCGTCTACAAGTCGCAACCTGCGCCTTTGAACCTGCCAGTACCCCCGCATTCCTATGAGACCGATGATCTGATTGTCATTGGCGTCGATACGGAGAAAGCGTGATGAGCAAGTTCATGGATTGGGTTGATGCGCGCTTCCCCGCCACCAAAATGTGGGAAGACCATCTCAGCAAGTATTACGCGCCAAAAAACTTCAACTTCTTCTACTTCTTCGGCTCGCTGGCACTGCTCGTTCTGGTCAACCAGATCGTCACCGGTGTCTGGCTGACCATGAGCTACACCCCGTCGGCGGAAGAGGCGTTCGCCTCCGTCGAATACATCATGCGAGACGTCGAGTACGGCTCGATCCTGCGTTTGCTGCACTCCACCGGCGCTTCGGCGTTCTTCATCGTGGTCTATCTGCACATGTTCCGTGGCCTGCTTTACGGTTCGTACCAGAAACCGCGCGAACTGGTGTGGGTCTTCGGCATGCTGATCTATCTGGCGCTGATGGCTGAGGCCTTCATGGGTTATCTGTTGCCATGGGGGCAGATGTCCTACTGGGGCGCCCAGGTGATCATCTCGCTGTTCGGTGCGATTCCGGTCATCGGCAACGACCTGACTCAGTGGATTCGTGGTGACTACCTGATTTCCGGAATTACCCTGAACCGCTTCTTCGCCCTGCACGTGGTCGCTCTGCCGATCGTGATCCTCGGTCTGGTGGTGCTGCACATTCTGGCACTGCACGAAGTGGGTTCGAACAACCCGGATGGCGTGGACATCAAGAAACACAAAGACGAAAACGGTGTGCCGCTGGACGGTATCGCTTTCCACCCGTACTACACCGTGAAAGACATCGTCGGTGTGGTGGTGTTCCTGTTTATCTTCTGCTTCATCGTGTTCTTCTTCCCGGAAATGGGCGGCTACTTCCTCGAAAAACCAAACTTCGAGCAGGCCAACCCGTTCAAGACGCCAGAGCATATTGCGCCGGTCTGGTACTTCACGCCGTTCTACGCGATCTTGCGTGCGGTTCCTGACAAGCTCATGGGCGTTATCGCCATGGGTGCGGCCATTGCGGTGCTTTTCGTCCTGCCGTGGCTCGACCGCAGTCCGGTCAAGTCAATGCGCTATAAAGGCTGGATGAGCAAAATCTGGCTGGTGGTGTTCTGCATTTCCTTCGTGATCCTCGGCATTCTGGGGGTTCTGGCCCCGACGCCGGAGCGCACGCTGGTGTCGCAGATCTGCACCTTCCTGTATTTCGCCTACTTCATTCTGATGCCTTTCTACACCAGGCTCGAGAAGACCAAACCGGTTCCGGAAAGGGTGACTGGCTGATGAAAAAGTTATTTTTTGCTCTGATTTTTGCTGCTCTGCCAGTGCTGTCCTTTGCTGCGGAACACGGTGGCCCGGAACTGGAAAAAGTCGACATCGACGTTTCCGACAAGGCTGCCCTGCAGGATGGTGCACGCACCTTTGCCAACTATTGCATGGGTTGCCACAGTGCCAAGTTCCAGCGTTATGAGCGTGTGGCCGACGATCTCGGCATCCCGCACGAAATGATGCTGGAGAAGCTGGTGTTCACCGGTGCCAAGATCGGCGATCACATGAACATCGGCATGCAGCCGGCCGACGCCAAGACCTGGTTCGGTGCAGCGCCTCCGGATCTGACTCTGGTGGCGCGTGTTCGTGGTACCGACTGGCTTTATGGTTATCTGCGTTCGTTCTATGAGGATCCGGCGCGTCCTTGGGGCGTGAACAACAAGGTCTTCCCGAACGTCGGCATGCCTAACGTGCTGGTCGGCCTGCAAGGTCGTCAGGTCGTGGGTTGCAAGCAGGTACAGATCGTCGAAGACGGCAAGAAGCAATATGATCCGCTGACCGGTACGCCTCTGACTCATGAGGCGTGCGATCAATTGACCATCGTGCCGAAAACCGGAACTCTCAACGAAGAGCAGTTCGATGAGAAGGTCAAGAATCTGGTAACCTTCCTGGCTTACTCGGCTAACCCGGTTAAGCTGCAACATCAGCGCATCGGTACTTACGTCTTGCTGTACCTGGCGTTCTTCTTTGTGTTCGCCTACCTGCTCAAGCGTGAATACTGGAAAGACGTGCACTGATACGCTTCAAGCAATTGCTGTTAATCGCGCGCGCCCAAGGGCGTCTCTGAAATGCAAAGCCTGGTCAGCCATGTTTTGCGGGAGGCGCCCTCTGGGCGCGCGCGTTTTTCCGGCTCCGACTATTTCAACAAGCGAGGAGGATCGCCATGGGCGTGACCAATCGGTTGGCCTGTTACTCCGACCCCGCCGACCACTATTCCCACCGAGTGCGCATCGTGCTTGCAGAGAAGGGTGTCAGCGCCGAAATCATTTTTGTGGAGGCTGGTCGCCAGCCGCCTAAACTGATTGAAGTAAACCCTTACGGCAGTCTTCCGACGCTGGTCGATCGTGACCTGGCGTTGTGGGAGTCGACCGTGGTGATGGAATACCTGGATGAGCGTTACCCGCATCCGCCATTGATGCCTGTGTACCCGGTGGCGCGTGCCAACAGTCGTCTGCTGATTCACCGCATTCAGCGCGACTGGTGTGGTCTGGTGGATCTGATTCTGGATTCGCGCACCAAGGAAGCGGCGCGTGCCGTGGCGCGCAAGGAATTGCGCGAGAGCCTGACGGGTGTGTCGCCGCTGTTCGCCGACAAGCCGTTTTTCCTCAGTGAGGAACAAAGTCTGGTGGATTGCTGCCTATTGCCAATACTCTGGCGTTTGCCGATTCTGGGTATAGAACTGCCGCGGCCTGCCAAGCCGCTGCTTGATTATATGGAGCGTCAATTTGCGCGTGAGGCTTTCCAGGCGAGTCTGTCTGGTGTCGAACGCGACATGCGCTAAGGCTTAAGGAGCCGCTATGAACTCCAGTCGACCTTATCTGGTCCGCGCGCTCTACGAGTGGATTGTGGATAACGATTGCACCCCGCACATGCTGGTCAATTCCGAGTACCCGGCGGTACAGGTGCCACAGGGCTTTGCCAGTGACGGACAGATTGTCCTGAATATTTCGCCAAGTGCCGTGCGGCATCTGCACATGGACAACGACGTCGTGACCTTCGAAGGTCGTTTCGGTGGCGTTCCTCATAGCCTGTACGTGCCGATTGCTGCAATTCTGGGGATCTATGCCCGGGAGAACGGTCAGGGCATGGTGTTCGATCTGGAGTCGCCGATGGATGACGAAGACGAGATCGAGCAGGATGACGATGTTCCGCCACCGGACAGCGAGCCGCCGCGCCCAAGCGGTCGGCCAAGCCTGAAAGTGGTGAAGTAATAAAAAAGGCGATCCAACCGGATCGCCTTTTTTGTGCCTGCGCTTTGTGTATCAGTCGATGTATTCGAACAGCTTCACGATTTTCTGCACGCCAGAAACACCCTGCACCAGATTGGTGGCCTGTGCGGCTTCCTGTTTGGTCAGCAGGCCAAGCAGATAGACGATGCCGTTTTCGGTCACGACCTTGATGCGTGAGCCAGGAATGCTGGCGTCGGTGAGCATCTGGGTTTTGATCTTGGTCGTCAGCCAGGAATCGTTCTGGCGGGCGAGGAAGCTCGAAGGCGCAATCACTTGCAGCTCGTTGTGTACTTTCTTCACGCGTTGCACGTTGGCGGCAGCCTGTTCGGCCTTGGCCTTCAGGTCTTCGCGCGGGGTCTGTCCAGCCAGCAGCACGACACCGTTGAAACTGGTCACGACGATGTGCGAGTCGTTGTCCAGAGCCGGGTCGGCCTTGGCCACGTTGACACCGACCTTGGTTTCAATCAGCGAATCGTCGATCTTGCTGCCGAAGGTGCGGGTGCCGCGATCGTCTTCGATCGGTGCTTCACGGCTGGCGTTCACCACCGAGGTGCAGCCAGAAATGCCGAGGCACAGGGTCAAGGCCAGAAGGCCAAGGCGATTAGGGGTCATTCTTCACTCCCGAACAGTTGGCTGTCGATCAGATCGCAGAGGCAATGGATCGCCAGCAAGTGGACTTCCTGAATACGTGCGGTGACGTTGGCCGGTACGCGAATTTCGACGTCTTCAGGCAGCAGCAGTGACGCCATGCCGCCGCCATCGCGACCGGTCAATGCTACGACAATCATTTCGCGATCATGTGCGGCCTGGATCGCTTGAATAATGTTCGCCGAGTTGCCGCTGGTCGAAATCGCCAGCAATACATCGCCTTGCTGGCCGAGTGCGCGGATCTGCTTGGAGAACACTTCGTTGTAGCTGTAATCGTTGGCGATCGAGGTGATGGTCGAGCTGTCGGTGGTCAGCGCGATGGCAGGCAGACTCGGACGCTCGCGCTCGAAACGGTTGAGCAGTTCCGAGGAGAAGTGCTGGGCATCGCCGGCCGAGCCGCCGTTGCCGCACGAGAGCATTTTCCCTTCGTTGAGCAGGGCGTTGACCATTACCTGGCTGGCTTGCTCGATGTGCGGTGCAAGTACGTCCATCGCCTGTTGCTTGGTGTCGATACTGGCCTGAAAAAGCTGGCGAATTCGGGATTGCATGTCCATCTGTGTGACCTTAATTGGCGCGGCTGTCCGGCACGTGAATGTGCAGCCCGCAAAGCAAAGAGCAAAAGTGTTGAGTGAAAATGTCCGGGTCGGTGCAGGCGGTCAACTGTCGAACGCATTCTGCAACCAGTTCAACTGATCCTGATGGCTGTCGATGGCCACCACGTCGAAGCGGCAGGGGGAATTTGCCCAGCGCGACTCGCGCTGAAGAAAATATTGTGCGGCGAAAATCAGTTTCTGCCGTTTGCGCCCGTCGATACTGTCGAGCGCTCCACCCCATTGAGTGTTCTTTCGGTAACGTACTTCGACGAATACTACTGTATCGCCATCAAGCATGACCAGATCAAGCTCGCCGCGTTTACATAACCAGTTCTGCGCCAGGAGGCGCAGACCCTGGTGTTGCAAATGCTCGAGCGCCTGACGCTCGGCATCCTTGCCGCTTTGCAGGTGTGACCTGTCGGGCATCAGCGCGGAGTGTCCGGCAGGCGCTGGATCTGGCCGCTGACAAACTGGGCCCATGGCAACTGGCGTACCACGCGTTGGCTCTGGGTCATGCCCAGGCTGCCCGACAGACCTTCGATGCGGCTGTCCGGCAGGGTCTTGAGCTGGCTCAGGCGCGGGGCCAGGCGGTAGGCATCGGCACCCATTGCATACAGACGACCAAGACTGCCGGAGGCTTGTGGCCATTGCGCGGCGACCTGTTTGCGCAGCGGGTCGTTGGTATCCAGCAGCCAAGGGGTTTCGCAGAAGCGCACACCGTTCATGTCGTTGTACTGGTTCACGTCGCCGCTGGCGCTGAACACGTGGGAAGTGGCGTAGACCGGAACGTCACCGGCGTACTGGAAGTTCAGGGTCGGCTTGATCTGCTGGGCCTGTTGCGGTGTCGCGGCGAGGAAAATGAATTCGATGTCCTGGCGACGCGAAGGCTGAGCAGCAACGTTGGTGCCGACGGCGTTCTGCAGGCTCTTGGCACGGGCTTCGCTCTGACGCAGCTGGAACATGTCGGCGATTTGCTGGGCCAGTTGTACTGGCTGGTCAACGCGTTCGGTGGCGACGATGCTGCCACCGTTGGCTTGCCAATCCTGGCTGAAGGCGCGCAGGACGCGGTCGCCCCATTCGCCTTTCGGCACCATGATCGCGGCGCGGTGCAGGCCGTCGGCGCGGGCGCGGCGGGAGACTTCACGGGCCTCGTCTTCAGCGGCGAGGCCGAACTGGAACAGCTGCGCCGGGCCCTGGTCACCTTCGCTGTAGTTCAGAGCGAGGGTGGTGATTGGCAGTTGCGGGCGGGTGCTCAGCTGTTTGACCAGTGGTTTTTCCAGCGGCCCGACAACCAGTTGCACGCCGTCGGCCTGGGCCTTGCGGTAGAACTCGTCCATGTTGGTCAGGTGCGAGCTGTCATAGAACACGATGGCCGGTGGCTTCTGGCCGGCTTGCTGAGCCTGATAGTGCGCGGCCATGAAGCCGTCACGCAGTGCCTTGCCGACAGAGGCCAGTTGGCCGTCCTGTGGCAGCAGCAGGGCGATCTTGCTCAGGGGCTGGCTGGCCAGCTCCTTGAGTTTGGTCAGTGGCAGCGGCAGGTTGATGGCGGCCGGGTGTTTCGGGTGCTGAGAGCGCCAGTCGTCGATGGCTGCCTGTTGCTGTTCCAGGGTGCCGGCGGTTTTCACGGCCAGGGCCAGGCTCATCCAGCCGGCGAGGTCGTCGGTCCCGTTGGGTTGCAGTTGATCGGTCGGCAGCGAGGCGATCAGGGTCCAGATGGCTTCGTGGTTCTTGCTCGCGGCTTCGCCTTCGAGCATCGGCGCAATGAAAATGCGCTCGCGTGCCGCAGCCAGGGTCTGACCGTCGGCCTCAAGGGCACGGGCGTGAACGGTGCCGGCGCGAACCTGCAACGGCACCGACATTTCGCTCAGGCGTTGCAGGCTTGGATGGTTCAAGGCTGCCAGTGCGGCTTTGGGCTGATTGCGGGTCATCGCCAGTTCAGCAGACAAAGTGCTGGCGAATGCCTGCTGGCCTGGCTGGAGTTGCTCCATCGGCACTTGTTGCAGGATTTGCGCGGACTGTCCGGCATTGCCCTGGCGATAAGCCATGTCCGCCGCACTCAGGCGCAGCAGCGCAGCCTTGTCCGGCGATTTGGCCTGGGCGGCCTGTTCGAGCAGTTGCTCGATGCTGGCATCCGGAGTCCGTGGAAGTTCGCCAAGGCTGGAGGAAGGGGAGCTGGCGCAGGCCGCCAGCAAGGCAGCGAGGCAGAGGGCAGTGAACAGCCGCAGACAAGCGATCATGTAAGTGTTCCTGATACTCGATCAAATTAGCGTCGAATTGTACCCAAGCGCTGGCCGGGGCGCGATGTTACTGGTGTGAAACCGTCAATTTAGATGATGTAAATGTTGCGCGACCGCACAATGGTGCGACAAACCGTGTCTGCCGCGGCCGCATCGTCAGTTGCGCGACGCGCTACAATGGCGGTTTTTACCGATCATGAGGTGTGCGCTTTGACTGCTCCAGGTGCTTTGAATTCCGCTGCAGGCTCGCTTTATGTGGTGGCGACGCCCATCGGCAACCTGGATGACATCAGCGCCCGGGCGTTGAAGATCCTGCGCGAGGTGGCGCTGATCGCCGCCGAAGACACGCGCCATTCCCAGCGTCTGATGCAGCACTTTGGCATCTCCACGCCGCTGGCGGCCTGTCACGAGCACAACGAACGTGATGAAGGCAGTCGTTTCATCACTCGTCTGCTGGCAGGCGACAACGTCGCGCTGATTTCCGATGCCGGTACCCCGCTGATTTCCGATCCGGGTTATCACCTGGTGCGTCAGGCCCGTGCAGCCGGCATCAATGTGGTGCCGGTGCCGGGGGCTTGTGCGCTGATTGCTGCCTTGTCCGCGGCCGGTCTGCCATCCGACCGTTTTATCTTCGAAGGCTTTCTGCCGGCCAAGGCGGTTGGACGCAAGGCACGCCTTGAAGCCATCAAGGAAGAGCCGCGCACGCTGATTTTCTACGAGGCGCCGCATCGTATTCTTGAGTGTCTGCAGGATATGGAAGCCGTGTTTGGCGCTGATCGCCCGGCATTGCTTGCCCGGGAAATCACCAAGACCTTTGAAACCCTCAAGGGGCTGCCGCTGGCCGAGCTGCGGGCATTCGTCGAGGCGGACAGCAATCAGCAGCGTGGCGAATGTGTGGTGGTCGTGGCTGGCTGGACTGCGCCGGAGTCAGAAGATGCCGTGAGCAGCGAGGCGATGCGCATCCTCAATCTGCTGCTCGAAGAGATGCCGCTCAAGCGTGCGGCCGCTTTGGCAGCGCAAATCACCGGTGAGCGCAAAAACGTGCTGTATCAAGTCGCGCTGGATCAGCAAAAAGACGCGTAACCCGTCGCGCAGACCGGTTGGCGGGCTATTAGCGCTTGTTCTTCGAGCGCTCTGCCGTTAACCTGCGCGGCGGAGAGTCGATCGGACAGTCGCTGCCCTCTATGAAAATTAGGGGGGGGAGGAAAGTCCGGGCTCCATAGGGCGAAGTGCCAGGTAATGCCTGGGAGGCGTGAGCCTACGGAAAGTGCCACAGAAAATAACCGCCTAAGCGCTTCGGCGCCGGTAAGGGTGAAAAGGTGCGGTAAGAGCGCACCGCACGTCTGGCAACAGTTCGTGGCTAGGTAAACCCCACTTGGAGCAAGACCAAATAGGGTCCCAAGGCGTGGCCCGCGCTGGGACCGGGTAGGTTGCTAAAGATGTCCAGTGATGGCCATCGTAGACGAATGACTGTTCAAGACAGAACCCGGCTTACAGATCGACTCTCCACCTTTTTCTTTTCCCTGCTTGAATTAAAGGCGACAGGGCTGTTTATTATCAGCAGGCCTGCTCTGGAATTCCGGCGGCGGCAATCGCAGTAATAGCCATTTCCCACCTTGCTTCAATCAACAGCAGAAGCGCTTTTGTAATACCGAAAAAATCTTACTCTTAACAAATTACTTTAACTTTCGAGCGCAGCTGTCAGTGCTGTCTCAAGTTATTGGATAAAAGCATCCGCCGGATTCTCGTTGCTCCTCCTTTTATGCTCCTAAATCTCCGTTCTGTAAGGGTTTTCCTTTGATCCGCGCCTTGACGGTGTGGTGGGCGCATTCCTATAGTGTGCGCAAGTGGCGGAAAGTGGCATGAAGTGGGTTTTTTGAGCTCAAAACGATAAAAATTGGAGAAACGCAGACGTGTTTCGCGGAGCTAACGCTATCAGTCTCGACGCAAAGGGCCGTCTCGCCATGCCGAGCCGGTACCGTGACGAGCTCGTTTCGCGTAGTTCCGGCCAGTTGATCGTGACCATTGATGCCGTTGATCCGTGCCTGTGTGTCTACCCGCTCGATGAGTGGGAAATTATTGAAACCAAGTTGCGCGCGCTTCCTTCGCTTCGCGAAGAGAACCGTCGTCTGCAACGTTTATTGATTGGTAACGCCGTTGACCTCGAGCTCGACGGCAGTGGTCGTTTCCTGGTGCCGCCGCGCCTGCGCGAATACGCGAAGCTCGACAAGCGCGCGATGCTGGTGGGCCAACTGAACAAGTTCCAACTGTGGGACGAAGATGCCTGGAACGCGGTTTCTGCCGCTGACCTGGCTGCCATACAACAACCGGGCGCCATGCCTGACGAACTGCGTGATCTGATCCTGTGACTATTGATAGCGGCTTTAACCACATCACCGTACTGCTTGACGAAGCCGTCGAGGCTCTCGCCGTACGTCCTGATGGCTGCTATCTGGACGGCACGTTCGGGCGCGGCGGGCACAGTCGATTGATCCTCAGCAAGCTCGGGCCTGATGGCCGGCTCATCGGATTTGACAAGGATCCTCAAGCGATTGCCACCGGGCAAACGCTAGCGGCCGAAGACGGCCGCTTTGTCGTTGTGCAGCGCAGCTTTGCCGAACTGGGTTCGGTGGTTGCCGAACAGGGTCTGGCTGGCAAGGTCAGCGGCATTCTGCTGGATCTGGGCGTGTCTTCGCCGCAGCTCGATGATGCCGAGCGCGGCTTCAGTTTTCTCAACGATGGCCCGCTGGACATGCGCATGGATCCGTCCCGTGGCATCAGTGCAGCCGAGTTCGTCAACACCGCGCCGGTGGAAGAAATCGCCCGTGTTTTCAAGGAATATGGCGAAGAGCGCTTCTCCGGTCGCATGGCCCGTGCCGTGGCCGAACGTCGTGACATCACGCCGTTCGAGCGTACCGCTGATCTGGCCGAAGTTCTGAAAGTCGCCAACCCGGCGTGGGAAAAGGGCAAGAACCCGGCCACCCGTGCATTCCAGGGCCTGCGCATTCACGTCAACAACGAACTGGGCGATCTGGAAGCAGGCCTTGAAGCCGCGCTCGAATGCCTGGAAGTGGGCGGCCGTCTGGTCGTCATCAGCTTCCATTCGCTGGAAGACCGCATCGTCAAACTGTTCATGCGCAAGCTGGTGAAAGGCGAAGCCGACAACCTGCCGCGCAACCTGCCGGTTCGCCACGTTGCGTTCGAACCGAAAATCAAAGTCCATGGCAAAGCGCAGACGGCCTCCGACGCCGAGCTCAAGGCCAACCCACGTTCTCGTAGCGCCGTCATGCGCGTCGCGGAGAAGTTGCGGTGAGCAAGCTTTTCGCCAAACCACTGCCTGGCGGCAGCTTTTTCATGCTGCTGCTGTTCATCGGCGTGCTCGTGTCGGCCATCGGCGTTTCCTACAGCGCCCACTGGAACCGGCAGTTGCTCAACACCCTGTACAACGAACTCAGCGTGCGCGACAAGGCGCAGGCCGAGTGGGGGCGTCTGATTCTGGAACAGAGCACCTGGACCGCCCACAGCCGGATCGAAGTACTGGCTACCGAACAACTGAAGATGCACATCCCTGGCGCGGCTGACGTGAAGATGGTGGCGCCATGATGAAACTCGAAGGGGCACTCTTCCCGTGGCGCTTCCGTCTGGTCGTTGGTCTGCTGGGCATGATGGTGGCCGCGATCTGCTGGCGCATCATCGACCTGCAGGTGATCGACCGTGACTTCCTCAAGGGGCAGGGCGATGCACGTAGCGTTCGTCACATTCCGATCCCGGCGCACCGTGGTTTGATCACCGACCGCAATGGCGAGCCTCTGGCCGTGAGTACGCCGGTGACCACGTTATGGGCCAACGCCAAGGAAATGCAGCTGGCCAAAGAAAAGTGGCCGGCACTCGCCGCTGCCCTGGGCCAAGACCCGAAAGCCCTGGCCGAGCGCCTCGAAGCCCAGGCGAACAAGGAATTCATTTATCTGGTGCGCGGACTGACCCCCGAGCAGGGCCAGGCTGTGCTCGACCTGAAAGTGCCGGGCGTCTACGGCATCGAAGAGTTCCGCCGGTTCTATCCGGCCGGTGAAGTCACTGCGCACATGGTCGGGTTCACCGACATCGACGACCACGGCCGTGAAGGTGTCGAACTGGCCTACGACGAGTGGCTGGCCGGCGTACCCGGCAAGCGGCAAGTCATCAAGGATCGGCGCGGACGGCTGATCAAGGATGTCCAGGTCACCAAGAACGCCAAGGCCGGCAAGCCCTTGGCGTTGTCCATTGACCTGCGTCTGCAATACCTGGCCAACCGCGAGCTGCGCAACGCGATCATCGAGAACGGCGCCAAGGCCGGCAGTCTGGTGATCATGGACGTGAAGACCGGCGAGATCCTCGCCATGGTCAACCAGCCGACCTACAACCCGAACAACCGTCGCAACCTGCAGCCGGCGATGATGCGTAACCGCGCGATGATCGACGTGTTCGAACCGGGTTCGACCATGAAGGCGATCTCGATGAGCGCCGCGATCGAAACCGGCCGCTGGAAACCGAGCGACACCGTCGAGGTGTATCCGGGTTCCCTGCAGATCGGCAAGTACACCATCAAAGACGTATCGAAGACCGAAGGTCCGGTGCTTGACCTGACCGGCATTCTGATCAATTCCAGTAACGTTGGTATGAGTAAGGTCGCGTTCGACATTGGCGGCGAAACCATTTTCCGTCTCGCACAAAAGGTCGGTCTCGGCCAGGACACCGGCCTCGGCTTCCCGGGTGAACGTGTCGGCAACCTGCCGAACTACCGCGAGTGGCGTAAAGCTGAAACCGCAACGCTGTCCTACGGCTACGGTGTTTCGGTGACCGCGATCCAGCTGGTGCACGCGTTCTCGGCATTGGCCAACAACGGTCGTCTCGCACCGCTGACTCTGATCAAAACCGACAAGGCGCCGCAGACCACCCAGGTGCTGCCGGAAGCCGTGGCGAAAACCATGCAGGGCATGCTGCAGCAAGTAATCGAAGCACCACGTGGCGTGTTCCGTGCTCAAGTCCCGGCGTATCACGTGGCCGGGAAGTCGGGTACCGCCCGCAAGACCTCGGTGGGCACCAAGGGCTATGCCGAAAATTCCTATCGCTCGCTGTTCGCCGGTTTCGGCCCGATGAGCGATCCGCGTTATGCCATCGTCGTGGTGATCGATGAACCGACCAAGGCCGGCTACTTCGGTGGTCTGGTGTCGGCGCCGGTGTTCAGCCGTGTGATGTCCGGCACTCTGCGCCTGATGAACATCACCCCGGACAACCTGCCGAATACCCAGCAAGCCAATGCCACCCCGGCTGTTCCGCTGAAAGCCAATGGAGGGCGCGGCTGATGTCTCTTAGTCTGAACAAGATATTCCCCCACGCCGGCCACGATCTGTTGATCCGTGAACTGGCGCTCGACAGCCGCAACGTACGCGCAGGCGACCTGTTCCTCGCGGTGCCGGGCGGCAAGTTCGACGGTCGTGCGCACATTGCTGACGCACTCACCCGTGGGGCGGCCGCCGTGGCTTACGAAGTGGAAGGCGCCACCGTGTTGCCGATCACTGATGTGCCGCTGATTCCGGTCAAAGGTCTGGCAGCGCAGTTGTCGGATATCGCCGGACGTTTTTACGGTGAACCAAGCCATCACCTGAACCTGGTGGGCGTCACCGGCACCAACGGCAAGACCAGCGTGACCCAGCTTGTTGCCCAGGCGCTGGACCTGCTCGGTCAGCACTGCGGCATCGTCGGCACCCTCGGTTCCGGTTTCCATGGCTCGCTGCAAAGCGGCCTGCACACCACGCCGAATCCGATTGCCGTGCAGGCGACCCTGGGCGACCTGAAAAAGGCCGGTGCCAAAGCCGTGGCCATGGAAGTTTCGTCCCACGGCCTGGATCAGGGCCGGGTCACCGCGCTGGCGTTCGACGTGGCGGTGATGACCAACCTTTCCCGCGATCACCTCGATTACCACGGCACCATGGAGGCCTACGCCGAAGCGAAAGCCAAGCTGTTCGCCTGGAATGACTTGAAGTGCCGCGTGGTCAATCTGGACGACGATTTCGGCCGGCAACTGGCCGCTGAAAAACGTGAGTCGCGCCTGATCACTTACAGCCTGCTCGACAGCAGCGCGTATCTATATGTCCGCGAAGCACAGTTCGACGACCATGGCGTGCGCGCCACGCTGGTGACGCCGCAGGGCGAACACCATCTGCGCAGCACGCTGCTCGGTCGTTTCAACCTGAGCAACGTACTGGCCGCGGTCGGCGCCTTGCTTGGCCTGGATTACGCCCTCGACGAAATCCTCAAGGTGCTGCCGAAACTCGAAGGCCCGGCCGGACGCATGCAACGTCTCGGTGGTGGCACCCAGCCGCTGGTGGTGGTCGATTACGCCCACACGCCCGATGCGCTGGAAAAGGTTCTGACTGCGTTGCGTCCGCACGTCAAAGGCCAACTGTTGTGCCTGTTCGGCTGTGGCGGTGACCGTGATCGCGGCAAACGCCCGTTGATGGCCGAAGTGGTCGAGCGTCTGGCCGACCGCGTGCTGGTCACCGATGACAATCCGCGTACCGAAGATCCAGCGGTGATCTTCGATGACATCCGCGCCGGCTTCACGGCTGTGGATAACGTGACGTTCGTGGCCGGTCGTGGCCAGGCCATCGCACAACTGATTGCCAGCGCCTCGGCGGATGACGTGATTGTCCTGGCCGGCAAAGGTCATGAGGACTATCAGGAAATCAACGGCGAGCGCCACGCATTCTCCGATCTGGTCGAGGCCGATCACGCCCTGACCGCCTGGGAGGTGGCCCATGCTTAAGGCCCTGAAACTCAGCGAACTGACCAACGCACTCGACGCGCGGTTGATCAGCGCGGACGCAAGCTTCGACGGCGTGAGCATCGACAGCCGCGCCATCAAGGCTGGCCAACTGTTTGTTGCATTGACCGGTCCGCGCTTCGACGGTCATGACTATCTGAACGAGGTCGCTGCCAAAGGCGCCGTTGCTGCATTGGTCGAGCGCGAAGTCGCCGACAGCACGCTGCCACAATTGCTGGTCAAGGACACCCGTCAGGCCCTCGGTCAACTGGGCGCATTGAACCGTGCCGCGTTCACCAGACCGGTTGCGGCCGTGACCGGCTCCAGCGGCAAGACCACGGTCAAGGAAATGCTCGCGAGCATCCTGCGTACGCGCGGCTCGGTACACGCGACCCGTGGCAACCTGAACAACGACCTCGGCGTACCGCTGACCCTGCTCGAACTTGCCCCGGAGCACAGCGCGGCAGTGATCGAACTGGGTGCCTCGCGTCTGGGTGAAATCGCTTACACCGTCGGGCTGACCAAGCCGCACGTAGCGATCCTCAACAACGCCGGCACCGCTCACGTTGGCGAGTTCGGCGGGCCCGAGAAAATCGTTGAAGCCAAAGGCGAAATCATCGAAGGGCTGGCCGCCGATGGCATCGCCGTGCTGAATCTCGATGACAAGGCATTCGGTATCTGGAAGCTCCGCGCCGCCGGTCGCAAAGTGCTGACTTTCGCGCTGAGCAACACGCAAGCGGATTTCCACGCCAGCGATCTGGCCACTGATGCCCGAGGCTGCCCGGCGTTCAACCTGCACAGTCCTGAAGGTGTGGAACGGGTTCAACTGAACCTGCTCGGCACCCATAACGTCGCCAATGCCCTGGCCGCTGCCGCTGCTGCTCACGCCCTGGGCGTGTCGCTGTTCGGCATCGCCACCGGGCTTGGCGCGGTACAACCGGTCAAGGGTCGCACCGTCGCGCAACTGGCGAAAAACGGCATGCGCGTGATCGATGACACTTACAACGCGAACCCCACCTCCATGTGCGCGGCCGTTGATATACTCGCCGGCTTTTCCGGCCGCACCGTCCTGGTGCTCGGGGATATCGGCGAGTTGGGCGACTGGGCGGAGCAGGGGCACCGCGACGTGGGCGAATACGCCCGGGGCAAGGTTTCCGCGCTTTACGCCGTCGGGCCGAACATGGTCCACGCCGTGAACGCATTCGGCAACGAGGCGCATCACTTCGGCACGCAGGCCGAACTGATCCAGGCCCTCGGCGCCGAGCAGGATAAAAACACCACCATTTTGATCAAGGGTTCGCGCAGCGCAGCGATGGAAAACATCGTTGCGGCCCTGTGCGGGTCCAGTCTGGAGAAACATTAATGCTGCTGCTGCTAGCGGAGTATCTGCAACAGTTCTACAAAGGCTTCGCGGTCTTCCAGTACCTGACCCTGCGCGGGATTCTCGGTGTGCTGACCGCGCTGGTCTTGTCGCTGTGCTACGGCCCGTGGATGATCCGCACCCTGCAGAACCGTCAGATCGGCCAATCGGTTCGTAACGACGGCCCGCAATCGCACCTGTCCAAATCCGGTACGCCGACCATGGGTGGCGCACTGATTCTGTCGTCCATCGGCGTCAGTACCCTGCTGTGGGCCGACCTGAGCAATCGTTACGTGTGGGTCGTGTTGCTGGTGACCCTGCTGTTCGGTGCCATTGGCTGGGTCGATGACTACCGCAAAGTGATCGAGAAGAACTCCCGTGGTCTGCCGAGTCGCTGGAAGTATTTCTGGCAGTCGGTGTTCGGTCTCGGCGCGGCGATATTCCTTTATATGACTGCCGCCACGCCGGTGGAAACCACCCTGATCCTGCCGATGCTCAAGGACTACAGCATTCCGCTGGGCGCCGGTTTCATCGTGCTGACTTACTTCGTGATCGTCGGTTCGAGCAACGCGGTCAACCTGACCGACGGCCTCGACGGTCTGGCGATCATGCCGACAGTGATGGTCGGCGGTGGCCTGGGCATCTTCTGCTACCTGTCGGGTAACGTGAAATTCGCTGAATACCTGTTGATCCCGTACGTGCCGGGCGCGGGCGAGCTGATCGTGTTCTGCGGCGCGCTGATCGGTGCCGGTCTGGGCTTCTTGTGGTTCAACACCTACCCGGCGCAAGTCTTCATGGGCGACGTCGGCGCACTGGCGCTGGGCGCTGCTCTGGGCACCATCGCGGTGATCGTCCGTCAGGAAATCGTCCTGTTCATCATGGGCGGCGTGTTCGTGATGGAAACCCTGTCAGTCGTCATTCAGGTGGCTTCCTTTAAGCTGACCGGTCGTCGTGTGTTCCGCATGGCTCCGATACACCACCACTTTGAACTCAAGGGCTGGCCCGAGCCGCGCGTGATCGTCCGTTTCTGGATCATCACCGTGATTCTCGTGCTGATCGGCCTTGCCACCCTGAAGCTGAGGTAGAACGAGTGTCTCTGATCGCTTCTGACCACTTCCGCATCGTTGTCGGCCTCGGCAAGAGCGGCATGTCCCTGGTTCGCTTCCTGGCGAACCGGGGTGTGGCGTTTGCCGTGGCCGACACGCGGGAAAATCCACCGGAACTGGCCACGCTCCAGCGTGACTATCCGCACGTGGAAGTGCGTTGTGGCGAGCTGGACGTCGAGTTCCTGTGCCGTGCCGACGAGCTCTACGTGAGCCCCGGCCTGGCGCTGGCGACCCCGGCCCTGCAAGCCGCCGCGGCCCGTGGTGTGAAGTTGTCCGGCGACATCGAGCTGTTCGCGCGTAACGCGAAGGCGCCGATCGTGGCCATCAGCGGTTCCAACGCGAAAAGCACTGTCACCACCCTGGTTGGTGAAATGGCGGCAGCGGCCGGCAAGCGCGTGGCGGTGGGCGGCAACCTCGGTACGCCGGCGCTGGATCTGCTCAGCGATGACGTCGAGCTGTACGTGATGGAACTGTCGAGTTTTCAGCTGGAAACCACCGATCAGCTCAACGCCGAAGTGGCGACCGTGCTCAACATCAGCGAAGACCACATGGACCGCTACAGCGGCCTGCCGGCCTATCACCTGGCCAAGCACCGGATCTTCCGTGGCGCGAAACAATTCGTGGTCAACCGTCAGGACGCCCTGACCCGGCCACTGATGGGCGAGGGCCAGCCATGCTGGACCTTCGGCCTCACCCCACCCGACTTCAAGGCGTTCGGTCTGCGCGAAGAGAATGGCGAGAAATACCTGGCCTTCGAATTCCAGAACCTGATGCCGGTGCGTGAACTGAAGATTCGCGGCGCCCACAACCAGTCGAACGCCCTGGCGGCGCTGGCGCTCGGGCACGCAGTCGGGCTGCCGTTCGACGCCATGCTAACGGCCCTGCGCAACTTCGCCGGCCTCGAACATCGCTGCCAGTGGGTGCGTGACCTGGACGGCGTCGGTTACTACAACGATTCCAAAGCCACCAACGTCGGCGCCGCCCTGGCCGCCATCGAAGGCCTGGGTGCGGACATCAGCGGCAAGGTCGTGCTGATCGCCGGCGGCGACGGCAAGGGTGCCGAATTCAAGGACCTGCGCGATCCGGCGGCTGCCCATTGCCGCGCCGTGATCCTGATGGGCCGTGACTCCGACAAAATCGGCCAGGCCATCGGTGATGCCGTGCCGCTGATCCGCGCCACCACGCTGATCGACGCCGTCGAGAAATGCCGCGCCGCCGCCCAGCCGGGTGACGTGGTGCTGCTGTCGCCGGCCTGCGCCAGTTTCGACATGTTCAAGAATTACGAAGACCGTGGTCACCAGTTCGTCCGCGCCGTGGAGGAACTGGCATGAGCCTGCGAAACATCATCAAACCGTATCCGTCTCCGATCATCACCGGACGTGGGATCGACCTCGACTTCCCCATGCTCGCCGGTTGCCTGGCGCTGCTCGGCCTGGGGCTGATCATGATCGCCTCGGCCTCGACCGAGGTGGGTGCGGTGCAATCGGGCAGCGCTCTCTACTACATGACCCGTCACCTGATCTATGTGGTGCTGGGCCTGGGCGCGTGCATCGTCACCATGATGATTCCGATCGCCACCTGGCAGCGTCTGGGCTGGCTGATGCTGATCGGCGCATTCGGTCTGTTGGTGATGGTGATCATCCCGGGGATCGGCCGTGAGGTGAACGGTTCGATGCGCTGGATCGGCTTCAGCTTCTTCAACGTTCAGCCGTCCGAAATCGCCAAGGTGTTCGTGGTGATTTACCTCGCCGGTTATCTGGTGCGTCGCCAGAAGGAAGTGCGCGAGAGCTGGATGGGCTTCTTCAAGCCGTTCATCGTGCTGCTGCCGATGGCGGGCCTGCTGCTGATGGAACCGGACTTCGGTGCCACCGTTGTGATGATGGGGGCTGCAGCGGCGATGCTGTTCCTTGGCGGGGTCGGGCTGTTCCGGTTCTCGCTGATGGTGGTGCTGGCGGTGGCGGCGGTGGTGTTGCTGATCCAGATGCAACCCTACCGGATGGCGCGTCTGACCAACTTCGCCGA
The DNA here is from genome assembly GCF_052660475.1 of Pseudomonas sp. G7(2022). Lineage (NCBI taxonomy): Bacteria > Pseudomonadati > Pseudomonadota > Gammaproteobacteria > Pseudomonadales > Pseudomonadaceae > Pseudomonas > Pseudomonas sp. G7(2022). The sequence goes on along the minus strand of NZ_CP109659.1, from coordinate 5,197,815 downwards.
CCCGTGGGCGGACCAGTTCGGTGCCGGTTATCAATTGTCCCAGGCCTTGATCGCCTTCGGTCGCGGCGAGTGGCTGGGCGTTGGTTTGGGCAACAGCGTGCAGAAGCAGTTCTACCTGCCGGAAGCCCACACTGACTTCGTGTTTTCGGTACTGGCTGAAGAGCTGGGCGCGGTGGGTTCGCTGTGCACCGTGGCGCTCTTCGTGTTCGTGTGTATTCGCGGCATGTACATCGGTCTGTGGGCCGAGAAAGCCAAACAGTTTTTTGCCGCTTATGTTGCCTACGGTCTGTCGTTCCTGTGGATCGGTCAGTTCCTGATCAACATCGGCGTGAACGTCGGCCTGCTGCCGACCAAGGGCCTGACCTTGCCGTTCCTCAGTTACGGCGGCAGTTCCCTGGTGATCTGCTGTGCCTGCCTTGGCCTGTTGCTGAGGATCGAGTGGGAGAGCCGGACCCACCTGGGCAGTGAAGAGATGGAATTCCATGAGAGCGACTTCGCCGAGGAGCCGAACCATGGGCGCTAACGTATTGATCATGGCCGGCGGTACCGGTGGCCACGTGTTCCCGGCGCTGTCCTGCGCCCGTGAATTTCAGGCGCGGGGTTACACCGTGCACTGGCTCGGCACGCCACGGGGGATCGAGAACGACCTGGTGCCGGCCGCCGGCCTCGAATTGCATCGCATCAACGCCACTGGCCTGCGTGGCAAGGGCAAGCTGTCGTTGCTCAAGGCACCGTTCATGTTGCTGAAATCGGTCTGGCAGGCGCGGGCGATCATTCGCCGCCTGCGTCCGGTGTGCGTGGTTGGTTTCGGTGGTTATGTGACCGGTCCTGGTGGCATTGCCGCCAAACTGGCCGGCGTGCCGGTAATCGTTCACGAGCAGAACGCTGTGGCTGGCACCGCCAATCGGTTGCTGGTGCCGTTCGCCGCCCGGGTGTGTGAAGCGTTCCCCGACACCTTTACCCTGTCGGACAGCCGCCGTACCACCGGCAACCCGGTGCGCAGCGAGCTGTTCCTCGAAACACCGCGTGCGGCCCTGGCCGGACGCAAGGCGCGTTTGCTGATCCTGGGCGGAAGCCTGGGGGCAGAACCGTTGAACAAGTTGCTGCCTGAAGCCCTGTCGCAAGTCGCTGTCGACCTGCGTCCGGAGGTGTTTCATCAGGCCGGCAAAAATCACGATGAAGTGACTGCAGAGCGCTACCGCGCTGTCGGCGTGGACGCGCAGGTGCAGCCCTTCATCAAGGACATGGCTCAGGCCTATGGCTGGGCTGACCTGGTGGTGTGCCGCGCAGGCGCATTGACCGTCAGCGAGCTGGCCGCCGCCGGTCTGCCGTCGATGCTGGTGCCCTTGCCCCACGCGATCGACGATCACCAGACCCGCAACGCCGATTATCTGGCCCGTGAAGGCGCTGCCTTCCTGATGCCGCAAAGAACGACTGGTGCCGCGGACCTTGCCGCGCGCCTGACAGAGGTCTTGATGCAACCGCAACGACTTGAAGAAATGGCCCGAGCGGCCCGCCGTCTGGCGAAACCCGAAGCCACCCGCAGCGTGGTCGATACCTGTCTGGAGGTGGCCCATGGTTGAGAATCAGAAAGCCATGCCGCAACCGGAAATGCGCCGCATCCGTCGCATCCACTTCGTCGGAATCGGCGGCGTGGGCATGTGCGGTATTGCTGAAGTGCTGCTGAACCTGGGTTACGCCGTGTCCGGTTCCGACCTGAAGGCTTCGCCGGTCACCGAGCGCCTGGAATCCTTCGGTGCGCAGATTTTCATCGGCCACCGTGCCGAGAACGCCGCTGCTGCCGATGTGCTGGTAGTGTCGAGCGCCGTCAACACGTCCAACCCGGAAGTGGCGACCGCACTGGAACGCCGCATCCCGGTGGTACCGCGTGCCGAAATGCTTGCCGAACTGATGCGCTACCGCCACGGCATCGCCGTCGCCGGTACCCACGGCAAGACCACCACCACCAGCCTGATCGCTTCGGTGTTTGCGGCCGGTGGCCTGGATCCGACCTTCGTCATCGGTGGCCGTCTGAACGCCGCGGGCACCAATGCCCAGCTCGGCACCAGCCGTTACCTGATCGCCGAGGCCGATGAAAGCGACGCCAGTTTCCTGCACCTGCAGCCGCTGGTGGCTGTGGTGACCAACATCGACGCCGACCACATGGCGACCTACGACGGTGACTTCAACAAACTGAAGAAAACCTTCGTCGAGTTCCTGCACAACCTGCCGTTCTACGGTCTGGCGGTGATGTGCCTGGACGATCCGGTGGTGCGTGAAATCCTGCCGCAGGTGAAACGTCCGACCATGACCTACGGCTTCAGCGAAGACGCCGACGTGCGCGCCATCAATGTGCGCCAACAAGGCATGCAGACCTTCTTCACTGTGCTGCGCCCTGATCGCGAGCCGCTGGATGTGTCCGTGAACATGCCGGGCAACCACAACGTGCTCAATTCCCTGGCGACCATCTGCATCGCTACCGACGAAGGCGTCAGCGATGAAGCCATCGTACAGGGCCTGTCCGGGTTCCAGGGTGTCGGCCGCCGCTTCCAGGTCTACGGCGAACTGCCGGTGGACGGCGGCAACGTGATGCTGGTCGACGACTACGGTCATCACCCGACCGAAGTCGCGGCCGTCATCAAGGCTGTACGCGGTGGCTGGCCTGAGCGCCGTCTGGTGATGGTCTACCAGCCGCACCGCTATAGCCGCACCCGCGACCTGTACGACGATTTCGTCAATGTACTGGCCGACGCCAACGTGCTTCTGCTGATGGAAGTCTATCCGGCCGGCGAAGAGCCGATCCCGGGTGCCGACAGCCGCAAGCTGTGCAACAGCATCCGTCAGCGCGGTCAACTGGACCCGATCTACATCGAGCGTGGTGTCGACCTGGCGCCGCTGGTCAAGCCGTTGCTGCGTGCCGGCGACATTCTGTTGTGCCAGGGCGCCGGCGACATCGGCGGTCTTGCACCGAAACTGTTGAAAAGCGAGTTGTTCGCCGGTGCCGTGGCCGCACCGGTCGAGGGGAAGTTGAAATGACTGCTGCCTACGCCAACCTGTTCTCCACCATTGCCCCGAAAGACTTCGGCCGTGTCGCCGTGCTGTTCGGTGGCCTGAGTGCCGAGCGTGAAGTTTCGCTGAAGTCCGGCAACGCCGTGCTTTCTGCGCTGCAAAGCGCCGGTGTGGACGCATTCGGGATCGATGTCGGCGCCGATATTCTGCAGCGTCTGTTGAGTGAAAAGATCGACCGCGCCTTCATCATTCTCCACGGTCGTGGCGGTGAAGACGGCAGCATGCAGGGCCTGCTCGAAGTGGCCGGTATTCCCTACACCGGCAGCGGCATTCTGGCTTCGGCGCTGGCGATGGACAAACTGCGTACCAAGCAGGTCTGGCACACCCTCGGTATTCCAACGCCGCGTCACGCCGTGCTGCGCAGCGAGGCCGATTGTATTTCGGCAGCGACGGAACTGGGCTTCCCTTTGATCGTCAAACCGGCGCATGAAGGTTCAAGTATCGGGATGGCCAAAGTGAGTTCTGCGTCCGAGTTGATCGACGCATGGAAAGCGGCCAGTACCTACGATTCGCAAGTGTTGGTCGAGCAATGGATCCACGGTCCCGAGTTCACCATCGCCACCCTGCGTGACCAGGTGTTGCCTCCTATCGCCCTGGGTACGCCGCACACGTTCTACGACTACGACGCCAAGTACATCGCCAACGATACCCAGTATCGGATTCCGTGCGGGCTCGATGCCGACAAGGAAAAAGAACTCATGGACCTCACGGCGCAAGCCTGCGAGGCGCTGGGTATCGCCGGTTGGGGCAGGGCGGACGTGATGCAGGACGCCGACGGAAAATTCTGGTTCCTGGAAGTCAACACGGCTCCCGGCATGACCGATCACAGCCTGGTACCGATGGCGGCGAAAGCGGCCGGTCTGGATTTCCAGCAGCTGGTTCTGGCCATTCTGGCCGCCAGTGTCGATGCCGATGGCCATAAAGAGGCGCGAGGTTAAGACCATGCAAGGCGCACAGCTCAGACATCAGCCACCCGCTCCCGGCCGCAAGCCGGTGCCGCGGGGTGCCAGCCGAATGGTGGCCAAAGAGCCGATGTCCGCGCGCCTGCCGAAAGCCAATTTCGGGTTCCTCAAAGGCCTGTTCTGGCCGGTGCTGCTGGTGGCGCTCGGTTTCGGCACTTACGAAGGCGCGCAGCGTTTGCTGCCGTATGCCGACCGGCCGATCACCAAAATCGCCGTGCAGGGTGATCTGAGCTACATCAGCCAGCAGGCGGTGCAGCAGCGAATCGCCCCCTACGTGGCGTCGAGCTTCTTCACCATCGACCTGGCCAGCATGCGCTCGGAGCTGGAACAGATGCCCTGGATCGCTCACGCCGAAGTCCGTCGGGTGTGGCCGGATCAGGTGGTGATCCGCCTCGAAGAGCAACTGCCCGTGGCCCGTTGGGGTGACGAGTCGCTGCTCAACAACCAGGGCCAGGCGTTCACGCCCAAGGAACTGGCGAATTACGAACACCTGCCACAGCTGTTCGGCCCGCAGCGGGCCCAGCAGCAAGTGATGCAGCAATACCAGGTGCTGAGTCAGATGCTCAGGCCGTTGGGCTTCTCGATCGCGCGCCTGGAACTGCGCGAGCGTGGCAGCTGGTTCCTGACCACCGGTGCCGGCAGTTCCGGCCCCGGCATCGAGTTGCTGCTGGGACGCGGCAACCTGGTGGAAAAGATGCGCCGCTTCATTGCCATCTACGACAAGACGCTTAAAGACCAGATTACGAACATTGCGCGCATCGATCTGCGCTATGCCAACGGCCTCGCTGTTGGCTGGCGGGAACCAGTAGCGCCGACGACAGCCCAACCCGCTGTCGCAAAGAATTAAGAAGAGGCAGGACCCATGGCAAACGTGCAAAGCGGCAAAATGATCGTCGGTCTCGATATCGGCACCTCCAAGGTGGTGGCGCTGGTCGGCGAGGTTGCGGACGACGGCTCGCTGGAAATCGTCGGGATCGGCACTCATCCGTCCCGCGGCCTGAAGAAAGGCGTGGTGGTGAACATCGAGTCCACCGTGCAATCGATCCAGCGCGCGATCGAGGAAGCCCAACTGATGGCGGGTTGCCGCATTCACTCGGCGTTCGTCGGCGTGGCGGGCAATCACATCCGCAGCCTGAACTCCCACGGCATCGTGGCGATCCGCGACCGCGAAGTCAGCTCCGCTGACCTGGAGCGCGTACTCGACGCTGCCCAGGCAGTGGCGATCCCGGCGGACCAGCGTGTGCTGCATACCTTGCCGCAGGACTACGTGATCGATAACCAGGAAGGCGTGCGCGAGCCGCTGGGCATGTCCGGCGTGCGTCTGGAAGCCAAGGTTCACGTGGTGACCTGTGCCGTCAACGCTGCGCAGAACATTGAAAAATGCGTGCGTCGCTGCGGTCTGGAAATCGACGACATCATTCTCGAGCAACTGGCTTCGGCCTACTCGGTCCTGACCGACGATGAAAAAGAACTGGGCGTGTGCCTGGTCGACATCGGCGGCGGCACCACCGACATCGCGATCTTCACCGAAGGCGCAATCCGCCACACGGCCGTGATCCCGATTGCCGGCGATCAGGTGACCAATGACATCGCCATGGCGTTGCGCACCCCGACCCAGTACGCCGAAGAGATCAAGATCCGTTACGCCTGCGCTCTGGCCAAACTGGCCGGTGCCGGCGAAACCATCAAGGTGCCAAGCGTCGGCGACCGTCCGCCGCGCGAACTGTCCCGTCAGGCCCTGGCTGAAGTGGTCGAGCCGCGTTACGACGAGCTGTTCACCCTGATCCAGGCCGAGCTGCGTCGCAGCGGTTATGAAGACCTGATCCCGGCCGGCATCGTGCTGACCGGCGGTACCTCGAAAATGGAAGGCGCCACCGAACTGGCCGAGGAAATCTTCCACATGCCGGTACGCCTCGGTGTACCGCACGGCGTGAAGGGCCTGGATGACGTGGTGCGCAACCCGATTTATTCCACTGGCGTTGGCTTGTTGATGTACGGCCTGCAGAAGCAGTCCGACGGGATCTCGTTCTCGGGCATCGGCAGCCGCGACAGCTACAGCAACGAGGAGCCGCAGGCGCCGTTGCTGGACCGTTTGAAGAAGTGGGTTCAAGGCAACTTCTAAAGCTTTACCGCAGCACCGCAACAAACAGCAGTAGGCGAAAAAACTAGAGAATGTAAGGAGAGGGAAAATGTTCGAACTCGTAGACAACATCCCCGCAAGCCCGGTAATCAAAGTTATCGGTGTTGGCGGTGGCGGCGGCAACGCTGTCAACCACATGGTCAAGAGCAACATCGAAGGCGTCGAGTTCATCTGCGCCAACACCGATGCTCAAGCGCTGAAAAACATCGGCGCGCGCACCATTCTGCAACTGGGCACCGGCGTAACCAAAGGCCTGGGTGCCGGCGCCAACCCGGAAGTCGGCCGTCAGGCTGCGCTGGAAGATCGCGAGCGCATCGCTGAAGTGCTGGCGGGCACCAACATGGTGTTCATCACCACCGGCATGGGCGGCGGTACCGGTACCGGTGCGGCGCCGATCATCGCCGAAGTGGCCAAGGAAATGGGCATCCTGACCGTTGCGGTCGTGACCCGTCCGTTCCCGTTCGAAGGCCGCAAGCGTATGCAGATTGCCGACGAAGGCATCCGCATGCTTTCGGAAAGCGTCGACTCGCTGATCACTATTCCGAACGAAAAACTGCTGACCATCCTCGGCAAAGACGCCAGCCTGCTGTCGGCTTTCGCCAAGGCTGACGATGTACTGGCCGGTGCCGTTCGCGGTATCTCCGACATCATCAAGCGTCCGGGCATGATCAACGTCGACTTCGCCGACGTACGCACCGTGATGAGCGAAATGGGCATGGCGATGATGGGCACTGGCTGCGCCAGCGGTCCGAACCGTGCACGTGAAGCCACCGAAGCGGCCATCCGCAACCCGCTGCTGGAAGACGTGAACCTGCAAGGCGCACGCGGCATCCTGGTGAACATCACTGCCGGTCCTGACCTGTCCCTGGGTGAGTACTCCGACGTGGGTTCGATCATCGAAGCCTTCGCTTCCGAGCACGCGATGGTCAAGGTCGGTACCGTTATCGATCCGGACATGCGTGACGAGCTGCACGTGACTGTGGTTGCCACGGGTCTGGGCGCGAAAATCGAGAAGCCTGTGAAGGTCATCGACAACACCGTTCACACCACCATGGCTTCCGCTCCGGTGCAACAACAGGCCCCTGCGCGTCAGGAACAACCTGCTGTGAACTACCGTGATCTGGACCGTCCGACCGTCATGCGCAACCAGGCTCAGGCCGGTGCTGCGACTGCCGCGAAGATGAATCCGCAAGATGACCTGGACTACCTGGACATCCCGGCTTTCCTGCGTCGTCAGGCTGATTGATGGAATGTATCAGGGCTATGAAGGTGATTGGTGTTCAGCAAAGGCTCGGTCTGCTATTATCGCCAGCCTTTGTTGATACCAGTTCGCAATTTGCGCTGAAGCGGCCCAAGCCATGATTAAACAACGCACACTGAAAAATATTATCCGTGCCACAGGTGTAGGCCTGCACTCCGGGGAGAAGGTCTACCTGACCCTCAAGCCTGCGCCTGTCGACACTGGCATTGTGTTTTGTCGCGCTGACCTCGACCCTGTGGTGCAGATTCCTGCCCGCGCGGAAAACGTCGGTGAAACCACTATGTCGACGACGCTGATCAATGGCGACGTCAAAGTGGACACGGTAGAGCACTTGCTCTCGGCCATGGCTGGCCTGGGCATCGATAACGCCTACGTCGAGCTCTCCGCGTCCGAAGTCCCGATCATGGACGGTAGCGCAGGACCTTTCGTATTCCTGATTCAATCGGCAGGCCTGGAAGAACAGGACGCCGCCAAGAAATTCATCCGCATCCTGCGTGAAGTGACAGTGGAAGACGGCGACAAGCGCGCCACTTTCGTCCCTTTCGACGGATTCAAGGTGAGCTTCGAGATCGATTTCGATCACCCGGTATTCCGGAACCGCACCCAAAGTGCAAGCGTGGATTTTTCCAGCACTTCGTTCGTAAAAGAAGTCAGCCGCGCCCGTACTTTCGGTTTCATGAGTGACATCGAGTACCTGCGCAAGCACAACCTCGCACTCGGCGGCAGCGTTGAAAACGCAATCGTGGTCGATGCCGATGGCGTGCTGAACGAAGACGGCCTTCGCTACGAAGACGAATTCGTGAAGCACAAGATCCTCGATGCAATTGGCGATCTGTACCTGCTGGGCAACAGCCTGATTGGTGAGTTCAAGGGCTTCAAGTCCGGCCACGCACTGAACAACCAGCTTCTGCGCAAACTGATTGAGCAGAAAGACGCCTGGGAAGTCGTGACGTTCGAAGACGCCAGCACTGCACCGATCTCTTACATGCGCCCGGTTGCGGCAGTGTAAGTAAAAAACCTCTCTAGTTTTTTGAAGGCCACCTTTGGGTGGCCTTTTTTTATGCCTGTGTTCAGGACGCCAGCACCACCCGGTTCCGGCCTCCTTCCTTGGCCTGATACAGCGCCCGGTCCGCCGCGAACAACAGTTGTTCCAGACTGATTTCACTCGCTACCGTCCAGGTGCTGATACCGATGCTCACTGTCATCGGCATTTCATCGCCCTCCATACGCGGTAATTGCTCAACGCCAGCCCGCACATGCTCGGCAATCTGTCGCGCGCCTGCGCTATCGGTCTCTGCCAGGATCACCGAGAACTCTTCACCGCCGTAGCGCGCCACCAGATCCGTCGGGCGTCGCACATTCGCGGTAATGACCTTGGCCAGTTCACGCAGGGCCTGATCCCCGGCCTGATGGCCATGCCGGTCGTTGAATGCCTTGAAGTGATCGGCGTCGATCATCAGCAGTGACAAGGATTTGCCCGAGCGCTGCGCACGAAACCATTCATGACGCAACGACTGGTCGAGCATGCGCCGGTTGGCGACCCCCGTCAGAGCATCGGTGGCCGCCAGTTGGGCCAGCTCATGTTCGGCGCGCTGGCGCAGACGCAGTTCTCTGACCAGCAGCCAGGTCAGCCACAGCAGTCCGAGGCAGAGCACACCGGTGGCGCCGCTGATCAGAATTGCCGTGCGCTTCCACGCCCCGAACACTTCCTCACTCGATAGCGCCACGATCACTGTCAGCGGCAGGTTGCCGACCTGGGAGTAGGTGTACAGCCGTTGCTGATGATCCATGCTCGAAATGCTATTGAAACTGCCATTGCCGCTGCGATCGCGCAGAATCCTCACAACATTGGGACGGGCGGCGAAGCTCTTGCCGATCGAATCACTTTGCAGATAAGGCTTCTGGGCCAGCAGGATGCCGTCGTTGTTGATGATGTTCAGGGTGCTGTCGACGCCGATGTCGAGGCTGTTGAACAACTGGTCGAAATAATCGAGCTTCATTGACGCCACCGCTACGCCGAGGAATTCGCCGGTGTCCGAAGAGATACGTCGGCTGAAACTGATACGCCACTGGTTGGCGTCGTCGCAGTCGCAACGCGGCTTGAACGGGCGACTGATGAACATGCCGGCGTCGCGGTTGAAGGCGTGGGCGAGGAAGTAGTCGCGGTCGGCGAAGTTGCCCGGCAGCGGTTCGATCCGCGAAGAGTCGGCGATGACCTCGCCATGCTTGTCGAGAAGCAGGATGTCGCCCTTGAAGCGCGCGGTAGTGGAGCGGTCGAACAGCGCCAGGTGGCGGATCTGCGGCGACACGTTTTTCAGGTCGTCGCGCTGGGCGGCGGCGATCAATCCTTGCAGGGTCAGGTCATACAGTTCGACGGTGCGCAGCACATCGGCGTCGATCAGTTGGGCGATGGTGGTGGCGCTGCGAGTCGCCGATTCCTGAGCGTTGGCGCGTTCGCGAATCAGCAGAAAAGTGACGATGCACACAATCGCGATGACGCTCAGCAAACTGCCGAAGATCAGCAGCAGCTCCGGACGTCCGGTCTTGCCCGTAGCGGGTGGGGTGCGGCTCGCGATCATGGTTGGGTTATCGGTTGAAGAGTCTTATAAGCGTAGTTGTACAAACGTCGCTGCCGCACACGCAAGAAAAAGGCCAGCGTATAAGGCTGGCCTCTCTACTGTAGCGCCGATCTTAGAAGACGTTGATCGGGTAGTCGATGATCACTCGGTATTCATCGGTGTCAGTGTCCAGCGCGCCGTAACCGTTGCCGCCGCGGTTGGTGGCCCATTGCAGGCGCACGGCGAGGTCTTTGGCCTGGCCGCTCTGCACCACGTATTTGAGGTCGATGTCGCGTTCCCAGTGCTTGGCGTTGCGGCCTTCAGCGCTGTACCACGAGGCGTAGCCTTTGCTGTCCGGATCGACCTTGGTCAGGTCCAGCATACCGCGCGAGTAGGACACCGCCGAAGTCAGGCCCGGCAAGCCGACACCTGCGAAGTCGTAGGCGTACTTGAGTTTCCACGAGCGCTCGTTCGGGCCGTTGAAGTCCGAGTATTGCTGGGAGTTGTCGAGGTAGATGCTGTCGCCCTGGCTGATGTAGTCGAATGGCGTGTTGCCGTTGACCCGCTGGTACGCGGCGGTGACGCTGTGGCTGCCGATGCCGACGGTGAAATGCAGGCTGTAGGTGTTGTTGTCGATGTTGCCCAGCAGCGCCTCGCCGGTGTCCTGGGTGTGATAGAAGTGCAGGCCCGGGTTGAGGGTCACCCGATCGTTCAGCGCCCAGGTGTAATCGAGGTCGTAGTAGTACTGGTTCCAGATGTCCTTCAGCTCGGCGGCATACAGGTTGCTGGTCAGGCCTTCGACGCCGCTCCAGGACACGCCGGCCCAGTTCAGGTGCTGGCTTTTATCGCCCTCGGCGAGGGTGCCGTACGAGGTGCCGATGCGCTTGTGGCCGCTCTGGTTGTACGGCTTGGTGAAGCTCGCCTGGCCACCTTCGATCATCCAGCCGTCGAAGCTGTGGTTGGTCAGGCTGACACCGCGAAAAGTCTGCGCCAGCATGCGGCTTTCACCGCCGGCGATCACCGGGTTGGTGAGGAACAGGTCGCCGGCCTTCAGTTCGGTATCGAATGCACGCATTTTCAACGTACCGCCCGCGGTGGAGAACGAGCCCGGCGCTTTGCCGTTGCCATCGCTGACCGGCAGGATGCTGGAGTTGTCCGTACCGCCACCACCGTCGAGTTTCAGACCGAGCATGGCGTGGGCATCGATGCCAAAGCCGACCGTGCCTTCGGTGTAACCGGACTGGAATTTGCCGAGGAAACCCTGGCCCCACTCGATGTTGTCGTCCGCTTTCTGTAGGCGGTTGCGATTCATGTAGTAGTTGCGGGCGTTGAGGTTGAGGCTCGAGCCTTCGACAAAACCTTCCTTATCGGCTTCAGCGGCGTGGGCGGCAGGAGCAATCGTTGCGGCGATTGCAATGAACAGCGGGGTAAAGCGGACTGGGTAACGCACTTGCGGTAAAGCTCCTTGGGTCAACTGGCACTTCAATGTCTTGAGGTGCGGGGTGTTTCTAATGGTAAGAGACGCACCGGACCGCTTTCACACCACAACGAAAAAAGGCCACTGAAAATCAGTGGCCTGGAAGGACGACGGTTGAACGGGAAGAGCCAAACAACCGCGTCGAGGGAAACGTTTAACGTTGCGCGACTCAGCTGTCTTTCTCGGCTGCCTGAGTCTGGGAAGTTGCGGCCTGAGGGGCTTGCGTGGCGTCTTGAGCCTTGGCCATCACTTCTGCCTGATACTGTTCGAATGCCAGGGCGCGAGCGGCATTGTGCGCTACGAACGACTGCGATTCTTCAGCCATCGCCATCGGCGACAGGATCAATGAGGACAAAATGAAAGCGCTGGCAATACCCATACTGTTGGACATCTTGAAAACCTTCTTGCTTGGCAAGTGCTGTTTGGTGCGGGCAAAGATAAGGTTGCCGGGCGTCGGGAAACAGCATGATTTTCATAAATGACTGTTACAGCAAAAGCAAAAGTCACCCCCTCATCGGAACGCCGCCCGCCCAACCCTCCCGAAACGTCGGACCGCCCCCAAGGGGGCGAGGGGGAAAGGGAGCCGATTGGGGACTTTTCAGAATCTGAGTTCGACTGGATTTTTCAGGTCGGCGTAACTCGAAAGAACAACTCGGTCAGTCCCCTCTCCCTCGGGGCGGTCCGACGTTTCGGGAGGGTTAGGGTGAGGGGCTTTTCAGACCGGCAAATGAATCCCGAAAGTGTTCATCCCGCGATCACTGCGCACAAACACATCCCCACCATGCATCAGCGCAATCGCCTTGACGATCGCCAGCCCTAGCCCATGGTTATTACCGCTGTTACTGCGCGAAGCGTCGACCCGGTAAAAGCGCTCGAACAGGCGCGGCAAATGCTCGCTGGCAATCGGCGCACCGGGGTTGGCCACGCCGATGCTGACCTGATGTTCCTCGACCGTGATCTGCACTTCGATCACCTGTCCCGGCGCGGTGTGTTGCACCGCGTTACTCAGCAGATTGATCAACGCCCGGCGCAGATGGGCGATCTCGATCTGCACCTGTGCGTCGCCACTCACATGGACCTGAACCTGTGCATCTTCGAGGATGAAATCGAGGTATTCGAGGGTAGTCGCCACTTCATCGGCCAGGGAGGTCGAGGTCAGCTTGGTGGCCTTGCTGCCCTGATCGGCGCTGGCCAGAAACAGCATGTCATTGATGATCGAGCGCAGGCGTTCCAGCTCTTCGAGGTTGGATTGCAGCACTTCGAAATAATGCTCGGCGGAGCGCCCGCGAGTGAGGGCGACCTGGGTCTGGCCGATCAGATTGGTCAGCGGCGAGCGCAGCTCATGGGCCACGTCGGCGTTGAAGGATTCCAGTCGTGAATAGGCCTGTTCGACCCGCTCCAGCGTCGAGTTGAACGAGTCGACGAACTGCTCCAGTTCCGGTGGCAACGGCGACAGACGCAGACGCCCGGCCCGCAACGGCGGCGCCAGACGCTGGGCTTCGTGGGACAGTTTGATCAGCGGTTTGAGGCCGATTCGTGCCACCCAGTAACCCAATGCCGAGGCCAGCAGCACGCCGATCACCGCCAGACTCACCAGCGCGATCAGCAACTGATGCTGGGTCTGGTGAACGGTCTCGGTATCGATGCCGATCATGAAGCGCAGCGGCGGGCGCTGATCCCTGGCCGGCAGTTCGGTGAGCAGCACTTTCAGCGGATAGGGATGGCCGGGCAGTTGCAGGTCGTGCATGCCGGGCGCTCCTTGGGCAAAGGTGCGGATCAAGGCATCCGGTTCGCCGAACTCGTAGCCCGGATCGCCGCTGACTACCCAGAAACGAATGCGTTTGTCTTCTTCGCCGAGCAGCTTGAGTTTGGCGTTGATCTTCACCCAATGCTCGGGGGTGCCATAGCGGTTGAGCGCCGATTCGAGCACGCTGTAGCGCGCATCGAGTTCCGCTTCCGGCAGCAGACCCAGGCCTTTGTCCACTTGTTGATACAGCGCGCCGCCAATCAACAGGAACACCAGCAGCGCCACCAGCGTGAACATTCCGCTCAGGCGCAGGGCAATGGAGTTACTGGACACCACGGCTCTCCAGCACATAGCCCATGCCCCGGATGGTGTGCAGCAGCTTTTCGTCGAACGGCCCGTCGAGCTTGGCGCGCAGACGTTTGATCGCGACTTCGACGACGTTGGCGTCGCTGTCGAAATTGATGTCCCAGACCATTTCCGCAATCGCGGTTTTCGAGAGGATTTCGCCCTGACGCCGGGCCAGTACGCTGAGCAGCGAAAACTCCTTGGCGGTCAGGTCCAGGCGCGTGCCGGCGCGGGTGGCCTTGCGGCTGATCAGATCGATCCACAGGTCGGCGATGCTCACCTGCACCGGCTCGTGGCCGCCGCTGCGGCGGGTCAGCGCTTGCAGGCGCGCCACCAGTTCAAGGAAGGAGAACGGTTTGCCGAGGTAATCGTCGGCGCCGTCACGCAAACCCCGGATCCGGTCTTCGACCCGCTCGCGGGCGGTGAGCATGATCACCGGCGTCTGCTTGCGCGCACGCAGCGCGCGCAGTACGCCAAAGCCGTCGAGGCCCGGCAGCATCACGTCGAGGACGATCACCGCGTAGTCGCTTTCCAGCGCCAGATGCAGGCCCTCGACGCCGTCGCGGGCCAGATCCACGGTGTAACCCTGTTCCGTCAGGCCGCGGTGCAGATAGTCCGCGGTTTTCTCTTCGTCTTCGATAATCAGAACGCGCATGACCCGCCTCAGTCTGTCGTTGCCAGCGCCGCGACGGGCGCCGGTTTGGGCTTGTGGAACAGCCGCTCAAGCCACAAGTATATGACCGGCGTGGTGAACAGCGTCAGCATCTGGCTGACCAGCAGGCCACCCACCACCGCGATCCCCAATGGCTGGCGCAGTTCGGCGCCGGTGCCGTAACCGAGCATCAGCGGCAGGGCGCCGAGCAGGGCGGCGAGGGTGGTCATGATGATCGGCCTGAACCGCGTGATACACGCTTCGAAAATCGCATCCTGCGGCGACAGCCCGCGATGGCGCTGCGCTTCCAGGGCGAAGTCGATCATCAGGATGCCGTTTTTCTTGACGATACCGATCAGCAGCACCAGCCCGATCAGCGCCATGATCGAAAAGTCCTGGCCGCAGATCCACAGCATGATCACTGCGCCCAGCCCTGCTGCCGGCAGCGTCGAAATAATCGTCAGCGGATGGACGAAACTCTCGTAGAGCACGCCGAGAATGATGTACACCGCCACCAGTGCCGCGAGAATCAGCCACGGCTGACTTTTCAGCGAACTCTGGAACGCCTGGGCCGCGCCCTGGAAGTTGCCGCTGATCGCGGTCGGCATACCGATCTCGGCCTTGGCCTGATTCAGCAAAATCACCGCGTCGCCCAGCGCCACGCCGGGCGCCAGGTTGAACGACAGGTTGGCGGCCGGGAACATGCCGTCGTGGGCAATCGACAGTGGGCCGATGGTCGGCGCGTCGAATCGGGCCAGCGCCGACAGTGGCACCATTTCTCCGCTCAGCGGTGAGCGCAGGTAGAAATAGTTGAGGCTTTCGGCCTTGCCGCGCTGTTTGGTGTCCAGTTCCAGGATCACGTTGTACTGGTTGACCTGGGTCTGGAACTCGTTGATCTGCCGCTGGCCGAAGGCGTCGTACAGCGCCTCGTCGACATCACTCGCCGTCAGGCCGAAACGCGCGGCGGCGCTGCGGTCGATGCTGATGTGGGTGATGCTGCCGCCCAGTTGCAGGTCGTTGGAAATGTCACGGAACGCCGGGATGCTGCGCAGTTTTTCCGTGAGCTTCTGGGTCCAGGTGGCGAGCGTCGGCCCGTCGTTGCTTTTGAGCACGTATTGATACTGCGCACGGCTCGGTCCGGAGCTGAGGTTGATGTCCTGGCCGGCGCGCAGGTAAAGCACGATGCCCGGGACTTTCATCAGTTTCGGACGAATGCGGTCGATGAACTGGCTGGCCGAGACGTCTCGTTCACCCCGTGGTTTCAGGGCAATCCAGAAGCGGCCGTTGGCGATGGTCTGGTTGCTGCCGGACACGCCGACCGAGTGGGAAAACGCCTGGACGGCCGCGTCGGCGGCGACGATTTCGGCCATCGCCAAGTGTTTTTTCACCATGTCGCTGTAGGAGATATCGGCGGCGGCTTCGGTGGTGCCGAGGACGAAACCGGTGTCCTGCACCGGGAAGAAACCCTTGGGGATAAACACGTATCCGCCAATCGCCAGCGCGACGGAAATGCCGAACACGCCGATCATCAGTTTCTGGTGGGCGAGGGCGCGGCGCAGGCCGTTTTCGTACCAGCCGAGCAGCCGTTCGCTGAAGCCCGGTTTGTCATGGGCGTGATGCACCGGTTTACGCATGAACAGCGCGGCCAGCGTCGGCGCGAGGGTCAGCGACACCACCACGGAAATCATGATGGTCGAGGTGGCCGTCAGGGCGAACTCCTTGAACAGACGCCCGACCACACCGCCCATGAACAGCAGCGGAATGAACGCTGCCACCAGCGAGAAACTGATCGAGACCACGGTGAAACCGATCTCGCCGGCGCCCTTGATCGCGGCGTCACGCATGCTGTCGCCGGCCTCCAGATGGCGGTGAATGTTTTCCACGACCACGATGGCATCGTCGACCACGAAGCCCACCGCCACCACGATGGCGACAAGTGTCAGGTTGTTCAGGCTGAAACCGAGCAAATACATCAAGGCGAAACTGGCGGTCAGCGACACGCCGAGCACCGCCGAGACAATCATCGTCGCCGACAGCTGGCGCAGGAACAGTGCCATGACCGCCACCACCAACAGGATCGCGATCAGCAGGGTGATTTCCACTTCATGCAGGGACGCGCGGATGGTCTGGGTGCGGTCGATCAGGGTTTTGACTTGCACCGAGGCCGGCAGCATGGCTTCGAGGCCGGGCAGGGCGGCCTGAATCCGGTCCACGGTCTCGACGATGTTGGCGCCGGGCTGGCGCGAGATCACCAGGTTCACGCCCGGCCGATCACCGGCCCAGGCTTGCACGTAGGCATCTTCCGAACCGTTGACGACTTTGGCGACATCCTTGAGGTGAACCGGGGCGCCATCCTTGTAGGAAACGATGAGCTGGCTGTATTCCTCGGGGTGGAACAACTGGTCGTTGGTCGACAGCGTGGAAATGCTCGAGTCGCCGTACAGCGCGCCTTTGGCGAGGTTGAGGCTGGTCTGCTGGATCGCCACACGAATGTCGGCGAGGGTCAGGCCGATGGCCGCCAGTTTGTCCGCCGAAGCTTGAACACGGATTGCCGGACGTTGCTGACCGGTGATGTTGATCTGGCCTACGCCGTCGATCTGACTGATCTGACGGGCGAGCAGGGTTTCCACCAGGTCGCTGAGTTCGGTGCCGGGCATTTGCGTGGAGCTGACGCTGAGGATCAGCACCGGGCTGTCGGCCGGGTTGACCTTCTTCCAGGTCGGCAGGGTCGGCATGTCTTTCGGCAGCTTGCCGGCGGCGGTGTTGATCGCGGCCTGCACTTCCTGGGCGGCGGTGTCGATGCTCTTGTCGAGGGTGAATTGCAGGGTCAGCAGGCTGGAGCCCAGCGCACTGCTGGAGGTCATCTGGGTCATGCCGGGGATGGCGCTGAATTGCACCTCCAGCGGCGTGGCCACGGATGAGGCCATGGTGTCCGGGCTGGCGCCTGGCAGTTGGGCGGAGACCTGGATCGTCGGAAATTCCGCTTCCGGCAGCGGGGCAATCGGCAAGCGCGGGAAGGCAATCACCCCGACCAGCACCAGCGCGATGGTCAGCAGAATCGTCGCCACCGGGTGATCGATGCACCAGGTCGAAACGCCTTTGTGCTGCTTCATGGCTTGGGCTCCGCTTGCACCACCTGCGGCGGTTCGCTCATGACCTGCACGGTCGAACCGGGCTTGAGCCGCGACTGGCCATCGCTGACCAATACGTCGCCAGGCTTCACGCCCTTGATGATGTCCTGGCCGCTGCCCTGATAAACCATCTGCACCTGCACCGCTTCAACCTTGTCGCCGTTGACCCGGTACACGAAGTGTTGATCGAGGCCCCGCTGTACGACAGTGGGCGGGACCACCAGCGCATTTTTATCCAGTGCCGTCTGAATCTTTACCGTTACCAGCAGGCCCGGCCAGAGCTTCTGGTTGGGGTTGTCGAATTCGGCCTTGGCGCGGATGGTGCCGGTGTTGGCGTTGATCTGGTTGTCGATCAGGGTCAGGTGACCTTCGCCGAGCAGGTTGCCGGTTTCACCGTCGGTGTCGGCGCCGATGTAGGCCTTGACTTGCGCGCGCTGCGGGTCGCTGATCAGACCTTGCAGGGTCGGCAGCATTTGCTGGGGCAGGGAGAACTCGACGGCGATCGGGTCGATCTGGGTCACGGTGAACAGACCCTGGGTGTCGGTCATGCGCAGGAAGTTGCCTTCGTCGACTGTGCGAATCCCGACGCGACCGGTGACCGGGGAGCGAATCTGGGTGTAGGAAAGTTGTACCTGTGCCGCGTCAATCGAGGCTTGATTGCCTTGGGCGGTGGCCTTGAGTTGGTTGACCAGTGCCTGTTGCTGGTCGTAGGTCTGCTTGGAGACGCCGTCGTCGACACTGAGCAGTTTGTAGCGCTTGAGGTTGACCAGCGCCACTTGCAGTTGCGCCTGGCTTTCGCCCAGTTGTGCCCGGGCCTGGTCGAGGCTGGCGCGGATCGAGCGGTCGTCGATGGTGGCGAGCAGGTCGCCCTGTTTCACCAACTGGCCCTCTTTGACGAAGAGCTTGGTGAGGATGCCGTCGATCTGCGGGCGCACCACCACGCTGTGCAGCGAGAGCACCGAGCCGATGCCGCTGGTGTAGCGGGGGACGTCTTTTTCGCTGACAGCGACGACCCGTACCGGGATGGCGCTGGGGGCCGCGAGTTTGGCCGGGGCGGGTTTGTATGCGTACCACAGACCGGCGGCTGCGAGGGCGATCAGCAGGGTGGCGAGCAGGGCCTTTTTCTTCTGGATTTGCATGCTTGTGGGGCGCCAGGGGGACGGGGTTTGGGCAGGTTTTGTCTTTATAAACTTGTTTGGGGGTCAGGAGGGTGACGGCTGGCTGACGGCGCTGTCAGTTTCGGCTTTTGATTTGGCGGCCTTTGGGCCGACCATGCTGGTTTTGGGTTGTGTGTATATCCGTTTTTTCGGGTGTTGCGGCTGGCGGTTTCGCCCTTACGGCGAGTCCCTTTTGGCAAACGCCCGGAATGCCGGCCCAGCCAAAAGGAACCAAAAGGTCTAGGCCCCGGCGTACGGCACCTCGCTGTGGCTCGGCGTCCCTTCGTTCCGGGATTCATCCGGGGGCATCGCCTACGGTTTGCTTCGCTGCACCTCCTCTCGATGCATGCGGCTGCGCCGCACGGTCGCTGCGCTCCCACCCCCGGATAAATCCCTCCACTCAGCCTGCCGATGGGGCCGGCACGTCAAAAGCGGTACTCGAGCTAACGCTCATCGTTTTGAGTGGTGAAGAGCGTAGTGCGGTGCTGCTCAAAACTGGAGTTAAGCTCGGTGATTCAGGTCGGTGTATTCCGTATAAACAACACCGTCAGTTCCCTCTCCCTCCGGGAGAGGGCTAGGGTGAGGGGAGCTTTTGAGGTTGTTTAAATTTCAACAACTACACCGGATCCTTCCCACAAGGTTTTCAGGTTGTCCGTCGGAAGTGCGCTCTCTAGTCTCTGGCTGTCGCTGCCAATTCAGCGAACAGGCGTGGAAACCTGATTTCAAGTAGTTGCAAAGCATCTCCCCGTAATCGTTGCCGATGTCTTCTTTCGTCTGCAAACTGCGTCGCGGCGGCTGTGCGCAGGCAGACTTCGGTCTGGCCGGTTGCCTACTTATCGGTTTTCCACCCTGCGTACAGTTGCCACCTTTTGTCGTGTGGAAACGACAAGGGATGGCTCCATAGCCAAGTAGGAGTTTTTCATGGACAAACTGATACCCGACCCACCCCTCGAATCACCCACCCCCCTCGAAGAGGCCATGCGCGCCGAAGACCTCGCCCGTAACCGCGAAGCCATCAAGCGCGCCCTCGATTATTACCTCTGCCCCAACCCCACCAAGCCGCGCCCGAGCACGATGTACAGCGTCACTCCCAACGTCGACACCGAAAGCCTGTTGGCCAATGCCTGCGAATCCCTGGCCTCGGCCAGTACCATTGCCAGCAATTTCGCCAATGAGCTTTCCGGCCCGCAGCGTAGTACGGCGTTGGGCATTCAGCAGATCATCATGCTGGCCGAGCTGGCGGTGAATCGGGCGCTGGATCGGGTTGATCCGCAGACGTGATCCGTTAGTCGCGCAGTCCCCAAAAGGCACCGGTCGTAGCCGTTTTGGGGCTCTTTAAAGTCCACGCGCGCAGGTATACTGCGCGCTTTCGCGGCTCGTCCATCGGGCCGGACTTTTTGCTTCGCGGAGCTTTCATGACTTCCCCAATCGACAACGCTGTGAGCGATGTCCCGGCAGAGCTGGCCGAGGCCGGTGAATCCAAGCCGACCATTCCTGCGTTCAAGTTTCCGTTCAAGCCAGGTGAGCTGGCGGCTGCCAAAGCGGCGAAACTGCCGCAGTTCAAGGGCAAGGACGGTGATCGTCACGCCAAGATTCCGGGTGTGGCGCCGTCGGGCACGCGTCGTTCGATGGGCAAGCGCTGATTCCACCTCCCTCTTGCAGCCATCGTCTGTGATTTTCGGTCACAGTGATGGCTAATTGCTCAGTTCCTGAGCCAGATCAACGTTTAACCAGTGAGTGCGCTTAGAGTCAGCAGCCCTGCCGACTCTTTCCAATAAAACGAGCGCGCTTTCCATGAAGATCAATCTCCCGGTGACCGGGCGCAATGTCGATGTTGCGCCGGATGCGAACATTCTCTCGACCACCGATCTGACCAGCGCGATCACCTACGCCAACGACGACTTCATCAGGATCAGCGGTTACAGCCGCGACGAGCTGCTGGGTGCGCCGCACAATTTGCTGCGTCATCCGGACATGCCGGCGCAGGCGTTTGCCCATATGTGGCAGACGCTCAAGCGTGGGCGGTCGTGGATGGGGCTGGTGAAGAATCGTTGCAAGAACGGTGATCACTATTGGGTCAGTGCCTATGTCACCCCGGTCACGCAGAAC
The DNA here is from genome assembly GCF_052660475.1 of Pseudomonas sp. G7(2022). NCBI lineage: Bacteria > Pseudomonadati > Pseudomonadota > Gammaproteobacteria > Pseudomonadales > Pseudomonadaceae > Pseudomonas > Pseudomonas sp. G7(2022). Next base: position 5,177,207 of record NZ_CP109659.1, on the reverse strand, counting down.
GGTGCGGCGGTGGAGTTTCAGTCGGTGCGTACACGGCCGGATGCCCGGCAGATCGCCGCAGCGGAGCGGGCGTATGCGCAGTTGCGCGAGGGGCGGATGGCGCGGTGGCAGCGGCTGCCAGTGCTGAGTTTGCGGGCGAAGATCATGGCGTTGACCAGTTCGGTGCTGGCGGTGGTGCTGGGGATGGAAGCCTGGCTGCGGCCGGAGACCATGGGCATCGAAGCCGCTGCGCTGGTGGCCGGCAGTGGCGCGTGTGCCTTGGGCGTGGGTTGGTTATTGCGGCCACTGGAACGTCTGACCGAGCGTGCGCGGCTGATTGCCGACAACCCGTTGAGTCAGGGCATTTATACCGGGCGGCGGGATCAGTTCGGGCAGATCGAGTTTGCGTTGCAGATGCTCGAAGCCCAGGTCGGTGCGGTGGTCGGGCGGATCGGTGATGCCTCGCAACGGCTGGCCGGGCATGCGGCGCAGCTTGTGGATCATTTGCACAGCAGTCACACCAGTACGTTGGCGCAGCAGGCGGAAACCGATCAGGTGGCGGCGGCGATTCATCAGATGGCGGCCAGTGTGGCCGAGGTCGCCAGCCATGCGCAGCAGGCGTCGGTGGCGGCGGATATGGCCGGGACGGAAACCCGTGAAGGGCATTTGTTGGTCGGCGAGAGTCGCAGTGCGGTGTTGCGGCTGGCCGAGGAGTTGGGGCGGGCGACCGAGGTCATCCATCAGCTCGAAGGTCACAGCAGCGAGATTTCCGGGGTGCTGGAGGTGATTCGCAGCATCGCCGAACAGACCAATCTGCTGGCGCTCAACGCAGCAATCGAAGCGGCGCGGGCCGGGGATGCGGGACGTGGGTTTGCGGTGGTCGCCGATGAGGTGCGCGGTCTGGCCCAGCGCACTCAGCAGTCGACCAATGAAATTCAACGGATGATCAGCACCCTGCAAAACGGCGCGCGGGATGCGGTGCTGGTGATGCAGCAGAGCAGCGAGCATGTGGATAACAGCGTCGAGCAGGCGCAGCGTGCGGCCCGGGCATTGGACGGGATCAGTGGGCGGGTCGAGCAGATTACCGAGATGAGTCTGCAAATCGCTGCAGCCGTTGAAGAGCAGAGCGCGGTGAGTGAGGACATCAACCGCAACATCGTCAGTATTCGTACGGCCTGTGAACTGACGGTGGATGAGGGGCGCCAGAGCCAGCTCAACTCACAGGATGTGGCGGGGCTGGCGGGGGATTTGCGTTCGCTGGCGCGGGAGTTCTGGGGGCGGCGGCAGGGCGCTTAGGCTGCTCGCAGGGAAATGAACGCGTAGGTCTGCGGCGGTTCGGACACCACGTGTGCCCCGGCCGCCCGCACTTGCCCGGCAATGTCGTCACCGGAGACATGGAACAGCCATTCACTGGAAACTTCGCTCAATGGCTGCGCCGTGACCTGATTGATCACCGAGGCAAACGCGCCCATCTCCGGCAGGTACGCTGTAAAACCGTCGCCCTTGAGGGCGGTGGTGCGGATACCGAGCAAGCCGCAAATCGCATCCTTAATCCGGATGTCATCGCGATCCGCCTGACGCGAGCGCTGGATCAGCGTCACCAGTTCCTGATCTACCAGTTCGCCACCGACGATCAACTGCGGCCCTTGCTCCCAGGACTCTGGCGGGCAGTCCTTGGCGGCAGGGTTCAGCGGGATGTGCGGATTGATTTCGGCGGGATAGATGCGACACACCAGCGGCCGACGTTCGTAGATACGGCACAGCTTGTCTTCGTCAAGATTCCGGCAGGGGCCGACGTTGTAGGCGGCAAAAGTGATCGCCACATGGGCGTCGGACATGCCGCTGCGCACCACCGCCGAACGGCGCTGCGCATGCTCGCGCTGCTGTTCCGGCAGACCCAGACCGTTGGCGAGAAACGCCTCCACCAGCACGATCACCTGACCGCCGTCGGCCGCCCACATGCGGGCTTCGGCCAGGGTCAGGGGCACATGGTGATCGGTGCAGCATTTGCCGCAACCTACGCAGGAAAAGGTCGTATTCATTGAGCGGGCAATCTTCAATCAGGGTGTGAATCGGCGACATAAAGCCGCCGTACAGGTCCGGAGTGAAGCAAGTTGTGCGCCATTCGCTCAGGGCTTGGCGTTCGGGCGGATCGAGTCCCATTCGGTGACGTACGCAGTTTTCGACTTCTTGTTGTACAGGCACAACTCGGTGCCTTGCTGGCCTTTCATGTGTTTTTGCGGATACTGGCCTTGCAGCAACAGCGCGGTGTAGCCGGCGCGGTCATCGAATTGCGCGGCGTTGCCGACCGGTTTGGCGTTTTTCAGGCCGCTGGCCTTGGTGCAACTGGCGAGTACGTTTTTGTCGTAGGCCGCCCAGGCGTCGGGGCTGGAGGCGTGGGCGAACGGGGCGATGAGGCAAAGTACGGAGAGGGCGAGGCGTTTCATGGTTCGGGCATCCTTGGAGGGGTGATCGCCAAGGTTGGAGTATGCCGCAGGATTTTAGTTTGTCAGTCCGGCACCCATTCCCGGCGAACTACATACATTCCAGACCTTTCATACAAGCGCTGCGCTCGCTGGTTGTCTTCCAGCACCTTCAGGTCGACAAACCCTTCACGTCGATCCCGAAACGCCGTGAACGCATGAAGCAGCAACGCCCGACCCAATCCGCGACCCTGAGCGCGAGGATGCACCACCAGATTCTTGATGTAGGAACTGGTCCAGCATTGCGCCACGCCGATGACGCCTTCGGTATCACTGGCGATGAAACACAGTGCCGGATCGTATTCCGGATCGTTTTCAAACTGCTGTTGCCAGACGCCCAGCGCCGGCACCCGACCGCCGCCTTCGCGGTAACCGATTTGCATCAGTTCATGCACGGCGGGTGCGCGTTCGTCGCTGTAGGTCGTGAGTTCGATGCCGTTCGGCCATTCGATGGCCGGCACGTCCTGGCTCAGGTCGCGCCGCATCAGAAAGCAGAACGTCTCGCTCAAGGCTCAGTAGCCCTGGGCGGCGACGTGTTTGGCCGCTTCGATCAGGCAGTGGGTCAGCTCGGGCGAGGAGAACTTGGTCAACACGCCGTTGGCCCCGGCGAGGCGGGCCTTTTCGCTGTTCATCGCGCTGTCCAGCGAGGTGTGCAGCAGTACGTAGAGGTGGGCGAAGTCCGGGGTCTCGCGCAGGGTACGGGTGAAGGCGTAGCCGTCCATCTCGGACATTTCGATGTCGGAGACGATCAGGTTGATCTGCTGCGCCGTGCCTTGCAGGTCCAGCAGGCAGTCGATGGCTTCCTTGGCGCTGCGAGCGGTGTGGCATTGCAGGCCGAGGTTGCGCAGGGTGTGCACCGATTGCTGCAGCGCCACCTGGCTGTCGTCGACCACCAGGATCCGTGCGTTGCCCAGCACTTCGGCGTCTTCCATGCTCAGCTCGGTCGGGGCCATTTCGATCTGCGCCGGGGCGATGCCGTGGATGACTTTTTCGATGTCCAGCACCTGCACCAGCGTGCCGTCCACCGAAGTCACGCCGGTAATGTAGGCGCGGGAGCCGCCGGAACCGAACGGCGGCGGTTTGATGTCGGTGGTCAGGCAATGCACGATCTTGCTCACCGCCTGCACATGCAGGCCCTGTTTCGAACGGCTGACGTCGGTGACGATCAGGCAGCCGCCGTTCGGGTCCTCCAGCGGACGCTCACCGATGGCGCGGCTCAGGTCGATCACCGACAGCGAAGCGCCGCGCAGAGTGGCGATGCCTTTGACGTGCGGGTGCGACTCCGGCAGTTTGGTCAGCGGCGGGCAGGGGATGATTTCACTGACTTTCAGCAGGTTGATCGCCATCAGCTTGCCGCTGCGCAAGGTAAACAGCAGAAGCGAAAGTGAATCTGCGCGGGCTTTGTTGGAAGACATAAAAACCTTCTGTGGAAAAAGGTGGTGGGCGAGGGTGGAAATCGCCAGAAACTATTGATGCCGGGTTATCGGCGTCAAAGGGGTGGGCTTTAGGTTAGTTGTCGGGTGGCGTCGAGATCCAGAGCCCCTCACCCCAGCCCTCTCCCGGAGGGAGAGGGGGCCGACCGAGGTGTCTGGCGTCTGACATCGACCTGAACCACCGAGTCGATTATGGATTCAACAATGCACTTTCAGGTCGGTGTAGCTCTGAATCATCCCCCAATCGGCTCCCTCTCCCTCCGGGAGAGGGCTGGGCGGGCGGCGTTCCGATGAGGGTGCTTTTGATCTTGAATAAGCATTTCAGCTTTTCATCCCCAACCGCTTCGCCATCCGCCCCAGATTCGCTCGATCCAGCCCCAGTTCACGCGCAGCACTGGCCCAGTTGTCCCGGTTACGCTCAAGTGCTGCGCTGATCAACTGCCGCTGATACTGCTCGGTGGCTGCACGCAGGTCACCGCTGATCAATGGCAGGGCGGCAGTCGTTTCGGACGGCGCCGGCGAGTTATCCACAACCTCGCGCGGCAGATCGAGGTCCATCGCGCTCAAGCTGAGAATCTTCGGCCGCACCTTGCAGTTGCCCAGCGCCTTGAGTGCGCTGCGCCCAATCAAGTGCTCAAGTTCCCGCACGTTGCCCGGCCAGGTGTAGGTCAGCAGCGCTTCTTGGGCGTCGCTGTTCAGGCGCAGGCTGTTGAGGCCCATGCGTGAGCGGTTCTGTTCCAGAAAATAGCCGCTGAGCAGCAACACATCACGACCCCGGTCACGCAGCGCCGGCACCCGCAACGGGTAAACGCTGAGGCGATGGTAAAAGTCGGCGCGGTAGCGGCCGCTGCGCACTTCTTCGGCCAGATCACGGTTGGTCGCAGCGATCAGGCGCACGTCGACCTGATGCTCCTTGTCCGAACCCAGGCGCTGCAACTGACCACTCTGCAACACCCGCAACAGCTTGGCCTGGACGGTCAGCGACAACTCGCCGACTTCATCGAGAAACAGCGTGCCGCCATTGGCCAGTTCGAACTTGCCGCGCCGGTCGCTGGTGGCGCCTGTAAAGGCGCCGCGCACGTGGCCGAACAGTTCGCTTTCCACCAGCGTGTCCGGCAGGGCTGCGCAGTTGAGGCTGATGATCGGTTTGTCGGCGCGTTTGGAAGCGGCGTGAATGGCCTGGGCCACCAGTTCCTTGCCGACCCCGGTTTCGCCGGTGATCAGCACGGTCAGGTCGCTGCCGCCGACCAGGTTGATCTCTTCCACCAGCCGTTTGTGGGCCTTGCTCTGGCCGATCATTTCGCGATGCTGCTGACCGCTGGCCTGGCGATAGACCTCGGCGCGCTGGTGTTCGTCTTCGGCGCGAATCGCCAGACGTTCGATGCGTTCGGCGGCGTTGACCGTGGCTGAGGCGAGGCTGGCGAAGGCTTGCAGGGCATCGAGTTCGATCGGTTCGAAACGCTCCGGATCGAGTGCGTCGAGGGTGATCAGGCCCCAGAGCTTTTCATCGACGAACAACGGACAGCCGAGGCAGTCGTGAACTTCCAGATGATCGTCGAGGCCGTCGACCAATCCGTCATAAGGATCGGGCAATTCACAGTCGGCGGCGAAACGGGTCGGCCCGGCGCCTGCCAACAGGACTTCGAAACGCGGATGTTCGCTCACTTTGAAGCGCCGGCCGAGGGTGTCGGTGCTCAAACCGTCCACGGCCAGCGGCACCAGCCATTCACCGTCGAGGCGCAACAGTGCGGCGGCATCGCAGGGCAGCAGGGCGCGCATGGCTTCGAGCAGGCGTCGATAGCGCTCGCCTTCAGGCAGTTCGCGGGACAGGTCCGAGACCAGTGGGAGCAGGGCGGTGAGCAATGATTTGGCGGACATAGGCTTGTAGTCAAAGAGACACGTTGTAGTCGAAGCGACTATAGAGGGGCTTGTGTCGATCTGACTACATAATTTTCAAACTATTGATTTATATGAAAAAAATAGTTGGCATGAATACTGGAGTGAACAAGGCACTTTTAGAGAAAGCTCAGGAGTCACCCTTATGCTTAGCGTCCAGGATCGTGCCATCATCAAGTCCACCGTGCCTCTGCTGGAAAGCGGCGGTGAAGCGCTGATCACCCATTTCTACCGGATGATGCTCTCCGAGTACCCGCAAGTCCGCCCGCTGTTCAACCAGGCCCACCAGGCCAGCGGTGACCAGCCCCGCGCACTGGCCAACGGCGTGTTGATGTACGCCCGCCACATCGATCAACTCGACCAGTTGGGCGACCTGGTGGCGAAGATCATCAACAAGCACGTAGCATTGCAGATTCTGCCAGAGCACTACCCGATCGTCGGCACCTGCCTGCTGCGCGCCATCTCCGAAGTGCTGGGCGATGAAATTGCCACGCCTGAAGTGATGAGCGCCTGGGGCGCGGCTTACGGTCAATTGGCCGAGATCCTGATCGGCGCCGAAACCGCCATTTATGACCAGAAAGAGCAAGCCGTCGGCGGCTGGCGCGGGGCGCGGGAGTTCATCGTCGCGGCCAGGGTCGAGGAGAGTGCGGAAATCATCTCGTTCTACTTCGAGCCAGCAGACAAGGGCCCGATCCTCGCCGCCGAGCCGGGTCAGTACATCGGCATGAAGCTGATCCTCGACGGCGAGGAAATCCGTCGCAACTATTCGCTGTCGGCGTTGGCCAACAAAGGCCAGTACCGCATCAGCGTCAAACGCGAACCGGGCGGCCGTGCCTCCAATTACCTGCACGATCAGCTTCATGTCGGTTCCAGCATCCAACTGTTCCCGCCATCGGGCGAGTTCACTCTGGCTGCCAGCGACAAACCGCTGGTGCTGATCAGCGGCGGCGTCGGCATCACGCCGACCCTGGCGATGCTGGAAGCGGCGCTGGAAACCGAGCGTCCGGTGTACTTCATACACAGCGCGCGCAACGGCAGCGTGCACGCGTTCCGTGACTGGATCGACGGTCTGGCCGAGCGTCATCCGCAGCTCAAGCGCTTCTATTGCTACGCCGAAGATGACGGCGTGAGCCCGGCGGCGGACAAGGTCGGCCTGCTGAGCCAGGAGCAATTGGGCGAGTGGTTGCCGGCGCAGCGTGATGTGGACGCCTATTTCCTCGGGCCGAAAGGCTTCATGGGGGCAATCAAGCGTCATCTGAAAGCGCTGGGCGTGCCGGAGAAGCAGAGCCGTTATGAGTTCTTCGGGCCGGCTGCTGCTTTGGAGTAATCCGGAACCGGGTCGCCCTCATTCGCGAGCAAGCCCGCTCCCACAGGATTTGAGTTCGACGCGGTCCTTGTGGGAGCTGGCTTGCCAGCGATTGGCCGTTACACGGTCCTGATTCTTAAATTCTGTTTAAAGGTTAATCGTTTCTTAACCGGTTTATCGTTTATTCCCCGATGCTGATGATAGGCGCTCGTTCGTTTACATGATCAGGATCGCCCCCATGACACACTTCGCCTCTTCCCGTCGTTTCAGCCTGGCCGCGTTGGGCCTGTCGGTTGCCTTGCTGTCCAGTCCGTTCGCCTTCGCCGAATCCGCCTTGATCGAACCCCAGACCCTGATCGTCGATCAGAGCCTGCCCAAGGCCCAGCGTGATGCGATGGAACTGGCGGCGCGGCGTTACGGCAGTTTCTGGAACACGGGCGAAGAGGCGTTGGCCACCGCCGCCCTGTCGCCGCAGTTTGTCGACAAGACCCCGCCGGAAGGCCGGGTGCAAGGGCCGACCGGGCCGCTGCTGGCGTCGAAGTTCTTTCGCACGGCGGTGCCGGACCTGAGCTGCGAGATCGAACAAATGATCGTTGCCGGCGACCGCGTGGTGGTGCATCTGCACTTTCGCGGACATTTCACCGGTACGTTCAAGGCTCTCAAAGGGCAGGGGCAGCGTGTAGACTTCCGGGCAACCGATATCTATCAGATCGACAACGGTCGCATCGCGGCCAATTGGCATATCGAAGACAACATCAGCCTGATGGCGCAACTGCAAGCGCAGCCGCCGGCCAGCTGAACCATGGACATGAAAGGGAAACGCGATGAGCGAGGAAACGATTCGATTGGGGCGTGAGCGGCGCTATCTGGTGTTGCTGGGCGTCATCTGTCTGGCACTGATCGGTGGCGCGCTGTACATGCAGGTCGTGCTGGGCGAGGCGCCATGCCCGCTGTGCATCCTGCAACGCTATGCATTGCTGTTGATCGCGCTGTTCGCGTTCATCGGCGCGGCCATGCGCACCCGCCGCAGCATCACCGTGTTCGAGGTGCTGGTGGTGATCTGTGCGATCGCCGGGGCCGGTGTCGCCGGGCATCACGTGTACACCCAGTTCTACCCGGCGGTGAGTTGCGGCATCGATGTGCTGCAGCCGATTGTCGATGATCTGCCGCTGGCGAAGATCTTCCCGCTGGGCTTCCAGGTCGATGGTTTCTGCTCGACGCCGTACCCGCCGATCCTCGGTCTGTCGCTGGCGCAGTGGGCACTCGTGGCCTTCGTGCTGGTGGTGATCCTGGTGCCGCTGTTGACCTCGCGCAACCGAAAAGCATTGCGTTGAATCAACTTTTCGGCCCCTGCGCCGATAACACAAACGCCTCGATTTGCAGTGACGCAAATCGGGGCGTTTTGCATTTCAGGGTCTTTGTGAAAACGTCGTGACGAACGGCAAGGGAGCGTGCGACAGGTGTGCGACATGTTGTCACACGCGCCATGTCGCAGTGCCTTTCGCGGGCCCGGATTGGACTGTTGTTACAAAAAAGGATTGGTCTGTTTCAGGGGTTTTCGGCTTTGGGACGCTTGTGCCGGAACAGGCAGTTTTAACAACCTGTGGCAATTGGCCAAAGCCCTTGGGTTATCGGGGTTTAAGCGCTTCACGGTGTCGGAAAAAGTCTTCGGAACTGTCTGATCCGAGCCAGGTACACCTACATTTTTTGGAGTTTTTGTTGAGAATCGATTTCGATAGCATGGGTCACTTTTGCAAAAACGGTGATGGATTGTTGCTCTGAGCGATAAAAATTATTTCGGGATAAGACATGGTGTATAGGGCGCTACCTATCTACAATCGCCCGCACTGAATTCCCGGCACTGTTCAACCTTTATAAGGAACTGAGCAGGAAGTCGGGTGTCGAGGGGCCGAAAGGCTTGCGAGACACCCAGGTGTCGGTGCCTTCCAACTTTCCGCACCAAATGGAATTGGTCTGTAACAAGGCCTTTGACCACGAATTCGAATAAGAACTGACCGCTGTCCCAGGATTTGTCGAGCGTCTGACGCGCGACGGGCGGCCCTTATTCAATCCAAAGAAAATGCCAACCCTTGGCAGGGTGAAGTGTTGGCGATCAAAACCCAACTGCATTGCGCAAGCTGCTTTAGAGGTCGTGAGATGAGTAAAAACAGGTACCCCAGATTACTAGGCCTAGTGCCGCTGCTCGGCACGTTGTTGCTGGGAGGCTGCAACATGACCTTGCTCAATCCAACGGGCCAGGTCGGCCTGGAACAGCGCAACCTGATCATCACCGCTACGCTGCTGATGCTGTTGGTCGTTGTGCCGGTCATCGTCATGACCTTCCTGTTCGCCTGGAAGTACCGCGCCTCCAACAAGAACGCCGTCTACACCCCGAAATGGTCGCACTCGACCAAGATCGAAGTGGCAGTCTGGACCATTCCGGTCCTGATCATCATTGCCCTGGGTTACATCACCTACAAGTCGACCCACTCGCTGGATCCGTATCGTCCGATCGAATCCGACGTCAAGCCTGTGACCATCGAAGTGGTCGCGCTGGACTGGAAGTGGCTGTTCATCTACCCGGAACAAGGCATCGCCACGGTCAACAAGATCGTATTCCCGGCGCACACCCCGGTTAACTTCCGGATCACTTCGGATGCGGTGATGAACTCGTTCTTCATCCCGGGCCTGGGCGGCCAGATCTATGCGATGGCGGGCATGACCACCAAGCTGCACCTGATCGCTGACCGCAACGCTGAAATGGACGGTATCTCCGCCAACTACAGCGGCGCTGGTTTCACCGGTATGAAATTCAAAGCGATCGCAACTTCTCAGGAAGATTTCGACGCCTGGGTAAGTGAAGTCAAAAAGGCACCTAAACAGCTTGAAGCCGCTGAATACGCAGCCCTTGCCAAGCCAAGCCAGAACAATCCAGTCGAGCTCTACTCCTCGGTCACGCCGAACCTGTTCCAGACCATCGTCGACAAGTACGAAGGCATGAAACCGGGCAAGCCGCTGAAGCACGAGAAGAAAGAGAAAGAAGTGGCGGCAACGGATATGGACTCGAATTCGCATTCAGCTGCCGGGGCAGAGGAGTAAACGATGTTTGGTAAATTAAGTTGGGAAGCGATCCCTTTCCACGAGCCGATCGTGATGGTCACCATCTCGATGATCGCGCTCGGTGGTCTGGCGTTGTTCGCTGCAATCACCTACTTCAAGAAGTGGACTTACTTGTGGACCGAGTGGCTGACGTCGGTCGACCACAAGAAAATCGGCGTGATGTACATCATCGTTGCCATGGTCATGCTGCTGCGTGGCTTTGCCGACGCCATCATGATGCGTACCCAGCTGGCCATGGCCACCGAGGGTTCGCCTGGCTACCTGCCACCTGAACACTATGACCAGATCTTCACCGCTCACGGTGTGATCATGATCATCTTCATGGCGATGCCATTCTTCACCGGCCTGATGAACCTTGCAGTGCCGCTGCAGATCGGCGCCCGTGACGTTGCGTTCCCGTTCCTGAACTCCCTGAGCTTCTGGCTGCTGGTGTCCGGCGTCGTGCTGATCAACCTGTCCCTGGGCGTCGGCGAATTCGCCAAGACCGGCTGGGTTGCCTATCCACCGCTGTCGGGTCTGCAATACAGCCCTGGCGTGGGGATGGACTACTACATCTGGGCGCTACAGCTATCGGGTCTGGGTACAACGTTAACCGGGGTCAACTTCCTCGCGACCGTGCTGAAAATGCGTACCCCTGGCATGAAGCTGATGGACATGCCGATCTTCACCTGGACCTGCACCTGGGCAAACGTTCTGATCGTGGCTTCGTTCCCGATCCTGACCGCTACCCTGGCACTGCTGACCCTTGACCGTTACATGGATTTCCACATTTTCACCAATGAACTTGGTGGCAATCCAATGATGTACGTCAACCTGTTCTGGGCATGGGGCCACCCTGAGGTTTACATCCTGATCCTGCCGGCATTCGGCATTTTCTCGGAAGTCATCTCGGCCTTCACCGGCAAGAAACTGTTCGGCCATCACTCGATGATCTACGCTTCGGGCGCGATCTCGGTACTGGGCTTCATGGTTTGGCTGCACCACTTCTTCACCATGGGTTCGGGTGCCAGCGTCAACGCCTTCTTCGGTCTGGCGACGATGCTGATTTCCATCCCGACGGGTGTGAAACTGTTCAACTGGCTGTTCACCATCTACCAGGGCCGTCTGCGCTTCACCAGCCAGGTTCTGTGGACCCTGGGCTTCATGGTGACCTTCGCCATCGGCGGCATGACCGGCGTACTGCTGGCCATCCCGGGTGCTGACTTCGTTCTGCACAACAGCCTGTTCGTGATCGCGCACTTCCACAACGTGATCATCGGCGGCGCGGTATTCGGCTACATCGCAGGCTTCGGCTTCTACTTCCCGAAAGCGTTCGGCTTCAAGCTGCACGAAGGCTGGGGTAAAGCAGCGTTCTGGTTCTGGATCTCGGGCTTCTTCGTTGCGTTCATGCCGCTCTACGCTCTGGGCTTCATGGGCATGACCCGTCGTCTGAACGCCACCACCAACCCTGAGTGGGTACCGTACCTGTACGTTGCCATGTTCGGTGCGATCCTGATCGCTGTGGGTATCGCCTGCCAGCTGATCCAGCTGTATGTATCGGTACGTGACCGCAACAAACCGGAAAACATGTGCGAACACGGTGACCCGTGGAATGCCCATACCCTGGAATGGTCGACCTCGTCGCCACCTCCGTTCTACAACTTCGCTGTACTGCCAAAGGCTGACTGCATCGACCCGTTCACCGAAGCCAAGGAAAACGGTACTGCGTACCAGGCTCCGGCCAAGTACGAACCGATCCACATGCCGAACAACACCGCCACTGGCGTGGTGATGGGCGCACTGCTGACCGTGTTCGGTTTCGCGATGATCTGGCACATCTGGTGGTTGGCGATCGCCAGCCTGGCCGGCACTGTCATCTACTTCGTGATCCACGCTGCACGTGACGACCAGGGCTACATGGTTCCGGTTGAAACGATCGAGCGCATCGAAGCCGAGCAGCACAAGCGTCTGGTAGCGGCCGGGAAGATCCCTGCTTCCGCGACCCGTGTTGAAACCAAGTTGGAACAGGCTTAAACAATGTCGAACTTAGTGACCAATGCTGGACACGCCCATGGCCATGACCATGGGCACGATGACCATCACCACGACTCGGGCGAGATGACCGTATACGGTTTCTGGCTCTACCTGATGACCGACTGCATTCTGTTTGCGTCGATCTTCGCGGTGTACGCGGTACTGGTAAACAACGTCGCCGGTGGCCCGTCGGGCCACGACATCTTCGAACTGCCATACGTGCTGGGCGAAACCGCTCTGCTGTTGTTCAGCTCGATCACCTACGGCTTCGCCATGCTGGCGTTGTACAAAGGTAAAAAGCAGCAGGTTCTGGGCTGGTTGTTCATGACCTTCCTGCTCGGCGCAGGCTTCATCGCCATGGAGATCAACGAGTTCCACCTGCTGATCTCCGAGGGCTTCGGTCCTAGCCGTTCGGGCTTCCTGTCGGCGTTCTTCACCCTGGTCGGTACCCACGGTCTGCACGTGTCTGCGGGTCTGATCTGGATGGGCATCATGATGTACCAGGTCAACAAGCACGGCCTGACGGCGACCAACAAGACCCGTCTGAGCTGCCTGAGCCTGTTCTGGCACTTCCTGGACGTGGTGTGGATCTGCGTATTCACCGTTGTTTACCTGATGGGGACCCTGTAATGGCTAATGCACACTCCCATGACAGCCATGATGCTGGCCACGGCAGCGTAAAGTCGTACGCCATCGGCTTCATCCTGTCGGTGATTCTGACCGTCATCCCGTTCGGCCTGGTGATGTTCCCGACCCTGCCGAAGTCCACCACGCTGGCAATCGTCCTGCTGTTCGCAGTCATCCAGGTGATCGTTCACCTGTATTACTTCCTGCACCTGGACCGTTCCATTGCCCAGCGTAACAACGTGATTGCGTTCGTCTTTACGGCCATCGTGATCGTGCTGCTGGTCGGTCTGTCGTTGTGGATCATGTTCAGCATCCACACCTACATGATGGCGAAGTGAGGTAAACCCGATGTCGCTCAAGCACTTTATCCAAATCACCAAACCGGGGATCATTTTCGGTAACGTGCTTTCTGTGGCAGGCGGGTTCTTCCTGGCCTCGAAAGGGCATGTCGATCTGGCGGTGTTCCTGGCCGCCATGATCGGCACTTCCCTGGTCGTGGCCTCCGGTTGCGTGTTCAACAACTGCATCGACCGCGACATCGACCTGAAGATGGAACGCACCAAGAACCGGGTGCTGGTCCAGGGCCTGATCTCCCTGAAACTGGCCCTGGTCTATGCGACCGTCCTGGGTGTCGCCGGCGTTGCGTTGCTGTACAAGGTGGCCAACCCGTTGGCTGCCCTGTTCGCCGTGATCGGCTTCATCATCTACGTCGGCTTCTACAGCCTGTACCTCAAGCGCAAGTCGGTTCACGGCACGCTGGTGGGCAGTCTGTCGGGCGCCATGCCGCCGGTGATCGGTTACGTGGCCGTGACCAACAGTTTCGACATGGCCGCGCTGACCCTGCTGGTAATGTTCAGCCTGTGGCAGATGCCGCATTCCTACGCTATCGCGATCTTCCGCTTCAACGATTACCTGGCCGCGTCGATTCCGGTGCTGCCAGTGAAGCGCGGGATTCAAGTGGCCAAGAAGCACATCCTGCTCTACATCCTGGCGTTCCTCGTGGCGACCTTGATGCTGACCTTCAGCGGTTACGCCGGCATGAGTTACCTCGCCGTCGCCGCGGCCATGGGCATGTACTGGCTGTACATGGCCTGGACCGGCTACAAGGCAGTGGATGACACGGTCTGGGCACGCAAGCTGTTCGTGTTCTCGATCTTCACCATCACCGCGTTGAGCGTCATGATGTCCCTGGACTTCAAGGTGCCGAGCGAGTTGTTGCTGACGTACGCACCGTAAGGTTCGAACGTTGTATGAAAAACCCCGTTCATCGAGAGATGAGCGGGGTTTTTTATTGATCGTTATTTCTCGTCGAGCAAGCGCAGGAACCGTTCACGCACTTGCACGTGATCACTGTGCGCGACGTTGAAGCGCAGATAGTTGTCGGCATCCGCCGCTTTGCTCAGCAGGGTGCCCGGTGCCAGCACCAGATCATTTTCCAGACCCCGGCGGGCGAGCGTTTCGGCATGTTTGCCCTCGGGCAGACGCGTCCAGATGAACAGACCCTCCCCCGGTAGCGATGACACCGAACAACCCGCTTCGACCAGCCAGCCGGCGACCCGGCTGTTGGATTCATAAAGGCGATCTACCGTGCGCCGCGTGTGTCTGGCGTAGCTGCCATCGCTGAGCATGGTGCAGGTAATCTGCTCGGCCAGTTCGGAGGTGACGCCGCCGCAGGCCATTTTCAGCGCAATCATCCGTGCAGCGAGTGGTGCTGACAGCACCGCATAACTGACCCGGCTGTTGGCGGTCAGGGTTTTCGAGAAACCGGAAACGTAACTGACGTTGTCCAGTCCGCTCGCCGCCAGACGCGGGGTGCGGCGCTGCTGGATATCGCAGTACAAATCGTCCTCGACCAGGTGGAAGCCATAACGATGGCTCAACTCCAGCAAACGATAGACCTGTGCCGGGGAGAAGGAGTGACCGGTCGGGTTGTGCAGGGTGCTGTTGGTCATGTACAGCACCGGTCGATGGGCGATCAGCAGTTGTTCGAAGGCTTCCAGATCCATGCCGTCGCAATCGCGGGCAATGGTAATGACCCTGGCGCCGTGCAATGCCAGATTGGCGTGCATGTTGAAGTAACAGGGATCATCGAGCAGTACCGTATCGCCGGGTTTGATCAGCAGGCGCATCAGCAGGTCAATCGCCTGCATGGTATTGGCCGTCGTGATGATCTGCTCCACCGGCGCCTCGATGCCGAAGCTCGCCAGTTTTACCCGCAATGCCTGACGCAAGGGCAGGTAGCCGCCGGCAACGCCGTATTCACCCATACGCAGGGTGGTGGCGCGCAAAGTACCGCGTACGGCCTTGAGCAGTTCTTCGGCAGGCAGCCAGGACGAGGGCAGGAAACCGCAGCCCGGGCGCAATGCGCCGTTGTCCAGCAACAAGGCGCGGCGAACGACGCTGAGAGTGTCCTGGGGCAGCAGATCAGGGCCGCGACTGCCGGGCTGCGAACTGCTCGAACGGTGCACGTAGTGCCCGGAGCCCTGACGCGACACAACCTGGCCCTTGGCCCGCAAGCGGTCAAGAGCATCGACCACCGTGGATTTGCCGACATTCATCAGCTCTGAAAGCTCACGAATCGGGGGCAATCGGGCACCGTGTGGCAGAGCGCCGCTGCTGATTGCGCGGGACAACTGATCGACGATCTGTTGCACCAGTGGTGCACCCGGCTGGAATTCGATCGCGGCGATCACGGCGCGTTGAACCTGCATTTTACTGGTCTCCCCAGCAGTAAACTTCGTTGGATTCTATACGAACTTGCTCTGACCGAAAGTGACCTGCGTCTCTACCATCGCCTGACAGACTTTCCGACGTTTGCTGGTCAGGGGCTTTCAATGAGTATTGAAACAACGGTTGCAGTCGCCAAACCGGTCATTAACGTGCGGTTGTTCGTGATCCGCATGATCACCGCTGTCTCGCTGTTCGCGGTGCTGGGCAAGGCCAATGTCTGGCTCGATACCGCCACCAACAGCATCCTGGCACTGGGCTATCGCGCCCTGCTGCTGTTGCTGCCGCTGACCTTGCTGATTCTGGGACGGCGCTCGCTGAGCGTGACGCTGCTGTGCGCCGGTCTCGGGCTGGTGCTGCTGGCACTGACCAGTCAACAAGGTGTGGTGATGTTTGCCGCAGCGCTGTTCGCCTACGGAATCGCCATTGCCGGCTATCTGATCAAGAGTGAAGCGGCGCAGACCAAAGAAGGTGCGGCCTATAACCGGGTGGCGATGAACATGGGCAGTCTGGTGGCAGGGCTGATCCTGCTCTCGCCGCTGCTGACCCCGACGACGTTTTTCCTGGGGGCGGCCGCATTCGTGTTGCTGTGCCTGCCGATTGCCTTCGGTGCCACGTTCACCACCGCGCCAGGCGTCGCACCTGCGGTGACGCATGAGGGCAGCGGCTGGCGCAACAAGCTGCCATGGGTGGTCGCCGGGATCATCATGGGTATCAAGTTGTTCGGGGTATTTTCGATCCTGCCGCAAGCCATCCTGCTTGAGACCGGTGAGCTGCCAGCCTGGTACGGCCTGATGCTGATCCTGAACAGTGCGGTGGTGGTGTTTGCACAGGTGCCCGTGATGAAGCTGATCGAGCGCACCGGGCGCTTCAAGGTGCTGACCGTGATCGCGATCATCGCCGGTGGCTTTGCCGTGCTTTCCTCGCCCGCGCTGTTCCATGTCGAAACACTGCTCGGAGCCCTTGTCTGGGTGGCGCTGCTGTCGGTGGCCGAGTGCGCGTTCAGCTACCTCGACTACTTCTCGGTCAAGCAGAACAACATGTTCGTCAAGGAAGTCTCGCTGGGTGTCGGCGCAGGCCTCACGGTACTGGTCATGCGTGTGGTACCGGCGCCGTTCAACGCGGTATTGCTGGCGCTGATCGGAGCCGGCGGGATTCTGGCCTGGTATTGGATGGTCCGCCGGTCCAACGCCGCGCTGCACGAATGATTCACGGAATGCAGGAGGGGTTATGAGTACGACGTCTTGTCTGGTGGTGGTCGGTTACAACGGCAACCGGATCAACGATATCCAGAAACTGCGCGATCTGAGCCATCGTCTGTACAACGCGCGACTGGTGCTTCTGGTCGAGCAGATACACAAGGATGATCACCGGGTTGCCGATCACGTCTGCACCACGTCCTTTGCCGAAAAAGACTTGTCCGATGCCGTGGAGCTGGTGAGCGGCTGCCTCAGTGCAGATCGCTGGAAGGTGCTCGGTGTGCTGCCGTTTTCCGATCGCGGCGTCTTGCTCGGCGCTGCACTGGCGCAGCGATTCGGATTGCCCGGCATTACCGCGGCACAGGCGCGGGCGGGACTCGATAAACAGATTTTTCGTGGCCTCGAAGCCGCCGCCGATGCTGCTCCGGCGGACTATCGCCCGGTTGCCTCGACTCGTATTGAAAACCTCGCGCAACTGCGTGAGCGGGTCGTCTCGCTGGGCGGCAAGGCGTTCATCAAACCCGCCTGTGAAGGTGCGAGCCGTGGTTGCCGGGTGATCCATCATCCGTCCGAGTGTGAGGAGGCATGGCAGGCCCTCAAACCCTATCGCGATGGCGGGATCGTTCTCGAAGAACTGATCGAGGGCGCGCGCGAATACAGCTGGGACAACGTCGCCGGGAGCACCTGGATCACCGAGAAAACGACCACCGAAGGTGCTTATCGTGCCGAGATCCAGCAAGTGGTACCCGCGCCGCTGGCGAATCAGTTGCACACGCGCCTGATCGCTGCCGGAAAGCACATGGCGGATCTGGTGTCGACCGACAACGGTGCCTGGCACAACGAGGTGTTCCTGCGTCGCGATGGTTTCAGTTCGGCGGTGGAAACCAACATGCGCCCCGGCGGCATGCACATCTGGGATCTGGCGCGTCATGCCTTCAGTGATTTCGATCCGTGGGAGCGTTGGGTGCGCTGGGCCGTCGAAGGTCAGGTTGCCCCTCATGCGCCAGTGGCCCGTGGTCATTGCGCAATCCGCCTCTTGCGCGCGCCGCGCGACGGCATCCTGCGCTCGATGCCGGATATCCATGCACTGGCCCGCAGCCTCGGGATCGAGCTGATCGAGGCGGTGTATGCCCGCAAGGTCGGCGACTCTGTGACGGCGCAGGTGAAGGACAACACTGCCTTCATCGGTCACATCATTTTGTTCAACAGTGACTACACACAACTCAGTGACGACTTGCAGCGACTGGCCGAAGCCGTCGAGGTGCAGGTTGAGGTCACGGCGCTGGCAATGGCGGGTTGAAACGCATTTTTCGTAGTAATGAGTCAGAGGGTGACGCTGTGGAGAAAGAGACGTGTGATGAGCGCTTCATCAGACTGGCCCGGGAATTGGGCTATGACATCTATGGTGAAAACGCTGCCGGAGGCCATTACGTACCGCTCGTGCGTCATCAGGATGAGCTGTATGTAAGCGGTATGGTGCCGCGCATGAATGGCAAGATTCAGTATCCCGGGCGTGTCGGCGTTGAACTGGATATGAGCCAGGCCCAGGCGGCAGCGAGTATCAGTGCCATGCGTTGCCTGGCCCTGATCGTTGATGCGATTGGCTCACTGGACAAAATCAAGTCGCTGGTGAAAGTGACGGTCTACGTCAAGTCCACGGCGGACTTCGTCGACCTGAGCGAAGTTGCCAATGGCGCCTCCGATGTCTTCAGTCATGTACTCGGCGATTCAGGTAAACATACACGGACAACCGTGGGTGTTTATCAACTTCCAAAGAATGCGGCGATTGAAGTGGACATGATCGTAGCATTGCGTCCAACCGCGTTATAAGTTGTGCCGTCGCAACTTTACAGTGGCGTTGCTCTGAACTAATGTGGCGCGACTTTTAGGGATGGAAGGCTGGAGTTGATGAACGATATCCGTGGCGATTTTTTTTCTTACAAAGACTTTAGAAGAAGTCTTCATCATCAAACGCTCAGTCCGAAAGTCTGGACCCGCACGCAACTGACGAACGAGCGCCAGGCCCTGGCGAGTGAGGATGTGGATATCGTGGCGCTCACATCGGCAGCGGATACGGCTGGCTGCGAGGTGGCACCCGGCATGGCCATGGCGATGCAATGGCTGAACCCTGGCGTCCAGTTGAAGGGGCATGCCCATGCCTGGTGGCACCTGTTCATCATTCAGTCCGGCCGCGGTTACCTGACCCTCGGCGATGCCGCGCCAGTGGCCGTTGGACCGGGCGATGTGTTGCTGGTGCCTGCCTGGAACACCCACGGCTTCGACAATGTCGAGGGGGAGGAACCCCTGGCGATGCTGAATCTGAGCAACATGCCGCAGATGGCATTGTTGTCCAACTTTGCCGACAGTCACGGGCTGATCACCACCCCGGCCTGATACCGGATTGCAACTGCGAGGGAGCCAATGGCTCCCTTTTTTTTTGTCTGGAGTTTGAGCCTTTGCGCGCGTTTTCTGTATCGATGCAAACAAGGCATTTCTGTATCTATTCAGCCTCCTGGCAACTAATTAGGATTGGTTGCAAGACGTTCGATATTAACGAAGCGCCCGCTTTTAGTGGTGCGATCGAGCGCGTTTATATAGGGGAGCGCATGCGTGAATAGTTCAAGATTGAAGTTGTATGTCGGTGCGGATTTCGTCAGCGCGTTTGCGATGTCGGCCTTTGTCGGGCTCAAGGAAAAACAACTTTCCTTTGAACTTGTGAGTGTTGATCTGAAGTCGGGAGAGAACTACCAGTCGGCTTACCGAGATCTTTCGCTGACCTGCAAGATTCCCACACTGGTTCATGAAAACTTCGCCCTGTCGGAATCGTCCGCCATCGTCGAATACCTCGACGAGATCGCCCCCGGCCATCCGAAGCTGCTGCCACAGAACATCCACCATCGTGCCCGGGCCCGACAGCTGCAAGCCTGGCTGCGCAGTGATTTGCTGGTCATCCGCAAGGAGCGTCCGGCAGACCTCATCTACTTCGGACCGCGTGATACGCCATTGTCCCCCGACGCCCGGAGCGCTGTGCAACGCCTCTTGTTCGTTGCCCAGACTTTGCTGAAGACAGGGAGCGAGTACCTGTTTGACGAATGGTGCATCGCTGATATCGACCTGGCGATCATGCTCAACCGGCTGCTGGCCAATGGTGATCCGTTGCCCGAGCGGCTTGCCGAATACGTACGCCGCCAATGGCAGCGTGACAGCGTGCAAGCGTGGCTGGATCAGCCGCGCGTCGCGCCGCTGCAAGCCTGATCATCGCGCCCAGGAGTATCGCCATGCAGGGACTCGAACAAGGACCGTCGCAATTTGAACGCTACAAACCCTACAACTCACGCAGCATTCGCGACACGTCGTACTGGCAAAGACTGACGCCGGCGTTGCAGGAAGCCATGGACGTGGTGGCGCGGGTCATGCCGTTTCGCACCAACGACTATGTGCTGGGCACGCTGATCGATTGGGAGAACATTCCCGACGACCCGATCTTTCGCATGACCTTTCCGCATCGAGACATGCTGCTGGCTCACGAATACGACACGTTGAAACGGTTGATCCAGCAGGATGATTCCATCGCGATCAAGCGCTGCATCGAAGGGATCTGGCGGCGAATGAATCCGCATCCTGCGGGACAGCTGACACACAATGGCGCCAGCCTCGACGGAAAAATCCTGCCGGGCATTCAGCACAAGTACCGCGAGACGGTTCTGTTTTTCCCCGGCGCCGGTCAGACGTGTCACGCCTACTGCACGTTCTGTTTCCGCTGGGCGCAGTTCATCGGTGAAGAAGAACTCAAGTTCAACGCCCGGGAATCCCAGGAGCTGGTGAATTATCTGACGCTGCACACCGAGGTCACCGATGTGCTGATCACGGGTGGCGATCCGATGATCATGAATACCCGATCACTGGCGTCCTACATCGAGCCGCTGCTGGAACTGGCGCATCTGAAGAGCATCCGCATCGGCACCAAATCGGTGGCGTACTGGCCGCAGCGGTTCGTCAGCGACAAGGACGCGCCGCAGCTGCTGGCACTGTTCGAGCGGATTGTGGCCGCCGGCAAGAACCTGTCGATCATGGGGCACTACAACCATCCGGTGGAAATCCGTCAGGACATCGCCCGACAGGCTGTGGCGAATATTCGAGCAAGCGGCGCAACCCTGCGCATGCAGGCTCCAGTGATCCGCCATATCAATGAAGCGCCGGCGGACTGGGCGGCACTGTGGACGGAGGGCGTGCGGTTGGGGGCGATTCCCTACTACATGTTCGTCGAACGCGATACCGGGCCGAGCCACTACTTCGCAATGCCGCTGGCCCGGGCGTTCGAGATCTTTCAGGCAGCCTATCGCACGGTCTCGGGTCTGGCGCGCACTGTGCGCGGGCCATCGATGAGCACGTTTTACGGCAAGGTCCTGATCAACGGAATCGAAACCGTCGCCGGGGAAAAGGTCTTCGTGTTGCAGTTTCTCCAGGCCCGCAACCCGCAGTGGGTGCTGCGCACGTTTTATGCCGCATTCGATCCCCACGCCACGTGGTTTGACGAGCTGAGACCGGCGTTCGGCGAGCGGAGTTTTTTCTTTCAGACCGAAGCGGCGATCACGCCTGAATTGATACCGGTGCTGCTGCAAACAGCTTAGGACGATTGATTGTCAAAGGGAGAAGAAGGGACATGAGCGCAATTCCATTTGATCAGCGCGAAGGCGTGATCTGGCTTGACGGCGAGTTCGTCGAGTGGTCGCAGGCACGGTTGCATGTGCTCAGTCACGGGCTGCATTACGCCAGCACCGTGTATGAAGGCGAGAGAGTCTATGGGGGAAAAGTATTCAAGCTGCGTGAGCACACAGAGCGTTTGTATCGCTCGGCGCAATGGATGGATTTCACGATTCCCTTTACGCCGCAGGCACTGGAAGACGCCAGTCATGAGTTGCTGCGGCGCAACTCGGTCATCGACGGCTATCTGCGTCCGGTGGCGTGGCGCGGCAGCGAGATGATTTCCACTTCCGCACGTTTCAACCGGGTCCATGTGGCGATTGCCTGCTGGCAATGGCCGAGCTATTTCGATCCGGCGGCACGCATGGCTGGCATCCGTTTGAAGACTGCACTGTGGCGTCGGCCGCCACCGGACACCAGCCCGTTCCAGGCCAAGGCGTCCGGGCACTATCAGATCGCGACATTGAGCAAGCACGATGCAGAGAACAGCGGTTATCACGATGCACTGATGCTTGACTGGCGTGGGCATGTTGCGGAGGCGACCAGCGCCAACGTGTTCTTCGTCAAAGGCCGGACGCTGCACACGCCAACGGCCGATTGTTTCCTCAATGGCATCACTCGCCAGACCGTGATCGAACTGGCGCGGGCATTGGACTATCAGGTCATCGAACGAACGATCGTGCCCTCGGAGCTGGGCGAGTTCGATGAGTGTTTTCTCACCGGCACCGCCGCTGAAATTACCCCCGTGCAAAGCATCGACCAACAACGCTTCGAACCTGGCGCCGCATGCCGCGAACTGATTGCGGCCTACACCTCAACCGTTAACGCCTGAACCGGAAAAGGACTGCCACCATGTCAGACCAAGGATTCGCTGTGCCCGCCCCTCAAGCTTCGCTGGACCTTCGTCAAGAAGAGTTGGCCATACGCGGCTGGACGGTGCTCACCCCCAACGAATTTGCGCACGATGTCGAGGGCGTTTTGCAGGCGTTCGGCCCGATCATTCCGCAGTTCAACGGGCAAACGGCGTTCGCCATCACCCGCAAGCCGGGTTATGAGGATCTGCCTTATTCGCAAAGCATGAATGGCATCGGCCCGCACACCGAGGCTCCGGTCTATGGTCCGCCGCCGCGCTACCTCGCGCTGCATTGTCTGCGCCAGGCCACTTGTGGTGGCGGGCATACGGGGCTGGTGGATGGCCTCGAGTTTCTCCAATCACTGGAGCAGGACGATCCAGAGTTGCGCGAGTGGATTCACGATACTCCGGTGGAGTTTGTCGCCACCGCCAAGCCCGGTGAGCCAGGGCAGCGCCGTGTGCTGGAGTACATCCTCACGCCGGCCGAGAAGGGCGACGTCTTTCGTTTCAGCTACAACCAGTTTCATTACGGCGATGTGAACCCTTCGAAACAAGCGCTGGAGCAATCACAGGTCGCCAACAGCGATAGCCCGCTGGCCCGTTTTGCCCGTTTGGGCGAGGCGTACTTTCTTGAACACAACACCCCGGTGCTTATCCCTGACGGGCACATGCTGATCTGGGACAACTGGCGAATGATCCATGCTCGCAGCCGCTACAGCGATCCGGCGCGACACCTTGTTCGCTACTGGCTGGGTTGAGTTTTGCGACTTTCTTAATTTCATTGACGTACCTGGCAACAGGTACGCGTCCTACAGGTATCGCGTCATGGAAACTGCAATCGAGATCGTCTCTGTCGATCATCAACTGGTGATCCGTCTGAATCAGGCCTGGAGCAAACGGGCTACGGTGTGTTCGCCGGCAAAGGCGGATGTCAGCGAGGCGTTCGACCCGACCCGTGCTGATTACCCCGAGCGGCTGGTGCCGTTCTTCCATCACCCGGCGTTTCAGGCGCTCAGTGAAGAACTCAAGAGCAGCGTGCTCACCTGGGGGTGGATTGGCTATAACCTGCGCACCGTCACTGCCGAAGAACTGGTGGTAAACCCGGCATTGAGCGTCATTGCCAACCAGTACCTCGGTCCGGACGACTGGCATTTTCGCGAGGCCATGCAGCAGGCACTGATCGACGAGCACTACCACACGCTGATGCACCTGCGCGCTGTGGAGCGTACCCGCGCCGAACGCAAACTGGGGGCGATGCTTGACCTGCCTCCGTCGGTCACGTATCTGCGGCTGAAGGCCTTGCAACAGGAACTGAGTGAGCCCTGGCAGCGGGACATGGCTGCAATCACGTTTGCTGTCGTGGCAGAAATCAGCGTCAACGCCTTCCTCGACCTGCTGGCGGATGACCAAAGCATCCAGCCGCAGAATCGACTCGTCGCCGAATTGCACAATCGGGATGAATATGCCCACAGCAAGGTGCTGGCCGAAGTGGCCAAGGTCATGTACGCCAACATGCAGACGGAACAGCGAGCGTTTTTCACCCGCACCCTGTCCCAGGCATTGAGCGCATTCGTGGCCCAGGACTACTCGATGTGGGAGGCGATTCTGAGTCAGCTCGGTGTTGAGCAAGCCAGGCAGATCATCGACGAAACCCGTGAAAGCAACCGCAACGCCACCATCATGCGCGACTACAGCGGATTGCATCGTCTGGCCGAAGATCTGGGAATCGGCGCGCAGATCGATTTTGATTTCCGCCCGACGCTCAAATCCGAAGCGGCAGCCTGAATCGGGAGGTGAACATGTCTGTTCCTGAGTACGAAGTTTTTGCCATCCGTGTCGGGGCCAATGCCCAACGCACAGCCCGCGAGAGCTTTCTTTACGACGCCTGTTGCGGTGACCCGAATGCGCCAATGCCGCTGGACTATTACTTCTGGGTCATTCGCAATGCCGAGCACGTGGTCGTGGTCGATACCTGCTTCCAGCCTGCCACGGCGGAACGGCGTGATCGTCAGATGTATCGCCGGCCAGAAAACTCCCTGCGGCAACTGGATATCGATCCTGCGCAAGTCAAACAATTGATCCTGACGCATCTGCATTGGGATCATGCCGGCAACATCGGTTTGTTTGCCAATGCCACGGTGCATTTGCAGGAAGCTGAACTGCGTTTCTGCACCGGGCCGAAAATGACCCATCGCACCCTCAACAAAACCTACGAGGTCGAGGACGTCATGTCGGCCCTGCCGCCATTGTTCGAAGGGCGCTTGCGTTTGCACAGCGGCAGTGTCGAAGTGTTGCCGGGCATCACCCTGCATCCGGTCGGCGGTCACACACCCGGCAGCCAGGTGGTGCGGGTGTTCACCGAGCGCGGCTGGATCGTACTGGCCTCCGACGCCGCCCACCTGTGGGCCAACATCCGCCAGCGCAGTCCGTTTCCGATCCTCGATGATCTGGCGCAGACCCTTGAGGCGTTCGATCGGATCGATGAATTGGCGGACGGTGAAGACCATGTCATTCCCGGTCACGATCCGTTGATCGCCGAGCGTTTCGTTCACTTGAACGGTGATCCGCACATCATTTGTCTGCACCTGCCGCCGTTGTCTGCTGGCTAGTACTGGTTCTCCAGCAGTCGTCCAAGGGTTTTCACCGCGTCCTCGATACGCGGTGAAAACGGCGCGCCGCAACCGATACGCACACAGTGACCGAAGCGCTTGGCGTTGGAAAAGATGTCACCTGGCGTGATCTGGATACCGAGTTTCAGCGCGTCGTGAAACAACCTCATTGCCGACAACTCCCGCGGCAGTTCCACCCACAGCAACGTGCCGCCCTGAGGTGACGTGACCCGAGTACCGGCGGGGAAATGACGCAGGATCGCGCTGCTCATTTGCTGGCGTTGCCCGGTGAGTGTCTTGCGCAAACGGCGCAGATAACGTTCGTAGGAGGGCGTTTTCATCAAGGCGCTGACCGCCAGTTGAGACAATGCCTCGCAACCACGCGACTGCGTATGTTTGAGCATCTCTACACGTTCATGCCAGCGCCCGGCGCTTATCCAGCCCAGGCGAATGCCCGGTGCCAGGGTTTTGTTCAGTGAGGCGCAATAAATCAGGTTGTCGTTACGATCCCAGTGCTTGAGGGTCGACAGCGGTTGCTCGGTATCCACCAGATCGCCATAGGTGTCGTCTTCGATCAGTACGGTGCCGTGTTTATCGCACAACTCGACCAGCCGCGCCTTGTGGGCGTCGGGCATGATGCTGCCCAGCGGATTCTGCAGGTTGGGGATGACGATCAGCGCGCGGATCGGTTTTGCTCCTGCGAGCAATTGTTCGAGGACGTCGAGGTTCAGGCCGGTGTCGCTGGTTGTCGGCACTTCGAGCACCCGCAGATTGAGGCTCTCAAGGATTTGCAGCAGTCCATAGAAGGTCGGAGATTCCACTGCCACGATATCGCCGGGTTGAGTGACTGCGCGCAACGCAAGATTGATCGCCTCGGTTGCACCGTTGGTGATGACGATGCGCTCGGCCGGCAGATTGGCCTTGCTGGCCAAGGCGCGGCGCGCCAGGACCTGACGCAGCAGCGTGTTGCCACAGGCAGAGCCCGGAGCACCGAGCAGGTGTTGATCCAGGCGCAGGGACTTGGTCATGTGGGCCTGCAGGATCTTCAGCGGATACAGTTCGGGCGCGCAGTAGGCACTGGCGAAATTGACTTTGATCGACAGACCCTGGCTGGCCTTGAGCACCGACGACACCTGTTCATGAATGCCGACGTACACGTCGGTGCTCACAGGTGACGGGGCTGCAATGGCTGGCGATTTGGGCAATTTGTCGGGCTGACGGATGAAGTTGCCCGAACGTGGACGGGCTTCCAGCACGCCCTGGTGTTCCAGTTCGCGGCACACCTGCACTGCCGTGGAGAGGCTGACGGCATGTTTTTCCATCATCAGTCGGATCGAGGGCAACCGTTCGCCTGCCTTGAGGGTGCCGCTGCGAATGGCATCTAGATAGTGATTGGCGAGTTGCCGATAGAGGGGTGGGGTATTCATGAGAGCCTCAGCAAACGCACCACTCGTCGTTGGCTGGAAAGTGATTCGATGCTCCCTGCAGGCGGATCCGTGGTGCTCAAGGGTTGAGAAAAATGGAGGTGTCCGGGGTAAAAGGCATCGGGTGGGCTGTCGCGGCCGTCCGGCGCCTGTGACTTTCAGGGACCGGCATTGAGTGCCGCAGATACTGGCACTTTGCAAATGGTCTGGTGGAGGGGGGCCTGGCAGGGCTTGAGAGATGCAATCGACGGGGTGGGTGCAACCGCCGAAAGTATCGGGTTGTACTTATGTTTGTTTTGAATCGAAACAGTGCAACCGAAGGCAGTTTCTTTTTGCCTGGCCAGGGAAAATCAACGCGACTAATAAGTCATTATGGGTCTGAGTGTTGTTGCACGTCCTTTGTAACAACAAGGTGACTTTGTCTAACTTCGCGCACTAAAAGAGTGCGTGTTTTTTTTATTCAGAGATAGATGACAAAATTATTAAAAGATATTGCCCAGTATTGTTTTTTACGATAGCGTGTCAGTCAAGCAGGAAGCTTGCACAGTGAAGGATCATAATGAGCAACACCCTCTCTACGAAAAAACTGACGATCCTTATATGGATCATCAATCTTTGCGCCATCTGTGCATCGACGCTCAGTTATATCTACCTTTCTTATTACACTTATAAAGAAACCGGTAGCCTGCTGTATTCTCAAATCGTGTTGTTTTCGCCGATGGTGTTGCCGGTTCTGTTCGTCGGGCAGATTTATCGGCTCTCTGATCGCGTCTCCCCACGCACCCTGTTGCTGTTATCCAATGCCGTGGCGTTGCTGGTCGCCATCCTGGTGTATTCGGTGTTGCCGACGTTTGCGTTGATTGCCGTCGTCGGCGGTATTGCGATAGGGGCACTGGATGCTTTGCAGCGGGTAGGGCGGATCGTTGCGATCAAGTGCTATTTCAATTCGCAGAACGTGGAGTCGACAGTGCCGCTGACTCTCACGGCGCAGTTCATCGCCGGCGGGATTGCCGGTGCCGCCATGGCGTTGGTCAAGGGTGAAATGATGCCCTGGCACGCCTTGCTGATTACCGCCACGCTGTTTGCCTGCGCAGCTATCGCGGCGTTTCTGCTGCCACGGGCCGAGCGTTCGGTCAGTACCGGGGTGCCAGCGTCCACGGCGCTGATCGCGACTTTTTCGGCGCTCATGAAAAGCACCCCGCAGCTGCGCCACAGTTTCATCAGCTTCATCGTTTTCGTGAGCGTCTATCAGGGTTTCTTCAACGTTTCCCGGATTTTGCTGCCTGCCCACGTGCTGGGTTTGTCGGAAGGTTATGTCGGGCTGTTGCAAGCGGTGAACAGCATCGCTGCCCTGGTCGGAGCCATCGTTTATTACAGGCTGAACAAGCGTGGGCATCGGCTGGCGCCGTTGTCGATGGCGTGTGCCAGTGCATTGTTCATGATGACTGCCGCTTTCGGTGGCGGGTTCTCTTCAAGTTACGTGGCGTACTTTTTCTATATCTTTTTCTTTGAACTGGCATTTTTCAAACTGCAGTCGGATGTGGTATTGGCGACGCCCGGTCATGCCATGCCATTAGTCGCATCGGTTCAGTACGCGGGTGTCTACGCAGGGATGATAGTTACTATCTTTCTCGGAACATTATTGGTTGAGCAGGTCGGGCTGTTTATCACCAGTATTGTTTTCGTTGTTACTTACTTGCTCGCTATAAAGTTATTGTCGTTCGGTACAAGAGCCGCCGAGCAAGTCGTTTAATCAAATCAAATAAGACAAGGAAGTCATGAGTCATGCGCATTATTGTGCCGGTGTTTCCGTTCGTCCGTTTTCTCGACCTCGCTAACTGGGTGACAACAATAAATATATTGTTGTCCTTCGCTGCGGTCGTGACCGCCTACCGGGGAAGTCTGTCCTGGGCCGCGAGCATCATATGCCTGGCGGCCATTCTGGATTTCGTTGATGGTCACATCGCCAGAACCTGGCTGGCCGCTGATGCTCCCCGTCGTGCCTTCGGTAAACACCTGGACAGCTTTGCCGACCTGTTGAACTTCAGCGTTGCGCCGGCGCTGATCCTGATTCTGCTGTCGCCTTCCTTGCCCGGGGTGTCGGCCGCTGCTGCGCTGGTGCTATCGGGTGTTCTGCGCCTGGCGGTGTTCGCCATCAACGACCCGAATGCCCCGGTCGGTTATCGCGGATTGCCAACCACTTATTCCGGCCTGCTGTTCGCGCTCGCGTTCCAGGCTGTCGCCGCTGGCAAGGCTTCGGAACACAGCGTTCTGTGGCTGACCTTTCTGATTGCCGTATTGCAAGTCACCAGCCTGAAACTGCCGAAATTCAAGGCGGTTCCTACGGTGACGTTCATCGCGGTGGTGTTTTCTCTGAGCAGTTTTCTCCTGCACAACGCATAACTACATGGAGCGTTCCTTATGAAACACGTTGTTTTGGTCGACAGCACGGTCAGTGGCCTGCTGGCCTTTGAAGCGGCCAAGCGTCTGGGTTGTTACGTGACCTTCATTCACCAGCGCGACATGTCGTTCCTGACCATCTCGGTCAAGGGTGATCAATCGAAGATCGAACCGTACCTCAAGCATGTCGATGAATACATTCGGGTCGGATCGCTGGAAGGTAGCGAATTCCACGACCTGCTGGTCAAGCTCAACGAAGCCCGCAAGATCGATGCGCTGATCACCACTTCTGAAGCCGCCATTGTGGCAGTGGCCAGAGAGTCGGAGTGGCTGGGTACCCGTTATCCAAGCCACGAGCATCTGTGCGGTGCGGTCTATAAAAGTCGTCTGCGCGAAACGCTGCGAGCCAACAATGTTCGCTCACCTGATTTCCAGGTACTCACTGAAAGCCAGCTGGCTGAAGGTGTCGCGCCACGACTGGCACTGCCGTTCGTGGTCAAGCCTACCCGTGGTTTCTCCAAGCAGTTTTCCGCGATCTGTTTTACTCGGCAGGATTTCGACGGTTTCGTCGAGAACATCCGCCAGGCCCGTTCCGAATCGGACCCGATGATCGATGGACTGGTCAGCCGTGAATACCTGATCGAGGAATACGTCAAAGGCACGCTGCATTCGGCCGAAGTGATCGTGCAAAAGGGCGTGGTGTCGTGCTATGCGACGACCATCCGTTTCCGCGCCGAGTACAACGAAATCCTCGAAATGACCGCGACCATGCCGTCGGGTCTGGACAATGCCGCGCGTGATGAAATCAAGGCATATGTACAGGATGTTTTCAGTGCGCTGAAACTCGATATCGGTCTGTATCACGTCGAGCTGCTGCGTGACGAAAAAGGTCCGTGCCTGGTGGAAATCAATGCCCGCATGATGGGCAGCGTTGCTCCGCAGATGTACCGGATGCTGACCGGTATCGATCCCTTCGAAATGCTCATTCGCCTGCACCTGGGCGAGACCATCAAGATCGACGATTCGCTGATCGAAACCGCCGGCACCGTGGTGACGGTCGCTTCGCGTCATGGCGGCAGCATTTGCGAAAGCTACGACCCAAGTCTGTTGCAGCCGCTTCTGGACAAATACGCCATCGAGTTCTGCACGGCGCACGTGGTTCCTGGCCAGCAGGTGAGTGTCTACAGCGGCAACATCGGCACTATCGGCCATGTGATCGTGCTCGACAGCTGTCCGTATGCCGCAGCGAAAAAAGGCAATGAGTTCCTGGCCGAACTGTCGCTGTTGTACGGCAACGAACTGGCGAAATACACCGGCCCCGAGTTGTTGTAAATCGTCGTTGTACCCGGCTCCCGGTGGCCGTCACGGCTCACAACGGAATGTAATGACCTCTCTCAATGGAAGACGACATGCAGTCGATGACTTTAGTCAGTCCCTTCGAGTTTTCCGGTAAGGCCGGAACACTGGAAAGCCTTGCCCCGTTTCTGCAGAACGGTCGTGTGCTGCCTCTGCACCGGTTCACTGTGGGAAACTGGCGCAATAAACCCCAGGCGATTCTGGATTACTGTGTCAGGCGCTTCGGTGATCAGCCTTTGATCGTGCGTTCGAGCAGTCTGACCGAAGATCAGGATGGCACCTCGGGCGCCGGGATGTACGACTCGGTCGGTAATGTCTGCGGCGCGCCGGCGCTGCAGCAGGCCATCGAGCAAGTGATCGCTTCTTATGGGCAGGCGCGTGACTTCGATGAAGTGCTGATTCAAAGCATGGCGACCGGGGTGCTGGCTTCGGGCGTGGCGATGACCCGCGACCCGGAATCCGGCCTGCCGTATTACGTGGTCGACTATGTGCCCGGTCACGGAACCGATGGCGTGACGGCCGGCACCGGCACCGTTCATTCATTTGTTGCGATCAAGTCCCAGACCGCTGCAGAACCGGCAGCGCTCAAGGGGCTGTTTGCCTTGCTGGCCGAAGTCGAACAACTGACCGAACGCGATGCGCTGGACATCGAGTTCGCCATTACCGAAGACGGGCCGCTGCTGTTTCAAGTGCGACCGATGACCGGGCAAGGCATCGACAACATCGATGCGCGGGCGGACATCGGGTTACAGGCGGTACTCGACTCGGAAGTGGTGCTACTCGAAGGGCTGGCCCGCAAGACCCGTCAGCCCGAACTCGGCGTGCATGCCTTTCTGGGGCTGATGCCGGACTGGAACCCGGCCGAGATGATTGGGGTCAAGCCACGTCCCTTGGCCTACTCGCTGTACAAGGAACTGATCACCGACGTGAACTGGGCATCGGCCCGGTTCCGCTATGGCTACCGTGACATGCGCAACAAGCCGCTGATGTATCAGTTCAGCGGCTCACCCTATATCTGCATTCCCTACAGCGTGGAGTCGTTCATCCCTGCGAGTTTGCCGCTGTCGATCGTCAACTCGGTGGTCACCCAATGTTGTGAACATCTGGGGGCGCATCAGTCGTTGCACGACAAGATCGAGTTCTCGATCATTCCCACCTGTTTCACACCGCAACTGGCTGCGATGCCCGCCGAGTCGATCCCGGCCTTCAAGGGGCTCAATGCCGGGCAGCGCGCACTCTATCTGGCCGAACTGAAAAGCGTCACCGAACATATCATCAGTGCCGATGGCCCGTTCTTTTCGGATCTGACACGACTGCCGCGGATCGAACAGAAGGTAGAGCGCCTGGATCGCGACCCTGAGAACGTCGACCCGTTGCATCGTCTGCGTCACGCACTCGCCGATGCGAAGGTCGTGGGCGAAGTGTTTTCCGGGGTCGCCCGGGCAGCGTTCGTGGCGACAGCGGTAATCAAGTCGCTGGAAAACCAGCAGCGCATTCCGGCGGGTTTCACCGACTGGATGATCGGTGGCGTGCACACGGTCGGGCGCAAGATGGCCGACGACTTCCGCATCCTGCACAAAGAAGCGTTCCTGCGCCTGCATGGTCATGTGCGGCCTGGCACTTATGACGTGCGTGTGGCGCGCTATGACGAAAGTCCGCAAGCGTATTTCGACTGGAACACGCCGCCGCAACGGGCCCAGCGTGACGAAGGACCAAGGGTGATCAGTGGCGAGATCCGCCTGGCGGTGCAGCAGGCGTTCGACGAGTGCCGGTTCCGGGTGTCGGCGGAGCAGTTTTTCAAGTTCCTCGATGCCGCCGTGGCGGCGCGCGAGAAGGTCAAATACTTGTATGGCGCGTTCGTATCCCAGGCGCTCAAGGCACTGGCAGGCTGGGGGCGCGAGCATGAATTGAGTCTCGATGAGCTGAGCTTCGCCAGGCTTGGCGATTTTGTCGGCAACCTGGAAGAGGTGCGACTGGACTCGATTCGCGACAAGATCGCCAGTAACCGCACGCGCTGGCAACAGACGCAGAACATTCGTACCCCGGTGATCGTCTGCAAACCGCAGGATTTGCTGGCTCACGCCATCGAATCGTGCAACCCCAACTTCATCACCCGAAGTTCGACGCAGGCGCCGGTCGCGGTGTTGCGTGCGGAAGACATCGGCAAGCGCGATATCGAGGGCTGCATTGTCCTGATCGAAAACGCCGATCCCGGATTCGACTGGATTTTCACCCACCGCATCGCCGGCTTCATCACCGCCTATGGTGGGGAAAACTCGCACATGTCGATCCGCGCCAGGGAGTTTGCGATTCCCGCCGCCATCGGCGTCGGTGACGTGAAGTTTCGCAGCTTGCTGAACAGCAAGCGGTTGATCCTCGATTGCGCCGAGCGGCGGATTCAGGTGCTGTCGTGACGTTGATCGCGGTGACCATGCTGCGTCTGTTCGATACCGCGCGCCAGGAGTGGCGCGATGCGATCGACCAGCGCTGGACGGCGTTTCTGACGCAATGCGCAGTGCTGCCGTTGTACCTGCCGAACGATCCCGTCGTCAGTCGGCAATTGCTGGAGCGATTCGAGCCTGACGGGGTGCTGCTGACCGGAGGTGGAAGCTGTCAGGCTTTGACCGGCAGCGCCGATCTGCGCGATGAGACTGAAGCGCTGCTGCTGGATTGGGCACAACGACGCCGATTGCCGGTGCTGGGGGTGTGTCGCGGCATGCAGGTCATGCTCACGCGGGCTGGCGCCGCACTTGCACCGGTCACAGATCATGTCGGCAGTCACGACATCCGGTATTGCGGTGCGTCCCGACGTGTCAATTCGTTCCACGACTACGGGTTCCGTTCCGTTCCGTTGGGTTATGAAATCGAGGCCGAGAGCGCCGATGGCGTGATTGAAGCGGTCAGCCATCCGGACGCCCGCCACAGCGCGGTGATGTGGCATCCCGAGCGCAATTCCCCCTTTGACAGTGCCGACCTTTCGCTGGTCCGCCAGGTTTTTGGAGTTTCACCATGAAGGCAATCATTCTTGCGGCAGGGCGTGGCAGCCGACTGGGATCGCTGACCGATCAACGGCCCAAGGCACTGGTCGAGTTTAATGCGATCCCGTTGATCGAGCGCACGGTCAACACGTTGCGCGCCGGCGGTATCAGCGAAATCGGCATTGTCGCCGGTTATCGCAGCGACATGCTTGCCGCCTATGCTGATCGGCTGTTCATCAACCCGTTGTGGAGTACCACCGGTATTCGCCAGTCCTTGAGTGCGGCGCAAGCGTGGCTCGACGACGAACCGTGTGTGGTGAGTTATGGCGACATTTTCTACTCGCCGGCTCTGGTGCGTAATCTGACGCAAGCGCAGGGCGATATCGTTCTGGGCTATGACCCCCGCGCAGTCGAGCTCTGGCAGCAACGCTTCGAGCAGCCGCTGGACGATATGGAGCGCTTTGTCATCGATAACGGACAGATCTGCGAGATCGGCCATCGCGCGCAGTCGCTGGAGCAGATTCAGGGGCAGTACATGGGCTTGTTCAAGCTGACCCCGGCGGGCTGGCGCGGATTGAATGAACAATTGACGGATCTGAGTACCGAACAGCGTGATCAGGTGGACATGACCTCGTTGTTTTCTCTGGCAATCGAAGCGGGTATCCGGGTTCAGGGAGTGCCGACCCATGAACCCTGGGGCGAAATCGATTGCCCGTCGGATGTGCGATTGTACGAGCGGATTTATCCACAGCTCTGACGATTGCCCGTCGTAAAAACCAAAAGCCCCACGCTGCCGGACAGCGTGGGGCTTTTTTTGCGGTCGCCGTGTTACTGGGCAGCGATGCTGTAACCGTCGAACGCGGTCTGCTGTTGCAGGGCCGTGATGATGTTCTTGCGGTTGATCGCGTGTTCGGTGCCGGCGTTGTCGACGAAGGTCTCGCCTTCGATTTCTGCTTCTTCGCCTTCACCGACGAAGGTGAAGCCGAGGAACTCCAGCGCTTCACGATCCACGCTCAGGCGCGAACGCGGCGTGCGCAGGGGCAGGGTCACGCTGATGCCGTCCTTGCTGATGCTGAACACTTCGACATCTTTTTTGGCACGGGCAGCCTTGCTCTTGCCGCCGCCCGGGTTGCTGATGGCCTGATGGGTCTGGTTCAGCACCTTGAGGGCCAGGCCGTAGACGATTTCCTGGAACGCCGGGTCGTCCTTGAAGCTGGACAGGATGCGGCTGATCGGGAACTTGCTGCTCAGGTCTTCGAGCGCCGCAATGTCGGCTGCCTCGGCGTCCTTCAGGCGCTTGAGCTGGCCCATCAGCTCGTAGGCCTGATCGTCATCGAAGCGATCGTGAGCCTGACGGATCGCGGCGCGCAGTTCGCGGATCTGCTCGCTCTCGCGGGTCGACTGGAACGCGTCGAGCACCATCTCGCTGATGATCTTCGCTTGTGGAATGTGTTGTGAAAGATTGATGGAGTTTTCGTATTCCGCTTTGGACGACAGGGTGACTACGGATTCAGCGGTGTTGAAATCGGACATTGAAATTTCACTACTTTTAACTTGGGATAAGACGAGAAAGCATGGGGGGCTTTTTCAGGCCGACTAATTTAGGGGAGCGGGGCGGTGTTGTCACGGAGCAACGGCCCGGTGGAGTTGATTATTTGCCCGGCGTATTCAGGTTCATCGAACGGACGATCCACTGCTCTGCATCCTGTTGATCCACCGGCAGCGAGAATTGAAAGGTCGCCCCGCGCCCGGCGACATCCAGCAAGCGGATCTCGCGTCCATGCAGTTGCAGGATCCGGTGCACGATCCTCAAACCCAGCCCGCCATCCCGTCGCGCGCCGCCGATATTGAAGGGACGCAGGAACAAGCCTTCGCGCAGTTCGGCAGCGATACCGGGCCCGGAGTCGCTTACGGTCACCTCGACCAATTGGCCACGTGACATCAGGCCGAGTTCGATTTCGCCGCCTTGCGGTGTGTGACGCAGGGCGTTGTCCACCAGATTGGTCAGCACTCGTTCGATCAGCCCGAGGTCGGCGCAGACGGCCGGCAGGTTGGCGCTGAAACTGGCCTTGAGCTCGACGTTCCGGGCTTCGGCCCCGAGTTCGAATTTCTGGAAGATGTCCTGCACCAGGTCGGTCAGGGAAAACTTCTCCAGTATCGGCTGCACAAAACCGTGTTCGAGGCGCACCAGTTCCAGCAAAGACTGCGCGAGTCCGCCGACCTTGCGGCTCTGGTCCAGGGCAATCCCCAGATAGCGGCGGCGTTCTTCGGGAGACAGTGTGGCGTCCTTGAGCGACAGGGTTTCTAGATAACCGTGCAGCGAAGCCAGTGGTGTGCGCAAGTCATGGGAAATGTTCGCCACCAGTTCCCGGCGTTCCTGATCCTGGCGGGTCAATGAGCGCCACTGTTCACCGAGGCGGTTTTGCATTTGTCGGAACGCCGCGTCGAGTACGGCGATTTCATCCGGATCGGCGAACTTGTCCACAGCGTTCGGAGTGACAGGAAGCGTTTGCGGCGCACCGTCGATGTCGAACTGGCTCACGGTTTCGGTCAATCGTCGCAGCGGTCGGGTGATCAGGTTGAATGCCGTCAGACCGGCAATCAGACACAGGAACGCCACCAGACCGATGGACAGCAACGCCGTATTCAGCGCCGCGCTGGTGGCGCCGCGTTCGGCAAAGCGATCATGGGCTTCACTGAGCAACACCACGTAAAGATACCCGGCCGGCTTGCCGTTGACCTGCAACGGGGCGGCGCTGAAAACCTTGCGGCCGTCGAGGCTGCGCGGGTCATCACCAAGGATCGGCAATGGCTGATCGTTGAGCAATCGCTGAATCGGCGCGAGATCGACAGTCTGCCGACGCAGGCGTCCTTCCGGCGCCGCATTGCCAACGATCCGCCCTTCGGTGTCGAGCAGGTACACCTCGACACTCGGGTTGACCAGCATCAACTGGCTGAACAGTTCGCGCACCGCGCCAGGCATCAGGCCGTTGCTGTCCATCAGCACCGTGTCGTGGGCGATGTGCTGCGCCAGATCCCGGGACAGGCCCTGCACCACCTCCAGTTCATGCATCTGGCTGGAGCGCACCTGCAGCCACGCGGACGTGCCGCAGCACGCCAGCAGCAACACGGCGAATACCAGAGACAGGCGCTGCGTCAGGGTCAGTTTCATGGTTGCTCTGCGCTCGTGCCGAATTTGTAGCCACGGCCCCACACCGTAAGGATGCGCACCGGTTGTGCCGGATCGGCCTCGATCTTCGCCCGCAGGCGATTGATGTGGGTGTTGACCGTGTGTTCGTAACCTTCGTGGCTGTAGCCCCAGACTGCGTTGAGCAGATCCATGCGCGAGAACACCTTGCCCGGCTGGCGGGCGAAGAAATACAGCAGGTCGAACTCCCGAGGCGTGAGATCAAGACGCTGGCCGTTGAGGGCAACGTCACGGGTGATCGGGTCGATGGTCAGGCCATCGAGGCTCAGGCTGCCGGCGTCCATCTTCAGGTTGCGCGCCATGGCGTCTACCCGACGCAGCAGTGCCTTGACCCGGGCGACGAGTTCGAGCATCGAAAACGGTTTGGCGAGGTAATCGTCGGCGCCCAGTTCGAGGCCAAGAATGCGGTGCAGTTCGCTGGAGCGGGCGCTGGTGATGATGATCGGCGTATAGCGGGCCATGGCCCGGGCGCGGCGGCAGATTTCCAGTCCGTCGACGCCGGGCAGCATGAGATCGAGGATGAGCGCATCCCAGTGGCCTTGTTGCAGCAGGCGCATGCCTTCGTCGCCATCGGCGCTGTGCACCACCTCGAATTGTTCGTCCCGCAGATGCAGGCAAATGAGGTCAGCGATGTGCAGGTCGTCCTCGACCACCAGGACGCGTTTGGTCTGTTCCATGAAGCTCAATCCTTCGGCGCAATGTGCGCATTGTGCGGGTTTTCCTCGGGGCGAGTTATCACGAATTGTTTAACTTCCCGTGAGGATTTGGCGATCAACCCAAGCCTAGGCTGTGTTCCACGACAGGCATCTGGAATTTTGGGAGACGGCCATGTTTTCACGGCGACAGATTCTCGCAACAGGCGGCGGGCTGGGGCTTGCAGCGTTACTGACGGGTGTATTGCCAAAATTATCCACGGGCTCCGCGCTGGTGAGTGAGGCGCTTGCCGACGAGGCTTTCGAAGTGACCCACAGTGACAGCGAGTGGCATGCACTGCTCACCGACGAGCAATACGACGTGCTGCGCAAGGAAGGCACGGAACGGGCCTACAGCAGCCCACTGAACAACGAGCATCGGGCCGGCACGTTTGCCTGTGCCGGGTGCGATCTGGCGCTGTTCCCGTCGGACACCAAGTTCGACAGCCGCACCGGCTGGCCGAGCTTCTGGGCGCCGCTGGAACACGCCGTGGCCACCCGCCAGGACCGCTCCTTCGGCATGACCCGCGAGGAGGTCCATTGCCGGCGCTGCGGTGGTCACCTGGGACATGTCTTTGACGACGGGCCAAAGCCCACCGGCCTGCGCTACTGCATGAACGGCCTGGCCATGACCTTCAAACCCGTGGCGGTTTGAGTCATGGCCCGCCTGCAATCTTCACTCACTACAGGACGACACCATGTGGCTCTTGGTTCTCGCTTATCTCGGCGGTGTGCTGACGATCGTCAGCCCGTGCATCCTGCCGGTTCTGCCTTTTGTCTTCGCTCGCACCGGGCAGCCGTTTATCAAGAGTGGCTTGCCGCTGCTGGCCGGGATGGCTCTGACCTTCGCCCTCGTTGCGACACTGGCGGCGGTGGGCGGCGGTTGGGTGGTGCAAGTCAATCAGTACGGTCGCTGGCTCGCGTTGCTGTTCGTTGCACTGTTCGGGCTGACCTTGCTGCTGCCGCATCTGGCCGAGCGTCTGACCCGGCCGCTGGTGTCCGCCGGCAGTCGCCTGTCGGAGGCCGCCGGCCGGGACAATCGTCCGCGTCCCGGCGCGTCGTTTCTGATCGGTGTCGCCACCGGGCTGCTCTGGGCACCGTGCGCCGGGCCAATCCTCGGCTTGATTCTGACCGGAGCCGCACTGCAAGGGGCAAGCATCGCCACCACGCTGTTGTTGCTCGCTTACGCGGCGGGCGCGGCTACGTCGCTGGCTGCGGCGCTGCTGCTGGGCGGTAAGGTTTTTGCGCTGATGAAGCGTTCGATCGGCACCGGCGAGTGGATCCGCCGCGGACTCGGCGCTGCGATGCTGGCCGGTGTGACCGCCATCGCGCTGGGCCTCGATACCGGGATTCTGGCACGGGTCTCGACCGCCTCCACCGGCGGTCTGGAACAGGCCCTGGTCGGCAAGCTCGCGGGAAAATCCCCTCAAAGCAACGGCACGATGATGGCGCAGATTCCCGCTGCGGATGATGCGGCGAACAGCAGCATGATGGCCGCCGGTGGCGCGATGAAAATGGCTGCCAAGGCGCCGGGCTCTTTGCCGGTCGAAGGTCAGCTGCCGCCGCTCGATGGCGCCGTGCAATGGCTTAACTCCGCCCCCCTGGATGCAAAGGCATTGAAGGGCAAAGTGGTGCTGGTGGATTTCTGGACCTACTCCTGCATCAACTGCCTGCGCACGCTGCCTTATGTCAAAGCCTGGGCCGAGAAGTACAAGGATCAGGGCCTGGTGGTGATCGGCGTGCACGCACCGGAATTCGCCTTCGAGCGTGATGTAGGCAACGTCACCAAAGCCATGAAGGAACTGGGTATCAACTACCCGGTTGCCGTCGATAACGACTACAGGATCTGGCGTGCTTTCAGCAATGAATACTGGCCGGCGCATTACTTTGCCGACGCACAGGGGCGCATTCGTTACCACCACTTTGGCGAAGGGGACTACGCCGAATCGGAACGCGTCATCCAGCAACTGCTGCGTGAGGCCGGTGCGAAAACCGTCGCCGACGGTTTGATCAATGCCGATGCCCAAGGCGTGCAGATGGCGCCGGACATGAATCAGGTGCTGTCGCCGGAAACCTACGTCGGCTACCAGCGCGCGGAACATTTCGTACCGGAGACCAGCCTCGTGCCTGACAAGGTGGCGGCTTACACGACGCCGACCAACCTCGCCCTGAATGACTGGAGTCTGGGCGGGCAATGGGCGGTCGGTGCCGAGCGCGCCACCGCCAGTGCGCCAGCCAGTCGTATCGTTTACCGGTTCCATGCCCGTGACCTGCATCTGGTGCTGGGGCCGGGTACGGACGGTAAACCGGTGCGTTTCAAGGTGACCATCGATGGTCAGGCACCCGGCGATGCCCACGGAGTCGATGTGGCGCCTGACGGTAGTGGTCGGGTAACCGAGCAGCGTTTGTATCAATTGGTGCGGCAAAACGATGGGGTGAAGGATCGAACCTTCAGTATCGAGTTTCTCGATCCGGGCGTGTCGGCCTACGCCTTTACCTTCGGCTGATCAGGAGTGCGCGACATGAAAACTCGAATTATCTGGCGTCGTCTGTTGCTGGGCGTCGCAGCGGCCGGGGTGATCGGTCAATGCTCGGCATTTTCTTTCGGCGCCGAGGAGGGTGTGGCCATTGCGCCGCCGGCTCTTGATGAGAACACCCAGGCACACAGCGAGACGGCAGTGTTCGCTGGCGGCTGTTTCTGGGGTGTGCAGGGTGTTTTCCAGCACGTCAAAGGCGTGCAGAAAGCCGTTTCCGGATACGCTGGCGGCGCGGCCGACACGGCGGAATATGAACGAGTCAGCGAGGGCGACACCGGGCATGCCGAGTCGGTGCAGGTCACCTTCGATCCAACTCAAGTCAGCTACGGCAGCCTGTTGCAGATCTACTTCTCCGTTGCCCACAACCCGACCGAACTCAATCGTCAGGGGCCGGACAGCGGCACGCAATATCGATCGGCACTGTTCCCGGTCAATGCCGATCAGCAACGAGTGGCCCAGGCCTATATCGCTCAACTCGATGCGGCGCATGCCTACAGCAAACCCATCGTGACCAAACTGGAAACCTACAACGGCTTCTACCCGGCGGAGGATTATCACCAGGACTTCCTGACCGAACACCCGACCTATCCATACATCGTGATCAACGACCTGCCGAAAGTGGCGCAGTTGAAGCAACTGTTCGCCGAACGTTATCAGGAGAAGCCGGTGCTGGTGAAAAGCGGGTCGTGATCACTGGTTATTGTGCGGTCACCGGCGACTGTCGGGCGGCGAGGGTTCGCAGCGTCCAGTAGAGCTTCAGCGAACGGGTACTGATCAGGCCGCACATGAAACCCGATACCGTGGACTTGAGCAGGAGCATATTCGCAGAAGCAGAAAACTCCGGATTTACGTCCTGTTGATATCCGAAGTAGAAGTTCGCGGAAAAAAACATCAGGAGCATGATCAGGATTTTCACGGTGCCCGGCATGATCAGCCCGGTTGCGGAGTCGTCGAGTACCACGCCCTTGCGGGAAAACACCATCCAGGCCGCGAGAGCACCCAGCAACAGCGCGCCGAACCAGCAGCCAAGGAACAGGACCGGGTCGATCGTCAAGTTCACGGAGTACAACGACCACGCCAAAAATGCAGGTGGTGTGATGAGCATCGAGAGACGGCTTTCACGGCGGGGAGAAAATGCCTTGATCCCGAAATAAACCAGCAACAGAAAAATCACGTACGCCCGTATCGGGGTGTTTTGCAGAATCGTTAGCATCGTGCAGCATCCATGCTGGAAAGAGATAAACGAGCATAGTCGTTATCGAACTCAAGGCAAAAGCACCTTCCTGTTTGGCTAATTGATCACTGCGGCTTCAACGTCGGCGATGGGTGGTCCCGATTGGAAAAAGTCGCTGCGAATATCTCGCTCGACACTCGTGATGAACACATAGTCCGGTTGGAATCGTTCAATGAGTGAGACGAGCCCCTCAGGTTTGAGCGGCAGATAATACACATGCAATGTTTCGGTAAAGGTGGCCGACATCAAGGGAGACATTGACATGCCAAACGAATCACGTAACCAAAGTACTTTTTTCGGATTCAGGGCGTGTGGCGATTTGACCAAAAGAGGTGACGCCGGAGACGCGACTCCGATGTTTTGACCCGCGAATGTGATGTCACCGGAGTTGAAGTCCTGGTGCTCGACCGGTAGTGCGTATTCGTCAGGGAAATTGAGCACGGTCTCATGGTCGGTCAGCGACGCTTGAATCCTCAGAAACTGGGCCAGGTCACCACCAAGACGTTCGTGAGTTTTCAGAATCAAGGGTTCCCGAGCCTGCGGCCATGTCAACCGAGCCTGGCTTTTCGAAAGGCTTTTGCGCAACTCATCGAAGGCGATCCATGCACCTGCGTTGTTCCAGTGTGTATCGGTCTTGTAGTAGAGCGGATGGAGAAGTTGTTCTTTGGCCTTGAGCAACGCCTTTGTCGGATCGACATAAATATCATCTCGCACGTAACGCAGCAGCACATCGGTTGGCCTGGCAGGG
Organism: Pseudomonas sp. G7(2022); assembly: GCF_052660475.1. Classification (NCBI taxonomy): domain Bacteria; kingdom Pseudomonadati; phylum Pseudomonadota; class Gammaproteobacteria; order Pseudomonadales; family Pseudomonadaceae; genus Pseudomonas; species Pseudomonas sp. G7(2022). The sequence continues at coordinate 5,135,681 of NZ_CP109659.1, read as the reverse complement.
GCGTGCGACGACCAGTTCGGGAGGTGTTCCGGATATACGGAGTCCTTGTCCGGGCCTACGACAATGCGAAAGGCGACCACGCCTTTGTTGTTCAACCATTGACTCCAGGCCTCTACGGACCGGGCGACTTTCTCGACTGTCCGAGTATCCTCCTGGTTCATACCCATACGTTTCGATGAAATCGTATTGGCGTAGTCGTCACCGAGAAACAGCCAGCCATCCTTGCCGATGATGACTTTCCCCGGACTGATGGACAGCCCGATGGGGTAGATCCATTCGCTGATGACAGCATGAAATGAATCCATGTTGTACAACACCTTTGATTTCCACCATTTCACGTCGCTCTGTGCCGTGAACACCTGTTTAAGATTGATCGCCGGTACAACGCTCATGATCAGCACTGTCAGAGTGAGTGCCGCATACAATTTCTTTTTCATTGGCGGCATCCTCAGAAATTGAAGTAGAGGAAAACGGGGCTTTTGCTTTGCACGCCGGTGTACAGCGCGAGGCAAAACAGTGTGGACATTGCGAGCGCCTTCGCATGCCCGAAGTCGCTGCGAACGGTGAGTTCGAAAGCATTCTTCTGGCGAATGATCAGCAGGGCGATCGCGATCATCAATGTGGGTGCAAGGTTGGCGACCAGGCCTGCGGGAAGGATCTCTAGCAAACGATCGGAAAAAATCCCTCCCCATGCAAGATTGGCGGTCGGCACGCTATTGACGGCGAGTTGATGGATTGAGTCGAAATCTACCAGCCCACGAAGTATGCGCAGGGCATCGTCAACGGTATCGGCTCTGAAGAATACCCATGTGATGTTCACGAACATGAAGGTAACAATCCATGCGACAGGATCGGGCAGCGACATGCCCCATTGTTTCCAGATCCGATGCATGACGATGGCGCCGCCGTGTAATGCTCCCCAAATGATGAACATCCAGCTCGCGCCATGCCAGAGTCCACCGAGAACGAAAGTAATCATCAAATTGAAATACAAGCGCTGCCGACCCCCTCTGTTACCGCCTAGCGGTATGTATAGGTAATCGCGAAGATAGCGGCTCAACGTCATGTGCCAACGCCGCCAGAAGTCCTGGATGTCCAGCGACTTGTAAGGTGAGTTGAAGTTGACTGGCAGCCAGATGTTGAACAACAGCGCTGCACCTATTGCCATGTCGCAATAACCACTGAAGTCAAAATAGAGTTGAAAGGTATAGGAAAGGCTGGTCGCCCAGGCGCTGAAAAAATCATGGCTGGCACCTTGTGCGAAGCCGGCATCCGCCCAGATGGCGAATGTATCGGCAAGCACGACTTTCTTGAAAAGACCGATGCTGAAAATAAACAGCCCCATCATTATGTTTCTGTGGCGAACGGCAAGCGTCCAGCGCGACTGAAACTGGCTCATCATTTCTTTATGGTGAAGAATCGGCCCGGCGATCAAGTGAGGAAAGAACGTTACAAACAACGCATAGTTTACGAAGCTGTACTCTTTCGCGAGGTTCTTGTAGCAGTCCACCAGAAAGGCGATCTGCGTAAAGGTGTAGAAGCTGATGCCCAAAGGCAGAACGACCTGGACAAAAAACAGGTCTGTACCAAGAGCCGAGTTTATGTTGTCGACAAGGAAATTGGCGTATTTGAAGTATCCAAGCAAGGCCAGATTCGTGACGATTCCAATAACGAGAATGGCTTTTTTAGATAGGCAAGACGTCACAGGTCGGTTGGGGGTCGCAAGGCTTTTTCCCACAATGAAATTGAATCCAATGGAGAGCCCGAGCAAAGGAATATACGCGACGCTCCAGTGCCCGTAAAAGATCAGGCTGGCAATGACAAGCCAGACTTTTCCAGCCGTGATCAGTCGTTTGCGATTCAGGAAAAAGTACACAAAAAAGACAATGGGAAGGTAGATCAGGAAGAATTTTGGGGAGCTGAAGGTCATGAAGGGCCTGGAATGTGTCCGTGCTTTCAGAAAAGCGGCGGATTGTATCAAGCCCAATGTAATCGTGAAGACTGAAAGTGCTGGTCTAGACGGTTCCTACACACATCTCGGAAATGGCATTCAAGTTTGCTGAGTGTTTAAACACAGAGGACGTTCCATCGCAATCACTGAGGCTTCAAACCCCAGGCGGGTAAAAGATCGCGTACCGTCAGAGCGTTTTCCATTGGGTGATCGAGTCCTTGATGAGTGGATGAATGCAATTGAACCGATGCCAAGCGTAGTCAGTTTTTTCCCCATGTCCGCATCGCAAACTCGACGAAGCGCCGCAGTTTCGGCAAACGATAGCGATCCTGTGCATAAAGCAGGTGCAATGGGCGGCTCGGTGGCTGGTAGTCGGGAATCACCGTGACCAGTTTGCCGTCGCGCAGATCCTGTTCCACCAGTGCATCGGGCAACATCACGATACCCATGCCGGTGCGGGCAGCCTGATGCAAACCGGCGGAGGTATTCATCAGCATCGGCCCGCTGACGTCGATCATGATTTCACCCTCCGGACCACTCAATCGCCAGCGTTTTTCCACCGATTGCCAGTCATCGCCGGCGGGGTAGGCGAATGACAGGCAATCGTGTTGTTGCAGGTCTTCAGGTGTCAGGGGCATGCCGCGCCGGGCCACGTATTCCGGGGAGGCGCAGACGGTCAGGGTGTAGTCGATCAATGGGCGGGCGATCAGGTTCGATTGCTCGAAATGGCCGAGGCGGAACGCGACATCGAGACCACTTTCCAGCAGATCCGGGCGGCTGTTGGTCAGCACGACATCCATTCTGACTTGCGGATACTGCAGAGAAAATTCGCTGAGCGCCGGAGCCAGGCGTTCGACACCAAAGGTTAACGGCGCGGTGATGCGCAGCAAGCCGCGCGGCTCATCCAGGGTTTGCTCGGCGAGTCGTTCGGAGTCTTGCACCAGGCCCAGCACTTCCAGACAGCGCTGATAATAGACCGTGCCGAATTCGGTCAGCCGCTGACGGCGTGTGGTGCGTTGCAGGAGTTGCACGCCAAGGCGCTGTTCCAATGCCCGCAGGTGATTGCCGACCATGGTCGTGGACATTTCGCATTGCAGGGCGGCCGCCGTCATGCTGCCGGTTTCCACAACCTTGACGTAGACGCTCATCGACTGGAACAGATCCATTATCAAGCCCTGCTTTTAAATGATTGAAGTTTTGCCGAGTTTATCCAGTTCTGGTGGCTAACCATACTGCAAGCACACCGACCTTCACTGGAGTTTGAAGTCATGACCGCCGCCGCCCTGATGAACACGTACCAACCATTGGCCCTGAGTTTCACCAAGGGTCTGGGCACTCGACTGTGGGATCAGGCCGGTCGTGAATACCTCGATGCCGTCGCAGGAGTGGCGGTGACCAATGTCGGCCACTCGCATCCGCGAATTGTTTCGGCGATCAGCGAGCAGGCGGGATTGCTGCTGCACACCTCCAACCTTTACAGCATCGATTGGCAGCAGCAGTTGGCGCGCAAGCTGACGCAGCTGTCGGGGATGGAGCGGGCGTTCTTCAACAATTCCGGCGCCGAGGCCAATGAAACCGCGCTGAAACTGGCGCGGCTGCACGGTTGGCGCAAAGGGATCGAACAGCCGCTGGTGGTGGTCATGGCCAATGCGTTTCATGGCCGCACTCTCGGCACCTTGTCCGCCAGCGATGGCCCGGCGGTGCGCTTGGGATTCAACGAGCTGCCGGGGGATTTCGTCAAAGTGCCATTTGGTGATCTTGAAGCGCTGAAGCAGGTGCAGCAAAAACATGGCGAGCGGATCGTGGCGATTCTGGTCGAGCCGATCCAGGGTGAAAGCGGCGTGCAAATGGCGCCGCCGGGTTACCTGAAAGCCCTGCGCGAACAATGCAATCGCCACGCCTGGCTGTTGATGCTCGACGAAATCCAGACCGGCATCGGCCGCACCGGGCGGTGGTTTGCGTTTCAGCACGAAGGTATCGTCCCGGATGTCATGACCCTCGCCAAGGGCCTGGGCAATGGTGTGCCGATCGGTGCCTGCCTGGCACAGGGCCGGGCGGCGGAACTGTTCACGCCGGGCAGCCATGGCAGCACCTTCGGCGGCAATCCGCTGGCCTGTCGGGTGGGTTGTACGGTGCTCGACATCATTGAAGAGCAGGGGCTGTTGGAGAATGCCCGGACACAAGGCGAGCACTTGCTCAGCCGTTTGCGGGCGGAACTGGCGGACAACCCGAATGTGCTGGCGATTCGTGGACAGGGATTGATGATCGGTATCGAACTGAAACAGCCGATCCGCGACCTGACCCTGATTGCCGCGCGGGATCACGCGTTGCTGATCAACGTTACTCGCGGCAAGACGATCCGGCTGCTGCCGCCGTTGACGATTGATGAGCGGGAGGTGGGGATGATTGTGAGGGGAGTGGGGCGGATGCTTGAGGCAAACTGACCGCCACGAGATCGCCTGAAGTTGCTGCCGATTTTTTCGGCAGCCATTTTTTCATCCGGGTAAATCTGCTGTCGGATATTGCCGCAATCCTAATCAGGATAATCCGTCAGATCCGGCGCCTGCATCCGGGTCTTCGGCGCGCCGTTCGAGTTGTGTTGAATGATCTCTCGGGGCTGCCCTTGTTCATTGAAAAACACCTGACCGATCCCCGCCGAATTCCATAGCCGTTCACCGGCTTCGGCATGCTCGGGAACGTACGGCACGATGCGCATGCGCCGGCGCTTGGTCAGCCAGTTCAGCGGCGAACGGGGTGAGTAGAGCCAGCGGTTGAGGCGGTCGAACCATTCCAGCAGGGTGGGCGGGAATTCGTTTTTGATGCCGCTGCTGGTGATCTGCCAGATTCGCGGTCCGGCCTTGCGGTGTCGGATAAGCACTTCGTAGACAAAGGAATAATGCACATCCCCTGACAGCACCACGTAGCTGCCGGGTGTACGGGTGTGTCGGAAGATGTTCAGGATCACCTGGGCCGCACCCCGATGGGCCATCCAGTTTTCCGCGTCCACCAACAAGGGATAACCGCACCAGCTGAAGACTTTCTGCACAGTCTCGATCAGCTTCACGCCAAAGATCGGCGCCGGTGAAACGATGATCGCCGAGGGATGATCGAGCAGTTCCTGTTGCAGTTCGCTCAGGGCTTCCCAATCCAGCAGACCGGAAGGTTGCTTGAGCGCCATCTCGCTGCGCCAGCGACGGGTGCGGGTGTCGAGTACCACCAGCGCCGGGCTGGTCGGCAGCACGAAGTGCCAGTGTTGGAAGCGCAGCAGTTCATCAATCAATTCGTCCTGCACGAGAGCGTCGAGATGACGGTCGTCACCGCTGGCGCTCAGGCCACGGGTTTTCTCCAGCACTGTGCTGAATGCATCCGGATTGTTGCCCCAGCCCTGACACAGCATGTAGGCGATCAGCGCGTTGCCGATGATGCGTTTGGAGAACGGGTGGCTGTAGGCGGTTTCTTCCCATTGCGCGGAAAGATTCCAGTCATCGGTGATGTCGTGATCATCGAAAATCATCAGGCTCGGCAAGTGCGCCAATGCTCGGGCGACGTTGCCAAGACCTGCCTTGAAGGCATCGATCCGGGTCTGCTCCAGTGCGTAGCGCTGCTGGCGTTCGTGCGTCACCTTCGGGACTTGCGGATCGATCAGCGTCCATGGCGTCGGCGACCACACCAACAGGTACATGGCCATGACTTCAGCGAACGTCACCAAGTGATTGTCCGCGCTGCTGCTGGTGAAAATCGGCTTGCGCGCACCGCCGAAAAATCGCTCGCGCAACGTCTCGTTGCTCTCGAGCGCCGGTAACAAATCCGCACGGTGGTAATAGCTGGCCGGGTGTTCGTAGAGTCGAGCGCTGTCGCTGACCACCGCGCCTTCGAGTTGCTCACCGAACAGGCAGAGTCGCTCGATCAGGGCGTGAATCGCCCGCAGCATTGGGCCGGCGACGTCATCGGCGTAGATCTGATCGCCGCTCATCATCAGCAAGGCAGGGCGTTGTTGTGGCTCGTTTTCAGCCGCCAGCAGTTGATCGACACAGAGCAGACCGTCAGTCGAAGGGTGATGCGGTTTGCGACAGGAGCCGTGGAGCAGTTGATCGATCCGCGAGCGCACGACAAGGTTCGGGCACAGGGCGCTACCGTATAACAGATGCGGCGCCCAGTCGGTGACGGGATGTCGGCCATCGATCAGCAAGTCGTAATCGACACGCGTATCAAAAGGCAGGGGACTGTCGAGCGTGATGTCTATCAGGTGAATGAATGCATGAGCGCCCACAGGAATGACCGTGCATTTCCCGGCCTCCAGTGGAATGTCTCCTGCGCCTTGCAGGCGCAAGGTCAGCGCCAGCTCGCGGCTGCCTACCAGCCAAAGCACTACGCGCGTCGGCTCCAGCCGTCGCAGCAGGGGGCCGGCCAGCACCGGAGGCAGCGCAGTCAGGTCAACAGAAGTTTGAGACATCGGAGGGCAAAACTCAGGTCGCACAGGCTGGCGATAATAGCTCAGCCTGTGCTTTCAACCCTTAAGCGAGGCTTAAGAGTCCACCTTTTGCAGCTTCAGCGCCAACAGGCGCCATTCGGCAGGCGTCGTGTCGACCCTTGGTTGTTCTTGCACGGAGCAGTCGAAACGGTAAGTGACGTCGTCGCCATTCATGTTCCGCGCGGTGACGGTGTTGCTGAAGGTGTAGACCTGTTCCTTGAATCGTTGCGGGGCGAGGCTCTTGCTATCGGCAAACCGCGCAGAAGCGGGGAAGCGCAAGGTACTGGTCACGAACGGGCTGCACATGACATACGCGAGCATCGACTTGTCGCCCTGCGCGTCGTTGCGCAGTTTTTTGCTCAGGGCTGTCAGGGCCTTGCGTCCCTGGTCGTCACTCTGGTCAATCACGGTTTGCACCGACATCGTCTTCGGCGCCCGACTGGCGTAGTTCGGCAGCAATGCCGAATCTGGTGGAGAGGGTTTGTCGTCCGGCTCGATAGCGGCAAACACTGGCGCGTCTTTCAGCGCAGCGGGGCTTGCAGCCGACTCGGCTTCCGGCAGCAACGACGTCGGCTCGGCGTCCTGCGCCACCACGTTTTCAGTCTGCGCCGCTTCGTAGCGATGCGCCGAAGGGAACAGTGAAAAAGTGATCGACAACACCACCAGCGCCACAATAAAGCCGCCCGCTGCACCGACCAGGTTGCCGTAAAACAGATTCCAGCTGCCGCGGTTTTTCACCACCCAGCGCCACATGAAACCCCAGGCTGCGACAAATGCCAGAAAACGCAGAAACTCCATTCGATCCTTTCCTTAAACCTGCAAAAACCTGAAAACAGTGCGTCGTGGAGAATGAGTCCTGACGGTGGACGGCAAGATATCAAAATAGATTTCTGGTGCCACGAGAACCTTCATACCCAGTGTCGATAAAAATCACTTGAGTGCAAAAAACGCCAGGGCTGTGATGCCGGCCACCGTGCCGCAAAGGCCTGCCAGAAGCTGCCGCGCAATGACGGGCTCGACTTGCGAGCGTCGCGCGACCAGCATCCACACGCCGATCAGAGCCGCGGCGGTTGTCATCATTTCCAGCAATGTACCCGTCAGCCCGGATACGTGTGGCCGGGTCGACCCGAACAGGCCGATGTAAAACTCCGAGACCACCAGTCCCACCACCAGACCGCTGGCAGCGCCCAGCAGGTTGGCGAGAAACAGGTTCCAGCTACCACGCCGCTGGACGACCCACACCCACATGGCCGCCCAGGCTAAAAGACAAAACGCAAAGTCCATCGAATCCTTCCATTTGAGTCAGTACCGGTCAGGTTCTTTGCGCCCCGCCCGGCAGTGGATGGCAAGATAGCAAAATAGTAGCGTCGCGCCACTTTCTTCAGCTGCGCAATGGACTACACATGCCTGGCATTTCTGGCGAAGCGCATCCGAAGACATTGATGATCAAGGTCGACTGGCGTGGCGGCAGACATTGCCGAGCCGTGCGATACGTCAAATCCTAGGTGATCTACACCGCCCATCCCGATTAGGGCAACTGCGCAATCTATAGAGAGGTCGCGGTGCTGGGCGGAGCCATGGTGGAGAGGGGAGACACCATCGATCGTGACGCGATTTTTCAATACGTGGGATGGAAGAAGCAGGAAGGAGCAGGCGGGTTCCCCATCGACATTCAAGTGGTAAAGGTGCGCAAGTAGTCCGAGGGGCTGTTTCTTCAGATCGCACGTCTGATTACAGAACGTCCTTCAAATACCCCTTGAGCGCGAGGAGCGGCTGATCCAGCTGATCCAGCGACTGCGCCTGACTGAAGTCGGTCGACAACTTGTACAGTTCCCGCCCCATCGGTTTCTCGACGCCACCCAGCGCACCCATCGCCAGCGCCAGGCACTCGTTCATCTTGAACTGGATCGTCTCGACATCACCTCGGCGCACCAACAATTCGAAAACGTCTTTCTGATAGTCGCCCATGACCATGTCATCCCGCAGAATCGGGCTCAGGCCTTCTTCTTCGTAGGCGAGTTTGAGGGAGAACAGGGCGACGGTTTCCAGTGACGTTTCCATGGTGTGAACCTGTGTGAGATCTCGCCGGATGGTCAGCGGCACTTTCCGACAGACGAAAAAAAAGGCCTTGCTAAGCAAGACCTTTTTTAATTTTGGTGCCCGAGGGAGACTCGATACATCCATAAGATTCGTGGCTTGCAGGTCGATTATAAAGCTTGGGATACATGGAGGGATACACGGTGGTGAGTGCTGGCACATTTTCCAATATGGGATAGTGTTCTGCATCTCACAATGGAGCACGTCATCGATGGCCCGAGTTCAACCCCCACCAGAACCTTCCGCTTCCAAGCTTCAAATCCAGCAGCAGGATATCAATCGAAACATCGAGAGGCTACGAGATCGTGTTTCCGAACTCGAAGCATTCGATCTGACCTCCGTGCGTCACGGCCTTACACCAGAGGTAAGGGGGCTGGAGGTCAGAATCAAAGACACTCTTGTACGGTGCTTTGGTGAGAACACTTCTACCTACAATGATTTGCAGTCTGCAGCGGTTCTTGCGTTCTATCCGCGCTTTCGGGCTAACGGGGTACCGACAGATTATGTTGGGCGCCTTGAGAAAAACATCAAAAGGGCTATCGAGCTTCTTCGGCAAGGCCAAAGAACATTAGCTGAAGACCTGGCCGACTTTCAGCATGAACATGAGAAAAATCTGGATGAAGGGGAAGTGATGGAAGAGTTATCAAGACGTGTGTTTGTCGTTCATGGTCATGACGATGGCTCACGCGAGATGGTGGCTCGCTTCCTTGAGAAAGTAGGATTCGAAGCTGTGATCTTGCACGAGCAGGCTAACGGAGGCCGGACGGTTATTGAGAAGGTCGAAGCTCACGGGGATGTAGGGTTCGCCGTCGTATTACTCACTCCTGATGATGAAGGATGTGTGAAAGGTGGGATGCCTGAACCGCGGGCTCGCCAAAACGTAATCTTGGAACTTGGGTATTTCATCGGTCGTCTTGGACGAGGGAAGGTTTGTGCACTCAAGCGAGGAGCCTTGGAAATACCGAGCGATTACGCAGGTGTAGTCTATGAATCACTGGACGGTGATTGGAAGCAAGCCCTTGGCCGTGAACTTCAAGAAGCTGGACACGAAATTGACTGGAACAAGGTTATGCGGTCTTGAGGCATCTGCTAGGTGCCTCCCGCAAGTGAAGAGTGAGGCCGACGCATCGGGCCTCCGTGCCGAAAGCTGCCGGGGACCCTGAGGATATTTAGATGATACGGGGTCGGAAACCCGCGGGACTGTGGTAGCGGGAGATGCTGGAGCTTACTGAAATTTCAACGTTGAATTGAAAGGATCTTGAAGAAAAAAGGACATCGTTACCGTACCGGTAATGATGTCCTTGGATCGATTGTTTTGTAGTGCAGATGCACTGTTGAACAGGCAGTTCACCGGGTTCACCTGTTCACTAAGCTGGGAGTTCTCCCGCTACCAAGGTCCGGCGGGTTTCCGACCCCGTGTCTCGAAGAAAACCTCAGGGGCCCCAGCACACTGCGGGAGATACACCTGACGTTCGCTGGTGGGATTGATGCTTACGGGGTGTGGGGGGCTGTACCCCTCAAAAATGCGATGTAACTCGTGTAACTGGTGTAACGATTGTTGGTAAGTGGCTGTATTTATTGAACATTATTGATGTTACATCGGCTTCGTACACAAACCTTTAGGCGTGTAACTCTGCCATCTGGTGTAACGCTCCGATGCTTGAAAGAGGGACGGAGGAGGTCATGTCCATGCGCAGGAGACCAGGTACTTCCCCACTCCCACTCTGCCCAAGAGATGCGATTAACGGGCTGTAATCATCAGTTTGGCCGCTCTGCCAGCGATCAGTCAGCAGTCGTAACGGGCCGCTTTCGGCCAAAACCGGCCGCTCGCATACGTCTACGAATCTATGGGCGATTCCTGTAGTGTGAGGGTATGAAATCTTGACAGGGAGGGTGTCATATGCAGAACACGCGGATTCGAGAGATTTTTATCTCGAGGCTTTATGGCTTGTATAACCATCGTATAAATCTAACAGAAGAAGGTCTTACGATAATTCATGGAGCCAATGGTGTAGGAAAGACAGCTGTTCTGAAGTGCTTGGATTATTTGTTTGGATGGAACATAGACGCCTTATCAAAGATTCCTTTTAGAACAATAAATATCGGTCTTAGTGATGGCGCCAAGATATCTATATCTAGAGCTACAAGAATCGAGAGAACTCCTTCTAAAAGCGACATGCTTAATGGACCTCTAGAGCTTTCATTTTTTAAAGACCCCAACACACACATAGAGACTGTTTTTGCTATTGATCCGGAGATGGCAAATTTTGCTGAGACTATTACGGCCTCGCAAACATGGATGGTTAAAGTTCAGCACGGGCTGTGGCGCGATACTAGAACAGGCAAATATGTTGACGCAATGGAAGTGGTGCAAGATTATTTTCCCGGAAAGGGCAAAAAAAAGAAAACCTATTCTGGTTATTTTGAAAAAATCAGGAAGGGTCTCAATGTTAAGTTGATTGATACCCATCGCCTCAGTCAGCGCTCGAAAGATCAATTGGCAGATTTTACCGTGCTGGAATGTGCGGCGGATATGTTGAAGCAGATCAAAACGGTTAACGCAGAGTATGCCAGAAGAGCTCAGGAGCTGGATCAAAATTTCCCCCACAGGTTGATCTTAAACTCCAATAGCTTCTACGGCCCTGATATTGTCAAGGAACGATTATTGAAGCTTGAAAAACGCCAGGTGCAACTAAGTAAAATTGGATTGTTAGCGACACACGGTGCGCAGACCTTCCCTTCCGATGTTGAGTCTCTATCAAATCCAAAGCTTGAAGCGATTAGTCTGTTTGTGCAAGATAGCGAAGCAAAGTTAGATGCATTCAATGAGTTAGCAATCCGTTGCACTGCACTATTAAAGCTGCTAAACACAAAATTCAAGCATAAAAAATTAGAACTGAGCAAAGAGACCGGGCTGTCGATAATTGATTCGTTTGGCGACATCATTCCAATGGATGCTCTATCTTCCGGTGAGCAGCACGAATTAGTTATCACCTATGAACTTTTATTTAAAACCCCGTCGAATACATTGTTATTGATCGACGAGCCCGAGATATCACTGCATGTTGGATGGCAAAAAAGCTTTATTGAGGACCTTCTGTATATATCAAATATTGTAGGATTTGAATCCGTTGTTGCCACTCATTCTCCATTCATAGTGGGGGAGAAGTACGACTTGATGGTAAGTCTTGATGATGGAGTTCATGGGGAATGATCGTATCTAGAGATGTTGGAGATATAATTTCAGAAATCCAAATGACTTTGGCTGCGGATCCCAATGCTATTTTTTGGTTACTTGAGGGGGTCACAGATATAAAGTTTTTCAAACCGAGACTAATTGATGAAATAACACTTATTGACTCGATGGGAAAGTACAAGGTTATCGAAACCATAAAAAGGATTGCTGCTAGCAATAACCTTAAGCCCCTGCCAGTTCTAGGAGTGGTTGATAATGATTATGACTGGTTGAATGGCTATGAGGCACCTCCTAACGTTGTCTCAACTGAGCCCAGGGATCTGGAAGGGATTTTGCTTAGGGCTAATTGCGTAGATTGCGTTCTAAGTGAGTTTGGAAATAGTAATGCGATAGCTCAGTTTGAGAGGCGAGAGGGGCCCGTTATTGATGCGATTTTATCCAGGGCGCTAGAATTTGGTAAAGTGCGAGCTGTAAACAGCAGAGGTAATCGAGTCTGTTTGAAATCACTTAAACCAGTTCAGTTTTTTAAAAACGACTGGTCCTATGATAAGGACAGATTGTACGAGAAGGCTGTGCAGCTAGGTGTGTCATCAAGCATTGACGAGCTTAAGAGAGAGATTTCTAATCTTCCTGAAACTAATCCCTGGCATTACGTCAGAGGGCACGACGCTATAGATATATTATGCGGCGGTCTGATTTCAGTTCTCGGGCCTTTCAAAGCGCACGCCTCTTTAATAGAGCCGGTTTTACGTCAATCTTTAACTTCGCAACAATATAAAACTACAACAATCCACCAGCAGTCAATGCTTTGGCATTTACAAAGAAACTTACCATACCCCTACCGGGAAGCTCTCAACTGATGTTCTATTGTTATTTTTATGCATGCTGACCTTATGGCGAATTGACACAGGGGACATGGAATGCACTAATCGTTGACAAATATTCAAACGCAGCTAGAAGCTGTGATTGCACAGATAGGGGGCAAGATGGTATCTGGTGAAGTGCAGATGCAAGCGATACCTGATCGCATGCCTAACAAGCAATGTTGGATGCTGTTCAAGGTGGCTAATCTAGATCGACTAAAGGCGCTGCAGCGTGGTCTACTTTACATGAATAGCGTCGACTATTTCGCGAAGCTTGAAGGTGAGGCCGGCGCTGCACTTCGAAGGGACGAGCTTGAAAATGTGTACCTTAAGCTCAGCTCTGGCATGAGGGATGGGGTAGTCAGAGAGCTCGCACTTCAGGTTGAAGGTCACGACGAAATCGTATTGAACCCTGAGACAATCATGACCCTGAATTTACCCCGACCTGAAACCGTTATGTTGTACTGCCTGGGTTCTGTATCAGCCGGACATGACGGTCAGATTTGGGGACTCGACAACGGAATGCTGCAATTTAGTGAGCGTTTCCGAGAGTTTGGTACCCATGTCCTTCGTATTACGAACCATGCAGAGTTTTCTAAAAGGCTTTCACAAGCCATCGCGACCCACCCTCTCCTTTATAATTCTCCCTTCTTTAAAGGTGGCTACGGCCAGGTCGATTACGTAGATTTCCGCGACTACAGCGGCCCGATAGGATTGTTTCGCAAACCCGTTGAGTATGCTTGGCAACGAGAGTACAGACTATGCTTTGGCGCTGAACCTGAGGCTCTAAATGATCGAGGTGCGTTAGAGCTAAATATTGGAGACCTATCGGACATCACTCAGATCACAACGATAGAAAGTTTCACGTCGCACCCGATAAGAATCATTGAAAGGAACTACAGGATAGTCGACGGCAAGCCTGTGCAAGTTTCTAACTAAACCTACGTTTAAGACCGACTCGGCGTAAAGAAAGAGCGTGAATAGGCTACGTAAAAAAGCGAAGACAATTCAATGGCTTCGCTTCTAATGTTTACGGTTATGAAAAAGCTGCGGTTCAGAACGGTATGTCATCGTCGAAGGTGGCTGTAACTTTCGGGAGAGGCAAAGCGCTCTTTGGTAATGGCAGATTCGTAACAATGAAAAGATTGAGTATGTCGTCTCTGTCCATAAACATGATCTGAGAGCGCTTCGTGGCATCTAGCTTGTTGCCTATCCAGTTTCTTGCCTGTTTTGTTATCTCGCCGCCCGCGACGATGAATGCGTGGTCAACCAAGACTCGTCGATTCAGTTCCGAATCGAAAATCTCGTGGCCAAGCATCATGTTCACCTGATTGTGAATCTCGGCGACATTCGATGAACCGGGTCTTCCTACTCCCGCTGAATCTAGCTTGCCCTTTTTTGCTTGGATACCGAAGTAGAGGACATGGAGAGTCGGCAGTGTGTATTTCATCCACACGTCCTTGCCATATTCCAACGCCTTATCTTTGTGACCCGTTACGGTTACGCGATGAAACCCAAGCTGACGGAATAACGGCAGTAGCACCTCCTCGATCAGCTCATCTTCAGAGCACTTGTCGAGGTATGTCGTGAGTAGCTCTCGACGTTCCATCTCCGCTGGTGTAAGCGGTCGATGCGGGTTCGCCATCTGCGCAATAGTGTTCGTGGCATTGTGGCGCAACTGGCCGAGGCCGTGCTCGTCGAAGAACGCTTCCCAACCTTCGCGCACCAGCACAGCGTTAAGCGCGGCAAGAGCTCTGCTTCTATCCGGATCGCCCTCCTGCGCGTCGCCTTTGTCGAGAGTTGCACGGATGATCCGAATGAAAGCATCAGGTGGAACCGAAGGACTGGCATGCGGGAGAGCCAACACCTCCTCCAATCTGCTTGCAACCCAAGCCCAGCGGGTTGAACCGTCGTGGGTGTAATCTAAGTCACAATCTTGAAAGAACTCAGTGATGTAACTGCTTGAACGATACCGAAAGTGCTCAGAGTCGCCACAGACAATGTGGGCAAGTTCTCTTAGATTCCTGCTCTTCCATTTCATTTGCGTTCCTAGATTAGGCGGAGTGAGGCTGAAGCACAGCTGACATAAAACAGTCAGCAGATAATGATCGCCAGATGTGGGTAGATAGCTGCCGCTGACAATATAGGGTCGTCAGCTTTTTAAGTGATCGATTGAGCATAGCTTCCCATCGGCCTCTCGCTTTGATGGCACGAAAGGCTCCGAAGCCTGGCCGTTATCGCAATTTCTAAGGCGCCACACTGTTTAGTGTAGTGCTTCTACCAACCTTCTCCGTGCTGACTCAGACGCTACCCCGTTCAGGATTCAGGACCACGCGCAAATCGGGTACCCGATGCGATTCAGCCGTTTTGTGACTGACCGCTTTTGGCCGTATGCGGTCGCTTGGGAATGTCCGCTTCTGGCCGAAAGCAGACGTCCGTGAGCGGCGCTAGTGGGCAGAAGCGGTCGTTAAGAAAAAATCGTGGAGGACAGCTAGGGGCAGCTCTTTTCTACCAGGTTGGGAGGGCTGAGCAATACTTCGCGGAAGGCTGCACCGAGCTATAGGGAAGCAGTCGAGGGCGTAGGGCAAGGTACCTAGTGTTATTCCAGATTTGTAGACCGGCGAGAGATGATCATCTTTTCGAGGATCTCGCGGAGCAGGCGGTTAATTCCCGCTTCGCCGTGGTACCTGGAGCGTTCAATGTGCGCAATCGTGAAATTGTCGCTGGTCGGGGCCGATCACTTCGATAGACAAGCTACGGTCGGCATTTATCGAGCAGGTGATGGGGCATTGTGGAAGGCGCCGAGACAACAGGTCACCAATCTAACGTCTGCTCATTGTGTCCACAACGTAGACTCCTTTTGCTGATGGTAGTGATTCTTTGAGGGTGAAGTCGCAGGCGCGAAGGATGTCATCAACAAAAAAAGGCCTCTTAGAGGCCTTTTATTCAAGCTGCGTTATTTGCGAACCCAGCTTTCAACCTCGTCGGAACCGTGCTTGGTTTTCCACTCTTTGAGCGTCTTGTGGTTACCGCCTTTGGTTTCAACCACTTCACCGGTATGCGGATTTTTGTAGGCCTTCAGCTCGCGAGGCTTGCGTTTGCCAGGTGTCGCCGCTGGTGTTGAAGCGCGTTTCGTGCTCTGCGGATCCAGCAGGTTGATGATGTGCTTGAGGCTGAAACCGTACTGATCGAGCAGCTCGCGTAGCTTGGTTTCGAACTCGATCTCTTTTTTCAACGCGCCATCGCTCTTCAGTGCTTCCAAAGCGTGAAGCTGTTCGGCGAGGTGTTTCTCAAGCTGGCGGTATTCGGCGAGTTTGGACATGTGAATTCCTTGTTGTGTTTTAGCGATATCTATCTGAAGTGTATTACAGCACGGAGTTCAGCTCACTTGCGCCCCTTCAACTGGTCTTCGATGTAGCTCATTTCGTTCTTGATCAAGTTGACCGTCAGTGTCTGAACATTCGAGACCTTGCCCGTTTTGATGTCCACGATTTTCATCAGCGCGGTCAGGTGGTTTTTGCGTGCCTTCAAGGTGTCGGTCCAGTTCGCGCTGCTCAGTATTGGAGTGATCATGATCTTTGTCCTGATGGGGTTCTAAACAGCCCGCGTGAGCGGGCTGCTTCGGGTTCAAGCTGCCAGCAGATCCTCTGCGCTGATGGAGCGGGCTGCGGTGACTAGGTCTGAGTGACGAAGATCCGAATGGAAAGGACCGAATTGAGGTACATCGAGCTTGGAGAAACCATATCCCGAGTACCCTCGGGCGTAGTCCGCCGCGAGTATCCGCGCGCCCAGGGCTACCAAGTGTTCCGCAGCGGAGTTCCACTGTTCTTCCAGAGTCAGCTTTACAGCGCTCAGGGCCGATTCTTTTGCATCGTTCTCCCGCTGCTGTGCAGTTGCGATTTGCGTTTCAAGGGAGTCGAGCTCAGCCTGCAAGGCCTCTATGATGAGTTCCTGTCTTCTGACATGCTCATCGGTGGCGGCGAGTTGTTTGGCTGCCTTCTGCATTTCGCTGTTGGCGGATTTCTCTCCGTCGCTATCACCACTCGCAAGGCTACGCGCATACAGGCTTGCAGCATCTCGTTCTGCCTGCTGTGCTTTCTCCAGCGATTGCTGCGCGTCCGACTGAATGGTCTGAAGGCGTTGGGTCAGGTGCGATTGTGTCTGCTTCAGCGCTTCGATTTCAGCGGCAGCTTCGGACATGGTCTGGATCGACTTTGCCCTGATTTCTTCGACGTGTTCAATGCGCTCCAAGTAAGCCATCTTTTCCTCGATACGGCTGATCGAGGATGGAATTGCCCTCAGGCGACATTCGGCACTGGAGTAACGATCCATGGCGGCACTTCTCTCAGGGCTTCCGATCATGTTGCCGATTGGACTGTAGTTGTTAGGCGCATTGCTCCATTCCGCGTGCAAGATGGGAAGACTGTTTTCAATTGCTTCTTTCTCGGCAATCAATTCGGCGAGTTGCTGTTTCAATTCATTCATTGTCATGTTCGTTGTCCTTGATGAGTTTGATTTGAGTGATTCGGCTGGCGAGGCCGGGAATGAGCCGGCGTTACCTCGATCAGCAGAGTTGCCCTCAGGCAGCCCGTGCCTCGCCGTCATCCGTTCCCGGAATCACTTTCACGATGTAGCAGCGCTGCTGGCCCAGGCCGGGCAGACGCACCAAACTCGACGCCTTACCGTCGCTGCTCGGTTCCAGCACACCGCGCTGCAGTAGCTCCTTGTTCACCGCCGTTAGGTTCATGCCGCGGAAGATCTCCGAGCGCCACGCCTCGGTCAGCACGTAATAGGTGTTGGTGGTGTGCATGGTGTCGCCCATGCCATGCTCCAGCGTCTTGCGAAAGCCGAGACGGTCGATAGTGCGTGGGCCGTGTTCGTCGATCTTCGCCGCCGCCGATTCCCAGCGAGTGAAACGGCTTTCACCGAAGCGCTCGATGACCTGGCGCAGCCGCGCCAAAATCGCATCGCCTTCGAAGTTTCCGGCGCCGCCACGCTCGTTCAGCCATGCGTTCAAGCACACCCGAGCGGCCGTGGTGGCCGTGCCGTCCGGCCAGCCGGTAATGCCCATCGCGGTGGCCAGCTCGCCAGCGGCCGCCGCGAGACCGAAGCGCGCCGCAGCACGGTGTGCCTGTCCACTGGCAGAGGCTGGGAGCGCTTTGGCTATAAAGCCTTCCAGCGTGCGGCGTAGGATTGCCGCCCAGCCGTGGCGCTTGCCCGGTTCGCACAGGGCGGTGAGAAACGCGGTGATCGGTGTGCCGTAGTAGTTCGCCACCCGCGCCTTGAGCGCGTCGGACAGAGCTGCGGCGTCCTCAAACCCGTTGAGTGTGTCGAACATGCCAAGGCCTTTGCTGGCATCGGCCGGGACGGCGAGCATGCGCACCTCCATGCCGGCTTTCAGTTCCTTATTGGCTTCGGCCATGTGCTGGGCCAAGGTCTTCTCGCCGGTAGAGAGGAACAGCAAGCGCCATTCCTGCACCTGTCTGCCCGCTTGGCCTCGATCATTGGCGCGGGCCTTGCCGGTGCCGTTGCCGAGCATGTACACCGTCTCGCCGATGATCCGGGCATCACACATGCCGATTTCATCGAGCACCAGAAGCCCGTCGGAATGCGCGGCGGCGATAGACTCCAGAGCGTTGTCGGTCGAGCGCCACGAACGCACCAGACGCGGTCCGCCGTAGATCGAGGCGGCAACTTGCAGGTGCGTGGTTTTGCCACCGGAGCTGTCGCCGTACAGGTGAAAGCCGCCCGATTCGTGGCCGAGCATGTGCAGCAAGGGGCCGGCAAAAGCCACGCCGACGACAAACGCCAAGCGATGGTTGCCGATGCACAGCGCGCCGATCTGCTGTTGCCACTGTTCCAACGTGCCCGCTTCGCTGATCGGCGGAAGTTGCGCGCCGGCCTCGTAGAAGTGCAGGTGTTCCGCGTGCATGCCGACCTGCTGCTCTGGCAACAGAAAGGCGTTGTCATGCCAGCCCAAACGGGTGACCAGTCGCGCACGTTGAGCACTGTCGAAGCCGCCCAGGTAGCTCTGCAAATCGTTGCGTGCGTTGCGCCCCGAACGACTGCCGGCAAGACGCAACCCCATGTCTACCAAAGGGCCGAGTACATCTTTACCGAAGTCACCGGTCATCGTGCGCGCCGGGATGTTCCAGCGTTTCTTGGTGCCGTCGGGGTCGTCGAACTCGACCAGCAAACCCCAGTTGTGGCCCTTCTCGTCACGGGTACGCGCAAGGATTGCCAGCGGCGAACACACCGGGCGTGCTTCGCCGTCGTCGCCGGCATAAAACACACCATCGGGCGTCAGGCGAAAGCCACCGGGCATCAGGTCATTTTTCGATTTTGCCGGGCGCTTGGCTGCTGCCTTGGGTTTCGCTTCCGGCTCTGGTTCCGGCGTGGGTTCCACCTGGGCAATCACCCGTTTTTCTTCGATCACACCGAACAGTTCGCCGCTGCATTCCAGTTCGGCGAAGTGGCTGGCGGTCCAGCCTTTGGCGAGCGCATCGGCGGCATCGTCGCCGTCATCCCATTGACCACCCTTGGCAAACGCGGCGCGGTCGCTTTTCAGCGTCGGCTTGCGTTTGAACACCTCCAGCGCAATGAATCGGACCGAGGCGGCGCCGATTTCGCGGAGCTTCTCGGCGACGGTGGCCATGCAGGCTTTACCGCTGTCATCGTTGTCCGGCCACAACAAAACGTCGCGCCCCTTGAGCGGCGTCAGGTCAGCTTTGTGCCAGGAGTTGGAGCCGTTCGGCCAGCAGGTGGCCACGTAGGTCGGCAACAGCTCGGCGGCGGCATCGGCCGCTTTCTCGCCTTCGCACAGAATCACCGGTGCGTCAGCGCGCTGGGCCAGTTCATCAAGGCGCAGCAGCGGGCGCGGATCCGGCAGACCTTGCCAGCGCCATTGCTGGGTTTGGCTATCGGTGCGCTGACACCACGTCAGGGGCGCAAAGACCTTCTTCGGCTTGCCGCCCTCATCCGGGCCGAGGTCGAAGCGATACAGCGCCATGAGTGGCTGACCCTGTGCATCGCGATAGATCCACACCTTCGACGGTACGCCGTGATCACGGTGCTTGGCCGGGCACTTGTTCATGGCCTCGGTCGGGATCGGCTGGATGGCGTTCCATGTCGGCGCCTTGGGCTTAGTCGAGGCGGCCGTGATCTTTGCGGCGCCGGGCGCAACGTTTAGCCAATCTGCCAACTTGTTGCACGCTTCGACGTCGGTGCCGCCGTCCAGATTGCGCACCAGATCAATCAGGTCGCCGCCTTTGTCGCCGGTGGCGAAGTCGGCCCAGGTGCCCTTGCTCAAATTGACCTTGAGCGAACCGGCGCGCTTGTCGCTGCGGGTAGGATTCGGGGCTGTGTATTCCTTGCCGCCGTCCACACGCTTGCCGTTGGGCAGCCAATGCGACAGGACACGTTCAATGTCTTTCAGTGCGGCGGCTTTCACGTCGGCAAAGCTTGGACGTTTCGCGGTGCTGTTCGTGCGTTGGCTCATGTGTCAGCCCTCGGCAGAAACAGCGCGTCGTTGATGTCGTCGATCAGCGCTTTCGCCATCTCGCCCAGGTACAGGGCGGGCCAACTGAAACGCTCGCCGTGGTCACTCATGGCCGCGTCGAAGTTGAGCTGGTTCGCGTGATGTTGCAGCAACGACACCATCTCCAGCGCGTCTTCGACGGGTACACCGGCATTCACTCGAAACAGCTTCAGGTCGGTGGCATTAACGCGAGAAAAGGTAGCGTGGCCTGGTGTGGTGGAAATGCTCATAGCGCACCGCCTTTTTGCACCGCAGGGGCCGAAGTGTTGTCACCGTGCATAGCCAGTGTTTTGATCAGGCCGAGGGTGCCGCGCACGTCCCAGAGGACGGCTGCAATGACGTGATTGGCAAGGCGTGAGGATTCGTTTTCGAAGTGATCCTCCAGCAGCGTCAGCACCGAGTCAGCACGGTCAATGGCGCAGGTGATGGCATCGATAGGTACGCCGGCTTCGGCGGTTGGATTCACGCAGAGCAGATCTTCGGGCAGGGCAAAACTCAGGGCGTTGTTCATTGGGCACCGCCTGCGGTTTCGAGTGCGCGGGCTTTGGCCATGTGAGCGTTGTAGCGGGAGAGGCGTGTGGCGAGGCTGGAGTTGGCGTGTAAAGCGGCGAGAGCCATTGCACGGTGTGCAGCGGCGCGAATTTTGGACGGATTGAGGGCGTGCATAGGTGGCGCTCCAAGTTTTGACTATGGAACTGCCACGATCCTTTCCACGGGATTGGGTGGCAGCTGTGCGTGGGGTGGAAATACCGGGAAACTTGGAACCCGGCCAGGCCGAAGCCTGCCCACACACAGCCGCCATAACTCGAAATCGCAGGCGTAAAAAAAGACGCCTGCAATCGTAATGGGGGCGCCTGTGCGCCAAGTTTTCAAACGGGTTTCCACGCCCGGTCGCTGAATTTGCAGCGACGGCCAGAGAGTAACGTCCGTGTTTCGAAATAGCAACTGCGCTGATGGCTTGCGGATTTTTCAGGTGCGGCATAAATTGTTCGGGCATGTAGATTGACCTCAACGCCTCCGGATCGCCCCCGGAGGCGTTTTTGTTTCAGGCATGGGCTTCCCAGCGCAGGGAGAGAAGGGGCAGGAATCCGCCGCTGAGCATGGAGCGGGCATCTTCGTAGGCGTCGACCTGCTGGCCTTCGTCGACGACCACGGCCCCGGTCTTTTCGCAGTGAAGGGAGAGGGCGCACCAGGTGCCGTCGGCCCAGCTGAGCACGCTGACAACGCGACCTTGCTTGTCCTGCTGGCTGCGGTAGCGTTCAAGGCGCTGCATGACGCGAGTCGAGAAACCAATCCGACGCAACACGGAAAAGGGATGCATCAAAGCGTTGTCTGCAGTCTTGTGGCTCATGCAGCCACCTGATCGCGTGCCTCGATGCGGCTGCGCGCCCACGCTTGAACTTCGGAAAGGACCCAGGCGACAGGGGCGCCGCGTGCGTTGCTGTTGCTCAGCTTGACGGGCTGCGGAAAGCCGCAGTCGGTGCGCTGCATCAGTTTGTAGATGGTCGAACGCTTCATCCCCACAATGCCTTCCACCTCCCGCATGCGGATCAAAGTTGAAGTGGCATCAAAAAGTGAGGTGGCGTTGACGGGAGTCTTGCGGGGAAAATCGGTAACAGAGGTGTTCATAGGTATTGCTCTCGATTGATTTGGACAACGAGAGCAATGGTCTAGAAAATCGTCTGCGGGAAGCAGTTCACTTCCAATTGAAATTTCGGTGAACCTTTGTTCACAGCACAAAGTTGCGCTTGAGTATGGCCTCTACGCTTTTGCGGGTCAGCGCTTTTTCGGTTTCCAGCGTCAGCCACTCCGCGCGCTGCTTGGGCGGTTTGGAAACCTCCCGCTCCAGCCAAGCATGTACCGCCGTGGTCACGTTTCTTCGTGGCATTCCGCTCGTCACGTAGTGGCGACCTTGCCTAATGATTGCTGTATCCCGTGCGCTGATTTCTTCATTACGCTCCATTCCGCTGATGATGCCGCCCTTAGTGCGTATAGCGTTCTTGATTGCTCTGTAAGCAGTAGGGGTCAGTTCGTCACTGATCAAGCAGGGTAGGGTTGTTATGGGCTCCAGAAACAGCACGTATTGTTCTAGTGCCTGAATGCGTTCAATGGGATCGACCTGTCCCTCTACGACGAGACAATAAATATCCCACGGACAGTCCGTGGGAGGTTCAGCAACATGTGACCATGCCTCGTCTTCCGTAGAGCGCATCCAGTCAGCTAATGCGCTTAGCGCTTTTACTGCGCAGGCCATGACGTAGGCTGCATATGCATCGCGCTCCGAAGCTGAAGGGCAGCTGCTGTATTGGCGAACCCAATGTGCAAGACGATTTTTTTTGTCGGTTGAGGCGTACTGAAAAATGGCCTCTTCATGCATCGTTGTCTGTATGCACATGCTGCTCATATCGCTGCTGATGTCGCCGTTCTGGATGCGTACGCAGCATTGATTGATTAGCTCGCATAGATCAGTGATCTGTTCATTGCAGAGCTCATAGAGCGGTTGACCGGAGAGATATTGAAGTAGGCCGGCGGTTAGCGCCGTGTGCAAAATTGGATGAGTTTCAATCATGCCCAAGGTTCTCTACGTGTAACGCTCTATCCCTCGCCCTGCGAGTTGGATGCGTTTCCAGCGATATTTGCGCTCTGGCCCAGCTTGGAGAAATTTGGCCCGCAGCATGCGAAGGGCTTATTCTTGTGTTACACGAACGGCATGCGTTACATCGCATGTACCGAAGGTCGTGCAAGAGTGTATCGGGATTGAAAGTCAATGAATCCGGGCGTTTGGCCGGCATCGTTACACGAGTTACACCTGTAACACGGATTTTGAAGGTGGTATGGATAAGTGCATTCATACCACTTTTCCAAATTGTCCCTTGATTACCTTTTCGCTTGCTAACGCATCAAGGTGATCTGCATACCACTGCATCATCTTCACTCGATGCTCAAGGTATTGAGCCTTGTTGTAGACCCCCGATATTCCCTCTTCTTTGTGAGCAAGCTGCGCTTCGACGTGCTCTTTCGGCCAGCCGTGTTCCCTGAGCATAGTGCTGGCGGTGTGACGAGTACCATGACCAACCAATCGCCCCTTGTAACCGACTGTCGCGAACACCTTGTTGATGGTGTTTTCGCTAATCGTTGGGTTCTTTGCGCCCACCCCAGGGAACAGCCAGCGACTACGACCTGTGAGGCAATGAAGTTCTTTGAGAGCGGAGAGCGCTTGCTTAGGGAGTGGACACACAAAGTCTCGGCGCATCTTCATCTTGGCAGCAGGCGTCGTCCATATCGCTTTATCCAGGTCAAACTCTTTCCATTCAGCTAATCGGACCATGCCCGGTCTGGATGCGGTCCAGATGCAGAGCCATGCAGCAGTTCGGGCCGTCAGCCTGCTGGGGGTGTTTTTGAGTGCTTGGAGGAACTCTGCCAACTCTGGCTCCAGCAAATGAGGATGCTGCTGAGTCTTTGGGGCTTGAGCTGCAATATCTCGGAGGCGACTGCCAGGATCGTTTTCCGTGAGGCCTAAGCCGATGGCTCGTCCGAATATCTGATTGATCCACGTGCGGCACTTTTCCGCCACGTTGTGTGCGTCTCGGGCTTCAAGTGATGCTTGGAGCTCCGCACAGTCAGTACGGGTGATTTCATCCAAGGGTTTGTCTCCCAGCGCCGGGAGTATGTCTTTGTCGAGATAAGTGCGGATTTTGTTAAGGGTGGAAGGAGCGAGTCCCTTTTCTTCCTTGGCCTTGAGCCAAGCTTCAGCAGCCGCTCGGAAGGTACGAGTCTTGGCAGCATCAATTGCCGCTTTGGCAGAGCGTTTTTGTTCGAGAGGATCGGCCCCGCTACTCACGACCTTGCGCAGTTCAGCAGCTTTATCCCGTGCCAACGCACCGCTTACTTCTGGGTAACCCCCCAGCCCCATCCAAGCCCAATTGCCCGCCGGACGTTTGTAGCGGAGCTGCCAGGATTTACCACCATCAGGTTTTACCCTGAAG
Organism: Pseudomonas sp. G7(2022); assembly: GCF_052660475.1. Classification (NCBI taxonomy): domain Bacteria; kingdom Pseudomonadati; phylum Pseudomonadota; class Gammaproteobacteria; order Pseudomonadales; family Pseudomonadaceae; genus Pseudomonas; species Pseudomonas sp. G7(2022). The sequence continues at coordinate 5,111,580 of NZ_CP109659.1, read as the reverse complement.
TAGAGGCCGTTTCCGTCCAGCTCTCGGTATTCCTTTAATTCCGACTCCAATCCCGCAAGTGTCGTATCAGCGAGAGGGCGGCGCTTGATGTCTGCGCGCTTCATCCTTGTATCCCAAAGTTCGGTATTTTTCTCAGGATACAAGCAGGGATACAGGGATACAACGGATAAGGGGAGACAGGGATAAACAGACAGGCACAAAAAAACCGGCCAAGTGGCCGGTTTCTCTGGGTCTGAGAGGCTGGTAGAGACTCTCAGAAACTGCTATGTGGTGCCCCGAGGGAGACTCGAACTCCCACTCCTTTCGAAAACGGATTTTGAATCCGCCGCGTCTACCAATTCCGCCATCAGGGCTCAATGGCGGCGAAGTATAGAGAGGTGCCTACCGTTGGTCAATCACGTTTCATGGTCAATTTTCGATATTTCCGCTAGACTTTCCGGCCCTGCTAGACGAACCCCATCATGCGCGTTGCTGACTTTACCTTCGAGCTTCCTGATTCGCTGATCGCCCGCCACCCTCTGGCCGAGCGTCGCGGTAGTCGCCTGTTGACCCTGGATGGGGTCAGCGGCGCCCTGGCACACCGTCAATTCACTGATCTGCTTGAGCATTTGCGCCCGGGCGATCTGATGGTGTTCAACAATACCCGGGTGATTCCGGCGCGGCTGTTCGGGCAGAAAGCCTCCGGCGGCAAGCTGGAAATCCTCATCGAGCGGGTGCTCGATACGCACCGCGTGCTGGCCCATGTGCGTTCCAGCAAGTCGCCGAAACCGGGTTCGAAGATCCTGATCGACGGTGGTGGCGAAGCCGAGATGCTGGCGCGTCACGATGCGCTGTTCGAGCTGGGCTTCTCCGAGGAAGTGCTGCCGTTGCTCGACCGTGTCGGGCACATGCCGTTGCCTCCTTATATAGACCGCCCGGACGAGGGTTCGGATCGCGAGCGTTATCAGACGGTTTACGCCGAGAAGCTGGGCGCGGTGGCTGCACCGACCGCCGGGCTGCACTTCGACCAGACGCTGATGGAAGCGATCGCCGCCAAGGGCGTCGAGACTGCGTTCGTCACGTTGCACGTCGGCGCTGGCACGTTCCAGCCGGTGCGCGTCGAGAAGATCGAAGATCACCACATGCACAGCGAGTGGCTGGAAGTCGGTCAGGACGTGGTTGATGCCGTCGCCGCTTGCCGTGAGCGCGGCGGTCGAGTCATCGCTGTCGGCACCACCAGCGTGCGTTCGCTGGAAAGCGCCGCCCGCGATGGCGTGCTCAAACCTTTCAGCGGCGATACCGATATCTTTATCTACCCGGGCCGGCCGTTCCACGTGGTCGATGCCCTGGTGACCAATTTCCATTTGCCCGAATCCACGCTGTTGATGCTGGTTTCGGCGTTTGCCGGTTACCCGGAAACCATGGCCGCCTATAAAGCTGCCGTGGACAACGGTTACCGCTTTTTCAGCTACGGTGATGCGATGTTCATCACCCGTAATCCCGCCCCCCGCGGCCCAGAGGAATCCGTATGAGTCGCACCTGTCGTATGTCTTTCGAGTTGCTTGCCACCGATGGCAAGGCTCGTCGTGGTCGTCTGACTTTCCCCCGTGGCACCGTCGAGACCCCGGCCTTCATGCCGGTGGGCACCTACGGCACGGTCAAGGGCATGTTGCCGCGTGACATCGTCGCCACCGGCGCGGAGATCATTCTGGGCAACACCTTCCACCTGTGGCTGCGCCCGGGTACCGAAGTGATCAAGGAGCACGGCGACCTGCACGATTTCATGCAGTGGAAAGGCCCGATCCTGACCGACTCCGGCGGTTTCCAGGTGTTCAGCCTCGGCGCCATGCGCAAGATCAAGGAGGAGGGCGTGACCTTCGCCTCCCCGGTCGACGGCTCGAAAGTGTTCATGGGCCCGGAAGAATCGATGCAGGTCCAGCGCGATCTGGGTTCCGACATTGTGATGATCTTCGACGAATGCACGCCGTACCCGGCTGACGAAGACGTTGCCCGCGTGTCCATGGAGCTGTCGCTGCGCTGGGCTCAGCGTTCGAAGAATGCCCATGGCGACAACACGGCGGCGCTGTTCGGCATCGTTCAGGGTGGCATGCACCAGGACCTGCGCATGCGCTCGCTGGAAGGTCTGGACAAGATCGGTTTCGATGGCCTGGCCATCGGCGGTCTGTCGGTGGGCGAGCCGAAGCACGAAATGATCAAGGTGCTCGATTACCTGCCGGGCATGATGCCGGCTGACAAACCTCGTTACCTTATGGGCGTTGGCAAACCGGAAGATCTGGTTGAGGGTGTGCGCCGCGGTGTGGACATGTTCGATTGCGTGATGCCAACCCGTAATGCCCGCAACGGGCATCTGTTCATTGATACAGGCGTGCTGAAGATCCGTAACGCGTTCCATCGCCATGATGATTCGCCGCTGGATCCGACCTGCGATTGCTATACCTGCCAGAACTTCTCCCGCGCCTATCTGCATCACCTGGACAAGTGCGGCGAAATGCTGGGAAGCATGCTCAATACCATCCATAACTTGCGCCATTATCAGGTGCTGATGGCTGGTTTGCGCGAGGCTATTCAACAGGGTACATTGGCCGCCTTTGTCGATGCCTTCTACGCCAAACGCGGGCTCCCCGTTCCGCCTTTGGACTGAGTTTTCTGACCCCAAGATTCAACATTTGCAACTGGAGTGCTAAATGAGCTTTTTTATCTCTAATGCCATGGCTGACGCGGCTGCACCGGCTGCAGCGCCTATGGGCGGCGGCTTCGAGTGGATTTTCCTGGTCGGCTTCCTGGTCATCTTCTACCTGATGATCTGGCGTCCACAGGCCAAGCGCGCCAAAGAGCAGAAGAACCTGCTGAGCAGCCTGCAGAAGGGCGACGAAGTGGTCACCACCGGCGGCATCGCCGGCAAGATCACCAAAGTGGCCGATGACTTCGTGGTTCTGGAAGTTTCCGACACCGTGGAAATGAAGTTCCAGAAGGGCGCCATCGCCGCCACGCTGCCAAAAGGCACGCTGAAAGCGATCTAAGGTTCCAACTTCTACTCAATCGACGGGGCGCGCAAGGCGCCCCGCGTTCATAACGGGCGGCGTGATGCTGAACAAATATCCTCTGTGGAAATACATTCTGATCCTGGCGGTGCTGGCGATCGGTCTGATTTATTCCGCTCCCAATCTGTACCCCGATGACCCGGCCATCCAGATCAGCGGCGCCAGCACGGCCCTGCAGGTCAACCAGGCCGACCTGGACCGCGTGAGCACCGCGCTCAAGGAGTCCGGGATCAACGTCAAGGCTTCGAGTCTGGCAGCGAACGGCAAGGGCGGTCTGATCCGTCTGACCAAGGCTGAAGACCAGTTGCCGGCCAAAGACGTTGTACGCAAGGCATTGGGTGATGACTACGTCGTCGCGCTGAACCTGGCACAGACCACTCCGCAATGGCTGCGCAGCCTGGGCGCGCACCCGATGAAGCTGGGTCTGGACTTGTCCGGTGGTGTGCACTTCCTGCTGGAAGTGGACATGGACAAAGCCCTCGACGCACGCCTGAAAGTCTACGAAGGCGACGTCAAGAGCCTGCTGCGCAAAGAGAAACTGCGCTATCGCAGCCTGCCGCAGCTCAATGGTGCCATTCAGCTGGGCTTCAGCGATGCTGACTCCCGCGAACAGGCCCGCGTGCTGATCCGCAAGAACTTCAACGATTTCGACATTGTTCCGGCTGACCTCAACGGGCAACCGGTGCTGCGTCTGGCGATGACCCCGGCCAAGCTGGCGGAAATCCGTGAATATTCCATCAAGCAGAACTTGACCACGGTACGTAACCGCGTCAACGAGCTGGGTGTTGCCGAGCCGATCGTCCAGCGTCAGGGCGCCAACCGTATCGTGGTTGAGCTGCCGGGCGTGCAGGACACTGCCGAAGCCAAGCGTATCCTCGGCAAGACGGCCAACCTGGAGTTCCGTCTGGCTGCAGAGCCGGGCGCTTCAAAAGCCACTTCCGAAACCTTCGAATTCCGCGAAGGCAAGCGTCCTCCTGCCCAGATCGAGCGTGGCCTGATCATCACCGGTGACCAGGTGACTGACGCCAAGGCCGGTTTCGGCGAGCACGGCACGCCTGAAGTGAACATCCGTCTGGATGGCCACGGTGGCGAGCTGATGAGTCGTGCGACCCGCAGCAACGTCGGTCGCAGCATGGCGGTGATCTTCATCGAGCAGCGTCCGGTGACCACCTACGTCAAGCAGATGGTCGACGGCGTCGAGAAAGACGTTGCCGTGCAGACCTTCAAGGAAGAGAAGAAAATCATCAGCCTGGCGACCATTCAGTCGCCGCTGGGTGCGCAATTCCGTATCACCGGCCTGAACGGCCAGGGCGAGTCGTCCGAGCTGGCGCTGCTGCTGCGTGCCGGTGGTCTGGCGGCTCCGATGTACTTCGCTGAAGAACGTACCATCGGCCCGAGCCTGGGTGCGGACAACATCACCAAGGGTATCGATGCATCGCTGTGGGGCATGCTGTTTGTCTCGCTGTTCATCATCGCCATCTACCGCTTCTTCGGTCTGATCGCCACTGTCGCATTGGCGGTGAACATGGTGCTGCTGCTGGCGTTGATGTCGCTGCTGGGTGCAACCCTGACCCTGCCAGGTATCGCCGGTATCGTGTTGACCATGGGTATGGCGGTCGACGCCAACGTGCTGATCTTCTCGCGGATCCGCGAAGAGATCGCCGCCGGCATGACTGTGCAGCGTGCAATCAACGAAGGCTTCGGCCGGGCATTCACTGCGATTCTCGACGCCAACCTGACCACCTTGCTGGTCGGCGGCATCCTCTTCGCCATGGGCACCGGCCCGGTGAAGGGTTTCGCAGTGACCATGTCCCTCGGGATCTTTACCTCGATGTTCACGGCCATCATGGTGACCCGCGCGATGGTCAACCTGATCTTCGGCGGTCGTGACTTCAAGAAGTTGTGGATTTAAGGGGCTGCCATGTTACGTACAATCAACTTCATGGGCGTTCGCAACTTCGCGTTCGGCGTCACATTGTTCCTTACCGTGCTGGCCTTGTTCAGCGTGTTCCACAAGGGCATGAACTGGGGCCTGGACTTCACCGGCGGTACGCTCATCGAGCTGACCTACGAGCGTCCGGCCGACGTCACCAAGGTGCGTGAGCAACTGGTTACCGCCGGTTATCACGAAGCGGTCGTGCAGAACTTCGGTGCGACCACCGACCTGCTGGTGCGCATGCCGGGTGAAGACCCGCAGCTGGGCCATCAGGTAGCGGAAGCGCTGCAGAAGGTCGGCGGTGAGAACCCGGCGACGGTCAAGCGCGTCGAGTTCGTCGGCCCGCAGGTCGGTGAAGAGCTGCGCGACCAGGGCGGCCTCGGCATGCTGCTGGCGCTCGGCGGTATCCTGATCTATCTGGCTTTCCGCTTTCAGTGGAAATTCGCGGTCGGTGCCATCGTTTCGCTGATTCACGACGTGATCGTGACCGTGGGTATCCTGTCGATCTTCCAGATCACCTTCGACCTGACGGTGCTGGCGGCGGTGCTGGCGATCATCGGTTACTCGCTGAACGACACCATCGTCGTGTTCGACCGGGTGCGTGAGAACTTCCGCGTGCTGCGCAAGGCTTCGCTGATCGAGAACATCAACATCTCGACCACTCAGACCCTGCTGCGCACCATGGCGACTTCGATCTCCACCTTGCTGGCGATCGCGGCGCTGCTGTTCTTCGGTGGCGACAACCTGTTCGGCTTCTCCATCGCCCTGTTCATCGGTGTTCTGGCGGGTACCTACTCGTCGATCTACATCGCCAACGTGGTGCTGATCTGGCTGAACCTGTCTTCGGAAGACCTGATTCCGCCGGCCAATACCGAGAAGGAAGTCGACGACCGTCCATAACGGCCATCGTTACCCCGGTTGTCAGTCAAAAAAAGGCGCGAGTTGAACTCGCGCCTTTTTTATTGCTCCAAGGCTGGGAGAAGCGCGGGCGCGTCCCGCATGTGATGGTCAGGAGGTTCATGTGAACAAGTCGTTGCTGGTTGGTGCGGTACTGGGTGCTGTCGGTGTGACTGCCGGGGGCGCTGTTGCCACCTACAGCCTGGTGAAAAGCGGCCCTGAGTATGCGCAGGTATTGGCCGTCGAGCCGGTCAAGACACAAATCAAGACTCCACGTGAAGTGTGCAAGGATGTGACGGTGACCCGGCAGGCGCCGGTGAAAGATCAGCACCAGATCGCGGGCACCGTGGTCGGTGCGCTGGCGGGTGGTCTGCTGGGTAACCAGATCGGCGGCGGCACCGGCAAGAAGATTGCCACGGTGGCCGGTGCGGTCGGTGGTGGTTACGCCGGTAACAAGGTTCAGGAGGGTATGCAGGAGCGTGATACCTACACCACGACTCAGACTCGCTGTAACACGGTGAATGACATCAGCGACAAGGTCGTGGGCTATGACGTCCGGTATTCGCTGGACGGCAAGGAAGGCAAGGTGCGGATGGATCGTGATCCGGGCAACCAGATTCCGGTCGACAAGGAAGGCAAGCTGATCCTGTCGCAGAACGCGCCAGGCCAGTAACTGGCTGAAGGCTTATAAGAAAAGCACCCTTCGGGGTGCTTTTTCATGCCCACAAAAAAAACACCCCGAAGGGTGTTTTTTGATTTCGCGAAACGCTTAGCGCTTCAGCGAGGCTGGCAGGTGCGGCTGGATCGCCGTCAGAACTGCCTTGAAGCATTTGGTGTTGCCGGCGACGACATGGCCTTTTTCAAGGAAGTCGTGACCGCCGGTGAAGTCGCTCACCAGGCCGCCAGCTTCCTGAATCAGCAGGGCGCCAGCCGCCATGTCCCACTCGGACAGACCCGACTCCCAGAATGCATCGAAACGACCGGCAGCAACGTAAGCCAGATCCAGGCTCGCCGAACCGGCGCGGCGGATGCCGGCAGTCTGGCCAACCAGGGCGCGGAACATGCCCAGGTAGTTGTCGAGGTTGTCCATCTGGTCGTCACGGAACGGGAAACCGGTACCCAGCAGAGCGCCGTCCAGGCTGGTGCGACCGCTGACACGCAGACGGCGACCGTTCAGTTGAGCGCCGCGACCACGGCTGGCGGTGAATTCTTCCTGGCGAACCGGATCCAGAACAACGGCGTGTTCCAGGCGACCGCGGTATTTGCAGGCAATGCTGACAGCGAAGTGAGGAATGCCGCGCAGGAAGTTGGTGGTGCCGTCCAGCGGATCAATGATCCACAGGTATTCTTCACCTTCGATACCGCTACCGGCGTGCATGCCGGTCTCTTCACCCATGATCGAGTGATTCGGGTAAGCCTTGCGCAGAGCGTCGATGATTTTCTGTTCGGCGGCGCGATCCACCTCGGATACATAATCCTTGGCGTCTTTTTCGTCGACCTTGATGGTATCCAGGCGCTCGATGGAGCGGAAGATCAGTTCACTGGCGCTGCGGGCGGCGCGCAGCGCGATATTCAGCATGGGCTGCATGGATGTGTCACCTAAGGTTGTTAAAGAAAGCCGCGCATTCTATCAGAACTTTTCTTCAGGTGAAGGTCGCTGTTCGCTTTCATAGCTTAACGGTAGGCTGTTCTGTAAGATTTGCACCCCTTTGCCGAGTCCGAGAGCGCCCGCCGTGCTGCAGAATATTCGTGTCGTCCTGGTCAACACCAGCCATCCGGGAAACATCGGCGGGACCGCGCGCGCCATGAAAAACATGGGCCTGTCGCGTCTGGTGCTGGTTGATCCGCGAGTCTTTCCGCATCACGAAGCCGATGCCCGTGCTTCCGGTGCCGGTGACATCCTTGAAAACGCGCAAGTCGTCGCCACCTTGGAAGACGCCCTGGTCGGTTGCAATCTGGTGCTCGGCACCAGTGCCCGTGACCGGCGCATTCCCTGGCCATTGCTGGATCCGCGCGAGTGCGGGACCAAAGTGGTCGAGGAGGCCGGGCAGGGCGCGGAAATCGCGCTGGTGTTCGGTCGTGAAGATTCCGGGCTGACCAATGAAGAGCTGCAGCGATGTCACTATCACGTGCACATCCCCTCCGATCCTGAGTTCAGTTCGCTGAACCTCGGGGCGGCGGTGCAGGTGTTGAGTTATGAAGTGCGCATGGCCTGGCTGGCCGCACAGGGACAGCCGACCAAGATCGAGAAGGAAGAAGTGGCCTCCGTGAAAAGCGCAGAGCTTGCGACCATGGATGAGCTGGAGCGCTTCTATGAGCACCTGGAACAGACGCTGGTTGCGATCGAATTCCTCGATCCGGAAAAGCCTCGGCACTTGATGGCGCGCCTGCGCCGGTTGTACGGACGCAGCTCGGTCAGCCGAGCGGAAATGAATATTTTGCGTGGCATCCTCACGGAAACCCAAAAAGCGGCCCGTGGCGAGCTCCTTAAGCGGAAGGATTAATGATGTTCGAGCGTTTGCGTGAAGATATCCAGAGCGTATTCCACCGAGACCCGGCGGCGCGTAACGCTTTTGAAGTCCTGACCTGCTACCCCGGCATGCATGCAATCTGGATTCATCGACTGGCCGGCATGCTCTGGCGCAATGATCTGAAATGGCTGGCGCGGCTGGTGTCGAACTTCGGTCGCTGGCTGACCGGAATCGAGATTCATCCGGGTGCCAAGGTCGGTCGACGCTTCTTCATCGACCATGGCATGGGTATCGTGATCGGCGAAACCGCTGAAATCGGCGACGACGTGACGATCTATCAGGGCGTGACCCTGGGGGGTACCAGCTGGAACAAGGGCAAGCGTCACCCGACGCTCGGCGATGGCGTGGTGGTGGGGGCGGGCGCGAAGGTGCTCGGTCCGTTCACTGTTGGCGCTGGCGCCAAGGTCGGTTCTAACGCCGTGGTCACCAAGGAAGTGCCTCCGGGCGCCACTGTGGTGGGGATCCCGGGCCGGATCATCGTCAAGTCCGATGATGAGGTCGACGCCAAGCGCAAGGCGATGGCCGAAAAGATCGGCTTCGATGCCTACGGCGTCAGCGAAGACATGCCCGATCCGGTGGCGCGTGCCATTGGCCAGTTGCTCGATCACCTGCAAGCGGTGGACGGACGTCTGGAAGGAATGTGCGGCGCGCTTAAGGATCTGGGCAGTAATTACTGTGCGAAAGACCTGCCCGAGCTGCGTGAAGAAGACTTCGCCTGCGTCAAGGGCAAGGACGAATCCAAGCTCCACTGATGCCCCTGCAGGGCTGCTGCCGACCGGTGTGCCATTAGGCCGCAGACCCTGCTATCATTCGCGCGCTCTTTTGCGGGTAAACCCGACTAAAGCACTAGGTCTTATAGTTGACTTAAATGCTCGGGAATTGCATACTCCCGTCCATTCCGAACTCCGTGGTAATTGTCCATGCGACTGACTACAAAAGGCCGATACGCCGTGACCGCCATGCTTGACCTGGCGTTGCACGCGCAACACGGGCCGGTGTCCCTGGCCGATATCTCCGAGCGCCAAGGCATCTCCCTGTCCTATCTCGAACAGCTTTTCGCCAAGCTGCGCCGCAGTAACCTGGTTTCCAGTGTTCGCGGTCCGGGCGGTGGTTACCAGTTGTCCCGCGACATGCAGGGCATTCAGGTCGCCCAGGTGATCGATGCGGTGAACGAATCGGTCGATGCCACCAAATGCCAGGGCCAGGGCGATTGCCATTCCGGCGATACCTGTCTGACCCATCACCTGTGGTGCGACCTGAGCCTGCAGATTCACGAATTTCTCAGCGGTATCAGCTTGGCCGACCTCGTAACTCGCCGTGAGGTACAGGAAGTGGCCCAGCGTCAGGATCAGCGTCGTTGCAATGGCAAGGCGCCGCGCCTGGACAAGATTGAAGCGTCCGCCGTCGAATGACAGCCAGAGAGCTAGCGGCACGCCAGCCAGCCTGATTTAGGAGATAGTCCATGAAATTGCCGATTTACCTTGATTACTCTGCGACCACCCCGGTCGATCCGCGCGTTGCGCAAAAGATGAGTGAATGCCTGCTGGTCGACGGAAACTTCGGTAACCCGGCGTCCCGTTCCCACGTGTTCGGCTGGAAGGCCGAAGAGTCCGTCGAAAACGCCCGTCGTCAGGTGGCCGACCTGGTCAACGCCGACCCGCGCGAAATCGTCTGGACCTCCGGTGCCACCGAGTCCGACAACCTGGCAATCAAGGGTGCGGCACATTTCTACGCCTCCAAGGGCAAGCACCTGATCACCTCCAAGATCGAGCACAAGGCTGTCCTCGACACCATGCGCCAGCTGGAGCGTGAAGGTTTCGAAGTGACCTACCTCGAGCCGACCGAAGACGGTCTGATCACGCCGGCCATGATCGAAGCCGCACTGCGCGAAGACACCATCCTAGTGTCGGTGATGCACGTGAACAACGAAATCGGCACGGTCAACGACATCGCCGCCATCGGCGAGCTGACTCGTTCCAAAGGCATCCTGTTCCACGTCGACGCCGCTCAGTCCACTGGCAAGGTCGATATCGATCTGCAGAAGCTGAAAGTCGACATGATGTCGTTCTCTGCCCACAAGACCTACGGCCCTAAAGGCATCGGTGCGCTGTACGTCAGCCGCAAGCCGCGTGTGCGCATCGAAGCGACCATGCACGGCGGCGGTCACGAGCGTGGCATGCGTTCCGGCACCCTGGCGACTCACCAGATCGTCGGCATGGGCGAAGCGTTCCGTGTGGCCAAGGAAGACATGGCTGCCGAAAACGTGCGTATCAAGGCGTTGAGCGACCGTTTCTACAAGCAGGTCGAGCATCTGGAAGAGCTGTACGTCAACGGCAGCCTGACCGCCCGCGTTCCGCACAACCTGAACCTGAGCTTCAACTACGTTGAAGGCGAGTCGCTGATCATGGCGCTCAAGGATCTGGCGGTTTCGTCCGGTTCGGCCTGCACCTCGGCGTCGCTTGAGCCTTCGTACGTACTGCGCGCCCTGGGCCGCAACGACGAACTGGCACACAGCTCGATTCGCTTCACCTTCGGCCGCTTCACCACCGAAGAAGAAATCGATTACGCCGCGCAGAAAGTCTGCGAGGCCGTTACCAAGCTGCGCGCTCTGTCGCCGCTGTGGGACATGTACAAAGACGGCGTCGATATCTCGAAGATCGAGTGGGCGGCACACTAAATATAGAAGCCGCCGGATACAGATCCTGTAGCGACGCGGCGGTTTGCGCAGCGCAGTTGCAGGGTCTCAAGAGCGGCCCTGATGAGTGAGGATTGAGAATCATGGCTTACAGCGAAAAGGTCATCGACCACTACGAAAACCCGCGCAACGTCGGCAAGATGGACGCGGAAGATCCAGATGTCGGCACCGGTATGGTCGGCGCTCCGGCGTGCGGCGACGTGATGCGTCTGCAAATCAAGGTCAACGAGCAGGGCGTTATCGAAGACGCCAAGTTCAAGACCTACGGCTGTGGTTCGGCTATCGCTTCCAGCTCCCTCGCCACTGAGTGGATGAAGGGCAAGACCCTGGACGAAGCGGAAACCATCAAGAACACTCAGCTGGCCGAAGAACTGGCCCTGCCGCCGGTGAAAATCCACTGCTCGGTTCTCGCTGAAGACGCCATCAAGGCGGCCGTTCGCGACTACAAGCAGAAGAAAGGCTTGATCTAAGCATTGGGCGACGAGTAAGGAGTCAACGATGGCTATCAGCATGACAGAAGCGGCTGCTCGACACGTGCGACGCTCCCTCGACGGGCGCGGCAAGGGTGAAGGGATTCGTCTGGGTGTTCGCACCACGGGCTGTTCCGGCCTTGCCTACGTGCTGGAGTTTGTCGACGAGGTGGTTGCAGAAGATCAGGTGTTCGAGAGTCACGGCGAAAAAGTGATTATCGACCCCAAGAGCCTGGCCTACCTTGACGGCACCGAGCTCGATTTCGTCAAGGAAGGGTTGAACGAAGGCTTCAAGTTCAACAATCCCAACGTGCGCGGTGAGTGTGGCTGCGGCGAAAGCTTCAACATCTGAGGCTGGTCGTGGGAACTCCTTGTCATTTCGCTTTATTCGAGCTGCAACCGGGCTTTCGTCTGGATCTCGAGCAGTTGGCCACGCGCTATCGCGAGTTGGCGCGCGGCGTTCATCCCGATCGTTTTGCCGACGCTTCCGAGCGTGAGCAGCGCTCGGCGCTCGAACAGTCCGCTCGGCTCAACGATGCTTACCAGACGCTCAAGAGTCCGGCCCAGCGTGCGCGTTACCTGCTGACGATCAGCGGTCATGAAGTGCCGATGGAAGTCACGGTCCATGATCCCGAGTTTCTGTTGCAGCAGATGCAATGGCGCGAAGAACTCGAAGATCTGCAGGACAGTGCCGACCTGGCGGGCGTCGCAGCCTTCAAGCGTCGCCTGAAAACTGCCCAGGAACAGCTGAACGAAAGCTTCGCAGCCTGTTGGGATGATGCGGCGCAGCGCGAACAGGCCGAACGCCTGATGCGGCGCATGCAGTTCCTCGACAAGCTCACCTACGAAGTGCGCCAGTTAGAAGAGCGCCTCGACGATTAACCCAGTGCCGCTCCGGTCGCACGCCTGATATACAGATAAGTCCTGATCACGATGGCCCTACTGCAGATCGCCGAACCCGGCCAAAGTCCTCAACCGCACCAGCGTCGTCTGGCTGTGGGGATCGACTTGGGCACTACCAATTCGCTGGTCGCTGCGTTGCGCAGTGGTCTTTCCGAGCCGCTGGCCGATGCTGAAGGGCGGGTCATCCTGCCTTCCGCCGTGCGTTATCACGCCGATCGCGTCGAAGTCGGCGAGTCGGCCAAGCTGGCCGCGTCCTCCGATCCCCTGAATACCGTGCTGTCGGTCAAGCGCCTGATGGGCCGTGGTCTGTCCGACGTCAAGCAATTGGGCGAGCAACTGCCGTACCGCTTTGTCGGCGGCGAATCGCACATGCCGTTCATCGACACCGTGCAGGGTCCGAAAAGCCCGGTCGAAGTCTCTGCCGATATCCTGAAAGTGCTGCGCCAGCGCGCTGAAGCGACCTTGGGCGGCGAGCTGGTTGGCGCAGTGATCACCGTTCCTGCATATTTCGACGACGCTCAGCGTCAGGCCACTAAAGATGCAGCGAAACTCGCAGGCCTGAACGTGCTGCGTCTGCTTAACGAGCCGACTGCTGCTGCCGTGGCTTATGGTCTGGATCAGCATGCCGAAGGCCTGGTCGCCATTTATGACCTGGGCGGCGGTACTTTCGATATTTCGATTCTGCGCCTGACCGGCGGTGTCTTCGAAGTTCTGGCAACCGGCGGCGACAGCGCGCTGGGTGGCGATGACTTCGACCACGCGATTGCCGGCTGGATCATCGAGAGCGCGGGCCTGTCCGCCGATCTCGATCCGGGTGCGCAGCGCAATCTGCTGCAAACCGCCTGTGCGGCCAAAGAAGCCCTGACGAATGCCGACAGTGTTGAAGTTGCTTATGGTGACTGGAAAGCACAGCTGACCCGCGAAGCCTTTGATGCGCTGATTGAGCCGATGGTTGCTCGCAGCCTGAAAGCCTGTCGCCGTGCCGTTCGCGATTCCGGCGTCGAGCTGGAAGACGTGCACGCCGTGGTGATGGTGGGTGGTTCTACCCGTGTTCCACGTGTTCGCGAGGCCGTCGCCGAAGCTTTCGGTCGCCAACCGCTGACTGAAATCGACCCGGATCAGGTGGTGGCCATCGGGGCTGCGATCCAGGCCGATACACTGGCCGGCAACAAGCGCGATGGTGGCGAGCTGCTGCTGCTCGACGTGATTCCGCTGTCCCTGGGGCTGGAAACCATGGGCGGCCTGATGGAGAAGGTGATTCCGCGCAACACCACCATTCCGGTTGCCCGCGCCCAGGACTTCACCACTTATAAAGATGGCCAGTCGGCCATGGCCATTCACGTGTTGCAGGGCGAGCGCGAGCTGATCAGCGACTGCCGCTCCCTGGCTCGCTTCGAATTGCGCGGCATACCGGCAATGGTCGCCGGTGCAGCCAAGATTCGCGTCACCTTCCAGGTCGATGCCGACGGTCTGCTCAGCGTTTCTGCCCGCGAACTGGGTTCGGGCGTTGAGGCCAGCATTCAGGTCAAGCCATCGTATGGTCTGACCGATGGCGAGATCGCCAAAATGCTCAAGGATTCGTTCCAGCATGCCAATGACGACAAGGTCGCCCGCGTTCTGCGTGAGCAGCAAGTCGATGCCCAGCGCCTGATCGAGGCGGTGCAGGGGGCTCTGGAGGCGGATGGCGAGCGTTTGCTCGACGCCGAAGAGCGCATGGTCATCGATCTGCAGGTGCAGGAACTGACCGAACTGATGAAAGGTACCGATGGTTACGCCATCGAGCAGCAGACCAAGCGTCTGTCGCAAGTGACCGACGCCTTTGCTGCCCGTCGTATGGATCAGACGGTGAAAGCCGCTCTGTCCGGGCGCAATCTGAATGAAATCGAGGATATCTGATGCCGCAGGTCATTTTTCTGCCCCACGAGAAGTTCTGCCCTGAGGGTATGGTGGTCGAGGCTGAGCCCGGCACATCGATTCTCGATCTGGCCCACGAACACCACATCGAGATGGAAAGCGCCTGCGGCGGCGTCTGCGCCTGCACCACCTGTCACTGCATCATTCGCGAGGGTTTTGACTCGCTGGAAGAAGCCGACGAGTTGGAGGAAGATTTCCTTGATCGCGCATGGGGTCTTGAGGCGCATTCGCGCCTGGCCTGTCAGGCCATCGTCGGTGAAGAAGACATCACCGTCGAAATTCCGAAATATTCGCTTAACCATGCGGCCGAAGCGCCGCACTGACTGGTAAGACTGTCATGAGCTACGGTTGGAATGATGTTCAACGTATTGCAGAAGAGCTGGCCGAAGCCAAGCCGGACGTCGATCCGCTCTCTGTCAATTTCGTCGACTTGCAGCGATGGATCATGGAACTGCCTGATTTCGACAATACCTCTGGCCGAGTCGGTGAGAAGGTGTTGGAAGCGGTTCAGGCGCTCTGGATCGAAGAAGTAGACTGATCGTCCTTGCAGGTTAGGCAATACCCAAGAACCCGCGTATAATTCGCGGGTTTAATTTTTCGCAAATTACTGTTTCTGGAGTTACACCATGGCTGTTCAACGTACTTTCTCCATCATCAAGCCTGACGCCGTTGCTAAAAACGTGATCGGCAAGATCACCACTCGCTTCGAAGACGCTGGCCTGCGCGTTGTAGCTTCGAAACTGAAGCAACTGTCCAAAGCCGAAGCCGAAGGCTTCTACGCTGAGCACAGCGCTCGTGGTTTCTTCGGCGACCTGGTTGCCTTCATGACTTCGGGTCCAGTTGTCGTTCAGGTTCTGGAAGGCGAAAACGCCATCGCTCGCAACCGTGAGCTGATGGGCGCTACCAACCCTAAAGAAGCTGCTCCAGGCACCATCCGTGCTGACTTCGCTGAATCGATCGACGCCAACGCCGTTCACGGTTCGGACTCCGAAGCCGCTGCTGCTCGCGAAATCGCTTACTTCTTCGCAGCTACTGAAGTAACCACTCGCTAAGCATTGGCTTAAGAGTGAAGGTGAATCCATGACGACATCGACTGTTAAAACCAACCTGCTGGGTCTGACCCAGCCGGAAATGGAAAAATTCTTCGACTCAATCGGGGAGAAGCGTTTCCGTGCCGGTCAGGTAATGAAATGGATTCACCACTTTGGCGTCGATGATTTCGACGCCATGACGAACGTCAGCAAGGCCTTGCGCGAAAAGCTCAAGGCGGTTGCCGAGGTCCGTGGTCCCGAAGTGGTCAGCGAGGACATCTCCAGCGACGGCACCCGTAAATGGGTGGTGCGCGTGGCGTCCGGCAGCTGCGTCGAGACCGTTTACATTCCCCAGGGCAAACGCGGCACTCTGTGCGTTTCGTCCCAGGCAGGCTGTGCCCTGGACTGCAGTTTCTGCTCCACCGGCAAGCAAGGCTTCAACAGCAACCTCACCGCCGCCGAAGTCATCGGCCAGGTGTGGATTGCCAACAAATCCTTCGGCAGTGTTCCGGCAACCATCGACCGCGCCATCACCAACGTGGTGATGATGGGCATGGGCGAACCGCTGCTGAACTTCGACAACGTCGTGGCCGCCATGCATCTGATGATGGATGATCTGGGCTACGGGATCTCCAAGCGCCGCGTGACCCTGTCCACGTCGGGTGTGGTGCCGATGATCGATGAGCTGGCCAAGCACATCGACGTATCCCTGGCGTTGTCCCTGCACGCACCGAATGACGCATTGCGTAACCAATTGGTGCCGATCAACAAGAAATATCCGCTTAAGATGCTCCTCGATTCGTGCGTGCGCTATATGTCCGCCCTGGGCGAGAAACGTGTGCTGACCATCGAGTACACCTTGCTCAAGGACATCAACGACAAGCTTGAGCACGCTGTGGAAATGATCGAGTTGCTCAAGGATATTCCCTGCAAGATCAACCTGATTCCGTTCAACCCGTTCCCGCACTCCGGTTACGAGCGGCCAAGCAACAACGCGATTCGCCGATTCCAGGATCAGCTTCATCAGGCAGGCTTCAACGTCACCGTCCGCACCACCCGTGGTGAAGACATCGACGCGGCTTGCGGTCAATTGGTAGGGCAGGTGCTGGATCGCACCCGTCGCAGTGAACGTTACATCGCCGTGCGCGAATTGAGCGCCGACAGCGATCTGGCACAGAACGCCGCGAACACTAATTAAGAGAGGATCTCTATGTCCCTGCGCTTTGCGCTGCTGTTGCTGTTGGCCAGCCTGTGTGCTGGCTGTGTCCTGTCGGGTGATTACAACCCGATGAAGACCAGCAAGGGCCGCGACGAGGCGCGGGCTGCCTATGTGCAGCTGGGGCTGGGATACTTGCAGCAAGGCATGACCGAACGGGCCAAGGTGCCGTTGAAAAAGGCCCTCGAGCTGGATAGCTCGGATCCTGATGCGAACGCCGCCCTCGGGCTGGTGTTCCAGGCGGAAATGGAGCCGAAGCTGGCCGACGAACACTTTCGCAAGGCGCTGTCCTCCCGTCCCGCCGATGCCCGCATCCTCAACAATTACGGCAGTTTTCTCTACGAAGAGAAGCGTTACAAGGAGGCCTACGAGCGTTTTGAGCAGGCCGCCGCCGATACCCTGTATCCTGAGCGTTCACGCGTGTTCGAGAATCTCGGCATGACGGCATCGAAGCTTGGTCAGCGTGAGCTGGCGCAGCAGCAACTGGAAAAGGCGCTGCGTTTGAACCAGCAACAACCACGGGCCTTGCTGGAAATGGCTGAGTTGTCATTCGAAGACAGGCATTATGTGCCCGCGCGTGACTATTACGACCGTTTCAGCCAGCTCTCCGAGCAAAATGCACGTAGTCTGTTGCTCGCCGTTCGATTGGCAAAAGTATTTGAAGATCGCGACAAGGCCGCCAGTGCGGGCCTGCAATTAAAACGACTCTATCCCGGTACGCCGGAATATCAGCAATACCTGTCGGAGCAATGATGAAAGCGGCGCATCCCGAAGTTGTAGCAGCGAATCGCGTTAACCCCGGTGAAACCTTGCGCCAGGCCCGCGAAAGCAATGGCTGGTCGCTGGCCGAAGTGGCCCTCAAGCTCAACCTCACCGTGACTTCCCTGTCCAACCTCGAAGCCGGTGCGTTCGACAAGCTGCCGGGGCATACCTTTGCTCGCGGCTATATTCGCGCCTATGCCAAATTGCTCGGCATGGATCAGGCTGTTCTGGTCCAGCAGTTCGATCAGTCCACCGGCACCGACTCCCAGGGCAGCAATGTGCACGCGCTGGGGCGCATCGAAGAACCGGTTCGGGTTTCCCACACCATTTTGCGGATCGTCAGCCTGCTGTTACTGATCGGGGTCATCGGCGGCGGTTTCGTCTGGTGGCAGGATCAGACCTCGTTGCGCACCAAGGACCTGACCACGCTGGCTCCCGAGCACGTGGAAGTCGAAGGTGCGGACGGCACTACCCAGATCCACCCGCTGGACGAGCCGGAAGACCAGGCTGTTGCGGAAGGCGAGGCTGAGGGCGCAACGGCCCTGGCACTGCCTCAATCGCAATCCACCGCTGAATCGACGGTTGCCGAAACTGCCGCTCCGGCAGCCGTTGCACCCGTGGCACCGGCCCCGGCCGCGACGGCCCACGTCCCGGCGCCAGTGGTTGCGGCTCCGGCGGCGACTGTGCCGGCAACCGTTCCAGCCGCGCCTGCACCCGTTGTTACCGCGCCGGTAACGCCAAGCGTTGCTGCACCGACTTCAGCCCCTGCCGTTGCGGCTGCCCCGGTTGCCGGTCAAGGCCAGGTGCAGGTTCAGTTCATCGCCGATTGCTGGACACAAGTGACCGATGGCAGCGGCAAAGTGCTGTTCAGTGGTCTGAAGCGCAAGGGCGACAGCCTGTCCGTCGCCGGCAAGCCACCGTTTGCCGTGCGCCTGGGTTATGCCCGTGGCGCCCAGGTCAGCTACAACGGCCAATCGGTCGATGTGGCTCCGTTCACCAGTGGCGAGACTGCTCGCCTGAAGTTGGGTCAATAAGTCATGCACGGCGAATCTCCAATCAAACGTCGCGAATCACGCAAGATCTGGGTCGGTAACGTGCCTGTGGGCGGCGATGCACCTATCGCGGTGCAGAGCATGACCAACAGCGACACCAACGACGTCGCGGCCACCGTCGCACAGATCAACCGTCTGGAAGCTGCCGGCGTCGACATCGTCCGCGTTTCGGTGCCGGACATGGACGCCGCCGAGGCGTTCGGCAAGATCAAGCAACTGGTCAAAGTGCCGCTGGTTGCCGACATCCACTTCGACCACAAGATCGCCTTGCGCGTGGCCGAACTGGGTGTGGACTGCCTGCGCATCAATCCGGGCAACATCGGTAGCCCGGATCGCGTACGCGCCGTGGTCGATGCCGCCCGTGATCGCGGGATTCCGATCCGCATCGGCGTCAACGCCGGTTCGCTGGAAAAAGACCTGCAGAAAAAATACGGCGAGCCGACACCGGCTGCGCTGGTCGAGTCGGCATTGCGTCATGTCGAGCACCTTGAGCGCCTGAATTTCCAGGACTACAAGGTCAGTGTGAAGGCCTCCGACGTGTTCATGGCCGTCGAAGCCTATCGCCTGCTCGCCAAGGAAATCGTTCAGCCGCTGCACTTGGGCATCACCGAAGCCGGTGGATTGCGCTCCGGTACAGTGAAATCCGCCGTGGGCCTAGGTATGCTGCTCGCCGAGGGGATTGGCGATACCATCCGCATCTCGCTGGCCGCCGACCCGGTCGAGGAAGTGAAGGTCGGTTACGACATTCTCAAGTCTTTGCATTTGCGTTCCCGTGGCATCAACTTCATCGCCTGCCCGAGCTGCTCGCGGCAGAACTTCGATGTGGTCAAGACCATGAACGAGCTGGAAGGGCGCCTTGAAGACCTGCTGGTGCCGCTGGATGTCGCGGTGATCGGTTGTGTGGTCAATGGCCCGGGTGAAGCCAAGGAAGCCCATATCGGCTTGACCGGCGGCTCGCCAAACCTGATTTACATCGACGGCAAGCCGTCGCATAAGCTGACGAATGACAATCTGGTGGACGAGCTGGAAAAGCTGATCCGCGAGAAGGCGGCCGAGAAGGTCGAAGCCGACGCAGCGGTCATCGCGCGCGGCTGATCGAACGAATTAAGGAATTTCTGTGAGCAAGTCCCTGCAAGCCATTCGTGGCATGAACGACATCCTGCCGGAACAGACCCCGGTATGGCGCTACTTCGAAGGCACCGTTTCGCGTTTGCTGGATAACTACGGTTACAAGCAGATCCGCATGCCGATCGTCGAATTCACCGAGCTGTTCAAGCGCTCGATCGGTGAAGTGACCGACATCGTCGAAAAAGAGATGTACACCTTCGACGACCGCAACGGCGACTCCCTGACCCTGCGTCCGGAAGGCACCGCTGCGTGCGTGCGTGCCGTGCTCGAGCATGGCATCACCGGCGGTGGCCAAGTGCAGAAGCTCTGGTACATCGGTCCGATGTTCCGTCACGAGCGTCCGCAGAAAGGCCGTTATCGCCAGTTTCACCAGATCGGTCTGGAAGTCTTCAACCTCGACGGTCCGGACATCGACGCCGAGTTGATCATCATGACCTGGCGCCTGTGGGGCGAGCTGGGTATCCGTGATGCCGTCAAGCTCGAACTCAACAGCCTGGGCACCAGCGAGTCCCGCGGCCGTTATCGTGAAGCGCTGGTCGAGTACCTCTCGGCGCACCACGACAAACTGGACGAAGACAGCCAGCGTCGCCTGAAGACCAACCCGCTGCGCGTGCTCGATACCAAGAACGCCGACACGCAAGCCGTCCTGGTCGATGCGCCGAAGATGGCTGACTACCTGGACGACGAGTCCCGTGCCCACTTCGAAGGTCTGAAGGCCCGTCTGGATGCTGTCGGCATTCCTTACGTGCTCAACCCGAAACTGGTACGCGGTCTCGATTACTACAGCAAAACCGTATTCGAATGGGTCACCGACAAGCTCGGCGCCCAGGGCACTGTTTGTGCGGGCGGCCGTTACGACGGTCTGGTCGAGCAGATGGGCGGCAAGCCGACGCCGGGCGTCGGATTCGCCATGGGCATCGAGCGTCTGGTGCTGATGCTGGAAACCCTGGAGCAGATCCCGCAAGAGCTTTCCCGTCAGGTTGACGTCTACCTCTGCGCCTTCGGCGAAGAGGCGGAGCTGGCCGGTCTGGCCCTGGCCGAGCGTGTACGCGACCAGTTGCCTAACCTGCGTCTGCAAGTCAATGCCGGTGCCGGCAGCTTCAAGAGCCAGTTCAAGAAAGCCGACAAGAGCGGTGCGTTGTACGCGCTGATCCTGGGTGACGACGAAATGGCCCAGCAAGTGGTAGGTTTCAAACCCCTGCGTGGCCAGGGCGAACAACAAAGCATTGCCTGGGATGCGCTTGCCGCTCACCTGGCCACCTGCGTCGTGCAGGGTTGAAGCTGTCCAAACAGCCGATTTAGCGATTAAGGAGTATTGGGGTGTCGAGTACCGAAGACGAACAGTTGGCGGATTTGAAAGACTGGTGGACACGCAACGGCAAACCTCTGGTCACTGGCGGCCTGTTGGCGCTGGTCATCGTGTTCGGCTGGCAGGCATTTCACAAGTATCAGAGCAACCAGTCGCAAGGCGCCTCGGTGCTCTATCAGCAATTGCTGGAAACCACGCTGACTCCGGATGGCAAGCCTGACGCCGCGCGCGTTGCGGATCTGGCCGGCAAGCTCAACAGCGAATTCGGCGGTACTGCCTACGCGCAGTACGGCAGCCTGTTCGTGGCCAAGGTTGCGGTCGACAGCGGCAAGCTGGACGACGCGGCGACCGAACTCAAGGCAATCGTTGCCAAACCGGCCAACGCGGCGTTGGGCGAAATCGCCCGTCAGCGTCTGGCGCAGGTGCTGGGTGCACAGAACAAGGCTGACGAGGCCCTGAAACTGCTTGAAGGCGATGCCGACAAGTCGTTCCTGGCCACTCGCGAAGAACTCAAGGGCGACCTGCTGGTACAGCTGGGCCGCACTGACGAAGCGAACGCGGCGTATCAAAAAGCCAAGGCGGCACTGTCGGATGAAGCGGCGGTCGGTGGCCTTCAAATCAAGCTGGACGACCTGGCCAAAGGGGATGCGTGACGTGATCGGTTGGAAGCATGCAGCATTGCTGGCTCTGGCCATTCTGGCCACGGGTTGCAGCAGCAACAGCACCAAGGAACTGCCACCGGCCGAGCTGACTTCCTTCAAGGAAGAAGTGGTTCTGCACAAAGTGTGGAGTCGTTCGATCGGTGACGGTCAGGGCGAAACCTACAACATGCTGGTGCCGGCGATTGATGGTGACACCATCTACGCCGCCGACGTTACTGGCATCGTGATGGCCATGGATCGCAGCAACGGCGACGTGAAGTGGAAGAAAGAACTGGATGTGCCTGTCTCCGGTGCCGTCGGCGTAGGCTACGGTCTGGTTCTGATCGGTACTCTGCGTGGTGATGTCATCGCCCTCGACACCATCAATGGTGAAGAGAAATGGCGCGCCCGGGTGACCAGCGAAGTGCTGGCGCCACCTGCCAGCAACGGCGACATCGTGGTTGTACAGACCCAGGACGATCGTCTGATCGGTCTGGATGCATCCACCGGTCACCAGCGCTGGGTGTATGACAGCACCCCTGCCGTACTGACCCTGCGTGGTACCAGTGCGCCGCTCGCGACCAACCGCCTCGCGGTGGCTGGCCTGTCGACCGGTAAAGTGGTCGCTCTGGACATTTCCAACGGCGTGCCGGTCTGGGAGCAGCGGATCGCGATTCCACAGGGTCGTTCGGAACTGGAACGTGTGGTTGACATCGACGGCGGGCTGCTGCTGTCCGGCGGTACGCTGTACGTTGCCAGCTATCAGGGTCGCGTTGCGGCACTGGACCTGGAAAGCGGCCGTCAACTCTGGCAGCGCGATGCGTCGAGCTACGCCGGTATCGCACAGGGTTTCGGCAACGTCTATGTGAGCCTGTCTTCGGGTACCGTTGAAGGCGTCGACGAGCGTTCCACCACTGCACTGTGGAGCAACGATTCGCTGGCCCGCCGTCAACTGTCGGCACCGGAAGTGTTCTCCAGCTACGTTGCAGTCGGTGACCTGGAAGGTTACCTGCATCTGCTGAGTCAGGTGGACGGTCGTTTCGTCGGCCGCGAGCGCATCGACAGCGACGGCCTGCGTGCCCGTCCGCTGGTGGTGGGTGACACGATTTATGTGTATGGCAACAGCGGCAAACTGGAAGCCCTGACCATCAAGTAACAATTCACTGAAGGAGCCGAGCGAAGATCAGGCAAGGCAAAAATCAGCGAGGGCGCGGAGTTGACTTCAGTCAATGAGCATCCCGAGCTGATTTTTAACGCCGCATGATCGAACGCAGGCCCTTTAGCTATGCTTGGGGTTAAACCCCCAGGCGGCCCCGGTATACCGGGGCTTGCAGCGCTTTTGGGCGTTGCCCCGAGCACCAGCCGCTGCCTCGCAGCGGCTTTTGTATTTTCTGAAATAACGAAGTGGAGAGCCGCATGGTTCCCGTAATCGCCCTGGTGGGCCGACCGAACGTCGGCAAGTCCACCTTGTTCAACCGCCTGACCAGGACTCGCGACGCCATCGTCGGCGACTTGTCCGGTCTGACCCGTGATCGCCAGTACGGTGAGGCCAAGTGGCAAGGGCGTTCCTACATTCTGATCGACACCGGCGGTATCTCCGGTGACGAGCATGGTATGGACG
The DNA here is from genome assembly GCF_052660475.1 of Pseudomonas sp. G7(2022). Lineage (NCBI taxonomy): Bacteria > Pseudomonadati > Pseudomonadota > Gammaproteobacteria > Pseudomonadales > Pseudomonadaceae > Pseudomonas > Pseudomonas sp. G7(2022). Next base: position 5,088,433 of record NZ_CP109659.1, on the reverse strand, counting down.
AAAAAATGGCCGAGCAGTCGCTGCTGGCCATCGAAGAAGCGGATGTCGTTCTGTTCCTGGTAGATGCCAAGGCCGGTTTCACCGCCGCCGACCAGATGATCGCCGAACACTTGCGCAAACGTAACAAGCGTTCTCACGTGGTCGCCAACAAGGTCGACAACATCGACCCGGAAATGGCCCGCGCCGAATTCGCCCCGCTGGGCATGGGCCACGCGATCCCGATCGCCGGTGCCCACGGTCGCGGCATCACTCAACTGCTGGAAGCGGCCCTGAGCGACTTCCCGCGTGATGATGACGAGCCGGCGGAAGGTGAAGAGGAAGAAGTGGTCGCCGAAGGCGAGGAAGCCAAGCGCATTCCTGGTCCGAGCGAAAAAGACGGGATCAAGATCGCCATCATCGGCCGTCCGAACGTCGGCAAGTCGACCCTGGTCAACCGCATGCTCGGTGAGGACCGGGTAATCGTCTACGATCAGCCCGGCACCACTCGCGACAGTATCTACATCCCGTTCGAGCGTAACGACGAGAAGTACACGCTGATCGACACCGCCGGTGTGCGCAAGCGCGGCAAGATCCACGAAGAAGTCGAAAAGTTCTCCGTGGTCAAAACCCTGCAGGCGATCAAAGACGCCAACGTGGTGATCTTTGTGATGGACGCCCGCGAAGGTGTGGTCGATCACGACCTCAACCTGCTGGGCTTCGCCCTTGAGGCGGGTCGCGCGCTGGTGATCGCGATCAACAAGTGGGACGGAATGACGCCGAGCGAGCGCGACTTCGTGAAGGTCGAGTTGCAGCGTCGGTTGTTCTTCGTTGACTTCGCCGATATCCACTTCATCTCGGCACTGCACGGCACTGGCGTGGGCAACCTCTACGCTTCGGTGCAGAACTCGTTCAAGTCCGCGGTCACCCGCTGGCCGACCAGCCGCCTGACGCAGATTCTCGAAGACGCGGTCAGCGAGCACCAGCCGCCGATGGTCAACAGCCGCCGGATCAAGCTGCGATACGCTCACCTGGGGGGGGCGAACCCGCCGATCATCGTGATCCACGGCAACCAGGTCGAGAAAGTGCCGAAGTCGTACGTGCGCTATCTGGAAAACACTTACCGCCGCGTGCTCAAACTGGTCGGTACGCCGATCCGTATCGAGTTCAAGGGCGGCGAGAACCCGTACGAAGGCAACAAGAACACGCTGACCGACCGCCAGGTCAACAAGAAGCGCCGCTTGATGTCGCACAACAAGAAAGCCAGCAAGAAGCGCCGCGACAAGCGCTGATGCAATCGGGAAAGGGCGTCCATGACGCCCTTTTTTGTGGCTGTCAGATCAGTTCAGTAGTCGGGCCAGAAAGTGTGTTTGCGATCCGGTCAGATCTTTCGCTGATGCCAGTACTAAAATCCCCGACGAGTCGATCACGATATCCCGAGGTTCTGCGGGTTGTCCGTTGAAAAGAATGGAAGTCCAGCCCCCATCTCTGCCAAATGAAGGGTCGAGAATTCCACGCTCGTTGAAACGGGCAACCACCGTTCCGGTTCCGAAAGGAAATTGCTGCTCGCCGAGTGCAAGAATATGGTTGTCGTGCCATGCGACCTTGATCCAGCAAGTACTCACTTCAGCAGGCGTAATGCTGGGGGAGTGCAGTGGATTACCGTCCCGGTCCAGTTGCGCAATCAGGGCCTCACCTGAGCGGGTTGAGCCACAACACAAGATTCGGTCATCGCAAGGAAGCAAATTATCAAAGTACAGTTCTGTACTTTGCAGTGCTCCGTTATTTGCAAAGCTCTTGTCTTCCATCCCGTTTGGCTGAAAGCGCATGACAATGCCTGTCTTTATGCCTCGAACATCCGTGGTATGACCACACACCAGTATTGCATCCCGTTGGTCTACTGCGATGGCGTTCAGCCTTGTTTCCTCGCCACCACTGAGCGGGAGTTCGACATAGCCTTTGCCGTCATTGAATTCGGTGGCTGGCGTGCCGTTGGCGCGGGTCATTACGATCAGCGTCATGGTCAGTTCAGGACCCGCAACGTGAGGATTTATCGTCACCCATGCGCCGCTGGATTGACGGCTGCCGTCAATGACCGTTCCGCTCGGTGCGCCGTATTCCGGTATCAGGGAAGTGCGAACAACGTGGGTTCCCTGGTCAGCAAAGTCCGTATCGAACGTCCCGTCGGGACGAACTTGTGCTAGACCGGGCAAGGGCGCATTGGTGCCATTGTTGAACTGACCGATCAGAACAATATTTGAGTTTTCGAGGGGGAACGCCTTCAGTCCGACGGAGGAAAGACTGGCATCGGGGGAAAATCGAGCCTCCAGGACTCCATTCGTAGCGAAGGATTTTTCTCGTTCTCCCCGCGGATCAAGTTTGATCAATACGAAGTTCGTAAAGTTGCGTTCTGAACCGTCACTGCTGCCGGCAACGAACAATTCTCCATTGTCTGATCGGCTCAGGCCAAAGGCCTGAAAAAAGTCTCCGTGTGGTTCCAATGGATGAATACCATCATTACCAAACCCGGGATCGAGTTCACCCGCCTTGAGTTTTCTCATGATTTGACCTCTGATTGGAGTCCGGACAGTGAACGCCTCGATGGGTATTTCGACAACTGTCAGAAGTAACAGGTAGCTCGTCATTATTCTGCTGTTGGACGGCATCCGAGAGACGGCCCGATCGGTCTAATCAAAGGCGTGACGCGGCATTCTGTGTTGCGCCAATCCCTTTTTTTATGGGCGCCGGATGGGCTATCCTCGGGCTCTCCCGCGCCGTCGTCAGTGCCGGGGCAGAGCAGGGAACCCCGATGATCAACAGCAAGCTGCCGAATGTCGGCATCACTATTTTCACGCAGATGTCTCAGCTCGCGGCGCAGACCGGAGCCATCAACCTGTCCCAGGGTTTTCCCGATTTCGACGGCCCGCAGGCACTGCGCGATGCGGTCGGTCGGCACATCGCCAGCGGCCATAACCAGTATTCGCCGATGACCGGCCTGCCGGTCCTGCGCCAGCAGATCGCGGCAAAAATCGCCCGCAGCTATGGCGTGAACGTCGATGCAGATCATGAGGTGACTGTCACTCCGGGTGCGACCCAGGCGATCTTCTGTGCAATCCAGGCGGTTATCCACAGCGGCGATGAAGTCATCGTGTTCGATCCGGCCTACGACAGCTACGAGCCATCGGTGGAACTGGCTGGCGGGCGTTGCGTGCATGTGCAGTTGGGGCTGAAGGATTTCTCCATCGACTTCGACAAGCTCAGTGCAGCCCTGAGCCCGCGCACGCGGATGATCATCCTCAACACCCCGCACAACCCGAGCGGCGCCCTGATCAGTCGCGCAGAGCTTGATCAGTTGGCGGCGCTGATCCGTGATCGCGACATCTATGTGATCAGCGACGAAGTCTACGAGCACCTGGTGTTCGACGGCGTTTCACATGTCAGCGTACTGGCCCATGAAGAGCTGTATCAGCGTGCATTCGTGGTCAGCTCGTTCGGCAAGACCTATCACGTCACAGGCTGGAAAACCGGCTACGTGGTGGCGCCGCCGGCGCTGACCGCCGAACTGCGCAAGGTGCATCAATACGTCAGTTTCTGCGGCGTGACGCCGCTGCAATATGCGCTGGCCGACTACATGGCCGAGCATCCGGAACACGTCGAAGAACTGCCGGGCTTCTATCAGGCCAAGCGTGATCTGTTCTGTGATCTGCTGGCGCCGTCCCGATTCAGCTTCACCCGGGTCACCGGCACCTATTTCCAACTGGTCGATTACTCGCAGATCCGTCCCGACCTGAACGACGTCGAGATGGCGATGTGGATGACTCGCGAACATGGTGTGGCGAGCATCCCGGTGTCGGTGTTCTACCAGAACCCACCTGAAGGCCAGCGCCTGGTGCGCTTGTGCTTTGCCAAGCGCGAGGAGACGCTGCGGGAAGCGGCGGGGAAACTATGCGTGATCTGAGTGCGTTGCCCGATCTCAACCTGGCGCTGATCCAGACCAGCCTGGTCTGGCATGACCGTCAGGCCAACCTCGAGCATTTCGACGCGTTGCTGGAGCAGGCGCGTGGTGCGGATCTGATCATTCTGCCGGAAATGTTCACCACCGGATTTTCCATGGAGTCCAAAACCCTGGCCGAAGCCGAAAACGGTCCGACCAGCAAGTGGCTTCGGGCCCAGGCGGCGAAACTGAATGCAGTCGTCACAGGCAGCGTGATTATCCAGGCCGCCGATGGCAGCCACCGCAATCGCTTGTTGTGGGCACGGCCGGACGGCGAAGTGCTGCATTACGACAAGCGCCATCTGTTCCGCATGGCTGGCGAACACAATCACTACACGCCCGGCGAACGCCAGGTGCAGTTCGAACTCAAGGGTTGGCGGGTTCGTCCGCTGATCTGTTACGACCTGCGCTTCCCGGTGTGGAGCCGCGACGCGCAGGACACTGATTTGCTGCTGTACACCGCCAACTGGCCGGGGGCGCGGCGTCAGCATTGGAACCGGTTGTTGCCGGCCCGGGCGATCGAAAATCTTTGCTATGTGGCGGCGGTCAACCGGATTGGCACCGATGGCAAGGGCTTCGCTTATACCGGCGACAGTCAGGTGCTGGATTTCCAGGGCGAGACCTTGCTGGCGGCAGGGGAGGCTGACGGGGTGTTCAAGGTGGTTCTGGAAGCGGCTTCGCTGGCGGCTTACCGGGAGCGGTTCCCGGCGAATCTGGATGCGGACACCTTCGAGTTCACCTGACATCTGCAGCGTCTACAAGGGCCTTTTCGCGGGCAAGCCCGCTCCCACAGTGTTCTATGGTGTACATGAGTCTGGGGTGCACCAGCGTCCCCTGTGGGAGCGGGCTTGCCCGCGAAGGGGTCATTACAGACAGCACCAGAATGGCAGGTAAAAAAGGCCCCGGAGTTCGCACTCCGGGGCCTTTTGCATTTCAGCGGTGAAGTTACGCCGCTTTCGCTTCCGGCTGGCTCAGCGAGCGGTTCAGCGCGCTGAACAGGGCCTTGAAGCTGGCGGTGGTGATGTTTTCATCGATGCCAACGCCGTGTACCGCACGTTCACCGTTCACACGCAATTCGATGTACGCCGCAGCCTTGGCGTTGGTGCCCGCGCCGATGGCGTGTTCGTTGTAGTCCATGATCTCCACCGGAATCGGCAGGCCGGCCACCAGTGCTTCCAGCGCGCCGTTGCCCTTGCCGCGCCAGTGCAGGTTGGTTTCGCCCTGACCCTTGCTCGCCACTTCCACTTCGACGGCGCTGTTGCCGTTTTCTTCCTGCAGGCGATGGCTGACCAGCGCGTACGGGGTGTTGGCTTGCAGGTACTCGCTGTGCAGCAGCGCGTGGATTTGCTGCGCGGTCATCTCCAGGCCCAGCCGATCGGTTTCACGCTGCACCACTTGGCTGAATTCTATCTGCATGCGACGCGGCAGGCTGATGCCGTATTCCTGCTCCAGCAGGTAGGCGATGCCGCCCTTGCCCGACTGGCTGTTGACGCGGATCACCGCCTCGTAGCTGCGGCCGATGTCGGCCGGGTCGATCGGCAGATACGGCACTTCCCACAGGGTGTCCGGTTTCTGCTGGGCGAAGCCCTTGCGGATCGCGTCCTGGTGGGAGCCGGAGAACGCGGTGTGCACCAGATCGCCGACGTACGGGTGACGCGGGTGAACCTGGATCTGGTTGCACTCTTCGACGACTTTGCGCACGCCGTCGATGTCGGAGAAGTCCAATTGCGGGTCGAGACCCTGGGTGTACATGTTCAGTGCCACGGTGACGAGATCGACGTTACCGGTGCGCTCGCCGTTGCCGAACAGGCAACCTTCGACGCGGTCGGCGCCGGCCATCAGGCCCAACTCGGTGGCGGCCACGCCAGTGCCACGGTCGTTGTGGGTGTGCAGGCTGATGATCACGCTGTCACGACGGTTGATGTTGCGGTGGAACCACTCGATCTGGTCGGCGTAGACGTTCGGGGTTGCGCATTCAACCGTAGCCGGCAGGTTGAGGATGATCTTGTGCTCGGGTGTCGGGTTCCAGACCTCGATCACCGCGTCACAGACTTCCTTGGCGAATTCCAGCTCGGTGGCGCTGAAGGTTTCCGGCGAGTATTCGAAGGTCCACTCGGTGTCCGGCTGCATGGCAGCATATTTGACGAACAGCTTGGCGGCGTTAACGGCGATGGCCTTGATCCCGTCCTTGTCCTGGTTGAACACGATGCGACGGAAAGAAGGGGAGGTCGCGTTGTACAGGTGAACAATCGCTTTCTTTGCCCCACGCAGGGATTCGAAGGTGCGCTCGATCAGGTCTTCACGGCCTTGAGTCAACACCTGAATGGTGGTGTCGTCCGGGATGTGGCCGTCTTCGATCAGGGTACGCACGAAGTCGAAGTCGGTTTGCGAAGCGGCCGGGAACGACGCCTCGATTTCTTTCACACCTACCTGCACCAGGGTTTTCCAGAAGCGCAGCTTTTTCACCGCGTCCATCGGCTCGATCAGCGACTGGTTGCCGTCACGCAGGTCGGAGCTGCACCAGATCGGCGCGGCATCGATGGTTTTCGATGGCCAGGTACGATCCGGCAGATTGATCACAGGAAACGCGCGGTATTTCGAAGACGGGTCTTTGAGCATGCTCATCGGGAAATTCCTTATTGTCTGGGCCGAAAAGAGGCGGCCTGCCGGTGGACGAACGTTCTTGGAAAAGCGTGGGACGAGGCGCAGCGATTCAGCCCGGCAGTCGTGCGCTGACGAGGCACAGGCTGCGGTGCTGGCGAAGCTGAATGAGGGTGTGAGAGGTTTTCATGCCTTCAACCCTAACCGCGGGGGATGAGGATGGCAAGCAGTCGAAAAAAATTGAGAGGAATACCCGGAAAGCGGTTTTTTCCGAGATTTTATTCTTGATATGGCGATAATTGTTGGCGGGGATTGCGCGGACCATTCGTCGTGCGCAATCCCTGCTGGAGGGTGTTCAGCCTGGAATCAAGGCTGGAATGCGCCAATGAAAATCGCCGGATCGACCCGCGCATCGTTCAGGCTGACGTTCCAGTGCATGTGCGGCCCGGTCGCCCGACCTGTAGCGCCCACCTTGCCCACCACTGCACCGCGCGCCAGTTGCTGACCGTTCTGCACATCGATCTTCGACATGTGGCAGAACATGCTGATGAAGCCCTGGCCGTGGTCGACGAACACTGTGTTGCCATTGAAGAAGTAATTACCGATCAGGATCACTTTGCCCGCCGCCGGAGTCTTGATCGGTGTGCCGGCCGGCACCGCAAAGTCGAGGCCTGCGTGCGGATTACGCTCTTCACCGTTGAAGAAACGGCGCACGCCGAACTTGCTCGACAGCGGTCCGTTGACCGGTTTGTCCAGCAGCAGATTGCTCGGCGTGTTCGGGCTGAAGCTGCGATAGGCTTTGATCTGTTCGGCCAGTTCGCCCTCGATGCGCTTCAGATTCGCCGGGTTCGGATTGACCTGCTGGGTGTTCTTCAGGGTGATGTGTTGTTCCGGGTATTTCTTGTTGCCGACACTGAAGCTGAGGTTACGGCCGCCACTGCTGATCTGTTGCGCACCGGGTTTGACGGTCAACGGAACGCCGACAATCGCCAGCCAGTTGTTCTGTTCCTTGACCACCAGCACCGGTTTGCCCTGATACGTGGCTTTCGGCGCTTGCGCAGCGGTCCCCAGATCGACGACAGCCACGCCGCCCGGCACCGGTTTGTTCAGCAGGCGGGTGATGTAACTGTCGGCATGGGCGTTGAAGGTCAGGCACAGCAACAGCAGCGGAGCAAGAAAACGCGGCATGGATCAGTCCAGTAGAGAGAGTGTGACAGGCGTCAGGTGATTGTCCTCGACGCGCACTTGCAGTTCGCCTTCGCCCAGTCTGGCCTTCAGACGCTGGCCGGTGTGGGTCTGCGCGGCGTTGCGGATTGCGTTGCCGCGCTCATCCAGCAGGATGCTGTAGCCACGGCCGAGGGTCGCCAGGGGGCTGACCACGTGCAGGGTCTGCATCTGGCTCTGCAACTGTAAACGGCGTCGTTTCAGGCCTTCGTTCATGGCGCGGGGCAGGCGCTCGGCGAGACTGTCGAGGCGCTGGCGCAACAGGGCCAACTGGCGTCCCGGATGTTGCCCGGCGAGACGGGTTTCCAGGCGGATCAGGCGTTCGCGACGGGTGTTGAGCTGGCGCTCGAAGGCACGGCGCATGCGCATGTCCAGGTCATCCAGACGCTGTGCCTGCTGGCGCAGACGTTCGCCGGGATGACGCAGACGACGGGCCATGCCCTCAAGACGCAGCCGATCACGCATCAGGCGGTCACGCATGCGCATCACCAGTCGGCGATGCAGGCTTTCGACCTGACGGATCAGGTGGCTGGAATCCGGGGCAAGCAGTTCAGCAGCAGCGGACGGTGTCGGTGCGCGCACGTCCGCCACGAAGTCGCTGATCGACACGTCGGTTTCATGGCCGACTGCGCTGACAATTGGCGTAACACAGGCATCGACCGCCCGGGCCACGGCCTCTTCGTTGAAGCACCAGAGGTCTTCCAGCGAGCCGCCGCCACGGGCCAGGATCAGCGCGTCGAAGCCACGGGCATCCGCCAGCTTCAGGGCGCGGACGATCTGCGCGGTGGCTTCGCGGCCCTGAACGGCGGTCGGAATCAGCGTCAGTTGCACTTGCGGCGCGCGGCGGCGGAACACGCTGATGATGTCGCGGATCACCGCACCGGTCGGTGAACTGATGATGCCGATGCGTTGCGGGTGCGCCGGCAGTGGCACTTTGCGCTCGGCACTGAACAGGCCTTCGGCGCTGAGCTTTTCCTTCAAGGCATCGAAGGCCAGACGCAGGGCGCCGTCACCGGCTGGCTCCACGGTGTCGAGGATCAGCTGATAGTCGCCACGCCCTTCGAACAGCGAGACCTTGCCGCGCACCTTCACCGCCAGGCCATCCTTCAGCGCCTGACGCACCCGCGCAGCATTCTGGCGGAACAGTGCGCAACGCACCTGCGCGCCGCTGTCCTTGAGCGTGAAATACACGTGGCCGGACGCCGGGCGGGCGAGGTTGGAGATTTCGCCTTCGACCCAGATGTTGCTGAACACGTCTTCGAGCAACACCCGCGCGCGGCCGTTGAGCTGGCTGACGGTCAGGACTTCGCGGTCCAGGCCGAGTCTTGCAAAGGGATCTTTAATCATGGGGCGCAGTTTAAAGGCTTTCGCCGATGAATGTCTGGAGGAAGTGTTGCACCAGAGGTGTGGGATTTTGCCGAGAAGCGAGGGCGACGGTACTTCGGCAATCGCCGGTCAGCGGCAGAAATCGCACACCGGGCGGAGCGATGTCCTGCATCGATTCCGGCAGCAAAGCGATGCCGAATCCGGCCTGGATCAATTGCAACTGCGTGGTCTTGCGCGACATTACCCGCGCAGCCTGAGGGAAAAAGCCGTGGCGCATGCACAGTTCGGCGCACAAATAACTCAGCCCGCCGCGTTGCGGGTGGGGGATGGAGATGAAGGCCTCGTCCTTCAATTGCGCCAAATCGACGACCTCTGCCAACCCCAGTCGATGATCCTCCGGCACGGCAAGCAGCAAACGTTCGGTATAGAGCGGCACAACCTGAACATCCTCGCGCTGGCGCAGAACTGGAAGGCGCAGCAAGCCGATGTCGAGCCGGCCCTCTGCCAGTTCTTCGAGCTGTGCCTCCGAGGAGAGCGTGCCGATGTCCAGCGAAACCCCGGGTTGTTGCTCCAGGTAAGTACTCATGTCGCGCAACAGTCGGCCGCTGATCGGCACGGTGCTGGAGTGACACACGCGCAAAGTACCGCGCTGCCCTTGGCCAATTTCCGTGGCCAAAGTGCTGGCCTTGTTCAATTCATTCAGCAGGTTTCTCGCCCGGGGCAGGAACGCTTCGCCTGCGGCGGTGAGCCGGGGCTGGCGCGCGGTGCGTTCGAACAGCGGCGTTTGCAGGCGGGTTTCCATGTCCTTGATCTGCCGGCTTAACGCCGACTGAGCAATGAACAGGCGTTCGGCCGCGGCGCTGAAGCTGCCGCTCTCGGCGATTTCCACGAAGTAGCGCAATTGACGGGTTGAAAGCACGAGACATGCCTTTTCGAGATGGCTTGGCGGTTTCGATGATATTAGTCGCAACCCTCGGCGCTGGCTAAAGTCATCGCAGGCTTATAAAGGAAGCGAGCGAATGAGTGTGGCGGGGTTGTTGAGCGAATGGTCGTGGGGCGCGCAGGGCTGGGTGGTGATCGGACTGGCCATCGCGCTGGCCTACATCGTGTTCGGGATTGCCGGTTTCGGCACTGCGCTGGTGGCCGGGCCGATCCTGATTCTGTTCATGCCGCTGTCGAAGATCGTGCCGTTGCTGGTGCTGCTGGATTTCGTCGCGGCGTTCGGCAACCTGCTGCCATCGCGGCGCGACGTGGCGAAACCGGAATTGCTGCGGTTGCTGCCGTGCATGGCGGTGGGCTGCACGCTGGGGGTGATTTTTCTGCTTAACCTCAAGTCCGATCTGCTGTTGCTGCTGATGGGGTTGTTCATCAGTGCCTATGCGGTTTACAGCTTGTGGATCAAGGCCCGGCCGGCGCAGTTATCCGCCGTGTGGGCGTTGCCGATGGGCACCGTCGGCGGGCTGTTCGGAGCGTTGTTCGGCAGTGGCGGCTTTCTTTATGCAATCTACCTCAACAGCCGACTCCCCAAAGACGCGGCGCGGGCCACGCAAAGTGCGCTGATCAGTTGCAGCACGGTGGTGCGTTTGAGTCTGTTCGCCATCGCCGGGGTGTATGCCGAGCTACCCTTGTTGATGCTTGCGCTGTGCCTGTTGCCGGCCATGGCGCTGGGCTTGTGGATCGGGCGGCGGTTGACCATGCGCCTGTCCCGCGAGGCCTTCGTACGGCTGGTGACCTGGCTGGTGCTGGCGAGCGGGATTGCGCTGATCGGCCGCTATTTAAGCACTTGACCGGATTTTGTCAGGGATTAAGCTGCCGGCCGCGTTCGTCGCCGAACATCCTTTGACGCAGCAGGCTTGCACCATGAATTCCCAAAGCATCATCGTCCCGAAAATCTCCAACCTGCCGGTGCACGAACCCCGGGCCCGGGCGATCCTGCGCTGGCTGGTGCGCAAGAACATCGTCAAGGAAGAGCTGAGCACCTGCGGACGTACCGGCAACCGCATGGCCTACGCCATCGCCGATGGCGCCCGCGCAGTGGTGCTGCACCCCGAGGCGCTGCCGTTCGGTGAGCCGATCAATGGTCTGGAAATTATCACCAAGCGCTGCATCTTCACACCGGCCAAAGGCTTTCTCGAGGAGGCCGGATGTGCCGAGTGCCGACAGGAAATCGGCGAGGCACTGTTCGAAAGTCTGGAAGACTGGATGCCGGGGCGCACCGACAACTTCACCTGCCCCGAGTGCGGGCATGAAGATGACATCAATGGATTTCTTTATTTGCAGGAGTGCGCGTTTTCCAACCTCGGGTTCATCTTCAACAACTGGCTGGAGGCGGGGTTCAAGCAGAGTTTCATCGACGAATTCGCCGACTGGCTGGATCAACCGGTGAGCTGGGTCAAGGTCGAGTTGTGAGGGGCGTTTTTCCCGTACATCAGCAACATTGATATAAGACAAGTTTTACATTGAACCCGAAGGGGTGTCTGACTATAATGGCGCGCTTCCATTTTCCCGCTCGGGAGCCCCCGCGATGCTGCGTATCAGCCAAGAAGCTCTGACATTCGACGACATTCTCCTAGTGCCCGGTTATTCCGAGGTGCTTCCTAACGAAGTCAGTCTGAAGACCCGCCTTACCCGTGGCATCGAGCTGAACATTCCTCTGGTTTCTGCCGCCATGGACACCGTCACCGAAGCCCGTCTGGCAATCGCCATGGCTCAGGAAGGTGGCATCGGCATTATCCACAAGAACATGACCATCGAGCAGCAAGCTGCCGAAGTTCGCAAGGTCAAGAAGTTCGAAGCCGGTGTGGTCAAGGATCCGATCACCATCGAGGCTGACGCCACGGTTCGTGATTTGTTCGAACTGACCCGCATGCACAATATTTCCGGCGTTCCGGTCCTGCACGATGGCGACCTGGTCGGCATCGTCACCTCCCGTGACGTGCGTTTCGAAACCCGTCTGGAAGCCACCGTTCGTGAAGTGATGACGCCCAAAGAGCGTCTGGTCACTGTTCGCGAAGGCGCCGACAAGAACGAAGTCCGCGAGCTGCTGCACAAGCACCGTCTGGAAAAAGTCCTGATCGTCGACGACAAGTTTGCCCTCAAAGGCATGATGACCGTCAAAGACATCGAAAAAGCCAAGGCCTACCCGCTGGCCAGCAAGGACGATCAAGGTCGTCTGCGCGTCGGCGCTGCGGTCGGTACCGGTAAAGACACCGGTGACCGCGTTGCAGCCCTGGTCAATGCCGGTGTGGACGTAGTGGTGGTCGACACCGCTCACGGTCACTCCAAAGGCGTGATCGACCGCGTTCGCTGGGTCAAAGAGAACTTCCCTGAAGTGCAGGTGATCGGCGGCAACATCGCCACCGGCGCAGCCGCCAAGGCCCTGGCCGAAGCTGGCGCCGACGCAGTCAAGGTCGGTATCGGCCCTGGCTCGATCTGCACCACCCGTATCGTCGCCGGTGTCGGCGTTCCGCAAATCAGTGCCATCGCCAACGTTGCCGCTGCCCTTGAAGGCACCGGTGTTCCGTTGATCGCCGACGGCGGCATCCGTTTCTCCGGTGACCTGTCCAAGGCCATCGTGGCCGGTGCGTCCTGCGTGATGATGGGCTCGATGTTCGCCGGTACCGAAGAAGCGCCGGGCGAGATCGAACTGTTCCAGGGCCGTTCGTACAAGGCTTATCGCGGCATGGGTTCGCTGGGCGCCATGTCCCAGGCCCAGGGTTCTTCCGACCGCTACTTCCAGGACTCCTCGGCAGGCGCCGAGAAACTCGTTCCGGAAGGCATCGAAGGCCGTGTTCCTTACAAGGGCACCCTGAGCGCGATCATTCACCAGTTGATGGGCGGTCTGCGTTCCTCGATGGGCTACACCGGCAGCGCCAACATCGAAGAAATGCGCACCAAGCCAGAGTTTGTGCGGATCACCGGTGCCGGCATGGCCGAATCCCACGTCCACGACGTGCAGATCACCAAGGAAGCGCCAAACTACCGCGTAGGTTGAGGCTTCAAGCAAAACGTTAAATGACCGGGGCTGTTTTATTCAGCCCCGAGTCGTTTCTGAATCAAGACTGTTTCTGAATTACTTAGACGAGACTGAATCATGGCCCTCGACATTCACGCTCACCGCATCCTGATCCTCGACTTCGGTTCGCAGTACACCCAATTGATCGCTCGCCGCGTGCGCGAGATCGGTGTGTACTGCGAACTGCATCCGTTCGACATGGACGAAGATGCGATCCGCGAATTCGCTCCAAAAGGCGTGATCCTCGCCGGCGGTCCCGAGTCTGTGCACGAAGCCAACAGCCCACGCTGCCCGCAAGCGGTGTTCGATCTGGGCGTACCGGTCTTCGGCATCTGCTACGGCATGCAGACCATGGCCGAACAACTGGGCGGCAAGGTTGAAGGCTCCGAGCTGCGTGAGTTCGGTTATGCCCGCGTTGACGTGGTCGGCAAGAGCCGTCTGCTCGACGGTATCGAAGACCACATCGACGCCGACGGCCTGTTCGGCCTCGACGTATGGATGAGCCACGGTGACAAGGTCACCAAAATGCCGAGCGATTTCCACATCCTGGCCAGCACCCCGAGCTGCCCGATCGCCGGCATGTTCAACGACGAGCGCGCTTACTACGGCGTGCAGTTCCACCCGGAAGTGACCCACACCAAGCAGGGCGGTCGCATCCTGTCGCGTTTCGTTCTCGACATCTGCGGCTGTGAAGCCCTGTGGACTCCGTCGAAGATTGCCGAAGACGCCATCGCCAACATCCGCGCGCAGGTCGGTACCGACAACGTGCTGCTGGGTCTGTCCGGCGGTGTGGACTCCTCGGTAGTTGCGGCACTGCTGCACAAGGCCATCGGCGATCAGCTGACCTGCGTCTTCGTCGACAACGGCCTGCTGCGTCTGCACGAAGGCGAGCAAGTGATGGCCATGTTCGCCGAGAACATGGGCGTCAAGGTGATCCGTGCCAACGCCGAAGACCAGTTCCTGAACAACCTGGCCGGCGAAGCCGATCCGGAGAAGAAGCGCAAGATCATCGGCCGCACCTTCATCGACGTGTTCGATGCCGAATCCTGCAAACTGGACAACATCAAGTACCTGGCCCAGGGCACCATCTACCCGGACGTGATCGAGTCGGCTGGCGCGAAAAGCGGCAAGGCCCACGTGATCAAGTCGCACCACAACGTGGGCGGCCTGCCGGAAGAGATGAACCTGAAACTGGTCGAGCCACTGCGCGAACTGTTCAAGGACGAAGTCCGTCGTCTGGGTCTGGAACTGGGCCTGCCGTACGACATGGTCTACCGTCACCCGTTCCCGGGCCCGGGCCTGGGCGTGCGGATCCTTGGTGAAGTGAAGAAGGAATACGCCGACCTGCTGCGTCGCGCCGACCACATCTTCATCGAAGAACTGCGCAAGGCCGACTGGTACCACAAGGTCAGCCAGGCCTTCGTCGTGTTCCAGCCGGTGAAATCGGTGGGTGTGGTGGGAGATGGCCGTCGTTACGCCTGGGTCGTGGCCCTGCGTGCCGTGGAAACCATCGACTTCATGACCGCACGTTGGGCACACCTGCCTTACGAATTGCTGGAAACCGTTTCCGGCCGCATCATCAATGAAATCGAAGGCATCTCCCGCGTCACTTACGACGTGTCGAGCAAGCCGCCGGCGACGATTGAGTGGGAATGATCCCGCGTCGCGCCCTCTAGAATTCAAGGTTGGATTCGCAGAGGCATAAAAGGGGTTATAGAAAATGCCAGTCAGTTAATCTGACTGGCATTTTTTTGGGCGGAAAGTGTGGAGGCGGGCGCAGGTATTAGAGGAACTGTGACCGAATCAAATCCGTATCGAACGGTGTTATCCCTTGATCAGGTGCAAACACCGCTTGTGCCTGCTGCGGCGAAGCCACTCGTTCGCCTCGTGCTCGTACATGCAAATCGAATAATGTCTCCAGATCAGGCCGCGGCGTATGTACCAAAGCCCGCAGCATCAACGATATTCCGCTGAGGTTGTTCCCGACATTGTTCCATCGGGGAGCTGAGGTCAGTCCCAGGTCGGCCCAGATCACGCGCCGCTCCTGCAAGTCCATCACGAATGGCAGGCAGATCTGTGTATCGGATGCGATATCGATACGATCGAACACGGTTCGCGGTTCGAATACTTCGCCCGATGCCGTATCGGTGCGGGCCATCCAGCCAGCAAAGCATTCTGGAAGATCGCAGTACGGCTGTTCGGTGAACGAGTTGATAGACGTGACGACGTAACGGATGCCTTTCTCGACGAGGACTTCAAGATCGAGGTCGATGAACTCCGAAGCCCCTTCGGGTGCGTCGACGATGTCGCCGCTGTGGCAGCCGCCGTAATCTCTCAGGTTGTAGTACGCAACCGTTTCTCTGAACACGAAGTTGGCATCGAAAAATGCGGCGGACAAATCGATGTCAGTGCGTGATCGACCGTTTTTCCACCACAGAAAAAGGCGAATAAAACGTGTGTCGGGCATCGGCAATCGACTGCCCCGCACCAGTGTCCGTAGCGATTTCGAAGAAGCGCGTTGTGCCAGCGGTACCCTGTATTCGCGTAATTCTGGATCGATGTAGCAGCGCCCCAATGGCGGTAGTGTCGCAAAACGCGTAACCAGAGCGACCTCGCAGATTCGGGCTGCACGAGCCAGCACCTCGGGTGCGAGAAGCTCTCGGTCATCCTTGATGCCATAGACTTTGGCGAATGAACCTTTGGGTGTGAACGCCCGAAGTGGCAGGGGGCGCGGTGCACGTGACTGGGCCAGCAACTGCAGCAGGACAGGTGAGGACACTTGTGGTGCAACAGCCTCGAACGCATCGAGAACCGGCTCTGGTTCCGTCGCGCGCCGCAGGGTAGCGTCCAGCCGTCGGGCGAACTCACCGGGACGACTCTGTAGCACGTGTACAAGCTCGGTAATATCACGCTGGGCGAATAATGTTTCGACACGTGAACCGAATGAGGCAGGCGCTTCGTTGCGACGCGCTGCGTTGATGGCGGCCAGCGCTCTTGGGTATTTATCGGCGTAATCGCCCGGATGAAGTACTTCAGCCAAGCGTTTCCATCGCTCGGTTTGTCGCATCACGTCTTCCGTAGCGTCGGGTATACGATCGAGCAGACTCAACAACAGACGGCGCATCGATCGCTTCATCGCTTTGAAACGTGTCGTAGCGGTCGCCAGTGACACGTCTCCACCATTCAGCGCGATCGCAAGTCGTAGCACGTCAGTCGCCGTTTCGACGTTTTGCTCCAGAAATGCATTCACCCGTGCATCGCCAGCTACATGCAGGATCAGTGCGCCGCCAACCTGTGCGCGGATCTCCCGGAACGGGACGACCTCAGGCAGCAGGCGGAACACATCATTTTTGTAGTCGCGGATAAACCGGATGACATCGGCCGCTTCCTCTTCGGAGAGCGAGGTGCGTGATGAAACCAGTGGCTCGAGCAGTGACTCGAACTCAGGGATGCTTCCCGGTTCGATAACACAGGGGATGAAGTTGCCTTCAAGCAGTGGAGGTCGAGATTCTTCAGTCGCGGGTAAACGTCGAAGCGTGAGGTAATGCATGACGGCGTTGAGGTACAGCTCGGCTTCCGAGGCCGTCAGAACCTGCTCAGGAAAGTCAGGATAGAACGGCCGGTGGTGTACATGAGCGCCACTCCTGCGCCGAAGAACTCCGACAATGTCACGCAACCAGTACTTGAGTTCTGTCGGTGACAACAGGCCGATTTGCTCAATCAGAGCTTCTGACAGTACGCATCGGAACGCCGCGATTTCCCGGACAGCCGACGCGACCTGAGCGCGCGTGGCACCGCCAGTGCCCATCGGGACGTGAACTTTGCTACGGCGACGCAGGAACAGCTCCTGATCCATGCTTGATTTTCTCCCTGAGTCACCGTCGTGAGCGAGCTGCAGCGTCATGTCTACAGCCGATATGAAAACGCCTGCTAGGAGCAGGCGTTGAGTGGAGAGCGGAACCCCTAGTTCATAGGGTTTAGAAGGAAGGTGTTCCATAGCCACACCGACATTCTACGGAAGGTTTTCGCTTTTTGTCAGGTTGCTATGTCTTACACACGTAACAAGCTACTTCACCGCGCGTTAGGCACACATCATCAATGAAATCGAAGGCATCTCCCGCGTCACTTACGACGTGTCGAGCAAGCCGCCGGCGACGATTGAGTGGGAATGATCCCGCGACACCGGCTGCATTGATGCAAGGAGAAACCCTGGCTATGGCCAGGGTTTTTTTTCGTCTGTCGCCATGGACAGGTCAGTGGGGAAGGCGGCTTTGCAGTTGCAGCCCCATCTGTTTCAGTGCGTTGGATAATTGCTCAAGATTATCGTAGGGCACGCGGTGTACCGAGCCCCAGGACGGGCGATCAATGAAATAGCGCCCGTCCGCGAAGGTCTGGACAGGGGTTTGAACAAGCTCGCCGCTCACACTTCTGTGGAACAACCGATAGGCGCCTTGTGAACGTTCGAAAACATACATGCCCGAGCGATAAAGCAGTCGGTGTATTTGCAGTTCGCTTCGGCTGACCGGCGCCGCTTCCAATTGCAAAAGCACATCGACGTAATGCGTATCGACAGTACCGCCTTGTACTAGCGTCCCTGAATGTGGGCCCCGTTCTATATCGATGCCCGGATCCAGAGAGACACGTTCCCCCAGTCCCGGATCGACCTCTTCAATCCGTAGACCAATACCGCCTTCCAGTTCGCTGATACCGGCAACGCCCCTGAACGTATTGGTGTTTTCCACCCCTGTCAGAACCACCCACTTACCCACGTCATTCAGGGTTTTGTCCATGAACATGATGTCGGCTGTCAGGTGATTGGTCATGATTTGCTCCTCAGGCAGTGTGAGCGAAACGGGCTTGTTGTAAGTCGCCGCGCAATCGGTCGCCTGGACTCGAATACCGTTTTCCCGGGCGCTCTTCACCAGTGCCAGTTCGTCGAACTGCTCTGCCGGATCGGTACCGAGTCGGCTCAGGTACTGCTGCAGGTCATCGGTCATGACGCCGGACTTGAAGTATGCATTCAGGTCAGCCTGGGCAAAGTCGCTGAGCAGTCGGCGCACATAAAGGGTCTTGACCCCTGCGCGCGCCAGAGCAGGCATGTTTTCAATGATCAGTCGCATGCTTGTGATGCGACCCGGGGTTTCGCCGATAACCAGGCCGGACGCTTCCTCGAGTGCCTGCGCAACGAAGTCCGTGAAGGTCATTGAAGAGGTGATAGCGGGTATCGGCGGACGTGGCGGCAGGTTCGCCCAAGGAAGGTTCTTGTAGAAGCGTCTGGCGGAGATCTGAAGTGCCCGGGCTTTTTCGGCGAAATACAGCGCATAGCGGTTTGGAGCGACTAACCCGCCATCAGGGCCAATGCGCAATTGAATGTGGGTTTCGCGCAGTTGCAGGGCCCATCGCCTCAGTTCGAACTCATGCTGCGGGTCTACCGCGTATGGGGTCTTGAGCAGCCGGATGTTGTTCGAGGTCGATGGCTGGGGCTCGATGGGTGCAGGGTTGGATGGGGCAGGTGGTGTTACGGACTGCTCTGGCTCTTCGGCCGAAGGCTCGTGCGCATCAAGCTCAAGTGCCACATCTAAAGTGCATTGCTTGCCCAGACACTGACCACCCCCCTTGAGTCCCAGTTGGGTCATACGTTCCCATAGGCCTTCGCTGTTCAAACGCACGGGTATTGCGTGGATCAGCTGGTTGGGTTTTACCGGATCGATGATTGCCCAGAATCCGCCGCCCTCTGAATCGTTGAAGTAACGGACGCAATAGGCCGTGTCGTTCATCAGGATGGCATGGGGCGGATGGGTGTTCAGCCTGTAGATTCCCTGGTATTTGCCTGGCTCGGTAACCGGATTCAGGCCCTCGAGTATTTCGTTGGATTGAAAGCGTTGCGGAATCTGTCCGGCTTGTACGGTTTCGGAGGAGAGCGAGGGCCGCTCCTGCAGAACAGGCAGAATCTCGTTCGGTTCTTCTGGCTCCAGCTCCGCTGTTGTTTCGGTTTCTGCCAGTTCGTCTGCCTCGTAGATCTCTGGAGGCACGTCAAACTCGGCCAGTGCACCGAAGCCCTTGAGAAACGGAATGTTAAACAGCGCATCGATACCGCTGAAAATGGCCCCCAGGACACCTTCCTTGCGCTGCGCGGAGGTTTTGCCGTTGACGGCCTTGTCGATATTCAACCCCATGTTGGCGAGGCTGGCGCCAATCACCGGCAATGCGACGGGCCAGCCGACCATGGCCATCGGGCCGAAGACTTTCAGTCCAGCGCTCAGATAGCCGATCCAGAGTTTCTTGCGCAGATCACCGTTCGAGATCAGGGAAAGATCTGCTTCGTCGAACATCGCGTTATGGGTGCAGTCACGCAGCCAGCTGAATGCATCTACCGTGACGGTGTGATCGTTGCGGTTGATCAGATGATGATCCGATTGCCCCCAGGTGCTGACCAATCGGTTCATCAGGTCGCTGATGTGTTCGCTCATCCAGTGCCGGTCTGCCAGCGAGAAATGGTTGAGAAACAGTTCGCGCGGCGCTTTCTCGTTCAACTGTTGCAAGGCCCACCAGTGCATGTCAGTGGGAGTGTCCAGCACATGAAATGGCTGGTTGTCGCCAGGCACGTAAAGGATCTGGCGGCCTGACGAGTCGATGATGCGCAGGATATCGGTGGCCGTGCGACCGTCGATATCCAGCGCGCAAACCCTCAGGCCATGGCCGGGGATGAACTCGGTTTGCAGACTGTGCAGGCTCACAGGCCAGGTCAGCGGGCCGATGACCGCCCTGATTGCAGTCTGGAAGTCCTCGTCGTTCAGGTGGCCGAGCTCCCGGGCTTCAACGGCTTTGCCGAGGAAGTTGCATTTGGCCAGCGTGCGGAATTGGCTGGAGTGCTGGTCCCAGAACGAGTGCAGCTCGTTGCGGTAACGCTCGCTGAAGTTGATGTTCCAGAAGTCGTTGAGTACCTCGTTACCCTGCAGCCGGACTTCGTTGGTTGCATCGAAGTTTTCGGTGTCCGGCCCTGCGCTGTAAAACCCGCCGTATACGTCGAGCAAGTCGGCGTTGTCCTGATCCGTGGCGCGGAACCGGTGTATCACCAATTGCGTCAGGGTCAGGCTTTCATAGGGCTTCTCACCATAATGCTGCCAACCGGTGAATGATATGGACTGACTCTGAGCTGTTCTGAATCGATGGTAATAGACGTGATCGGGGTCGAGACCGGTAATGCCATGTCTGGCGAGCACTTCGATGGCAACCTGACGGGCCGTATCGTTCAGGCTCGGACACGCCGTGACCACCTGTGTGGCCATGACCTGAAGTGCGGCTCTGTCGGTGTCGTTGGGCTGCGGGCGTTGTTCTGTTGGGTTCATTCGCTCTATTCCTTGAGAGAGAGGAGGGAAGGGTGATCCACTCGCTCAAGGGACGTGCGGTACATGATTACCGCCCGATATTGTCCCGGATGTGCGGCCATCCGCCGCTCCGCCCTTACCGTTTCGCAGGCGCAGGTGTATCGTATTCGCCTTTTGCGGGCACCCAGGCCTGCGGCTGATACGTGAGGTAGTTGTGTCCAAATCCTTTACCCGTCGACAGATACTCGGTGGTCTGGCCGGTCTTGCAGTGGTTGGTGCGGGAGCCGGTGGTGCGACGCGTTACTGGTTGGGCAAGGTGGCGGATGCCAACGCGGGGCACGACTACGAGCTGATCGCTGCACCGCTGGACGTAGAACTTGTGCCAGGCCACAAGACCCAGGCCTGGGCGTTCGGCCCGTCGGCGCCGGGCACTGAATTGCGCGTGCGTCAGGGCGAGTGGCTGCGGGTGCGGTTCATCAACCATCTGCCGGTCGCAACGACCATTCACTGGCACGGCATTCGCCTGCCGCTGGAAATGGACGGCGTGCCTTACGTATCGCAACTGCCGGTACTGCCAGGCGAATACTTCGATTACAAATTCCGTGTGCCGGACGCCGGCAGCTACTGGTATCACCCGCACGTCAGCAGCAGTGAAGAACTCGGTCGCGGCCTGGTCGGGCCGTTGATTGTCGAGGAGCGCGAGCCGACCGGGTTCAAGTACGAAAAGACCCTGAGCCTGAAAAACTGGCATATCGACGACGAGGGCAACTTCGTCGAGTTCAGCATTCCACGCGAAGCGGCCCGTGGCGGTACGGCGGGGCGGCTGTCGACCATCAACGGCGTGCCTTTGCCGGTCATCGAATTGCCCGCCGGCCAGATCACCCGCGTACGCCTGCTCAACCTCGACAACACCCTGACCTATCGCATCAACATTCCCGGCGTCGAAGCGCAGATCTACGCACTGGATGGCAACCCGGTCGAGCCGCGCCCATTGGGCAAGGAATACTGGCTCGGCCCGGGCATGCGCATCTGCCTGGCGATCAAGGCACCGCCGGCCGGTGAGGAACTGTCGCTGCGCAACGGCCCGGTTCGCCTCGGTACTTTACGTTCGGTGGCCAACAATGAGGCGCCGACCGACTGGCCGAAAGCACTGCCGGCCAACCCGGTGGCCGAGCCGGACCTGGCCAATGCCGAGAAACTCAACTTCAATTTCGAATGGGTCGGTTCGGTGTCGGTGAATGTCGACAACGGCAAACCGCCGAGCCTGTGGCAGATCAACGGCAAGGCCTGGGACATCACCGACAAGACCTGCGCCGACCGGCCGATCGCCAGCCTGAAACTGGGCCAGAGTTATATCTTCGAACTCAAGAACATGACCCAGTACCAGCACCCGATCCACCTGCACGGCATGAGCTTCAAGGTGATTGCATCGAATCGGCACAAGATCGTGCCGTACTTCACCGACACTTATCTGCTGGGCAAGAACGAGCGCGCGCAAGTGGCGCTGGTGGCGGATAACCCGGGGGTATGGATGTTCCACTGTCACGTGATCGACCACATGGAAACCGGCCTGATGGCCGCCATCGAGGTGAAGTGATGCGCCAGATTCGCCCCGCGGCGATCATCGACCGCAGCCGTGATCGCGACTTCATGCGCGAAGCCCTGACATTGGCGGCGCAAGGCGCCGCCCTCGGCGAGGTGCCGGTAGGCGCGGTGCTGGTGCAGGACGGCGAGATCATCGGTCGCGGCTTCAATTGCCCGATCAGTACCAGCGACCCCAGTGCCCACGCGGAAATGGTCGCGATCCGTGCGGCGGCGCAGGCGGTGGATAACTATCGTCTGCCGGGCAGCACGCTGTATGTGACGCTGGAGCCGTGCAGCATGTGCGCCGGGCTGATCGTGCATTCGCGGGTTGCTCGCGTGGTGTACGGCGCGCTGGAGCCCAAGGCTGGAATTGTGCAGAGTCAGGGGCAGTTCTTCACTCAGGGTTTTCTCAACCATCGAGTGTTGTATGAAGGCGGGGTGTTGGCGCAGGAGTGTGGGGCGGTGTTGACCGAGTTCTTCCGGGCACGGCGCGCGAAACCGGCAGACTGAACACAAAACCAATGTGGGAGCGAGCCTGCTCGCGATAGCGGTCTGACATTCAATACTTCGTTGGCTGTCAGATCCAATCGCGAGCAGGCTCGCTCCCACAGGTTTTTTTGGTGTTTGGAAGATTTACTTCTTCGCGACAATCACCGCCCGCATCGGCGCCGGCAACCCTTCGATCGTCTTGCTGTGATCCTCCGGATCGAGGAAGTCGCTCAACGACTGATACTTCATCCATTCAGTCCCGCGCTGTTCTTCAACAGTGGTGGTGCTCACATCCACGCATTTCACATCCGTGAAACCCGCACGACGCAGCCACAGCTCCAGCGCCGGCACAGACGGCAGGAACCACACGTTACGCATCTGCGCATAACGGTCTTCCGGCACCAGCACTTGGTGCTTGTCACCCTCGACCACCAGCGTCTCCAGCACCAGCTCGCCACCCTTCACCAGGCAATCCTTGAGCGCCAGCAAATGCTCGATCGGCGAGCGACGGTGGTAGAACACACCCATGGAAAACACCGTGTCGAAACCTTCCAGATTCGGCGGCAGGTCTTCGAACGGGAACGGCAGGTGCCAGGCATTCGGCTCTGACAGATAACGCTGCACTGCCTGGAACTGGCAGAAGAACAGCCAGTTCGGATCGACGCCGATCACGCTGTCGGCGCCGGCACCGAGCATGCGCCACATGTAGTAACCGTTGCCGCAACCGACATCGAGAATGCGTTTGCCCTTCAGGTCCAGATGCGGAGCGACCCGCGACCACTTCCAGTCCGAACGCCATTCGGTGTCGACGTGCACGCCGAACAGATCGAACGGCCCCTTGCGCCACGGCGACAGACCCATCAGCGCGGTGCGCATTTGTGCGCGGGTTTCGTCGTCGCAATCGGTGTCGAGTTTCAGGCCGTCGAGCAGGTCGACTTCAGTCGGCTGGATCTTCGGCAAGGCGTCCAGCGCACTTTGCCAGCGCTCCAGATCGCCGTGACCCTTCTCCATTTTCTTGTCGAGCTGCACTTGCAGGGTGTTGGCCCATTCGGCCAGCGGCGTGCCGGCCAGACGGCGGGCGAGGGGGGACAGATCAATCATGGCAAGGCAATCAACGAGGCAAAGTTAAGACACTGGAACCACGGCACGACTTTCGAGAACCCGGCGGCCAGCAGGCGTTCGCGATGTTCTTCGAGGCTGTCGGGCTTCATGACGTTTTCGATGGCGCTGCGCTTCTGGGCGATTTCCAGTTCGCTGTAACCGTTGGCGCGTTTGAACGCGACGTGCAGGTCGGTCAGCAGCGCGTGTTCCTCGGCATCGTTGAAACGCAGCTTCTCCGACAAGATCAGCGCGCCGCCCGGCAGCAACGATTGGCGAATACGCGACAGCAGCGCCGTGCGCTGATCCGGGGCGATGAATTGCAGAGTGAAGTTCAGCGCCACCACCGAGGCCGGTTTGAAATCGAGGGCGAGGATGTCGCCTTCGATCACCTCGACCGGCAGCAACTCCTGGAACATCGAATCCTGACCGTTGAGGTATTCACGGCAGCGCTCGACCATCGCCGCCGAGTTATCCACCGCGATCACCCGGCAACCGTCGGTGCGCACGTGGCGGCGCAGGGCCTGGGTCACAGCACCCAACGAAGCGCCAAGGTCATAGAGCACGCTGTTCGGCTGGGCGAACTGCGCCGCGAGCACGCCGAGGTTCTCGACGATGGTTGGGTAACCCGGCACCGAACGCTTGATCATGTCCGGGAACACCCGCACCACGTCTTCGTTGAAGGCGAAGTCAGGCACCTGGGCCATCGGCTGGGCGAAAATGCGATCGGGTTCTTTGCTCACGGCGGTTCCGGCGGTGTCGATGAAAAGGCCGGCATTTTAGCCAAACTGGCGCGCAGATGCGCGGGTTGTCTGATAAACCGCTGGTTCAAAGCTCCGGACGTTTGCTCTGTGAAAACGCCGACGCCGCAATCCCCCACTGCCCCAGCCAGTAACTGAGAATGATGATGTAAGGCGCCGCGTTGAACGGTGAGACAAAGCGGTTGATGCCGATCACGCTGTCGGAGAACACGAACGCCACTGCGCCGCCCGCCGCCAGCAGTGCCGAACGTTGCGGTACGTCGCTGCCGAGGCGGGCGAGAGCGCGCCAGAGCATGGCGCTGATGGCTGTGCCGTAGACGATCACTGGCACGGTCAACGGGCCGAGTCCGCTGCCGATCAATATGCCCAACAGCACGGCGCCGACGCTGAGTGCCAGGATCAGCGGCAGCAGGGCCAAGCGCCGGCAATCGCTGAGGTAAGCCTTTAGATACGCCAGATGCGCGACCAGAAATGCGCCCAGGCCAAACACGAACAAATCCCCCGGCCACGCCAGCAACACATCGCCGATCAACGAGAAAATCAGACCGAGACTGATCCAGCGGCGATAGTCACTGGGCGGCGCATCGTGCAGCCAGCCAAGCAAGGCCAACACCGGCAGCGGTTTGACCAGCAGACAAAGCAACGCCGCATGGGTGCTGACGCCATAGAGGAAGGTCACGGCGCCCATCAGTGCGAGGATCAGCCAGCCCACGGTCAGTTCACCGAAATGGCGCAGTCAAAGGTTTCCACCGGCAACACTTCCGGTGCCCACGGTTGCTGCGAGGTCAGACGCAGGCGCCCGGTGCCGGTGGCGAAAGCCTGGAAGCGCCAGGTCGAGAGACCGGCTGCGCCGACCACACCGGCATCTTCCGGATTGCTGTAGACCTCGGGGCTGAGGGCGCGCAATACGCCGCCGGCAGAATCCTGGATGGCCCAGCGGTAACCGGTAGTCGGGTTGCTCGGGAGCATGACGATCAGGTTTTGCCCGTTGGTCAGCCGTACCGGACATTCGCTCTGTTTTTCCACGGTCACGTTGTGTTTCGGTTGCGTGGCGCAGGCGGCCAGCAGGGCGAAGGACAGGGGGACAAACAGGCGAGTGGGGGACATGGATTCAGTGGCTCCGGTGTTGGCGACGAACGGCGAGCATAACTGAAGATGAGACAAAGTGTGACCAAAGCCGCGCAGGCAAAGGCTGCGCGCTGCTGATTAGCCTGAGACTGGGGAGCGTTTATCCGCTAACGTCGAGTTGCACGTGAATAGCATCGTGATTGCCGTGAAACTCAAGTACGAAACTGATCCGGTATTTCCTGTTGGTGTTGTCCAGCTCGGAATTGAAGGTTCCCCTATAGGCGTACTGCGTTCCTTGTCTGTTGAGGTAGTAAACTTCTACCAGCTTTTCACCCCTCTTGAATTCGTGCTCGCCGTTAGTCGTGGATGGATCAATTGTAAGTTTGATTGCCTGTCCATCTGGAAGGCCCAGTTTCCTGGATCCTTCGATAGTTATGTAGCCTTGTTCGTGCTTGACCTCTATATGGTCGGTTTCGAAGAGTTTTTCGCCGTTTTGTGTAGCCGTAAAATAATCGGAATTATTCGTGGGTGTTGACATCAATGGACTCCCTGAATGACTAAATTCGAGAGAGCAGTCTGAGGGGGGGATGTGGCGACGGGCTACTGTAAGAGTTGACAGGTTTTTATCGTTTTTTGCGATAGGGTTTGTTCGCTTGGTTATTTAGGCCAAGGCATTGCCAATCCGAGGCAATGCCTTGGTTGCATCGGGTTAAAACAAGACTTTCGCCACATCCGAAAACTTCTTGGCGAAATGCACAGTGATGCCTTCCTTCAAGTAATCCGGCAGTTCCTCGAAGTTACCCCGGTTCGGTTCCGGCAGAATCAACTCGAAAATCTTCTGCCGCCGCGCCGCAATCACTTTTTCGCGCACCCCGCCAATCGGCAGTACATGCCCGGTGAGCGTCAGTTCGCCGGTCATCGCCACGCCTTTTTTCGGCGGCTGATTACGGGCGAGGGAGAGCAGGGCGCTGGCCATGGTCACGCCGGCACTCGGGCCGTCTTTCGGCGTGGCGCCTTCCGGCACGTGCAGGTGGACGAACGCCTCGTCGAAGAATTTCGGATCGCCACCGAAGGATTTGAGGTGCGAACTGACGTAGCTGTAGGCGATCTCCGCCGACTCCTTCATGACATCGCCCAGTTGCCCGGTGAGTTTGAAACCACGGTTGAGCGTGTGAATGCGCGTAGCTTCGATCGGCAGGGTCGCGCCGCCCATGCTGGTCCAGGCAAGCCCCGTGATGACACCGGTGCCGGACAGCACTTGCTCGTTGCGAAACACCGGATGGCCGAGAGACGCTTCGAGGTCTTTCGGGCCGAGCTTGATCACGGCTTTCGGCTCGTCGATCAGCTTCATCACCGCTTTGCGCACCAGTTTGCCCATCTGTTTTTCCAGCTGGCGCACACCGGCTTCACGGGCGTAACCGTCGATCAGGGCCTTGAGCGCCGTGTCGCTGATGCTCAGGCTGCCCTTGGACACGCCGGCCTTTTCCAGCAGTTTCGGCCACAGGTGACGCTTGGCAATGGCGACTTTTTCTTCGGTGATGTAGCCCGACAGGCGAATCACTTCCATCCGGTCCAGCAGCGGGCCGGGAATCGAATCCAGGGTGTTGGCGGTGCAGACGAACAGGACTTTCGACAGGTCCATCCGCAGGTCCAGATAGTGGTCGAGGAATTCGACGTTCTGTTCCGGGTCGAGGGTTTCGAGCAGCGCCGAGGCCGGGTCGCCCTGGTAGCTCTGGCCCATCTTGTCGATCTCGTCGAGCATGATCACCGGGTTCATCACTTCGACGTCTTTCAACGCCTGCACCAGTTTGCCCGGCTGCGCGCCGATGTAGGTGCGGCGGTGGCCCTTGATCTCGGCCTCGTCGCGCATACCGCCGAGGCTGAAGCGGTAGAACGGCCGGCCGAGGGATTCGGCGATGGACTTGCCGACGCTGGTTTTACCCACGCCCGGCGGGCCCACCAGCAGCACGATGGAACCGCTGATCTCGCCTTTATAGGCGCCGACGGCGAGGAATTCGAGAATGCGGTCCTTGATGTCGTCGAGGCCGGCGTGGTGTTTGTCGAGCACCTTGCGCGCGTGCTTGAGGTCGAGTTTGTCCTCGCCATACACGCCCCACGGCACCGAGGTCGCCCAGTCGAGGTAGTTGCGGGTGACCGCGTACTCCGGCGATCCGGTTTCGAGGATCGACAGCTTGTTCATCTCTTCTTCGAGGCGCTTCTGCACCTGCGTCGGCAGGACCTTGCCCTCCAGGCGCTGCTCGAACTGTTCGAGGTCGGCGCTGCGGTCGTCCTTGGTCAGGCCGAGTTCCTGCTGGATGACCTTGAGCTGTTCTTTAAGGAAGAACTCGCGCTGATGCTCGCCGATCTTGCGGTTCACTTCGGCGGAGATTTCTTTTTGCAGGCGCGCGACTTCGACTTCCTTGCGCAGCATCGGCAGGACTTTTTCCATGCGCTTGAGCATCGGCACGCAGTCGAGCACTTCCTGCAGTTCATTACCGGTCGCCGACGTGAGGGCGGCGGCGAAATCTGTCAGAGGCGACGGATCGTTGGGGCTGAAGCGGTTGAGGTAGTTCTTCAGCTCTTCGCTGTACAGCGGATTGAGCGGCAGCAGTTCCTTGATCGCGTTGATCAGCGCCATGCCGTAGGCCTTGACCTCGTCGGTCGGCTCGGTGGGCTGGTGCGGGTATTCGACCTCCACCAGATACGGTGGGCGATGGTGTTTGAGCCAGGTCTTGATGCGTACACGGCTCAGGCCCTGGGCGACGAATTGCAGTTTGCCGTTTTCGCGGCTGGCGTGGTGCACCTTGACCAGGGTGCCGTATTGCGGCAATGCCTTGGTGTCGAAGTGGCGCGGGTCTTCCTGGGGCGTGTCCATGAAGAACAGGGCCAGGGAGTGGTGTTCGGATTTGCTGACCAGTTCGAGGGTTTCGGCCCAGGGTTCTTCGTTGACGATGACCGGCAGGACCTGGGCCGGGAAGAACGGGCGGTTGTGGATCGGGATGATGTAGACCTTGTCCGGCAGGTTCTGGCCGGGCAGGGCGAGGCCTTTGCCGGGGACGTGGTGTTCGATGTGTTCGGCGTCGGTTTCGGTGATGTCGTCGGGGTTCTCGGGGAATTCTTGCTGGTCGCTCATGGGGCACCTGCGCAATTGGGTATGGCTGTTAGATGGGGCAGGGTTTGGGTGGTTTCAATGGGGGTGGGTGTTTCTGCTTGTGTGTTCAGGGTTTTGACAGGGTTTTGGGGAGTGGGCTTGGCGGCCTTTGGGCCGACCATGCTCTGGGTGTTTTTTGTGAATATAGGTTGCTTCGGGTGTTGCCGCTGGCGGTTTCGCCCTTACGGCGAGTCCCTTTGGCAAACGCCCCAAAGGAACCAAAGGTCTAGGCCCCAACGTTCGGCACCTCGCTGTGGCTCGGTGTTCCTTCGTTCCGGGATTCATCCGGGGGCATCGCCTCCGGTTTGCTTCGCTGCACCTCCTCTCGATGTGTTCGACTTCGTCGAACGGTCGCTGCGCTCCCACCCCCGGATAAATCCCTCCACTCAGCCTGCCGACGGGGCCAGCACGTCAAAAGCGGTACTTGAGCTAACGCTCATCGTGTTGAGTGGTTAGAGGCAGATTGGTGGTGGTGGTGGTGGTGGTGGTGGTGGTGGTGGTGGTGGTGGTGGTGCGAGGAGGGAGCCGATTGGGGGCTCTAAAACCTGAGTTCGACTCGGTATCTCACGTCGGCGTACCTCTCCGAAACAACGCGGTCAGTCCCCTCTCCCTCCGGGAGAGGGCTAGGGTGAGGGCAGCGTCCTGACTGACTCACCACAAGCCTGACTCCCGCAGAGATCTCATTAGCATTTACGCCGGATATCGACTGACCTCGACATTGTCCAGCACCCGGTTCACCGCCAGCTCGGCCAGCATGATGATTTGCTGAATGGCCAGGATTGTCCGCCGTTGCGGGAGGTCGATGTGTGAGGCGATGTCACTGGTCATGAGGCTGGCCTGTGCCAGTGATTCGCAGGCGTGGACCAGCAGGCTTTCGCTGTCCTGATCGGGTGCGACCTGGAACATGGTGCTGGGTTTATGGAAGCGCAGGGTGGTGGCGTTGGGTTTCAGGTAGTGGTCGAGCGCGCGCTCGGCGGCGTCGTGGAGTTTTTTGGAATCTGGCGATTCGTAGGGCGATGCGTCGTTTGATTCGGGGGGATTGGGTGTTGGTTTTTTCATTTTTTACTCCTCAGGAATTGGACCATTCCTCTAATTGCCGCGACGCAAAAAGAGGGGTGGCAGCTGTACGCGGGTTCGCGGACCGACCTGAGGCATTCGGCATACCCGAAGGTATCCCGCGCACAGCCACCATAAACAAGCACTCGAGGTGCTGCTATTAAGCGGCGGCAATTATGCCTCAGAAGTTGGGCCGCGACGCCCCATCGCTGAATTTGCAGCGACCCCCAAAGCCTATCCACCCCGTTTCCTAGGGACAACCGACGCGACATGTCAGAAACATCCCCTGCAAATACCCTGTCTGTAGGACATACACATCCCGTGTAGGAAAACGCAGCCCACAAAAAAAGGCGACGCCCCTCACAGGGCGTCGCCTTCTTTCTTACTGCCGTTACAACTTATTCCGGCAGTTTGTAAGCAATCACATAGTCACCCATCTTGGTGCCCAGCGAGCCGTGACCACCCACTACGAGCAGGACGTATTGCTTGCCGTCCTTGCCGGTGTAGGTCATCGGAGTCGCTTGACCACCCGCAGGCAGACGCGATTTCCACAGCTCTTTACCCGTGTTCACGTCGTAGGCGCGCAGGTACTGGTCCAGGGTGCCGCTGAGGAAGCCGACGCCGCCGGCAGTCACGATCGAGCCGCCCATGCTTGGCACGCCCAGGGTGAAGCCGATCGGGATTGGCGAGCTGTCGCGGCTGGTGCCGTTTTTGCGTTTCCAGACGACTTTGCCGGTGGTCAGGTCGATACCGGCGACGTAGCCCCAGGCCGGGGCCTGGCACGGTACGCCCAGTGGCGACATGAACGGGTGCATGATCACCGCGTATGGCGCGCCGGTGTTCGGTTGCACGCCAGCGGTTTCGCTCTCGCGTTTGCTGCCGGCCGCGACTTTTTCGCGAGGCACCATTTTCGAGACGAAGGCCATGTAGTTCGGGCTGGTGAACAGCATCTGGCGAACCGGGTCGACCGAGACGCCGCCCCAGTTGAACACGCCGACGTTACCCGGATAGATCAGGCTGCCCTGTTCCGACGGAGGCGTGTATTGGCCTTCGTAGCGCAGTTCCTTGAACTGGATGCGGCACAGCATCTGGTCGAACGGGCTGGCGCCCCACATGGCTTTTTCGGTGAGTTCCGGGGCCAGCAGGTTCAGGTCCGAACGGGCCTGGGTCGGTGCGGTGTGGTCGCCTTTCACGGCGCCTTGCGGAACCGGGATCTCGCGGATCGGGATGATCGGTGTGCCGTCGCGACGGTCGAGTACGTACAGGCTGCCCTGTTTGGTCGGGGCGATCAGCGCAGGCTTGATGCCGTCGGCGGTTTTCATGTCCAGCAGGGTTGGCTGGCTGCCGACGTCCATGTCCCACAGGTCGTGGTGGGTGAACTGGTAGTTCCAGCGCACTTTACCGGTGGCCAGGTCCAGCGCGACGATGCCGGCGCTGAATTTCTCGGCGCCTGGAGTGCGGTCGGCGCCCCATTGGTCCGGTGTCTGGTTGCCCAGTGGCAGGAAGACCATGCCGAGTTTTTCATCGACGCTGGCCAGCGACCACATGTTGGCCGAGTTGCGGCTGTAGGTCTGGCCTGGAGCCAAGGGTTCGGTGGCGTCCGGGTTGTTGCTGTCCCAGTTCCATACCAGATGACCGTCGCGCACGTCGTAGGCGCGGATCACGCCGGACGGCTCGTTGGTCGATTCGTTATCGGTAACGTGACCGCCCATGATCACCAGATCGCGAGTGATCGCGGCTGGCGAGGTGGAGTAGTAGCCACCCGGGGTGAACGGGCCGATGCCTTGAGTCAGGTCGACCACGCCTTTGTTGCCGAAGCCTTCGCAGATTTTGCCGGTGTCGGCGTTCAGTGCGATCAGGCGAGCATCGGCGGTTGGCAGGTACAGGCGACGCGGGCATGCCTGGGCGACGGCTTTGCCGGCCTCGGAGATGACGGCGGACGCAGCGTTTTCAGACTTGGCGTAAGCGGCTTCGTCGTAGTACGACACGCCACGGCAGGTCATGTGGGCGAAGCCCTTGAAGCCGACCGGGCTCTTGATCTGCGGGTCGAAGCGCCACAGTTCCTTGCCGGTGTCCGGGTCCAGCGCCAGCACTTTGCTGTGGGCGGTGCAGGCGTAGAGCATGCCGTTGGCTTTGAGCGGGGTGTTTTCGTTGGTCAGCTCCACCGGGTCATCAGCAGTCGGCAGATCGCCGGTCTGGATGCGCCAGGCTTCTTGCAGCTTGCCGACGTTGGCCGGAGTGATCTGCTTGAGTGGCGAGTAACGGTCACCGAATTCGGTGCGGCCATAGGCCTGCCAGTCGCCGTCCGGCATTTGCGGGGCGGTGCTGGTGGTGTCGGCGGTGTCGCGACCCAGTTCGCCAAAGGTTTCGCCCGGGTGGGTGAACAGGCTGGCCAGGGCGGTGACGCCGGCCAGAATCACGGCCACGGTCAGGCCGCCGGTGCCCATCGGCGCCGGGCCTGCGAGCAGCAGCGGACGACGGAACCATGGCAGCAGCATCACGAAGCCGAGGACGAACCACAGCGCCAGACGCGGCACCAGTTGCCACCAGTCCAGACCGACTTCCCACAGCGCCCAGACGGTGCTGGCAAACAGCACGATGGCGTACAGGCCCAGTGCCGCGCGACGGCGCATCAGCAGCAGCATGCCGGTCAGCGTGATGCCGATACCGGCCAGCAGGTAGTACAGCGAGCCGCCGAGCGTGCTCAGCTTGATTCCCCCGGCCAGCATGGCCAGGCCCATCAGTAGAAGCAGAATGCCGAGCAGGCTCGGAAGCAGACGGCCTCGACTCGAAGCACTTTCGGTGCTCATAGTGTGGTTCTCCGTGACGTTTCAAGTAGTCCCGCGCTGTAGTCACTGTAGATGACGATTGGGCGCGGGCATGGTTCAGATAAAAACTTGTGTAGCTATCGAATTTCCTGTGCAGGACTGAGTCGCCTCCAGGCGGCTCAGTCCTGCATGGGATTAGAACGACGACTGAATCTTGATCCCGCCGATCAGCGCGTCATCGACCTTGTCCACACCGCCCGGATGGCGGATGTATTGCAGGTTCGGGCGCACGGTCAGCCAGTTGGTGACGTGCACGCCGTAATAGAGTTCGGCGCTGTATTCGGTGTCCTGCGGTGGCAGGAAGGACGGATCGTCGTAGTCATAGACGGCACGGGCCTGGTTGGTCGCTTCGGCGTTCTTGCGGTAGGCCGGGTTGACGTGGACGCGGGCCAGGGCGAAACCGATGTCGTCTTTTGCGCGGGCGTCGAACAGGCCTTTGTAGACCACGCCGGCCTGGACGTAGTTGTCGATGGCGTTGGTCTTCTTGTCGTGCATCGTGCCGTTGGCGAACACGCTCAAGCCGCGGGAATTGTCGCTGGCGACGCTGGTGATCTGCTGCTGCACGCCGAGCCACACGCCGTGTTTGCTCGAAGCGCTGCGATAGGCCTCGCCGCTCAGGGCCGCCGGCTGGCCGTTGCTGTCTTTATAGGCGTCGGTGGCCTTGGCGTTGCTGTAGTAGTAACCGGCGCGGTATTCGCCCGGCAGGCCGTTGAGCTTCGGTTTCCACACCAGTTCGATCGGCAGGATCGCGCCCTGGGTGCCGTTGCCGCTGAGCTTGAAGCCGTTGCCGCGGTCAAGGTTCGACGGGTTCTGCTCGTAGGCGCCGATTTGCGCGTACAACTCTGGCGTCAGGTGATATTTGACGCGCAGCGCCCATTGGCTGACCGGCCAGTTGTACCAGATGCCGCCGACCCAGTTGCCGACCTGCGAGCCGCAGAACGCCAGGTTCTGGAAGTCGCACGGGAAGCTGTTGAAGTCTTCGCCTTCACCGAAGCGGCCGACCTTGATGTGGAGCTTCTGATCAAAGAATTTCTGCTGGTACCACATCTGCGTCAGGCGCGTGGTCTGGCCACGACCCCAGACTTCCTGGGCGGAAGTGAAACCGCCGACGCGCGGGTCGTTGATGCGGTCGTTGCTGATGTTGTTGCCACTGCGTTTGGTCACGGTCAGCTGGAATTCGGCATCGTTCCAGCCCAGCAGTTTTTGCAGGTCCAGATGCGTGCCGAGGCCCCATTGATCGCTGTAACGCGCGGTGCGGTCGTGATCGTAGCCGCCGTGCAGATTGCTGCCCATCTCGCCGGTGTAGTCGAGCTTGAAGTCGATACCTTTTGCCGCGAGTTCGCTGCGGGTGCCGTTCCAGTCACCGAGCATCCACGGGGATTCACTGTCGAAGGCCGGGGCGGCCTGGGTGCAGGTGGCGAGGCCAAGAGCGGTGCAGCCACCGAGCAGGCGCAGCGTGGAGATAGCGCTGTCTCGGGAGAACGGAAAATCGGGCATGAATAGGGTCTTTCTTGATCTTTTTGGGGGATAAGCTGGCCGCTACGATTTGACGCAGGCAGTGAAGCGGTTCAGCAGAAGGGCGGCAGGATAATGTCCCGTTACAAAAACACAAAGTGCTTTTGCAGACATGAACCCTTTCGGATTCGGTAACAGTGCGGCAATACAGCGCATTGCGGGCGTTGGCGCAGGCTGCGATCTTCTCCGGTTGGCCTACATTTAACCCAAGGCCTTCCACCCGCCCATGCCCTCGGCTAAGGTGCGCGGCTTCTGCATTTTCACTTCGCCCAAAGGCCCGGCATGAACGACCATAACCCCGATCCGCTGCACGGCGTGACCCTCGAACAGATCCTCAATGCACTGGTGACCCATTACGAATGGTCGGGGCTGGCCGAGCGCATCGACATTCGTTGCTTCAAGAGCGATCCGACCATCAAGTCGAGCCTGACCTTTTTGCGCAAGACGCCATGGGCGCGGGAAAAGGTCGAACGCCTGTACGTGAAGCTGATGCGCACCAAGCGTCCGCTCTGAGATGAACGCCGTATGGCGGCGACGCCTGATCACTTCGGCCGCGGTATTGGGCTGGGCCGGGCTGGGGATTCAGCTGTACCTGATTTTCTTCGCACGCCTGAGCGTCGGCGCCAGTCTGCTGGGCGGGCTGGTGAGTTTCTTCAGTTACTTCACCGTGATCACCAACACGTTGGTGGCGGTGGTGCTGACCTGCGCGGTGACCGATCGCGAATCCGCTGCACGGCGCTGGTTTCTGCAACCCTGGGTCAGCAGCGCGATTGCCGTGAGCATTGCCGTGGTGGGCCTGGCCTACAGCATTCTGCTGCGGCATCTGTGGCACCCGCAGGGCTGGCAGTTTATCGCTGACGAATTGCTCCACGACGTGATGCCGCTGGTGTTCCTGGCCTATTGGTGGCTGTGCGTGCCGAAGGGCACCCTGCGTCTGAAGCATCTGCCGCTGTGGCTGATTTATCCGCTGGTGTACTTCGCCTATGCGCTGCTGCGCGGGCATCTGCTGGGGGCTTACGCCTATCCGTTCATTGACGTGGCGCTGCTGGGGTATCCACAGGTATTCGTCAATGCCGGGGGGATTCTGGCGGGGTTTGTGCTGGTGGCGTTGCTGGTGATGGGAATCGACCGTTGGCAAGGGCGGCGCCAATAGCGCCGCCACTTTTAGTCACTCTTGCTCGGAGCCTTCGGCACGCCAGTAACCGACGGCTTTGACGAACTGCTCATCCAGCCCGTGCTCATCGAGCAGCACCCGGCGGATCTGCCGCGAGACTTTGGTTTCCGTCGCCACCCACGCATACAGATTGCCCTTGGGCACCTGCAATTGTTTGACGGTGGCCAGCAGATTGTCTTTGCCCCCCTCGCGCAAGACCCAGATCACGTTGACCTGAGCCGCGCTTTCCAGGATTTGCTGTTCCTTGCCGTTTTCCACTTCGACCACCACCAGCGCCTTGCGATTGGCCGCCAGGCCTTCGAGGCGGCGGGCGATGGCGGGCAGGGCGGTCTCGTCGCCGATCAGCAGGTAACTGTCGAAGATGTCCGGCACGATCATCGAGCCTCGCGGACCGCCGATGTGCAGGAACTGCCCCGGCTTGGCCTGTTCAGCCCAGGTCGAGGCAGGGCCGTCGCCGTGCAGGACGAAGTCGATGTCCAGTTCAAGCTTGTCGAGGTCGTAGCGGCGCGGGGTGTAGTCGCGCATCGGCGGCATCGGCACGTCGCTCTTGCCGGCACCCAGCACCAGGGTTTCCAGCGCGGCGGCCTGTTCGGCGTTCTGCGGGAACAGCAGTTTGACGTGATCGTCGGTACCGAGGCTGACGAAGCCTGCCAGTTCCGGCCCGCCGAGGGTTATGCGGCGCATGCGCGGGGTCAGGTCGACCACTCGCAACACCTCGAGTCGGCGGCGTTTGATTTCATGCATCACACGGTGGATGCCTTGGGTCTGGACTTCAGTCATTCGGCTTTCTCCGGGGCAGATTGAACGGCGGGGCCGTCGACGATGGCTTTGGCGGTGTCGTTGAGCAGGTCGCGCACTCGCAGGATTTCTTCCGGGCTCCAGCGCCCGTGGTGCATTTGCAGGGCGTGTCGCAGGTTGTGCACCGCTTCATGGATTTCCGGCGGCCGGTCGTGGCCGCGCAATGAGCGCTTGCTGACGTCGATGCGCATGCGCACGCCGTCCAGCGCCACAGCTTGCTCGCCGAGGGACTGGCGGCCGGCTTCGGTGACGCTGTAGCGCTTTTTGCCGCCC
Organism: Pseudomonas sp. G7(2022); assembly: GCF_052660475.1. Classification (NCBI taxonomy): domain Bacteria; kingdom Pseudomonadati; phylum Pseudomonadota; class Gammaproteobacteria; order Pseudomonadales; family Pseudomonadaceae; genus Pseudomonas; species Pseudomonas sp. G7(2022). The sequence continues at coordinate 5,052,174 of NZ_CP109659.1, read as the reverse complement.
TCGGCGTCGCCGGTGATCATTTCGCTTTCTTCGAGAAACGTCAGGGTCGGGTAGATCACGCCGGGGCTGGGGCTGTAGGCGCCGTCGAACATGGTTTCGATCTGGCGGATCAGGTCATAGCCGTGGCACGGCTGTTCAGCGATCAGCGCCAGCAACAGCAATTTCAGATCGCCGGGGGCGAATACCCGCGGGCCGCGACCGCCGCGCTCTCGGCCATGGCGTTTTTCGAAGCCGTCACGGCTGTCACCGTGGTCGCGGTGGGGGGAATGATGGTCTCTCATTTCAGTCTTCTCTCGTCGTATTTAGATACAACTTAAGATATATCTTTTGGTGTGGGCAAGCGGTTTTTTACCGAGCGCGCCTCCGCCCTGACGAGCGGCGTGCAGACCTGGAGGCGCATTTCCCCCATTCGGAAACACCACGAAATATTTGTATCAATGACTAAAAAGTTAAAGTTTAAACTCTATAAGTGATTGAGTAGATGCTCTAGAAAGTGCAATTATCCCCGCATTGGTTAGTTGAAAATGCTGTATGGTTTTTTGTCTGAAACTGTAGGTAGGGTATGACTTACAGCTATTGTTTTGAATGTTGAAAATATTGCGTTTTTTCTTTCTGGCTATGAGCTGTTTTAACTACAAGCTTGTGGGAAGTTGCCTGCTTACATTCCAGAGTGAACAGTCGATCATGCCCCGGCGTTGAAACTCAGGATCAATAAAGCCCTTGTTGGCTTGAATGACTTGAACGTTCAACGCTTCGATCCTTTAAAAGAAAACAGGTAATGACCGATGTTCAAGAAAATCGCTTTCGCTGCTCCGCTGGCTGTTCTGGCTTTGAGCTCTTCCGTGGTCTTCGCCGCCGGTGAGGCACGTCACTCCATCAGCCTGGTGGCACATGTGCCGACCAATGGTTTCTATGTGGTGCCGACGGATGCTGATCTGGTCAACAAGGATCAGGACATGAGCTTCAGCCCGATCACCGGCACCATGAAACCGGTGGAAGGCTTCTTCGATGTGCGCAACAACAACGGTTCGGTTCACGGTTCCCTCGAAGGTGTGCCGAAACTGATCGGCGGTTCGAGCGCTATCGATCTGAAAGTCGAATTCAACGGCAAGGTGCTGACCCAGACTCCGCAAATGGTCGTGGGCGAAGCCGAGTCCGATGTGAACTATCGTGCGCCGTTGCGCATTACCGCTTCCGGCACCGACTTCACTCCGGGGGATTACACCGGCGCGGTCACCATGATGTTCGACGCGGTTCCTCCGATCGGCGGCGCGCTCTAACCCGTGAAGTAACAAAAGCCGGCTGACTGAGGCGAATGCCTGTCAGCCGGACTTTTTCCGTTCGCAATCAGAGTCCGTGTTCATGTTCCCGATGACCCCCATCGCGGCTGCGCTTGCGTTGTTGTTTTGTGTTGGCGCAGTAGCGGCCCCCGAACTTGCCGGTACGACACCGCGTAGTTTGCTCGCGCAGGCCAAAGGTTTGCCGAAAGACTTCGAGGAGCACTTTTTTGATGTCCCTCTGGCCGTCCGGGTCGAGCTTGACCAACAGCCGCTGGGTGAAACGATGATCGTGCTGTCTCGCGATGACCGCCTCACCTTGCTTGAATTTACCGATACCAGCGAAAACCGTTTCGGCGCCGCCGAACGGGAAAAATGGGCGAGCTACCTCAAGCCCGGCGTAGCGCTTGGATCCTGCACCGGTCAATGCCCCGAGCAAATGCTGGCGGTGCATTACAACCTGGAAAACTCTTTGGTTTCCATCCTGACTGAAAATGCCGAGCGCGATACCGAGGCCAAGCGTTTTCACGAGCAGCCGGAACGAGGCAGTACCGGTCTGATCGTGCGCAACCAACTCAATCTGAACGGTGGCCAGGAGCAGGATCTGGGCGGTCGGTTCGGTCTGGAAGCCAGCAGCAGCCTGGGCAACTGGAGCCAGACGTTCAACATGCAGCTGGCCCGTCTCGGAGGCCCCGACGACCAGCTCTACCACGCCGTCTACGAGCTGCACACACAGCGCGAACTGCAAGGCCGTTTTCTGCGGCTGGGCTATTTCACGCCCACTTCGGAAGGCCTGACCCGTCAGCCGCGTTCTTTCGGCACCAGCCCCGATACCACCGTGGGCGTGATGTACGGCAGTTCCGACAGCCTGGCGATCGACTTGCAGAATCCCAGCGTCTACCCGATCTACGTCACCGCCAACCGTCAGGCATCGGTGGAAATCTACCGGGATGGACTGCTGATCAATACCCAGTCGGTGCCCGCCGGATTACAGACCCTGGACACCCGGCCATTGCCCGGTGGCATTTATGAGGTGGAGGTGCGCCTGATCGAAGATGGCCAGACCACCTCGACCACCCAGGAGCTGGTCTACAAGCCGAACAACTGGCGCAACCCCGATGAGCGCTGGCGCTACAACCTGTTTGCCGGTCAGGAGACCAAGTTGCTCAGCAACTGGGACAAGCAGGCCAGCGGTGATGCCACGGCCGGCGCTTCGCTCAACTACTTGCTGCACCCACGGGTCATCCTCGGGATGTCGGCGCGCCAGGTTCGGGAGAAACTGCAGTACGGCACTTCTATCGACTGGACTCTGGCCAGCAGCACCAGTGTGTACGCCAACTTCTACCAGACCGAAGACCACGGCACCGGCCTCGACCTGCAGGGCCTGTACAACTACGGCGCCGGCAGCCTGGTGATCAGCCACAACCGCAGCTGGCTGGACACCACCGATCTTTACGACACCTTGCCGGATGGCACGCGCATTCGTCAGCGCAATGTGTTCGTCGGGCAGACCAGCAACTCTTCGCTGGCGCTCAATCACCGTATCAGCCGCAACAGCTCGCTCAACGCCCGAGTGTCTCACAGTGAAGGCAATGTCGAGGGCGTCGGCGTTGACCTGGGCTGGACCCAACGCACCACCGTGTTCGGCAGTGATTCGAACTGGCGGTTGTCCGTGTTTGATCGCCCCGGCAGTTTTAGCAGCGGCGATGCGCGCAACCGGGGCGTTGACCTGAGTCTCAACGTGGCGCTGGGCGGCCCTGGCCAGCAGGTTTCCGGCAGCATCGGCACGCGCACGGCCCGCGATGGCAGCCGCGACAACAACGCCTCCCTTGGTTACCGCAAGACCCTTGAAAACCACGTACTGCAAAGCGTGGCGGGCACCGTGATCACCGACACTTACGGAGTCGGCTTGAACGGTCAGGCGTATTTCAGCACCGACACGATCAATGGCGATGGTTTCCTCCAGCGCTCGTCCTATAACGGTAATTACACCGGCGGCCTGAACCTCGACAGCACGGTCGCGATCGGCGCACAGCAGATCGTGATGACCAGCCAGCATCAGGGGAGGGGGGCGGGAATGATCGTGGATGTCGAGTCCGATATCGACGGCATCGCCCTGCGCGCCGATGACTTGAGCGGTGGCAGTGCGGCCTTGCGGCCGGGTCGCAACTTTATTCCCCTCACGGCTTACAAGAACAGCTCTGTGAGCTTCGACTTCGAAGGCAATGATGTGCCGGCAGCGTCCATCGAGCCGACGCGCACCCGTTATCACCTGAACAAGGGCGGCGTGGAGTACAGGAAGATACGTGTGATGAAAACCCTGACCGTGCTGGGCCGCCTGCTCGATCCTCACGGGCGTCCGCTCAAGGGGCACCACGTCATCAATCACGCCAGCCGTGGAGTGAGCGAAGTGGATGGATTCTTCTCCATGGAGATGAATGCAGGTTCACCGACCCTCGAAGTCCGCTACGCCGATCAATTGCTGTGCCAGTTCCGCCTCGATCCTGAACAGGGGCGGGTGGAAAACAACGTGCTGATGATCGGGGATCTGCGGTGCAGCCCCGACACCCTCGCCGATGCCACGTTCACTGATCAGAAGGCGGGCTGAACCATGAAGACAACAGCATATTGGCTGGGCTTGTCAGCGGTGCTGGGCATGTCGGGGGTGCAGGCGGCGAGTCAGGAAATCCGGGCACTGTTCCAGCCTGATTCGTCGCAACCCCACAAAAACGTGTTCATTAACAAGACGCCGAACAGCGGTTATTGCGCGAGCTATCCGGCTCAGTGCGCGGATAACAACATGTTCAGTATTCAGGTGCCGATTCGCTTCAGCACCGTCAGCCCGTTGTTTGCCAATAACGGCGTGTGGGTAAAAGCGCCCTCCGAGTGGCGTCAGTTGAATGTGACCAATCATGAGACTCAGGAATCGAGCGTCGTTGAAGTGCGCATCAGTGGTATCGGGTCCAGGTTCCAACTGAGCAAACCGGTCACCGAACTGACGGGGCAGTCCGATGTGCTCGAGGGGCATCGAAAGTTGTGGACCGGCAACTCCTGGGTATACGCACCGCCGCCTTGCGAGTACAGCGGCGTTGGCTTTTTCAGTCCTACCACCTACCAGTTTTTCTGGAAAACACCCCAGCCGGGAATGTGCATCAAGACGGCCGCATTCGATGTCGGGCACATGTCGTTCGAATACCTCGATATTGCCTATGAGTTACGCACGCCGAATCCCTTGAACATGTCTTCCGGGCTGTACACCGGATCGCTGACCTACAGTGTCGGCCGGGGCAGTGCCGACTTCACCATGGGACCGTTCCTGGGGGCGGATGACGGCAGCCTGACGCTGGATTTTGTGCTGGATGTGCAGCACACGCTGAAAGTGGATCTGCCACCGGGTGGCAACCGGATCACGCTGCAGCCCGAAGGCGGGTGGCAGCGTTGGTTGAATTCGGGGCAGGTCCCGCAACGGCTGTTCAGTGACCAAACCTTCCATATATCCGCCAGTTCCAGATTCAAGATGTACCTGGAGTGCGGCTCCGGAACGGTAACGGCCTGTGGATTATGGAATGAGGGGACCAGTTACGGCACACCGATCATCGTCAGTGTGACCCTGCCCAACGGTTTGACCGACACCAGTGGACGGCCAGTCAAGCGACAGGAACTGTTCCCGCAGGAGTCGAGGGCCATCGTTTTTCAACCGGGAATCTATGTCGATCGCAAGCCCGGAACCCTGCATTTCGAAATCGACAAGGCTAACACCGAACGAATACTCAAGGCTGATCGTGGAAACAGGTATTCCAGTACGGTCGTGGTGATTTGGGATTCGGAAATCTGATCGAGTCACTGTACTCAAATCGAGGTTCTGCTAATGAAACAACTCGTTGCTCTGCTGGTGGCAGGTCTGCTTTTCCAAAGTGCCTACGCCGGCCCGAACATCAATATCGGAGTGGTCTACGACTATCTGGCCGGCGATAAAAGTACCTATCTGAAACGGGTATACAACAGCGGTGACAGCACGGCGTTCGTCAAGATCAATGTGCTGGAAATCATTTACAACGCCGATGGCACGTCTTCCGAAGTGCCGGTCAAGGTGCAGGCCGATGCCAGTGCCCGGGATGGCCTGATGGCCAGCCCCGCCCGTTTGATCATCCCGGCCCAGGGCATGCAGGGCACCCGGTTGCTGTTCATGGGCGAGCGCGACAGGGAGCGTTATTTCCGGGTGCGCTTCATACCGGTAGTGCCGGAAAAGGAGGACGAGTTCGCGGTCTCTCATGAAGAACGGGAAGATTACAAAAAGACCCTGACCGCCGGCGTAAACGTGATGGCGGGGTTCGGCACGATCTTCTTCGTGCGTCCGGCCGACGCGCGATTCGACAGTGTGATCGAAGACCGTGCCGGCACTTACAAAGTGCGTAACAACGGCAACACAGTGGTCGTGATCGACGAGTTCAAGAGTTGTTCGAAAACCGACGAGACCGATTGCGAGCCGACCACCAAGCACCATGTCATGGCCGGTAAGTCATTTGAATTCGAAAAGCGGCCGGGGCGTGATTACCGCTTCATCCTCGTCGAAGGCGACGCAAAGAAAAACCTGCGGGTCGCCGGGTGACAGCGCTCGCCGGCGTGCGCGAACGTGTTCATTCATGCAAGTAACGGGTATCGGAAAATGATCAGACAGTGGATCGCTCTGACATCGGCCAGCGGGCTGGCGTTGACGAGCGCCTGGACGTTTGCCGCGCGCGAGGAAATCGAATTCTTCGTTTCGGTGGACATTCCTGCGTTGAATTTCTATGTCATTCCCAGCGAGCCGGACTGGATACATCGCGAGCAGCGGCTGCACTGGAATGTGAACACCTCGACGCTGGGCACACTGCGGCGCAACTTTGATGTGAAACACGACAGCAGTGCCATAGAAGCGCGCCTGGAAGGCTTTCCGTACCTGACCAATGGCCGGGACTCTCGGGAAAACATCAACTTGCGTGTGACTTTCAACGGCAGGGAGCTCACCCACAATCCCGTTCCGTTGCAAGTGGTGTCGGCCGAAGACGCGAGGGCCGGGGTGCGTGTGCCGCTGGAGATCGAACCGAGGGAGCAGGCAGGAGGCTATAAACCGGGGGATTACTACGGCACCGTCAATATCATTTTCAACGCGGCAGCTCCGGCGGGCTGACCGAAGACCACCCCCCATGAATTCACCACGGCTTTCAGTGCAAGGAAGGGTCAATGGATTTCAGCTTTGGAACAGTCAGGACGTTCGGTAAAGGTTGGTTGTTCATGCAAGTGCTCGCCGGAGTGTTCTCGTCTCCGGCGCAGGCGGTCACGCAGGAGATACGAGCCAGCTTCGTTCCCGATTCCGCCAATCCGCACAACAATCAGTTCATCAACCAGACCCCGCAAAGCGGCTATTGCGCCAACTACGTCAACGATTGCAAGACGTACAACCTGTCCGGTCTCAGGTTGCCCCTGCGTTTTGCCGCCATCCATCCCATCGAGCCTGGCGCGCCGGCACGTGCCGGGGCGACGCTCAAGGCACCGGCGCAGTGGCGAAGCCTGAATGTCTCGAATGTGGTGACAGGGGAGTCGCATTCCATGGAGATCCGGATCGGCGCGCTCGGGTCACAGTATGTCCTGAGTGACACCGCGGCCAATCTGACGGGGGCATCCGGTGATCAGGAAGGGCATAACCGATTGTGGATCGGAGGCTCATGGGGAGGGGCGCCGGGGGCCTGTCAGAGCGGCGCGATGGCCAGTCTGGGACCTGACAGTTACACCTTTTTCTGGCGGACACCGAACGAGTCGGCCTGCAGCAAGGGCGCCGCCTTCACGATTCCGTGGATGTCCTACGACTATCTGGACGTGGGCTATGAGTTGCGTACTCCCGACCCTTTGGCCATGTCGTCGGGGCTTTACACGGGCGAACTGATTTATTCCATCGCGCCGGGCGGCGACTTTGACATGGGCGACAACATGCTGCCGGACAATTCGAGCCTGACCTTTCGCTTTGTCCTGGATGTCCAGCATGTGCTCAAGGTCGCCCTGCCGCCCGGCGGCAACAGGATCGAACTGGTGCCGCAGGGAGGCTGGCAGGCGTGGCTGCAGGAAGGACGCCGGCCGGCACGCCTGTTCCGGGATCAGACCTTCAACATTTCGGCCTCTTCGAAATTCAAGATGTTCTTCGAGTGCGAGCATGGCGGAATCGGTGCCTGTGCCCTGCGCGATACCGAAAGCGGCTCGACATTTCCCCAGGTCTACATGAGCGTCAGCCTGCCCCACGGCATCACGGACATGGCGGGCCAACCGGTCAAACACCGTCCTCTGACAGATGATGCGCAAGGGACGGTCTTTCAACCGGGGTATTTTCTGGATCGGGCGCCCGGCACGCTGCACTTCGAAATACCGGCGTTCTATCTTGAGCAGATGTTGCAGCCCGGTCGGGCCAGGCGGTATGCCGGCAACGTCACCGTGATCTGGGATTCGGAAGTGTAGGCCTGGCCACCGTTGTACCGTGAAGGCAATCGATCCACGCCTTCACGGCTCCGTCGAGTGGGATCAGATCCCCGCCCGAACCATGGCCTCGCGTGTCAGCGTTCTGGGCAGTTCCTTCTCCTGATCACCGATGGCCTCCAACCAGCGAGAATAGGTTTCCTCGCTTATCTTCTCTTCTGTGAACACCTCTTGATCGGGTATCGACAATTGGCGCGCCAGCTCGCTGAGTGCGTGCCTGCGCAGGTACTGTTGCTGCGGTGGCAAGTGCGCCGCTTCAACCCAGTCGTGCTGGGCCGCCTGCAAATCGATCAGCAGGTCGCCCTTTGCCTGATGAGCGCGGGTGTTGGCGAGGAGTTCTCCTGGCCAGGTTTCGCGCAAATATTGGCCCCAGAACGGTTGCTCGATCATTTGGTTGACCAGCCCGTCGCCGGCCTCCTGGCCGATGATCCTGTCGTAGGCCTCGGCGATGGTCTCGTCGTCGACACCGGCGACCGGACGAAATTTCATGGCTTCGGACTGCCAGGGCAAATCCAGGCGTTTGGCCAGCCCCGTTTCGTAGGCCAGGTGAACCTCGACCTCATCGGGATCGCCGTTGCGAGCCTTGATGTCGTCTCGGGCGATTTCGCTCACTTGTCTCAGGCGTGCCGCCCCCTTGGCCAGTGTCACCAGTTTGCGCTCCAGCTCGGCGTGACTGGTGGAGAACAATCGGGCTTCGGACGCCAGCACCCGTATGCCCATGTTGTTGAACAACTGGGCACTGGCATCCTCGCAGCCTTCAGGATCGGTCGACATGAGAAACAGGTCTTCGCGCAATCGGGTGTCGATGTCCATGGCGGCAATCATCCGCCAGACCCGGTCGGTCAATTGATCCCGCGCCTTATCACCGGCCAGATAATCGGCGGAGCGGGTCAGGGCCTGCAGCACTTTCAGAAAGCCGTCTGAATCGGGCTCGCTGGCCACCGCATGCCACGCTTCGCCGCGATAGGCGCCGATGCCCGCGCTGTCTTGCGCCAGCGAGGTATCCAGGGAAATGGGCCACTGCTGGAGTAGGTCTTCGGCGGCGGTGGAGTAAGTTTCATGGGCGGATATCCCCACTGACGTCCGGTAGGTCTCGAAGGTTGCACGCGCCGAAGTCGACAACCTTTCTCCATGAAGGCGAGTACGCGCAATCAGCCATGCCTTGTCGGACCCCGGAGCAACCTGGGGCATCTGCGTAATCGGATTTGACCTCAGATCCAGGAAAAAACCCCGTGGCCGGGCTTTCAAGAACAGCCCCACGGGCCAGTCACTGATCTGTGTGTTGACCAGACTCAACACCTTGAGTCTCGGCATCCGTCCGATATCCGGTGGCAGGCCCAGTGGATTGTTGTCCAGGCGCAGGGTTTCCAGGCGTGTCAGATTGCGCAGTTGCTCCACCACCGCAGGCGTCAGGCGGATCTGATTGTTGTTCAGGCGCAGGGTTTCCAGCAGGCGCATCTGACCGACGCCATCGGGCAAGGCATGCAGTCCGCAATTTCGGGCGCTGAACTGCCGCAAATGGCGAAAGTCTTTCAACAAACCGGTTGCATCCGGGGAAAATCTCGATCCATCCACACTCAGGGTGGTGATCTGATCGAGCCAGGGTTTCAAACCGTCCGGCAGTTGTCGCCACCAGCGCTGGAGATCGCGAGACAGGTATCCGCTGGAGAGGTCCAGCGCATAGCCACTTTCCAGGCTGGTGAAGCGCTCGCCGAACAACTCGGACTTTCGCTCGAAACATTCCAGCAGCCGATCGGCGATGTCACGACCGCCCCTGTGCAGATAGTCGAAGTAGGACCTGGGCAGGTTAGTGTCGGGACTGTCGGCGTCCCAGCTGCTCAGAAAACTCTGCCGCCATTGTTCGAGTTTCTGTTTCAGGCTATTCAGTTCGCGCTCAAGGCGTTCGATCCCGGCGTGGGGATCGCCGTTGCGCTGCAGCGACCGGGTGAACGCTGCGACTTGCGCTTCATTGAAATGCGGATAGAGATTCTGCACTTTCTCTTCCACGGTTCGAGCGCCTTTGGACAGCCAGCCACCGCGCAGCAACAATCCGGTTTCCAGCGGTACGACCGGACGGATCGGTGGTCGGGCCAGCAGGGTCCGACGTTCGGCCGGCGGCTCGGTTTTGGCGATCAGCCATTGCCTGAACCGTTCTCCCTGCCCGGGTCGATATCCCAGTGTGTTGCGCAGTTCGGAAGGCAGGGCCAACAGAATGGCTTCGTACAGATTATTGCGTTCAATGTGCGCGCCGTTGCGCACCTCGTAACGGCCGTACTCGTCCCTGATCAATATTCGCTGTTGGGCTGCGTCCGGGGCGCCGGCGCTGCAGCGCAAGGGGCCGTCGTAAGTGCCGGCGCGTACCTCAATGCGCAAATCGGCGAAGGTGTGGGTATGGACTTTCAGGGTGTTGAGCACGAGGCGTTCGGTGTCCAGGCCCAGCAGCGCTGGCTCGTGCAGGCCTTCGACCGCGCGTGCGGCCATCACCTCGAAAGCGCTTTCCCGTGCCTGATCCTTCAGGCGCAGGGGAATTCGATGTTCTTCGAGCATCACGTTCTGTTCGTCGGGGGTTGCCTTTGACAGCAGGATTTCAGCGACCCTGGAAGGCAATGGCGGATACTGCCGTTGCAGCAACTGGATACGCGCATCGCCGTTGTAATCCTTGAGCCGGTACTGGTAGTCGAAAATTTCCGGGAGGCGCCTTTGCGCGGCATCGGCCAGTTGGTTGCGCAAGGCCTGTGCCCGTTCGGCCTTGGGGTAGTTGCCGCCCAGCAAAGATTTCATGTCGGCATCGTCAAGGAAGTCCGCCAACCGTTCCGGCAATCTGCCAGCCATCATGTCCGAGACACTGATGCCGAGCGTCTGAGCATCCGGTGCCTGGGGATTTCCATACTTGCGAAAGCCACCGCTTGTATCGCCGTTCTCAAAGACCTTCAAGGCCTTGTCGGCGGGCCAGCCGGGCAGGTCCGGTGCCATGCGCTCGAACCAGTATGAGGCCGGATCCAGCGGCTGGCCGGTACGAATCCGCTGACTGAGGCTTTTCGCTTCCTCCCAGGTATTGAAGCGCGTCACCGTGTCGGCCAGCAGCGGTGGGGGAGACGTGTTTTCCACATGGATCCTGCGCAAGGCTGCAGGTGGGGTGCCACTGATGGCGCGCAGGTTCTCCTGCTCGGCCTGGGTGTATCCCGCCACGGAATGCCCCAGGCGCTGCATCAGCGTCGGCCCTTCCCAATCTTGTGGGGTTTCCGCTTCGTGAGTCCATGCCCCCTGGCCGTTGTGCCGCAACTGCGGAGAATAGGCCTGCGGCCGAACGGGGTGCTGAACGCGATGATGGCCGCTGTTGCGATCGTATTTCACCTCGTAATGCTTGCCCTCCAGGGGCAGAACGGTCTTTCCGGCATGGTGATGCAAGCCCAGGACATCTGGCCTGGAGGTGTCGGGCGGAGCCAGCGCCGGTTGCTCGTAAGGTGTCAGGTCGGGATTCCAGAGCCGGGTCTTGCCGTCGAACGACTGAACCGGTTTCATGTTCTCGACAAACGGGGAAAGCTTGAGGCGAAATGAACTGCCGATGGCATGGCCGGCACCCAATGCGGCGAACTCAATCACATCGGTCACCACGCCGACCACGTGTTGCGCCGCGTCGGCCCAGTGGGCGTGAGTGAGGTCGACCACGCCTTCAACGACTTCGCTGGTCAGTTGATAAGCGGTATAGGCCAACATCAGTTCGCCCAGTCCCGGAACGAATGGCGTCAGGACCAGTAGCGCGGCATTGAAGATGTCCGAGGCGATCTTCTTGAAATTCTCCCACCAGGCCCAGCGTGCGTTGTTGTCGGCGTCGGCAGTCGACACGGCGATGCTGCGTGCGTCATTGAGGATTTTGTTGAGCCGTTGTCGGTAGAGATAAGTCCACAGAGGCGCTGTGATCGGTGGTGCGCTGAATTGCAGTTGAGGCTTCTCGACCGGCGTTTCCCGCCAGGACGGTCGGGCGTCACCCGGTTCCTTCGCATACCATTTGACGAAGGTCAGGCGCTGTTCGAGTCCGGCGAAAAAATGACCGCGCTGTTCGTGGTCGACAAACTGACTGAAAAACGTCCGGTAGCCGATACCCGAAGACGGCAACGTTCTGTCTGCCCGCAACTGGCGGGTCAACTCGTCCATGAATGCCAGTGTGGAGGCATATTCCTTGAGCGGGTGATCGGGGTCGTGCGGCACGTAGGCAATCATTTTCTGCGAGTGTTGCGCCTGCGCCGGATCGGGGCGGATGATCACGACCCCGGTCAGGGTCAGGTCCATCATGCCCAGATCGCACACGCACATGGCCTGACCATCGAGCGTCAGGTTCTGCCGGCCCAGCAAAAGGTCGCGAATCAGCGCATAGGCGCCGGGGCCAATGTCCTTTTTGATCTGCGCCATGCGGGCGGCAGCCTTCAGTGCGGCTTGCAGGCTTTGCTCGACCCTTGTACGCAAATAGGTTTCGGCAACCGGTTCCGGATTCAGCAGGATTGTGTCGAGATGGGCCCTGTACTGCGCTCCGATGTCCAGTTGCCGGCACAATGCCTGAAACTGACTCACACTCAGGGTCTTGCCAATTGGCGAGATATCGAACAAGTCACGGACAGCGTCGGTTTTTATAATGAATGTTGAGTAGTGTTGATAAGTTTCATCGCGCGCGAAGTTCTGCAACGCAGCGTCAAGCATTGAAACGGTACGGGCTTTGGAACCCTTCGCGATATCAATCGCATACCAGGGTGTTGTTGCTGCAGCGTAAAGCCTTACATAGGTATTCCTGACGTCGACGTCGATATTGAACTGTTCAAGCAACTTCGCTTTCAGCAGCGGTTCGGCAAAGGCGTAAATGTCCTGGAGACGGCCGAGCAGGCGGTCGATGCGATTCTGCGCTCCCCAGGCGCGACGGTTATCGTCGGACAGGCGTTCCAGCCTGGCTGCTGGCGTCGCGATCATCCACGACTCACGGTTTGGCGATGTCTTTGCCAGCGCTCGGGCACGGTGCAACTGCATATCGCTGAATACCGGATCGATCCGCGATTTAATTAAGTCGTAATGTTGCCCTTTATATGTGGATGTTGCAGTCATTGTGCAGGCCTTGAATAAGTAAAGAGTTCTCAGCCTAACGTTCAAAGTCCTGATTAATTAGTTTAAAAGCCTGCTGTCTCGGTGTCGGATTAATACGTTAATGATTGAATATTGAAATGCATAAAACACATAACTACTACCCGGCATCGGCTTCAAATGAAGCGGATGCCACAGTAGGTGTCTGCGGTGCAAGGCACTGTGAATCACTGCCCGGCTGCAAGTACGGCATCAGAATCGGCGCCATGCCCTTGAGCACCTGCACCGGCAGGGCCGAGGTGAACTTGAAGTTCTCCGCCGAGCGCCCCGGCACGAATGCGGTGAGCGTGCCGAAATGGTGGTCGCCGATGTAGAACACGAAGGTCGCCGTACGGTTGATCGACTTGGAGCTCAAAATGCGTCCGCCGGAACCGATGGCTTCGATGCGGTTGTCACCGGTACCGGTCTTGCCGCCCATGGTCAGCGGTGTTCCATCGTTCAGTTTGAAACTGCCGGAAACACGTTTGGCCGTCCCCGAGTCCACCACTTGCGAAAGCGCTTCACGCATCGCCGTGGCGACTTCGGACGGCATCACCCGTTTGCCGACGTGAGGGTCATTGACCAGTTTGGTTTCGTAAGGCGTGCCGGCGGCGAAGTGCAGGCTGTCGATGCGCAAGGTCGGCATGCGAACACCGTCGTTGAGGATGGTGCCGATCAACTCCGCCAGCGCGGCGGGACGATCACCGGAACTGCCGATGGCGGTGGCCAGCGACGGCACCAGGTGATCGAACGGATAGCCGACTTTCTGCCAGCGCTGATGGATGTCGAGGAACGCCTCGATTTCCAGCATGGTGCGGATCCGGCTGTCGCGGGCGCCCTTGTGCTTGCTCTTGAACAGCCAGCTGTAGACTTCCTGACGTTCGAACTGACTGGCCTTGACGATCTGGCTCCAGGTCGCGTCCGGGTGGTTGAGCAGGTAGCCGATCAGCCACAGGTCCAGCGGGTGGACCTTGGCGATGAAGCCCTGATCCGGCAGGTCATAGGTGCCGGGCCCGTAGGCCAGATAGAGCCGTTCCAGGCGTTCGTCGGTGAGTTTTTCGGTAATTTTTACGCCCTTGAGGTGCGAGCGCACAAAGGTGTTGAAGTCTTCCTGACTGGCGTTGGGCAGCAGGTAACGGTGCACGGCGGCCATGCGGATCGGGGTCGGGCGCATGCTGTCGAGGAAGGTATCGAGGCGGGCCTGGGTGTCCTTGTTCCGGTACTTTTTCCAGAACTTGAGCAGGAACGAAGTGCCTTCGCGGTCGGCGAACGAGGCGAGGTATTCCTGACGCCGCGGGTCGCGATCGTCCTTGAGCAGCTCGGCGCTGTTGTTGGGGCCGGAGTAGGTGGTGTAGCGAACCAGATCGCGCATCAGGCGAATGAACGGCAGGTTGATCGACTCGCGCAGAGCATCGCGCAGGGTCGGCATGCGGCCGTTGTCTTCCTTGCGAAAGTTGTGGAACACATGCAGCCCGCCGCCGGTGAAAAACGCCTCGCCGGGGCTGGCGGAATATTTGCGGTCGAGGGCTGCGCCGAGCATCTTCGACAGGTCGTGATCCTTGTTCTGGATCAGGTAATCGATCACCCACCGGGTCAGGCGGTCCTGATCCGGTACGTCCACTTTCTTCAGCTCCGGCACGGTCATGGCGCCGTACTTGTCATGCAGCTCAGAGATGATTTGCAGGTAGGTGGTCAGCACCCGCATCTTGGCGGTGGAGCCCAGTTCCAGCTTGCTGCCCTCGTTGATGTCGAACGGCTGGTCGGTGCTGTCGGTCTGCACCCGCACCCGCGAACCGTCCGGTGTCAGCTCGAACAGGGTGAAGCTGTAGCGCACTTGCGTGGTGCTGGTGGGCGTCAGCAGACGTTCGCCGAGCAGGCCGATTTCGGCGGCGTAGGCGGGGTCGGCGAGTTTTTTCAGGTAGGCGGTGGCCTGGGTTTGCAGCTCGCCTTGCAGGGTGCTGGTGGCCGAGAGGTCGAGGCGGTCGAGATCGTAGAGCGGACGATTGAGCATCGAGGCCAACCGGCTGCGGGCGACGCTGATGCCTTTGTTGGTCTCGATCGGCTGGATGGTCGGCTGGGTCTGCCAGTCGCGGTAAGTGACCTTGCTGGCCAGGGCGGCATCGGCCAGCGCGTTGTCGATCACGCCGTTCTGCTTGAGCAGCCGCAGGTGGCTGTCGGTGAGGTCGGCCAGCTCTTCCCGGCCCTTGGTCAGGTAATGCGAAGGGCGACGCTGGGCGATCATCAGCGAGAGCATTTCGCGCAGGGCCAGGCCCTTGTCGGCCATGGCCTTCGGATCGGTCGCGGTGCTCGCCAGTTTTGCGTTGGCTTCGTTGAAGTCGGCGCCGTACCAGACCCGCAAACCTTCGGCCATACCGTGGACTTCACCATGCCCCGGCACCGCTGACAACGGCACGCTGTTGAGGTAATCACGAATGATGTTGCGCCGTGCCGACAAGGTGTCAGGGCCGGCCTGATAGGCTCGCACGCTGGCGGAAATCATCTGGCGGATTTTCTCGGCGCCGCTCACCGTCCGTCCGTCAGGCGAGTGGCGATACTTTTCCAGTTGCGTGGCCAGGGTGCTGCCGCCGGCCGACTGTCCCGGCAAGTGCAATAACTTGGCGACCTGCGACCACGCGGCCATGCCGAAGCGCGGCCAGTCCACTGCCGGGTTGGCCAGCGGTTGTTGGGGGTCTAGCAGAAAGCGGTTTTCGATGAACAGCAGGCTGTTGACCACCACCGGCGGGATCGACTCGAAACTCGAATACAGCTGCTGTGGATAGTTGTACTGATACAGCGGCGCGGCGCGGCAATCGGTGATCGACAGCCCGGCCTGGATTTTCTCGGAGTAGGGCACGAACAGGCCCTTGTCGGTATAGCCGAGCAGCGCTGGCGAGAAGCGCGTCTGTTCGGTGATCACGTAGTTGCGCTTGAGCAGCCGAGGCAGAAACTCATCCAGCGAGCTGTAACCCAGACGCAGATCGAAAGGCCCGTTGCCCGGATAACGAATGGCTTCGCTGGGCCCCGGTTGCAGTTCATAGGTCAATTTGGCGGCGTACTGGCTGACCTCGCGGGATTGAAAACGCGAGGTGCGCATTTCCTTCATCGCGGCCAGGCCCACCACAATCGCAATGATCACCAGCAACAGCCAGAAAGCCTTCCACCCATGCCGGTTGCGACGGGGTTTCTCAGGGACAGGCGCTTCATCCACACGTTCAGTCGGAACCACTTTTTCACTCGAATCGGTTTGCCACAAAGCGCCCATAGTCGATTGATCCATTCACGCAGATTGATCGGACTTGACTGAAGCTTAGTCGGTGGTTGGCGCGGGTGAAAAAATTGTGAAGCCTGGACCCTGAACAAATCTGCGCGGCGGGCAATCCGGCAGCGACGGGTGTGCAGGTCCTGGAAAAGGGCGGAACAGAGCGGTTCTCGGGTAAATACGACTTGGGTAGGGGCATGACGATGCACCATTGCTGTGCAATACTCGGCGCCCATTTCGGCAGTGAATAATCCGGTTTTTTCAGGAGTGTTTGTCTCGAAATGCCGATTTATAACGATGCTTGTCGCTGAATATGTCGGTTTTTAGAGTGAAATTTCCTGCGGGAAGCTTTTTATACTGCCAGCCCCTCTGATCCTCAGGCCCGAACCTGCAGGACGCGTCCGCCCACGAGGCCGGCGCGGTGTCGGGAAGCCATGGCTTATCGGCCGACGCTTCGACACTCGGTGGTCTATCCAATAACAAGACGAGGAAGTCCCCCATGCCAGTCGGCAATCACCCGCCCCATGGCGAGACCGCTAACGGCGGTCCACTCAAACGCGAACTTGGTGAACGGCACATTCGCCTGATGGCGCTCGGCGCCTGTATCGGTGTCGGTCTGTTTCTCGGTTCGGCCAAGGCCATCGAAATGGCCGGCCCGGCAATCATGCTGTCTTACATCATCGGTGGTCTGGCGATCCTGGTGATCATGCGCGCCCTCGGCGAAATGGCCGTACACAACCCGGTGGCCGGCTCCTTCAGCCGTTACGCACAGGATTACCTCGGCCCGCTGGCGGGTTTTCTGACCGGCTGGAACTACTGGTTCCTGTGGCTGGTGACCTGCGTCGCCGAGATCACGGCGGTGGCGGTGTACATGGGCATCTGGTTTCCCGATGTCCCGCGCTGGATCTGGGCGCTGGCGGCGCTGGTCAGCATGGGCTCGATCAACCTGATCGCGGTGAAGGCCTTCGGTGAGTTCGAGTTCTGGTTCGCCCTGATCAAAATCGTCACCATCATCGCCATGGTGCTGGGCGGCATCGGCATCATCGCCTTCGGTTTCGGCAACGACGGTGTGGCGCTGGGGATTTCCAACCTGTGGGCCCACGGCGGCTTCATGCCCAACGGCGTGACGGGCGTGTTGATGTCGCTGCAGATGGTGATGTTCGCTTATCTGGGTGTGGAAATGATCGGTCTGACCGCCGGTGAAGCGAAGAACCCGCAGAAGACCATCCCCAATGCAATCGGCTCGGTGTTCTGGCGGATCCTGCTGTTCTACGTCGGCGCGCTGTTCGTGATCCTGTCGATCTACCCGTGGAATGAAATCGGCACCCAGGGCAGTCCGTTCGTGATGACCTTCGAGCGTCTGGGCATCAAGACCGCCGCCGGCATCATCAACTTCGTGGTGATTACCGCTGCGCTGTCGTCGTGCAATGGCGGCATCTTCAGCACCGGGCGCATGCTCTACAGCCTGGCGCAGAACGGCCAGGCGCCGGCCGGTTTCGCTCGCACCTCGAGCAACGGCGTGCCGCGTCGGGCGTTGCTGCTGTCGATCTTCGCGCTGTTGCTGGGCGTGCTGCTCAACTATCTGGTTCCGGAAAAAGTCTTCGTCTGGGTGACCTCGATTGCCACCTTCGGCGCAATCTGGACCTGGGTGATGATCCTGCTGGCGCAGTTGAAATTCCGCAAAGGCCTGAGCGCCAGCGAACGGGCCGGCCTGAAGTACAAAATGTGGCTGTTCCCGGTCAGCTCCTATCTGGCGCTGGCGTTCCTGGTGCTGGTGGTGGGGCTGATGGCGTACTTCCCGGATACCCGTGTGGCGCTGTATGTGGGCCCGGCGTTCCTGGTGCTGCTGACGGTGTTGTTCTACGTGTTCAAGCTGCAGCCGAACGATGCGTCACAGGGCGCGGTGCGTTCGGCGTCCTAAAACGTCAGCGCTGAAACCTGAAAGCCCCGGCCGATAGGCCGGGGCTTTTTTGTTGGAGGCACGGTTGAGGCCGCTTGTCTGAAAGCGTTGCAAAAAACGACCTCTGACCTCGTGCCATGTTCCAAGCTTTATAGACGCAGTTTCCCGCGCAGCAGTGCACAGAGGCGCCGGTATGAGGATCAGCGATTTTCTCGTACGAGAACTCGGCCGCCGTCAGGTCGTGCTGTTTTTCCTGCTCGCCACGACGCTGTACATCCTGCCGCTGATCCTCGCCGACTTCCCCTACATCGATGACAACTGGCGCACCCTGGCTGCCGGCAATGTGTGGGCCGGGCAGGGACGCTTGTTCATGGATTGGCTATATAAAGCGCTGACTTTCACGGGCGCTGCGCCGAACATTTTTCCACTGCCGCTGTTACTCGCCACGCTGGCCATGTCACTGGCTCTGACCCGACTGACCTTTCACTATTTTCCAGAGCCGACGCTTGCCTGTTGTCTGGTTCCGTTGCCGCTCTGGTACAACCCGTTCCTGTTGCAGAACCTGTCCTACCAATACGACGGGGCCGGCATGGCCCTGAGTCTGGTCGCGGTGATTTACGCGATCACGTTTGGCGGTACTTCGCGAATACAGCGATGGCTGGTCCCTTCGGTGCTGCTGGCGCTGGCGATCGGGCTGTATCAGATCAGCCTCAATGTGTTTCTTGGACTGTGTTGTGTGGAGTTGCTCAGGCATGTTCACGCGCGAGTGCCATGGGATGAGCTCTGGCGCCAATCAGGCTGGCGGCTGGCGCAACTGGTGCTGGGCGTGTCGATCTACGCGGTCACGGCCTATCCGTTCACGGATTCCACACGCACCGAATTGCTCAACCTCAGTGCTGATCCACTGCTGCAGATCAGCATCAATTTTGGCCGGGTCATGGAGAAGGTGGCGCTGCTGTTTCACAGTGGCTACACAGCAGTGTTCGTCGTATTACTTCTGTGCGCATTGTTCGGTGGTGTACGGATGGGACGGCAAATTCGCCTGCGCCAGGAACCACCCGCAAAGGGCCTGCTCCTGAGCGTTGGCTGCCTTCTGACTTTGCCGCTGATTGTGTTGCTGGTGCCGGGGATGACGCTGTTGTTTCGCGATTTCAACGAAGGTGCCCGAACTCTGATGGGGTTTGGCGTACTGCTGATGATGCTGTTCTATCTGGCCTGTATCGGATTGAAGTCGCTGCACTCGCGGCTGCCCCTGTTGTTGGCAATTCCGCTTCTGGCCACGCTGTCGCTGTCCTTCGCGTACGGGCGGGTGCTGACGATGGAAAAAACCTTCGCCAGCAGTGCTCTCAACAGCCTGAGCCACGACATTTCATCCCATCGCGAACTGCGCGAAGCCAAACGGATTTATATCTCGGTGACGTACTCCGACCGCTGGCTGGCGGGGGCGGTGGGTACGTTCAAACAGTTGCCGGTGCTGCAATATCTGCTGAACATCGATTACTTCATGCTCGCCGAAAATCTGCCTTCGGCCGGCATCACCAACGTGGTCGCCGAGCGGGAGCGGCGCAACGCGACCCGCGTCGGTCTGATGGGCTATCCACCCTTAGTGGACAGCCTCTATTACCGGCTTTACCTGATTGGCGACTACGGCTTCATCGTGATGAAGGAGCCGCCCCACGGCCGCTTGCTGCAATGGTGACCGTTCAGAGTCTAGGCCGCCGCGATTTCCTGCGGCTCAAAACTGTCCGCCCGCGCCATCTGCCACATCCGCGAATAGAACTCGCCGTTCACTTCCCCGGTGAGCAATTCCCCAGGTTTCAAAAACACATGCAGTTGCGAGAACAGTTTGATTTCAGTCGCCGACATGCGCCGTACCAAGTGCTTGGCCGACAGTTGCGACGGATGATCGAGGCCGGCGGCGGCGAGCATTTCCGCCAGCGCCTTCAACGTGTTGCGATGGAAGTTGTAGACCCGCTGGGCCTTGTCCGGCACCACCAGCGCGCGCTGGCGGAGGTTGTCCTGGGTGGCGACGCCGGTCGGGCATTTGTTGGTGTGGCAGCTTTGCGACTGGATGCAGCCGATGGCGAACATGAAACCGCGCGCCGAGTTGGCCCAGTCGGCGCCGATGGCCAGCACGCTGGCGATGTCGAAGGCACTGACGATCTTGCCGCTGGCGCCGAGCTTGATCTTGTCCCGCAGGTTCAGGCCGACCAGCGTGTTGTGTACGAACAGCAGACCTTCGCGCATCGGTACGCCGATGTGGTCGGTGAATTCCACCGGCGCGGCGCCGGTGCCGCCTTCCTTGCCGTCGACCACGATGAAGTCCGGCAGGATCCCGGTTTCGAGCATGGCTTTGGCGATGCCCATGAACTCCCATGGATGACCGAGGCAGAACTTGAAGCCCACCGGTTTGCCGCCAGACAGTTCACGCAGTTGCTGGATGAAATGCATCATCTCGATCGGCGTGGAGAACGCGCTGTGGCGGGACGGTGAAATGCAGTCTTCGCCCATCAGGATGCCGCGGGTGTCGGCGATTTCCTGGGTCACCTTGTGCTTGGGCAGAATCCCGCCGTGGCCGGGTTTGGCGCCCTGGCTCATCTTGATTTCGATCATCCGCACTTGTGGGGTCTGTGCCTGGGCGGCGAAGCGTTCCGGGTCGAAGCGGCCGTCGCTGGTGCGGCAACCGAAATAGCCGCTGCCCAGCTCCCAAGTCAGGTCGCCGCCGTGTTCGCGGTGATACGGGCTGATGCTGCCTTCGCCGGTGTCGTGGGCGAAGTTGCCGAGTTTCGCACCCTGGTTCAGCGCACGGATCGCGTTGGCACTGAGGGAGCCAAAACTCATGGCCGAGATGTTGAACACCGACGCCGAATACGGCTGGGTACACTGCGGGCCACCGACGGTAACGCGAAAGCTGCTCGGGTCGCTCAACGGCGCCGGGCGCATCGAGTGGCCGATGAATTCGAAACCGGATTGGTAGACGTCGATCAAGGTGCCGAACGGTTTGTCGGCGCTTTCATTCTTGGCTCGCGAGTACACCAGCGAACGCTGGGCGCGGGAGAAGGGCAGGGCGTCGCTGTCGGATTCCAGCAGGTACTGGCGGATCTCCGGGCGGATGCCTTCGACCAGGTAACGGATGTTGCCCAGGATCGGGTAGTTGCGGCGCACCGCGTGGGGGCTTTGCATCAGGTCGAACAGACCCAGCAGGCTCAACACGCCGGTAACGGCAGTGATCGGCCACAGCCAGTCGTGTTCGAGAAAGGGCAGGCTGGCGAGGGTGAAAATCACGCAGACGGCAAAGAAGGCGTAGCGGCTCAGAAGTGACAGGCTCATACGGTTTCCTTGGTTCGGACGGTTTTTTGCGGCAGTCAGGCGTTCTGCGCCTGCAGAAAGATCGAAAACAGCTCCGACTGGGATTTGATCCCCAGCTTGCTGTACATGTGTTTCTTATGGACTTTCACGGTTTCAACAGAGATTTCCAGCTTACGGGCGATTTCTTTACTGGAGCAACCGCTGAGCATCAAACGCCCGACATCCAGTTCCCGGGCGGTCAGTTGCGCGCCCTTGAGTTGCTGCACCGACGCTTCGAGCTGCACCCGCCAGTCCGGTTGCGCAGGCGCCGGTGCCAATGCCAGGGTTTCATTGATTTCGTAGGGCAGGCGCTGGCGCAACAGGCCGAGCACCCACGGCTGGATCAGCGACAGCAAGGCAATCTGCTCGCCGCTGAAGCGCTGCTGGCTGCCCAGTGACAGGCACAGCGTGCGGTCGCCTTCGAGCTGGCAATTGAACTGGATTTCGTCGGCCACCACATTCAGACGAAAGTATCGCTGGTAATACTCGGTCAATTCGAAGTGCTCCGGTGCGACCTCCGAAAGGCGATACAACCCGGTGCGCGATTGCTCGCGGCAGGCGATGTAGAACGGGTCGAGCAGGTACAACCCGCGCAGGTAATCCTGGAACAACTGGTCGGGACTGCCGTCGGCGCCGGGGCATTCGGCGAACACCTGCGGATGGCGGTCGGCGCTGAACAGCAGCGCCACCCAGCTATCGAACGTGACGTACTGGTCGAGCAGGCGCACCAGTTGCGCCCAGAAATTCGGCTTGTCGAGGGCGTCGATCAACTGCCCGACGGCGCGGTGCCAGGTGATGTCGTCAAACGAAACAGTCATGCCTCTACCCCTATCGGGTTACCCCGGCCGCGTAATTCCCTGGCCGGTCGAATGCGAAGCATACTGGCCCACAGACAGTCGCCGGGCAATCTTTCGGCACCCGGCGCTCATAACAAGGACTCCCCATGAAAGTCGAACTCGCCCAACTGGCGGGCCGTGACAAAGACACGGCGTACAACCTCGAACGCGCACTCGCGGCGATTGCGGCCTGCGCCGCCGACACGCAACTGATCGTGTTCCCCGAGACTCACCTGATGGGCTTCCCGACTGCCGACACTGTGGCGCAGATCGCCGAGCCGCTGGACGGCCCGACCGTCAGCGCCGTGCAGGCTGCCGCCCGTGAACGCAACCTCGCCGTGGTGATCGGCATGGCCGAGAACGACAACGGCCGCTTCTACAACACCACGCTGCTGATTACTCCGGAAGGCATCGCCCTGAAATACCGCAAGACCCACCTCTGGGCGTCGGACCGCGGCGTGTTCGAGGCCGGCGACCGTTACGCCACGTGCCTGTGGAACGGTGTTCGGGTCGGTTTGCTGATCTGCTACGACATCGAGTTTCCGGAATCGGCCCGGGCCCTGGCGCAACTGGGCGCCGAATTGCTGATCGTGACCAACGGCAACATGGACCCGTACGGCCCGACCCACCGCACCGCGATCATGGCCCGGGCTCAGGAAAACCAGGCGTTTGCGCTGATGGTCAACCGTGTGGAAACCGGGGATGACGGGTTGATGTTTGCCGGCGGCAGTGCGCTGGTGGATCCGCTGGGCACGCTGCTGTTCGAGGCCGGGCGTGAGGAGGGGCGGTTCAGTGTGGAGCTGGATTTCGCTCAGCTGGAGCTGGCGCGCAAGGATTACCGGTATCTGGATGATCAGCGGTTGAGGTTGCCGGGGGAGGTGGTTGAACACGCTTCTGGTCTGCGGGAGTTCCTGATCCCTTCGCGATGATCCGACGTCTTTGTCGATCGGGTCGACGCCATCGCGAGCAGGCTCGCTCCCACAGGGGGACGCGGTCACTGTGGGAGCGAGCCTGCTCGCGATGGGGCCCTGACAGACAACACATCTGTTTGACTCAAGAACAACAACGCAACACACGAAACATTCGCCGAACTCGGCCTCTGCCATAAATCCAATAAAATCCGGAGTAAGTCGCCCATGGCTCGTTTGCAACGCACCCTTTCGCTGGGGTCGGTGGTGCTGTTCGGCATCGCCTACATGACGCCGATCATTGTCCTCGGCACGTTCGGCATCCTCGCCCAGTCCACCGCCGGCATGGTGCCGGCGGCGTATCTGGCGGCGCTGGTGGCGATGTTTTTCACCGCCATGAGCTACGGGCGCATGGCCGCCGCGTTCCCGGTGGCCGGCTCGGCTTACAGCTATGTGCGCAAGTCCATCAGCCCGAAACTCGGCTTCATCGCCGGTTGGGCGGTGCTGCTCGATTATCTGTTTCTGCCGATGGCGATCTGGCTGATCGGCGCCGCGTACCTCGCTTCGGCCTTCCCTCGATCCCGCAGTGGATCTGGGTGCTGGCGTTCATTGGCATCACCAGCGCCATCAACGTCATCGGCCTGAAGCTCGCCAACGGCATCAACGCCTTGCTGATGCTGGTGCAATTTCTGGTGCTGGTCGCCTTTGTCGCGCTGTGCGTGCACTACGTCGGTGGCGATGCCAGCACGCCGCTGTGGTCGATCAAACCGTTCTTCAATGGCGACATGCAGATGCCGCTGATCATGAGCGGGGCCGCCATCGCCTGCTACTCGTTCCTCGGTTTCGACGCTGTCAGCACCCTCACCGAAGAAACCCGTGATCCACGCCGCACCATCCCTCGGGCAATCATGTTGATCACCCTGATCGGAGGGCTGATTTTCGTCGGTGTATCGTACTTCGTGCAGATCGCCCACCCGTCGTTCCAGTTCGACAGCGTCGACTCGGCGGCCTACGAGATTGCGCGCAACATCGGTGGCGACCTGTTCGTGTCGATCTTCCTCATCGGCCTGATCGTCGGTCAGTTCGCCTCGGGACTGTCCGCCCAGGCCAGCGGTTCGCGACTGTTGTTCGCAATGGGGCGTGACGGTGTGTTGCCCAAGTCGTTTTTCGGCACCTTGCACGAGCGCTTCGGCACGCCGGTCAACAGCATCCTGCTTTGCGCCGTGGTGGCCTTGCTCGCATTGAAACTCGATGTGACCACCTCGACCTCGTTCATCAACTTCGGTGCTTTCCTGGCGTTCAGCCTGGTCAACCTGTCAGTGATCTTCCATTACTGGATTGGCGGCGAGAAGAAAGGCCCGCGCGAGCTGCTTCTGTTTCTGGTCTTCCCGTTCATCGGCCTGGTCGCGGACTTGTGGCTGATGGTGAGCCTCGATCACCTGGCGGTGTATCTGGGCCTGAGCTGGCTGGCGATTGGTGTGGTGTATCTGGCGGTGCTGACCGGCGGTTTCCGACGCCAGCCACCGGAGATGGATTTCCAGGAGGCGACCTGACCTCAGGCCGCAGGCCGGGTCTGGCGCAACGGCAATTGCACGCGAAACGTCGTGCCGGCGCCCAGGGTGCTGCTGACTGAAATGTCCCCGCCGTGCTTTTTCACGATGCCGTAGGACAGGGACAGACCCAGGCCTGTCCCTTGGCCTACCGGTTTGGTGGTGAAGAACGGATCGAAGATTTTCTGCAGGGTCTCGGGGGCGATGCCCGAACCGGTGTCGGCCACTTCGATGATTGCCGTTTCGCCCTGCACCCCGGTGCGCAGGGTGATGGTGCCGCGCTCCGGACCCATGGCCTGCGCCGCGTTGACCACCAGGTTCATGATCACCTGATTGATTTGCGAGGGCAGGCATTCGATGTCCGGCAGATCCTGGTATTCCTTGATCACATCGGCCTTGTACTTGAGCTCGCCGGCAACGATGTTCAGAGTCGATTCGATGCCCTGTTGCAGATTGGCCCACTGCCATTCCTGATGGCTGTCGACCCGGGAGAAATCCTTGAGATCCCGGACGATCTGTCCGACGCGGCCGATGCCTTCCTTGGATTCCCGGATCAGCGTCGGGATGTCTTCCAGCAGATAGTCCAGTTCCAGGTGCTCGCGCAATTGCTGCAACTGCGCGGCGGCTTCGGCGGGCAATTCCTGCCCGGCGCTGTGATAGGCGCCGAGCATGGCCAGCAGTTGCTGGAAGTAACCGTCGAGGGTGCCGAGGTTGGAGGAAACGAAGCCGATCGGGTTGTTGATTTCGTGAGCGACCCCGGCGGCCAGTTGCCCCAGCGAGGCGAGCTTTTCCGACTGCACCAGCTGGCCTTCCAGTTGCTTGCGTTCATCGATCTCCCGCTGCAAGGCTTCGCTGGCCTGCTTGAACTGAGCGGTGCGCTGGTCCACCAGGTGTTCCAGGTGATGCATTTGCAGCGAGGCGCGTTCGGTCATCTGCCATTTGGTCAGCAGGGTGTTGGCCATCTGCTGGACTTCGATGTTGTCGAAGGGCTTTTTCAGGATCAGCAGCCGGTCATGGGCGTGCAGGCGATCCAGCAGTTCGTCCCAGGAATAGTCGGAATAGGCGGTGCAGACCACCACCTGCAGTTGTGGATCCTGCAGCCACAATTGCTCGATGGTCTTTGCTCCGTCCCAGCCATCGGGCATGCGCATGTCGACAAAGGCCAGGGCGTACGGGCATTGCTCCTGCAAGGCCAGGTTGAGTTTGGCCAAACCTTCTTCGCCGCCATAGGCCGAGTCCAGTTCGAACATCGCCCGTCGGGGCTTGGCAGGGGCACCGAACAGGGCGGCTTCCATCTCGTCCAGTTCCGCCGACTGCGCCCGGTTCGGGGTGAGGATCTTGCGAAAGTCTTCATGGATCGACGGCATGTCGTCGATCAGCAGGATGCGGCGGTTTGACAGTTCGCTCATGCGTTCTCCGTTACCGTGATCAGCGGGATCTGCAAAGTGAACAGGGCGCCCTGGCCAGGCCCGTCGCTGTGGGCGGTGAGATGGCCGTTCATCTCGATGGCCGCCAGGGCGCAGCTGTGCAGACCGAAGCCGTGGCCGTCCTTGCGGGTGGTGAAGCCGTGGGCAAAGATCCGCGTCATGTTCTCCGGTGCTATGCCCTCGCCATCGTCCCTGACGCTGATCTCCAGAAAGCCGTCATCGACGATCTTCACCCCCAGGGTCATGGTCCGCGGGCGGTTGCTGAGATCGGACATCGCGTACTTGGCGTTGCTGATCAGGTTGATCAGGATCAGCAGCAGACGGTGCTTGTCGCCCATCACCTGGGGCACGTCGCCGTATTCCTTGACCACCGTGACGTGATGTCGGGTGAGCGCCCCGGCATTCATGCGCAGGGCGTCTTCGAGCAGTTCGTTGATGTACAGCGGCTCGGTCATGCTGTTGGCCCCGGCATAGGATTGCTGGGTGGCGACGATGTCCTTGATGTGATCGACGCTCTTGTTCATCTGGGTCAGTTCGTCGGCCATTTCCTGCTGTTCCTGGGCGATGGCGCCCACCAGTTGGTTGAGGTAGCCGGGCAGCAGCTTGCCCTTGGCGTCCTCGGTCAGAAACGACCCGAGGTCGTCGGGGTGTTCGTTGATCAGCTGCATCGCCTTGCCGAGTCCCAAGGCCTTGCTGCTGCGCAGTTTCCGCGAGATCAGGTCGGAGGAAATGTTCACGCTGTTGAGCACGTTGCCGACGTTGTGCAACACGTTGGTGGCGATTTCCGCCATGCCGGCCTGGCGTGCGGCGTCGAGCAGTTCGCTCTGCACGTTCTTCAGTTCGCGGGTCCGTTCGTCGACCCGTTGTTCGAGCACATCGTTGGCCGTTTGCAGGGCCGCGTTGACCCGGTTGATCTCGGCAAAACTGCGGATCAGGCGGATGGCCAGCCACAGCAGCGACAACATCAGCAGGACAGAAAACAGCAGCAGGTAGAAATGGTATTTCTGGTCGGTTCGTTCGGCCTGTTGCTGATCCAGGTCGAGCATGTTGGTGATGGTGTCCAGACGCTCGTCCACGGGAATTGCCTCGATCTGATCGAGCAGGCGGTTGACGATCGGTTGCTCGCGCAGGATCAGGGCGATGTGATTGCTGAGGATCCTGATCGGGGTTTGAAAAACCGCCGGCAGACGTTGTGCGTTCACCGCCAGTTTGTTCAGGCCCACCTCGATGTCGGAGGCCTTGTCGGCGGAGGCGACCTGGGCAAATTCCAGTGCACTGAGCAACAGGTCATAGGTGTCGGTGACGATGTTCTGCAATTGAATCTTGTCGAGGTCGGACAGATTGGCCAGTTGTGCCTGAATGTCATCCTCGGCACTGGGCAGAAAAGCCAGGGAGTTGCGCAACAGCGCGTTGTGCGACTTGAACTGTTCCACCAGGCGGGCTTTTTCCTGCCAGGCGTCCAGGTAGCGTTCGTGGGCATCAGCCCATTGCGTGGATTCGTCCCGTCCATGCCCGGATTCCATGGATTCGAAACGTGCCCACAGGCGATTCATCTCGTTCATCGGCGAGATCAGCGGGTCGTAATTGTGGGTGATCGCCACCCGGGCCTTGAGGACTTCACTTTCCCACTGCGAATCCTGTTGCTTGATCTGACGGATCAGGTCCCGGGATTCGGTGTAGGTGGTGGTCTGCTCGGAACTGGACTTGAGGTACAGAAACACCAGGATCGAGGCCAGCAATACGGCGAGGAGGCTGAGCAACAGCAGGCTGCGCCGCCCCGAGACGGTTTTCATCATGGCTGACCCTCCCAGTGTCCGGTCAGGGTCTTGAGAAACTCAATGATCAGTGCCTTGTCTTGCTCGCTCGGCATGCGGCCCAACTGATACTGGAACATCACGTCCACGGCCCGTTCGAGGGTGGGCGCCGAACCGTCGTGGAAATACGGCGCGGTCAGTGCGACGTTGCGCAGGCTCGGCACCTTGAACACGGCCCGATCGTTTTCGTCACCAGTGACGTTGAACCGGCCCTGGTCGGCCACCGTCGGGTTGCCACGATCGGCGATGTAGTCACCGAACACCCCGAACTTCTGGTACATGTTGCCGCCTATGTTCACGCCCTGATGGCAGGCAATGCAGCCGTAGTCCTTGAAGCGCTGATAACCGTATTTCTCATCGAGGGTCAGGATGTCGGTGTTGCCCAGCAGGTACTGATCGAAGCGTGAGCCGGGTGTCAGCAGTGTGCGTTCGTAGCTCGTCAGGGCGTTCTGGATGTTGGCTTTCGTCACGGCATCCGGGTAGGCGGTGCTGAAAGACTGGCGATAGCCGGGGTCGTCGGCGATCCGTTGCACGACGGTGTTCCAGTCATTGCCCATTTCGTGGGGGCTGGTGATGACGACGTTGCTTTGCTCCTCCAGCGTCTCCACGCGACCGTCCCAGAACTGGCGGAAATTGAGGCTGGCGTTGAGCACGGTCGGGGTGTTGACCGCCACCGGTTGTCCATCGAAGCCCAGGGAAAGGGCCCGGCTGTCAGCGCCGTTCTTGTCCAGTTGATGACAACTGGCGCAGGACAGGCTGTTGTTCACCGACAGCCGTGGATCCTGGAAAAGCCGGCGACCCAGTTCGACGCGCTTCGGGTCCTGTTTCGCAATGTCAGGCAGCGGCTTCAGTGGCTCGTCCAGGGGCGCGGCTACGATATTGACGCCGGGAGCGAAAAGCATCAGGAACAAAACGCTGCGTGACGGGCATGTCGTCGGTGTGTTCATGCAACGCTCCAGGGGTCAGGCAACCCGTCAACCAGAAGGTGGGCAAAGGAGTCTGCCGGCAAGGCTTTGCTGAAGTAGAAGCCCTGGCCCTCCTCGCACTCGTGGGCCCTTAGAAAGGCCAGCTGTTGTGCGGTCTCCACGCCTTCGGCGATGACGTTCAGGTTGAGGCTCTTGCCCAGGCTGATGATCGCACCGACCAGGGCCGCGTCGCTGCTGTCATGGCTGAGGCCGCGAATGAACGACTGATCGATTTTCAGCACATCGATGGGAAACCGCCGCAGGTAGCTCAGGCTGGAATAACCGGTGCCGAAGTCATCGATGGCCAGCCGGACACCCAGGGCTTTCAGCCGGTTCAGCGCACTCATCGTTGCGTCCACGTTCTGCATCAGCACGCCTTCGGTGATTTCCAGTTCCAGCAGACGGGGATCCAGCCCGGTCTGTGCCAACACCTGTTCGATACCCTCGACGAAGTGCCGCTGGCGAAAGTCGATGGCCGAGGTGTTGACCGACATGCGGATCGACGGCAACCCCGCCAGTTGCCAGTCCCGGGTCTGCCGACAGGCCTCGGCCAGCACCCATTTGCTCAACGGCACGATCAGGCCGCTGTCTTCGGCCACTGGAATGAACTCCGATGGATACACCCAGCCATGCCCCGGTTTTTGCCAGCGCACCAGAGCCTCGGCGCCGACCACCCGGCCGCTGGTCAGCTCGATTTTCGGCTGGTAGTGCAGGACGAATTCATGGCGCTGCAGGGCCTGGCGAATACCCGACTCGATGCCTTGCTGCTCCCGGGCGCGCTGGTTCATGGCTTCGATGAAGAAGCCGATTTCGTTCGGTCCGTTTTCCTTGGCGCTGCGCATGGCCGTTTCAGCTTTCTTGATCAGCTCGATGGCCTCGAGCCCGTCATCGGGGTAGAGGCTGATGCCCAGACTGGCCGTGACGCTCACGTCATGCCCGACGATTGTCTGTGGAGCGCGGATGGCGCTCAGTAGTTTCTCGGCGATGCTGCGGGTCTGCTGCGGATGCTTGATATCGCTGAGCATCACCACGAACTCGTCGGAGCCATAACGAAAGACCGAGTCCGATTCGCGCACGCAGGCCAGCAATTGCTGGCCGACCCGCTTGAGCATTTCGTCGCCCGCCGGATGGCCCAGGGCATTGTTGATGCGCTTGAAGCGGTCCAGGCCGAGAAACATCACCACCAGTTGCTTGTCGTGACGCCGGCAAGCTGCCAGCGACTGGCTCAGGCGATCGCCCAGCAAGGTGCTGTTGGGCAGGCCCGTGAGGCTGTCGTATTGCAGCAGGTGCGAGACCTTGAGCAGTTCATGCACCCGCGCCTCGATGGTCTGCTCAAGGTTGAGCATCTTCAGCGCTGCGTCCTGGGCCAGTTGCCATTTCCAGGTCAGGGCATTGGCCATCTGGCGGATTTCCAGGGTGTCGAACGGCTTTTTCAGGATCAGCAACTGATCGCCGAATTCCAGGCGCTCGGCCATGGCCTCCCAGCTGTAGTCGGAGTAGGCGGTGCACAATGCAATTTGCAGGTTCGGATCGACTTCCCAGAGTTTTTCGATGGTTTCCAGTCCATCCCAGCCGGGCGGCATGCGCATGTCGGTGAAGGCGAGGGCGTAGGGCCGGCCTTCGTCCAGCGCGTGTTGCACCAGTTTCAAGGCTTCCTGGCCCTGGTAGGCGGAGTCGAGCTGGAACGTCAGGTGCGTTGCCTGACGGGTGCCGAACAGCGTCTGTTCAAGACCACTCAGATCCGCTTCGCCACCGGTCTCGGGGGCGAGGATCTTGCGGAAATCGGCATGGATCGCCGGCGTATCGTCGACGATCAGAATGCGCCGGTTGGTCTGGGGAAAAGGCGTTTTCATCCTTCATCCTCCTTGGGCAGCGGGGCGGCCGCACTTGCGTCCTTCAGCAGTCGGGCTGCCTGTTCGGGGCTGACCGCTTCCCTGAAGCAAAGGCCTTGCACGTTTTTCAGGGGGGCCGAAGAGGCGAGGGCGTCATCCCGATCTGCGGGCTGGACGCCTTCGGCGCTGATGTCGATCGCCAGATCCCGGGCGAAATTGACGATCGCTCGCAGGGTATTGGCGCTGCCTTCATCCTGGGCCGCACTGTCGATCAGGTATTGGGAGAGTTTGAGGTGATTGACCCGGTAGGTTTTCAGGTAATCGAACGATGAGTATTCGGTGCCGAAATCGTCGATGGCGATCTTCACCCCAAGCTCACTCAGGCGCGGCAGCACATCGTTGTGGGTCCATTTGGTCTGGGCCAGGGTCGCTTCCGTGACATCGAAACGCAGATCCCACGGTGCCAGCTCCCAACGGGCGGTGGTGCGCAGCACGTCATAGATGAGCTCGGGGCCGCTCTTGAGCTGCGCCAGAGAGATCTTGATCGCCATCACCGGCGGCGCCACGCCCTCGTTTTGCCACTGGCGCATCTGCCAGCAGACGTGATCCAGTATCCAGCGACCGAGCGGGATGATTGCACCGGTCTTTTCCGCTGCCGGTACGAAGGCCGACGCCGGCAGCAGACCAAGCCTGGGATGTTGCCATTTGACCTGCGCGGCCATGCCGAGAATCTTGCCGCTGTGCATGTCCACTTCCGGCGTGTAATCGAGCTTCAGTCCTCCCTGAATGAGCGCTGTCGTCAACTCTTCGGCAAGGGTAATGCGCTCGGCCACTTCCCGAGTGATTTGCTCGGAGTAGAACTGGTACTGATTGCGCCCGGTTTCCTTGGCGCGGTACAGCGCCATGTCGGCGCCGCCCAGCAGACTGTCGGCATCCAGACTTGTGGGCCGGTAGAGGCAGATGCCGATACTGGCGGAGGTGTGCAAGGCATTGCCCGTCAAGTGGTAAGGCTGCGACAGTGCATCGCGGATCTTGGTGGCAACGGTGGCGGACTGGGTCGGGTCGCTGACATCCAACTGCAGGATCGCGAATTCGTCACCGCCCAGCCGTGCGACCACGTCGTTTTCCCGCACATTCGATTTGATCCGCTGCGCCACTTCCTGCAAAAGCAAATCGCCGACCGGATGGCCGAGGGTGTCGTTGATCCGCTTGAAATGGTCCAGATCCAGATAAAACACCGCGAAGGGGGCCGCACCCCGGCGAGCGGCGGCGAAGGCCTGATGCAGGCGCTCGATCAGGGTGGCGCGATTGGCCAGCCCGGTGAGGCCGTCGGTGCGGGCCAGCAGGTTCATCTTTTCTTCGGCCAGCCGGCGCTCGGTGATGTCAAGAATGATCCCCTCGACTTCCAGCAGTCGGCCGTCGTGATCGCGTACCGGGATGTAGCGGTTTTCCACCCAGCGCCAGCCACCCTCGCCGGTTCGCAGGCGAAACTCTATGGAGGCGCCCTCTGCATGGCGATCGAGCACCCGGCCCATGGCGGTATCGACACTGACCTGATCGTCCGGGTGAATCAGCGTCTGCGCCCAGTTGGCCGAACCCACCAGATCAGCCGCAACATGGCCGTATCGGGTGATGTTGTGGGAGATGTACATCAACGGAAACGACGGCTCGCCGCGCAGCCGGTACAGGATGGTCGGGCTGTTCTGCACGATGATGTTGGCGTCGGACAACTCCCGCGTGCGTTCCTGAACAGCCTGCTCCAGCAGGTTCATCTTCATGGCGGCGTCTTCGGTCATTTGCCACTTGACCGTCAGGGCGCTGGCCATCTGCCGGATTTCTATCGCGTCGAAGGGTTTTTTCAGGATCAGCAGGCGATCGGTCAGGGCCAACCGCTGGTCGATGTCTTCCCAGGAGTAATCGGAATAAGCGGTACACAGGGCCACTTGCAGCTTGGGGTCGACCTGCCACAGCCGCTCGATGGTTTCCAGGCCATCCCAGCCCGGCGGCATGCGCATGTCGATGAAGGCCATGGCGTACGGGCGCCCGGCGGCGAGTGCGGCTTCGACCTTGTCCAGCGCTTCGCGGCCCTGATAGGCCGAGTCCAGTTCGAAACGGTCTTTCGGTGCGACGGGGGCGGAGGACGCATCGCCGAACAGCAGGCTTTCCGTTTCATCCAGGCTGTCGGCTTCAGCCGTGGCCGGTTTGAGGATCTTGGCAAAGTCCTCATGGATCGACGCGGTATCGTCGACGATGAGCACGCGGCGGTTGGTGTGTCCGGGTTGCGCACTCATGACGCAAAACCCGTGTGTTCACGCACATTCGTCATCGGGAGCATCCCTTTCCCCTCATCCCATGCCTGCGCTCATGCCGATGGTGTCGTCCAGCCACTTGAGCATAGTTGCACGGGCGCAACTTTGCCTGTCGCGGTGTAACAGAGGATTTACACGCGCCCTGCGAAAATCATCTAGCCTGTGATTCAAGCGCGGGCAAGCAGGGGAGGTCTGCCGGCGCGTCAGTCATGTCCAACGTTTCTCACGAGGCTTCGCCATGGAAGAGCCGTCCGCCCCGATTTCGCCGCCCCGGCCCAAAGTGCTGCTGGTCGATGACGAGGAACCGATCCTCAACAGCCTGCGCCGCCTGTTGCGCGGTCAGCCTTATGACGTCTTGCTGGCCACCAGCGGTGCCCAGGCGCTGGAAATACTCGAGCAGCAACCGGTGAATCTGGTGATGAGCGACGCGCGCATGCCCAACATGGATGGCGCCACGCTGCTGGCTCTTGTTCATGAGCGGTATCCGGCGACCGCGCGGATCATGCTCACCGGCTACGCCGACCCTTCGGCGATCATCAAGGCCATCAACGAAGGGCAGATCCACCGTTACATCAGCAAACCCTGGAACGACGAGGAAATGCTGCTGACCTTGCGTCAGGCCCTCGAGCATCAGCATCTGGCACGCGAGCGCGAACGTCTGGAAAAACTGACGCGAGTGCAAAACGAACAATTGAAACTGCTCAACAGCACCCTGGAAAAACACGTCGCCGCCCGTACCGCCGAACTGCAGCAGACCGCCGACATGCTCGACCTGGCCTACGAAGAGCTCAAGCACAGCTATGTGACCGGCACTGAAGTGTTTTCATTGATCGCCAATCTGCGCCTGCCGCCGGCCAAGCAGACCAACCGGCAGATCATCGAGCTGGTGCGCGGCTACTGCAAGGTGCACCGGCTGGACGAAGCCGCCAGCCGCGACCTGACCATGGCCGCCGCGCTCTACAACATCGGCAAGCTGAGCTGGACCGACAGCATGATGACCACGCCGTCGGACCTGCTGCACAGCACCGAGCGCGACCGCTATCGGGCCTATCCGAAACAGAGCGAATCGCTGTTGATGACCCTGGACCCGATGAAGGATGCCGCGCGGCTGATCCTGCATCACCAGGAGCGCTGGGACGGCAGCGGTTTTCCCGACCGGCTCAAGGGCGAGGCCATCCCCTTTGGTTCGCGTCTGCTGAAACTGGCGGTGGATTTCGTCGAGTTGCAGCGCGGGCTGATTCTCGAGCGGCAAATGAACAGCGACGAAGCGTTGCTGTACCTGCGCCAGTACGCCGGCAAACTTTACGATCCCGAACTGATCGAGGATTTCATCAAGGTCTGTGCAATGGTCAGCGACATCACCCTGACCGATCCGAACGTCAAGGTCATGGGCACCCGGGAGCTGGCAGCGGGGATGATCCTGGCGCGCAACCTCAATGCCGACAACGGCATGTTGCTGCTCAATGCCGGCAAGGTCCTGAGCGCTTTGCTGGTGGACAAACTGATCAGTTTCGAAGCCATGGAGGGCGCTAAATACAAGGTATTCGTGAAAGTACCGGAGGAACTTGAGGCGACCCTCACGGCCCAGGGTTGATGACGCTGGCGGGGTCGGCATGGGATCCTTGCGGTTTTTCTCAAGGCCGGTGGCTGCCCCATGAGCCCTGTATCCGCTGTTTCCCCCCGCATCATTCGTATTGCCGCCGCGTTGCTGCTCAACCCCGACGGCCAGACCCTGCTGGTGCGCAAGCGCGATACCACCGCGTTCATGCAACCGGGCGGCAAGATCGAAACCCATGAACTGCCGGTGCATGCGTTGGCCCGCGAGCTGGAAGAAGAACTGGGGCTGGTGATCGATCCGGCGCAGGCGCGCTTTCTCGGCCAGTTCTCGGCACCGGCCGCCAACGAGCCGGGGTTCGTCGTGCAGGCCGAGATCTTTCAACTGACCATCGACGCCGACGTTTCTCCCGCCGCCGAGATCGAAGAGGTGATCTGGATCGACCCGGCCACCGACGGTGATGTGGTTCTCGCCCCATTGACACGCGACCTGATCCTGCCGTTTTATCGAGCCTCGCTGACCGCGATCGCCTGATCATTCGTGCAAAGGACTTCGTCATGATCCCGCTTCAAGACCTGCTGATTTTCGCCGCTGCCGCGTTGTTGATGGTACTGACGCCGGGGCCGAACATGATCTACCTGATTTCCCGTTCGATCTGTCAGGGGCGCAAGGCCGGGGTGACTTCGCTGCTCGGCGTGGTGGCCGGATTCTTCGTGCATCTGTTCGCGGCGGCGGCCGGTCTGACGGCGGTGTTTCTCGCGGTGCCGATGGCCTATGAAGTCTTGAAGTGGGCCGGCGCGCTGTACCTGCTGTGGCTGGCCTGGCAAGCGGTGAAACCGGGTGCCCGTTCGCCGTTCGAAGTGCAGCCATTGCCGGCGGACTCATCGCGCAAGCTCATCACCATGGGCTTTCTCACCAGCGCCCTGAACCCGAAGATCGCGGTGTTCTACCTTTCGGTGTTTCCGCAGTTCATCACGCCGGAACATGGCTCGGTGTTCAGCCAGAGCATCATTCTCGGCCTGACCCAGATCAGCGTCAGCTTCAGCGTCAACCTGTTGATTGCCCTGTCGGCGGCAGGCATTGCCTCGTGGTTCGTCAACAATCCGTCCTGGCTGGCGGCGCAACGCTATTTCATGGGTTTTGTGCTTGGGGGGCTGGCCCTGCGGCTGATGCTTGAGCAGCGCAAGGCAGCTTGAACATGTGGATCGAAAGGCTGGATGCCAGTCATGCGCTGGCCTATCGGGAACTGATGCTGGAGGCTTACGATCGGCATCCGCAGGCCTTCACCTCCAGCGTGCGCGAACGCGCAGCAATGCCGCTGAGCTGGTGGGAGTCGCGCCTGACCAGCAAGCTCGATGCGGTGTTTGGCGCGTTCGAGGCGGGCCGCTTGGCGGGCATCGTCGGCCTGGCGTTCGAGCCTCGGGAAAAGGCCCGGCACAAGGCAACGGTGTTCGGCATGTATGTGTCGGCCGAGTTTCGCCAGCGCGGGCTGGGGTTGAAATTGATGGAAGCCGTGCTGGGTGAAGCGCAGCAGCATCCGGCGCTGAAGGTCATTCAATTGACTGTCACCGCCGGCAATGAAGCCGCGTTCAAGCTTTACCAGCGTTGCGGCTTCATCCAGTTCGGCCTCGAACCGATGGCGGTGCGGGTCGGCGAGGACTACTTCGACAAGATCCACATGTGGTGCGCGCCTTTCGTGCCATCCGCCAGCCTCAACGAACCGCACTGACCCCATCGAGGGTCGAGAACGAGGTGTCCTTGGCCGTCAGCAGGAAATCGCGCATGTACGGCGCGTCCAGCATGTCGGCGCGGATCGCCGCGTACAACGTCGCAAACAGACCTTTCTCACCCAGCCGCTTGGCCTTTACGTAACCCCGTGAGCTGTATTCATGCAGCGCCCAGTGCGGCATGCCGCACACACCGCGGCCGCTGGCCACCAGTTGCATCATCATCACCGTCAGTTCCGAGGTGCGCACCTGCGCCGGCTCGATGTCGGCCGGTTCGAGGAAGCGGGTGAAAATATCGAGGCGGTCCCGTTCCACCGGATAGGTGATCAGGGTTTCGGTCAGCAGGTCTTCGGGGACGATGTACGGTTTGCTCGCCAGCGCATGCTGGTTGGCGACCGCCAGCATGGCTTCGTAGGTGAACAGCGGCACGTAAGTAATGCCGGCGATTTCCAGCGGGTCGGACGTCACCACCAGATCCAGGTCACCGCGGGCCAGCGCCGGCAGCGGGGCGAAGGAGAAGCCCGAGGCCAGGTCGAGTTCGACTTCCGGCCACGCATCGCGGAACTGGTCGATGGTCGGCATCAGCCACTGGAAGCAGCTATGGCATTCGATGGCCATGTGCAGACGTCCGGCGGTTCCCCCGGCCAGACGCCCGATGTCACGTTCGGCGGCGCGCAGCAGCGGCAGGGTCGCGTCGGCCAGTTGCAGCAGGCGCAGGCCGGCGCTGGTGAACCGCACCGGTTTGGTCTTGCGCACGAACAACGGCATGCCCATGCGCTCTTCCAGCTCCTTGAACTGGTGGGACAGCGCCGACTGGGTCAGGTGCAGACGGTCGGCCGCATCGACCAGGCTGTCGGCTTCGCGCAGGGCATGCAGGGTTTTCAGGTGACGGATTTCAAGCACTGCAGTCTCCATGAGGAAAATTTGTGATAAACACGAAAAGGTTGAGTTTGTCTCATGTTGTCCTGGCTGTCGACAATGGCGCCATCTTTTACGCAATGGAGAACACTCGACATGGCCGTGGCCCACACCCTTGGTTTCCCGCGCATTGGCGCCGACCGCGAACTGAAAAAAGCCCTCGAAGCCTATTGGAAAGGCGATCTCGATCAGGCGTCGCTGAATCAGGTCGGCCGTGAGCTGCGCGCCAGGCACTGGCAATTGCAGAAGGACGCCGGCATCGACCTGTTGCCGGTCGGCGACTTCGCCTGGTACGACCAGGTGCTGACTCACTCGCTGACCTTCGGTGTGATCCCCGAGCGTTTTGACGGTGCGCGTGATGTGCGGGGCCTGCCGACCCTCGACACGCTGTTCGCCATGGCCCGTGGCGCCACGGCGTCCTGCTGCGGCGGCGAGCACGGCAAGACCCAATACGCCCAAGAGCTGACCAAGTGGTTCGACACCAACTACCACTACCTGGTCCCGGAATTCACCGCCGACCAACAGTTCAAGCTGAGCTGGGAACAGCTGTTCGATGAAGTCGAAGAAGCCAAAGCCCTTGGTCACAACGTCAAACCGGTGATCATCGGCCCGCTGACTTACCTGTGGCTGGGCAAGGCGAAAGGCAACGGCTTCGACAAGCTCGATCTGCTTGAGCGTCTGCTGCCGGTATACAACGAAATCCTCGGTCGCCTCGCTGCACAAGGCGTGGAGTGGGTGCAGATCGACGAACCGATCCTGACCCTCGACCTGCCGCAAGCCTGGAAAAGCGCCTTCGAACGCGCCTATCACATCCTTCAGTACTCGCCGCTGAAAAAACTGGTGGCGACCTATTTCAGTGGCCTGCAGGACAACCTCGGCCTGGCCGTCGGCCTGCCGGTGCAAGGCCTGCACATCGACGCGGTGCGTGCGCCGGATCAGCTCGGTCAGGTGCTTGATCGTCTGCCGACCTACAAGATTCTTTCGGTCGGTCTGGTCAACGGGCGCAACGTCTGGCGCTGCGAACTGGAGCAGGCGCTGGCACAACTGCAACCGGCGCAGGAGCGTTTTGGCGACAACCTGTGGGTCAGCAGTTCCTGCTCGTTGTTGCACAGTCCGGTGGATGTCGAGCGCGAAGACAAGCTCGACCCGGAGCTGAAAAGCTGGCTGGCATTCGCCGTGCAGAAGTGCAGCGAAATCTCGGTGTTGCGTGATGCGCTGAACGACCCGCAAGCGCCGAACGTGCAAAGCGCACTGGCCGCAAGCCGCGCCATTCAACAGAGCCGCGCCCGTTCGCCGCGCATTCACAAGGCCGAAGTGCAAGCGCGGATCGAGGCGATCAACGCCAGCGACAGCCAGCGTCATTCGCCGTTTGCGCAACGCATCGCTGCACAACAGGCGCGTCTGAAATTGCCGACGTTCCCGACCACCACCATCGGCTCGTTCCCGCAGACCGGTTCGATCCGCCTGGCCCGTCAGGCGTTCAAGCAGGGCAAGCTGTCGGCCAACGATTACCACGACGCCATGCGCAGTGAAATCCGCCATGCGGTGCAAGTCCAGGAGCGCCTGGGTCTCGATGTGCTGGTGCACGGTGAAGCCGAGCGCAACGACATGGTCGAGTATTTCGCCGAGCAACTGGACGGCTATCTGTTCACGCGCTTCGGCTGGGTCCAGAGCTACGGTTCCCGCTGCGTGAAACCGGCGGTGATCTATGGCGATCTGTCCCGTCCGAGCGCCATGACCGTGGACTGGGTCACCTACGCCCAGAGCCTGACCGACAAGGTCATGAAAGGCATGCTGACCGGTCCCGTGACCATGCTGATGTGGTCGTTCCCCCGCGAAGACGTGTCGCGCAAGGTTCAGGCACAACAACTGGCGCTGGCCCTGCGTGACGAAGTGGTGGATCTGGAAAAGGCCGGGATCAAGATCGTACAGATCGACGAGGCGGCGTTCCGTGAAGGCCTGCCGCTGCGTCGTGAGCAATGGCAGGAATACCTTGATTGGGCGGTGGAAGCGTTCCGCCTGACGGCTTCGGGGGTGAAGGATGAAACCCAGATTCACACCCACATGTGCTACAGCGAATTCAACGATGTGATCAAGGCGATCGCCGACATGGACGCCGACGTCATCACCATCGAGACCTCGCGGTCGGACATGGAACTGCTGGACGCCTTCGAAGCGTTCGACTACCCGAATGACATTGGCCCGGGCGTCTACGATATCCACTCGCCACGGGTGCCGGACACGGCCGAGATGGTCAAGTTGATGAGCCAGGCGGTGAAACGGATTCCGGCGCAGCGTCTGTGGGTCAACCCCGATTGCGGTCTGAAAACCCGCGCCTGGCCGGAGACCGAAGCGGCGCTGGTCAATATGGTCGCGGCAGCGCGGCAACTGCGCAGTCAGTTGGCATAACACGCAAGAGACAGGGAGCGGTGAATCGCTCCCTGTGTCGTTTCAAAGCGCTTCGAACCAGGGCAGCACTGGCGACCGCTTGCCGATGTCGGCGTACGGCAACGTTTGATCGTCAGCATGGGTTTTGCCACGGTGCTCCGGCAGTTTCAGATGGGCTTTTTCGAACTCACCGAACCGGGGCCTGGCCTTGCTGTAGTGAAAGTGTGCATACCACAACAGACGGGGCGGCTGGATGCTCAAATCGCGAATTTCGTATTCCTGCAGGTAGTCTGGCCGGCCGTCGGCGCGATTGCGCAGTTGCTTCATCAGCGCAATCTTGCGGACCTCCACGGCATTTTGCCGAAGCAGGTCTTCGAGCATGCCATCGGTGGGTTTTCGGCTTGCAAGAGTCTGCCGGGTGCGCATTTGCCGTCCTTGAGTGCGCAATCGGGCAGCCATGGTGTCCAGTTCTTCGATCACCGGATGCTCGGCGGACAGGGCTTCGATATCTCTGGCGCGGCGCGACAAGTCATCGGCCTCGCTGATCATCATGTGTTCCAGATCCACCGGGAGCATGTCGCGTTCGGCATAGGTCTGCACTTTTGCTTGATAGGCCGGTTGTCCATCAAGCCGCTTGCGGGCATCGGTCAGCAGCGACGGGAGATGGCGGGTCGCAACCGGTTGCGACGGCTGCACCGTCAGCAGGCGATACCGGCCATTGCCCGTCTGTTCCCAGACTTCCTCCCCGGCCTTGCCGTGGTTCAGGACGAATTGCCGCTTGCGGGTTCTGAGTTCCCAGTTCTCCACACCGATCAGCCACTGATCGTCTTCGGTGCGAAAGATCTTCTTGTTGCCTTGCCCGCCAGTACGCGGGGGCACCGGATGGTCGATGGCCTTTCTGGCCTGCTCGGCCATGACCTCCACGCCGGCCATCAACGGTTCGAACTCCTCCATGTGAAAGTACTGCGGGTAACTGGCGGTCCATTGGTTCATTTCCCGGCCATATCTTGCATAGGTGTCGAGACATTCCGTCAGAATCTGCATGCGCTGTGCCCGCGTGGCGCTGACCTCCGACAGGCTGAACTGCGTAAAGAGCGCCCGGTCCATGTCGACACGCAATTGCCAGGCCCTTTCCTGCAGATATCGCCAGGACACTTCGCCGGTGTTTTCGAAGTTCTTGACCGTTTCCAGGCGCTGCGAAGTCTTGATGTATCCCAGATTGAAATCGGTCATGCG
The DNA here is from genome assembly GCF_052660475.1 of Pseudomonas sp. G7(2022). Lineage (NCBI taxonomy): Bacteria > Pseudomonadati > Pseudomonadota > Gammaproteobacteria > Pseudomonadales > Pseudomonadaceae > Pseudomonas > Pseudomonas sp. G7(2022). The sequence goes on along the minus strand of NZ_CP109659.1, from coordinate 5,011,315 downwards.
ACTGTTCATGTCAGTGATCATCGGCCCCAGTTTGGCCCTGTCCGTTCGAGCGGTGACGAGGCTGAACCAACGATTGAGATCGCTCATCAGTCCTTCGACGTCCTCGATAGCGGCGATGATTTCGAGACGAATCCGGTGCATGTCCTGTAGTTGTCTCAATCGTTCCTCGATCGAGTCCGCAGGTAACGCATCGAGGACGTCGTGCCGTGCATCGAGCTCATCCAGTTTCTTGCGGATGCGATGATTGGTGATCAGCGCCCGGTGTTTGAGGCGGTCGGTGATCAGTGTGGCGTCGTGGCTCTGTATCTCCAGCAGCGCACGCAGTTTGTTGCCGTGAGAAAGGGCGCGCAGTTCGGCCACTGTCTGAAATTGCCGGGTGGCCAATGCAATGTCATCTCGACAGCATTTTTCTGCCGCCATTCTGAACAGCAGGTTATCGGGGTGCTCGTAGTGGGTGTTGATCACCACATCACTTCGTCGAACCTGAGCATCGATACGAGAGCTCAAGCTGTCACATTCGAGGGTCAGTCGATGGTGCAATCGATAAGTGCGATCGATCCACCAGCGTGGCAGGCGGTTACGTATCGCCTGCGGCCAGACCGGGTCGAGGGCATCGGCCATGTGCCCCAGCACGCTGCCACCCCCGAGGCCACCGCCCTCGAACGTGGTGCCGTAGACACCGAACCAGGTGTCCCACTCACCAGCCTCGTCCAGAGCGATGGGTTGCTTATAGGTTTTCCGGGCGGTGCCGCTCAGACGCCAGTTGCGAGAGTCATGACTCCATTCGACCTGGTAGATCCGGCCCTGGCGGACGATGAAATCCCCGTCGGCATGCCGGTAGATGTTTCGCCATAGGCCACTGTCGACCGGTTGCAGACCGGCCAGCGAGAGGGGCGACTCATATTCGTAACCGGCGAACCGTTCGACGATGCGCCGCGCCTGGTGTTGATTTCTCAGCGTCAGTGCAGCGGAGTCGGTCGCCAGGTTCCGAAGCAGGCGGGTGCGGGTCGCCGAACGGGCCTTGAGCGCCGCACCAGCGCCGGGCACAAGATCGATGGCGGCGTCGATCAGGCATAGCAACAGTGATTCGATCTCGGTCAGTCCATCGCCGACCTTGCCCCGCAGAAACGCCGCGACCGCCTGGTTGGCGGCACTCCAGGCGTCATACAGCGCGAGCGCCGTGCCGACGAAAGGTACCAGCCCCAAGGCCATTTTCAGGTAGTTGAATACCCGGGGACCATTGAGGGCGTAGCGCTCCAGATACAGCGCTTCATTCGAGCGCGATGTACCACGATGGGCCTCGATCAGGCGGCCCATATGAGCGTCCAGCAGGTGTGCGGCAAGTGACGTGGTGGACGGCCACTTCAGCCCGACGCCGATCATGCCGTCAAAGCGTCTTTCCACGGCCAGGGCGATACGGTTTTCGTGGGCGCGAACGCTGCCCTGCACGGCGCGGCCGGCCAGATAGCGGATCATCGTGTCCTGGCTACAGCGCTGGAACAGATCCTTGCGAGCCGCTTCGAGGCTGTCGTAAACACGCAGGAATCGGCCGTCGGGAGCATCCGGCAGGTACAGCAACGTGGTGCCGCCTGCCTGTTCCTCGATAAACGTCACCCCGGACAGCGTAGCGGGCCCTTCGCCCGGTGTGTCCGTGCCACCGGCGGCCAGGATCGCCGGGCGCAATACAATGCGTCGGTCACCGTTGTTCCAGGCTTCGTCGGTGTCGGCATCGATGGCTGTGTCGAGGATGTGCAGCGCAGGCGTGTCGATCTGATGCTGCAACCACGCGCATCGACCTTGCAGCCTGAGCATCAGGCGCCAGGGTTCGAGCAGGCATTCCCGACGATATTCGCGTCGGTAGGGTGGCTCGTCGGGCGTGCCTTTGAAGGTGGAGTAGATCAGTTGCTCGTAGGCCTTGGGCAGGTCCAGTTCCGGCAGCAGCCTGCGCAGGTAGGGAAGGGTGATCCCTGCAATCAGCGCCGAGTGGTCGCGGTCGTCGCTGGCACTGACTTCAACCTGCATGAAGCGAAGACGCATCAGCAGAGGTTCCAGATTCATCGACGCTGTGTTGTCGATGTTGAGTTGCGCCAAGGCCTCCAGCGACAGGCTGTTGCGAGTTGCGCTGGGTACCGGCACCAGCTTCTGAGGGGTGCCGGGAGCGCCGGGCGCGTTGAATGTCTGCTTCTGCAGTGCCACCGAATCCGGCAGGTTCAGATGCACCGAAAAATACCCTTTGAGGGAAAAGTCCCGGCGCAGCCGTTCATGCAGACGCTGGCGGGTGAAATCCTCGCGAGGCGGCAATGTGACGGTCAGCAATTCGTGACTCCGGTTCATCGCACCGATCCAGGCCTGGATCAAATCCTTGAGGGGGTTGCGTTCGGTGTCTGGCAGGTCGCGCAGCCAGTCAGGCATTTGGGTGGCGAGGATGGCGCTGCGTTGCTGATCCATTCGAAAGGCCAGGGCCTGGCGTCGGGCTGCGTGGATCGGCACTTGTAGAAGGGCAAGCGTCTGGTTGCGCAGGTGTTCCAAATCATCTGCACGGTGTCGGGCCTGTAACGGCTCGCTGTAGCGTTGGCGAATCGTGGCTGCCCGGGTTTCGAATTCGCCGGTCAACTGATTCAACGCGTAGTGCAGCGGATCGCCTGGAATAGGTATCAACTCCAGCACCTGACTGCCTGTGCTGGCGTGCAGTTTGAACAGTTGCTGTTCAAGGGCCTGAAGATCGGCGAACCGTTGCAGGCCACCGCCGCTGCCGGGCCAGTAGAGCAGCAGACTTTGTGTGGAGACTGGCCGGGGTTGCCTGCGCATCAGCACGAATGGGCCATTGATCTCTTGATGGTTGACCAGGGTTTTGTTTTCCACGGACTCGGTCAGTGACAGCTTGAGGCTGAGCGCTACGAAATCGGCATCGGCGCTGTCGGGTGTACCCAGCATTGATGTGAGCAGACGGTGTTCTTCAACGCTGATCTGATTCAGGGCCCGTTGCATCTGCGCTTCGGCAAGCAGCCCTTGCCTGTGAGCGTTGTGCAGCGCGGTAAACTGCCGATTGAACGTGGTGACGTCCAGTGTTCGCTCGCGGTAGAGCAACGCCCTAGCCGCGAGGTCGGCGGCTTGTTCGGCGTTTTCCTGCGTCGTTTGCAGCGCTCTGAACGATTGCAGGGCTTCACCGTCAGGCACTGATTCCAGTGCATCGCATTCACGCTTGACGGCAGCCTGTCGCAGGGACCTGGAAACATCGGCATGCAGGTCGCCGAACAGTGATGGTTCGTCTTCGTTCTCCTGCGTCGGGACAGGGCTGTCCAGGCCGGGAGGCGCGCTGAAGATGGCGAGGCTGCGCTGTCGGTCGATTCGCTCGGCAACGTCCAGCGAACGGGGGCCATGTTCAGCCAGGCCGCGTTTGCCGTCCGATCCGTTGCGCAGGGCGGTGATTTGCGCCATTTGCTGCTGCGACAGCCACTCATTGAAGACCAGCGTCAGTGAGCGGCCGGCGGGGACATATTCGATCTGGAGGTTCTCGACCGGCAGTCCGGCGGGCACGTAGGGCCGCAGCGCCAGCCGAGTCTGCACGTCACTGCGTCGGGCGAAGGCCTGGATCGCATCCGCCTGGCCGGGCGCGTACAGCAAGTGAGCGGCGTCGTCTGCGCGGCTGATGACCCAGGCAGCCGCCGGTTTTACCCGCACGCCGTTGTGCAGTCGCAGGGTCGGCAGTTCGATGCGCAGAGTATCGTCTGAACCGCTGCGCGTTGGCGTCCCGTCCATCAGCGACCACAGGGGTTCCAGCTGTTGAGCCGTTACCGTGCGCCGGGCAAAGGCCATTTGCGCGGACGCCTCGATATGCCCGCGGTACAAGCGGTCGGCCTGGTCCCGACGGGACAGAGGCGTGCCCGGGGCGCGGGATCTCCAGTAAGCCTGCCAACGCTCATCAAGCGCCAATGCCGGTTCGAGGGTTTTGATTTGTGCGAGCAGTTGCGACGGGGTGAGTGCCGACAGTGCATGGGCGTTGTTCATACCGGTCAATCGGCATCGGTTGTCGAGCCATTCCTCCAGTCGCGGATGCTGAACGACAAAGGCAAAGGCCGCCGTGAGGCTGACAAATCGCTGTGCATGCCCATTTGTCGGGTGAAAAAGCAAACCGCACTGCTGGCCGTTCAGACCCAGTTTCTCGTGGAGCAACCGGTCAAGGGTATCGCGAACCGAGGGAACGCCGGCGCACAGTTGGCGCAGTCCTTCGCTGCAGGCTCGCCGCCGGACTGCCGCGCCTTGCAGCAGGCTTTCATCGATAGAGACGGGCAGGCTGGCGAAGCCGGGCAGCGTGTACAACGGGGGAGGGGGACTTTCTAAAAAGGATCGTTCGACCATGACGACAGGCTCAGGCAGAGAGCGGCGGATCCGCTCATTCATGAGCTATTCAAGAGCAATGGTCAGACGGAGGGTGGTGCATGTTTATCGGGATCAACCGACCACTCGGCACTCTTCATCAAACTGTCATCGAACTGTGGCAGCGCGCTTGAACAAACTTCATCAGACTCGCGCTCTACTGGGGTTCTGCGTTTCGGTGTTTTTCATGTTCAAGGGAATTTTTGCAATCGCGGCGTTGTTGGCCGCGGTTTTTTTCGGGCAGGCGTCCTATGCGGCGTCGCGTTGCGACGTCAATGTACCGACCGAACGGGTCGATCTGGCGCAGGTGAGCCTGGCGTACCAGAGCATCGGCCGTGCGTCGGATCCGGCATTGCTGTTGGTGATGGGACTGGGCGGGCAGTTGATCCACTGGCCGGACGAAGTGGTGGTCGCCCTCTGTCAGCAGGGCTTTCGGGTGATCCGCTATGACAACCGCGACGTGGGTCTTTCGACCTGGCGCCAGGCACCGGCCGAGGCCAACCTGACGTTTGAAGTGCTGCGCTACAAACTCGGCCTGCCGGTGGCGGCACCTTACAGCCTGACCGACATGGCCGACGATGCACTGGGCCTGATGGACGCGTTGCACGTCGAGCAATTCCACGTGCTCGGCGCGAGCATGGGCGGGATGATTGCCCAGCACCTGGCGGCGATGGCACCGCAGCGGGTCGAGAGTCTGACGCTGATCATGACCAGTTCCGGTGCCGAAGGCTTGCCGGCACCGAGCGCCGCACTGGTGCAATTGTTGTCGCGCCGTGGCGCACCCAACCGCGAAGTGGCGCTGGAGCAACAGGCGGATCTGTTGGCGGCGCTGGGCAGCCCGATGGTTACCGATGATCGTCAGGTGCTGTTGCATCAGGCGGCGGTGTCCTATGACCGGGCGTTCAATCCCGAAGGCGTGAAGCGCCAGATCATGGCGATCCTTGCCGAACCGAGCAGGGTGGCATTGCTCAATCAATTGCGGGTGCCGACCCTGGTGGTACACGGCACGGCCGACCCGCTGCTGCCGGTGATGCACGGCGTACACCTGGCAGCGCACATTCGTGGCAGCCAGTTGAAGCTGATCCCGGGCCTGGCCCATCGCTTCCAGGAGGCGTTCAAGGCGCCGTTGCTGGCGGCGGTGTTGCCGTATTTGCAGCAACACCGTGAAGACACTTCGCACTGGGCGCAGATCGAACCGGTGGGCGAGCGCAACCTGCTCTAGCGGGTGTATCGTGCAGGTCTTTGACCACCGGGCAGCCGGTGGATACCTTTGTCGGGGCGGTCCCGGCAGATCATGAGCGAGGCGAAGGGCGGCACGGTGAATCGAGGCCGTGAAGATTCCCGGGCTCGGCCCGGGAATCCTGCTCAGCGGACGATCTTGTCCACGTGAATCCCCAGTTTTTTCAGGCGATACCAGAAGCTGCGCTCGGAAATCCCGATCAACTGCGCCGCCGCAGCCTGCACACCGTTGCTCTGCGCCAGGGCGGCGAGGATGTAGGCTTTTTCCACCTCTGCCAGTGCCGCTTCAAGGTCGGCCGGCACGCTGCCTTCGGCGACCAGAGCGCCGGGCTCGGTCGGCTGTGAGGCAAACAGATAGGCCGGCAGGTCGTGCTCTTCGATCACTGTGCCGGAGGCGACGATGGTGGCGCGTTCGACGCAGTTCTGCAGCTCACGAATGTTTCCCGGCCACGAATAGCGAGTCATCGCCTGCAATGCCTCGGCGCTGAAACCGCTGAAGCGTTTGCCCGCCGCGGTGCCCAGGGTGTGGGCGAAATGCCGGGCCAGCGGGGCGATGTCTTCGACCCGCTCACGCAAGGCCGGCAACGGAATCGGGAACACGTTGAGGCGGTAATACAGGTCTTCGCGAAACTCCTTGTTGGCCACCGCGTCCAGCAGGTTCTTGTTGGTCGCGGCGATGACCCGCACATCGACCTTGCGCTCGCGCGGATCGCCGACCGGTTCGATGATGCGTTCCTGCAAGGCGCGGAGGATTTTCGCTTGCAGCGCCAGCGGCATTTCGCCGATTTCATCGAGAAACAGCGTGCCCTTGTCCGCCTGCTGGAAGCGCCCGACCCGGTCCGATACCGCACCGGTGAACGCACCTTTGCGGTGGCCGAACATTTCACTTTCCAGCAGCCCTTCCGGGATCGCTGCGCAGTTGACCGCGACAAACGGTTTGTCCGCGCGATTGCCATGCTTGTGGATGGCCCGGGCGACCATTTCCTTGCCGGTGCCGCTTTCGCCGGTCAGCAGAATGGTGGCGTTGCTTTCGCGCACCGAATCGATCGCGCTCAAGACCCGGCGAAAGCTCGGACTGTCGCCCACCAGACTGTCGATCTGCTGGTGTTCGTCGAGTTCGGCGCGCATGCGCAGGTTGTCTTTGAGGATGTCGCGAAACTGAAGGGCCTTGCTGACGGTGATGTCCAGCTCATCGATGTCGAACGGTTTGGCGATGTAATCGAAGGCGCCGTTGCGCATCGACTGCACGGCATTTTTCACCGTGCTGTAGGCGGTCATGACGATGACCGGCAACTGCGGGAAGCGGTTCTTGATTTCCGCCAGCAGTTGCGGGCCGTCCATGCCGGGCATGCGCCAGTCGCTGATCACCAGATCGATGTCCTCGGATTCCAGCACCTTGAGCGCATGCAGGCCGTTGCCGGCGGTGAACACCGCAATGTCGTTCTGACTCAAGGCCGATGCCAGCAGGTCGCAGAGCTTGGGCTCGTCGTCCACCACCAGTACGTTATGCGTCATCGCTGTCCTCGTCGAAATCTTCACCGTTGGCCGGAATGTACAGGCTGAAGGTGGCTCCGGCATCTTTTTCGCTGACGCATTCGATGCGTCCGTCATGGTTTTCCATGATCGAGAAGACTTTGGCCAGACCGAGCCCGGTGCCGGATGCCTTGGTGGTGACGAACGGTGTGAAGATCCGTTCAAGCATGTCCGCTTCGATGCCCTGGCCCGTGTCGCTGATGCTGATGACCGTATTGTGCTCGTCGCTGGCGATGCCCAGGGTCAGGCGGCCGCCCTCGGGCATGGCGTCGATGGCGTTGACGATCAGGTTCAGGCCCGCCTGTTTGAGTTGCCGCGCATCGGCATACACGGTGGCACCCGGCGCGCGGTCGTCGATCTGCACATCGATGTTGTGGCTGGAAAGCTCCGGGGCGCAGAAACCCACCAGCTCATCCACCAGTGGCCGCGCCAGTTGGGTCGAACGCAGCGGCGCACTGGGTTTGGCGAAGTCGAGAAATTCAGTGATGAGGTCGTTGATACGGCTGACTTCACTGACCACATATTCCAGATGACGCTTGTCGGTCTCCGGCAGGTCGGCACGTCGGTGCAGCAATTGCGTGGCTGTCTTGATGATGCCCAGCGGGTTGCGGATTTCATGGGCCAGGCCCATCGCCACTTCGCCCAGCGCGTGCAGGCGGTCGCGGCGCCTCAGTTGCGACTCCAGGTGCTGCAACTCGCCGAGACGTTCGCTCATGTGGTTGAAGATGCTGCTCAGCTCCGCCAGCTCATCGCCGCCGGTGACCGGCAGGCGCTGACGGTAATCCCCGGCGATCACCGCTTGCACGCCTTTGGCCAGGCCGCGCAACGGTTTGGTCATGCGCTCCGATACCAGCCATCCCACCGCCAGCGAAGCCGCCGAACTGAGGATGAAGATCAGGATGAACAGATTGCTCTGGTTGACCAGCCCGACCAGCGTGGTGTGGCGCAGCAGGCCGCTGAACACCACACCTTGCAGCTCGCCGTTTTCGTTGAGAATCGGTCGGTAGATGCCGCTGTAGCGCTTGGTCGACTGCTCGATCGGTTGCTTGGTGTTGCGCAGTTGCTGTTCGATGTTTTCCGGAACGATTACCGGGTGATCTTCAAAGCGCTGAGTGGAAAAGATCTCGGAGAAATCGGCGTCTCTGGCCAGGTACAGACGCAGGTCCAGGGAATGTACGTCGGCGACGCTGGTGAGGAAGCTGTTGTCGAGGTAGGTCACCACGATCAGTTTATAGTCGGTGCCGTCCTGATCGCTCTCGAAGGTCGACACCACGGCGCCGGTCGCCACACCACCGACCTGCAGGGTCTGCAGCACGGCTTTGGGCGCGGTGCTGATCTGCCGCACGATGTCATCGGCGGCGGTGCTGAATACCACTTTGTGATCGCTGTTGCGCACCAGCGCGACCACATCGATGCCCATGGAGTCGGCGATGTCGGAGGTGAGCTTGTCGCGCCGGGCCGACTGGCGGTCCGTTGGCGGACGGGTGTAGCGCAGGAACAACTGCGCGGCGCGGGCATTGTCGCGCACGATCTCGCGGATCTCGTCCTCGACGATCTTGGTCGACTCCTGCAGCCAGATTCGCACGTTGCTGTCGAAAATCTGCGACAGGGTGGTGGCCGCCAGTTCCGCGGCGATCATGGTCGGAATCACGCTGACCAGCCAGAACGCCAGCACCAGTTTGCGTTGCAGGCTCCAGCCGGAAAGGGCGAAGGGTCGGGCGGTGGCGTGTCGGTCTTTGCTCATCATGCTCGCTTATTGTTGTTCGCTTATCGCGGTCGCCATGGCCGGATCGGTTCGATCCGGACGGATGAAAATCTTGACCAGCCGCAGCAGGTGATTGAGTACGGGGTGGCGATGGCGGAAAAACACCGTGTTGCCGATGAACGAACAACCCAGGCGCAGCTTACTGGCATAACCGGCCTGACCGCACGCGTAGATCGGAATCCGGTGCTCAATACAGTAGCCGACATTGGCCAGCCAACTGCGCATGTACAGTTTGTGCTCGCGGGTCCGGGCCAGATCATGGGCGAAAAACTTGTCCACCAGCCGCTGTTCGTCCAGCAGCACCAGATTGAATGCGACCAGCTCATCGCCGACCCAGTACAGGACGCAGGCGGCACGTTCGTCGAGGTGTTCCAGCACTTGCCGAAAATAGGCCGCCGGCAGGCATTCGAAGGCCAGGTCGCTGCGCGCCAATGTCGCTTCATAAAGCCGCATCATGGTCGGCAGCAGGTCGTCCACCGAACGTCGCCATTCAATTCGCGGGCCTGAGCCGCGCAGGGTCCGGCGCAGGTCCTTGCGGGTGGATTTGCCCAGGGTGCCGAGGTAGGCGTCGACCGAGGCGAATTTGATCGGCAGCTCGGCACCGGGCAATCCCGGCATGCTTTGCAAACCGGCCTCGCGGCAGGCCTGGAGCCATTGTGGATTGCGGTGGGAAGCGTCCTTGACGGCCAGCAGGCCGACCCCGGCCTGGTCCGCATCCTGACGGGCCAGGTTCAGCAGACGTGCGAACAGTTCCGGCAAGCGTGCCGGATCGATAGACGGATGGGTGCCGACGTGGCACTGCTCCGCCACTGGCGAACCGAGGGCGTACAGGCGAATGTCGAACAGCCCCGGCCAGCAACTGCGCAGCCATTGGCTCAAACGTTTGCCGGTGCCCTGCAGCGTGGTGTCGAGCGAATAAGCCGTGGTGAAGGCCACGACTGCCGCAATCAGCCGGTCGTTTTCAAACAGCGCCAGATAGCGCCAGTGAAAGCCGTCGATGCCGGCCTGTTCAACGGCACGATAGTAGGCCCAGTCTTCGAGCTCCTCGGGAAAGCAGGCATTCCACGCGTCGCGATCAATCGCTTCGATGGTTGAAAAGGCTTGGGCCGTGATCACGTCGTTTCCTTAACCGGCATGGCATGTCGTTTTGCAGTCGCTTCACGCTCGTTGCCGGTATTCCTCGGTTGGCAGGGAGTGAGCGGATAGCGCAAGGTCGGTGCGGTGGTTGTTGATGAACTGCACGCTCAGTTCAACGACGCGCCGGTACTGCAGGTCGACGGTGATCATGTGATAACAGTCGTCCAGCAGGATCTTCACCACTTCACCGCCGAGCTTGCGTTCCACGTAGTCGGCATTCCAGCGGCTGGTGATGTCATCCTCGATGGAATGCAGTACCAGTGCCGGGACGGTGATCGAAGGCATGCGCTTGCGTACCACGGCGTTCATCCGGTGCAGTTCGCGCACGGTTACCCCCTCCATGGTCAACAGGCCGGCCTCGCTACTGTGGCCTTCCTTCATCTGCCGTTCGACGATGGCTCGCAGGCGCTCGTTCTTGATGCCGTAGGGCGGTTTCTCTTCGAACTTGCAGATGTGCACGCCGAACGGGATTTTCATCAGCAACGGTGTGAGGAACGCCAGTTTGTTGATACTCCAGCCGTCGTACTTGAGCGTCGTGGAATACATCAGCAAGCCGGCCACCTGGCCCGGATGCTCGGACGCCACGTACATCGACATCACCGCCCCCATCGACAGACCGCCGACGAACACCTTGCTGTGCTGGCGACGAATGCCGACGAAGGTTTTGCGCACGCCTTCGTACCAGTCGCGCCAGCCGGTGGCCTGCAGGTCGGCATTGCCGCCGCAGTGCCCGGCCAGGGTCGGCACATACACCGTGCAACCGGCCTTGGCCAGTCCCACGGCGACCCGACGCAACTCCGTCGGGGTGCCGGTGAGGCCGTGGATCAACAACACCGCGACCTCCCCTGTGCCGAGAACGAAACCGGCGTCGCCTTCGCCCAGATCGATCCCGGCCGCGTTCATCGTTTCATCGCCCGGGCCAGCAGACGGTCGAGCAGGGCGATGCCCAGGTCGATTTCCGGGTAGCTGATTTCCAGCGATGGCGCGAGGGTGATCACGTTCTTGTAGTAACCGCCCACATCGAGGATCAGGCCCAGTTTGCGACCGTCGATCTCGATGTCGCCCTTCATGCCTTCCTCGACCATGAAGTCCAGGGTGGCCTTGTCCGGGGTGAAACCGTCCGGGGCGCAGATCTCGCAGCGCAGGGCCAGGCCCAGGCCATCGACGTCACCGATGATCGGGTAGCGTTTCTGCAGGTCCTGCAGGCCTTCGAGGAAGTATTTGCCCTTGGCCATGACCATCGCGCCGTAGTCGACTTCGCTGGTCATCTTGAACATTTCCAGACCCACGGCGGTACCCAGCGGGTTGGAGGCGAAGGTCGAGTGGGTCGAACCTGGCGGGAAGACTTTCGGGTTGATCAGTTCTTCCTTGGCCCAGATGCCGCCCAGCGGGTTGAGGCCGTTGGTCAGTGCCTTGCCGAAAACGATCACGTCCGGTTTGACGTCGAAGTGCTCGATCGACCACAGCTTGCCGGTGCGATAGAAGCCCATCTGGATTTCGTCGACCACCATCAGGATGCCGTGCTGGTCCAGCACATGCTTGAGTTCGCTGTAGAAGTTCATCGGTGGAATCACGTAGCCGCCGGTGCCCTGGATCGGCTCGACGTAGAACGCGGCGTATTCACTCTGGCCGACTTTCGGGTCCCAGACGCCGTTGTACTCAGTCTCGAACAGACGGGCGAACTGCTGCACGCAGTGGCTGCCGTATTCTTCCTTGGTCATGCCTTTCGGGCCGCGGAAGTGATACGGGAACGGAATGAAGTTGGCGCGTTCGCCGAAGTGGCCGTAGCGGCGGCGATAGCGGTAGCTGGAGGTGATCGACGAGGCGCCGAGGGTGCGACCGTGGTAACCGCCCTCGAAGGCGAACATCAGGCTCTTGCCGTTGCTGGCGTTACGCACGACTTTGAGCGAGTCCTCGATGGACTGCGAACCGCCGACGTTGAAGTGCACGCGACCGTCGAGGCCGAACTTCTTCTTGGCGTCCACGGCGATCATTTCCGAAAGCTCGATCTTGCCTTTGTGCAGGTATTGGCTGGCGATCTGCGGCAGGGTGTCGATCTGCTGTTTCAGCGCATTGTTCAGGCGCGGGTTGGCGTAACCGAAGTTGACCGCCGAGTACCACATTTGCAGGTCGAGGTAGGCCTGGTCTTCGGTGTCCCAGACATAGGAGCCTTCGCAGCGGCTGAAAATGCGCGGCGGTTCGATGTAGTGAACGGTGTCGCCGTAGGAGCAGTACTTGGCTTCTTTTTCCAGAAGAATCTGGTCTTCCTGGGTAGCGATTCGAATATCAGACATGGTGGAAGAGTTCCTGGGTTTCTGTGTTGAAAGTGGTGGCGTTGGCGGCGCTGGCCTTTGGCAGCAGGGCCAGCAGCGCCGGGAGTTCGGCGAAGCTGTCGAAGCGGGCGTAAGGGATCGCGTTGCGTTCGCAGTACTCGGCGAGGCGCCCCTTGGCGAAGACGAAGTCGGCGGTGGAGGACACGCACATGTCGGACTGGCCGTCACCGATCACCAGCACCCGTTTGTTGCCCGGCGTGGATTTGCATTTGCAGTTGCCGGACGCTGCGCGGCAGGCGTCGCTGGAATGCGGAAAGTCGATGCGCCAGCTTTCGTGATCGAGCTGTCGCAGGCGGTTGGCGAGAATCGGCAGCAGGGTCACGTAGTTGCGCGACAGGATCCGCGCGATGCCTTGCTCGATGCCGTCGCTGACCACTTCGAACGAAGCGCCCAGGCCGATGGCGTGGTCGACGAAGTCGGGGAAGTCCGGATCGATCTCGATGCTGTCGAAGAACTCCAGCAATTGGCCGGGCGTGGCCTTGACCAGCGAGAGCTGGCGGCTGAGGCATTCACGGGAACCGATTTCACCGGCCAGCCACTGGTTTTCGATCGTTTCCCAACTCGGGTCGGCGAAGCGTTCGAGGATGCTGTCGATCACGTCGGTGCGGGTGATGGTCCCGTCGAAATCACACACGATATGCCAGTCAATCATCTGCATTACCTATTGGTCAGAGCGCGTTGTGTGCGCTTGCCGAGGGGTAGAGCAGGGACTGTGCCAAGTGCCACCCGCCCCTTGCCGGCGGGGCCGATCAGGTGCTTTGGCAATTCGAAGCTACAATTTTTGTAGCTTGCTACAAACAACATGAGTGCTTGCGCAGTGGGGGCCATCCGGGGATTGATGCGCGCATGTTCAATTAAGGGAATGGACTCATGAAGAGGAAGACACTGTTTTTACTCGTGGTGCTGAGCGCTTTTTCGGCCAGCGCAATGGCGGACCGGATTACCGGGGAGGCCGGTGTGGGCCTGGGTTATCAGCCTCACGATCCGAGTGGCAGCCGTTATGAAACCCGGCCGATACCGTATCTGGATCTGGACTGGGGCGACGTGAGCCTCAGTACCGATGACGGCCTGACCTGGAGCGCCTTGAAGACCAACGGCTTCAGTGCCGGCCCGTATGTGAATTACCTGCCGGGCCGCACCTCCAACGGCGAACTGCGCGGTTTGCGCGACGTGCCCGACATGGCCGAGGCCGGTGGTTTCGTGCAGTACGCACCGGCCGACTTCTGGCGGGTGTTTGCCTCCGTTGGCCAAGCCATCGGCGGCGGTGGCGGGCAGGGCGGCGTACTCGGTCGGGTCGGTGGCGAGATCGGTTATCCACTGGGCGGCGGCGTGATCGGCAGCAGCAATCTGACTGCACATTTCGCCAACGCCCGGCAGAACAACACCTTCTTCGGTGTCAGCGACAAGGAAGCCCAGGCGTCCGGCATACGCGCCTACAACGCTGGCGGCGGTCTGCAGAACATCGCGCTGACCCAGAGTTTCGAGTTTCCTCTGGGCCCGCAATGGTCGCTTCTGACCAGTGCGAGCTGGATTCACCTGACCGGTTCGGCGGCCGACAGCAGCATCGTCAAAGGCGTCGGCGATACCAATCAAGGCGAGGTGCAAATGGCGATTGCCTATAAATTCAAATAGGCCCGAGGGGAACTGGTCTGGCCTTTGCAGACAGCCGTGACGAACCCATTGTTTCAGGATGTTCTTCATGGCTCGCCCTGCTTACCGTCTGCTGGCCCATTCGTTGTGGGACCTGATTCCCGTCGTCCTCGGCCTGGCCCACTTCGCCTTTGTGGTGTGGCTGGTCCTGGCCTTTCATGCGTTGTCCTGGTGGGCACTGGTGCCGTTGGCGCTGGTTTACGCGGTGAGCCTGTCATGGAGCATCAACAGCATTTCCCACAACCAGATCCACAACGCCTACTTCACGCCAGCGTGGCTCAACCGCGCCTTTGACCTGCTGCTGTCGGTCACCATCGGTTTTTCCCAGACCCTCTACCGCGATATCCACAACCGTCATCACCGGGGCAATTCGGACCGGCCGGGGGCGGATGGCAAGACCATCGATCCGTTGTCGATCTATCAGCGCGGCAAGGATGGTCAGCCCGAGAATCCCTGGGCCTACACCTTCCTGAGTTTTTTTCGCGACGACCCCAAGCCGATCTACGACGAGATGCAGCGCAAACGTCCCGCCGATGCGCGCTGGGTCAAAGTGGAGATCGGAGTGACGCTGGCGTTCTATCTGGGGCTGGCGATCTGTGACTGGCGGGCGGTGCTGGTGTTGCTGCCGTTCTGGTATCTGGGCCAGGCGCTGTCATCGCTCAACGGTTACTACGAGCATTTCGGCGGCAACCCGGATTCGCCCATCGCCTGGGGCGTCAGCGCCTACAGCCCGCTCTATAACTTGCTGTGGATGAACAACGGCTACCACGCCGAGCATCACTACCGGCCGAAAATGCACTGGACCCGGGTCAAGGCGTTTCACCGGGAGATCGCCGGACAACAGCGGGAGGCGGGGGTGAAGGATATTCCGGTGGCCCATGGCCTCGGATTTCTGGTGGCTCATCGCAAGGATTGAACCGTAACCAATGTGGGAGCCCGCGGGCTCCCACGACCGTTCACATCAGTTTTCCTCGCCCTCGGCCAGCAGCGCAATGCCGCCCATGATCACGGCCACGCCCACCCAGTGCAGCAGGCTGATCTGTTCGCCCAGCCCCAGCCACGACCCCAGCAACACCCCGACGAATACCAGCGAACTGAGCGGGAACGCCAGTGACAGGCTGCTGCGCCGCAGAATCAGCATCCAGACAAAGAACGCGCCGATGTAGCAGGCAATCGCCACCAGCACACCCGGCGCCTGGGCGACGCTGAGCAGCCATTGCAGGGTGAAGTCCATTTGCCCCAGTTGATCGCCGCCGATCTTGGTCGCGATCTGTCCGCCACTTTCCAGAATGATCAGCAACGCCCAGAGCACCACGGTGCCGAGGCGGCCATGAAGCCAATCCATCGAGCCATTCCTTTTGAGTATCAGTTGAGAATCAGGCATGGCCGACACACACGAGCATCACGCCCGCCGTAATCACCAGAGTGCCCAGCCAGCGACGGCGGCTGACGGTTTCGCCGAGGAACGACTTGCCGGCCAGCACCACGCCGCAATACGCCAGCGCGGCGGCGGGAAACAACAGGCTCAGGGGGGCCCGGGACAGCGCTTCGAGCCAGACGAAAAACTCGATCACGTAGGCGCCGATCCCGCACCACAGCAGCGGCGCATTGAACACCTGCCCCCAGAACGCACCCAGCCGAAAACCGCCCTCAAGCTCAGGCAGACGATCCAGGCCGAGCTTGAAACAGAGCTGGCCGATCACGTCGAGCACGATGGAAAACGCTACCAGCATGATGACGGTGAAAGTCATGGGAACAGCTCCTCGAACAACTCGATCAGCGCCTGGTTGGTCGCCGAATTGCGCAGCAGATCGGTCTCGCTCCAGCGTTCTGCCGGCGGCTGGTCGGACTTGGCTTCCCAGCGTTTGAACGCGTTGCTGAAGGCCGGGCGGGCGAACTCGCCGCAGATGTCGATGCCGATGATGCGCTTGCTGGCGGCCAGGCTGCGGATGGCCTGGAGCAAGTGGCTCAGGCGCATCTGGCCCTGATCCCAATTGGTCGCGGCGTCTTCGCTGGCCAGCACGTCCTTGTCGATGGTGATCCACACCGCCTGGGTGGGCAGGCTGGCGATCATCCGCTCGAGAAACGCCGACCAGTCCTGATCGGCCAGATTGTTCCAGTGCAGCAGGTTTTCCTGTTGCTGATGGCCGGCGCCGTCACCAACCCGGCCCCAGACTTTCGACGGCGGGTGCTGCCACGGGAACAGCTGCAACACCCCGCGTTTGAGGGCGCCGAGATTGCCACCCTTGATCTGCGGATTCTGCAGGTCGTCACTGCACGGCCCGAGGGTGACGATACGTTCGATGTTCGGCAGTTTCAGGGCCTGATTGACCCACGAACCGCAATGCCGGCGGGGCGCGAAGTGCACCCAGTCGGGGTGGTTGTCGAAGTGGATCAGGCTCACCGGCTCCGGCAAATCAGTCAGGAAGGCCGGCGTCAGATGGTGATAGTCGCCGGAGCCGACAAAAAAGATTTCCGGTGCGGGGCCGCTGTGCCGGGGCCGCTCGCGCAGGCGTTCGGTGAAACGGCGGAAGGTGCGTTCGCTGGACCAGAGCCGAAGTTTCGGGCCCAGGTCGAGCAGGTCCAGGCGCCGGGCACGGCCGCTGTCGAGCAGTCGTGCGATGGACGCCTGACCGGTCAGGCTGTGGTCGAGATCTAAAATGTTCAAGGTCGCAATTCACCCTTGGCAGACCCTCCCAGACACCGGCCTCATCGAACATGAGCGCCGGCCGGGCGGGCTTTCGGGGGTAAATGCAAGGGACGGGCCAGGCCCTCGCCCAGACGCCAGCTCAGGCGTGCAGGCGGATCCAGACGCTGACCAGTGTCGTCGCTGCCATCAGCCACGCGACAGCCGCCACGGCCAATGAAGCTTCAAGGCGCATCCGGTCAACCATCACGTACAGCGTCGCCAGGTACACGAAGTACGGAATGATCGACCACATGCCGAACACGATGGTGGTCTTCAGGTCGTCGAGCGAACGGCCCTTGCCGACGACGTAATGGGCGATCAGGGCGAAGGTCGGAAACAGCGGCACCAGTCCTGCGATGTAGTAGTTTCTGGTCTTGGCCAGCATGGCAAGAATTACCACCACTGCTGCACCGAGCGTTGCCTTGAAAATCAGATCCACATCGTTCTCGCTTAATGGTTCAGGCCGTACTTTTTCACTTTGTCGAACAGCGTGGTCTTGGCCATGCCCAGTTCCTGACTGGCCTGGGTCAGGTTGCCGCCGCTGCGCTGCAGGGCGTCGCTGAGCAGGTTGCGTTCAAAGGCTTCCACCGCTTCGGCGAACGCCAGGCCCTGACCGCCACTGCTGGTGCCTGACTTCTTGAACGCCGGCAAACCGAGGGCGAAACGTTCGGCGACGTTGCGCAATTCGCGCACGTTGCCCGGCCAGTCGTGGCTCATCAGGCTGGACAGGGTCTGGTTGTCCAGCTCCGGCAGCGCTCGGTCGAAGCGCAGGGCCGACTGCTGGGTGAAGTGTTCGAACAGTTGCAGGATGTCTTCGCGGCGCTCGCGCAGGGGCGGCAGTTCCAGCGTCACCACGTTGAGGCGGTAGTACAAGTCGCTGCGAAACGCCCCGGCCTTGCTCGACTCGTCGAGGTCGGATTTGGTGGCCGCGATCACCCGGCAATCCACCGCCACGCTCTGGTTCGAGCCGAGGCGTTCGAGGGTCCGTTCCTGCAACACCCGCAGCAGCTTGATCTGCAACGGCAACGGCATGCTTTCCACTTCATCGAGGAACAGCGTGCCGCCGTCGGCGTGTTCGATCTTGCCGATCCGCCGCTTGCCGGCGCCGGTGAAGGCGTTGGCCTCGTGGCCGAAGATCTCGCTTTCGAACAGGTTTTCCGGCAGGCCGCCGCAGTTCAGCGCGACGAATTGTCTGGTGTGGCGGCGGCTGAAGTCATGCAGGCAACGGGCGACCAGTTCCTTGCCGGTACCGGTTTCGCCTTCGATCAACACGTTGGCCGAAGTGTCGGCGACGTTGGCGATCAGCTCGCGCAGGTTCTGCATGGCCGGCGAGCGACCGATGATTCGACCCTCAAGGGAGTCGCGCTCGGCCAGTTGCCGGCGCAGGAACGAGACTTCGCGGTTCAGGCTGCGTTGCTCCAGCGCACGCCGGGCGACGTCCACCAGCCGTTCCGGGGAGAACGGTTTTTCCATGAAGTCATAGGCACCTTTCTGCATCGCGCCGACGGCCATGGAGATGTCGCCGTGACCGGTGATCAAAACCACCGGCAGGCTGCGGTCCCGTTGCTTGAGGCGGGTCAGCAGTTCCAGACCGTCGATGCCGGGCAGGCGGATGTCACTGATGACGATGCCGGCGAAATTGTCGCCGACCCGTTCCAGGGCTTCCTCGGCACTGCCGACGCCGATGCAGGGAATGTCTTCCAGGGTCAGTGCCTGCTGGCAGCCGAGCAGCACATGGGGATCGTCTTCGACAATCAGCACACTAAGGTCATTGTTCATATTGGCTCGGCAGGAGTAGGGCTTACCAACGGTAAACTGAGGACGAAAGTGGTACCACCGCCGGCCGGGTGCTCGACACCCAGATGCCCGCCAGTGGCGGCGGCCAGACTGGCGGAGAGGGTCAGGCCGAGGCCCAGGCCCTGTTCGCCGGGTTTGGTGGTGAAAAACGGTTCGAACAGATGCTTGCGCGCTTCGGCGTCGATGCCGTGACCGTTGTCGCGCACCCGCAGGCGATATTTGCCGTCAAATTCTTCGCCTTCCAGCCACAGCTCCGGCAGCGGTTGTGCCTGCATGGCGTCGAGGGCGTTGCCGATCAGGTTGACCAGAATCTGTTCCAGTCGCGTCTGGTCGATCTGCACTTGCACATCAATGAACTGACGATGCACTTGCAGCGCGGCTTTTTCGACACGGGCGCCGAGCACTTGCAGCGCGGCGTCCACCGCTTTGCCGAGGCTGGCGCGACCCTTGTCGTCACCGCGCCGGGCGAACGAGCGCAGGCTGGCGGTGATCCGGCCCATGCGGTCGATCAGGTCGTTGATGGTCTTGAGGTTGGTACTGGCGACATCCAGCTGACCCCGTTCCAGGAAACGCACGGTATTGCCCGACAGTGTGCGCATCGCCGCCAGTGGCTGATTCAGTTCGTGGGCGATGCTGGTTGACATCTGGCCGATGGCTGCGAGTTTACCGGCCTGCACCAGTTCGTCCTGGGCCCGGCGCAAGGTTTCTTCGGCCTGACGGCGTTCGCGGATCTGACTCTTGAGCCGTTCGTTGCTGGCGCGCAGGTCGGCGGTGCGTTCGGTAATCCGACGCTCCAGCTGATTGTTGGCTTCCTGCAGGGCTTCCCGGGCGGCGAGGCGGGTGGCGATGACCTTGCGGCGCTCGTTCCAGGCAATCAGCAGGAACGCCACCAAGGCAAACGCCACGGCTACCAGAATCCCCTGATTGATCGCTTCGCGCCGCAGGTCCTGCAACGGCGTGAGCAGGGTGAAGTTCCACGGTGTATCGCTCAATGGCCGGGTCTGCGCCAGGTAGCTGATGTTCTCTTCGTCGCCATCCTGTTGGCTCGGCACTTCGCTGTTGGCCGGGAAGGTGAGTTTTTCCACGCCTTCGGCCAGGGTTTCTCGGGCCAGCGGTTGCAGTTCGTTGAGCGGAAACCAGTAGTACTGCAGGCTGCGGGCGAGTTTTTCCTTGGTCTCGTCGCTCAGTGGCACCACGGATTTCAGGCGTCGGGCCGGGTCGCTGGAGAGAATGATGATGCCGTTCTCGTCACTGACGAAGGCTTCCAGGCGCGCCCGTTGCCAGCGCTCCTCCATGGCCTCCATACGGACCTTGACCACCGCGACACCGATGATCTTGCCGTGTTCTTCCAGGCCATGGGCCAGGTAATAGCCGGGTTCGCCATTGGTGCTGCCGATCCCGTAGAAACGTCCGGGCTGACCGCGTACCGCTTTCTGAAAGTAGGCACGGAACGACAGGTCCTCGCCGAGGTAGCTGTCGACATCGCGCCAGTTGCTGGTGGCCATGACCCGGCCGGTAGTGTCCATGACATAGATGGCCCGACTTCGGCTGCGCCGGTTCAGGCCTTCAAGGTAATCGTTGACCGTTTGCCGGTGTTCCGGAGTCGGGTCGCCGAGCAGCTGTGAAACGCTCGATTCGAGCTCCAGCAGGCTGGGCAGGTAGGTGTATTTGCTGATTTCGCTTTCGACGGCCCGGGCGTTCAGTTCGAGTTGACGCTGGCCGTTTTCGCTGAGGCTGCGAATGCCGAAGTGTTCACTGGTCCAGAAGCCGGCGTAACCCAGCCCGACCATCAAAACGATGACCAGCGGCGGCAGGAACAAATGGCGGATCAGACGGGGTTTCACGGCAAGTGATGGCGTGGTTGCGCGATAGAGATTGGGGTCGCATTTCATCACAGATGCCTTGGGTCAACCACAACACTTGCTTGAGGGCTATCGCCGGCCCCTTGTGGGAGCGAGCCTGCTCGCGATGGCGGACTGACATTCAACATCAATGTTGACTGTAATGGCCTCATCGCGAGCAGGCTCGCTCCCACAAAGGATTGGAGTTGCTCCTGCGAAGGTATTGCTTAGTGCTGCAGGATTTTCTCGAGGAAATGCTGCGCGCGTTCGGAGCGCTGGCTGATGTCGCCAAAGAACTCTTCTTTCTTGCAGTCTTCGATGATCTTGCCGGCGTCCATGAAGATCACACGGTCGGCCACTTTGCGGGCGAAGCCCATTTCGTGGGTCACGCACATCATGGTCATGCCTTCGTGGGCCAGTTGCACCATTACGTCGAGCACTTCGTTGACCATTTCCGGGTCCAGCGCCGAGGTTGGTTCGTCGAACAGCATGACAATCGGGTCCATCGCCAGCGCACGGGCGATCGCCACACGCTGTTGCTGACCACCGGACAGTTGGCCCGGGTGCTTGTGGGCGTGAGCCGAGAGGCCGACGCGCTCCAGCAGTTGCAGGCCTTTTTTGGTCGCTTCTTCCTTGCTGCGGCCCAGCACCTTGATCTGCGCGATGGTCAGGTTTTCGGTGATGGTCAGGTGCGGGAACAGTTCGAAATGCTGGAACACCATGCCGACGCGCGAGCGCAGTTTCGGCAGGTTGGTCTTCGGATCGGCAATCGATGTGCCGTCGACCACGATGTCGCCTTTCTGGAACGGCTCCAGTGCGTTGACGCACTTGATCAGGGTCGACTTGCCCGAACCGGACGGGCCGCAGACCACGATCACTTCACCCTTCTTGACCTCGGTGCTGCAATCGGTCAGCACCTGGAAGTCCCCATACCACTTGTTGATGTTCTTGATAGAGATCATACGGCGAACCTTTTTTGCAGACGCTTGACCAGCTGCGAGGCGGCAAAGCTGATGGTGAAGTACACGAGACCTGCGAAGATCAGGAACTCATTCGAGCGGCCAATGATGTCGCCACTGGCGCGCGAGGCGTTGAGGAAGTCCACCAGGCCCACGGTGTAGACCAGCGAGGTGTCCTGGAACAGGATGATGCTCTGTTGCAGCAGCAGCGGGGTCATCTTGCGGAACGCCTGGGGCAGGATGATCAGGCGCATCATCTGGCCGTAGGTCATGCCCAGTGCCTGCGCCGCACCCATCTGGCCCTTGGGAATCGACTGCACGCCGGCCCGGACGATTTCGCAGAAATACGCCGCTTCGAACATCATGAACGCCACGATGCACGAGGTGAACGCGCCGATCGGGGTGTCTTCGCCGGTGATCCAGCGCAGCACGAACGGCACCGCCAGGTAGAACCAGGTGATCACCAGCAGCAGCGGGATCGAACGGAAATAGTTGACGTAGGCGCCGGCGATGCTCGACAGCAGTTTGCTGT
The DNA here is from genome assembly GCF_052660475.1 of Pseudomonas sp. G7(2022). NCBI lineage: Bacteria > Pseudomonadati > Pseudomonadota > Gammaproteobacteria > Pseudomonadales > Pseudomonadaceae > Pseudomonas > Pseudomonas sp. G7(2022). The sequence continues at coordinate 4,989,463 of NZ_CP109659.1, read as the reverse complement.
GGGACAGACGGCACAACGCAAGGATGGTACCGAGGATGATCCCGCCGACCACGCCCAGCGCCATCAGCTTGAGGGTCATCAGCATGCCGTTCCACAGGCCGGGAATGGCCGGAACGATGCCACTGAAATCGAATTCCATCATTTACCCCCCACGGAGATCAGGCCGGGCACGGCGACTTTCTTCTCGACCATGCGCATCAGCAGCATCAGGCTCATGTTCAGGGTGAAATAGATCAGGGTCGCCAGGGTGAAGGCTTCAAACAGGTTGGCCGAGAATTCGGCGGTCTGTTTGGTTTGCGCCAGCAGCTCCATCAGACCGATCAGGGACGCCACGGAGGAGTTCTTGAACACGTTCAAAAATTCCGAGGTGAGCGGTGGAATGATGATCCGGTAGGCCTGGGGCAGCAGCACGTTCCAGTAGATCTGCGGCAGCTTGAAACCCATGGCGCGAGCGGCGGATTCCTGGCCGCGCGGCAGCGCCTGGATACCGGTGCGAACCTGTTCGCAGACCCGGGCGGCGGTGAACAGGCCCAGGCACACGACAACGCTCAGGTAGGCCGAGGTGGTCGGGTTCAGGTCCTGTTTGTACCAGTCCTGCAGGTTCTGCGGCAGCATGTCGGGTACCAGGAAGTACCAGATGAACAGCTGAACCAGCAGCGGCACGTTGCGGAACAGTTCGACGTAGCAGGTCGCGATGCCCGACACGATGCGGTTCGGCACGGTGCGCATGATGCCCAGCAGCGAGCCCAGCAACAGGGCGATGATCCAGGCCACGATGGCGATGGCGATGGTCCAGCCCAGGCCGGAGATGAACCAGTCGAGATAGGTCTCGCTGCCCACGCCGGTGGACTTGAAGAACACGCCCCAGTCCCAGTTGTAATTCATTAGGGTCTCCCCTCGATTCGATCGATGTACAAGTGCCCGCCTGGGGAAGATCCTTTCCCGTCTGACGTTGAACGTCAGGCACACGCGATCGGCTCGAAAACCACCAGGTCGAGTGTTCCAGTTGAAACCAGCAGGTATTAACTGTCGCCCGAGGGAGGGTTGGCTCCCTCAGGTGACAAGGTTAGATCAGTGTCAGATTTTTACGTCTGGCGCAGGCTTGTCGCTCGGATTGGCGATCAGCTCTTTAACCTTATCGCTCATCGGGAAGTTCAGGTTCAGACCCTTCGGCGGGATCGGGCTCTCGAACCACTTGCTGTAGATCTTGTTGATCTCGCCGGATTTGTAGAGCGCGACGATGGCGTCGTCTACAGCCTTCTTGAAAGCCGGGTCGTCTTTGCGGACCATGCACGCGTAGGCTTCGAAGGACTGTGCAGTACCGGTGATGACCCAGTCGTCCGGCTTCTTGGCCTTGGCTTCTTCGCCGGCCAGCAGGGCGTCGTCCATCATGAAGGCGACGGCGCGGCCGCTCTCCAGCATCTGGAAGGATTCGCCGTGGTCCTTGGCGGAGATGACGTTCATGCCCATCTGCTTGTCAGCGTTCATCGCCTTGATGATGCGCTCGGAGGTGGTGCCAGCGGTGGTCACGACGTTCTTGCCTTTCAGGTCGGCGAAGTCAGCGTAGGACGGCTTGCCTTCCTTGTCTTTCTTGACCAGCAGGCGGGTGCCGATTTCGAAGATGTTGGTGGTGAAGGCGACTTGCTGGGCGCGTTCGGCGTTGTTGGTGGTGGAGCCGCACTCGATGTCCACGGTGCCGTTCTGTACCAGCGGGATACGGGTCTGCGAGGTGACCAGGTTGTACTTGACGTTCAGGTCAGGCTTGTTCAGGTCTTTTTTCAGGGCTTCGACGATAGCGACCTGAATGTCGTGGGAGTAGCCCACGGGTTTGCCCGAAGCATCGGCGATGTAGGAGAAGGGAATGGAGCTGTCACGATGCCCGAGGGTGATGGTGCCCGAGTCGTTGATCTTCTTAAGGGTGCCGGTGAGCTCGGCAGCGAAAACTGGTGTGCTGATCAGAGCGGCAGCAATGGCTGCGCCCAGGATATGGGGAACGATGCGCATCAAATTTTCCTCGACATTGTTTTTTTTATGGAGCCGGTTGAGCGGGCCCTTTTGTACTTCGAATGCCTGACGGCTCCTGTTGTGCTGGCGCAACAGGCATTCGTCGAAGGAGTGTAGAGCATGAGTCGTGCCAGACCAGTCGATAGGCGTTAATGCATTGATTTATAACGTTATTAAAGTTTTGTGATGGTGTTTTTCCATGAATCTGATCCGGTTAACCGAATTGACCGTCAGGTCGCATTCGGAAAACCGAACGTCTTCAATGCGCCTTGTTTCAGCTTGAATGCAAAAAGCCCCTGAATCTTTCGATTCAGGGGCTTTTTGTTCGGCGACGAACGAATCAGGCCGCTTCGATCTTGCTGCGGTTCTGCTCGACCTTGTTCAGGTACACCGCGAGTTTTTCCTGCTCGGCCGGGGTGGTGAACAACCCCAGTTTGCTGCGGCGCCACAGGATGTCATGCGCGGTGGTGGCCCACTCTTCGGCACACAGGTAGTCGACTTCACGGGTGTAGAGCCCGCCGCCGATGTGTTCGCCCAGGTCGGTCAGGGTGTCGACGCCTTCGAGCATGCGCCAGGTGCGGCTGCCGTAGGTGGTGGCCCAGCGGCGGGCGATTTCGGTCGGTACCCAGTCGAACTTGTCGCGAATCAGCGCGCTCAAGGCCTGCGGCGTGGTCATGTCTTCGCCGCCCGGCAGGGTGGCGCTGGCGGTCCAGCTCGGGCGCATCTGAGTGAAGAACGGCATCAGTTGTGCCATCGCCGACTCGGCGAGCTTGCGGTAGGTGGTCAGCTTGCCGCCGAATACCGACAGCAACGGCGCTTCTTCGGTGCTGCCGGACAGCGCCAGGGTGTAGTCGCGGGTCACGGCCGAAGGATTGTCGGACTCGTCGTTGCACAGCGGACGTACGCCCGAGTAGGTGTGCAGGATGTCGTCACGGCCGATCTGCTTCTTGAAGTGGGCGTTGACCACTTTCAGCAGGTAATCGGTTTCGCCGTCGGTGATTGCCACTTTGGCCGGATCGCCGGTGTACTCGCGGTCGGTGGTGCCGATCAGCGTCAGATTGTTCAGGTACGGAATGGTGAAAACGATGCGCTGATCTTCGTTTTGCAGGATGTGCGCGTGATCGCCCTCGTACAGTTTCGGCACGATGATGTGGCTGCCCTGGATCAGTCGGATACCGTACGGTGATTCCATCTTCAGGTCGTCACGGATGAACTTGGCGACCCACGGGCCGGCGGCGTTCACCAGCGCTTTGGCGGTGATCGAAAACAGGCTGCCGTCGGCGCGCTCCAGGTTCAGGTGCCACAGGCCCTTGGCACGGCGGGCGCTGACGCAACGGGTCTGGGTGTGCACATGGGCGCCTTTTTCGCGGGCGGCCATGGCGTTGAGCACCACGAGACGGGCGTCGTCGACCCAGCAGTCGGAGTATTCGAAGCCTTTGCGGATTTCGCTTTTCAATGCACTGTCGGCGCCGAACTTCAGGCTTTTCGAGCCTGCCAGTTTCTCGCGCTTGCCGAGGTGGTCATAGAGGAACAGGCCAGCACGGATCATCCACGCCGGACGCAGGTGCGGGCGGTGCGGCAGCACGAAACGCATCGGCTTGACGATGTGCGGGGCCTTGGCCAGCAGCACTTCGCGTTCGGCCAAGGCTTCGCGCACCAGACGGAATTCATAATGTTCGAGGTAGCGCAGACCACCGTGGATCAGCTTGCTGCTGGCCGATGAGGTATGGCTGGCCAGGTCGTCCTTTTCGCAAAGGAACACCGAGAGACCGCGACCGGCGGCATCCGCTGCGATCCCCACGCCATTGATCCCGCCGCCGATGACGGCGATGTCGTAGATCTCGGAGATAGGGGGCGTACGCAAGGTAGATGTGGACATCGGCTGGCCTCGGGCTCTTTTGATTTTCTGTCTTGGAAATCGAACATGAATGTTCATTTGCGAAAATGGTAGCCCATAAAGACGCGCGCAGCCAGTCGACTTCGATTGAAAAAACTCATCGAAGGGCGGGGAAAGGAAAATATTCGAACATCAGATGTGCATAAGGCGCCAGTGCAGGCGCCTTCTGCGGGAGAGGGTTAAACGACTTCGAGGCGAATCTTGTGCTGGCTCAGCAATTGCGCCAGGGCCGGCACCGGTTGCTGATCGGTCACCAGGCAATCGATCAGGCTGATCGGGCCGAGGCGGATCATCGCGTTACGCCCGAACTTGCTGGAGTCCGCCGCCAGAATTACCTGCCGGGCATTGGCGATGATTGCCTGGGACACCCGCACTTCCTGGTAATCGAAGTCGAGCAGGCTGCCGTCTTCGTCGATACCGCTGATGCCCACCAGTGCAAAGTCGACCTTGAACTGATTGATGAAATCCACGCTGGCCTGACCCACCACGCCGCCGTCGCGACGCACGTTGCCGCCGGTCAGCAGCACATCGAAATCATCCTTGGCGCTGAGCATCGAGGCGACGTGCAGGTTGTTGGTGATGATTTTCAGGTGGCTGTGATTGAGCAGGGCGCGGGCAATCGATTCGGTGGTGGTGCCGATGTTGATGAACAGCGAGGCGTGATCGGGGATCTGCGCGGCGATGGCTTCACCGATGCGTTGTTTTTCATCGCGCATCTGATCGGCGCGCATCGCATAGGCGGTGTTTTCGACGCTGGAATCATAAGCGGCGCCGCCATGGTAGCGACGCAGCAGATTGGCTTCCGCCAGTTGATTGATATCGCGGCGGATGGTTTGCGGGGTAACAACGAACAGCGTGGCCATTTCCTCGATGCTCACATAGCCGCGTTCGCGGACCAGCTCGAGGATTTGCTGCTGACGGGGAGGCAGATTCATGGGGCTTCCTTTGGGCTGCCGTGCAAAATTTGCCCATGATGACGCAGGAATCTCCTCCCGACCAGTTTCCAAACAACGTGAAAGCTACTGCGCTCGGCAATCCTGCGTTAAAAACAGGCTCGGACTGCTCATTTACAAACCCGTAAACTCCGCGTCCTCGCCTGTTTTTGCCTTGTCTTGCCTTCGCTCGCTACGCTTTCACGCTGTTTGGACCAGCCTTAGTCAGTCCTCAGACTGGCTTATTCAGCGTCCTCGCGTTCCCAGTCACGGGTACGGCTGACGGCTTTTTTCCAGCCTTTATAGAGCTTCTCTTTGGCCGCTTCGTCCAGACTCGGTTCGAACTCGCGCTCGATCACTGCCTTGCCGCGCAGTTCTTCCAGGCTGCCCCAGAAACCGCACGCCAGGCCGGCCAGGTAAGCCGCGCCGAGCGCTGTGGTTTCGCGCATTTGCGGGCGCTCGACCTGAGTGCCGAGGATGTCGGCCTGGAACTGCATGAGGAAGTTGTTGGCTACCGCACCGCCGTCCACGCGCAGGGCCTTGAGGCGTTCGCCGGAGTCCTGTTGCATGGCGTCGAGTACGTCGCGGGTCTGGTAGGCGATCGATTCCAGCGCGGCGCGGATGATGTGATCCACACGCACGCCGCGGGTCAGGCCGAACAGCGCGCCACGGGCATACGGGTCCCAGTAGGGAGCGCCGAGGCCGGTGAAGGCTGGCACCAGGTAGACGCCGTTGCTGTCCTTCACTTTATTGGCGAAGTATTCGGTGTCGTGGGCGTCGTTGATGATTTTCAGCTCATCGCGCAGCCACTGCACGGTCGAGCCACCGTTGAACACCGCGCCTTCCAGTGCGTAAGCCACTTCGCCGCGTGGGCCACAGGCGATGGTGGTGAGCATGCCGTGTTGCGATTTCACCGCTTTGTCGCCGGTGTTCATCAGCAGGAAGCAGCCGGTGCCGTAGGTGTTTTTCGCCTGGCCCGGCTCCACGCACATCTGGCCGAACAGCGCGGCCTGCTGGTCGCCGGCGATACCGCCGATGGCGATGCCGCTCTTGGTACGACCGTAGATTTCCGAGGAGGCTTTGACTTCCGGCAGCATCTCGCGCGGGATGTCGAGGATCTCCAGCATCTTCGCGTCCCACTCAAGCGTGTGGATGTTGAAGAGCATGGTGCGCGAGGCGTTGGTGTAGTCGGTGACGTGGACCTTGCCGCCAGTGAATTTCCAGATCAGCCAGCTGTCGACGGTGCCGAACAGCAGTTCGCCGTTGCGCGCACGTTCACGGCTGCCCTCGACGTTGTCGAGGATCCACTTCAGTTTGGTGCCGGAGAAGTACGGGTCGGTCACCAGACCGGTGTTGTCGCGGATGTAGTCTTCATGGCCGTCGCGCTTGAGCTGCTGGCAGATCTCGGTGCTGCGGCGGCATTGCCAGACGATCGCGTTGTAGACCGGGCGACCGGTGGTCTTGTCCCAGACCACGGTGGTTTCACGCTGGTTGGTGATGCCGATGGCGGCCACCTGATCGTGATGCAGACCGGCCTGGGCCAGCGCTTCGACCATCACCGCGCTCTGGGTGGCGAAGATTTCCATCGGGTCGTGTTCGACCCAGCCGGCTTGCGGGTAATGCTGGGCGAATTCGCGCTGCGCGGTGCAGACCACGTTCGCATCGCGGTCGAAAATGATCGCACGGGAGCTGGTCGTACCCTGATCGAGGGCAATGATGTAGTTCTTATTCTGAATGTCGGTCATGTCGATTGCCTTGGACGAAATAAGGGAGAGTGGGCCGTGGCGCAGGCTCGGATTGGCAGGAACCCGCGCCGACTTGTTTCAAGAAGTTCTTGGTTTGCCGTCAATGGCCGGTTCTGCATCCTTTGTAGCAGGTGTGGCGCCGGTCAGGTGACGGGCAATCAGACCGCGATACCCGGCAGCGCCGAGGCAGGCACCGACAATCGGTGCAAAAATCGGAATCAGGAAGTACGGGATTTCACGTGCGCCGGTGAAGGAAATTTCACCCCAGCCTGCGAAGAAAGTCATCAGTTTCGGACCGAAGTCGCGGGCCGGGTTCATCGCGAAACCGGTCAGCGGGCCCATCGAGCTGCCGATCACGGCAATCAACAGGCCGATCAGCAGCGGCGCCAGCGGGCCTTTCGGCAGGCCGTTGTTATCGTCGGTCAGGGACATGATCACGCCCATCAGGATCGCCGTGATGATCACCTCGACCAGGAACGCCTGGGCCGTCGACAGCGCAGGGTTCGGGAAGGTGGAGAACACCGACGCCAGTTCCAGGCTGGCGGCCGAACCACGAACCATATGGTGAGTCTGTTCGAAATCGAAGAACAGGTTGCTGTACAGCGTGTAAACCAACAGCGCGCCGCAGAAGGCGCCGGCAATCTGTGAAAGGATGTAGAACGGCAGTTTGCGCTTTTCGAAGTCGGCAAAAATGCTCAGGGCAATACTGACGGCAGGGTTCAGGTGCGCACCGGAAACCCCGGCGGTGAGGTAGATCGCCATGCTCACGCCGACGCCCCAGATGATGCTGATTTCCCACAGACCGAAGCTGGCGCCCGCGACCTTGAGCGCCGCGACGCAGCCTGTACCGAAGAAGATCAGAAGTGCAGTACCCAGAAACTCGGCCAGGCACTGGCTCGAGAGCGATGGTTGCTGTAACGCAGTTGTCATTGAAAACCTCGGTTTTTGTTGTTGTCTGGCGCGTTTGCCGACAGGGCAAGGCGCGATTTTCGCCGGGGCAGGATCCCCATCCTGTTCCCGGTTTACTGCTGGTTGCTGCGGTGACCATAATTCTTACATTATTCAGATTCGAAAAAATATAGACAAGAAACAAAGCTGTCAAAGGTCGAAAGTGAACCGTCAGTCACAAATAAACTATCAGTCAGGTGAATGATCCTGCGGGGCACTCGCCGGGCAATCCGACTGTCAGCCTGCAAGCCGCGGGAAACGTGGCGCGCAATAGAGCCTTTTGCTTGGCGATGGCCTAGAATCCGGCGCAGGTTTTTTTGTTACTGCCGAGCCTGGAGCTGCCATGACCCCTGCGTTGGACTTGTTGAAAAAAGTTCGTGCCGAACATCGCGTGCACAGTTACGAACATGACCCGAAAGCGGCGTCCTACGGGCTGGAGGCCGCGGAAAAACTGGGGCTGGAGCCGGCACAAGTGTTCAAGACTCTGCTGGCGGCCAGTGAAAAAGGTGAATTGCTGGTGGCGGTGGTGCCGGTCGTCGGAAGTCTCGACCTCAAGGGGCTCGCCCACGCGGCCGGAGTAAAGAAAGTCGAAATGGCCGACCCGGCCGCTGCGCAACGTTCCACCGGTTACCTGTTGGGCGGCATCAGTCCGCTGGGACAGAAAAAGCGCCTGCGCACTTTTATTGATAATTCCGCCCAGGGGTTTGCGACCATTTATGTCAGTGCCGGTCGACGCGGGCTGGAGGTCGAACTGGCGCCCGCGGTTCTCGCCGAGCACACCCAGGCGAAGTTCGCCGACATTGGTCGCGCCTGAGTTCTGTATGAGAAAAATTGACCGGCTCTGTCACTGGCGATGAACGAGCCGTAGCGTCATGCTCTTTCGACTGACACGGGGAGAAGGTTATGCAGCTCGAGTTTCATCAGGTCGACGCATTCAGCGATAGGCCGTTCAGTGGCAACCCGGCGATGGTCTATCGGCTCGACGCCTGGCTCTCGGACAACTTGATGCAGAAGATCGCCGCCGAGCACAACCTGGCGGAAACCGCGTTTCTGGTGCGCGAAGGTCAGGCCTGGCACATCCGCTGGTTCACGCCGACCACCGAGGTGCCGTTGTGCGGTCACGCGACCCTGGCCAGTGCGTATGTGCTGTTCGAGATTTACAAGGAAACGGCCGAGCGTCTGGAGTTCATCTGCAAGTCCGGGCCGTTGAGTGTGAGTCGGGAAGGTAACCGATTGTGGCTGGATTTTCCGGCCATCACCCCTTCGGAAATCGGCGTGACACTGGATGTCGAGCGAGCGTTGGGCGTTCAGGCGGTGGATGTGCTGGGTTCCAACGAACTGTTCGTGGTGCTCGAGTCGGAGCAGGCGGTGCTCGATTGCACGCCGGACATGGTCGCCCTGGCCAAACTGCCCTGGCTCGGTGCCATCGTCACGGCCCGGGGCAATCAGCATGATTTCGTCTCGCGCTATTTTGCTCCTGCCATTGGCATCAATGAAGATCCGGTGACCGGCTCGACCCATTGCAGCCTGATCCCGTACTGGTCCAAACGGCTGGGCAAATCGAGCCTGACGGCTTGCCAGCGTTCGTCGCGGGGCGGGGAGTTGTTCTGTCGGCTGGAAGGCGAGCGGGTGAAGATCGGCGGACATGCGACCCTGGTTGCCAGCGGCACATTAATGCTGGGCTGAGAGCAAAAAACAAGGGAGCCATCAGGCTCCCTCATTATTTGTCGGCAGATCAGTGCGCGGTGCTGTAGCGACGAACGCCGTTTTCCACAGCGGGAATCTGCGCAGCGGTGCTGCCGGACGCCTGGAACAGCACCAGATGTTCCGCCGCCACACGAATCCCGACATCAGCACCGATCTGATGGTCAGCATGGCTCGGGAAGATCGATTCCAGTTGAGCGCCGGTCGGCAGTTGCAGGCGATACAGGGTCGAAGCCCCAAGGAATGTCTTGCCGACGATCCGTGCTTTCAGCCCGCTGTCCGGCGCGTAAACGATGTCGTCCGGACGCAGCAGCACATCCACCGCGCCACCGACCGGCCAGGTGTAGGCGCGATTGCCGCGCAGTTCACCAAGTTCGGTGTGCACCGATTCCGGGCTGCCGAGCTGGCCGCGAATGAAATAGCCCTGGCCAATGAAGCTGGCAACAAACGGTGTCGCCGGTTCGTGATAGAGGTTGTAAGGCGTATCCCACTGCTCCAGCCGGCCTTCCTTGAACACGCCGACGTGATCGCTGACGGCGAAGGCTTCTTCCTGATCGTGGGTCACCAGAATTGCGCTGGTGCCACGGGCCTTGAGGATGTCGCGCACTTCATGGCTGAGCTTGCGTCGCAGTTCGCCGTCGAGGTTGGAGAACGGCTCGTCGAGCAGCAGCAGTTGCGGCTCCGGCGCCAGGGCGCGGGCGAGGGCGACACGTTGCTGCTGGCCGCCGGACAGTTCGTGCGGGAAGCGCTTGCCGAGGTTCTTCAGGTTGACCAGTTCCAGCAGTTCTTCGACGACGCGCTCCTTGTTCGGGTGCTTGCGAATGCCGAAGGCGATGTTGTCCGCGACACTCAGGTGCGGGAACAGCGCGTAGTCCTGGAACACCATGCCGATCCGGCGCTTCTCCGGGGCGAGGGTGAAACCGGCTCTGGAGAGGGTTTCCCCGCCGAGCTGGATTTCCCCTTCGTGCACCGGTTCGAAACCGGCGATGGCGCGCAGGGTGGTGGTCTTGCCGCAGCCGGACGAGCCGAGCAGGCAACCGATGTCGCCGGCGTTGAGGTGCAGATTGAGGTTCTGCACCACACGTTGATCTTGATAGCCGCAAGCGAGGTTGCGCAGGTTCAGCAGTAATTCATGACTCATGCGTGGTGATATGCCGGTTCGACGAGGAACTCGAGCAGGGCCTTCTGTGCGTGGAGACGGTTTTCTGCCTGATCCCAGGCGACGGAGCGCGGGTCATCGAGCAGGTCGAGGCTGATTTCCTCACCGCGGTGGGCGGGCAGGCAGTGCATGAATAGCACGTCATCGGCAGCCAGGTCGAGCAGGGCGCGGTTGACCTGAAACGGCGCAAACAGCTTCAGGCGCTTGGCGGTTTCCTCTTCCTGGCCCATGGAGGTCCAGACATCGGTGCTGACCAGGTGCGCGCCACGCACGGCGTCTTTTGGGTCGCGGACGATGGTCACGCGATCACCGGCCCGGGCCACGAACTCGGGATTTGGCTCGTAGCCTTCAGGGCAGGCCACGTGCAACTGGAAGTCGAACTGGATCGCCGCTTCTATATAGCTGTTGCACATGTTGTTGCCATCGCCGATCCAGGCCACGGTCTTGCCCTGGATCGAGCCACGGTATTCGAGGAAGGTCTGCATGTCGGCCAGCAACTGGCACGGGTGCAGGTCATCGGACAGGCCGTTGATCACCGGCACGCGGGAGTTGGCGGCAAATTCGGTCAGGGTGCTATGGGCAAAGGTACGGATCATCACCGCATCGAGCATGCTCGACATGACGATGGCGCAGTCGCCGATGGGCTCGCCACGGCCCAGTTGGGTGTCGCGCGGCGAAAGGAAGATCGCCTGGCCACCGAGCTGGATCATGCCGGCCTCGAAGGAGATCCGGGTACGGGTCGAGGATTTCTCGAAGATCATCCCCAGGACGCGGTTTTTCAAAGGCTCGAACAGTACGCCGCGGTTACGCAGGTCCTTGAGCTCAACGCCTCGACGGATCACGCTGACCAGCTCTTCGGGCGTGCAATCCATCAGGGAGAGAAAGTGCCTTGCGCTCATCATTGACTACCTTTTTGCTACAAACCGCAGATGCTCAAAGCCTTGTTTATCGGAACAACGGGCGAGACCTGCGGCGTAAGCCGCACGGGGCGACGAAATAGGGGGAGGCGCGATATTGACACTAAATGTCGCGTTTTTCCAATAGGCTGCGATTTTTGCGGATTGTGCGGGGGTGACGAGGTCACTCGAAGCGCCGGTTTGGAGCCGGGTTCCAGACCTTTGTACACTGACGCCGCACGGCTTGGCAATCAGGCGGGGCGGGGATGGAACAGGTCTGGTCGGTTTGCGACTGGTCAGCCATGGATTCGCTGGTCGGATGTCAGATCTGAAACATTTGCTAAAGCAAAGTGCTGGGTTATAAATAACTCACGAGCGACGCAGGAAGCCCCCGCATGGAATCGAAAGAAAAACTGTTAATGGAATTGCTGGGCCACACGGCACGCTCACTGACTCATCTGACCGCATCGGTCACTTCAATGTCCTTCGAACTGCTGCGCAGTGAAGACGAAGTGGTCAAGACGGCCGGCCGCCATATGATCGATCGCATGGCCACCATTAGCGCCGGACTCGATGAGCACTGGCGATTGATCGGCGAACTCACCGGCGTGCACGTCGCGCACGAGCAGATCGAGACCATCCAGGAAATCCAGCTGGCCGCACCGCCACAGCTTCCGGCGAACTGAAGCGGGTCTATCGGCCGGCCTGATGGCCGCCGATTCACAAGACGAACGTCGCTGGCGCGGCGCCCGGCCACGCGCCATAGTTTTGTTCCCGCAGGCGTGCTTGCCTGCCCAGAACAAGACAGAGACTGGCCATGACCAAGACTCTCCATCACCGTGCCTGCCACCTGTGTGAAGCCATCTGCGGCTTGACCATCGAAACCACAGAAACCGACGGCCAGGTGCAGATCACCTCGATCAAGGGCGATGCACTGGATACCTTCAGTCGCGGGCACATCTGCCCCAAAGCCGTGGCGCTGCAAGACATCCAGAATGATCCGGATCGTCTGCGCCAGCCCATGCGTCGGGTCGGCAGTGAATGGCTGCCGATCGAGTGGGACGAAGCGTTCGAGCTTGTAGCCGAAAAGCTCTCGGCCATTCAGGAGCGTCATGGTCAGAACGCGGTTGCCGTGTATCAGGGCAACCCCAGCGTGCACAACTACGGGCTGATGACCCACAGCAATTACTTTCTGGGGCTGCTGAAAACCCGCAATCGTTACTCGGCCACTTCTGTCGACCAATTACCCCATCACCTGACCAGCTACCTGATGTACGGCCACGGTTTGCTGCTGCCGATCCCGGATATAGATCACACGGATTTCATGCTGATCCTGGGTGGCAACCCGCTGGCGTCCAACGGCAGCATCATGACCGTGCCGGATGTCGAGAAACGTCTGAAGGCTATTCAGGCCCGGGGCGGCAAAGTAGTGGTGGTCGACCCCCGGCGCAGCGAGACGGCGGCGATGGCCGATCAGCATTTGTTCGTGCGCCCCGGCGGCGATGCGGCGTTGTTGTTTGGTGTACTCAACACGCTGTTCGATGAGAGGCTGGCTCGAGGCAGTCATTTGCCGGTGGACGGTCTGGATGAGGTTCGCGCGGCGGTGGCGGGTTTCACCGCCGAGGCCATGAGCCCGTTGTGCGCCGTTCCCGCCGAACAGATCCGCCAACTGGCCCGGGACTTCGCCGCTGCGCCGAGCGCCGTCTGCTACGGTCGAATGGGTGTTTCCACTCAGGCTTTCGGCACGCTGTGCCATTGGGTCGTGCAGTTGATCAACCTGGTGACCGGCAACCTCGATCGGGTTGGCGGTGCACTGTGCACGGAGCCTGCGGTGGATCTGGTGGCATCGACTTCAGGCGGGCACTTCAACAAATGGCAGAGCCGTGTTTCGGGGCGTCCTGAATACGGCGGCGAGTTACCGGTCTCGGCACTGGCCGAAGAAATGCTCACCGAAGGTGAAGGACAGATCCGCGCGTTAATCACCGTCGCCGGCAACCCGGTGCTGTCCACGCCCAACGGCCGGCAACTGGAGCAGGCGCTGGACGGGTTGGAGTTCATGGTCAGTGTCGACCTGTATATCAACGAAACCACGCGCTATGCCGACCTGATCCTGCCGTCGACCTCGGCGCTGGAGAACGATCACTACGACACCACCTTCAACCTGTTTGCGGTGCGCAACGTCACCCGTTTCAACCGGGCGATTCTCGCCAAACCTGAAGGCGCACTGCACGACTGGGAAATCTTCGTCGGCCTGGCCAGGGCCTTTGCGGCGAAGACCGGCAAGGAGCTGAAACCGACGATGCCGCCGGCGAAGATGATCGACATGGGGTTGCGCATGGGCGCCTATGGCGATGCGTCCGAACACAAATTGTCGCTGGCGACGCTGTTCGATCATCCCCACGGCGTTGATCTGGGAGCGCTGAAACCCAACCTGACACCGCGATTGAAGACCGCCAATCAACGCGTTCAGGCCGCGCCGCCGGAAATTCTCGCCGACCTGGCGCGTTTCTCTGCTTTGCAGGCGCCGGCCGCCGGTGAACTGTTGATGATTGGTCGCCGTCATGTGCGCAGCAACAACTCGTGGATGCACAACTATCATCGACTGGTGAAGGGCAAGCCGCGTCATCAGTTGTTGATGAATCCGGAGGATCTCGCCAGTCGCGGGCTCAGTGATGGTCAACTGGTGCGGGTCAGTTCAAGGGTCGGCCAGATCGAGGTCGAGGTGCTCGGCAGTGCGGACATGATGCCGGGCGTGGTCAGCCTGCCCCACGGCTGGGGCCATGCCCGGCCGGGGGTGCAGATGGCGATTGCCAGTGGCCAGCCGGGCTCGAGCGCGAATGACCTGACCGATGAATGCCAGCTCGACGAGCTGTCAGGCAATGCGGCGCTCAACGGCGTGCCGGTGACGGTGGCGGCGGCTTGAGCAAGTCTGTCGGGGAGACCGAGCAGGGCGCTCGGGATTCCGTTACAATGCGCCACCGTGCCGACCCATGAGTCGGAAAGTTCAGCCGAGGTGCTCCATGGATATCATCGAAACGATTAAAGAGCAGATTGCCAACAACACCATTCTGCTTTACATGAAAGGCTCGCCGAATGCCCCGCAGTGTGGCTTCTCTGCGAAAGCTGCGCAGGCTGTAATGGGCTGTGGCGAGAAGTTCGCCTACGTCGACATCCTGCAGAACCCGGAAATCCGTGCCAACCTGCCAAAGTACGCCAACTGGCCGACTTTCCCGCAACTGTGGGTAGCCGGTGAACTGGTCGGTGGCAGCGACATCATGGCTGAAATGTTCGCCAACGGTGAACTGCAGACCCTGGTCAAGGAAGCATCCGCCAAGGCTGCTGCGGCCAAGTCCGAAGCCTGATTGGTTTCAGCCTGGATTTCGGCGAGTCTGAAGTCCGGGCAATAAAAAGCCCCGCCTCTTGAAAGAGGGCGGGGCTTTTTTGTATCTCGTGTTTAGCGCTGGCTAATCACTCGTCGTCGCCCATCTGCGATTGCAGATAGTTCTCAAGACCGACTTTATCGATCAGGCCGAGTTGGGTTTCCAGCCAGTCGATGTGTTCTTCTTCGGACTCAAGAATGTCTTCAAGCAGTTCGCGGCTGCCGAAGTCGCCAACGGATTCGCAATGAGCGATGGCTGCCTTCAGGTCGGCGTGACCGGTGCGCTCGATACGCAGGTCGCACTCCAGCATTTCCTTGGTGTGCTCGCCGATGTGCAGCTTGCCCAGGTCCTGGACGTTCGGCAGGCCTTCGAGGAACAGGATGCGCTTGATCAGCTTGTCCGCGTGCTTCATCTCGTCGATGGATTCGTGGTACTCGTGCTTGCCCAGCTTGTTCAGGCCCCAATCTTCGTACATGCGCGCATGCAGGAAGTACTGATTGATCGCGACCAGCTCATTGGCAAGGATCTTGTTGAGATGCTGGATGACTGTTACGTCGCCTTTCATGGTGGGAGTCCTGCCCTAAGTAGCGGTATATAGGGCAGAGTTTGAGCTGGGTATTTATAAGTGTCAAACCTAAGTTATTGAATAATAAATGAAAATTAATCTGAATAAGAATGTTTGTGTTCCGCGTCTAGACGCTAAGCAATTGATTTTCAGGCATAAAAAAACCGGACATAAGTCCGGTTCTTCGAATTCGTGATAATTACGCGGCGGTAAATTCTGCCGGGTAGGGGATCGCAGCCTGGGCGGTTTGCAGCTTGGTCAGGGTTTCACGGACCACTTCCTTCGCCAGGCACGCACATTTGCCGCATTGGCTGGCGACGCCGGTGGCCTGACGGACTTCTTTATAGCTGCAGCAACCTTCATAGATCGCTTCGCGGATCTGTCCGTCGGTGACGCCAGTGCAGAGGCAAACATACATAAGTGAGAACCGTCGCTGGTTGTGACTCAATTGCGATGGATCTTAATGTTAACGAGAATGATTGTCAAAGTGCTTTCCCAGTGGTTTTCATCGCCAACGCCTGTGACTGACGAACGGTGGTGCATGGCTGAATGCCAGCCGGGATTTCGCGAAAAACCTTTGAGGACAGTCGAAAAACGCAGTGTATGATGGTCGGCCCTTGCGAAGGGGGTTCGTGTCACAGGGCTGTCGCCTGAGGGTGGCAGGCTGGCGCGGACCCTGAACTTCAAGTTTCTACACCAGGAGATATCAATGAGCGTACTCGTAGGCAAACAAGCCCCTGACTTCACCGTCCCGGCCGTACTCGGCAATGGCGAGATCGTTGACAGCTTCACCCTGTCCTCGGCCATCAAAGGCAAATACGGCCTGGTGTTCTTCTACCCGCTGGACTTCACCTTCGTCTGCCCGTCCGAGCTGATCGCTCTGGACAACCGCATGGCTGATTTCAAGGCGCGCAACGTTGAAGTGGTCGCCGTTTCGATCGACTCGCACTTCACCCACAACGCCTGGCGTAACACCCCGGTCAACAATGGCGGCATCGGTCAGGTGAAATACACCATGGCAGCCGACATGAAGCACGACATCGCCAAGGCCTACGACGTTGAGTCCGAAGGTGGCGTGGCGTTCCGTGGCGCGTTCCTGATCGACGACAAAGGCGTTGTCCGTTCGCAGATCATCAATGACCTGCCGCTGGGCCGTAACATGGAAGAGCTGATCCGTCTGGTCGACGCTCTGCAATTCCACGAAGAGCACGGCGAAGTCTGCCCTGCCAACTGGAAAAAAGGCGACAAAGGCATGAACGCTTCGCCAGAAGGCGTTGCGGCTTACCTGACCGAGAACGCTGCTGCCCTGTAAGGCGCACGCTTCAGGTACAGAAAGCGAGGTACAAAAAAACCGGCCCATGTGGCCGGTTTTTTCATGCTCGGAAGCAGTCCGACGAAGATCAGTCGTCGAAGTCTTCCCAGCCGCCCATCTGTTTCCAGCGGTTGACGATGCCGCAGAACAGCTCGGCGGTCTTTTCGGTGTCGTAACGCGCCGAATGCGCTTCACGGCCATCGAAATCGATATCGGCTGCCTGACAGGCTTTCGCCAGGACGGTCTGACCGTACGCCAGGCCGGCGAGGGTCGCGGTGTCGAAGCTGGAGAACGGGTGGAACGGATTGCGCTTCATGTCCAGCCGCGCAACGGCGGCGTTGAGGAAGCCCAGGTCGAAGCTGCTGTTGTGGCCGACCAGGATCGCCCGCTTGCAACCGTTGGCCTTCAAGGCCTTGCGCACGCCACGGAAGATGTCGGTCAGGGCCGTTTCTTCGCTGACGGCCATGCGCAACGGGTGATCGAGCTTGATCCCGGTGAACTCCAGTGCCGCCGCTTCGACGTTGGCGCCTTCGAACGGCTCGACGCGGAAGAAGTAGGTGTGATCCGGGTAGACGAAACCCTTTTCATCCATGGCGATGGTGGTCGCGGCAATCTCCAGCAACGCATCGGTGGCCGAGTTGAAACCACCGGTTTCTACGTCGACGACAACCGGCAGGTAGCCGCGAAAGCGTGCTGCCATCGGATGGCGGGAGCCGCCGCCACCTTGACCGTCCAGTTCGTCGTCGAAATGGTCTTCACTCACGCGTGTTCCTCCAGCAGGCGCCAGCGCAGTTTTTCACCGGCGCGCAGCGGGATAACGGTCAGCTCGCCGAAAGGCAGGCTGGTCGGGGCGGTCCATTCTTCACGAACCAGGGTGATACGGTCGGTGTTGGCCGGCAGGCCGTAGAAACGCGGGCCGTTGAGGCTGGCGAATGCTTCGAGCTTGTCCAGCGCATTGCGCTGTTCAAAGGCTTCGGCATACAGCTCGATGGCGGCGTACGCGGTGTAGCAGCCGGCGCAGCCGCAGGCGGCTTCCTTGGCGTGCTGGGCGTGCGGCGCCGAGTCGGTGCCGAGGAAGAACTTCGCGCTGCCGCTGGTGGCGGCGTCGAGCAGGGCTTCCTGGTGGGTGTTGCGCTTGAGGATCGGCAGGCAATAGAAGTGCGGCCGAATCCCGCCCACCAGCATGTGGTTGCGGTTGTACAGCAGATGATGCGCGGTGATGGTCGCGCCGACGTTGGCCGAAGCCTCGTTGACGAACTGCACGGCATCACCGGTGGTGATGTGTTCGAACACGACCTTGAGCGTCGGGAAACGCTCGACCACACGACGCATGTGCTCGTCGATGAAGATTTTCTCGCGGTCGAACACATCGACGTCGCCACGGGTGACTTCACCGTGGATCAACAGCGGCATGCCGACTTCGGCCATGGCTTCCAGCGCCGGGAAGATCTTGTCGATGCTGGTGACCCCGGAATCGGAGTTGGTGGTGGCGCCGGCCGGGTACAACTTGGCCGCGTGGACAAAACCGCTGGCCTTGGCTTCACGAATTTCTTCGGGCTGGGTACGGTCGGTGAGGTACAGCACCATCAACGGCTCGAAACGACTGCCGGCCGGGCGGGCAGCGAGAATCCGCTGGCGATAGCCGTCGGCTTCAGCGGCGTTGCGCACCGGAGGTACCAGGTTGGGCATGATGATGGCGCGACCAAAGGTGCGCGCAACATCTGCAACGGTATTGGTCAACACGGCACCATCACGAAGATGAATGTGCCAGTCGTCGGGACGCAGCAGGGTCAGGCGGTCGGACATGAGGGGATTCCAGGCGGGTCAAACTGAGGCGAATGCTACCGGAAAAGACTCTTGCAGGCACTCGCTATCAAGTTTTGCGACGAGCGTCCGATATCCCATAGGTATGCCGTAAACACGTATGTATCGGTCTTTTTTGTTGTAGAAGCCAATGGAGCCTCCCGTGCGCCAGCGTTATTTAGTCTTGCTCAGTGTGTTTGCCAGTCTTCCCGCGATGGCACTGACCTACCAGACCCGTCTGGAGAACATTGAGTGGACGGTCGAAGGCGACAAGTTCGAATGCCGCCTGACGCAGCCGATCACCGACTTCGGCTCGGGCCAGTTCGTGCGCAAGGCCGGCGAGCAGGCGATTTTTCGCCTGAACGCCTACAACGCGATGCTGGGCGGCGGTTCGGCAACCTTGCTGGCGGCGGCAGCGCCTTGGCAGCCGGGACGCAATGACATCAATCTGGGCAGCGTCAGGATTGGCACCGGCAACGTGCTGTTCAACAGTTCGCAGTCGCAGGCCGGCGGGTTGATCAGTGGTTTGCTGGAAGGTCGCAGCCCGGTGGTGCGACGTGCCTCCGGGGATGGACGGGTCTCCGAAGTGCGTCTGCTGCCGGTCAAGTTCAGCAAGGCGTTCAACGACTATCAGACCTGTGTGGCGAAACTGCTCCCGCAGAATTTCGATCAGGTCAAAAACTCGCAGGTCGGCTTTCCGGGCGAGGGCACCGATCTGGACGCTGCCGCGAAAGCCAGACTGCAAGTGATGCTCGAGTTCATGAAGGCCGATCCTACGGTCAATCACATTGAGCTCGATGGCTACTCCGACAACAGCGGCAATCGTCTGACCAATCGTGAGTTGTCGCGCCGTCGCGCGCTGGCGGTGGTCGATTTCTTCAAGGCCAACGGCATCGCCGAATCGCAGATCACTGTGCGTTTCCACGGTGAGCAATACCCACTGGTCCCCAACACCAATGCCGCCAACCGGGCGAAGAACCGTCGGGTCAGCGTGAAGTTGGCCCGGGTGGCCCCGGTCACTGCTCCAGCGCCTCAAGCCAGTACGCCGGCCAACGCAGCGGCGACTTCCTGACCTGCCGGTCATCGTCGCGCTCTCGACAGATTCTGTCGCTTTGTCGTCTTAAGCTGTCGCGCCTCTGTAAATTATCGCGTTTGAGCGGTAGACTCCTCGGCTTTCCGTAGAACCCCGTGGAGTGATGGCATGGCGGACGTAAACAAGGTCGTTCTGGCGTATTCCGGCGGCCTGGACACTTCGGTGATCCTCAAGTGGCTGCAGGATACTTATAACTGTGAAGTCGTGACCTTCACCGCTGACCTGGGTCAGGGCGAAGAGGTCGAGCCGGCTCGCGCCAAGGCTCAGGCCATGGGCGTCAAAGAAATCTACATCGACGACCTGCGCGAAGAATTCGTGCGTGACTTCGTGTTCCCGATGTTCCGTGCCAACACCGTTTACGAAGGCGAGTACCTGTTGGGTACTTCCATCGCGCGTCCGCTGATCGCCAAACGTCTGATCGAAATCGCCAACGAAACCGGTGCCGATGCCATTTCCCACGGCGCGACCGGCAAGGGCAACGACCAGGTCCGTTTCGAGCTGGGTGCCTACGCGCTCAAGCCTGGTGTGAAAGTGATCGCCCCTTGGCGCGAGTGGGACCTGCTGTCCCGCGAGAAACTGATGGACTACGCCGAGAAGCACGCGATCCCGATCGAGCGCCACGGCAAGAAGAAATCCCCGTACTCGATGGACGCCAACCTGCTGCACATCTCCTATGAAGGCGGCGTGCTGGAAGACACCTGGACCGAGCACGAAGAAGACATGTGGCGCTGGACCGTCTCCCCGGAGAAGGCTCCCGACACCCCGCAGTACCTGGAACTGACTTACCGCAACGGCGACATCGTCGCGCTGGACGGCGTCGAAATGACTCCGGCCACCGTACTGGCGACCCTGAACAAGATCGGCGGCCAACACGGTATCGGCCGTCTGGATATCGTCGAGAACCGTTACGTCGGCATGAAATCCCGTGGCTGCTACGAAACCCCGGGCGGCACCATCATGCTGCGCGCTCACCGCGCCATTGAATCGATCACCCTGGACCGCGAAGTCGCTCACTTGAAAGACGAGTTGATGCCGAAGTACGCCAGCCTGATCTACACCGGTTACTGGTGGAGCCCTGAGCGTCTGATGCTGCAACAGATGATCGACGCCTCCCAGGTCAACGTGAACGGCGTCGTGCGCCTGAAACTGTACAAGGGCAACGTGATCGTGACCGGCCGCAAGTCCGACGATTCGCTGTTCGACGCCAACATCGCGACTTTCGAAGAAGACGGCGGCGCCTACAACCAGGCCGATGCCGCAGGCTTCATCAAGCTCAACGCGCTGCGCATGCGTATTGCTGCCAACAAAGGCCGCAAGCTGTTCTGAGCCCCTCGGAACTGACGTCAAATGGCGGCCTTGTCGTTGTGACAAGGCCGCCATGCCGCAATACCCTTCTGTTGACCTGATCGTTGCCGGTCAGCGTTCCTGTTTTCATCTTTATGACTTCGAATATTGCGTTGAAGTAATATTCATCCCCCTGTCTCACTTTAAATCTTTCCCGATACCGTGATATTCGGCGAGCGAATGTCGTAAATAATACAGTATGTCGTTCCTGTTGTTTTATTGCCTTGTCTGAGCGATTTGATGATGTTTTCTTTCGGGAAAGTGTCTGGCATATCATCGACCAGAACGAGGAGTATTCTGGGTGAGTGCTTTATCGGTTGCAGAATTTTTTTCTTCATCGAGTCTATTTGAGATTCGGCGTTCGTTCCTCGAATAAAACCGATGCACAGTGTACTCATGGGTTTCGGCAGTTTTATTACATGTATTTCCGGCTCTTCCCGATCTGATGGTTCTTCGGATGAATGAGGCTCCGTATCTTCAAAAGCCTTGAGGAAGTTGTTGTCATTGTCGAAGTCCGATGGGGCATACAGGGAACGATAGTTGAAGTTCAAAGTGATGAAGAACAGGAACAGTAAATAGAACGGGAAGCTGATCAAAAACCAGATATAGATTTCACGTTCGGCATTGTCGAGAAATGGCAAGGATACCGCCGCAGACGTTTCTGAGATGAAAGCGAATATGGCAATGACGGTGATGGGGTTGGTGATTTTTTGATTGATCTTTAACATGTTCTTTACTCATGGGTAGGGGCTTTCTCGTCATGTTGGTTATTGGCGCTGCTTGTAGAGTCCGGCCGAAGTGATTTCAGTGTTCGGTATCTGGTATCTATATTAAAAATAGTCGGATGGATATCGGTATGTTGTTTCGGTTTTTTTGTTTGTTTGATCTGCCCTTTGCAGATCTCATTGCTTCCGGTTTTTGAATTGCAGGTCCGGAAAGTTTAAATGCTTATTTAATCTAGTCTGTTGTTGGGCGTTTATGAGTCTTTTCTGTAGGATAAATCTTTATTGCCTGTAGGAGGCGTCTCTCGCTGCAGGTGCAAAGGAACTTTGCTATGCCAAGCATGAAACGACTACGTTATTGTGCCGGTTCTAAAAAATCGAACAGCGAAACTGGACTTGCCCATGAATAAAGTGTTGATCGTGGATGATCATCCCGTCATTCGTCTTGCTGTGCGTATGCTGATGGAACGTCATGGCTACGAAGTCGTTGCAGAAACGGATAATGGAGTGGATGCATTACAACTGGCCCGCGACCAGATGCCCGATATTGTCATTCTGGATATCGGCATACCAAAACTTGATGGACTGGAAGTCATTGCGCGTCTGACGACGAGCGCGATGCCTTTGAAAGTGTTGGTGCTGACCTCTCAGGCCCCGGGCCATTTTTCCATGCGCTGCATGCAGTCGGGGGCTGCGGGATATGTTTGCAAGCAACAGGATCTGACCGAACTGCTCAGCGCAATAAAGGCTGTGCTGTCCGGATACAGCTACTTTCCCAATCAGGCCTTGCATACTGTGCGGACCAGTCTGGGCAATGCCAGTGAGGCCGACATGGTTGATCGCCTGTCCGGACGCGAGATGATGGTGCTGCAACAATTGGCAAGGGGCAGGACCAACAAGGAAATCGCTGATGGCATGTTTCTCAGCAACAAGACTGTCAGCACCTACAAGACCCGCTTGCTGTTGAAACTCAATGCGCGCTCTCTGGTGGATCTGATCGAGCTGGCCCAGCGTAATGGGCTGGTCTGACGGCTTCAACCGTCGAGGGATCATGGGCGGATCGGTATCGACTTGCAGCAAAAAATAAAAAGCCTCCGTTGCGGGAGGCTTTCAAATGTCACAGATCAAAATCGTAATCGGCCAATTGCTTCTGCAGTCGGCGCTCCTCGAGCAGGTTATCGATGGTGCGGCGCTTGCTGAGGTTGGTCTTGGCGACTTCGACCACAGGCTCGGCGTCGTCGGCATCTGCAGCGACGAAGTCGTCATCTACGTCCAGTTGTTCTTTGCTGTCAGTCATAAGGTTAACTCCAGGCTAAGACTGCCTTTGGCGCTCCTTATATCGATATTCCTGCTACGGGTAAAAAAGATTTTTTCAATCGACGAATCGATAAATCCAATAGCCGATCAATCGTCAGAGGTTTTGTGTTTGTACTCGCACAGATCTTCGATCCGGCAGCTGCCACAGCGCGGCTTGCGCGCCAGACATACATAGCGCCCGTGCAGAATCAGCCAGTGGTGGGAGTCCAGCAGATACTCTTTTGGTACAAACTTCATCAACTTCTTTTCCACCTCGACCACATTTTTGCCCGGGGCAATGCCCGTGCGGTTGCTTACCCGGAAAATGTGCGTATCGACAGCCATGGTCAGCTGACGAAAAGCCGTGTTGAGCACGACGTTGGCGGTCTTGCGGCCTACGCCGGGCAGGGCCTCCAGTTCTTCGCGTGTCTGCGGGACCTGGCTATCGTGCAGTTCCATCAGCAGGCGGCAGGTCTCGATCACGTTTTTGGCCTTGCTGTTATACAGACCGATCGTCTTGATGTACTCGGACAAGCCTTCCACGCCCAACGCGTGAATGGCCGCTGGCGTATTGGCTACCGGGAACAGTTTCGCGGTCGCCTTGTTCACCCCGACATCCGTCGACTGCGCGGACAGGATCACCGCAATCAACAGCTCGAAAGGTGAAGAATAGGCCAGTTCAGTCTTGGGCTCGGGATTGTCCTCGTGAAACCTGCGGAAGATCTCCAGGCGTTTGGCGGCATTCATGGGTGATGCGTTTCCTCGGATGGGGCGGGGCGGGTCCAGGCCTGACGGGCAGCGAGCAACAATCCCAGCAGTATGAAGGCGCCAGGCGCCAGCGTCGCGAAATGCAGGCCGTCGGCAAACGGGATCAAGCCTTGCCAGTGTTCAAACAGATGATGGCCGATGCTGACCTGACCGATCAGTTCGCGCAACACGGCCAGCACTGTCATCAGCGCGGCAAACAGCCCGCACAGTTTCAGTTTTCCATTGATCGGCAGGCGAAAAAATCCATTGTGTTCCAGTACAACGCATTGCAGGCCGATCAGTCCCGTGTACAGGCTGATCTGCTGATGCCACTGCACCGACGCGCTTTGCAGCAGAATATCGGCGCAGCCGGCCAGGGTCGCGGCCAGCACCAGACTGACCGGCAACAGGCTCTCGTTGCTCAGGCGTACGCGCAGCGCTGCCATGCACAAGCCATACGCGCTCACCACAACGGTGAACAGCAACAGAGTCGCCAGCGCACCGGCCACGGCGTCGGTGGCGCCGATCAACAGCACCAGCATCATTGAATTCGACAGTGTCGCTGACGTGTTCATGGCGCGCTCCCCAGCAGGGTCGTGCGGTGATCATCGAAATAGCGCAGGGCATCGTGGATGGCGTTGATGGCCGCGCGGGAGGTCATGGTTGCGCCCGCGATCTGGTCGAATTGCCCCTGATCCTTTTTCAAGGCCCATCCGGCATCTGTCGGTTGGCTGCCGGATTTGCCGATAAACGCCTGCAACCAGCTATTTGGCCAGTCACCGATATGCCCGCCCAGTGCCGGCGTTTCAGATTGCTCAAGGGTTTTCACACCGAGCAATCGGCCATTGGCATCGATGGCAATCAGCAACTCGATGCTCCCCGCATAACCTTCAGTCTGGCTGAGGAGCAGCACCGCCACGGGTTGACCGGCTTTGGTCGCACGATAACCGCCCAGCAGCAGGCTGTGACTCAGGTCGGTGCCAGTCAGCGCCAAAGGTTGTTCCAGAGGTTGGTTGTCGTACGCATCGACTGAAAGCACATCCAGCCATTTGCGATTTTCGAGCTGGCGCTGTTCGGCGGCGATGTGCGAGGCATTGCTGCGTTGCACAATGTAAGTCACGCCGACGCCTGCAGTCGCCAGCAGCACCAAGGTCATCAGGCTGCTCGCGCGGTTCATGGCGTCACCTGCGTCTGACGGGCAGCGGCAAGGCGTTCCAGCGCCGGCACGCAGAGGTTCATCAGCAACACCGCGAACGCCACGCCGTCGGGATAACCGCCCCAGGTACGAATCAGATAAGTCAGCAGGCCGACGCCCACGCCGAACAGCAAGCGAGCGAGGGTACTTTTTGCACCGGAAACCGGTTCAGTGACGATGAAGAATGCCCCCAGCATGGTTGCGCCGCTCAGCAGATGAAACAGTGGCGAGCCATGGGAATCCGACCCCGAGCCGTTCCAGCACAGCAGGCTGATGATGAACAGGCTGGCGAGCATGCCGACCGGTGCGTGCCAGCCAATCGCCCGGCGTTGTAGCAGAAACAGTCCACCGGCGAGAAACGCCAGGTTCACCCACTCCACGCCATGTCCACCGAAACGGCCGAATGCCGGGTGGGTGGCAAACAATTCATCGATAGTCAGGCTTTTGTTGATACGCAGGCTGTCCAGCGCCGTGGCCTGGACCCAGGCGTCCGGTTGCGTGCCCAGGTTGAACACCTGGCCAACAGCCGCCGTCAGATCCATCCCATGGGCCGGCCAATGGGTCATCGGCTGCGGGAACATCACCATCGCCACGGCAAAACCGAGCATGGCCGGATTGAAAGGGTTTCGGCCCACGCCACCGTACAAGTGTTTGCCCAACAGCAGGCCTGAGCCGATTGCTGTGACCGTCAGCCACCACGGGCAGTAAGGCGGCAGGGCGATGGCCAGCAGCGTGGCGCTGACCACTGCGCTGCCATCGGTCAATGTGGATTGCAGCGGTTGCCGGCGCAGAGATGTCACGGCGGCTTCGACGCTCAAGGCTGTGACGACGGACAGGATCAGGTTGATCAACACGCCCCAGCCGTAAAACCAGAACAACGCCAGCAACCCCGGCAATGTCGCCAGCAGAACCTGCTTCATTGCCTGTTGCAGGCGCTCGTCTCTGGTTTCAATGAATGACATGGGCTTGTACCTGCCGCTCGGCCTCTTGCAGGCGGGTGCGGGCCTTGTCGAGGACTTCGACTGGAGTGCCTTCGCGTCGTTGCAGTTTGTTCAGCTCGGCGCGCGCGTAGGCCAATTCGGTTTTCAGCTGACGAAGCTGGTTGTCGATCGGACGTTTCTCCACGCGCACAAGGTCGGGCAGCGGTTGGTCGCTCGCGGCTTCGGCGTCGTGCAACGCTTGTTCGGCGTCACGCAGGGCTTGTTCCAGTGCTGCAATCTGCTCCGGCGGAGCCTCTGCGGTCTGGGCCTTTTTCAGCTCGGCCCGGCGCATCGCCAGCTGGATTTTCGCCCGTTTCAGGTCGGCGTCTTTTGCTGGGGCCGCCACGGCCGGCGCAGGTGTGGCGCTGCTTTCCAGTTTCGTCAGGGCCTGTTCGGCGGCTTCGAATTGCTGCTGCAACACGATCAGTTGCGACTGCTGTTCGAAGGTCGGCGGATGACCGAAGGCTTTCAGCGACTTGTGCAACTGAGCTCGGCTCATCGCCACGTCGATCTTGGCCTTTTTCAGCGCGGCGTCGGCGGTTACGGCTTTCTGAGCACGCACCCGCTCCAGTGCCGCCTGCACCGGATCAAGCGTGGCGGACGCAACTTCAACCTGTGCCGCGCGCTGCGCCCGAGCCTCGCGTTCGGCCTGTTTCTGCTGTTCTTCGCGTTGCAGACGAGCGTTGCGCCGTTCGAAGCGCAGGCGGGCGTGATCGCGCTTTTTGGTGCGTGCCTGTTGTTCTTCGAGGCTGTTGGCCAGGCCTCCAACCACCGGCAGCGTGCCCAGCGGCAGCGGGTGCATTTCAATGCAGTCCACCGGGCAGGGCGCTACGCACAGATCGCAACCGGTGCATTCGTCGATGATCACTGTGTGCATCAGTTTCGCCGCACCAACGATGGCGTCGATCGGGCAGGCTTGAATGCACTTGGTGCAGCCGATGCATTCGGCTTCGCGGATATAGGCCACTTGCGGTGGCGCCGAACCACGGCTGATGTCCAGTTCCAGCACCGGGATTTTCAACAGTTCGGCCAGCGCCGCGATGGTTTCGTCGCCACCGGGCGGGCACTTGTTGATCGGCTCACCGGCGGCGATGCCTTCCGCGTAGGGTTTGCATCCGGGATGGCCGCACTTGCCACATTGGGTCTGCGGCAGCAAGGCGTCGATGCGTTGAATCAGACTCATGTTTTGATCAGTCCACTGAATCCGAGAAAAGCCACGGCCATCAGTCCGGCGCCGATCAACTGGATCGGCAGGCCACGAAAGGGCAGGGGAATATCGTTGTCGGCCGTGCGCTCACGCAAATCGCTGAACAGGCTCAACACCAGCCAGAAACCCAGTCCGGCACCCAGGCTCAGCGCTGTCGCATGAAGCAGGCCTTTATCTGCTTGCGCGTTGATCAGTGTCAGCCCCAGCACACCCGCGTTGCCCAGCAGCAGCGGCCACAAACCGTCAAAAGGCATATCGGGTCGCCATCGCGTCAGCAACTTCAGCAAAGGTGCGATCAGCAGCACGCTCAGCGGCAGGAACACAAGCATCCGCAGGAACTCCAGTTGCAATGGCACCAGCAGCCAATGCCCGATCGCGTAACCCGTCACGCCGACAATCAACATCAGACACAACGTCGCCAGCCCCAGCGCATGCACCTGACGGCGTTCGCCGGCCAGCAGCGGATCGACGCCCAGCGGCCAGTGCAACACGAAGTTGTTGATCAGCGCAGCACTGAAAAGCGTAAGCACGAGTTCGGTCATGGTTCTGCCGGTGAGAGCGGGCGGATGTCACTTAAGATTAGGCATTTTCCGGCCGCCATGACGGGTGGGCCAGATATGAAAAATCCCACAGGCGCACGGGGTACGCCTGTGGGATCGATCAGTGCAAAACCTTACTTGATGCGCTGACCCGGCTTGGCGCCGCTGTCCGGGCTCAGCAGGTAGATTTCTTCACCGCCAGGGCCGGCTGCCATCACCATGCCTTCGGAGATGCCGAACTTCATTTTCCGTGGCTTGAGGTTGGCGATCATCATGGTCAGGCGACCGTCGAGTTTCGACGGATCCGGGTAAGCGCTCTTGATTCCGGAGAACACGTTGCGTTGCTCGTCACCGATGTCGAGGGTCAGACGCAACAGCTTGTCCGCGCCTTCAACATGTTCGGCCTTGACGATCAGTGCCACGCGCAGGTCGACGGCGGCGAAGGTGTCGAAATCGATTTCCGGTGACAGCGGATCCTTGGCCAGTTCGCCATTGCCGGCAGGCGCGGCGCCGGTGTCGGTCTGGCTGGCGGTCAGGTCTTCTTTCGAGGCGTCGGTCATGGCTTGCACTTTTACCGGGTCGATGCGGGTCATCAACGGCTTGAATTCGTTCAACTGGTGGTTGGCCAGCAGGGTGGTGTGGTCGTTCCAGGTCAGCGGGGCGACGTTGAGGAACGCCTCGGCATCGGCGGCCAGCACTGGCAGCACCGGTTTGAGGAAGATCACCAGCTGGCGGAACAGGTTGATCGCCGTGGCGCAGACCGCCTGGACTTCATCCTGCTTGCCTTCCTGTTTGTTCAGCGACCATGGCGCCTTGTCGGCGATCCAGGCGTTGGCGCGGTCGGCCAGTGCCATGGTTTCACGCATGGCGCGGGCGAAGTCGCGGGCTTCATAGGCGTCGGCGATGCTCGGCGCAGCGGCCAGGAATGCGTCGGTCAGTTCCGGTGCGGCGTTTTTGTCCACCAGCAGGCCGGCGTTGCCCTTCTGGATGAAACCGGCGCAGCGGCTGGCGATGTTGACCACTTTGCCGACCAGATCGGAGTTGACCTTCTGCACGAAGTCTTCGAGGTTCAGGTCGAGGTCGTCCACGCCACGGCCGAGTTTGGCCGCGTAGTAGTAGCGCAGGTATTCCGGCGACAGGTGATCCAGGTAGGTACGGGCCTTGATGAAGGTGCCGCGGGACTTGGACATCTTCTGACCGTTGACGGTCAGGTAGCCGTGTACGTTGATCCCGGTCGGTTTGCGGAAACCCGCGCCTTCGAGCATCGCCGGCCAGAACAGGGCATGGAAGTTGACGATGTCCTTGCCGATGAAGTGGTACAGCTCGGCGGTGGAGTCCTTGCCCCAGAACGCGTCGAAGTCCAGCTCCGGCGTGCGGTTGCACAGGTTCTTGAAGCTGGCCATGTAGCCGATCGGTGCGTCCAGCCACACGTAGAAATACTTGCCCGGCTCGCCCGGGATCTCGAAGCCGAAGTACGGCGCATCGCGGGAGATGTCCCACTGTTGCAGGCCGGCGTCCAGCCATTCGGCGATCTTGTTGGCCACAGCGTCCTGCAGAGTGCCACTGCGGGTCCAGGTCTGCAGCATCTGCTGGAAGTCCGGCAACTTGAAGAAGAAGTGCTGGGAATCCTTGAGCACCGGGGTGGCGCCGGAGATGGCCGACTTCGGATCCTTCAGGTCGGTCGGTGCGTAGGTCGCGCCGCATTTTTCGCAGTTGTCGCCGTACTGGTCTTCGGTGCCGCATTTCGGGCAGGTGCCCTTGATGAAGCGGTCGGCCAGGAACATTTTCTTTTCCGGGTCGAAATACTGGGTGATCGAACGTTGGGCGATGTGCCCGGCGTCACGCAGCTTCAGGTAGATCTGGCTCGACAGCTCACG
The DNA here is from genome assembly GCF_052660475.1 of Pseudomonas sp. G7(2022). NCBI lineage: Bacteria > Pseudomonadati > Pseudomonadota > Gammaproteobacteria > Pseudomonadales > Pseudomonadaceae > Pseudomonas > Pseudomonas sp. G7(2022). Next base: position 4,960,118 of record NZ_CP109659.1, on the reverse strand, counting down.
GTTTTCTTCGGCGTGAGTGGAGTGGAAGTTGTCGAAGTCCACCAGGAACTCGGCAAAGTCGGCGCTGTGTTCAGCCTGGACGTTGGCGATCAGTTGTTCCGGGGTGATGCCTTCCTTTTCCGCGCGCAGCATGATCGCCGAACCGTGGGCGTCGTCGGCGCAGACATAAATGCACTGATTGCCGCGATGCTTCTGGAAGCGCACCCACATATCGGTCTGGATGTATTCCAGCATGTGGCCAAGGTGGATCGAACCGTTGGCGTAGGGCAGGGCGCTGGTGACGAGAATCTTGCGTGGTTCGGACATGTGGGGCTTCGCTACTTGATGAAACGGAGGTCGGCCACTATAAAGCGCCGGGAAAGATATTTCACCCCTGCAAATCGTTGCCGGGCATGCCGTCCGGAGGACAGAAGGGGTAGGATACCCGCCATCTTTCTTTTCCCAGTCTTGTTATCGGAGTTGCCCATGAGCGCCGTCACTCGCGCAGCGGTGGAAGCCGTCCTCAGCCAATACACCGACCCCTACCTGAACCGGGACCCGGTCAGCGCCGGTTGCGTGCGCAACATCGAAATTGCCGGCGACCGCGTCAGCGTGCAGCTGGAAATCGGTTATGCCGCCGGTCTGTTCAAGAGCGGCTGGGCGCAAATGCTGCAACTGGCCATCGAAAACCTCGATGGCGTGGTGTCGGCCAAGGTCGAAGTCAACAGCGTGATCGCCGCGCACAAGGCCCAGGCTCAGATTCCGGGGCTGGCCAACGTCAAGAACGTGGTTGCAGTGGCATCCGGCAAGGGCGGTGTGGGCAAATCCACCACCGCCGCCAACCTGGCCCTGGCGCTGGCCCGTGAAGGTGCGAAGGTCGGGATTCTCGACGCCGATATCTACGGCCCGAGCCAGGGCATCATGTTCGGCATCCCCGAGGGCACCCGCCCGCAGATCAAGGACCAGAAGTGGTTTGTGCCGCTTCAGGCCCATGGCGTCGAAGTGATGTCGATGGCCTTCCTGACCGACGACAACACGCCGATGGTCTGGCGCGGGCCGATGGTCTCCGGGGCGCTGCTGCAACTGGTGACGCAAACTGCCTGGGGCGACCTGGATTACCTGATCATCGACATGCCGCCAGGCACCGGCGACATTCAGCTGACCCTGGCGCAGAAAGTGCCGGTGGCCGGCGCGGTGATCGTCACCACGCCGCAGGATCTGGCGCTGCTCGATGCGCGCAAAGGCGTGGAGATGTTCCGCAAGGTCAACATTCCGGTGCTGGGCGTGGTGGAGAACATGGCGGTGCACATCTGCTCGAACTGCGGGCATGCCGAGCATCTGTTCGGTGAGGGCGGTGGCGAGAAGCTGGCGACCCAGTTCGGCGTCGAACTGCTGGCCTCGTTGCCGCTGTCGATGCTGATCCGCGAACAGGCCGATGGCGGCAAACCGACGGTGATTGCCGAGCCGGACAGCCAGATCGCCATGGTCTATCAGGAACTGGCCCGCCACGTCGGTGCGCGGATCGTGTTGCAGGAAGCGGCTTCGCCGGCGATGCCGAACATCACTATCAGCGACGATTGATGCCTGTGGTTTAAACAAAACGCCCCGGTGCCTGTGCACCGGGGCGTTTTTCATTGCGCGACACAGGTCAGATGCGCAACCCGCCATCCATCTCCAGAATCCGGCCGGTGTAGTAGTCGTTCTCGAAGATGTACGCCGCCGAATGGGCGATCTCTTCCGGCTTGCCCATGCGCTTGAGCGGAATGCCTGAGGTCATTTTCTCCAGTGCTTCGGGCTTCATGCCCAGGGTCATCTCGGTTTCGATGAAGCCCGGTGCAATGCCCGCCACGCGAATGCCGTAGCGCGCCAGTTCCTTGGCCCAGGTCACCGTCGCCGCCGCGACGCCGGCCTTGGCGGCGGAGTAGTTGGTCTGGCCGACGTTGCCCGCGCGGGAGATCGACGAGATGTTGATGATCGCGCCGCTGTTCTTCAGCTCGACCATTTTCGCCGCCACTTCACGGGTGCAGAGGAACACGCCGGTCAGGTTGACGTCGATCACCGCCTGCCACTGGGCCAGGCTCATCTTGGTCATCTCGCCGTCCTTGACCTTGAGCAGCAGGCCGTCGCGCAGGATCCCGGCGTTGTTGATCAGGCCGTGGATCGCGCCGAAGTCTTCGGCGACCTGGGCAACCATGTGTGTCACCTGCTCTTCGTTGGCGACGTTGCACAGATAGCTGCGCGCCTCGACACCCTTGGCCTTGCAGGCCGCGACGGCGTCATCGAGTTTTTCCTGGTTCAGGTCGACCAGCGCCAGCTTCGCGCCCTTGCCTGCGAAATACTCGGCCATCGAGCGGCCCAAACCTTGGCAACCGCCAGTGATAATGATTACTTTGTCGTTGAGTTGCATTCGCATGCCCCCGAGAGCAGGTAAGAGTGGTGTCCTTTAGAGAGCCTCTCGATCTGCGCCCGACATGGCCTGGCTGCACATGAGAACTGCCCCGATGGCGACCGGGACGTATCCAGGTTGCCCGTCCGTTTTTTCGACGGATTCTATTTAAGGAGTCATAAATTGAGCGTTGAAGCGGCTAAGAATGCCCGAGAATTGCTTCTCAAGGAATACCGTGGCGTGCTGTCGACCCACTCAAAATCAATGCCCGGTTTTCCGTTTGGCTCCGTGGTTCCCTACTGCCTGGACGAGCAGGGCCGGCCGCTGATCCTGATCAGCCGTATCGCCCAGCACACTCACAACCTGCAGAAAGATCCGAAATGTTCGCTGCTGGTGGGTGAGCGCGAGGCTGACGATGTGCAAGCCGTTGGTCGCCTGACCTATCTGGCCGAAGCGGAAAAGCTCGAAGACGCCGCAGCCATCGAAGCTGCCGCCGAGCGCTACTACCGTTATTTCCCCGATTCGCAGAATTACCACAAGGCCCATGACTTCGATTTCTGGGTGCTCAAACCGGTGCGCCATCGTTACATCGGCGGTTTCGGCGCAATCCACTGGATTGATCACTTGACCCTGGCCAACCCGTTCGCCGGCAAGGCCGAGATCAGCATGGTCGAGCACATGAACAGCGACCACGCCAAGGCCATCGCGCATTACGTCGACCTCGCCGGGCTGCCGAAAACCGTTCCGGCACAAATGGCCGGGATCGACACTGAAGGCATGCATCTGCGCATCGGTCAGGCGCTGTACTGGCTGCCGTTTCAAGCGCCTTGTCACACGCCGATACAAGTGCGCGAAGCCTTGGTTTCTCTGGCTCACGCCGAGGTCTGGCCAAAAAATGCGGTGGCCGACGCTTGAATTCACGAAAGGGCGACGTCATCTAAGGCTTACTGCAAGGCATTTCTTGCGTTGAGGAAACTTTGATGCGCCCTTTTTTGTTGCTCTTTCTGCTGTTCCCGGTGTTGGAGCTGTTCGTATTCGTCAAAGTGGCAGGATCGATCGGATTTTTCCCGGCCCTGCTGCTGATCATTCTCGGCTCGATGTTCGGCGTATTTGTGCTGCGTATCGCCGGACTGGCAACCGCCCTGCGTGCCCGTGAAAGCCTGAACCGCGGCGAGCTGCCTGCGCAAACCATGCTCGAAGGCCTGATGCTGGCCCTGGCCGGTGGCCTGTTGATCCTGCCGGGCTTCATCAGCGATGTGGTCGGTCTGGTGCTGCTGTTGCCGTTCAGCCGACGCCTGTTCGCCAACAAGATGCGCCAGCGCGCCGAAGAACAGGCCATGCGTCAGCGTGCGTTCGCCGATGACCTGCAACCTCGCGGCGGTCCCGCACCGCGCCAGCCTCTGGGCCGCGAAGGCGATGTGATCGAAGGCGAGTTCGAACACCGCGACACCCACTGACCTCCTCACTCACACGGCACCTTCGGGTGCCGTGTTCGTTTACGGCCGCGCTTATGACAAGCCGCGATGAAAAAATTTTGGGCCTGCCCTTGTAATAAGCTTATGCGCCCTTATGTATCGGTCACCGAAAGGTTTCCGGTATTTGAACCGGACAGACTTCCGCGGCTCGCTCGACGAACCGCAACCGGCGCAGGCCGGATTCGTTAAACCCGCCGGGACTACACCGGCCGATGAAAACCACAATTAGGAGAGATCGACAATGAAGCTTCGTCCTCTGCATGACCGCGTCGTCATCCGTCGCAGCGAAGAAGAAAAGAAAACCGCTGGCGGTATCGTCCTGCCAGGTTCGGCTGCTGAAAAAGCCAACCACGGTGAGATTCTGGCTGTAGGCCCGGGCAAGGCACTGGAAAGCGGTGAAGTGCGCGCACTGTCCGTGAAGGTAGGCGACAAGGTTGTGTTCGGTCCGTACTCCGGCAGCAACACTGTGAAAGTCGACGGCGAAGACCTGCTGGTAATGAGCGAGAACGAAATCCTCGCCGTTATCGAAGGCTGATTACCCCCGTTCATTTTCCCGCTACTACAAAGTATTTAAGGAATATCGATCATGGCTGCTAAAGAAGTTAAATTCGGCGATGCCGCTCGCTCCAAAATGCTCAAAGGCGTCAACGTTCTGGCTGACGCGGTAAAAGCAACCCTGGGCCCGAAAGGCCGTAACGTGATCCTCGAGAAGAGCTTCGGCGCTCCGACCATCACCAAGGACGGCGTGTCCGTCGCCAAAGAAATCGAACTCGAAGATCGCTTCGAAAACATGGGCGCGCAGCTGGTCAAAGACGTTGCCTCCCGTGCCAACGATGACGCCGGTGACGGTACTACCACCGCTACTGTTCTGGCTCAGTCGATCGTCAACGAAGGCCTGAAAGCCGTCGCTGCCGGCATGAACCCGATGGACCTGAAACGCGGTATCGACAAAGCGACCATCGCGATCGTCAAAGAGCTCAAAGCCCTGTCCAAGCCATGCGCTGACACCAAGGCCATCGCTCAGGTTGGCACCATCTCCGCCAACTCCGACAACTCCATCGGCGACATCATTGCCGAAGCCATGGAGAAAGTCGGTAAAGAAGGCGTGATCACCGTTGAGGAAGGCTCGGGCCTGGAAAACGAACTGTCGGTTGTAGAAGGCATGCAGTTCGACCGTGGTTACCTGTCTCCGTACTTCGTCAACAAGCCGGACACCATGGTCGCCGAGCTCGACGGCCCGCTGATCCTGCTGGTCGACAAGAAGATCTCGAACATCCGCGAAATGCTGCCAGTACTGGAAGCCGTTGCCAAAGCCGGCCGTCCACTGCTGATCGTGGCCGAAGACGTTGAAGGCGAAGCCCTGGCGACTCTGGTTGTGAACAACATGCGTGGCATCGTTAAAGTCGCAGCCGTCAAGGCTCCAGGCTTCGGCGACCGTCGCAAGGCCATGCTGCAGGACATCGCCGTTCTGACCGGCGGTACCGTGATCTCCGAAGAGATCGGCCTGAGCCTGGAAAGCACCACCCTGGAACACCTGGGCAACGCCAAGCGCGTCACCCTGTCCAAGGAAAACACCATCATCGTTGACGGTGCTGGCGTTCAAGGCGACATCGAAGCCCGCATCGCTCAGATCCGTGCCCAGGTTGCCGAAACTTCCTCGGACTACGACCGTGAAAAACTGCAAGAGCGTCTGGCCAAGCTGTCCGGCGGCGTTGCAGTGATCAAGGTTGGCGCCGGTTCCGAAGTCGAAATGAAAGAGAAGAAAGCCCGCGTTGAAGACGCCCTGCACGCAACCCGTGCAGCCGTTGAAGAAGGCGTGGTACCTGGCGGTGGCGTTGCGCTGATCCGTGCTCTGGAAGCCCTGACCGAACTGACCGGCGACAACGCTGACCAGAACGTCGGTATCGCTGTGCTGCGTCGCGCTGTTGAAGCGCCGCTGCGTCAGATCGCTGCCAACTCCGGTGACGAGCCAAGCGTAGTCGTCAACGAAGTCAAAAACGGCAAAGGTAACTTCGGTTACAACGCTGCTTCCGGCGAATACGGCGACATGATCGAAATGGGCATCCTGGACCCAACCAAGGTGACCCGTTCGGCTCTGCAAGCCGCAGCGTCCATCGGCGGTCTGATCCTGACCACCGAAGCCGCTGTTGCTGACGCACCGAAGAAAGACGGTGCTACTGGCGGCGGTATGCCAGACATGGGCGGCATGGGTGGCATGGGCGGCATGATGTAAGCCAGCCTTACCCCTGTAACGAAAAACCCCGTCTGCGAGAGCAGACGGGTTTTTTTTATTGCCCTGATTTTGTTGTCCGGCCTTCAAGTCATCAGGCGTTTACCGGTTGTGCCTTCATGGCCGCTTCTGCTTTGACGGTCGGGCGATACAGCACCCAGTAATACGACCCCAGGCAGATCAGCCAGCAGAAGATCGCCGTCCACACGTTGTGGGAAAAGAAGTGTGCGCCCTGCATCATCCGGCTGATCGAAAACACCGAACCCAGCGCAAAGGCAAAGATGAACGCCTGCCGCGCCAGTCGCGGGCGACGATCACGCAGCACGAAGAACAGCGCAAACAGGGTGAACCCCGTTGCCGCATGACCACCGGGCCAGCAGCGGCCGGGCTTGTCGGTAGGCGGGCGATGTTCCAGCAGTTTGCTGTAGGTTTCATGACCGCCGAATTGCTCAAGGCTCCATGGGCACTGCACGGCAGTCACAGCTTTCATCGGTGTCACGAATGAGGTCGCCAGGCCAAGGGACAGCACCAGGCAGCCCAGTTCACGCTTGTAGGGTTTGATCCGGTCGATGAAAAACGCGCCGATGAAACCGATGACGGCGAACACTGAAAACGCGATCACCACCTGCTTGGCGCGGTCGTGAAGGATGTTTTCCAGAAAGTAACTGTGGCGCCCGATGAAGTCGCCGGCGGCGGGGTCGTAGAACATTCGCGCCAGATTCATGTCCAGATCGGTCAGTTCGAGCAGTACCAGAAGGGTGGCGGCGACGGCGGGAATTCCCAGGCAAAGCCAGAAGTTCAGCGGGCGAGGGGCGGGACGTACAACATTTGATGACATGAGGGATCCTGAACGGGAAAACGCCCCGGAGCATCAGTCCGGGGCGCCTCGATTAACGATCGCTGACTTGCTCGGCACCCTCCTTGGGTGCTTTCCAGCCAAGCAGCTGTTGCTTGAAGCCATAACTGGCGGTTTGGTAATACGTGATGGCGCGACTGACCATCGGGTCGTCGCTGCCGACCCGGGACTCGCGGCTTTCGGTCAGCGCATCGTCATGCCGGCGCAGGCCCTGGCGTGGGCTGAGGATCGCCAGATCCTTGCCGTCGAACAGCCCCAGATGCTGATAGTTGCCCACCACCACCCGAGGTGGCAGCGGGTTGTCCGCCAGCAGGTTGCGGCCGAAGAACGTCGATTGGTAATCCAGGTTCAACAACCCCAACAGGGTCGGCGCGAGGTCGATCTGGCTGGCCAGTTGCGCGTTCTCCCGTGGCTCGATCAGCTTCGGTGCATAGATGAACAGCGGGATCTGGTAGTTGGTGATCGGCAGGTCTTCCTTGCCCGCGCTGCCGGCAGTATGGTCGGCGACGAAGATGAAGATCGTGTTGTCGAACCACGGTTTCTGCCGCGCCTGCTCCAGGAACTGACCGATGGCGTAGTCGGTGTACTTCACCGCACCATCACGACCGTTGCCCGATTTGATGTCGATGCGGTTTTCCGGATAGGTGTACGGGCGATGGTTGGAGGTGGTCATCAGCTGAAGCAGGAAAGGCTGCTGCTTGGCGTAGTCGGCGTCCGCCAGCTTCAGCGTCTGTTTGTACAGATCCTCGTCGGCCATGCCCCACGCATTCTTGAAGTGAATCTCCGACTCGTCGACGCTGCTCTGGTCGACAACGCGATAGCCGTTGCCACTGAAGAACGCGTTCATGTTGTCGAAGTAGCCACGGCCACCGTAGACGAACACGCTGTCATAGCCGACGGCGCTCAATTGCTGGCCAAGGCTGGCAAAACCGCTCTCGCGACCGATGCGCTTGACGATGGAACGGCCCGGCGTCGGTGGAATGGCCAGGGTAATGGCTTCCAGACCCCGGTCGGTGCGCGTGCCGGTGGCGTAGAAATTGTTGAAGTACAGACTCTGCTTGCGCAAGGCGTCGAGGTTCGGCGTCAGGTTGCGGCCGTCACCGTTGCTGCCCAGGTACTTGGCGCTGAGGCTCTCGATGGTCACCAGCACGATGTTCGGTTTGCGGGTGACGCCCGGGTTGTCGATATCGCGACGGATGTCCTGAGGATCCTTGCCGACGAAACGGGCATTGGGCTCGTTCAGCTCGGCTCGAATCTGACCGGCGACTTTGTCCGCTGGCAGGCTCTTGTAGAACTGGCTGTAGTCCAGCTCGTTGTTACGGAACGCGGCGAAGAACTGATAAGGGCCGTTGCTCGCCAGTTCGTTCTGATAGGCGTTGCCGCCCTGGGCGCGCGGTGCGTCCTGGCTGATCAGTTGCAGGCTCAGACCCGCGACCACCAGCAGAGCCAGTGCATTGAGCAGACGCCCGCGCAATGGCGGCAGCGGTGCATCCAGCGCTGCGTTGAACGGTTTGCGCAGCGCGAAACTCAACACGATGGCCAGCACTGCCAGGATGCTGAGCAACTTGCCGATCGGGTAGGACTCCAGCACGTTGTTCAGCACTTCGTCGGAATACACCAGATAATCGACGGCGATGAAATTGAAGCGAACCCCGAACTCATCCCAGAACAGCCACTCGGCCACCGCCGTAAACAGCATGGCGTACAGGCTGACCGTCAGCAGTCCCTGAAGGAACCAGCGGTGACCGCGACGACGCCACAGGGCCTGCGGGCACAGCAACAGGTACAGGCCCAACGGCAAGGCGGCATAGGCGAGAAAGCCCAGATCGTAGATCAGGCCGATACCGAACACGGACAACGCCCCGCCGCCGGCCTCATCCAGATGAGTCAGCAGCAGTGCGATGCGGGTGAGGAGAAACACCACCAGCCAGGCGCCGGTGACCAACAACAGATAGCGCATCGGCGCTGTCTTGAGAGAACCCATTGTGTTCTTTTCCTTTTATCAATGGTGCGGGAGTTTCGCGGCGCCACTGTAATCAGGTTGTGAATCGATAGTGAAAACTTTGTTAAAGATTTATTTCGTCCGGGCAATTTCATCTGTCGGGGCGCCAACCCTAGCCCTGAGCCGAGACAGGCCTTAAGCTGCGCGGGCCATGACGGCCGTTACTGTGTACGGAAGAGGTGCCCATGCGAATTCTATTGGTTGAAGACAACCGCGATATCCTGGCCAACCTGGCCGATTACCTGGGCCTGAAGGGCTACACCGTCGATTGCGCCCAGGACGGTCTGTCGGGCCTGCATCTGGCCGCCACCGAGCACTATGACCTGATCGTGCTCGACATCATGTTGCCGGGCATCGACGGCTACACCCTGTGCAAACGCCTGCGCGAAGACGCCCGTCGCGACACGCCGGTGATCATGCTCACCGCCCGCGATCAGCTCGATGACCGCTTGCAGGGTTTCAAGTCCGGGGCCGACGACTATCTGGTCAAACCTTTCGCATTGTCGGAGCTGGCGGCGCGAATCGAGGCAGTGATGCGCCGCACCCAGGGCGGCGGGCGCCGTTCCCTGCAGGTCGGCGACCTGAGCTACGACCTCGACACCCTTGAAGTCACCCGCGAAGGCAAACTGCTCAAGCTCAACCCGGTCGGCCTGAAACTGCTTGCGGTACTGATGCAGAAGAGCCCGCACGTCCTGCGTCGGGAAATTCTTGAAGAAGCCCTGTGGGGCGATGATTGTCCGGACAGCGACAGCCTGCGCAGTCATGTCCACCAGTTGCGTCAGGTGATCGACAAACCGTTCGCCAAACCGTTGCTGCACACCGTACATGGCGTAGGTTATCGCCTGGCCGAGGGCCGCGATGGAGTTTAAGCAGAGCCTTGCCCAGCGGATCATCATCGCTTTCGCACTGATGAGCGCACTGGTGGCAGGGGCATTCGCCATGGGCATTGTCGCGACCGTGCACCTGGTGGAAGAAAAACTGATTTCCGCTGGATTGGGCGGCGACCTGCAGCGCCTGTTGCTGATGGACAACGTTTCGGACTGGAGCCATCGGCCGGAGCCGGACCAGTTGTTCTATTTCAGCGGCGGCCCGGGGGATTTCGAGCTGCCCAAGGATCTGCGGCACCTGGATTCGGGGTTCCACGAAGTCTTCCGCGAACAGCTGTCGTATCACGCGATGGTCGAAATCGTCGACGGTCGGCGCTACGTGTTGCTACAGGATCAGAGCGATTTCGAAGAGCGTGAGCGCGTGCTGTTCGCCGTGGTACTGGTGGGCTTCGTGCTGAGCCTCGCCCTGGCGGTATTTCTTGGCTGGGTACTGGCGCGCAAAGTGATGGCGCCGGTGGTCCGGCTGGCACGTCAGGTGCGTCACCGCGATCAGTTGCTGGGGCTGGCACCGCCGCTGGCGCCGGACTACGCCGCCGATGAAGTGGGTGAACTGGCGGTGGCCTTCGATGCGACGCTGGGCCGTCTGCGCCAGGCCTTGACTCGCGAGCGGCTCTTCACCAGTGACGTCAGCCACGAGCTGCGCACGCCGTTGATGGTATTGGCCAGTTCCTGTGAACTGCTGCTGGAAAACCCGGGCATCGATCAGCGCGGCCGCGCTCAGGTCGAACGGATTGCCCGTGCCAGCGAAGAAATGCGCGAACTGGTGCAGACCTTCCTGATGCTGGCCCGTGCCCAGCGCGAAGATGCGGGGGCCGCACCTAGGCACAGTCTCGGTCAGGTGGCGGACAATCTGTTGGGCGTGTGGCGCGAGCCGATCGAGTCCAAGGGCCTGAAGCTGATTTTCGAGCCGGGCAACCCGCCGGACACTCTTTACAACGCCACATTGCTCAATGCCGTGATGGGGAACCTGCTGCGCAATGCCCTGCACTACACCGAGCAGGGGTTCATTCGGTTGGCGCTCAATGACAACGGCTTCGTGGTCGAGGACTCGGGCGTAGGCATTCCCGAGGAGAAGCGCGAGGAGATGTTCAAGCCGTTCGTGCGCGGCAACGAAAAACGCGGAGAAGGCCTTGGCCTCGGGTTGTCATTGGTGCAGCGCATCTGTGAAAACCAGGGCTGGAGCGTTACTTTGAGTACGATGGAGCCCAATGGCTGCCGTTTCGAGGTAGATCTGGGCAAACACCAATCCCTCCCCAATGGCACGAAAAAGCTGCCAACCTGAACGAAACCTGTATAACCTTGAAATAGTTTGTGGGTTTACGCGACGATTTTTTCACAAAGGGATGACCTGACGCTGACACACCCCTGCATAAGGTGGGGGATATCAGCAATTCAGGAGTCCCGATGATGGCCGGCCCGATCAAACTCGATTTTTCCGAGAAGTACGACGATAACCACGCGCAGAAATACCTGCGCAAGCACCAGGATGGTCTGGGGCGTCGTCTGTCCAACTGGCGTGATCAGCAGTTGGCCCGCAAGGCGTTGACCCTGGTCGGCGAACCGGGACTGGTGCTTGATCTGCCGTGCGGTGCCGGGCGTTTCTGGCCGTTACTGGCAGAAAAACCCAATCGGGTGATCATCGGGGCGGACAATTCCGAGTCCATGATCAAGACGGCGATGCAGGCCCAACCGGCGGATGTGGTCAAGCGGGTACAACCCTTGCACACATCGGCGTTCGACATTGCCTTGCCTGACAATGCCGTGGACAGCATTTTCTGCATGCGTCTGCTGCACCACATCGGCGAAGCCGAGCATCGGCAGGCAATTTTGCGTGAGTTCGAACGCGTGACCCGGGACAGTGTGATCATTTCGTTGTGGGTAGACGGCAATTTCAAGGCCTGGAAACGCAAGCGCGCCGAGAAACGGCGCGGACAGGAAGGTTACCAGAACCGGTTTGTGTTACCGGCCGCTACGGTCGAAAAGGAATTCGAAGCGGCGGGATTCAGGATCCAGGAACAACTGGACTTCATTCCGCTCTATGCCATGTGGCGAGTTTACGTATTACGCAAGAGGTAAGAGGATGGCAGTGCAATTTGCAGCAGAGACGGAAGTCGCTCCCCAGGATCGCTTCGACTATTACTGGAACCAGCGCGGTGAGTGGGTAGAAGAACCCAACGTGCGTCGTGGTGGCGAAAGTGGTGTGCAGCGAGTGGTGGGGCGCGATGGGCAACTGCTGTATGCCAAGCGCCAGACGGGTCATATCTATCGCAGTTGGCTGCACCCGTTCGGGCGGCCGACCGTATTGCGTGAACTGGACGCGCTGACCGGTGTGTCCCGGTTGGGTGTCCGTGTACCGGAAATCGTGTTCTGCGGTGCTCAGCCCGATCCACAGCACAAATGGCGGGCGCTGCTGGTCACCAAGTCGCTGGACGGTTTCCAGGAGCTTGAACAGTGGGAAGCGGGAGGCGGCCGCGAGCGGCACGGTGAAGCCGTGTATGAACGCGTGCTCAAGGACCTCGCCGAAAACCTGGCCCGGATGCACAAGGGTCGCTGGCAGCATAGCTGCATCTATATCAAGCACGTTTTTGTCAGTGTCACTGGCGAGGGTGAGTCGGCCAAGGTCGAAGTGGCTCTGATCGATCTGGAAAAATGCCGCCAGCGCCTGACCGCTCATCGTGCGGCGTCCCACGACATGAAACAATTGCGTCGCCACTCGTCGTTCAGCCCTACGGACTGGAAAAAACTCGTCTATTTTTATGAGACGGCGTTTGGCAGCGCTATCAAGGGTTTATAGCGATGAAACTAGAAATTGCACGAGGTTTGTTTCTGGTAGGAGCCTTGGCAGTTGCATCATTGGCGGTGGCGGCCTGGGAACAGCCACAGATGCAGGTGATCGGCAAATCAACCGATGCCCATTGCCCGATGCCACGGGTGGCCAAGGCCACCGTGGCGACTCAACCCGACCATGATTTGCTGCTGTTCATGTTCGGTCTTTCTCAACGGATGAGGCCGCAGAGTTGAATCGATTGAAGCCTCTTTCTACAAGAGCCAAAGGCCTCGCAGTTGCGAGGCCTTTTTTATGGCGGCATCAACTGGAAGGCTTTGGGTCGGGGCTGGCCAGCAAGGTGTAGACGCAAGGCAGGACAAACAGCGTGAACAACGTCCCGATCGACATCCCGGTGGCGATCACCGTGCCGATATCAAAGCGGCTTACTGCGCCTGCACCGCTGGCCACGATCAACGGCACCATGCCAAACACCATGGCGGCAGTGGTCATCAGCACCGGCCGCAAGCGAATCGCCGCCGCCTCTTCAACGGCCTCGCGTGCCGTCAGGCCTTTTTCCTTGCGCAACTGATTGGCAAACTCGACGATCAGAATCCCGTGTTTGCTGATCAGGCCGATCAGCGTCACCAGCCCGACCTGGGTGTAGATGTTCATGCTCGACCAGCCCAGGAACAACGGAATCAGCGCCCCGCAGATCGACAGCGGTACCGTCACCAGGATCACCAGCGGATCGCGGAAACTCTCGAACTGCGCGGCCAGCACCAGAAAAATGATCGCCAGCGCCAGGGCGAAAGTCACCCAAAGCGCACTGCCTTCCTGCACGAACTGTCGCGACGCACCGCCGTAATCGAAGGCAAAACCGGCCGGGGCTTCTTCCCGGGCGATCTGCAACACGCTGTCGATGGCTTCGCCCATGCTGACCAGCGGAAACCCGGACAGCTTCGCCGCGTTCAATTGCTGAAACTGGTTAAGCTGTCGCGGTCGTGCCCGGTCGGTCACGGTGATCAGGGTCGACAGCGGCAGCAACTCGCCCTGAGTGTTTTTCACGTAGTAGTTGTTCAGCCAGTCCGGGTTGTCACGATAGGCCCGTTCCACTTGGGCGATAACCTTGTAGCTGCGGCCTTCAATGGTGAACCGGTTGATCTCCGCCTCACCCAGCAGGGTGGCGAGCGTGCCGCCCAGATCCTGCATCGACACGCCCATCTGCGCCGCCTTCGCGCGGTCGATATCGACTACGACTTCCGGTTTGTCGAAGGCCAGGTCCAGGTCGACGAACGCGAACTTGCCCGACTCCATCGCACGCTTCTTGATCCGGTCGGCCACCTGCAACAGCGGCTCGTAGTCGTTGGCGGTGTTGATCACGAATTCGAACGGCAGGCCTTCGCCGGTGCCGGGCAGGGACGGCAGGTTGAAACCGAAGATCTGCAGGCCGGGAATGCTGCCGAGCTTGCCTTGTACCTCGGGAAGGATCTGCATCTGGGTGCGGCTGCGCTCGTTCCATGGCTTGAGCAGGAAACCGCCGATGCCGCTCTGCACACCGTTGTAGCCATTGATCTGGAACGATGAGTAGTACTCCGGAAACTCCTTGAAGATCTTTACGAATTCGTCGGTGTAGGTGTTCAGATAGTCGAGGTTGGTCGGTTGCGGTGCGTTGGCCATCATGAAAATGATGCCCTGGTCTTCGTCCGGTGCCAGTTCCGATTTGGTGAACTTGAGCAGCACCGGAATCAGGCACAGCACGATTACTGCGAACACCAGCACCACCGGGCGCGTATCGAGGGTGCCATGCAGCATGCTCTGATAACGACGCTTGAGGCTGTCGAAGATCAGGTCGAGTCGATGGGCCAGGCCAGTGGGGTTTTCCTCGTGGCGCAACAGCAGCGCGCACATCATCGGCGACAGCGTCAGGGCGACGATGCCGGAAATCACCACGGCGCCGGCGAGGGTCAGCGCGAACTCCTTGAATAGGGCCCCGGTCAGCCCGGTGAGGAAACCGATCGGTGCATACACCGCGGCCAGGGTAATGGTCATCGACACCACCGGCATCGCAATTTCCCGGGCGCCTTCGAGCGCGGCCTCCAGCGGCGTCTTGCCTTCCTCGATATGCCGGTGAATGTTTTCCACCACGACGATGGCATCGTCCACCACCAGCCCGATGGCCAGCACCATTGCCAGCAGGGTCAGCAGGTTGATCGAATAACCCATCATCTGCATGAAGAACATCACGCCGATCATCGACAGCGGAATGGTCACCACCGGGATCACCACCGAGCGCAGGGCACCCAGAAACAGGAACACCACCACGATCACGATCAGCACCGCCTCGAACAGGGTTTTCACCACTTCGTCGATGGAGGCCTGGATGAACAGCGTGGCGTCGTAGGCTATTTCGCTCTTGAGGTTGGGCGGTAGCTGGGCTTCCAGCTCCGGCATGATCTTGCGCACTTCCTTGATCACTTCCAGCGGGTTGGCGCCGGGGGTTGCCTTGATCCCGATGTACACCGAGGGTGTACCACCGAAGGAACTGATGGAGTTGTAGTTCTCGGCGCCCATTTCCACCCGCGCCACATCGCTCAACAGGACGCGGCTATCGCCGCTGACCTTGAGCGGGATCTTGCCGAAGGCCTCGGCGGACTTCAGTTCGGTGTTGGCGTTGATGCTGGTGACCACGTACTCGCCTTTCACTTCGCCGGCAGCGGAAAGGAAGTTGTACTGGCGCACCGCGTTGGTCACGTCGCTGGCGCTGAGGCCGAAGCCGGCGAGTTTCACCGGGTCGATCCACAGGCGCATGGCGAACACCTGGTTGCCGAGGATTTCCGCCTCGGCCATGCCCGGCAGGGTGGCCAGTTTCGGCTGGATCACCCGTGACAGGTAGTCGGTGATCTGCGGGTTGCTCAACTCCTTGCTGAAGAAGCTGATGTACATCAGCGCCGAGGCATCGGCGGCCTCCTTGCTCAGCACCGGGTCTTCGGCATCCTGGGGCAGCTTGTTCTTCACCTCGTTGGCCTTGGCCAACAGCTCGGTGAACAGCCGGTCGCTGTTGGAGCCGATGCGTGCGTAGATCGAGATCACCGAGAAGTTCTGGCGACTGACCGAGGTCATGTAGTCGATGCCTTCGGCGCTCGCCAGGCTTTGTTGCATCGGCTGGGTGATGTAGCCCTGGATGGTTTCGGCATTCGCCCCGGGGTAAGCGGTGGTCACCGTGATCAGGGCGTTTTCCATTTGCGGGTATTGGCGCAGCGGCAGCTTGCTCCAGGCCTGGAAGCCCAGCAGCACAATCAGCAGGCTGACCACGGTGGCAAGCACCGGGCGACGGATGAACGGATCGGTAAAGGCCATGGGAATTCCTTGATCAGTCGACGCGGCGCGGACTGTTCTGCTCGCCGAGGGTCTTGTCGTCGCTGATGGCGATGTGGGCGCCGTTGTCCAGTTTGATCTGGCCGGCCGTCACCACTTGTTCGCCACTCTGTACGCCCTTGTTGATCATCACCAGGCCATCGCGGCGTTCGCCGGTCTCGATGAAGCGGCGCTCGGCAATCAGTACCGGTTGGCCCTTGTCGTCCTTCTCGACGCTGCCGTCCTCGGCTTTCTTCTGCCCGACCACGTACAGTGAGTTGCCGTAGAGGGTGTAGGTGATCGCGCTTTCCGGTACGACGATGTGTTTGCGCGGATCAGGCAAAAGGACTTCAAGGCTGGCGAACATGCCCGGCAGCAACTTGCCATCGGGGTTGGCCAGCGTGGCGCGAACCAGAATGTTGCGAGTGGTACTTTCGACGATCGGGTTGATGGCGCTGATGGCGCCGGCAAAGTTCTGGCCGGGATAGGCGGCCACCGATAGCTGTACCGGTTGGCCGATCGCCAGTTTCGGCACCGATTGCTCGGGCACGTAGAAGTCCGCGTAGAGACTGCTCAGATCCTGCAGGGTGGCGATTTTCGTACCGCTGGCGAGGTAGTCGCCGACGTCGACCTGACGGATGCCGATGGTGCCACTGAACGGCGCGACGATGCGTTTTTTCGCCAGCGACGCATTGAGCTGATTGACCGTGGCCCGGTTCTTTTGCAGCACCGCCGACAGTCGGTCGAATTCGCCCTTGGAGATGGCACTGCTGCCCACCAGCTGGCTGCCGCGGCCGAAGTCCAGCTGTGCCAGACCGAGGTCGGCCTTGGCGGTTTCCAGCAATGCGGACTCGACGGCGCTGTCGAGTTGCAGCAACGGCTGCCCGGCCTTGACCTTCTGTCCCGATTCGAATTTCAGCTCGGTGACGGTGCCGGCGACTTCCAGGCTCAGCTCGACACCCTGCAGCGCCTTCAATGTGCCGACGGTGGGCAGGCGCATCTGCCACGGGCGCTCGGTGGCTGTGGCCACGGCGACGCTGATCGGCGGTTTCGGTTTGGAAAAGCCCTGGATCATCGTGTAGATCGAGAAGGCCTTGTAACCGGCGAGGAGCAGAACGATCAGCAGTACAACACCCAACATGATCAACATGCGGCGACGCAGCATATTCCAGTTCCTTGGAGAAAATCAGGCGAGACAGGCGGGAACATTACCCCGACTCCGGCAGGGATTCCAACTGCCAGTTTTTACAGGGTATGAGGGGATAAAGTGGAGGAGGGGAGCACCGCCGACGGGACAGTCGGCGGCGATCTTCAGGCCATCAGGTGCAGATGGTTGTCCCAGAGCCCTGCGGGCAGATCCAGCGGTTTGGCCAGCAGTTCATCCTGGCGACAATCGTAATAGCGGCAACGTCCTTGCCCCGAGGTCACGACAAAGCCGTCCTTCACCGCGCCGACGCCGGCGCAGTCGGGCAACGGTGCATCGAGGCGCACTTCGCCGCTGTCCAGATCCCAGATGAAGAAGCGGTTGCCCCGTGGTGCGGTCAGCGCCACCAGACGCAGTTCGCTGTGCACGGCGACGCTGGCGGTGTAGTGCCCCATCGACTGCAACTGATGGTCCGGCACCGGGAACGCCACGAATGGCTGGCCGGGACGTTTGATCGCCAGCAGCTCCGAGCGCTCGTGGGAAGGCCCCATGAATTGCTGGCCGGCGACAATGGTGCCGTCGCTGGCGATCCCCAGGTGGCGCACGCTGTTCATCGGCTGGGCGAGGGTTTCCTTGCTCAGCAGGGTGCCGTCGCGTTGCATCAGGACCAGGCTTGGCTCCATGGCGTCGAGGTTCATGTCGACCCGGCTTTCAGCCTCGGTGCGGATCCCGCCGTTGGCCACCACCAGGGTTTCACCGTCGGGCATCCACGACACCTGATGCGGGCCGAGCCCGTGAGTGGAAAGCTCTCCACTGTGCACCAGCCGTTCGCCTTCGAACTTGTACACCCCGAGCAGGCCGCGGCCCGGATCGGTGGTGTCGTTCTCGGTGGCATACAGGTAATCGCCGCTGTGATGGATCACCGCATGGCCGTAGAAATGCCGGTTCGGCTGCGAGGTCACGGTTTGCAGCAGTGCACCGTCGCGCAGGTCGATCAGGTAGCTCTCGGTGCCCGGACGGCGGGCGACGAACAGCGCGATCGGCAGCGTCGGGTGATTGATGATGTCGTGGCAGCGCTGGTCGACTTCGGTGGCGAACACCCGGGTGCCGTCCAGCCGGTAACCGACGGCATAGTGCTTGCCGTCGGTGTCGTCCCGCGCCGACAGCAGCAGCGGGCTCTGATCCTTGCGCTTGAACAGCGTCCAGCCGCCCAGTGTCACTGCTCCCAGCAGCAAACTACCTAAAGTCAGAGCCTGGCGTCGCAGCATGGCACTTGCCCTCATCAGTCACCGTCGTTGGCGTTGAAGCCCAGTTGGATGCCCAGCGCCTTGGCCAGCTCGCCTTCGTGCAGGCGGTGGACGACGTTGAGGCTGTCGTAGATGTCGTTGAGCTGCTGGCGACCGGCGTCATCGTTGAGCATTTCGGTCAGCGAGCGCTGGGTGCTGTCGAACAGTTTGAGCGACGCCGCGTAGGCGGCATCGATCTTGTCCGCCAACGGTTTCTGCTCAGCTGGCAGCAGGCCGCGCAGACCTTTGTTGTCGACGCCTTCCCAGACGGTTCTGGCCGCCGCGAGGCTGGCTTCCAGCGCCTCCATGGACGACTGGCTGCGCCAGGCGTCAGCCTGGAACGGCTGAGGTACGCCCTTGCTCTGGCGGCCCATCGGCGTGCCGAGTTTTTTCTTCAGTGTATCGAGAGCGGTGACCTGTACCCGAAGCAGATCGGCGATCGCTTCGTGGGAGTCGGCATAGCGCTGGTTCGGGAATTTGCTCATCTGCGCGAGCATGCCGTCGGTCGTGTTCCAGCTGCTGAGAATCTCTTCGGCCAGTTGTTTCTGACGCTCGCCGATGGCCACCAGCAGTGGGCAGTATTTGGCTTTCTGCGCGTCATTGGCTACGTCAGGCTTGGCGTCGAACAGGATGTATTCGTAGGCCGACAGCCCCTGAACCACGACGCTGGACTTGGCCAGGGCCGCGGCGTCGATCTGCGGCTGGGCGGTGACCAGTTGCTCGACCTGACGGCCGACCAGGTTTTTCTTGTCCGGCCAGAATTGCACCTGCCACGAACGGTTGCCCTCGGCCAGTGGACCGATCAGCAACGGTTGCAGCTCGGCCCAGGCTTTCTGTGCATGAAGGAAGTCGGCACGGGCGGTGTCCAGGGTTGCTGTGCCCTGGCAATATGCGAGGGCGCTGACGGCCAGTTGCCTGTCGGCCTCGACCCAGCGGGTGTAGGTCGGCAGGATCACCGATTTGGCGATGGCGGCCGAGGTCACGGCTTGTGGATCCTGCGGCGAGCACGCGCCGAGGGCCAGTGCGGCAAGGCTGGTGAACAACAGCTTGGGACGGAACATGTCGGGCTCCCGATTCTTTTAAGTGTTTAAAGTGAATTCAAGAACGCCAGCAGCGCGGCACGCTGCTCGGCATTGAAAGACAAAACCTGTTGCTGCGCCGCTTTCGCCTCGCCGCCATGCCAGAGCACGGCTTCGAGCAGGTTGCGGGCACGGCCGTCGTGCAGAAACCGGGTGTGGCCGCTGACCGTCTGCGTCAGGCCGATGCCCCACAGCGGCGGCGTGCGCCAGTCGCGGCCGCTGGCCTGGAACTCGGTGCGGTTGTCGGCCAGGCCTTCGCCCATGTCATGCAGCAGCAGATCGCTGTACGGACGAATCACTTGATTGGCCAGTTCAGGTTCGGCCGCGTTGGCGGCGGTGGTGTATTTCGGCGTGTGACAGGACTGACAACCCGCCTGGAAAAACAGGCTCTTGCCGGCCAGCACCTGAGCATCGTTGACGTCACGGCGAGCAGGAACGGCAAGGTTGCGGGTATAGAACAACACCAGGCGCAGAATGTTGTCGCTGACTTCGGGTTCGCCGTCCGGGCCATTGCCATTCGGGGCCTGTTTGCAGGCCACTTGTGCGTCGGTGCAGTCATCAAACGGTCTCAGGCTCGTGGTGAGGCCCATATCACCGGAAAACGCGTGAACATTTTGTTGATTGAGGTTCGGTTGTCCGGCTTTCCAGCCAAATCGGCCCATCACGGTCTTTTGCTGCGCGTCGTCCCAGACCCGGTTGGGCCGGCCGTTGATACCGTTTTTCTCTTTGGCCTGCGCGGCGGCGTTGGCGAGGATCGCTGCTTCGGGAATCGCTTCGAGCAGACCCAGGCCGATCATCGGTGGTGCAACGCGTGCGGAGAAACGTGTGTCCGGGTGCATCGGACCGTAGCCTAACTGAGTGAACTGCAACACCGGTTTGCGCAGCTCGACTTCGGTGCCGTCCTTGAAACGCACCGGTACTGGCGTGTAATCGACCCGCACTTTGCCTTCCGGTGCGACGCCGGGGATGGCCATGTCCTGGAACTGCCCGCCGTAAACCGGTTCCGGCACCACGCCGACCTGTTCGATCAATCCGGCGTACTGTGGCGCATCGGGAATCGACAGACGCACCAGCATCGATACGGCGTTTGGCGCGTCCGGGGGCGGCGGATGTCCGCGACCATCCTTGATGTGGCAGCCCTGGCAGGCGTTGGTGTTGAACAGCGGACCGAGGCCATCGCGGGCGGTGGTGGTCGACGGTGCGATCACCCAGGGACTGCGAAAGAAACTGTTGCCGACGCTGAAATCCACCCGACGCGAAGGTGGCAGGTTGGCCGAGGGCAGGGAGAACGCATTCTGATCCGTCTTGCGTACGGTCGCGGCGCCGCCGGAGCGGGCTTCGCCGGGCTCGGCCTTGGTGAAACGCGGGGCGTCATCGCAGGCACTCAGGCCAAGGGCCAGAAACAGCGCGGACAAGCGAAGAGGCAGCGACGGCATCAGACTTCCTGCGGATGGGCAAAAACAAAGGCGCAAAGTCTAACAGGGCGAGGGGGTTTGAATAAGAGGAATTATCGTTTGCTTGATACAAGTCAGGCCGGCCGAAACGAACAAGGCGACCCGAAGGTCGCCTTGTTCAGTCAGACAGTGTCGATCAGAACTCGTGATCGGCGTTGTCCGGGTTCAGGTCGCTGATGCCCAGTTTGCCGGCAGCCGCTTCGATCGAGCCGGTCTGCTTGACCAGCGAGGCGATGGCGTCACGGACGATCTGGTTGCCAGCGGTGTTGCCGGCGGCGATCAACTGGTCGTAGTGCTCACCCTTGTTGGCGTGATCGACCATGACCTGGATCTTGGCTTCGGTAGCGGCCAGATCGGCTTTCAGCGCGGTGTCGGCAGCCGGGTCAACCTTGGCCACCAGCGACGACAGGCTGGCGCCGGTCATCTTGGTGCCGTCGACGCGGGTGTACTCGCCCAGATAGACGTTACGAATGCCTTTGGCATCGTAGAAGTGCGAGTTGTGGGTGTTGTCGCTGAAGCAATCCTGTTCGTCTTCCGGGGAGTTCGCTTCCAGGGACACCTTCATGCGCTCGCCGGCCAGCTCGCCCAGGGACAGGCTGCCCATGCCGAACAGCATTTTGCGCAGGCCGCTTTCAGCCGGTTCGGCTTCCAGGGTGGTGCGATAGTTGTCGGCCACGTTCGGCTTCCAGTTGCCGACCATTTCTTCCAGGTCGCTGACCAGCAGCTGGGTCACGGCTTTCAGGTAGGCACGACGACGGTCGTTGTGACCACCAGTGGCGCCTTTGCCTTCCAGGTAGTCCGACGCCGGACGGTTGCCGGCGCCAGGGCCGGTGCCGTTCAGGTCCTGGCCCCAGAGCAGGAATTCGATGGCGTGGTAGCCAGTGGCGACGTTGGCTTCGGAACCGCCCAGCTCGTTCAGGCTGGCGAGTTTTTCCGGAGTGATGTCCTTGACGTCGACCTTGTCTTCGCCGACCTGAACTTCGGTGTTGGCGATGATGTTGGCGTTGGCGCCCGGGTTGCCCAGTGCGTGTTCATAGGATTTGTCGACGTAGTCGATCAGGCCTTCGTCCAGCGGCCAGGCGTTAACCTGACCTTCCCAGTCGTCGATGATGGTGTTGCCGAAGCGGAACACTTCGCTTTGCAGGTAAGGAACGCGGGCGGCGATCCAGGCTTCACGAGCAGCCTTCAGGGTGTCGGCGTTAGGCTTGGCAAGGAATGCGTCGATAGCGGTCTGCAGGGTTTTCGCGGTGGATTCGGCATCGCTGTAGACGGCGAAGACCATGTCGGCGTAGTGCGCGACCACAGCCTTGGCAGCGGCTTCGTCGACTTTGCCGGCAGCGGCAGCCGCCGGTGCGGCAGTGCTGGCGGCTGGCGTCGGCGCAGCTGGAGCGGCGGCCTTGTCTTTGCCTTCGCCGCAACCGGCGAGGGAAATGGCGATGGCCAGCAGACTGGCGGTAGCCAGAGGCATACGAATCATGGCGAACATCCTGCTTCGGTAATTGAGTGGACAGGCGCGGGGGGCGCAAAAGCTGCGACATAATGCAAATCTTTCGCATTATGTGTAAAGGGTTGTAGCTGGAAATATTTCCTGTTTGCACCGGGGTGCGCGGGATCAACGGTATGGGTTCTTCCCGGTATCAGTGGCGGGGAGTCCGTTGCCGGAGGTTTCAGAGAATCGCTGCGTTGCTGCGTTGCGCCTGCTTGAGATAGACGCTCAGTTCCCGCGCCGGCAGCGGTTTGCTGTAGTGATATCCCTGACCTTCGTGGCAGCCTTCGGAGATGATATAGGTCTCCTGTTCGGCGGTTTCCACGCCTTCGGCGATCACCTGCATGCCCAGGCTCTTGCCCAGTTGAATGATGGCGCGAACGATGGTCGCGTCATCGTCGTCATCCAGCAGGTCCTGGACGAAGCTCTTGTCGATCTTGATCTTGTCCAGCGGCAGACTCTTGAGATAGCTCAGCGAGGAATAGCCGGTTCCGAAGTCGTCGATGGCGATCAGTGCGCCGGAACGGCGCAGGCTCAGCAGGTGCTGGGCGGCGGTGCTGATGTCCTCCATCAGGCCGGTTTCGGTGACTTCCAGTTCCAGGCTGCGCGGTGGCAGGCGGTACATCTGCAACAGGTTGTTGACCACTCTCGGCAGCTCGGCGTGGTGCAGTTGCACGGTGGACAGGTTGACGGCCATGCGCAGGTCGACGAAACCCTGATCGTGCCATTCGCGCAGTTGCTTGCAGGCCTGATCCAGCACCCATTCGCCGATGGCGATGATCGTGCCGTTCTGTTCGGCCAGCGGAATGAACAGGTCCGGCGGCACCAGTCCGTGCTCCGGATGTTGCCAGCGGATCAGGGCCTCGACGCCGACCACGCGGTGATCGCGGTAGCTGATCTGTGGTTGGTAGACGAGGTAGAACTGATCCCGCAACAGGGCATCGCGCAGGTCTTTTTCCAGTTCGCGACGGCGGCGCATTTCGCTGTCGACGCTCGCGATATAGAACTGATAGCGGTTGCGCGAGCGCGTCTTGGCCAGGGTCATGGTCTGCTCGGCTTTCTGCAGCAGCTTTTCGGTGCTGTCGCCGTCCTCGGGGAACAGAGTGATGCCGATGGTCGCGCGCAGGCGGATTTCCTGATGATCGAGGGCGAACGGCGCTTCCAGGTCATCGAGGATGCTTTGCGCGAGTTCCGCCGCTTCGTAAGGCTGTTCGATGTCGGCCTGCACCAGAGCGAACTGGTCGCCACCCAGACGGGCGAGGGCGCCGAGGCGGCCGCTGTGGGCGCGCAGTCGATCAGCCAGGGCCAGCAGCAATTGGTCGCCGGTCTGATAGCTGAATTGTTCGTTGATGCCTTTGAAATCGTCCAGACCTACGCAAAGGACGGCGACCCGCCGCTGCAGCTTGCCGGCATCCACCAGAATCTTGTCCAGTTGCTGCTGCAGTTGCTGGCGGTTCGGCAGGCCGGTGAGGAAGTCGTACTGGGCCATGCGCAGCAGGCTGTTTTCCGCTTCGTGGCGCAGATGGGTGTTGCGTTCGATGGACTCGAGCAACTGGTTGGCGGTGTTGATCCAGATCCCTAGCTCGTTTTTCTCGTGGCCCTTGAACTGCGGAATCTTGTGTTCGCTGGGGCGGTCCGGGTTGATCTCGGTGAGGTGCTCGATGATCCGCGACAGTGGTTTGGTCAGTAGCCAGTGATAGACCAGATACAACACAAGGCCCATGGCCAGGGCGCGCAGCACGCCGGAAATGAAGATGATCACCGAACTGACGATGAAGCCCTGGCCGTAAGTGGCGGTGTCGAGGGTGATGCTCAGGTCGCCGTAATACTCGCTGTAGGGACCACGCCCCACCAGTTGGGTGGTGAACGTGCGTTCCTGGCCGAGAATCAGGTCGGTCAGCCAGCGGCTGCTGGATTGCTGCAATTCACGGGATTTCTGCGCGAGCATCGCTTCGTTGGGATGCCCGATGGAGGCCTGGCGCACGGCGTCGTCCTGGAACAGGCCTTCGATCACCTGCATGCCCATTTCCCGGTCCAGGCTGTAGACCGCCTGGGTCGAGGGATCGCGGAACATGTCGAGGATGCGTTCGGCGTCGCCAGCGACGGCCTGGCGTGTTTTATAGGCATCGAAAACGATCTGCGCACAGCTCAAGACTACGCCGACGATCAATGCCGACAGGAGCACGACCCGGAGCAACTTCACCGACAAGCTGTTCTTGAGTTCCAGCTTCAAAGGGTTATTCCTTGTTCCGTGCGGGTAGCGTCAAGTTGCCATGAGTATTGGCAATCCCGTGTTGGCAGTCAAAGGGACAATCGAGCCGCGGAAAATTTGTCCGTGGCGTTGGCCGAAATGCTGCTGCATGGGGTATTTGCCCTGGTTGTACTGTGTCGGTAGTTTTGGCCTCCAACTTGAGGGCGTCGGACAATTTTTCCTCTTTTGATGTTAGTTCGCCGTGGCTTGGGAGCAAGGCGAGAAGGGCTGCTTTACATGTGGGAAAAGGCACTGTTTGTGATGAGACGCACCCCCGATGATTTCTGCGGGCAGAAAAAACCCGGCTATAGCCGGGTTTTTGTCTGGCGTGCAGCTTAAGCGGTGAAGGTCTTGCCTTCGAACTGCTCGGCCACGAACTTCCAGTTGACCAGGTTCCAGAACGCCTCGACGTACTTAGGACGCAGGTTACGGTAGTCGATGTAGTAAGCGTGTTCCCACACATCGCAGGTCAGCAGCGGGGTGTCGCCGCTGGTCAGCGGGTTGCCGGCGCCGATGGTGCTGGCCAGGGCCAGGGAACCGTCAGCCTTTTTCACCAGCCAGCCCCAGCCGGAACCGAAAGTGCCGATCGAGGTTTTGCTGAACTCTTCCTTGAACTTGTCGAACGAACCGAAAGCTGCGTTGATGGCATCAGCCAGCGCGCCGGTTGGTTGACCGCCGGCGTTTGGCGCCAGGCAGTTCCAGTAGAAAGTGTGGTTCCAGACCTGAGCGGCGTTGTTGAAGATGCCGCCCGAGGAAGTCTTGACGATCTCTTCCAGGGTCTTGCCTTCGAACTCGGTGCCTGGCACCAGGTTGTTCAGGTTCACGACGTAGGTGTTGTGGTGTTTGTCGTGGTGGAATTCCAGGGTTTCCTTGGAAATGTGCGGCTGCAGGGCATCGTGTGCGTAAGGCAGCGGCGGCAATTCGAAAGCCATGATGATTCTCCTAATCAGGTCTGTTGCGGTGAGCGCAAGGCCGATCACGGGCGGCCAGAAATGCACCGGCGAGTTTTTACTCTTTGCGGCGCAGGGTTCGGATCATAGCACCGGGGGTGCGGCTTAACCACGCAACAACTGTGTGGGATAGAGGTTCCAGAGCCTTTTGGAATAATTCAGTTGGCGATTATCAATTGTCCCGCCACCGTGAACATCATCACTGCCACCAATAAATCCAGAATCCGCCAGGTACTCGGCCGCGCCAGCCACGGTGCCAGCCATGCCGCGCCGAACGCCAGGGTGAAGAACCACAGCAGCGAAGCACTTGCCGCGCCGACGACATACGCGCCGGGTACCGACTGTTGCGCACCGAGAGAACCGATCAGCAGAACGGTGTCCAGATAAACGTGAGGGTTGAGCAGGGTCACCGCCAGGGCGCTGAGCATCACTGCCCGCAGCGAGCGCACGGTCTGGTTTTCACCTTGTTGCAGGCTCTGTTTCGAGCAGGCCCGGCGCAACGCCTGACTGCCGTACCAGATCAGGAACACCGCGCCGCCCCAGCGGGCGACCGCCAGCAAGGTCGGGTTTTGTGCCAGCACCGTGGCCAGACCGAAAACCCCTGCCGCCACCAGCAACGCATCGCAGGCGACGCACAGCGCCGCGACCGGCAGGTGATGCTCTCGCCGCAGGCTCTGGGCCAGGACAAAAGCGTTCTGCGTGCCGATCGCCATGATCAGCCCGAACGCTACCAGCAAACCGTTGGTATAGCTTTGCCACATGACGGTTACTCCGCGTTGTTTGCGAGATCGCGCAGCACTTGCATGGCGCGTTCGGCGTCGGCCTGACCGACGAACAAATGGTCGTGGTAATAGCCGGCAATCACGTTGCAGCTGATACCGGCCTTGCCCAGTGCGGTGGCGAAAGCGGCGGTCAGACCGACGGCTTCCAGCGCCGAATGCACGTTCAGGGTGATCCAGGCTGCGACGTAGTCGAAGCTGAAACCGGCGCGCTCGGCGTGGGACCGTTCGAGAATCACCGTCAGGCCTTCCTGTTCACGGAAACTGCCGACGATCTCCAGGCCGCTCGGCAATTGGCCGTCGCGCAAGGTGCAGAACACGTATTCGCCGGCATTGAGCTGCGGGCTCATGCTGCGCAGCAGGGTGGTCAACGAGGTTTCGCCAGCCATGGGGGTGGTCCTTGATAAAGAGTGCTTGCTGGCTATTCTCCGGGCAGACGCTGTATAAGAAAAACCAATAGTGCTGATCGCTCATTAGGAAAACTGATGTTCGACTACAAATTGCTTTCCGCTCTGGCCGCCGTGGTCGAGCAGGCCGGATTCGAACGGGCGGCTCAGGTGCTGGGCCTTTCGCAATCGGCGATTTCCCAGCGGATCAAACTGTTGGAGGCGCGGGTCGGCCAGCCGGTTCTGGTGCGCGGCACGCCGCCGTCACCCACCGAGATCGGCCGGCGGCTGCTCAACCATGTGCAGCAGGTGCGCCTGCTCGAACGGGATCTGCAGACGCTGGTGCCGGCGCTGGACGAGGAGGGCTTGCCGGAACGGCTGCGCATCGCGCTGAACGCCGACAGCCTGGCCACCTGGTGGGCCGAGGCGGTGGGCGACTTCTGCGCCGAACAACACCTGTTGCTGGATCTGATCGTCGAAGACCAGACCGTCGGCCTCAAGCGCATGCGCGCCGGTGAAGTCGCCGCATGTCTGTGTGCCAGTGAACGACCGGTGGCCGGCGCCCGCAGCGTATTGCTCGGCGCCATGCGCTATCGGGCGCTGGCCAGCCCGGCGTTCATCGAGCGGCATTTCCCCGACGGCGTGCAGGCCGCCCAACTGCCGCGTACCCCGGCGCTGGTGTTTGGTCCGGACGACTTTCTGCAACATCGATACCTTGCGTCCCTCGGCGTCGATGGCGGTTTCGAACACCATTTGTGTCCATCCTCCGAAGGTTTTATCCGTCTGACCGAAGCCGGGCTCGGCTGGGGACTGGTGCCCGAATTGCAGGTGCGCGAGCAACTGGAACGCGGCCTGTTGCGCGAACTGTTGCCAGATAAACCGATCGACGTGCCGTTGTACTGGCATCATTGGCGCAATGGCGGTCAGTTGCTCGGGCTGTTGACCGAGCAACTGGTGCGCTCGTCGGCGCAATGGCTGGTGCCGTTGGACTGACGGCCAGCGTCAAGACTCACGAATCAGGCAAAACGAAAGACAGCGGAGCTCTACATGAAAATTCTGGTCACCGGCGCAAGCGGCTTCATTGGCGGACGCTTTGCGCGTTTCGCCCTGGAGCAGGGCCTGGACGTGCGGGTCAACGGTCGCCGGGCCGAGGGTGTCGAGCATCTGGTACGTCGCGGTGCCGAGTTCGTTCAAGGCGACTTGAGCGACCCGGACCTGGTGCGTGCGCTGTGCAGCGATGTCGAAGCCGTGGTGCACTGCGCCGGATCCGTCGGGTTGTGGGGCCGCTATCAGGACTTTCATCAGGGCAATGTGCAAGTGACCGAAAACGTGGTCGAAGCCTGCCTCAAACAGCGGGTGCGGCGCTTGGTGCACCTGTCGTCGCCGTCGATCTACTTTGACGGCCGCGACCACCTCGGCCTGACCGAAGAGCAGGTGCCCAAGCGTTTCAAGCATCACTATGCGGCGACCAAGTATCTGGCGGAGCAGAAAGTCTTCGGCGCTCAGGAATTCGGCCTCGAAACCCTGGCCCTGCGCCCGCGTTTCGTCACCGGCGCCGGGGACATGAGCATTTTTCCGCGCCTGCTGAAGATGCAGCGCAAAGGGCGTCTGGCAATCATCGGCAACGGCCTGAACAAGGTCGACTTCACCAGCGTGCACAACCTCAACGAAGCGTTGTTGAGCAGCCTGCTGGCTGCCGGTTCGGCGCTGGGCAAGGCCTACAACATCAGCAATGGCGCCCCGGTGCCGCTGTGGGATGTGGTGAATTACGTGATGCGCAAAATGGAAGTCCCACAAGTCACCAGGTACCGTTCCTACGGGCTGGCCTACAGTGTCGCGGCACTCAACGAAGCGGCCTGCAAGCTTTGGCCGGGCCGTCCCGAGCCGACCCTGTCGCGCCTGGGAATGCAGGTGATGAACAAAAATTTCACCCTCGACATCAGCCGCGCCCGGCATTATCTCGACTACGATCCGAAGGTCAGCCTGTGGGCGGCCCTCGATGAGTTCTGCGGCTGGTGGAAGGCTCAAGACATTCATTGAAACAAGTCGACCGGCTGATCGTGAACCCCGTCGCCGCCAGAGGGTCAATCCCTGCGGCTGCGGGGGGTTATACTGCGCCGCAATCAGCCATTACCGCGTTTCACAAAGGTTGCCTCAATGTCCATGCGTAACGATGCCCACGACGACGATTTCGATGATGTACCCAGTCTGCGTGCCGACACCCTCGATGACGATGATTTTCCCACCACAGCCCGTATGTCCGTACACTCGCGCACGCCGCCGGTGGTCAAGGTCAAGTCTGCGAGCACCGGGCCATTGTGGGCGCTGGTCGGCGCCCTGTTCTTTGCCTTCATTGGCCTGGCCTGGTGGAGTTTCCAGCAGATCTCGCTGATGGAGCAGCAACTGGTGGCGACCCAGGAAAGTTTCGCGCGGATCAGTGAAGAAGCGGCGGGGCGACTGCAGGACATTTCCGGCAAGGTCGTGGCCAGCCAGACCAACGTCAACACCGACAGTGAAGCCCTGAAACTGCAGATCAAACAGCTGCAAAACGCGCTTCAGGATCAGAGCAGGCAGCAACAGGGTGTGGCCGGACAGGCGACGGATCTGGACAAGCGCCTGGCGCAGATGACCGCCCAGGCCACCGAGCAGCAAAACGCCAATACCCAGTTGCAGGCCCAGGTCAAAGCCCTGAGTGCAGAGTTGGCGACGTTGAAAAGCACACCGGCCGACACCAGCAAGGTCGAAGCGCAACTCAAGGGCTTCGATGCGCAGTTCAAGAGTCTGGGGGCGGACATCACGGCGCTGAAGAAACAAGGCAGTTCCAACGCCGCCATCGAGCGTCTGGAGCAGGAAATCGTTGTGCTCAAAAGTGAGCAGGACAACCGCCCGGCTGCTTCCCAGGGCGGCACCAACACGGCCGAGTTCGATGCGTTCCGCGGGCAGATGACCCGTAACATCAACACTCTGCAGGCGCAGATCCAGAACCTGCAACAGCAACTCAACGCCCGGCCTTGAGCCACCTCTGCGGCGAGGGAGCGTGTTCCCTCGCCGCAATCCCCCTCGCAACATTCAGAACCTTTCTGAATATCCATACCTGCCTTCAGGCCGTCTACGCTCTTGAAACATCAACAAGAACGAGGGATGCGTCATGGGGTTTGTGCAAAAACTGGCCTGGCTCGGTGCGGTGCTGCTGTTGAGTTTCGGCCAGGCCAATGGGGCTACGGAAAAGGACGACAGCAAGGCTGCCATCGCCTTGCTGGAAAAGGCACTGGCCTACTATCACGACAACGGCGACAAGGCGTTCGCGGCGTTCAGCCGACAGGGCGAGTTCGTCGACAAGGATCGCTACGTGTTCGTGGTCGATACCAAGGGCGTGATGCTCGCCAGCGGAGGGCCGTCGTCGGCATTGATCGGTCGCGACGTGAGCGAAGTCCTCGGGCCGGACTTGCAGAAGTCCTTCAAGGACGCCTTGAAAGTGCCGGAAGGCAACGGCATCCAGCAGGCCGAATACCGCTGGCAGAACTGGGCCGACGGCAAGGTCGAGCGCAAGCACGTTTACTATCAACGCATCGGTCAGCGAATTCTGGCGGTCGGTTATTACTTGCCGCGTGCGTCGGCAGAGCAGGCGAAGGCCTTGCTCGACAAAGCCGCCACCGATCTGACCAGGGACGAGAAGGGCACGCTGTCCGCGATCAACTCGCTCAAGGGGGGGTATCTGCAGGATGACCTGTATGTGTTCGTTGTGGATTTGAACACCCGGCGTTACGTCGCCCATGGCACCAACCTGCGGTTGATCAACACCGATTTCGCCAAGGTCGATGACCCGGAAGGCAAACCGGTGGGCGAGCCGATTCTGGCGTTGATCGGCAAGCAGGATGAAGGCGAGTACGAATATCGCTGGAAGAACCCGGTGACCGGCAAGGTCGAGGACAAACATGCCTACCTGAAGAAGGTCGGAAATCTGCTGGTGGCGGTCGGTTATTACAGCGCTTGATTCCTGAAAGCTCCCACGCCGCGCGTGGGAGCCATCGGCATCAATCAGCGGGCGCCGTGCTCACGGCCCCGCAGCAAACGGTTCGGCATGGCAATCGCCGCCGCCAGCCCGAGCAGCGACACCCCGGCGCTGACCATCAGCAAATGCCGGAATGTCACCAGCAACTCGGCACGCAAGGCATTCTGCGCATCGCCGGGCGCCGCGTTCAGGCCATCGAGCAGCACGTTGCCGGAATGACCTTCGCCGATCAGCGATGCGCCGGTCAGGTGAGCGAAACTGGAGTCCTGCAACAACGCCAGCAGCAGCGCCGACATCAACGCCACGCCCACCGCGCCGCCCAGGGAGCGGAACAGGTTGGTGGTGCTGGTGGCGACGCCGATGTCCTTTTGCTCCACCGAGTTCTGCGTGCCGACCAGCGAAGTCGGAAACTGCATGCCGCCGGCGATGCCGCTGAGCAACATGAAGAGGCTGCTGATCAGCGTCGCGTCGGGTGGGCTGAAGGCCATGCCGAGGATCGAGATCGGCATCAGCAGCGCACCGGTGAGAATCTGCGGTTTGTAGCGCCCGGTGATCGATGTGCGACGTCCGGCGAAGTACGCGCCGATCGGCAGGCCCATTGCCAGCGGCAGCAAGTGCAACGCGGCGCTGTCGGCGCCGGCACCGGTTACGCTCTGGAGGCGCAACGGCATCAACACAATCAACGAAATCGCCTGGAAGCTGCAGAAGAAAATCGTGCACCAGCACAGCAGAGCGCTGCGATTGGTGAACAGATGCATCGGCAGCAATGGCTCGCGGGCTCGCCGCTCATGCCAGACGAACACCGCCAGCACCGCCACCGCGCAAGCGAACAGCCCGAGCACTTCGCTGCTGCGCCACGCATGGCCCTGGCCCACCTGAGTGATCGCCAGCAACAGCGCGGTCAGGCCGATGATCATCAGCAGCGTGCCGAGGTAATCGATGACCGGTTTGCGCTGGGGAATCGGCAGGCCGACCAGATTGCGTCGGGCCACCCAGTACGCGCCGAGGCCCAGCGGCAGGTTGATCAGGAACACCCAGCGCCACGAAAGATATTCGGTCATGTAGCCGCCCAGTACCGGGCCGGCAACACTGGCCACCGCGTACATGCTGCTGAAGTAACCCTGATAGCGTCCGCGTTCCCGGGGCGGGACTATGTCGCCGATGATTGCCTGGCTCACCGAAATCATCCCGCCGGCACCGATGCCCTGGAAAATCCGCGCCAGCACCAGTTGTTCCATGCTTTGGGCCATGCCGCAGAACAGCGAGGCGAGGGTGAACAGGCCCATGCCGAACAGCATCAATTTGCGCCGCCCGTACAGGTCTCCGAGTTTGCCGTAGATCGGCACCGCCACGGTCATCGCCACCATGTAGCCGGAAATCACCCAGGCCAGCAGGCTGACGTCCTTGAACTGTGCGGAGATGGCCGGCATGGAAACGGCGACGATGGTCTGGTCCAGCGCGCCGAGAAAAATCGCCATCATCAGCGCGACCAGCACGCTGCGAATGGCCGGTTTGGGCGTTTCGGGATGGTTGAGATTGGTCACGGGCGAACCTGCGGGCAGTGATTGACCCGCAGGGGCAAGGCGAGCGGGTGGATGCTCGCCAGTGTAAGTCGGTAGCAGGCTATTCGATAGCCTCATAAGGAAGTCCGACGTAATTTTCTGCAATGGTTTTTTGACCGGCTTCTGAACTGACAAAGTAGTCCAGTTCCGAGGCGCTGATGCGCTGACTGAAATCGTCGTGCTCGTCGAAACGGTGCAGCATCGAGGTCATCCACCAGGAAAACCGCTCGGCTTTCCACACCCGACGCAGGCAGATTTCCGAGTACTTCTCCAGCAACTCAGTGCGACCTTCGCGGTAGACCTTCAGCAGAATCCTGAACAACGTGCTGACGTCGCTGGCTGCCAGGTTCAAACCCTTGGCCCCGGTCGGCGGCACGATATGCGCCGCGTCGCCCACCAGAAACATCCGCCCGTATTGCATCGGCTCGACCACAAAGCTGCGCAGCGGCGCGATGCTCTTTTCAATCGATGGACCGGTCACCAGCTTCTGCGCCAGATCTTTCGGCAGACGACTGCGCAGTTCATCCCAGAATCGCTGATCCGACCAGTCGTCGACGTTTTCCTCGGCCGGCACTTGCAGGTAATAGCGGGTGCGGGTCGCCGAACGCATGCTGCACAGGGCGAAGCCGCGCTCGTGGCGGGCGTAGATCAGTTCATCGTGAATTGGTGGCGTATCGGCGAGGATCCCCAGCCAGCCGAACGGATAAACCCGTTCGAACACCTTCAGGCAGTCCGCCGGAATCGACTGACGCGCCACGCCGTGGAAACCGTCGCAACCGGCGATGTAATCGCAATCGACGCGCCAGGTTTCGCCGTCCTTTTCAAACGTGACATAGGCTTCGTCGCTTTTCATGCCACAGGGAACGACATGGCTGGCTTCGTAGATTGTCTGTCCGCCGGTCTCCCGACGAGCGGCCATCAGGTCGCGGGTAACCTCGGTCTGGCCATAGACCATCACGGTTTTTCCACCGGTCAGCGCCTGCAGATCGATGTGCACCCGACGCCCGTCGAGGGCCAGTTCGAAACCACCGTGCACCAGCCCTTCAGCGTCCATCCGCTGGCCCACGCCAGCCTCGCGCAACAGCTCTACCATGCCCTGTTCAAGGACCCCGGCGCGAATTCGGCCGAGCACATAGTCAGGGGTCTGGCGCTCGATAATCAGGGTGTCGATGCCGGCATTGTGCAACAGTTGGCCGAGCAACAATCCGGACGGACCGGCGCCAATGATGGCGACTTGGGTTTTCAGCGTTTTCATTGTTTTTATGACTCGCAAGGTTCACGCGACAGCGGCCGGTGAATGATTTTCAGGATTCGAGTGCTTGCATTTTTCCCTTGCGGGTCTGTCAATTGAAGGTGAAAACTGAGCCGATACCTGTACATTCTGCCAATCGGTGCGATTATCGCCCGCAAACCTCGAGAGGCCTGGATTGAAGTGATGAACAAGCCTGACCTGCCTTCGATTCCGGTGTTCAAGCTCTACGGTGAAAGCCTGGACTGGCCGACCCCTGACTTGCTGCACTGTGAAACCATTTCCAAACGCAGCCGCGAACACCAATGGGAAATCAAACCCCACCGCCACGCCGATTTGTGCCAGTTGCTCTTCGTATTCAAAGGTCAGGCAGAGCTTGAAATCGAAGGCCAACGCACGCAACTGAACGAAGCCGCGATCCAGATCCTGCCGCCGTTATCGGTGCATGGATTCCGTTTTTCCGAGGACGTCGAAGGATTTGTCGTCACCCTGGCCACGCCATTGATCAACCACTTGCAGGCGCAACTGGGCAACGCGGTGCAGGCCCTGGCCCAGGCCGAAAGCTACCCGGCGGGCAAGGATGCGGACTACCTCAACAGTCTGTTTGCTGCGTTGCAGGCCGAGTACAACGGCCATCAACCGGCGCGGGAAATGCTCATGCATTCACTGGTGAGCGTGATCATGGTCTGGGTCAGCCGTCAGGCGATCCACCGTCACAACGCCAAGCAGCGCCCACACCGTCAGCGCGAATACCTCAATGGCTTTATCCAACTGGTAGAGGAGACGTACCGACAGCACGTCAAGGTCGAGGACCTGGCTCATCGCTTGGGAATTTCCGTCTCGCACCTCAACGGCACCTGCCGCGAACTGGCGGGGCAGCCGGCGTTGCAGATCATGCACGAACGCCAGTTGCTGGAAGCCAAGCGGCTGCTGACTTACACCGGCATGACCATTTACGAGATGTCCGAGGTGTTGGGTTTTTCCGATCCGACCAACTTCACGCGCCTGTTCCGGCGCCGGGTGGGGATCTCGCCAAAGGCGTTCCGCGACCGCTTGAAGGCCGAGCAGAACGACGACGCCTGAACCTGGTATCAGCGCAGGGCGTTGAGGGTGGCGTTGTGAGGGATGCAGCGCTCGAAGTTGCAGCTCGCGTACTCACGGGGCAGTTGCCGCAACTGCTCCACGCGCCATGCCGCGGTGCCGTACAGCGCCAGCGTGGCCGCGCAGGTGATGAAAATCGCGAGGTATCTTCTTGTTCTGGTGTTCATGGCGTTGACCTCTGAACGAATACCCTTGGGTACTACTTTCAGCATAGGTCAGCGCCGTGGAGTTGCCAGCGGCTCTGCGAACAGGATTACAGCCCGATATCCCATTGCGGGTTTTCGGGAAAACGCTGCACCAGAAAATCCAGCATGCAGCGCAGCGCCGCCGGCATGTGCTTGCGCGAGGCATACACGGCGTAGATGTTCATCTGCCGCGGCTCGGCGTGAGGCAGCAGGCAAACCAGTTCGCCGCTGTGAATATGCACCCCGGCCTGATAGGTGGGCAGCATCGCCACCCCGGCGCCGGCCAGTGTGGCGCGGAGCAGAGTGCTGGCCTCGTTGGCGCTGATATTGCCCTGCACCGGCACCGACACCGGTTCGCCATCCTCTTCGAAATGCCACAGGCTCTTGCCGAAGTAGGAGTGGGTCAGGCAGTTGTGCCGGCTCAGATCTTCTACGCGCTGCGGTTGTGGATGTGCCTGCAGATAGGCGGGCGCGGCACAGACCACCGAGCGGCAGACCGTCAGGCGCCGGGCGATCAGGTTGGGGTCGAGGTCGTTGCTGGTACGGATCGCCAGGTCGATGCGCTCGTCCACCAGATTCACCGTGCGATCGAGCATTTGCAGGTCGATGTTGACGCCCGGGTAGTGCTTGACGAACGCCGCCATGGCATCGGCCAGTTGCGCCTGGCCGAACGAGGTGCTGACGCTGATCCGCAGCAGACCCCGTGGCGCGTCGTCGGGTTCGCTGACGGCGGCCTGCATGTCGCCCGACAGTTCGAGCATCTGCCGGCAGCGCGGCAGGATTTCGTTGCCGGCGGCGGTCAGGCTCAACTTGCGTGTGGTGCGGTGCATCAGGCGCGCGCCGACCCAGTCTTCCAGTTCCGCCAGATACCGCGACACCACCGGCCGTGACAGATCCAGGTGATCGGCCGCCGCCGACTGGCTGCCCAGATCCACCACCGTGACAAACACCCGCATTGCTTGGAGACGATCCATGATTTGCCCGCTTTCAGAAACAAACTATGTTCAAGCATCGCATTTTTTGTAACGAGTCTGGCAACTAAGCTCTGTCCCATCGCCAAGCACGGCATTCGAACAGCGGAGCAACCCATGATCGGCTTCACCACCCTCAAGCGCGTTTTACTGGCCACCGCCACCCTCGGCTTTGCTGCCCACGCAGCGGCCGCGAACCTGAACCTCGATGTCTACAACCCGGGCACCCACGCGATCTTCCCGGTGACCTCGGTGCTGGTCAGCGGTGAGAAGGACGCGATTCTGGTGGACGCCCAGTTCGGCAAATCCCAGGCCGAGCAAGTGGTGGAAAAGATCCGCGCCAGCGGCAAGCAGCTGACCACCATCTACATCAGCCACGGTGATCCGGATTACTACTTCGGTCTCGACACCCTGACCAAAGCCTTCCCGAATGCCAAGGTGCTGGCCTCGCAGCCAACCGTTGATCACATCAAGCAAACCGTCGACGGCAAACTCGCGTTCTGGGGCCCGAAAATGGGCGCCGACGTGCCGGCCAAAACCATCGTGCCGGGCGTGCTCAAGGGCGACAGCCTGATGCTCGAAGGGCAGAAACTGCAGGTGGTCGGCCTGGAAGGCAAGCAACCGGATCGCAGCTTCGTGTGGATTCCATCGTTGAAAGCCGTGGTTGGCGGTGTCGTCGTCGCCGAGAACATCCATGTGTGGATGGCCGATACCCAGACTGCACAATCCCACGCCGACTGGCTGGAAACCCTGCACTCGATCGAAACCCTGAAACCGAAAACCGTGGTGCCGGGTCACTACCTGGGTGACAGCGCCCGTTCGCTGGCGGCCGTGAAATTCACCGCCGACTACATCAAGGCGTTCGACGAGGAAACCGCCAAGGCCAAGGACTCTGCCGCGCTGATCGCCGCGATGAAAAAACGCTACCCGACACTGGGCGAAGAAAGCTCGCTGGAGCTGAGCGCCAAAGTGGCCAAGGGCGAGATGACGTGGTAACCCGATTCTGAAAAACGCAGCACTCTCAAGCCAACTGGAGAATGTCATGAGCAAGATCGCAATCATTGGTGCCACCGGCCGTGCCGGCAGCCAATTGCTGGAAGAAGCCCTGCGCCGCGGCCACAGCGTCACCGCCATCGCTCGGGATACCTCGAAGATCGGCGCCCGTGCCGGTGTGGCCAGCAAGAATGTCGACGTGCTGGACGCCGCGGCGCTGCAAGCGGCAATCGCCGGTCACGATGTGGTGATCAGCGCCGCGCATTTCGCCACGGTGCGGGCCAGCGCGCTGATCGGCCCGGTGAAACAGGCCGGGGTGAAACGTCTGCTGGTGGTCGGCGGGGCCGGTTCGTTGTTGCTGCCGGACGGCACTCGCGTGATCGACAGCGCCGGTTTCCCGGCCGAGTACAAGGCTGAGGCCAGCGCCGGTGCGGCGTTCCTTGATGCGCTGCGTCAGGAAAAAGAACTGGACTGGACGTTCCTGTCGCCGTCGGCGCTGTTCTTCGAAGGCGAGCGCACCGGCAAATTCCGCGTCGGCAAGGATGACTTGCTGGTGAGTGCCGAAGGCCAGAGCTCGATCAGCTTTGCCGACTATGCGATTGCGCTGATCGACGAAGTGGAAACGCCTAAGCATTCGCGTCAGCGGTTTACGGTCGGTTATTAAGTACTGAAAAGCCCCTCACCCCAGCCCTCTCCCGGGGGGAGAGGGAGCCGATCGTGGGATGCTTGAAAATTACGCCGACTTGAACGGGATGTATTGAATCCATAATCGCCCAGATTTTTCAGGTCGATGTATTACGTAAGACACCTCGGTCAGTTCCCTCTCCCCCTGGGAGAGGGTTAGGGTGAGGGCAAGGCCTCACCGCGTATGAGCCTGCTCAACCAACCACCCCATCAACTCCTGCAATTTCGCCGACGGCTCCGACGCCGGCGCCACGATGTAATAGCCCAATCCCGTCTTCACCTTCAGATCGAACGGCATCACCAGTCGCCCGGCGTTCAAGTCGTCGCCGATCAGTGACCAGTCGCCGATCGCCACCCCCGTCCCGTGGGACGCCATCGACATCGCCTGATCCAGCGTCTCGAAATGCTGACCGCTGGCGATGTTGTTCAAGTGCAATTCGGCGGCTTCAAGCCAGAGTGTCCAGTCGTCATCCGTGTGGGTCGGGTGCAGCAGCAGATGCTGTTGCAGATCTGCCGGTGTGTGCAGGGCCGGCCCACCGTTGAGCAGTGTCGGCGAACAGACCGGCGTCAGTTGTTCATCGAACAGATGCAGCGTGGCAGGGGAGTCGTGGGGCGCGCTGCCGTAGATCACCGCCGCGTCGAACTGCTCGCGATGAAAGTCCACCCCGTGTTGCAGCGACGCCGTGAGTTTCACCGGCACGTCCGGGCGCTCGCGCTGCCATTGCAGCAGTCGTGGCAACAACCAGCGCATCACGCAGCTCGGCGCCTTGAGTTGCAGGGTCTCGCGTTTGGCGCCGATCTGCTCCACCGAGTCGCCGATCAGGCTGAACACCTGCTGTACCCGTGGCAGCCATTCGCGACCTTCGGCCGTCAGTTCCAGACCCCGGGCCAGGCGAATGAACAGCTCATAACCCAGATGTTCCTCAAGCCCCGCGATCTGCCGGCTCACCGCACCCTGGGTGATGTGCAACTGCTCGGCGGCCCGGGTGAAGTTGCAGCACTGCGCGGTGATCAGAAACGTATGCAGGGCGGGCAGGGGAGGCAGTCGTTTCATGTGGATCCAAGGTATGACGTGAGGACATGGCTAGTATGAGCTTTTATCGATTGTTGCGGCTACGGGTCGCCCGTTTCAATGAGGCCAATCACCGGTTCCTTTAAAGCCCGGTGCCTCAACGAACAAGAAGGGCAAAGACATGGCGACGTGTGGCGAAGTACTGGTCAAGTTACTCGAAGATTACGGGGTCGAGCAGGTGTTCGGCATTCCCGGCGTACATACCGTGGAGCTGTATCGCGGGCTGGCCCGTTCGAGCATCAACCACGTCACCCCGCGCCACGAACAGGGCGCCGGCTTCATGGCCGACGGCTACGCCCGCACCAGCGGCAAACCGGGTGTGTGCTTCATCATCACCGGCCCGGGCATGACCAACATCACCACCGCCATGGGCCAGGCGTACGCCGATTCGATCCCGATGCTGGTGATCTCCAGCGTACAGACTCGCAATCAGTTGGGCGGCGGACGCGGCAAGCTGCATGAACTGCCGAACCAGAGCGCACTGGTCGGCGGCGTGGCGGCGTTCTCCCACACCCTGATGTCGGCGTCCGAATTGCCGGGCGTATTGGCCCGTGCTTTCGCGCTGTTCCAGGCCGGGCGTCCGCGTCCGGTGCACATCGAAATTCCG
Source organism: Pseudomonas sp. G7(2022) (assembly GCF_052660475.1). Classification (NCBI taxonomy): domain Bacteria; kingdom Pseudomonadati; phylum Pseudomonadota; class Gammaproteobacteria; order Pseudomonadales; family Pseudomonadaceae; genus Pseudomonas; species Pseudomonas sp. G7(2022). Next base: position 4,920,931 of record NZ_CP109659.1, on the reverse strand, counting down.
CTGGACGTGCTGGTCGAAGAAGCCGACGAACTGCTGGCCAGCGTGCCGGTCAACATCGACCGCGCCGGTGCCGCGCCGGCCGCCGTGAGCCGCATGACCGAACTGTTGGCCGGCGCTCAGCGTCCGCTGATCCTCGCCGGTGGCGGCGCCATCGACGCGGCTGCCGAACTCACCGAACTGGCCGAACTGCTCGACGCACCGATGGCTCTGACCATCAACGCCAAAGGCATGCTGCCGTCCAGCCATCCACTGCTGATCGGTTCGACCCAGAGCCTGGTGGCGACCCGCGCCCTGGTGGCCGATGCCGACGTGGTGCTGGCGATCGGCACTGAACTGGCGGAAACCGACTACGACGTGACCTTCGCCGGCGGCTTCGAAATCCCCGGCAAGTTGCTGCGCGTCGATATCGATCCCGACCAGACCGTGCGCAACTACCCGCCTTACGTGGCGCTGGTGGCCGACTCGCGCAACGCCGCACAAGCGCTGCTCAGCGCGCTGTCGCACAAACCGCTGGCCGAGCGCCGCAACGACTGGGGGCAGGTCCGCGCCGCGCGTCTGCGTGAAGACCTGGCCGCAACTTGGGACGCGCCGACTCTGGCCCAGACCCGTTTCCTCGAAACCGTGCTGCACGAACTGCCGAACGCGGTGTTCGTCGGTGACTCCACGCAACCGGTGTACACCGGCAACCTGACCTTCAACCCGGAGCGTCCGCGCCGCTGGTTCAACTCGTCCACCGGTTACGGCACCCTCGGTTACGCCTTGCCGGCGGCGATTGGCGCATGGCTTGGCGGCAACCTCGAACGCGGCGCTCGTGCGCCGGTGGTGTGCCTGATCGGCGACGGCGGTCTGCAATTCACCCTGCCGGAACTGGCCAGTGCTGTGGAGGCGCGCACGCCGGTGATCATCCTGCTGTGGAATAACCAGGGTTACGAAGAGATCAAGAAATACATGGTCAACCGCGCCATCGAGCCGGTGGGCGTGGACATCTACACCCCGGACTTCATCGGTGTGGCCAAGGCACTGGGTTGTGCAGCAGAAGCGATCAGCTCGGCCGAACATCTGCGCGGTGCACTGCGCGCCGCCACCGATCGCCAGGGCCCGACCCTGATCGAAATCGACCAGACCCAATGGATGAAGGCGGTGGCCCAATGATGAATTTCCCGACCACACTCGACGGCCTGTACATCAACGGCCAATGGTCCGCCGGCCGAGAACACCTGCGCGTCATCAACCCGGCCACCGAAGCGCTGCTGACCACGGTCAATGGCGGCGACGAAAGCGCCGTCAATCAAGCGGTAACGGCAGCGACCGAAGCCTTCAAGGGCTGGTCGAAAACCACCGGTGCCGAGCGCGGCGCGATCCTGCGCAACATCGCCAACGGCGTGCGCAACGGTCGTGATCACTTGATGAAGTTGCAGTCGAGCAACAACGGCAAACCGCAGTTTGAAGCGGGCATCGATGTCGACGACGTGATCGCCACGTTCGAGTACTACGCCGAACTCGCCGAAGGCCTCGACGCCAGACTCGACAGCAACGTGCCGCTGCCCAGCGATGACTTCAGCGCACGTCTGCGCCGCGAGCCGTGCGGTGTGGTCGGGCTGATCGTGCCGTGGAATTTCCCGATGGTCACCACCGCGTGGAAACTCGCCCCGGCCTTGGCCGCCGGTTGCTGCGTGGTACTCAAACCGTCGGAAGTCACGCCGCTGCCGGAACTGGAGCTGGCGGCCATCATCGCTGAATCCGGTCTGCCAAAAGGCGTGTTCAACCTGGTGTGCGGCACCGGTCTTGCGGTCGGTGCGCCGCTGTCGGCGGACCCGCGCATCGCCAAGGTTTCCTTCACCGGCAGCAACGCCGTCGGTGTGCAAGTGATGCAACGCGCCGCTGAAACCGTGAAGGGCGTGAGCCTGGAGCTGGGCGGCAAATCCTCGCTGCTGATCCTGGAAGACGCCGACCTGGATCTGGCGGTGGAGCTGGCCTGCGGTGGCGGTTTCTTCAACGCCGGGCAGATGTGCTCGGCCACCAGCCGAGTGCTGGTTGCCGATGAAATCGCCGATGAATTCCTGATTCGCTTGAAGGCCCGCGCGGAAAAAATCCGTGTGGCCGACCCGTTCGATCCGGAAGTCGAGATGGGCGCGCTGGTCAATCAGGCGCAATACCAACGCGTGCTCGGTCATATCGACCGTGGATTGAGCGCCGGTGCCAAGTTGATCTGTGGCGGCAATCGTCCCGCCGATCTGCCGCGCGGCTATTTCTTGCAACCGACGATCTTCACCGAAGTGCCCCTCGACAGTGCGCTGTGGTGTGAAGAGATCTTCGGGCCGGTGATCTGCGTTCGCAGTTTCGCTACGCAAGCCGAGGCGATTGCCCTGGCCAACGACAGTCAGTTCGGTCTGGTCGCCAGCGTGGTCACGCGTAATGCCGAGACCGCGGATCGGGTCGCCAACGCCTTGCAGGCGGGGCTGGTGTGGCTCAACGCGCCGCAGGTGATCTTCCCGCAGACGGCGTGGGGCGGCTACAAGCAGAGCAGCATCGGCCGCGAGTTGGGGCCGTGGGGCCTGGCGGCGTTCCAGGAAATCAAGCACGTGATCCGCGCGCTCTGAATGCCCGAAAAAGGTGAGTGCATGCCTCGCAACGAGGCATGCGCCGGCGTCATGGCTTCAATGAGTTTTTATCGATAGTCAGGTGTTTTGCACGACCTCAGGATGAACCCGCAGACCACGCTCAAGCCCTTTGAAACCGGGCGCTTGAGCAATTCCGGTCACGCAGATGCAAGGGTTGCGATCAGTCTCATACTTACAAAAAAATGGGAGTCCTAAATGGGCGAGCACGATCTGAACAGGCGTCAATTCATCAAAACCGTCGGCGTGGCCTCGGTGGCTGCGGCGGCCATGAGCATGCCCTTCATCCGGGCCAGTGCCAGCGACACCCGCTTTGCCGGCAAAACCCTGCGCCTGTTGACCTGGTCCGATGACACGGGCCTCGCCGCACTGCGCAATATCGCCGCAACGTTCGAAGCCAAGACCGGCGCCAAAGTGATTGCCGACCGCACCGGCAGCACTTCGGAAATGGTCGCCAAACTCAAGGCCGGCGGTGATCGTCCGCAGTACGACATCATCACCCTGGCCGGCGTTGGCGCCGAAGGTCTGGCCGCTGCCGGGCTGCTGGAAAAACCCGATCTCAACCGCATTCCCAACCTGATCGACGTTCCGGAGAAATACCGCACCGGGGCCAACGGTCACGGCATCGGTTACCTGCTGTGGTGCAACAGTCTGGTCTACAGCACCCGCACCCAGAAGGAAGCGCCGGACAGTTACGCTGCGCTGTGGGATGCTGACCTTGCGCCGAACATTTTCCTGCCGCCGCCGAACTGGACCGAGGCGATGGACCTGATCATCATCGCCGCCAAACTGGCCGGTGGTGACGAGCACAACATCGAGCCGGGCTTCAAGAAACTCGCCGAACTGAAAGACCGCGTGGTGACCCTGGGCGAAAACCCGAACCAGATCGCCGAGCTGTTCCGCACCGGCTCCCTGGACATGGGCGGCCTCTACGCCCCGGCGTTTTTCCCCAAGCAGATCCGCGACCCGAACTATGGCCTGGGCGCCACGTTCGGCATGAAGGAAGGTTTCTACACCGACCTGATGCTCTCGGTGATGCCGAAGAACCGTCCGGGCGACACCGACCTGGCCTACGCCTTCATCGACCACTCCCTCGACCCGCTGGTGCAGGGCAAGATGGCCGAAGACATCTTCAACGGCCCGGTCAACGCCAAGGCGATCATCTCCGCCGAAGCGCGCAAGAGCCCGTTCATCCTCACCCCGGAGCAGATCGCGGAGAAGGCGATCATGCACGACAACGCCTTCCTGGCGACCGTGCATGACCAGTGGATTCGTCGCTACACGGAAATCTTTTCTTCCTGACGCCGTACTTCCAGACACCACAGAAACCTTGTGGGAGCGGGCTTGCTCGCGAATGCAATCTGTCAGTCGCTTCATGGGTTGACTGACCCGCCGCTTTCGCGAGCAGGCTCGCTCCCACAGAGGGCCAAGGTGAGCTTGAAGCCGTTGTTTTTCCATTGACGAGATCATTGCTATGGAACATCAATCCCTGACCCAACCGGTCGGCGCGGGTGACGTGCGCTCGGCGCGCGGTCTTTCGCCGACCGCCCGGGCGTGGTTTTTTCTCACGCCGTCGATGCTGTTTCTCGGCGTGCTGATTGCCGCCAGCCTGCTGGTGCTGCGCATGAGTGTCGGCACCAAGGGCGCGGAGTGGTCCGGTTTCAGCCTGGCCAGTTATGCCCAGTTGCTCGAACCCTACTACCTCAAATCGTTGCTGCTGACCTTGCGTCTGGCGCTGATCAGCGCGGTGATCGCGGTGGTGCTGGCGATCCCGGTGGCGTACACCATGTCGCGCCTGACCTCGCCATTCGTGCGGCGGATTTTTCTGGCGGCGGTGTTGTTGCCGCTGCTGGTCAACCTGCTGCTGCAAAGCTATGGCTGGCTGGTGATCCTCGGCCCCGGCGGCATGCTCAACCAGACCCTGATGGGCCTCGGTCTGATCAAGCGCCCGATCATGTTGCTGTACAACCAGAACGGCGTGCTGATGGGCCTGGTGCAGACCGCGTTCCCGCTGGCCGTGCTGCCGATTGCCAGCGCCATGCGCGGTGTCGCCCGCAGCTACGAAGAAGCTGCCGCGACGCTGGGCGCCAGTCGCTTTCAAGTGTTCCGCCAGGTGGTGTTGCCGATGAGCCTGCCGGGGATCATCACCGGCGCGACCCTGGTGTTCGCCTACAACGCCAGCAGCTTCGTGGTGCCGTTGCTGCTCGGCGGTCGGCGCGTGCCGATGCTCGCGGTGATGGTGCATGACCAGATCGCACCGCTGATGAACTGGCCCGCCGCATCCGCCGCCGGGGTGGTGCTGATCGTCACTACGCTCGCCATCATGACCTTGTCCGAATACATCACCGGCCGCCGTCGCCGTCTGCTGGAGGCTTCGCAATGAGTGCCCTGATCAAGAAGCGTCAGTCGCTGCTGCCGGGCGACACCGGCAAGTTTGCCGGCATCCTCTCCGGGATCATTTTGTTCCTGGCCGTGCTGCCGATCCTGACCATGATCGTGATGTCGTTCAGCGGTGCGTCGAACCTCGACTTCCCGCCGAGCAGCTACAGCCTGCAGTGGTACAAGGCGGCGTGGCACACCTTTGTCTCGCCGGACGCCAGCGATGTGCTGAGCCTCGGCCAGGCCATGGGTACCAGTTTGCTGGTGGCGTGCCTGACGATGATTTTCGCCACGCTGATCGCGGTGCCGGCGGCCTACGCGCTGACCCGTTGCGAGTTCCGTGGCAAGGGCGTGGCGCTGCAACTGATGTCGTTGCCGCTGGTGTTTCCGATGGTGGTGCTGGGGCTGGCCTTGCTGCTGGTGTTCGACAGCCTGCCGTTCCACATGACGACTTCGCGGCTGGTCATTGCCCACGTGATTCTCGCGCTGCCCTTCGTGGTGAAGAACTGCACGGCGGCCATGCTTTCCATCGGCAGTGAAGTCGAAGAGGCCGCGCAGATGCTCGGCGCCTCGCCGCTACGGGCCATCGTCGACGTGGTGGTGCCGTTGATGAAATCGGGGATTCTGGCGGGGATGCTGCTGGCGTTCATCGTCTCGTTCAACGAATTCACCGTGACCTATTTTCTCTACACCATCGACGTCATGACCGTGCCGATCTGGATGTACAGCCGCACCGTGTCATCGCTCGACCCTACCGTGTTCTCGTTTGCCGTGCTGATCGTGCTGATCGACTTCGTCCTGATCTGGGCGCTGGAGAAGCTGGTGGGCGAGGGTGGCGTGTCCTTTTGATTTCTTGAGGTGATTTTATGTCTGGTCTGATTCTGGAAAACGTCGAGAAACACTACGGCTCGGCCTGCGCGGTAAAAGACGTCAACCTGCATTTGCCCGAGGGCAAACTGGTGTGCTTCCTCGGCCCGTCGGGTTGCGGCAAGACCACGTTGCTGCGAATGATCGCCGGGCTGGAAACCCTCACCGGCGGCGAGATCCGCCTGGACGGCGAGGACATCGGCCACACCCCGGCGCACCTGCGCAACTTCGGCATGGTATTCCAGTCGCTGGCGCTGTTTCCGCATATGACCGTGGGCGAGAACATCGCCTACCCGCTGAAACTGCGCGGCGTGAGCAAGGCCGATCAACAGGCGCGGGTGGTGGAATTGCTGGAACTGATCCAGCTGCAACCGATGATCGACCGTCCGGTAGCGAAACTCTCCGGTGGCCAGCGTCAGCGCGTGGCGATTGCCCGGGCGATTGCCTCGCACCCGAAAATCCTTCTGCTCGACGAACCGCTGTCGGCGCTGGACGCCAAGTTGCGCGAGTCGATGCAGGTGGAAATCCGCCAGCTGCAACAACGCCTGAACATCACCACGATCATGGTGACCCACGATCAACGCGAAGCCATGACCATGGCCGACATCGTGGTGGTCCTCGGTGAGCATCGGGTGCAGCAGGTGGGTACGCCGATTGAAATCTATCGGCATCCGGCCAACGAATTCGTCGCGGACTTCATCGGTTCCGGCAACATCTTCCCGGCCACCGCGCTGGGCGATGGCAAGGTCGTGCTGCCGGGCGGCGATGCCCTGCAAGTGCCGATCTGCAGCAGCATCGTGGTCGGGCAGAAGGTGAAAATGCTGATCCGCCCCGAAGACCTTCAACTGTCGGCGCCCCAGGCCACGGCGGGCAATCGCCTGCTGGGCAAGGTGACGTTCGTTCGGGATATCGGTGCGACGATCGAGACTACGGTGGAATGTTCCGGGGTGACCTTTACGGCGCTGAGTACGCCGTGTCAGGGCATCGGGCTGGGGATCGGGCATCCGGTGTCGGTGACGTTGCCGAGTGAGGCGTGTCGGGTGTTGGGCGCCTGATCCAGATTTGATGCTGGCTCTGCCGACCTCTTCGCGGGCAAGCCCGCTCCCACAGGTTATTCGTCGTACACAAGCTTTGTAGTAGACACCAGTCACTGTGGGAGCGGGCTTGGTCCGGGCGGCGATCCGACGAAGAGGCCAGTAGCCGCGACGCAATAATCCAGATCAGACGGTCAGCCGCAACCGCGCCAGATCCCTTAGCGGCGGCGCGCCAAACAACCGGCTGTACTCACGACTGAACTGCGACGGACTTTCATACCCCACCCGATACCCCGCCGCCGAAGCCTCCAGCCCCTCAGCCAGCATCAACCGCCGCGCCTCTTGCAGGCGCAGCTGCTTCTGATACTGCAACGGACTCATCGCCGTCATCGCCTTGAAGCGGTGATGCAACGTCGAGACGCTGAGGTTCACTTCCTTCGCCAGATCATCGATGCGCAGCGGCTGTTCGAAGTTGCCGTTGAGCCATTTGATCGCCTGGCTGATGCGGTGGCTCTGGCTGTTGGCAATGGCGATTTCATACAGCCGATGGCCCTGCGGACTGCGCAACAGGCGATAGAGAATCTCCCGGCGGATCAGTGGCGCGAGCATGGCGATGTCTTTCGGTGCGTCGAGCAGGCGGGCCAGACGCAGCACCGCATCGAGCATGGCGCTGTCGATTTTCTCCACATACAGACCACGCCCGGTCGGCCGGGTCGGCACGCCCATCGGGCCGGCGTCGGCGATCAGCGCGGTGATTTCCGCCGGATCAATGTCCAGGCGCACGGCGAGGATCGGCTCTTCGGGCGAGACATTCACCACCCGACCGCTCAACGGCATCGAAACCGATACCACCAGGTAATTCAGCGGATCGTAATTGAAGAATTCGTCCGCCAGCCGTACCTCTTTGCGACCCTGGGCCATGATGCACAGCGCCGGTTGCGCGAGCACCGGGGCGAAGTCATGGGATTTTGTGTGGCGCGACATGAACAGCGAGCCGACGGCGGTGGCATAGCTGCCATCTTCGCAGGTGTTGCGGCGAATGATCGCCGCCAGTTCCTCGCGCTGCTTTTCCATGTCGGCATCGGGCGGCGTTTGAAAACGATCGAATGACGTCATGTGCGGCATCCTCGGCAAAGTCGGTGGAATGGGGCAGAGCATAAGTTTGTGCAAGCGCAAGCGGTAGACACATCCTGCGAAATGCTTGCCTGATCCTGCATTGGGTTGTTGGCTCGCCCAGCCATAGCAGGACGCAGGTCGTCAGAATTGCCCGAAACCGGTGTGACAGGACGGTGACAGCAATTCACGACTGGTTACAGGTGTGCAAGACAGTCTCGCAGGATTGTGCAATGCGACGGCAGGAATCGACTAACGGTGAGCGCTGCCCGGCCCTTAACCTTGGATCCTGTCGCAGCCCGTCCCCGGCTGCCACGCGACTCCCTGGGAGGGTTGAACATGTCCAAGCAGATTCCCGTCAGTCATATGGCCTTCGTTCGAGCGCGCGCCGGACGCTCGGCGGAACTCGGTATGCGCCTGAGCGCATTGATCGAGCCGTCTCGTGCCGCCGCCGGTTGCCTGAGCTTTTCCTTGCAGCATTCGCAGTGTGATCCCGAGCTGTGGCTGGTCTCCGGTTTCTGGAGCAACCAACAGTCGATGACCGCCTATTTCAGCAGCCCGTCGATGGAAGTCTTTGCCGAGCTGGTGCAGGACCTGGTGGTCAACAGCCTGGATTTCCACACGTTTAAAGACGTGTCGGCGGCGCAGGCGCTTGGTCAAAGTTGCGCGCCGATACACAAACTCGCCGGTTGAGGGTTTAATGGCCAGCCTATTTGACTGAGCCAGGACCTGCGACATGGCACGTAAAGAGTTCGAACACTTCGAAGCGGTATCCGCTGTAGTCCCCGTCGAGTTGGGCAGCAACAAGGGTTATCACGCGGCAATCGCGGTCAAGGCCCTGGTCGACGGCGGTGCGCCACGCTTTCACAAGCTGTTGAATGACCAGGTGTTCCCTGGCGCCATTGCCGCCGATGAAGCGGCTATCAACGAGCTGGACAAGCTCAAGGGTGTCACTGATGACGCCGAGCTGATCTGGTAATCGCGTTTACTTGACGGCGCCCGGGCGCCACATCTTGAACAATGCCTCCGGCCCCAGCTGGAAGTAGTCCGCCGGCCCGCCGCCCCGCAGAATCGGTTCTGCCGCGGCGGTGTCGTAGATCCCGTCCTTCAACAGCCATTTGGCGATATGCACGGCGACCACTTCGCCCAGCACCAGCCAGCTCGGCACGGTCTCGCCGTCGGCGCGCTGCAACTGAATGATCTGCGTGACCTTGCACTCGAAGGACACCGGGCTTTCGGCCACGCGCGGCACGGCGATCACTTTCGACGCCACCGGCGTCAGCCCTGCGAGTTCGAACTCGTTGACCTCGGGCGCGACCATCGCGCAGCTCTGGTTCATCTGCTCGGCCAGCGGTCGGGTGGCGAGGTTCCAGACGAATTCGCCGGTCTGCTCGATGTTGTTCAGGCTGTCTTTGCGACCGACGCTGGAGAACCCGATGATCGGCGGAATGTAGTTGAACGCGTTGAAAAAGCTGTAGGGCGCCAGGTTCAGCCGGCCCTCGGCATCCTGCGAAGAAATCCAGCCGATGGGACGCGGGCCGACGATGGCGTTGAACGGATCGTGAGGCAGGCCGTGGCCGTTGGCCGGTTCGTAGAAATGGATGTCATCGGGCATGGCGGGTGTTCCTGGAAACGGCTGTCAGAGAGCGGCCATAGTGCAAGGACGGGCAGCTGATTTCCAGTCCTCCAGACATGACTAAGCCCGGCCGAAGCCGGGCTGTGGTGTGTGTATCCAGCGATCAACTGATGGCTGCAGCAGTACCGGTTTTATCAAAGCCGTCGGCGGCGATGGCGTTGGCAGTGCCGGTTTTATCGAAACCATCGGCAGCCACGGCTTTGCCGACGTTGGTCTTGTCGAAACCGTCAGCAGCATAGGTGCCGGTGTGGCTGGTTTCGATGGCAGCGCTGGCGCCGGAAATGAAGTCGGCGGATTTGGTTTTGTCCGAACCGTCGGCGGCAAAGGTGTTGGCGGCCAGTACGGACAGGGTCAGGGCGAGGATCAGTTTGGTTTTCATGGTCGTTCTCCAGATTCGAAATTCGTTGGCGATGTGTTTCGCATGGGATTCATGCTACGCCAATTAAATTGATTAAAAAGCGCAAGATAATGCTAAAAACAATCGATTAACTTGATATTAAGGGCGGCGCATTCCATTCGCTTTCGTCGTCGGAGCGAGCGTCGCGCAGGTCATCGATCAGGTAGGTGCAGGATCGCTTCGGCGAATTAACCAGCGATTAATCGCCAGGAACCGCTGATCGGCCAACGAAAAAAGGGGCAGACCCGTGAAGGTCTGCCCCTTTTTTGATTCGCGTTGCCGGATCAGTCAGTGACGATGCGCGAATGTTTCTGGGTGTCTTTCATGGTGATGTACACCAGCAGGGACACCGCGATGCAGGCGGTTACGTACCAGTAGTAACCGGTTTCCATGCCGATGCTCTTGAACCACAGCGCGATGTATTCGGCGGTGCCACCGAAGATCGACACGGTCAGTGCGTACGGCAGGCCGACGCCCAGTGCGCGGATTTCGGTCGGGAACAGCTCGGCCTTCACCACGGCGTTGATCGAGGTGTAGCCGCTGACGATGATCAGTGCCGCCATGATCAGGAAGAACGCGCCCCACCAGGTCTGGATGGTGTGCAGGGTCATCAGGATCGGCACGGTGAAGATCGTCCCCAGCACGCCGAAGGCGATCAGGATCGGACGACGACCGATCTTGTCGGACAGGCCGCCGATGATCGGTTGCAGGCACATGAACAGGAACAGCGTGGCGGCGGAAATGGTGGTGGAGTCGGAGATGCTCATGCCGACGGTGTTCACCAGGTATTTCTGCATGTAGGTGGTGTAGGTGTAGAACGCCAGCGTACCGCCCATGGTCAGGCCGACCACGGTGAGCAGTTCCTTCGGATGACGGAGCAAGGTGCGCATGGCGCTTTCCTTGGACTTCTCTTTCTTGGTGAACGACTCGGTTTCTTCCATGCCACGACGCAGGTACAGCGCCACGATTGCGCACAGTGCGCCGATGGCGAACGGAATACGCCAGCCCCAGGCATACAACTGTTCGGTGGTCAGCATGTTCTGCAGCACGATCAACACGCCCAGCGCGATGAGCTGGCCGGAAATCAGGGTCACGTACTGGAAGCTGGAGAAGAAGCCGCGACGCTCCCTGGTTGCCATCTCCGACAGGTAAGTGGCGGAGGTGCCGTACTCGCCGCCGACCGACAGGCCTTGCAGCAGACGGGCGAACACCAGCAGGATCGGCGCGCCGATGCCGATGGTTTCGTAGTTCGGGCTGAGGGCGATCAGCAGGGAGCCGAAGCACATCAGGTACACCGAGGCCATCAGCGCTTTTTTACGTCCGACCTTGTCGGCGTACAGGCCCATCAGCCAGCCACCGATCGGGCGCATCAGAAAACCCACGGCGAAGATCGCGGCGGTGTTCATCAACTGGGCGGTGGTGGAACCGGCGGGGAAGAAGGTCTTGGCAAAGTACAGCGAGAAGGCGGCATAGACGTACCAGTCGTACCACTCGACCATGTTGCCGACGGAACCGCTGAAGATCGACTTGATGCGACTGGCGGTGGTTCGTTCTTTGGCCGGCACGGCTGCCGACCCCAGAGGCAGGGCGTTGGAGTTATCCATTGAAGGATCCTTCGTTTAATTGTTTTTGTGGAGCGCGTTGAGACGCAGCCTGCGAGGGCTATAGCAGGACCTGTGCCAACGGAGGGAGGGCCGGTTTAGAGGGGCTGGGAAGAATGGATGAGCGGAAATCCGCTTATGTATGAGTTGTATTGAGCGGAAATTCGCTCACCCTGGCGGATAGGTCATTGTTGTCTGTGCCGGCCTCTTCGCGGGCAAGCCCGCTCCCACAGTGGTCGGGAGTGTTCACAAATTCTGTGTTCACAAAAATCCCTGTGGGAGCGGGCTTGCCCGCGAAGGGGCCCGATCAGGCACTGTAAAAATCAACTACCCTGCACAAACATCTCCCGGGTCAAACCATGGCGCTGCATCTTTTCATTAAAGGTTCGGCGCGGCAGTTGCAGCTCTTCAAGCACGGCTTTCACATCACCCTTGTGCCGGGTCAACGCCGCCCGCAGACACTGCGCTTCAAACGCTTCCTGCTGCGCCGCCAGCGACTGGCCCGGATCGATACCCTGCACCGGTTCATCCAGCCCCAGCACCTGCCGCTCGGCCACGTTCGCCAACTCGCGCACATTGCCCGGCCAGTCGTGACTGAGCAGGTGGCTCAACTGCGCGCCACTGAGCGGCGGAAAGGTCCGGCCCAAACGCTGGGCGGCGCTCTGGGCGAAGGATTCGAACAACAACGGAATGTCTTCGCGACGATCACGCAGCGGCGGCAATCGCAGCTCAGCGACGTTCAGACGATACGCCAGGTCTTCGCGAAAACGCCCGGCCCGCGCTTCATCCAGCAAGTCGGGTTTGGTCGCCGCGACGATGCGCAAGTCCACGCGAATACTCTGATTCGACCCCAGCCGCTCCAGCTTCTGCTCCTGCAACACCCGCAGCAGTTTCACCTGCTGGGCCAGCGGCATGCTTTCGATTTCATCGAGAAACAGCGTGCCGCCATCGGCGTATTCCAGTTTGCCGATGCGCTTGCCCGAGGCGCCGGTGAACGCGCCGCTTTCATGCCCGAACAACTCGGCTTCGAACAGTTGCTCGGGGATCGCCGCGCAGTTCAGCGCCACGAACGGCTTGTCGGCGCGGGGGCCGAAGTCGTGCAGGCAACGGGCGACCAGTTCCTTGCCGCTGCCGGTTTCGCCACGGATCAGCACGTTGACCGGCAGCGTCGCCAGGTCCAGTACCTGCCGGCGCAGGGTCTGCAAACTACGGGACACACCCAGCAGTGTCGCATCCAGTCTGGCGCGGTTGTCGGCCTGTTCGTGCAGGGCGCGGTTTTCCAGCACCAGCCGACGCTTGTCCAGTGCCCGGCGCAGGCTGCCGAGCAGGGTCTCGGGGCTGAAGGGTTTTTCCAGAAAATCGTAGGCGCCGTCGCGCATGGCTTCGACCGCCATCGGCACATCGCCGTGGCCGGTCAGCAGAATTACCGGCAGGTCGGCATCGCGGCGCTGCACTTCGGCCAGCAGCTCAAGACCGCTGAGGCCGGGCATGCGCACGTCGCTGACAATCACCCCGGCAAAATGCGCCGGCAAAGCCGCCAGGCATTCCTCGGCGCGGCTGAACAGCTGCACCTCGAACCCGGACAGGCTCAGCCATTGTTCGACGGCACTGCGAATGCTGCTTTCGTCATCGACCACCATCACCGAATTGAGCATCAGATGTGCGCCTCCAGATCGATAGGCAAGGTCAGGCTGAACACCGCGCCGTTGTCGCCATTTTCGGCGCACAGGCGTCCGCCGGATTCATGAACGATGGCGAACGATACCGCCAGCCCCAGACCCAGCCCGTCACCCACCGGTTTAGTGGTGAAGAACGGATCGAATACCTGCCCCAGATGTTCTTCGGCGATGCCGCCGCCGTTGTCGATGACGCTCAGGCGCCACAGTTGCTCGTCGGTTTCCAGGCGGATTTCCAGACGCTTGCACGGTTTGCCCTGCATCGCATCGAGGGCGTTGCGCAGCAGGTTGATCAGCACCTGTTCGAGACGGATCGCATCGCCGCGCACCCACGCCGGCCGGGTCAGGTGCAGCACCAGACTGACCTGTTCGTCGCGCATTCTGGCGTCCAGCAACTGCAAGGCCTGATCGACCACCGTCGCCAGATCCAGCCGTTCGCGCAGGCCGCTGGGGCTCTTGCGGGCGAAGGTTTTCAAATGACCGGTGAGGGCCGCCATGCGCGTGAGCATGTCATCCACCGGTTTGAGCGCCTTGTAGGCGTCATCGACGCGCCCATGATCGAGCAGCAGGCGCAGGGTCGCCAGTTGCATGCGCTGGGCGGTCAGCGGCTGATTGATTTCGTGAGCCAGCGCCGCCGACATCTGCCCCAGTGCCGCGAGTTTCGCCGATTGCACCAGACCATCCTGTGCGGTACGCAAATCACGGGTGCGTTCTTCGACCAGTTGCTCAAGCTCTTCGCGGCTGCGCTGGCGCATTTTTGCCAGGCGCCAGCGCTGGTTGAGGAACAGCAACAGGAATACCAGCGCCAGCCACACCCCGGCAGCAGCGAGCCCGGCATTGCGTTGGTCTTCGAAGGACAGTTGCGGGCGACGCAGCAGGTGCAGGGTCCAGCCTTCGGCGGTCAGCGGCAGCGATTCCCACAGGTAATCCGCCGTGCCTTGCGGACCTTCGACGCGACGCAGATCACTGTTGTCATCGAAGCGACGCAGCGACAGATGTGTCAGCGGCACCAGCGACTGTTTGTCGTATTGGCGGGTGGCCTTGATCTCGCGGTAATCGGCCGGGCTCAGCGGGTGCAGCAGGCGATAACGCCAGTCCGGCTGGTTGGCGATGAAGATGATGCCCCGGGCATCGCTGACCAGCAGAGTATCGTTGCCATGGCTCCATTCGCGTTCAAGCTCCGGGAATTCGAGTTTGACCACCATCGCCCCGAGGAACTCGCCGCTGTCACCGAGCACGGCACTGGACAGGAAATAACCGGGAATCCCGCTGGTCACGCCGACCGCGTAAAAGCGCCCGGTGCCCTGAGTGCGGGTCTGGCTGAAGTAGGGGCGAAAGCCATAGTTGTGGCCGACGTAACTGCTGGGCAAGCGCCAGTTGCTGGCCGCCACTGCCAGACCCGTGTGATCGAGCAGCTCCAGGGTCGAGGACTGTGCGGCGCCGTTGATCTTTTCCAGCTTCAGATTCAGCGCAGCCTGCTGTTCGGCATCCACCTGACCGGCCAGCGCCGCACGCAATTGCGGATCCAGCGCGAGCACGGCGGGCAGGGCGCGGTAGCGGTCGATCAGGGTGTGCAGCGAGTTGGCGTACAGCGCCAGTTGCTGATTGGCCCGGGCAGCGTCTTCTTCCAGCGCCTGGCGTTCGGCGTGACGGATTGCCAGCGTTGCAGCAAGGGCGGCACCGGCGATGATCAGCAGGGTATACAACGACAGACGCAAGGTACGGGAAGTCGGCAGCATGCTGGGACGAATGGATGGCAGGACGGGGTGGCACGATAACATGCCTCCCTGTGGCGGCAGGGTTGTCGAGGCATAAATTATGTGCGTTCAGGCCACGACTTTTGGGCTGGCTCTGTGGGTTCGAACCGTATTGGCCAGACCGCGGAGCATGTTCGTGACTTTTCCCGTTTGCCGATCCAGGTTGGCCTTGATCTTGCCGCGCGTCGTCAGTTCGGGCCGCAGGTCGGTTCCGTCAGCCTGCATGACATCGTCGGCAGCGTCAGAGAGTAAGACCGTTGCCCGCTCGCACCGATCTCTCCCCAACTGCGCCCATTGGTGGCAATGGACGCGGTTTTGGCAATGGAGGGCGGGGTGACTAGCGCATCTGCATCAGGAACCATGGCGACGTAACCAGTGAATGCCGAGATTGCACGCTAACAAAGCATTTTTCTTTCGACACCTGTCAGATCTGACAGGTGCTGGTGCCGGCACTTTATGGCAGGCGAAAAAAAGGCCGGGCGATCATTGCTGACCGCCCGGCCTTTTTGCTGGCAGATGAAGCGCTTACTGCACTTCAACCGCCAGGCTTTCGCTGATCTTCTGTTGCCAGATCGCAGGACCGGTGATGTGCACCGACTCACCTTTGCTGTCCACCGCAACGGTGACCGGCATGTCCTTGACCTCGAACTCGTAGATCGCTTCCATGCCCAGCTCCGCGAACGCCAGGACCTTGGACTTCTTGATCGCCTGCGCCACCAGGTAAGCGGCACCGCCAACGGCCATCAGGTACACAGCCTTGTTGTCCTTGATCGCGTCGATGGCGGTCGGGCCGCGCTCGGACTTGCCGATCATGCCCAAGAGGCCAGTCTGCTCGAGGATCTGACGGGTGAACTTGTCCATCCGCGTGGCGGTGGTCGGGCCGGCCGGGCCAACCACTTCGTCACCGACCGGATCAACCGGGCCGACGTAGTAGATGAAGCGACCCTTGAGGTCTACCGGCAGGGTTTCACCTTTGTTCAGCATCTCGACCATGCGCTTGTGCGCGGCGTCGCGACCGGTGAGCATCTTGCCGTTGAGCAGGACGGTTTCGCCCGGCTTCCAGCTCTGCACGTCTTCCGGGGTCAGGGTGTCGAGGTTGACGCGACGGGCCGACGGGCCGGCTTCCCAGACGATTTCCGGGTAAGCGTCCAGCGGTGGCGCTTCCAGCGAAGCAGGGCCGGAACCGTCGAGCACGAAGTGCGCGTGACGGGTAGCGGCGCAGTTCGGGATCATGCACACCGGCAAGGAAGCGGCGTGGGTCGGGTAATCCATGATCTTTACGTCGAGCACGGTGGTCAGGCCACCGAGGCCCTGGGCGCCGATACCCAGCTGGTTGACCTTCTCGAACAGCTCCAGACGCATTTCTTCGATGCGGTTCTGTGGGCCACGGGCCTTGAGCTCGTGAATGTCGATGGATTCCATCAACACTTCCTTGGCCATCACGGCGGCTTTCTCGGCAGTACCGCCGATGCCGATGCCCAGCATGCCCGGTGGGCACCAGCCGGCGCCCATGGTCGGAACGGTCTTGAGTACCCAGTCGACGATCGAGTCGGACGGGTTGAGCATGGCCATTTTTGACTTGTTCTCGGAACCACCGCCCTTGGCCGCCACGTCCACTTCCACGGTGTTGCCCGGGACGATGGAGTAGTGGATGACCGCCGGGGTGTTGTCCTTGGTGTTTTTACGCGCACCGGCCGGGTCGGCGAGGATCGAGGCACGCAGGACGTTTTCCGGCAGGTTGTAGGCGCGGCGCACGCCTTCGTTGATCATGTCGTCCAGGCTCATGGTCGCGCCATCCCAACGCACGTCCATGCCCACACGCACGAACACGGTCACGATGCCGGTGTCCTGGCAGATCGGCCGGTGGCCGGTGGCGCACATGCGCGAGTTGATCAGGATCTGCGCCATCGAGTCACGGGCCGCTGGCGATTCTTCGCGCAGGTAGGCTTCGTGCATCGCCTGGATGAAGTCCACGGGGTGGTAATAGGAAATGAATTGCAGGGCGTCGGCAACGCTCTGAATCAGGTCGTCTTGCTTGATCACGGTCATGAGTCGCGCTCCTCTAAAAGACGGGAACATTCAATAAGGTGCCTGCGGCTTGGGTGCATCGGTCGGTCGCAGACACCTTTCAAGGCACGCCGGGGCTGCTGGCGCGACGCTAAAAAGGCGCGGCAGTATACCGCGCCTCGGTGGCGGGCACATCTGCCCGGAGTCATTCGTTGGTCGCATGGCTGCAGGTTTTTGACGCCAAATACCCGGCCCGAAAATCAATGGTCATTTATCGACTGGGCCACTAAAGTGGCAGCCGGTCTGTAGAGTAGGACACTCGGTCAGCCTCTTATCGCACGGTGAGTCAACGATTGACCCATAACGCCATTCAACGTCTTTTGCTTAAACGCTTTGCCCTCGCTGCAGCCACCTATGGATTGGCCTTGCTGCTGCTGTGGCTGGCGTATTTCACCGGACACTACGAAGACTCGCTGGCAGGCGTCGCTGTCGGCAGCGCCCTGGTGGTCATCAGCCAGGCGACCCTGTTCGCGGTGTTTTTCTCAGGCGCCAACCTGCGGTTTTCCGACCCGAGCCTGACCGAAGCGCAAGTGCTGCTCGGCCTCGGCTGGCAGACGTGGCTGATCGCGCATCTGCAAGAGGCCCGGGGCGAGTTCCTGGTCTTCTATGTGCTGATCCTGCTGTTCGGCCTGTTCCATCTGTCGCGGCGGGCCTTCGTGCGCTGCGCGATGCTGGTGTTCTTCAGTTTCTGCGCGATCACGCTGTGGGACGGTTATCACATGCGTCTGCACGATCCGGCGCTGTCCGCGTTGCAGGCCTGCATCCTGTTGATTGTGCTGGCGTGGCTGGTGATTTACGCGCGCTTCGTCCAGACCTCGCGACAACGCATGCGCCAGCGCCGGTTTGCCTTGCAGGCGCATCAGGACACGTTGCGCGGGATGATGCGCCAGCTCGAAGACCTGGTGGCTACCGACGAATTGACCGGGCTGTTCAACCGTCGGCATTTCCTGCGCCTGGCCACCCGCGAGTTGAATGCGATGGAGGCCGACGTGGTGCACGGTCTGGCGCTGATCGACCTCGACCACTTCAAACGCATCAACGATATTCACGGCCATGCCGCCGGCGATCAGGTCTTGCAGGCCTTCGCCGGTGTGGCCGGAGCCTGCCTGCGCGACGGCGACGTGCTGGCGCGTTATGGTGGCGAGGAATTCGTGGTGCTGCTGCCCGATTGCAACGCCGAGCGGCTGACCGCCTGTTGCGAACGCCTGCGCATCGCCTTCACCGACGTTGAACTGGTGGGCCTGAATGTGAAAAACCTGAGCTTGTCCGCCGGCATGACCCTGCTGGAACTGGGCGATGATCTGGACGACGCCTTGCAGCGCGCCGATCAGGCGCTGTACCGGGCCAAGCGCGACGGGCGCAACCGTTGCGCGGCGGCGTGGGAGAACGTCGATGCCTGAACTGCGGGTCGGTGAACGACAGTGGTCGGTGGCGGCGGGCAGCAACCTGCTCGATGCCCTCAATCAGAACGGTGTGGCGGTGCCTTACAGCTGCCGCGCCGGCAGTTGCCATGCGTGTCTGGTGCAATGCGTCCGGGGTTTGCCTGCCGACAGTCGCCCCGATGCCCTGAGCGCCGAACAGCGTGAGCAGGGCTGGCGGCTGGCCTGCCAGTGTCAGGTGATCGAAGACTTGCAGGTGCACACCTTCGACCCTGTCACCGATGGGCGCCCGGCCACGGTCGAAGCGCTGGACTGGCTCGGCGACAGCGTGTTGCGATTGCGCCTGACACCCCAGCGGCCGTTGCGCTACAGCGCTGGTCAGCATCTGGTGCTGTGGGCCGGCCACATTGCGCGGCCGTATTCGCTGGCGAGCCTGCCGGAAGAGGACCGCTTTCTCGAATTCCACCTCGATTGCCGCCAGCCCGGCGAATTCAGCGATGCTGCCCGGCGCTTGCAGATCGGCGACCCGATCCGCCTCGGCGAACTGCGCGGCGGCGCGCTGCATTACGACCCGGACTGGCACGACCGGCCGCTGTGGCTGCTCGCCGCCGGCACCGGGCTCGGCCCGTTGTTCGGCGTGTTGCGCGAAGCCTTGCGTCACGATCATCGGGGCGCCATTCGCGTTATTCATCTGGCCCATGATGCGGACGGGCATTACCTGGCCAAACCCCTTGAGGCACTGGCCGCGCAGCGGGAAAACCTCAGCGTCGAACGGTGGACGGCGGCCGAGTTGCCGGGCGCTTTGGCGCAACTGCGCCTTGTTTCCCGGCAAACCCTGGCCTTAGTCTGCGGCTCGACGGCCAGCGTCGACGCCTTTGCCAAGCGCCTGTTCCTGGCCGGACTGCCGCGCAATCAACTGCTGGCCGATGTCTTCCTGAGCCGTGGTTGAGCGCTGAATTCTCAGACGCGAGACCTGCCATGCCCGACGCCATCCTGCTGCACCGTGAACGCGGTTTGCTGACCCTGCGCTTCAACCGCCCGGACAAGAAAAACGCCCTGACCCGCGCCATGTACAGCCAGTTGGCCGACGCCCTGAAACAGGCCGACCGCGACCCGGAAATCAACGCCGTGCTGATCACCGGCAGCGCCGAGTGCTTCACCGCCGGCAACGACATCGCCGACTTCATCCAGCAACCGCCGAGCGACCTCGACAGCCCGGTGTTTCATTTCATGCTTGAACTGCTCGAATGCCGCAAACCGGTGATCGCCGCCGTGGCCGGGGCGGCGGTGGGGATTGGTACGACGCTGCTGTTGCATTGCGATCTGGTGTACGTGGCGCGGGATGCACGGTTGCGCATGCCGTTCGTCAACCTCGGGTTGTGCCCGGAATTCGGCTCCAGCCTGATCCTGCCGCGATTGCTCGGGCAGGCCAAAGCATCGGAATTGTTGCTGCTCGGTGAGGGCTTTACCGGTGAGCAAGCGGCGCAATGGGGGATCGCGACCGAGGCATTGGGCAGCGGCGAAGCCGCGTTGGCCAAGGCGCGGGAGATGGCGCTGCGGTTTGACGAGCTGCCGGCCGAGGCGGTGCGGATCAGCAAGCAGTTGATGCGCGCACCGGATCGCGAGTTGATTCGCAAGGTGATCGAGGAGGAGGGCGCACTGTTCACCCAGCGACTGCGCTCGCCGGAGGCGTTGGCGGCGTTGACCGGGTTCATCAAGCGGCATTAACGAAAAAGCCCCGCCATTCACATGGCGGGGCTTTTCGTTTTCAGCAACCGGTCACTCAGACCTGCGGGTCGCCCACGTGCAGGATCTTCATGCCGTTGGTGCCGCCGGTGGTGTGGTAGCTGTCGCCCTTGGTCAGGATGACCCAGTCGCCTTTCTCCACCACGCCGCGCTTGACCAGCTCGTCGATGGCTTTCTGGCTGACTTCGTTCGGGGCCAGCGAGGCCGGGTCGAACGGAACGGTGTACACGCCACGGAACAACGCAGCGCGGGCCTGGGCTTCGCGGTGCGGGGTGAAGCAGTAGATCGGCACCGACGAACGGATACGCGACATGATCAGCGGGGTGTAGCCGCTTTCGGTCAGCGCGATGATCGCCTTGACGCCCGGGAAGTGGTTGGCGGTGTACATGGTCGCCAGCGCGATGCTCTCGTCGCAGCGCTCGAATTCCTTGCCGATGCGGTGGCTGGAGGTCTTGCTGGTCGGGTGCTTTTCAGCGCCGACACAGATGCGCGCCATCGCCTGCACGGCTTCCAGCGGATAAGCGCCGGCAGCGGATTCGGCCGACAGCATCACGGCGTCGGTGTAGTCGAGCACGGCGTTGGCCACGTCGGACACTTCGGCACGGGTCGGCATCGGGTTCTGGATCATCGACTCCATCATCTGGGTCGCCACGATCACCGCCTTGTTGTGGCGGCGTGCGTGCAGAATGATTTTCTTCTGGATGCCCACCAGTTCGGCGTCGCCGATTTCCACACCCAGGTCACCACGGGCAACCATTACCGCGTCGGACGCCTTGATCAGACCGTCGAGGGTTTCGTCGTCGGCCACGGCTTCGGCGCGTTCGATCTTCGCCACCAGCCAGGCGGTGCCGCCGGCTTCGTCGCGCAGTTGACGGGCGTAGTTCATGTCGGCAGCGTCACGCGGGAAGGACACGGCAAGGTAGTCGACTTCCATTTCAGCGGCGAGCTTGATGTCGGCCTTGTCTTTTTCAGTCAGGGCCGGCGCGGTCAGGCCGCCGCCGCGACGGTTGATGCCTTTGTGGTCGGACAGCGGGCCGCCGATGGTCACGACGCAGTTCAGTTCGGTCGCGGTGGCGGTTTCAACGCGCATCACCACGCGGCCGTCGTCGAGCAGCAGCTCGTCGCCCACGCCGCAGTCCTTGACCAGGTCCGGGTAGTCGATGCCGACCACCTGCTGGTTGCCTTCGGTCAGCGGATGGCTGGTGGAGAAGGTGAACTTGTCACCGATCTTCAGCTCGATGCGCTTGTTGGCGAATTTGGCGATACGGATTTTCGGGCCTTGCAGGTCACCCAGCAGGGCGACGAAGCGGCCGTGCTTGGCAGCCAGGTCACGCACCAGCTTCGCGCGAGCCTTGTGCTCGTCGGGGGTGCCGTGGGAGAAGTTCAGACGGGCGACGTCCAGGCCAGCCAGAATCAGCTGTTCGAGAACTTCCGGCGAGTTACTGGCCGGGCCAAGGGTAGCGACGATTTTGGTACGACGGACGGACATGCAAAGACTCCTCAGGTTCAAGCGCTCGCAGAGGCTACTACGCTCTTTGGGTGTAGTCATTGTTCGTTTGCACTACTTATTGTTTTCTTTATTGAACGCGACAATCGGAGCAAAGGGCTCTGAAGATTTCTCGCCAGAGGTCGATAATGATCACAAGACAGGAGAATACCCCATGCGATTCGTGCCCATTGCCGCCCTTGCCCTCAGCGTCCTCGCCGTCACGGGCTGCACCCGTTGGTCGATGAACCATCATTTGAACAACGCCTACAGCGCCTACGACCGTGGCAACTGCGAGCAGGTGATGCTCGAACTGTCCAAGGTCGAACGCGCCAGCCGTGCCCGCCCTTACGTGTGGCCGGAGGTATCGATGATGCGCGGCCAGTGCCTGGAGCGGCAGAAAATGTTCGTCGATGCGGCGCAGACCTATCAGTTCATCATCGCCTCGTACCCCAATAGCGAATACGCCTACCGCGCCCGCGCGCGTCTGGAAACCCTGCAGAGCCTGGGTCACTACCCGACTCGAAGCGCTGCCGCGGTGGTACGTCCAACCCGGTTCTGATGGCGGTTGTCCTACAAAATATGGCCGGCTGTACAAGGTGAGCTATAGTCCAATGACACCGGTTTAGAGCCTGGACTCCACATCGGCGCAACACCTGCGACTGGCATGAGCATTACGTGGCGAGCGCCACACCGGAAGCGGGGAGAGCGGACCTGTCGGGCAGGTTCGTTCCGAAGCACAGTGCGGTCCGTTTACCGGGCCCTGCATGGTGATAAGTTCATGTTTACTGACCGTCGAATCGAACGGCACCAGTTGCCGTATTTTCTGCGAGTGTTCAACAGCGTCACCGACAAACCCATAGGCTTTCTGGGCAACGTCTCCGAAGACGGGCTGATGCTCATCAGCCAGTTGCCGATGATGATCGGTGCCGAATTCAAATTGCGTCTGAAGATTCCTGTAGGCGCTGACTGTCAGCAGGTGATTGATCTCAGCGCCTGCTGCCTGTGGTGCCATGAAGACGCGACGCCCCGGCATTACGACGCCGGTTTCAGCCTGTACCGGACACCACCGGAGTATGGGCAACTGGTCGAGGCGTTGAAGCAATACTTCAGTTTTCAGCCGTTGCCCGCCTCGGCCTGATTCACGTCCGCCAAAAGCATCGCGGGCAAGCCCGCTCCCACAAGGACACCACTGATCCGTGTGGGAGCGGGCTTGCCCGCGAAGGCGTCATTTCAGACAACCCATAACCTAAGGCTAGGCAATAGCAATCGCCCGCTCGTTATCCAGCGTCCTCTCTGCCAGCAACAATCCCATCTCGCTCAACTGATAGATCGCCATCGCCAGATGCCGCGGCTTGTCGTCCAGGCTGTCGGCCAGGTCCAGCAGCAGGATGCTCACCGAAGAAAAGGTTTCGTAGGTCTGGATGGCGATCGCCTCGGGGTTGATGTCCGGGTCGACCTTGAACATCTGCATGCCGCGATCCACGGAGTTGCGCGGTTTTTCGGCCTTGGGGTTCAGGTAGAAGTCGAGGGCCTTGTGGGCTGCGTCGTGAAGTTTTTTCGAATCGATTGAAGCGTAGGGGGAGACCGGATCGGGTTGATCGGTCGGGTCCTTTGGATCGGTGTCTGATGGGGGATTTGGTGTAGCTTTGAACATACCTAACTTCCTAATAAGTTGGGCTGTTACCGCTTCGCGACTAAACGAGGGGGTGGCAGCTGTAAGCAGGTTAGTCGACCGGGGAAGTAGGCTTTTTCCGGCGTGCCCGGGGGCACCCTGCTCACAGCCACCATCGAGTGCAGGGATAGGGAATACCCGACTGGACGATGCGTTTGCAAACCTATCTTACCTCGGGCGACTAAACCCGGCCGCTGATTGGCAGCGACGGGTATCAAGTTACGGGGCAACGCCAAGGTGCACAAGCCAGCGGATTCGCGCTTACACGTAGGCAAAAGCGTCACGTGTTGTAGCCTCAATTCCACCGTTTTTTTGTTCTCCACAAAAAGTGAGAGAACAACAGTTCTGCATCTCTTTTGAGGGTTTTTACACGCGGGGCAGGGCTAGCGTATTCGTAGGCAAAGGGGGGCTTTTTTGAGAGCCGAGCTGTAAGAACCCCCCCGGTTAATGATTGGTTTTAGAGAACGTGAACCGTAGAAGAAATACATCGAAAGATCTTGGACATCGGTGAGAGTCCGAAAGCTTTAGCTGGGACGGTTTCCTTTCAGCTTTGCCAAACCTTGCTTGATGAAGCCAGCGTTTTCTCCAATAGTAAAAAGTGCTTCCCGGACGTTGTTTCCGGTATCCACCATTCCCTGTGCTTCGACCAGGAGTACAAATTCCATCAGAGCGGCTTCCAAGCCGAGTTGATTCTGATACATCCTTTCCAACACGTCTGATAGAGAATATTGATCGGCCATTCTTAGTCTCCTTTTTGCAAAAAACTAAGCATAGCAGTGGCATTTGCGAGTGTTAGTTGGCTAGCGATTTCTACTCAAATGGTGAGCTGCATCAGCTGTGATGCTCCGCGGGTGAACTGAGCCAGCTTATTGTTTAGAACTTTTTGATTTTCGTAATTTTAATCTGGCCCTCCTGTGTGAATTTCACAGTGTGTTAGCAGAGTGCTCCAGATTTTTTCCAGTTCA
Source organism: Pseudomonas sp. G7(2022) (assembly GCF_052660475.1). Lineage (NCBI taxonomy): Bacteria > Pseudomonadati > Pseudomonadota > Gammaproteobacteria > Pseudomonadales > Pseudomonadaceae > Pseudomonas > Pseudomonas sp. G7(2022). The sequence continues at coordinate 4,896,535 of NZ_CP109659.1, read as the reverse complement.
GATACCGCGAAATTACGTCTGTGCTCAATTCACTTGGGGGGACATCTATCACTTGTACTCCTTGGGCACTCAATTTTTCATGGAGCACTGATCGGGCGTTCAGGTAATCCACTGTTGCGCAGTATTCAAGCGCTTGCTCAATCGTTTGCACCTGAGCATACCGTCTATCTTCAAGCTTGCTTTCACGCAGGCTGGCCACGAGTACTCGATGCCGGTGGCTTAGTTGTCTGACGGCGTTCAGCAATTCCTCATCATCCTTATCCCGCACATTCGTCACCAGCACCACCAGCGCCCGACGCTTTTGTCTGGCCAGTAACTGATTCACCGCAGCCGGATAGTCCGCCGAACGCCGCGTGCTATCCAGATCGTAAACACCATTGAGCAACACCTTGAGCTGCCCCGCACCTTTGACCGGTGCAATAAACCGCGGCTGATCACTGGCGAAGGTGGACAAGCCCACCGCATCCCCCTGCCGCAACGCCACATGACTCAACAGTAAACACGCATTCAACGCATGATCGAAATGCGACAGCTCCCCATCCTGACTTCGCATCTGCCGCCCGCAATCGAGCATGAAAACAATCTGTTGATCCCGCTCGTCTTCGTACTCCCGGGCAATCGGTGTGCGATGGCGGGCGGTGGCTTTCCAGTCGATCTGGCGCAGGCTGTCGCCTTCGCGAAATTCCCTTAGCTGATGAAATTCCATCCCCTGGCCACGGCGCTGGCGCTGGCGTACGCCGAGCTGGCTGAGCCAGTTGTCGACCGCCAGCAGCTGGCCGTCGTAGAGGCGGGCGAAGTCGGGGTAGACGCGGGTGTGATCAGTGATGTTCAGCAGGCGTTTGCCGGACCACAGGCCGAAGGGGCTCGGCAGGTTGAGTTCGCAGGTGTCGAAGCTGAAGTGGCCGCGCTTGAGTGGGCGCAGGCGATAGCCGATCAGGCTGCGCTGGCCAGGTTGCAACTCGGTCGAGAGCGGCAGGTTTTCGTAGCTGAGGCCGTCGGGTACATGGTCGAAGAGTTGAAGGGGCAGTGGCTGGGCGAAATCGTGTTCGACCTCCAGCCGGATTTCGCTCCAGCGACCGAGGGCCAGGCTGCCGGGCATATGCCGATGTACGCGGGGCGAGGGCAGGCGCTTGAGGCGCAGCGCGTCCAGCAGGCTCAGCGCAAACAGCGCCAGCAACAATCCCCAGTTGATCGACAACAAGCTCGATGGCACCTCGACGTCCAGCGCCTGCAACGCGCCCAGCACAATGCCGATGACCAGCAGGATCGCCAGCCAGATCAACAGCAGGCGCGAGGGTTTCACAGGCGCGGCGCCGGTACTTGGTCGAGCAGTTGCTGAAGGACTTGATCGATTTGCAGCCCTTCGATGTCCAGCTCCGGTGCAAGGCGTACCCGGTGACGCAGCACCGCCAGTGCGCAGCCCTTGATGTCGTCCGGGATCACGAATTCGCCGCCGCGCAACAGCGCGCGAGCGCGAGCGCAGCGCACCAGTGCGATGGAGGCGCGTGGCCCGGCGCCCAGACTCAGCCCCGGCCAGGTACGGGTGCTGCGGGCCAGGCGCACGGCGTAATCGAGCACCTGATCGTCCAGTGGCAGATCGCTGGCGATGCGCTGCAGGGCTTGCACGTCCTTGGCTTGCAACACGGTGCGCAGCGGTTGCACGTCGAGCATGTCGGCGCGGGTCGAGCGGCTGACCTGGCGCACCATATCCAGCTCCTGGTCGGCTTCGGGGTAATCCATGCGTACTTTGAGCATGAAACGGTCGAGCTCGGCTTCGGGCAGCGGGTAAGTGCCTTCCTGTTCGATCGGGTTCTGCGTGGCGAGCACCATGAACGGCTGGGCAATCGGCAGGGGGCGGCCTTCGAGAGTGACCTGACGTTCCTGCATCGCTTCGAGCAGAGCGGCCTGGGTCTTGGCCGGGGCGCGGTTGATTTCGTCGGCCAGCAGCAGGTTGGTGAACAGCGGGCCTTTGCGCAGTTTGAACTGCTCGGTCTGCAGGTCGTAGACCGCGTGGCCGGTGACGTCGCTGGGCATCAGGTCCGGGGTGAACTGGATGCGCGCGAACTCGCCCCCGAAGCATTTTGCCAGGGCGCGTACCAACAAGGTTTTGCCGAGGCCGGGAACGCCTTCGAGCAGCACGTGACCGCCGGCGATCAGCGCGGTCAGCACGTCGTCGATCACCGGGTTCTGGCCGATCAGCACCTTTTGCAGTTCACCGCGTACCGCTTGTGCCAACTGGCTGGCACGGTGACGTTGCTGGGCGGCGTGGCTGGGCGAGCCGGGTTCGATGTGTTCGGTCATAGCGAGTTCCTCAAGGCTTGCAGGTGGGCGACCTGACGGCAGAATTCGGCGCTGGACAGGCGCCGCTTCGGTGCCGGGCTCAGGGCCTGGCTGATGGCACGGGTCGGTTGGCGGGTCAGGCGCGACAGGGCCAGCCATTGTTCGGCGACGTTCAATTGGTCGAAACCGGGATGACGGTGACGGGCGCGGCGCAGGACGTCCTGCTGCAGGGCTTGCAGCAAGGTCTGCTGGCCGTTGTGGCGCAGGATGAAATCGGCGCTGGCGCGCAGGTGTTCCATCAACTGACGACGACCGCTCGGGGCAGGGGTCTGCACCGGCCCGTGACGCACGCCGACATGCCACAACCACAGTCCGATCAAGGCGAGCAGGGCGACGATGGCTTGTGGGAAGTAGCGCCAGAGCAGAGTCAGCAGACCGTCGTGTTCAGTGTTGTACAGCAGGGTTACGGAGGTGTCGGCGCTCAGGTACCAAAGCAGCCAGGCATTGTCGTGCTGAGCGATGGCCGGGGTTTTCCACAGTTCGGCGTCGGTTACCACGGTGACCGAGCCGACGCCGTAGGGCAGTTGCATCATGTGGGTGGCTCTGGCGCTGTTGGCCCAGGCCTGGGCGAGGTTTTTCGGGTCGTCGAGGTGGAACGCGGTGTCGAACCCGGCGTAGGCCGGCGCGTCTTCGTCTTCCAGATAGAGCTTGGTCAGGTTGGGGTAGGGATCTTCGTCGGCATCCGGCGGCGGGTCTTTGAGATCCTTGCTCAGGGACTGATGCAGTTGCACACGGTCGAGCAGCAGGTCGTTGCTCTGGCCGGTCTTTTCATCCCACAGCGACTCGGCAACGAATACCAGCCGCCCGCCGGCCCGGGCCCAGTTCAAGACTTGATCGACCTGACGCGGCGTCATTTTCGAACGATCGTTGAACAACAGCAGGGTGTGTTGGCGCGGATCGATCTCTGGCAGCACGGACAGGCTTTCGGCATGGCCGACGGTTATCCCGTGACCGCGCAGAAACATCTCCGCCGCCAGATAAGGATTGGCTTGCGCGGCGGGCGAGGGGCCGTGATCGACCACGGTCTGGTAAGGCGTGGCCTTGAGGTACAGATAAACGCCCAGCGCACTCAGCAGAGCGACGATCAGCGCGCCGGCCAGCCAGATCGTGCGCCGGTTCAACGGGCGGCTCCATGGCCGAACAGTGACCGCCAGCCATCGCACAGTTCCTGTTGCAGATGCGCCGCCGGCACGCGGTGTCCGTAGGCCATGTTCTGCCAGTGGCCGGTGAGATGACGGCTGTAGGCGAGCAGGTCCGGACGCTGCAAGTGTTCGATCCGTGCCAGTACTTCGCTTTCGGTGTCAGCGGGTTTCAGTGTCAGGTTGAAATCGTGCAGCAGGTGACTGAGCAGCGCCCGATACAGCAGACCGAGCGCCGCGCGGGGCTGGGTCTGCCAGAGCTGTTCGGCACTGGCGGCGATGTCGTCGGGCAGTGTTTCCCGGCTCAGGTCGAGACCGAAGGCTTGCTGTGGCAAGGGGCGTTTTATCCGCTTGGACAATGGCGGGCGACGACTGACGAACGTCTGCAGAAACTCGCGATAGCGCCAGATCAACCCGCCGAGTGCTCCGATCACCACGGCCCACAGCAACACTTCAATCGCCTTGGCCAACCCGTTGAGGTGTTGACCGTTGAGCCAGCCGAGCAGGGTTTTCAGCCATTGCGGCGCCTTGCCGTCCTTGGCTTTTTCGGCGGTGGCGGGATCTTCGCCAAAGCGATAGCGGGTGACGGTTTCCTTGTTCTTGAACGGCGGTTGTTCGAGCAAGGCGTTGATGCTGTCGCGAGACGCCTGGCTGGTCAGTGGCTGATTCAAAAGCCGGGGCGCATCCGGAGCGGTGGCGGGGTCGGCGGCCCATGCCGAGGGGACTCCCGGCAGCAACAGGCAAACCACCAGCAGCACACCGAGCGCGCTGCTGTTCAGGCGCTGGCGCAGGCGGCGGAACACCAGTTCGATGTCCCACGCTTCGAGGATGGTGCGCCGGTTGAGGTAGAGGCTGAAACCGCAGGCGACGTAGATCGGTTCCCAGATCACCAGTACCAGAGCGTAGAGGGCATTGGTCAAGTGCTCGAGCCAGCGCCATTGGTGATCGGCGGCGAAGATCAGGCTTTGCCAGTCCCAGTCGGTTTCGACCTGTTGTGGCAGGAGTAAATAGAACAGCACCATCAGGCCAATCCACAGCGCCGTTTCCAGATGGACGCCGATGATCGTCAGCCACTGGGCCGCGCCGGCGTTGCGTTGCAGCAGCACCCGCACACGCTGCTGTCGTGCGAGGCCGCCCAGGCCCTCGAGTTGCACCACCGGCATCAGGAAGCTGCGACTCAAGCTCAGGCGTCGCCAGGTCAGGCTGGCCAGCAGTTGCGGTTTGAGCAAGTGCGGCCATTGGCGTAACGCCTGTTGCAAAGTGGGTGTTTCGCCGAACAGGGCTTTGGAGAGGATGTACAGCGGCAAGCGCTCATAGGCCGGTTTCAGCCACCAGAAGATGAGCACCGCGAGCGACGGAGAATCCCAGAACAACAGGCTCAGGACCGCAAACAATGGCAGGGTGACGATGGCCCAGCTGGTCATCAGCAAGCGCCGATGCTGCTGGCTCATGCGCACGCCCAGGTCCATGGCTTCCCAGGTGCTGCGTGGGCGGATCACCACCGTCGCGTCACTCAGGCGCATGGCGGCTCCTTCCGGCGAACAGCAGATAAATCGCCACGCAGAGCCAGAGTCCCGCGCCGACCAGGTATTTGGTCTGCGACGTGACCCCGGTGCGTGATGACCAGTACGCCTCGATGAACGCGGCGATCAGCAGGAACAGCATCACCCCGCAGATCAGCAAGACACTCTGGCGCGCCGCGTGTCTCAAGGCCTCACCGCGAGTCAGGCGTCCCGGTGCAATCAGTGTCCAACCCAGTTTCAACCCCGCTGCGCCGGCCAGGACAATCGCGCTGAGTTCAAATGCGCCGTGACCGATCACGAAAGGCCAGAAGGTCTGACCGAAGCCGATTTCACTCAGGTGCCCGGCCACTGCACCGATGGTCAGGCCGTTGTAGAACAGGAAAAACGCACTGCCCAGACCCAGCAGCAAACCGCTGGCGAAGGTCTGAAAGGCGATGCCGATGTTGTGCATGATGTAGTAGCCGAACATCACCCAGTTTTCACTGGCGGCGCGCTCGGCCGAGCGCCCGAGGTGGCCGGCGACCGGATCGTACATGCTCTGCATCTCGCGGACCTGCTCGGCGGGGATCATGTTGTAGATCAATTCGGGATTCAGATACACCAGTACCCCGAAACTGGCCAGGCTGCCGAAGAACAGCAGCCCGGCCACGAGCACGAAAGGCCATTGCGCCCGTACCAGCCGCGGGAATCCGGCGAGGATGAAACTCAGCAGGCTGGCACCGAGCTGTCGGCGATGACGGTAAAGCTGTTGATGACCGCGCAGCACGAGTTGTTGCAAGGAGTCGACGAGAAAGCTGCTGTAGCCACGCTCCTGCGCCAGAGCCAGATGTTGGCAGAGTCGGCGATAGGCCTTGGGAAATTCGGCCACCTGCGAAGTGTCCTTGCCTCGTTCCAGTCGTTCGAGAGCGAGTGTAAAGCGCTCCCATTCGGCCTTGTGGCGGCTTTCGAAAAGGCTTTGTTTCATGTCGGCCCCATCAGGCCACGGGCGATGCTGTTGAGTTCGCCTACGGCTTTGGGGGCGCTGATGCGCAGCGGCTGGGCCAGCAATGCGGCGAGCTCGTTGACCCGCGCGGTCGACAGTTCCCCCTGGCGTTCGGCGAAGGCGAGCAGGGCGCGTTGTTCAGTCAGGGTCAGCGGGATCGGCGAGCGGCGTGGTTCGGCATCGGGTAACTGCGGGTGCCTGAGCGGGCGTTCGCTGTAGATCACCAGCGTGCCGGCAGCGATGTCGCCGAGGCGTTTGAAGGTCGGGTGTTGCAGGCAACTGATCGCGCCGAGGAAGTAGCCGAATGGCATCAGGTCGACAAAACGCAGCAGGTTGCGCAACAGGGAGGCCGACCAGCCGACCGGCGTGCCGTCGTCGTGCACCACCCGCAGGCCCATCCATTGTTTACCCGGTGAGCGGCCCTGACGCAGTACTTCGAACAGCACCATGTACCACCAGCTCACCACAAACAGCAGCAATGAGCCGAGGCCGATGCCGAGTTTGCCGAGCAGCGCCAGCAACATCAGCAGCAGGCCCAGGATCAGCCCGCGCAACCCCAGATCAATGGTAAACGCCACGGCACGCACCATCAGACCGGCGGGACGCAGCGGCAGGTCGATGCCTTCCGGCGTTTCAACCTGGTGCCGCGTTTCCAGTGGCGGGGCCAGCGGTGCTTTCCTTGGCGGTGCTGTGGTCTCGAGCATGGGCTACCTGATGTTGCCGGATCGGGATGCGAGTGAATCCGATGCTAGCAGTCTCTCGGGGGGAAACGACATCACTATGTCATACACATCTTTCAACCAAAGGTGACTGAATGATGCGGTGCTGGCCGCGACGGCGGTCGAACGCCTAGACTTTGCCGATCTTCAGTTCAGGAACCGCCCGTGACTTCCATCTTCTGGTACGACTACGAAACCACCGGCATCAATCCCCGATGCGACCGTCCGTTGCAGGTGGCCGGGATCCGCACCGACCACGAACTCAACGAAATCGACGAACCGGTCAATCTTTACTGCCAGCCCAGCGAAGACATCCTGCCGCACCCGGCGGCGTGCGCGATCACCGGCATCACTCCGAGCCGCCTCGCCGAGCAAGGTTTGAGCGAAGCCGACTTCATGACCCGGGTCCATGCCCAGCTCGCCGCCCCCGGCACCTGCGGCGCGGGGTACAACACCCTGCGCTTCGATGACGAGATGACCCGCTACAGCCTGTACCGCAACTTTTTCGATCCTTACGCCCGTGAATGGCAGGGCGGCAACAGTCGCTGGGACCTGATCGATGTGGTGCGCGCCGCTTATGCGTTGCGTCCCGACGGGCTGGTCTGGCCAACCGATGACGAAGGCCGGGTGACGCTCAAGCTCGAACGCCTGACCGCTGCCAATGGCATTGATCACGGCAACGCCCACGAGGCGCTGTCGGACGTGCGCGCCACCATCGCCCTGGCCCGGTTGATCCGCGAGAAACAGCCCCGGTTGTATGACTGGCTGTTCCAGCTGCGCAGCAAGCAGAAGGTCATGGACCAGATTCGCCTGTTGCAGCCGATGGTGCACATTTCCGGACGCTTTTCGGCGGCCCGCAGTTTTGTCGGTGTGGTGCTGCCGCTGGCCTGGCATCCGCGCAACAAGAATGCGTTGATCGTCTGTGATCTGCATCTGGACCCGCAGGGCCTGCTGGATCTGGATGCACAGGCCTTGCGCCAGCGCCTGTATACCCGTCGCGACGATCTGGCCGAGGGTGAGCTGCCGGTGCCGCTCAAGCTGATTCACATCAACAAGTGCCCGGTGGTGGCGCCGTTGTCGGTGCTGAGACCTGAAGATCAGCAGCGTCTGGGGCTGGACATGGCGCTTTATCAGGCGCGCGCATTGCGACTAAGTGACGCACAACAAGTTTGGAAAGATAAAGTCTCGGCGATTTATGCCAGCGAAGATTTCACCCCGAGTGAAGATCCGGAACAACAGTTGTACGACGGATTTATCGGTGATCGAGACCGGCGACTATGTGAGCAAGTGAGGACGGCAGATCCTGCACAATTGGCGCGAGAGCAATGGCCGTTCGATGACGAACGCTTGCCCGAATTGTTGTTTCGATATCGAGCGCGTAACTTTCCGGATACGTTGAGTTTCGAAGAGCAAGAACGCTGGCAAATCTTTTGTCGGCAACGCTTGTCCGAGCCGGAGTGGGGTGCCCCTAATACCTTGCAATCTTTTGCCGAGGCCATGGAGCAATGGCTGCTTAGTGCTGCGCCGATGCAGGCCCAGGTGTTGATTGAATGGCAGAACTATGTCCAGGCATTACGCAAACGTTTGAATCTTTGAAATCGAACATGTCCGTCGCCTGAATGACGGGCATAAAAAAACGCCAGCGGATGCTGGCGTTTTTTTATGTCGCGCAGGGGGCTGCGACGGGGGTTGCGGCTTAGCCCAGCAGGGTAGCCCAGCCTTCAACCACGTCACCGCCCCACTTGGCTTTCCACTCTTTCAGAGTTTTGTGGTTGCCACCTTTGGTTTCGATGACTTCGCCGTTGTGCGGGTTTTTGTATTGTTTAACTTTGCGAGCACGCTTGGTGCCGGTAGTTTTGGCTGCGCCGCCACGTGGTGCTTTGGTTTTGGATTCTGGATCCAGCAGCGCGATGATGTCGCGCAGGGATTTGGAATATTCGCCCATCAGTGTGCGCAGTTTGCCTTCAAATTCCAGCTCGGCTTGCAGTTTGTCGTCTTGCGACAGGTTCTTCAAACGAGCTTGCAGCTCTTTGATAGCTTCTTCGGTGGCACGGTATTCGTTGATCAAGGACATGATTACTACCTTATGTGGGAGTGCGCGATGGCAGGGGACAGTGCCGCAATAATAGTCAGGCTGTTTCATCAAGTAAACATTTAACCGGGGTTTTTATTTGAATTAGTTACGTTGAAAAGCCCTGAATTGAATGTTCAGTTAAATATTGTGATGGAGTCTTCACAGATATTCACACAGGACTGTTCATGCATGGCTATTGCTGCGCCATCATTCTGGCGTTTGCCAGCGTCAAAAAATCTGTGACGGACTGCCGCGAGGTTCCGGGGGGCATCAATACTGCAGTTTTCCCGCGCAGTCGCTAGAATGGCCGCCTTTGCGAAGTTCTGGAGTTTCCCCCTCATGCGCACTTTTCGGCTGGTGATTTCTTGCCCGGACCGCGTTGGCATCGTTGCCAAAGTCAGTAATTTTCTGGCGGCCCACAATGGCTGGATCACCGAAGCGAGCCACCACTCGGACAATCAGGTCGGCTGGTTCTTCATGCGTCACGAAATCCGTGCCGATTCCCTGCCTTTCGGTATCGAGGTATTGCGCGAGAAGTTTGCGCCGATCGCCGAAGAGTTCTCGATGGACTGGCGCATCACCGACACCGAGCAGAAGAAGCGCGTGGTGCTGATGGCCAGCCGTGAATCCCACTGCCTGGCCGACCTGTTGCACCGTTGGCACAGCGATGAACTCGATTGCGAGATCTCCTGCGTGATTTCCAACCACGATGACCTGCGCAGCATGGTCGAGTGGCACGGCATTCCTTATTACCACGTCCCGGTCAATCCGCAGGACAAGCAGCCGGCCTTCGACGAAGTGTCGCGCCTGGTCAAGCAGCATGACGCCGAAGTGGTGGTGCTGGCGCGCTACATGCAGATCCTGCCGCCGGACATGTGCCGCGAATACGCTCACAAGGTCATCAACATTCACCACAGCTTCCTGCCGTCGTTCGTCGGTGCCAAGCCGTATCACCAGGCCTCGCTGCGCGGCGTGAAGCTGATCGGCGCAACCTGCCACTACGTGACCGAAGAGCTGGATGCCGGCCCGATCATCGAGCAGGACGTGGTGCGTGTCAGCCACAGCGACAGCATTGAAGACATGGTGCGTTTCGGCCGTGACGTCGAGAAGATGGTGCTGGCCCGTGGCCTGCGCTATCACCTGGAAGACCGCGTGTTGGTGCACGGCAACAAGACCGTGGTGTTCTGATCGAAGCTTTCGGTTGAAAAACAAAGGGCCTGGGCGTTCAATCGCCTCAGGCCCTTTTTTTTGCCTTGTTGCAGCCTTGTGAGGAAGCGTTCATGAGCGATCCACTGGACAAAGCCACTTCCAAAGCCCCCGCCACCCTTGGCGAAGGCTGCCTGAGTCGCTATGACCCGGATGACCTGAGCCCGGAGGACGGCACGGAGTTTCCCGGTGCTGCCGAACTGTGGGAGCAACTCAAGGACGAAGAGGACGACCTCAAGAAGCCTGTCTGACGCTCAGCAATTTTTTCAGCAACGGTCTGCCCAGCATCAACAGAAACACCGGGCCACCCACCAGCAGGTAGAAGTAATACGTCACCACCCGCCAGATCAGGATCGCCGCCGCCGCGGTCGATTTGCCGACCATCGGCGCCAGCAGCGCCGCCGAGGTCAATTCCGCCGCACCGGCACCGCCCGGCAGCAGGCTGAACTGCCCCGCACCCAGCGAAAGCATCTGAATCAGAAACGTCCAGGCCCACTGCACATCCGCCCCCAGCCCGCGCAGCGCCAGATACAGCACGCTGTAACGCAGCGACCAATGCACGCAGGTCAGGACGAACACCTTGATCAATGTCTGCCACGGCAATTTCAGCGCATCGGTGAATGCGGCCAGAAAGTGCAGCAACTGCCGCGCCCAGCGCCGTCGGGTACGCGGTTCGACGTTCATCCCGGCCAGCAGGCGTCCGCTCAGGCGAATCAATCGACGGTGATAGCGCGCGACCAGCACGCAACTGAACAGTCCGCCGGTCAACGACAGGGCACTGACGATCAGCAGCCATTCCATACGGTCGCTGAGATGCTGGAACAACGCGTAGATCAGGATCCCGCTCAGGGCGCAGAGAAAAAACAGCAGATCGCTCAACTGATCCATCGCAAACACGGCGCTGCCCCGGGCCGGGCGCACGCCGCTGCGCGCCAGCAGCGCCATGATCGTCAACGGCCCTCCGCTGCCGCCGGGCGTGGCGCACCAGGCGAATTCGGCGGCCATGACTACCCCAAGGCTTTTGACGGGCGTGACCCGGTCACGCTGATCGCCGAGCAACAGCCGCAGGCGCAGGGTGTTGATGCCCCAGCACAGCAGCACCATGGCGAACATGATCAGCAGCCAATTGAGCGGGAAAGCTTGAAGACGCTCCCAAGTCTCGCCGCCACCAAGCAGCACAGGAACCGCCACGGCCACCAGCAGGCCGATCAGCAACAGAATGCCGCGACTCAAGCGGCACGCTCGGCTTGAGTGCGCTGGCGCGTCAGCCAGTCGATTTTGGTCATGGGCACGCGTCCGTCCGCCAACAGTCGTTCAAGGGTGCGCCACCAGTAATCCCGGGAAAACCGATGGCGCATGTCCACCGGGTGCAAGCCTAGACGAATCACCGGCGCCTGACGCCAGCGCTGCTCACGCTGTTCGCTGATGACCTTCGACATGCCGCGACGCCAGGCGCTGCGTGCGCTCCAGACCAGTCCCGGGGCTTCGACCGCAGTGAAATCCGGCAAGTGATAAAGATGCTGCGGATCGCTGGTGTAGCGCAGCGGCAGTTCGCGCAGTGCCAGGCGCGTGCCGGCGCTCATCAGCCAGGCCGGGGCGACGAAACCGTGCAGCGGCCAGTCGTGGCGCCGAAACAGATCGATGCCGGGGTGCAGGCGGGCGAGGGCGGCTTCACGGGACAGTTGATAAAACTCGCCTTCATGGGTGTAGACCCGGCGCATGAACCAGTCGCGCGCCGTTCGCGGGCCGGGTTCGGTGTCTTCATGAAAGTGGCCGTGCAAGGCCAGTTCATCGCCGCGTGCGACGCGCTCGTCGAGCATTCGACAGAACGCCGGGTGAGCCTCAAGGGCATCGTGTCGATGGAAGTCCGGGACCACCAGCCACGTCATCGGTACGTTGCCCAACCGGTCAACGGCGTCGACGAATCCTCGATAATCGGCCCACGTGGAGGGGGCCACGTCATGCAGCACCAGCATCACCGCCGGGCGCTCGTGAGATTCAGCCATTGGCCACCCACGGAGCTGAATCGCCGAGTACGGCGTGGTAGTGGCCCAGCAGGCTGTCGACCACGGTGTCCCAGGCGTAATTGCGCTCGACATGTTGGCGCGCCTGTTGACCAAGTGAGCCAGTCCCGCGGCTGAACAGCTCACGCACGGCATTGGCCATGGCTTGCGCATTGTTCGGCGCACAAAGCAGGCCGCAGGATTCGCTGACGATCTCCTCGAACGCCCCGGCCGCCACCGCCACCACCGGAATGCCGCAGGCCATGGCCTCCAGAATCACCAGGCCGAAGGTTTCCTGATCGCCGGCATGGATCAGCGCGTCGGCACTGGCCATCAGGCGTGCGACCTGTGCGGCCGGGCAGAAGCGGTCGATCACGCTGACGTTGGCCGGGACGGACGCCGGCATCGACGAGCCGACCAGCAGCAAGTGATAACGCGGGCCCAGACGCTTCATGCAATCGAGCAGCACCGGCAGGTTTTTCTCTTTGGAGCCCCGACCGGCGAAGATCAACAGGCGCGTGTCCTCGGCGATCCCCAGTTCGCTGCGCAACGCGGCGTCGCGGGCATCGGGGTGGAAGGTCTGCAGGTCAACGCCCAGCGGCTGCACGAAGACGTTGCGCACCCCCAGCCCGCTGAGCTTGTCGGCCATGACCTGGCTGGGCGCCAGCACCCGGTCGAAATTACCGTACAACTTGCGCACATACGCATCGATATTCGGCGTGACCCAGTGGCCCATTCGGTTGCCCACCAACAGCGGCAGGTCGGAGTGATAGAAACCGATCACCGGCACATCCAGTTGCCGACGCGCATCGAGCGCGGCCCAGGCGGTGAGGTACGGATCGCCGACTTCGATCAGATCCGGTTGCAAGTCCTGCAGGACGTTTCGCCACGGGGCCAGGCGCAGGGGAAAACGATAGCCTTTGCCGAAGGGCAGGGCGGGGGCGGGAACCGTGTAAACGCCATCATGCTCGCCGTAACGCGCGCCGGGGATCAGCAGGCTGTGGCGGATCCCGGGCTTCACGCCCAGACGACGGTGCTTGGCGTCCAGATAGGTGCGCACGCCGCCGCTGGCCGGGGCGTAGAACATGGTGATGTCGGCGATATGCACAGTAAACGACCCTCCGCGTTGATCTCCCTAGGTTGACCCTTATCAAGAATAGATGTTCGGTCGGGGTTTCGCGGTGGGGGGCAGGGCTGGTTTCGGAGGGATTGTTGGCCGTCTTCGTCGGATGGTAACGAACGACGAAGACGACCGGCAGAGCGGCTTTAAATGCGGAAGCTGCCAACCAGATGCTTCAATCGCGAAGCCTGCTGCTCAAGATCCGAGCAGGCACGCAAGGTTGCCTGGAGGTTCTCGACGCCTTCCTGGTTCAGGGTATTGATCTCGGTAATGTCCACGTTGATCGACTCGACCACGGCGGTCTGTTCCTCGGTCGCGGTGGCCACCGACTGGTTCATCCCGTCGATTTCGCCGATACGCTGGGTCACGCTGTTCAGGCGCTCGCCGGCCAGGTTGGCGATTTCCACGCTGTCCTGGCTGTGGCGCTGGCTGTCGCTCATGGTGCTGACCGATTCGCGGGCGCCGACTTGCAGCTCCTCGATCATGGTCTGCACCTGTTGCGCCGATTCCTGGGTGCGGTGGGCAAGGTTGCGTACTTCATCCGCTACCACGGCAAATCCACGGCCGGCTTCACCGGCACGCGCAGCCTCGATGGCGGCGTTGAGCGCCAGCAGGTTGGTCTGCTGGGAAATGCTGGTGATCACTTCCAGGATCTGGCCGATGTTCACGGTCTTGCTGTTCAGCGACTCGATGTTGCTGCTGGACGCACTGAGCATGCTCGACAACTGATTCATTGCCTTGATGCTGCGATCCACCACTTGCTGGCCGTCTTCGGCCAGGCCACGGGCGTCGCTGGCCTGGGTCGAGGCTTGTGCGGCGTTGCGGGCGATTTCCTGGGCGGCGGCACCGAGCTGATTGATCGCGGCAGCCACGCTGTTGGTGCGCGAGGCTTGCTGGTCGGAGTTGTACATCGACGAGTTGGACGCCGCGACCACGCGCAGGGCGACTTCGTTGACTTGCCCGGTGGCGGACGACACTTCGCGGATCGAGCCGTGAATCCGCTCGACGAAGCGGTTGAATGCCGTGCCGAGCACGCCGAATTCGTCCTGGTTCTGAATGGTCAGACGTTTGGTCAGGTCACCTTCGCCGTCGGCGATGTCTTCCATGGCGCGGGTCATGACGTGCAGCGGCTGAATCAGGATGCGGATCAGCATGCCGAGCAGGGCGATGATGATCGCCACCGCAATCACGGTCGCGATCACGGCCGAGGTGCGGAACTGGCTGAGCATCGAGAACGCTTTGTCCTTGTCGACTGACAGGCCGATGTACCAGTTCACCGACGGCAGGCCCTTGATCGGGGCAAACGTGACGATGCGGGTCTTGCCGTCGACAGTGATTTCACTGAAATCGCTGCTGATGCGCGGGGTGTCCTGCGGATAGGCTTCTTTGAGCGATTTCATCACCAGGGCCTTGTCCGGGTGCACAAGGATCTTGCCGTCGGCGCTGACCAGGAACGCATAGCCCATGCCGGAGAAGTCCCGGGCGCTGAGGGTGTCGATCAGGGTTTGCAGGCTCAGGTCACCGCCCACCACGCCGACGCTCTGGCCGGCCTTTTTCGCGGCGGTGGCGATGGAAATGATGGTCTGGCCGGTGGCGGCGTCGATGTACGGTTCGGTCAGGGTCGAGGTGCTGCTGCTTTCGGCACCCTTATACCAGGGGCGGACCCGCGGATCGAAACCGTCCGGCATTTTCGCATCCGGACGGATGGTGAAGTGCCCGGTGGCGTCGCCGAGGTAGGACGCCATGAACGTCGATGTCAGGGCTTTCTGTTCCAGCAGGCTGGCGACGGCGGCCGGCTCGGGATTGATGGCGATGTTCTGTGCGGCGTTCTCGATCAGCAGGATGCGCCCGGTGAGCCAGGTCTGGATGTTGTCGGCGGTGACTTCGCCCATCTCGTTGAGGTAGTTGTTCAGGTCGTCGCGGATTGCATTGCGCTGCAGCCAGTCGTTGTACAGCGTGAACGAGGCAAAGGCGGCAATGACGATGAGGGCGGCGGCAAGCAGGATTTTATGGCTGAAGCGTAGATTTTTGTTCATGGCTTGGGGTTCCGCTAAGGTCTTAATGTCCAGGGCGTGCTTTTATAAAGGCGCGCAAAATGGGCAGGTGTGAACGCTGAGTGATATTTCCGTCTCTCCTTAGGGAAATCACGGACCTGACTTTTGATCGGGTCTCTCACTCCTTTCTATCGGCCATGCTCGACAAAGATTAACTATTGGGTGACCAAATGCCTGACTCTTCGCAACTCGTAATCGGCGCCGATCTCGCCGGGCAACCGATCGCCCAGGCGATGCGCCTGGCCAACCGTCACGGACTGGTGGCCGGGGCGACCGGCACCGGCAAGACCGTCACTTTGCAGAGGCTGGCCGAAGCTTTCAGCGACGCCGGCGTCGCGGTGTTCGCCGCCGACATCAAAGGTGACCTGTGCGGCCTCGGCGCTGCCGGCAACCCTCAGGGCAAGGTCGCCGAGCGCATCGCCGGGATGCCGTGGCTCAACTACAAACCTCAGGCTTATCCCGTGACCTTGTGGGACATTCACGGGGAGTCCGGTCATCCGCTGCGCACCACGCTGAGTGAAATGGGGCCGTTATTGATCGGTGCGTTGCTGGAGCTGACCGACAGCCAGCAGTCGGCGTTGTACGCGGCGTTCAAGGTCGCCGACCGTGAAGGCCTGTTGCTGCTGGACCTGAAAGACCTGAAGGCACTGCTCAATCACCTCAAGGACAATCCGCAGTTGCTGGGCGAAGACGCGGCGCTGTTCACCACCGGTTCCAGCCAGGCGCTATTGCGGCGTCTGGCGGTCCTTGAACAGCAAGGGGCCGAAGCCTTGTTCGGCGAACCGGGGCTGCAACTGGAAGACATCCTGCAACCGGCCGCCGACGGTCGCGGACGCATTCATTTACTGGATGCCAGTCGTCTGGTACATGAAGCGCCGAAGGTCTACGCGACGTTTCTGCTGTGGCTGCTCGCCGAGCTGTTCGAGCAACTGCCGGAGCGGGGCGATGCCGACAAACCGCTGCTGGCGCTGTTCTTCGATGAAGCGCACTTGCTGTTCGGCGATACGCCCAAGGCCTTGCAGGAGCGTCTGGAACAAGTGGTGCGGCTGATCCGCTCCAAGGGCGTCGGGGTGTATTTCGTCACCCAGTCGCCGGGCGACCTGCCGGACAACGTGCTGGCACAGCTGGGCTTGCGGGTTCAGCACGGTCTACGGGCGTTCACCGCCAAAGAGCAGAAATCCCTGCGTGCGGTGGCGGATGGTTTCCGGTCGAATGTGGCGTTCGATACGTTATCGGTATTGACCGAACTCGGGATTGGCGAGGCGCTCGTCGGCACCTTGCAGGAAAAGGGCACCCCGGAAATGGTTCAGCGTGTGCTGGTGGCACCGCCGCAGTCGCGGATCGGGCCTTTGACCGAGACCGAACGCACGGTGCTGATTGCCGGCTCGCCGTTCAAGGGCCGTTATGACAAGCCGATCGACCGCGAGTCGGCTTATGAAATCCTCACCGGGCGCAAGAACCTGGGGCCTGAAGCCGAGGCAATACCTGGCAAGCCGGCAGCCGAGGAGCCAAGTCTGGCGGACAAGGCCGGGGAATTCCTCGGGACTGCCGCGGGTCAGGCTTTGAAGTCGGCGATGCGTCAAGCGGCGAACCAGTTGGGACGTCAGTTGGTGCGGGGATTGATGGGGTCGTTGCTCGGTGGCAGCAAGCGCCGCTAAGAACTGTGACGGGCGCGCCAGGGTCAGGATTTGGCCTTGGCGTGCGCTGCCAGACGCTCCAGCGCCGCCCGCAGGTTCGGATCGCTGATCCCGTCGGCGGTCGATTGAATGGTCGCCGCGGCATCCGTCGACAGGTCCATCGTGTGCCCGGATGGCCTGGACTGGATGACGGGAGGTCGCACCGAGAACTTGATCCGCGTCAGACCGGCGAATTCGTCGAACATCTGCAGTTGCCGCAGCAGGCGCTTTTGCTGATAGCGCAGGCGAGTGGCCCAATGGCCGTCGGTGACCACCAGCGACAGTTCGCCTTCGCGCCACTTGGCCACATGGCAGTGCTCGCGGGCGGCGGGTTGCAGCTGGCTGTCGAGCAGACGCTGCAGGTGTGCCAGGCGTTGAGCATGGCCGAGGATGGCTTTCAACGGCCTGGCTTCGCGTAGCAGAACGGCGGGCGCTCTGGCGGTAAGAGGGCGAAATGCCATGATCCAACACCTGAAGTAGCAAAGGCGCCATGGTAGCAGATGGACCCCATTTCACTCGCCCATTGCTTTTGTCCCTGCTTTACCCATTAAATCAACGACTAACTTCTGTTGCCAACGGCTTGAAGTTGAGCAAAACGCCCCTATTTTAAGTGAGCCCCGTCAAAGCGCAGTGCCAGCATCGTGGAATATCCCCACTTTCCTCACCACCGTTTCCGGGTAGAATGCTCGTTCGCATGCGGCCATGAGGGCTGCACGGGCGACTCACGGGGCCGCCCTCCATCCCTTTAGTGTGGAAGATCCTGCCGATATGTTTGCGCCTTTGTTAAAGAAACTTTTTGGAAGCAAGAACGAGCGTGAAGTCAAACGCATGCTCAAGACGGTGCAGCTCGTCAATGCCTTCGAAGAGAAGATGGTCGCCCTCTCGGACGATCAACTGCGCGCCAAGACCGCAGAGTTCAAAGACCGCATTGCCAAAGGGGAGACCCTCGACAAGCTGTTGCCGGAAGCTTTTGCGGTCGCCCGCGAAGCCGGCAAGCGGGTCATGGGCATGCGCCACTTCGACGTCCAGCTGATTGGCGGCATGACCTTGCACGAAGGCAAGATTGCCGAAATGCGCACCGGTGAAGGCAAGACCCTGGTGGGTACCCTGGGCGTTTACCTCAACGCGCTGTCCGGCAAGGGCGTGCACGTTGTGACCGTGAACGATTACCTGGCCCGCCGCGACGCCAACTGGATGCGTCCGCTGTATGAATTCCTCGGTCTGAGCGTCGGCATCGTGACGCCTTTCCAGCCGCCGGAAGAAAAGCGCGCCGCCTACGCCGCCGACATCACCTACGGCACCAACAACGAATTCGGGTTCGACTACCTGCGCGACAACATGGCGTTCAGCATGGAAGAGAAATTCCAGCGCGAACTCAATTTTGCCGTGATCGACGAAGTCGACTCCATCCTCATCGACGAAGCGCGTACCCCGCTGATCATTTCCGGTCAGGCCGAGGACAGCTCCAAGCTGTACATCGAGATCAACAAGCTGATCCCGAAACTCAAGCTGCATGTCGAAGAAGTCGAAGGCGAAGTCACCCAGGAAGGCCATTACACCGTTGACGAGAAGACCCGTCAGGTCGAACTCAACGAAGCCGGTCACCAGTTCATCGAAGACCAGCTGACCAGCATCGGCCTGCTGGCCGAAGGCGAGAGCCTGTACTCGGCGCACAACCTGAGCCTGCTGACCCACGTTTACGCCGGTCTGCGTGCGCACAAGCTGTTCCATCGCAATGTTGAATACATCGTGCAGGACGGCCAGGTCGTGCTGGTCGACGAACACACCGGCCGTACCATGCCCGGCCGTCGTCTGTCCGAAGGCCTGCACCAGGCTATCGAGGCCAAGGAAAACCTGAACATCCAGGCCGAGAGCCAGACCCTGGCATCGACCACGTTCCAGAACTACTTCCGTCTGTACGACAAGTTGTCCGGCATGACCGGTACCGCCGACACCGAAGCGTTCGAGTTCCATCAGATCTATGGTCTGCAGGTCATCGTGATTCCGACCAACAAGCCGTTGGCCCGTAAGGACTACAACGACCTGGTGTTCCTGACCGCCGAAGAGAAATACGCGGCGATCGTCAATGACATCAAGGAAAGCATGGCTGCCGGCCGTCCGGTGCTGGTGGGTACTGCAACCATCGAAACCTCCGAGCACATGTCCGCACTGCTCGTGAAGGAAGGCATCGAACACAAGGTCCTGAACGCCAAGTTCCACGAAAAAGAAGCCGAGATCATCGCGCAGGCCGGCCGTCCGGGCGCCCTGACCATCGCGACCAACATGGCCGGTCGCGGTACCGACATCCTGTTGGGCGGCAACTGGGAAGTTGAAGTCGCATCGCTGGAAAACCCGACCCCGGAGCAGATCGCGCAGATCAAGGCCGACTGGCAGAAGCGTCACCAGCAGGTGCTGGAGTCCGGCGGTCTGCAGGTGATCGCGTCCGAGCGTCACGAATCCCGTCGTATCGACAACCAGTTGCGTGGCCGTGCCGGCCGTCAGGGCGACGCCGGTTCCAGCCGCTTCTACCTGTCGCTGGAAGACAGCCTGATGCGCATCTTCGCCTCCGACCGGGTGAAGAACTTCATGAAGGCCCTGGGCATGCAGCCTGGCGAAGCGATCGAGCACCGCATGGTGACCAACGCCATCGAAAAGGCCCAGCGCAAGGTTGAAGGTCGCAACTTCGACATTCGTAAACAGCTGCTGGAGTTCGACGACGTCAACAATGAACAGCGTAAAGTGATCTATCACATGCGCAACACGTTGCTGGCTGCGGACAACATCGGCGAAACCATCGCTGACTTCCGTCAGGACGTCCTGAACGCCACCGTCAGCGCGCACATTCCGCCACAATCGCTGCCCGAGCAGTGGGACGTGGCCGGTCTGGAAGCCGCGATTGCCAGCGACTTCGGCGTGAAGCTGCCGATCCAGCAATGGCTCGACGAAGACGATCACCTGTACGAAGAAACCCTGCGCGAGAAGCTGATGAACGAGCTGATCGCCGCGTACAACGAGAAAGAAGACCAGGCCGGTGCCGACGCACTGCGCTCCTTCGAGAAACAAATCGTGCTGCGCGTGCTGGACGACCTGTGGAAAGACCACTTGTCGACCATGGATCACCTGCGTCACGGCATCCACCTGCGTGGTTATGCGCAGAAGAACCCGAAACAGGAATACAAGCGCGAGTCCTTCACGCTGTTCTCCGAGCTGCTGGATTCGATCAAGCGCGACTCGATTCGTGTGCTGTCGCACGTTCAGGTTCGCCGCGAAGATCCGGCCGAAGAAGAACAACGCCTGCGTCAGGAAGCCGAAGCACTGGCTGCTCGCATGCAGTTCGAACACGCCGAGGCGCCAGGTCTGGAGCAGCCGGAAGCACTGGTCGGTGAAGAGGTCGATGTGGCGCTGGCCACCGCGCCGGTTCGCAACGAGCAGAAACTGGGCCGCAACGAGCTGTGCTACTGCGGTTCGGGCAAGAAATTCAAGCATTGCCACGGGCAGATCCAGTAAACCCCGTTTCAATCGCTGAAATACCCGCGCCGCGACCGGCACCAGCCGTCGCGGCGTTTTGCCATTTACACCACCGTCACTACGCTTGGCGGTGCTGACATCATTGAGTAAGGAGCGCATTCATGGCTGTTGGTCTTGGTCCTTTGCCAACGTTGCACCCGGTCGCCGGTTTTGAACTCGGTATCGCTTCGGCCGGCATCAAGCGCCCGGGGCGCAAGGATGTCGTCGTGATGCGCTGTGCCGAAGGTTCTACCGTGGCGGGCGTGTTCACGTTGAACGCTTTCTGTGCAGCGCCGGTGATCCTGGCCAAGAAACGCGTGCAGAACGCTGTGCGCTACCTGTTGACCAACACCGGCAACGCCAACGCGGGCACCGGCGAGCCGGGCCTGGCCGCCGCCGAGCGTACGACCGCGAAGCTGGCCGAGCTGACCGGCGTCGATGCCAGCCAGATTCTGCCGTACTCCACCGGCGTGATCGGCGAGCCGCTGCCGGTCGAGAAGATCGAAGGCGCCTTGCAGGCCGCGCTGGACGATCTGTCGGAAAACAACTGGGAAGCCGCCGCCACCGGCATCATGACCACCGACACGCTGCCAAAAGGCGCCAGCCGCCAGTTCCAGCATGACGGCGTGACCATCACCGTCACCGGCATCAGCAAAGGCGCGGGCATGATCCGTCCGAACATGGCGACCATGCTCGGTTACATTGCCACCGACGCCAAAGTCTCCCGCGACGTGTTGCACAACCTGATGCTGGACGGCGCCAACAAGTCGTTCAACCGCATCACCATCGACGGCGACACCTCGACCAACGACTGCTGCATGCTGATTGCTACCGGCAAGGCTGCGCTGCCGGAAATCACCCGTGCCGAAGGCGAGCTGTTCACCAAGCTGAAACAGGCCGTGTTCGAGGTGTGCATGGACGTGGCTCAGGCCATCGTGCGTGACGGCGAAGGCGCGACCAAGTTCGTGACCGTTGAAGTCAACGGTGGCGGCAATCACCAGGAATGCCTGGACGTCGGTTATACCGTGGCGCACTCGCCGCTGATCAAGACTGCACTGTTTGCCTCCGACCCGAACTGGGGCCGTATCCTCGCCGCCGTGGGCCGTGCAGGTGTACCGGATCTGGACGTGAGCAAGATCGACGTGTTCCTCGGCGATGTGTGCATCGCCAGCCGTGGCGCCCGCGCCGCGACCTACACCGAAGCCCAGGGCTCGGCGGTGATGCAGCAGGAAGAAATCACTATCCGTATCGAACTGGGTCGCGGCGATTGCAGCGAAACCATCTGGACCACCGACCTGTCCCACGAATACGTGAAGATCAACGCCGAATACCGCACCTGATCCCTGCCGAAGAGGGAGGTCTGCGGACCTCCTTTTCTTCTGTCCCATGAAAGGACCCGAACATGAGCCTTCACCTGATCATCGGCGACAAACTGCTTTCCTCCTGGTCCCTGCGCGCGGCACTGGCGCTTGAGCTGACCGGCGCGCCCTACACCGAAGAACTGATCAAGCTCGGCAAACCCGACACCCGCGAGCGGTTGCTCAAGCATTCGCCTACCGGCAAGGTGCCGTTGCTGAAAACCGCCCGTGGCACCGTCGCCGACTCGCTGGCAATTGCCGAATACCTGGCCGAACAGTTTCCTTCCGAGCAACTCTGGCCGACCGACATCGCCGCTCGTGCTCAGGCGCGCTCTGCCTGTGCGCAGATGCACAGCGGCTTCTTTGCCATGCGCAATCACATGCCGTTCAACCTGAGCCACGACGCACCGCTCAATCCGGTGCCGCCGGAAGTGAAGGTCGATGTCGAGCGGATGCTCGCGCTGTGGGCCGAATGCCGGGCGGCGGCGACCGAGGCCGGGCCGTTCCTGTTTGGTCGGGTGTCGCTGGCTGATGCGTTCTTCGCACCGATTGCCGTGCGTCTGCGTACCTATCAGGTGAAGCTGCCGGCCGAAGATGAAGCCTATGTTGAAACCGTCTACCAATGGCCGGCCTTCAAAGCCTGGCAAAAGGCCGGACTGGAGGAGTTGCAGTCGTGAAACGTGTACACGTCGCTGCTGCCGTCATTCGTGACGACAGCGGCAAAATTCTCATCGCCCGCCGTGCTGACACCCAGCATCAGGGGGGGCTGTGGGAATTTCCCGGTGGCAAGGTCGAGGCCGATGAGTCGGTGGAAACCGCGCTGGCCCGTGAGCTGCAGGAAGAACTGGGCATTGTCGTCGGCGCCGCCCGCCCGCTGATCAAGGTTCGCCACGATTACCCGGACAAACAGGTGTTGCTGGATGTCTGGGAAGTCTCGAGCTTCACCGGCGAACCCCACGGCGCCGAAGGCCAGCCATTGGCCTGGGTGTCGGCCAGGGAACTGACGAATTACGAATTCCCGGCGGCCAACCAGCCGATCGTCGCGGCAGCGCGTCTGCCCGCTGAATACCTGATAACCCCGCAAGATCTGGAAACCCCGGCGTTGCTGCGTGGTATCCAGAAAGCGATTGCCGGTGGCATCAAGCTGATCCAGCTGCGAGCACCCAATGGCTATGATCCGAAGTACCGCGATCTGGCGGTGGACGCGGTCGGCCTTTGTGCCGGCAAGGCGCAGTTGATGATCAAGGGGCCGTTCGAGTGGCTGGGGGATTTCCCGTCCGCCGGTTGGCACATCACCTCGGCGCAACTGCGCAAGTACGCGGCCGCAGGGCGTCCGCTACCGGCGGAGCGCTGGCTGGCGGCGTCCTGCCACAATGTTGAAGAGCTCGCGCTGGCCGAGCAGATGGGCGTGGATTTCGTCACCCTGTCGCCGGTGCAGCCGACCCTGACTCACCCGGACGCGCAACCGTTGGGCTGGGAGCAGGCATCGACGTTGATCGAGGGCTTCAGCAAACCGGTATTCCTGCTGGGTGGAGTCGGCCCGGCCGAGCGCGAGAAAGCGTGGAGTGCCGGGGCGCAGGGTGTGGCGGGGATTCGGGCGTTCTGGCCAGAAGCTTGATTTAGCATTGACGCATCTGGCCCCTTCGCGAGCAGGCTCGCTCCCACATTTGATTGCATTCCAACTATAGGAATACATTCCCTGTGGGAGCGAGCCTGCTCGCGAAGGCGTCCTGATCGGCGCTACACCTCTGAAGGTTTCGCCGCCGGTTGCCACAGAATCTCGGCAATACCCTGGCGTCGCGCAATCAACCTGGCCGCGACAAACAACAGATCCGACAAGCGATTGATATAAGCCAGGCCAACCCCGGCCAACGGCTCGATCGCATTCAAATGCTGACAACGACGCTCGGCACTGCGCGCCAGGCTGCGGCAAACATGCGCCTGGGCAATCAGCATCGAGCCGCCAGGCAGAATGAAGTTCTCCAGCGGCCCCAACTCTTCGTTCCACACATCGATGGCCGCTTCCAGTCGCTCGATTTCTGCTGTGTTCAGCGCCTGATATTCCGGCATTGCCAGCTCGCCACCCAGATCAAACAGTCGGTGCTGACAAGGCGCCAGAACTTCGATCAACTCGTTGAGCCCGGGGTAGTCTTCGCGCTCGGCAATCAATCCGGCCAGCAGCACGCCGACCTGACTGTTCAGGGTGTCGACCTCGCCAATTGCCTCGATCCGCGGATGATCCTTGGGTACGCGGCGGCCGTCGCCAAGTCCGGTTTCGCCTTTGTCGCCGGTGCGGGTGTAAATCTTCGACAAGCGAAAGCCCATGGTTTACCTCGGTAGTTGATTGGTTTCTGCAGCGATGGGTGCCGGTTGCACGAGCGGCAGGCGCAGGGTGAAGCAAGTGCCTTGCCCGGGTGTGGACTGCACTTCCATCTGCCCTTTGTGGTTGTTGGTGATGATGAAGTACGACACCGACAGGCCGAGCCCGGTGCCCTGGCCGATTTCCTTGGTGGTGAAGAACGGCTCGAACGTCCGTTTGCGCACGTTCTCGCTCATGCCGATGCCATTGTCTTCGACCTGAATCTCGGCCCATGGCGGATTGAGTCGGGTGCGCAGAATGATCCGCCCTGGTTCGCTGTCGTCTTCGCGCTGGTGAATCGCTTGCGCGGCGTTTTTCAGCAGGTTGAGCAGCACCTGCTCAAGTTCATTGGCGGTGCCTGGCACAGGGCCCAGTGCCGGGTCGAACTGACGGATGATCGCCTGCCCCTTGAAATCGAAGCCGATGGCCAGGTCGAAATCGTTGCCGGCGATTTCCACGGCCTGATCGATCAGTGCCGGCAGGTCGCATGGCGCCATCTGACGGGTGCTGCGACGGCTGAAACTGAGCATGTGGGTGACGATCTTTGCTGCCCGGGCCCCGGCCTGTTGAATGCCGTCGAGCAGTTGCGGGACTTCCCGGCCTTGCAGGTAGCGGTTCACGGTCTCCAGCTCGATACCCAGTTGCTCGGCCTGTTCGAGGTTCTTCGGCAGGTCGGGCGACAGGCGCCGACGAATGTTTTGCACGTTATGCAGGATCGCGCCCAGCGGGTTGTTGATTTCGTGGGCCATGCCGGCAGCGAGACCGCCAACCGAGAGCATTTTCTCCGACTGCACCATCATTTCTTCCAGGGACAGGCGCTGGGTGATGTCGTCGATCCGGATCACCACACCACGCCCGGCACCGCCCATCAGCGGGTAGAAGGTCAGGGCGTAGTGCTTGGGCTCGTCGTCCTTGAACCACGTCACTCGCTCGATCTTCGCCACCGTGTGTTGTTCGACGGTCTGCTTGAGTTGCGGCAGAAACGGCTTGAGCGGTTCGAAGGCAAGGAAGATCGGCTGGTTCAGCGCTTCGTCCAGCCGCGTTCCGGAGAGGGCGCTGGCCTCCTGGTTCCACTGGGTGACGTAGAGCTGCTCGTCGAGGGCAATCAGCGCCGAGGGCATGGAGTCGATGATGCTGTTGAGGTAGTTCTGGAAGCCCGTGAGCTTTTTCTCGATCTTGCTGCGCACCTGGACTTCCAGCTCCAGCTTACGGTTGGTGTGGCGGGTTTCTTCGGCCAGGCCCTGTGCCTGATCGTAGGCGGCTTGCGAGTCATCGCGGGCGCGCTTGAGCTGCTGCTCGCGGGCCTCGATGCGTGAAAGCATGGTGTTGAACGCCTCGGCCAGGCTGCCGATTTCGTCGTGGTTGCCACGGGAAGCGCGCAGGGCATAGTTCTCCTCGCGGGTGACCTGGCGGGACAGCTCTTCGAGTTCGTGGATGGGTCGAGTGATCAGGCGCTTGATTTGCCGGGCAATCACCAGCCACAGCAGGACGCTGAAAATCAGGATTCCCAGACTCGCCGTCAGGGTGCCGGTGTAGAACGCCATCGGCAGTTCGCTGCTGGCCACCAGCAGCAGATGACCCGGCGCAGTGCCGGGGCGGGGCAGGGTGATCAGTTGATTGCTGCGAAACTCGGTCAGTTGCCAGGCTTCGATGTGCCGGTAGCGTTCCGGCAGGTTGAGTTTGTCGCCGCGTTGTACCTGCGCAATACGATCACCCTTGCCGTCATACAGGGCAGCGGCTCGCAGCGGCGAGTAGCTGTCGAGCTCCTTGAGCAGGCGTTCGGCGTTCTGCGGTGATTGCAGCGCTTCGGCGATCAGGCTCGGGTTCGCGACCAGCCGGCCAATGGTCTGCAGCGCCTGCGGCGCCATGCTCTCCTGGGAAATGTAATAGGCCGCGCTGATGAAGGTCAGGTTGGCGACCAGTAACACGGTGGTCAACAGCACCAGCAGGGCGGCCAGCAGTTTCTGGCCGACCGGCAGGTTTTCGAGGCGCTGGCGCAATGGCATCGGGGTTATCGCAGCAAAGGAACAAGTGGGCAGCGTAGCCGCTGCTCAGTCGACGGGCAATCCGAGACTGTACAGATGGGCTGTCAGCCGTTGCTGCAATTGTTGTAGATGCGGCAGGTTCAATTGATGGCGTTGCGCGACTTTGCAGGCATGGCCCAACAGATAGCTGATTTCGGTACGGCGCTTGTTGGCCACGTCCTGATACATGGAGGAGAAATTGGCCGCTGTGGCCAGAATGACCCGCTCGACTTCCAGTTGCAGATTGTCTGCTGCCGCCGGCTGACCGCAGCGTTCCAGCAGCTCGGTCAACTCGGCGCAGAGTGTGGCGACTTCGCAGTGGTGTTGCTGCAAACCGCCGTTGCGACAGTCATGCAACACGGTCAGCGGATTGATCGCGCAGTTGAGCGCCAGTTTTCGCCACAGACGAGTGAGGATGTCGGCGGTCCATTCGTGGGGGATTTTTGCGGCTTCCAGATCGTCGAGCCAGAGGGGCGCCACGGGATGGCTGACGTCGCCGAGCCAGGTGTAGCCGTGACCGGCGAACACCACGCGCCAGTCACCGTCACGAAATGCGCCTTCGGTGCTCGATGCACTGATGCAGCGTGCCTGCGGGACTTGTGCGGCGACCGCTTCCTGGCTGCCGAGGCCGTTTTGCAGAAGAATCAGTTCTGCGTCTGGCGCCAGACGATGAGCGACACCGGCCACGGCGCTTTGGGCGTCATAGGCCTTGCACGCCACCAGCAAACGACGGATCGGTTCGGGGCTGTCCGGCGTTTCGGCGGGGATGGCATAACGGCTGGCCACGCCTTGTTCCACCAGCGTCAGGCCGCCCGCCGTCGCATAGTCATGCAAACGGTCGATATCGCGCAGGATCAACCGGACAGGCAATCCGGCCCGGGCCAGACGTGTGGCCCAGAGCGTGCCGAGGCTTCCGGCGCCCAGCACATGCCAGGGGGTGGACATCAGTTTTTCACTCGGTAAGGTACAGGCATGCAAGGCTCGCCGTGTCGGTGGGAAAAGACCCGTTATAATGAGCCCGACTTTAACCGCAAGCCAAGCGCGCCGCGTCCTGAACGAGCGCGCCTTTTTATTGGAGAGATTACATGCCGTCGTTCGACGTGGTATCCGAACTGGACAAACACGAACTCACCAACGCGGTCGAGAACGCCGTGAAGGAACTCGATCGTCGTTATGACCTGAAAGGCAAGGGCAGCTTCGAATTCAAGGAAAAGGACCTGACCGTCCACCTGACCGCTGAAGCCGATTTCCAGCTGGAAGCGATGATCGAGATCCTCAAGCTGGCCCTGGTCAAGCGCAAGATCGACGTGCAGTGCCTCGAAGTCAAAGACTCCTTCGCCTCGGGCAAGCTGATGAAGCAGGATGCCGTCCTCAAGGAAGGCATCGACAAGGAACTGGCGAAGAAGATCGTCGGCCACATCAAGGAAGCCAAGCTCAAGGTACAGGCCGCCATTCAGGGCGAGCAGGTGCGTGTGACCGGCAAGAAGCGTGATGACCTGCAGGAAGCCATTGCGGCGCTGCGTGCCAAGGAATTCGGCATGCCACTTCAGTTCAACAACTTCCGCGACTGAGCCACCTCGGTCGGGAACCTCTCGGCGTTTTCAGCGTCCGAGGGCCAAGCAGCGGCAGAAACGATTGAGCCCCAATGGCCTCGGTCTTTCTGCCGTTGATATTTCATAGCCCGGGTAGCCGGAAATCAGGAGATAAAAGATGGATTTGAATGCTGAGGTGGACCACCTGGTCAAGGCGTCCCAGGCGTGGATTCCGATGATCATGGAATACGGCAGCCGTGTTCTGCTGGCGGTGATTACCCTGGCGATCGGCTGGTGGCTGATCAACAAGGTCACGCAAAAGCTCAGTGGCTTGCTGGCTCTGCGCAATGCCGACCTGGCGCTGCAAGGTTTTATCAGCAGCCTGGCCAACATCATTCTCAAGGTGCTGCTGATCGTCAGTGTGGCGTCGATGATCGGCGTCGAGACCACTTCGTTTGTCGCGGCAATCGGTGCGGCGGGTCTGGCCATCGGTCTGGCATTGCAGGGCAGCCTGGCGAACTTCGCCGGCGGCGTGCTGATTCTGCTGTTCCGTCCTTTCCGTATCGGTGACTGGATCGAAGCGCAAGGCGTGGCGGGTACTGTCGACAGCATCCAGATTTTCCACACCGTACTGCGTACCGGCGACAACAAGACCATCATCGTGCCGAACGGCAATCTGTCGAATGGCATCATTACCAACACCAACCGTCAGCCAACCCGCAAGGTGGTGTTTGACGTGGGTGTCGATTACGAAGCCGATCTGCAAAAGGCCCGTCAGGTGCTGTTGGATCTGGCCAAGGATGATCGCGTTCTGCAGGATCCGGCGCCGCAGGCGGTCATTTCTACTCTGGGAGACAGTTCGATCACTGTTTCGCTGCGTGTGTGGGTTAAAACTGCGGACTATTGGGATGTGATGTTCATGTTTAACGAACAGTCCCGTGATCGTTTAAAGACTGCCGGCATTGACATTCCGTTTCCACAGCGAGTGATTCGTGTGGTTCAGGAATCGGCGGTGTAATGATAGGTTGCTAATTAATTGCCTGACTTGTTGGTCAGGCATTTATTACAAGTGACAGATAACAAAAAAGGCCCATCCGAAGATGGGCCTTTTTCATTCAACCAAACTAACCACTGACGATTACAAGATGTTCAGTGGGTACTCGGTGATCAGGCGGAACTCTTTAACGTCGCCTTCGCCTTCATCAGCGTTAGCAACGTGCCACGCTTGACGAATACGGAAGGACAGGTCTTTTGCCGGACCGCTTTGAACCACATACTTGGCTTCAAAGTTGGTTTCGTGGTGCTTGCCATCTTCACCGTAGAGACCGGCGTAAGCGCTACCCGCTGGAGTGTGGGTGCCGTCGATATCCCAGCCTTTGACGTAACGAACCATGAAGCTCAGGCCAGGCACGCCGTACTCGGCCATTTTCAGGTCGTAACGGGCTTGCAGGGATTTCTCGCCTGCACCGTTAAAGTCGGAGTACTGGATGGAGTTGGCGAGGAAGATCGAGTCGCCACCACGGTTGTTCTTGCCCACGCCGATGTAGTCGAACGGGGTGTCGCCGTTGACCTTCTGGAAGGCCAGGGTGAAGGTGTGCGCTTTCAGGAACGACAGCGCGGTTGCCAGCGAGAAGGCGGTGTTGCTGATTTCGCCTGCTTTGGCGCTACCGGTGTCGGTGGTGCGGTAGATGTTGAAATCAGTGTTCAACGAAGTGTCACCACCGAATGGCGTGGTGAGGTTCACGTTCGCGTAGTACTGGTTCCAGATGTCTTCCAGCTTGGCGCCGTACAGGGATGCAGTCAGGTTGTCAGTGATGCCGTATTTACCACCGAAGTAGTCGATGTTTTTGGCTTCTACGCCTGCGTAGGTGGCGTAAAGGCCGCCTTCACGAGCGTTTTTGTCCTGGCTGGTAGCCGAGTAGAAGTGACCGGCTTCGAGATCGAGGTCTTTGATTTCACTGCTCTGCAGCTGGAAGCCGCTGGCAGTTTGCGGCAGAACGCGGGAACCACCGACAGCGAACACTGGAGCAGTGCTTGGCTGCTGGTCGCCGATTTTCAGCTCGGTTTTGGAGATGCGGAATTTGATGGCTGCGCCGGCTTTGCCTTGGCTGTCATCAACGTCATGGGCATAGCCGTTGGCTTTGACGGTATTGCTGCGGCTCATGTTACCGGTACCGGAAGTACCGTCACCGCCATCCAGTTTGACCGCCAGGTAACCGAATGCATCGATACCGACGCCTACGGTGCCTTGGGTGTAACCGGAAGTGAAGTTGCCGAGGAAACCCTGGGTCCAGTCTTTCTGGTCGTGGCCGCCGTTCTTGTTGTCGCGGTTGAAGTAGTAGTTCTTCAACGTCTCGGTCAGTTTCGCGTCTTCGACAAAGCCTTTGGCTTCAGACTGGTCACTAACAAAAGGTGCGGCCGTAGCCAATTGAGTACTGGCGGCTGCTGAAACTGCCAGTGCGATCATGCTCCACTTCATCACGCGCATCGTGATTTGCTCCTTTGGTTTTAGAAGAGTACTGCCGTCCCACCTGTTTTATTATCTGGGCGGCTCTTTCTTTTTGTGTCGGCGCAAACTTATATCACGCCGACAATGTTGGCGATACTTGCGCATACAACCTTTCACGTTCTTTACGACGCTGTCGCAAATGGCTTGGTCGATGTCGCAAATTCACAGTACCCATGCAGCCGGGCTGACAACTTTATCGCTGTTTCTGGGCCTTTCTGCATCGGTAAAAAAGAGTCCCTGGCAAAACACTTGAATCTCCATCGGGCAACCCTGCCACTGTTTTTCTTGGGCCTGGCACTTCCACTTCCCGTGGTGTGCTCATAGTCCATTTGAGTATGAATGCAACAAGCGTGCACAAACCGCAAAATGAATGCGGATATTTTTTTCCTTACCCGCCTGTTGCTGTAAAAACCTTGTAATCCCTGGGGCTCAGGCACGTTTTCGATGGGGGTTGACGCGCTTTCTCGCTTGGTGCTGTCACACCTGTTTTCAACCCGCGACAATCAAAAACGTTACCGGTTCACCCTGTCAGTGAGTATTTGGCGGATACCTAAGCCATTGAGCGTAGACGCGCTGTACGGTTTTGGTGCAAATATTTTTTCTGGCTGTACCGAATTCAAACACTTGAGCCCTGTCATGACCCTGAACACAGGGGGGAGCCATGATACATTTCCGCGCGTTACCTGGGGCGGTGGGTCTTGTGCTGGTGCGCGATCTCCAGAAATGCTCCATGTCGGGGCGTTGCTTCGTCGTGAAGGGCCGGGCAATCGAAGGTATGCTGCCGTCCTGTCGTTTAGTGCGCCGTCCCCTCGGGAGGCCCACTAAGCTGAATAATGTCGATCAGCCGGGAGTGCACCCAGTGTTTGCTTTAGATCCACGACTTCAACAGGACACCCTGACCATCGGTGACTTCCCGCTCTGCCGGTTGCTGCTGTCCAATGACGCCAACTACCCCTGGTTCATCCTGGTGCCTCGTCGCGACGATATCAGCGAGTTGTTTCAATTGGATGTCGCAGACCAGCAGCGCCTCTGGCAGGAAACCACCGCGCTGGCCGAACTGCTCAAGGACTCGTTCGATGCCGACAAAATGAACGTTGCCACCCTGGGCAACGTCGTCAGTCAGCTTCACATGCATGTGATCGTGCGTAAGCGTGATGATGCCGCATGGCCGGCGCCGGTCTGGGGCAAGCGTCCTGCTACGCCTTATGGTGCCGGGCAGGTGGCCGCGATCCGCGAGCGACTGCGCCTGGTGCTGGACGAAGATTTCAAGTTTCTGGAGGGCTGAACATGAGCCTGGAACAACGCGTTAACGATCTGGAAAGCCGCCTGGCCTTTCAGGATGACACCATTCAGGCGCTGAACGACGTGCTGGTGACTCAGCAGAATGTGGTGGAGCGTCTGCAGTTGCAGATGGCCGCACTGCTCAAGCGCCAGGAAGAAATGGTCGGCCAGTTCGGATCCTTTGAAGAAGACGCGCCGCCGCCGCCGCACTACTGAGTTTGCGTATTTTGTAAGGGCAATAAAAAACCGCGGACAGCCAGGCTGTTCGCGGTTTTTTCGTTCTGGATCAGCGACGCGGCAGGGCGGCGATCACATCCTCGGCTTGCAGGCCTTTGTCACGGTTCATTACCGAGAACTCCACACGCTGGCCTTCGACCAGGACGCGGTGGCCTTCGCCACGAATGGCGCGAAAGTGCACGAAAATATCATCGCCGGAGTCCCGGGAGATAAAGCCGAAGCCCTTGGAAGTGTTGAACCACTTGACGGTACCGGTATCGCGGTTGCTCATGTCGTAGCTGGTCGGCGCGGCAGCCGGAGATGACCTGTAGAAGCTGACGGCCAGGTGCAGGACCACGGCAACCAGAGCGATCGCCAGGCTGAACAGTACCGCAGGCTGGCCGGCGATGACCGGCATCGGTGCGATCAGGGTCAGGGTTTGCAGCACGACGGTGAGCACCAGCAGGGCGCTGACAAGGTTTTGCAAATGCTGGCGCGGGCCTTTGTTCCAGTAAGGGATCACCGGGGCAATGACCAGGTTCAGCAGGCCGAAAAAGGCCAGGTAAAGTGCATCGGGTTGTTGCAGGTAAGGAACGGCTTCGGATTTCAAGCTGGGTATGAACGACAGCAGCAACGCCGCTGCGCCCATTAGCAGGTGGACGATTTTCAACATTTTTATTGACTCACGTTATGACGGCTCACAAGGAAGAGCTGAAGGCGCACGGTTCGCTTCGAAACTATAAGAGGCGTTGGACACGTACCCGGTATCAGCCTATGCGCAACACCCGGAAAACGGGGCGTAGCGACACGCTGTCTATTTAACAGCAAAGCCTGCAGCTACTCAAATCACGCCGGCCAGCGGCATGCGTGGGGCGATTTGTCGCCTCTATCGGGTCGATACGGGGGCTGTCAGGCGAGGGTGGCCTTGCTACAGTGCAGCGACACCTGCTGGATGAATTCAATCGCCGTTAGGGGGTAAACATGGCAATCGATATCGGTATCAGTGAAGAGGATCGCAAGTCCATCGTCGAAGGGTTGTCGCGTCTGCTGTCGGACACCTATGTGCTGTATCTGAAAACCCATAATTTCCACTGGAACGTCACCGGTCCGATGTTCCGCACCCTGCACCTGATGTTCGAAGAGCAATACAACGAACTGGCACTGGCGGTGGACTCGATCGCCGAGCGCATCCGGGCCTTGGGCTTTCCGGCACCGGGTGCCTATGCGACCTATGCGCGCCTTTCTTCCATCAAGGAAGAAGTGGGGGTGCCAAGTGCCGAAGACATGATCAGGCAATTGGTCGAAGGTCAGGAAGCGGTCACCCGTACCGCCCGCGGCATTTTCCCGTTGCTTGATAAAGTCAGTGACGAGCCGACCGCTGACCTTTTGACCCAGCGCATGCAAGTCCACGAGAAAACCGCGTGGATGCTCAGGGCGCTGCTCGAAGCCTGATTGCCGGAGGCGCACGGACACGAATTGTGGGGCGTGCGCCTGTTTTGGCCGGGAAAAGGCATTCGCTAATGTAGGAAATGAAGAGAGCGGCTCGCCGCTCCATGATCCTCCTTGCTGTGTTGGCTTATCCTACGCAGACGGACAAAAAGTCGTCTGGATATACCTTTGCCCCTGCGCTTTTAATGAGGTGACAGGATGTTGCCTTGACAAGAGGCAGCGATGGCAAAGGAGTGTCAACGATATGGAAGGTGGAGACAGGCGAGGTGACATCGCCATCGGCTCACGGCAGGACGGAGCCCTGGCGCCGTTTCTTGAAGAGTTCGACATGGCATTGATCCAGCCGCTGGCCCGTTCGGTGCGTTTGAACGGTTTTGCAACCTGCATGCGGCTGGAGCAGGTCTACTGGAATATTCTGGGTCGCATGGCCGAGAACAACAGTTGTTCGGTCGGTGCGCTGTTATCCCGTGTCGATCGCGAGGTGCATTTGCGCCACGGCGGGGTGAAGAACTTCAGCGGCCTTGTACGGGTGCTGTGTGTCGTACATGGCCTGCGTGATGCCCCGGTGTCGGCCGGGGGTTGCCAATGACGTGGCGGCCTGTGCAGTCTTGCGGCTGCACAGGCCGCATTTAATGGATATAATCCCGCCCTTTCGCCACACCGCCCTGCGGGCGCTGGCAATCTGATCGCCGAGACAACTCCATGCCGATGTACGATTACCAATGTGCTTCCTGTGGTCATCAGTTGGAAGCCATTCAAAAGATCAGTGACGCACCACTGGTCGATTGCCCTGCCTGTCAGGCTCCAGAGCTCAGGAAACAGCTGTCCATGCCGGGCTTTCGCCTCAGCGGCAGCGGTTGGTACGAAACCGATTTCAAGACCGGCGCGAAGAAGAATCTGGCCGGTGGCGACAAATCTGACTAGGGTTCAGGCCCAGGTCGAACGACATGCGTGAGTTTCCGGGGCGCTTGAGTGCGACGGGATCTCCACCGAATTTCGAATTACGAGAAGCGAAACCACTACCATGATGCGCAGCCATTATTGCGGCCAACTGAACGAAAGCCTGGAAGGCCAGGAAATTACCCTTTGCGGATGGGTTCACCGTCGCCGCGACCACGGCGGGGTGATTTTCCTCGATATCCGTGATCGTGACGGTCTGGCCCAGGTGGTATTCGATCCGGATCGCGCCGAGAGCTTCGCCGCCGCCGATCGCGTGCGCAGCGAATACGTCGTGAAGATCACCGGCAAGGTGCGTCTGCGTCCGGCCGGTGCCACCAACGCCAACATGGCGTCGGGCATGATCGAAGTCCTGGGCTACGAACTGGAAGTGCTGAACGAGTCGGAAACCCCGCCGTTCCCGCTGAACGAGTTCTCCGATGTCGGTGAAGAAACCCGCCTGCGCTATCGCTTCCTCGACCTGCGTCGCCCGGAAATGGCCGAGAAGCTGCGTCTGCGTTCGCGCATGACCACCAGCATCCGTCGCTACCTCGACGAAAACGGCTTCCTCGACGTGGAAACGCCGATCCTGACCCGTGCGACTCCGGAAGGCGCGCGCGACTACCTCGTACCGAGCCGTACCCACGCCGGTTCGTTCTTCGCGCTGCCGCAATCGCCACAGCTGTTCAAGCAACTGCTGATGGTTGCCGGTTTCGACCGCTACTACCAGATCGCCAAGTGCTTCCGCGACGAAGACCTGCGTGCCGACCGTCAGCCTGAGTTCACTCAGATCGACATCGAGACCAGCTTCCTCGACGAAAAAGACATCATGGGCCTGACCGAAGGCATGATCCGCAACCTGTTCAAGGAAGTGCTGGATCTTGAATTCGGCGAATTCCCGCACATGACCTTCGAAGAAGCCATGCGCCGCTACGGTTCCGACAAACCAGACCTGCGTAACCCGCTGGAACTGGTAGACGTGGCCGATCAGCTGAAAGAAGTGGATTTCAAAGTCTTCAGCGGCCCTGCCAACGATCCGAAATGCCGTATCGCCGCACTGCGCGTTCCAGGCGGGGCGAGCATGCCGCGCAAGCAGATCGACGATTACACCAAGTTCGTCGGTATCTACGGTGCCAAGGGCCTGGCGTACATCAAGGTCAACGAGCGCGCGGCCGGTGTTGAAGGTCTGCAGTCGCCGATCGTGAAAAACATTCCGGAAGCCAACCTGAACGTGATCCTCGATCGCGTCGGTGCAGTCGACGGCGATATCGTGTTCTTTGGCGCCGACAAGGCCAAGATCGTCAGCGAAGCCCTGGGCGCGCTGCGTATCAAGCTCGGTCACGACCTGAAGCTGCTGACCTGCGAGTGGGCACCGATGTGGGTCGTCGACTTCCCGATGTTCGAAGAGAACGACGACGGCAGCTTCTCTGCTCTGCACCACCCGTTCACCGCGCCGAAGTGCACCCCGGAAGAGCTCGAAGCCAACCCGGCTGGCGCGCTGTCCCGTGCCTACGACATGGTTCTGAACGGCACCGAACTGGGTGGCGGTTCGATCCGTATCCACCGTAAAGAGATGCAACAGGCGGTATTCCGTCTGCTGGGCATCAACGAAGCGGAACAGGAAGAGAAGTTCGGCTTCCTGCTCGACGCGTTGAAGTACGGTGCACCGCCGCACGGTGGCCTGGCCTTCGGTCTGGACCGTCTGGTGATGCTGATGACCGGCGCTCAGTCGATCCGTGAAGTGATCGCTTTCCCGAAAACCCAGAGTGCTGCCGACGTGATGACGCAGGCGCCGGGTGTCGTGGATGCCAAGGCACTGCGCGAACTGCACATTCGTTTGCGTGAAACACCAAAGGCTGAGTAAGACGGGCCTGAAGGCGCATCTTCGGATGCGCCTTTTTTCTTTCTGCAGTGATTGAAAACGAGATTTTTTTGCTGGCCGATGCACCTGCATGGCGGGCATTGTTCAAGAGAATTCGGAGCGAGTTATGGCAGGTCATTCCAAGTGGGCGAACATCAAGCACCGCAAAGAACGCCAGGATGCCAAGAGAGGCAAGATTTTCACCAAGTGGATCCGCGAGCTGACCGTGGCGGCCCGTCAGGGCGGCGGTGATCCGGGCTCCAACCCGCGTCTGCGTCTGGCACTGGACAAGGCGCTGGGCGCCAACATGAGCCGGGACATCATCGATCGTGCCGTGGCTCGTGGCGCCGGCGCTACCGAAGCCGACAACGTTGAAGAACTGACCTACGAAGGTTACGGCCCGGGTGGCGTGGCGGTGATGGTCGAATGCATGACCGATAACCGCAACCGAACCGCAGCAGCTGTTCGCCACGCGTTCAGCAAGTGTGGCGGCAACCTCGGTACCGACGGTTCGGTGGCCTATCTGTTCGAACGCAAGGGCCAGATCAGCTTTGCACCGGGTGTCGACGAAGATGCGCTGACGGAAGCGGCGCTGGAAGCCGATGCAGACGACGTGGTCAGCCACGAAGACGGCTCGATCGATGTGTTCACCTCGTTCACCAGTTTCTACGCGGTACGCAATGCGCTGGAAGCGGCCGGGTTCAAGGGCGATGACGCGGAAATCGTCATGCAGCCGACCACCAGTGCCGAACTGGATCTGGAGGGCGCCGAGAAGGTACTCAAGCTGATCGACATGCTCGAGGACCTGGATGACGTGCAAAACGTCTATTCCAACGCGGATATTCCGGAAGACGTGGCTGCTCAGCTCGGCTGATAACGGCTAGGCTTCAATGTGGGAGCTGGCTTGCCAGCGATGGCGTCGGCACATCAGGTAATGATGGCGCCTGACATTCCGTCATCGCTGGCAAGCCAGCTCCCACATTTGTTTTTGTGTTTTTTCGAACCTGCAGGCTTATGACTTTAATTCTTGGTATCGACCCCGGTTCGCGCATCACCGGATACGGCATTGTTCGCGATACGGGCCGTGGTTGTGTCTACGTGGCTTCCGGCTGCATTCGTACCGGTGCCGGCGAGCTGCATGAACGTCTGCAAATCGTCTATCGCGGTGTACGGGAAATCATCCAGACCTACGGTCCGGTGACCATGGGGATCGAAAAGGTGTTCATGGCGAAGAATGCCGATTCCGCGTTGAAACTGGGGCAGGCCAGGGGGGCCGCTATTGTTGCTGGCGCCGAGGAGAGCCTGGAGATCGCCGAGTACACGGCCACTCAAGTCAAGCAGGCGGTGGTCGGCACCGGCGCCGCGAATAAAGAGCAGGTTCAGATGATGGTCATGCACATGCTGAAACTGACCAGCAAGCCGCAAATCGACGCTTCTGACGCGTTGGCCATTGCCATTTGCCACGCGCACACTCGCTCCAGCCTGTTGCCTCACGGTCTGGGTACCGCACGCAGTCGTGGCGGGCGCCTGCGTCTCTGATAGCATCAGCAGTCAATTTCACGGAATGTGGATTTCGCGCCTGGGTCGTCGGCCGTAAATCCATGTTCTGTTGGTCGCCAGCCCACGGCTGGCCAACGCTCAAGGATCTGAAACGTGATTGGACGCTTGCGCGGCACTCTGGCTGAGAAACAGCCGCCGCACCTGATTCTGGATGTAAACGGCCTCGGGTATGAGTTGGAAGTGCCCATGACCACCTTGTATCGCCTGCCGTCGGTCGGTGAACCACTGACCTTGCACACCCATTTGGTCGTACGCGAAGACGCGCAGTTACTCTATGGTTTTGCCGGCAAGCGCGAGCGAGACTTTTTTCGCGAGTTGATCCGTCTCAATGGTGTGGGGCCGAAACTGGCCCTGGCCCTGATGTCGAGTCTGGAAGTCGATGAGCTGATCCGCTGCGTGCAATCCCAGGACACCTCGGCGCTGACCAAGGTGCCGGGCGTAGGCAAGAAAACCGCCGAGCGTCTGCTGGTGGAGCTCAAGGATCGCTTCAAGGCCTGGGAAACCTCGCCGGCCATGTTTGCACTGGTGCCTAACCAGCCGGACGGCCCGGCGCCGGTCAATACCGCCGAGAATGATGCGGTCAGCGCGCTGATTTCCCTGGGCTACAAGCCACAGGAAGCGAGCAAGGCGATTTCCGCGATCAAGGAGAAAGGCTTGAGCAGTGAAGACATGATCCGACGCGCCCTGAAGGGAATGATTTAAGTGATTGAAGCTGATCGTCTGATCGCCGCCACGCACAGTCCGCGTGAGCGCGAAGAAGTCCAGGATCGGGCTATACGTCCCGTCAGCCTGGCCGAATACATCGGCCAGCCGACCGTCCGCGAGCAGATGGAACTGTTTATCCAGGCCGCCCGTGGCCGTAGCGAATCCCTCGACCACACCCTGATTTTCGGCCCGCCCGGATTGGGCAAGACTACTCTGGCCAACATCATTGCCCAGGAAATGGGTGTGTCGATCAAGAGTACGTCGGGACCGGTGCTCGAGCGCCCCGGGGATCTGGCCGCGCTGTTGACCAACCTTGAGCCGCACGACGTGCTGTTCATCGATGAAATCCATCGTCTGTCGCCAATCGTCGAAGAAGTGCTGTACCCGGCGATGGAGGATTTTCAGCTCGACATCATGATCGGTGAAGGGCCGGCGGCGCGTTCGATCAAGCTTGATCTGCCGCCGTTCACCCTGGTCGGTGCAACGACGCGGGCAGGGATGCTGACCAACCCGCTGCGCGACCGTTTCGGTATCGTCCAGCGCCTGGAGTTCTACAGCACCGCCGATCTGGCGACGATCGTCAGTCGCTCGGCGAATATCCTTGGATTGCCGCTGGATCCGGAAGGCTCTTTCGAGATCGCCCGCCGTGCCCGTGGCACGCCGCGGATCGCCAATCGACTGCTGCGCAGGGTGCGGGATTTTGCCGAAGTCCGGGCCAAGGGGCATATCACCAAGTCCGTCGCTGATCTGGCATTGAACCTGCTGGATGTCGACGAACACGGCTTCGATCATCAGGACCGGCGATTGCTGCTGACCATGATCGAGAAGTTCGATGGCGGTCCGGTCGGCATCGACAGTCTCGCGGCCGCGATCAGCGAAGAGCGTCACACGATCGAAGATGTGCTGGAGCCGTATCTGATCCAGCAGGGCTACATCATGCGCACGCCGCGGGGCAGGGTGGTGACCCGGCATGCGTACCTGCATTTTGGTTTAAACATTCCGTCACGAATGGGCGAAATGCCCGTGGCAGACGAGTTTCTGGATGCTGTGGACGATTGATACACATTTATTGGCGATTTATTCAGCGTTTGTACTGTCTCAGGACGGTACTTTTGCGGTAAAGCCTTTGAACAATGAAAAACAGTTGCCTGGCCGGATTGGCAACCCGAGGAGTAAGCACTAGAGTATGCGCGCGCAAAACGGGCTTGAGCCGTTCACACATCGTTGTCGCGTTTATTACGAGGACACCGATGCGGGCGGCATCGTGTATTACGTTAATTACCTCAAGTTTATGGAACGGGCTCGAACCGAGCGGCTCCGGGAGCTGGGCTTTGCCCAGTCGGCGCTGGCAGGTGAGGACCTGTTGTTCGTCGTGCATTCCAGCGAAGCGCGTTATCACGCGCCGGCGCGACTGGACGACGAGCTGCTGGTAAGCGCTGATGTAATCGAATTGAACCGTGCCAGCCTGCGCTTTCGACAGCAGGTCAGGCGGGCAACGGATAATGTGCTGCTCTGCGAGGGGCAGTTTCTGGTGGCCTGTGTGCGCACTAACAGTTTGAAACCCCGGGCCCTTCCCGAAGACTTGCGTGCGGCTTTCGCCGACGCGGTCGGCACGGGTACACACTTGAAGCAGGAGATAAAGCGTGGAAGCTAACGTCGTCGACCATTCCTCCATGTGGAGCCTGGTCAGCAATGCCAGCATCGTGGTGCAGTTGGTAATGTTGACTCTGGTGGCCGCATCGGTGACCTCATGGATCATGATCTTTCAGCGCAGCAATCTGCTGCGCGCCGGTCGACGTGCCCTGGAGAGCTTCGAGGAGCGCTTCTGGTCGGGTATCGACCTGTCCAAACTATACCGCCAGGCCGGCAGCAACCCGGATCCGGATTCGGGCGTCGAGCAGATCTTCCGTGCCGGCTTCAAGGAATTCTCCCGTCTGCGCCAGCAGCCGGGCGTCGATCCTGAAGCGGTGATGGAAGGTGTGGCCCGTGCCATGCGCGTGGCCATCTCCCGCGAGGAAGAGAAGCTCGAGCAGAGCCTGCCGTTCCTGGCCACCGTCGGTTCGGTCAGCCCGTACATCGGTCTGTTCGGTACTGTCTGGGGGATCATGAACTCCTTCCGTGGTCTGGCCAGCGCCCAGCAGGCCACCCTGGCCACCGTGGCACCCGGCATCGCCGAGGCCTTGATCGCCACCGCGATCGGTCTGTTCGCCGCGATCCCGGCCGTTATCGCTTACAACCGTTTCTCTGCCCGCAGTGAAACCTTGCTGAGCCGCTACTACACCTTCGCCGATGAGTTCCAGGCGATCCTGCACCGCAAAGTGCACACCAGCGAAGAATAAGCAGGTATTTCCCGATGGCTTTAATCACTCGAGCCCGACACAAGCGCAAGCCGGTCGCCGAGATGAACGTAGTGCCTTACATCGACGTGATGCTGGTGCTGCTGGTCATCTTCATGGTGACTGCGCCGATGCTCAATCAGGGCGTGAAGGTGGATCTGCCCAAGGTTTCCAGCGAAGCCTTGCCGCAGGACAACAACACCCAGGTGCTGACCATTTCGATCAAGGCTGACAAGACCTACTACTGGAACCTTGGCAGCGAAGTCGACACCGAGAAGCAACAGGACCGGGCCATGACCCTGCCGCAGATGACCAGCGCGGTGACCAAGATCATCGCGGCCGGTAACGATAACGGCAAGCGTACCCAGGTCTTCATCCGTGGCGACAAGTCCGTCGATTATGGCTCCGTCATGGGTGCCATGGGCGGGTTGCAGAAAGCCGGGGTCGGTAATGTTGGCTTGATCACCGAGGCCCCCTGATGCAGCAACAGCGAGAGCCGTCCGCCTCGGAAAGCTACTTCTGGCCCAGTGTCTGGGCGATTGGCTTGCACGTGCTGGTGTTCGGCATGCTGTTCGTCAGTTTCGCCATGACACCGGAGCTGCCGCCGGCCAAACCGATCGTCCAGGCGACCCTTTACCAGCTGAAATCGAAAAGTCAGGCGACCACCCAGACCAATCAGAAGATTGCGGGTGAGGCGAAGAAATCCGCCGCGCGCCAGACCGAAGTCGAGCAGATGGAGCAGAAAAAGGTCGAGCAGGAAGCGGTGAAGGCTGCGGAACAAAAGAAAGAAGAAGCGGCTCAAAAGGCCGAGGAAGCCAAGAAGGCCGATGAGGCGAAAAAAGCGGACGAGGCGAAGAAGGCTGATGAAGCCAAGAAGGCCGACGACGCGAAGAAAGCCGCCGAAGCCAAGAAGGCAGAAGAGAAACAATTGGCTGATATAGCCAAGAAGAAAGCCGAAGAAGAAGCCAAGAAGGCTGCTGAAGAAGAGGCCAAGAAAGCGGCCGCTGAAGAAGCCAAGAAGAAGATCGTCGAAGACGCGAAGAAGAAAGCTGCCGAAGACGCCAAGAAAAAAGCCGAGGCTGAAGAGGCGAAGAAGAAAGTCGCCGACGAAGCCAAGAAGAAAGCTGCTGCCGATGCTGCGAAGAAGAAAGCGCAGGACGCGGCACGCAAATCGGTCGAGGACAAGAAGGCCCAGGCTCTGGCCGACCTGCTGTCCGACAAGACCGAGCGTCAACAGGCTTTGGCGGACGAACGTGGTGACGAAACCGCGGGCAGCTTCGATGACTTGATTCGTGCGCGGGCAGCGGAAGGTTGGGCTCGTCCTCCTTCGGCACGCAAGGGCATGACGGTTGTGCTGCAGATCGGCATGTTGCCGGACGGCACGGTGACCACGGTCAGCGTGGCCAAGTCCAGTGGCGACGGTCCTTTCGATGCGTCGGCAGTGGCGGCGGTCAAGAATATTGGACGTTTGACGGAAATGCAGGGAATGAAGCCGAGCGATTTCGCTCCGTATCGTTCATTCAAGATGACATTCACACCTGAGGATCTAGCCTTGTGAGAAACCTTCTTCGAGGAATGCTGGTCGTGATCTGCTGCATGGCAGGGATCGCGATGGCGGATGAAAAGAACATTCTGGTCACCAGCGGCAGCGATCGGGCTACCCCGATCGCCGTCGTACCGTTCGGTTTCCAGGGCGGTGCCGTCCTGCCGGACGACATGGCTGAAATCATTGGCAACGATCTGCGGAACTCTGGTTATTACTCGCCGATTCCGAAACAGAACATGATCAGCCAGCCAAGCCAGCCGAGCGAAATCATCTTCCGTGACTGGAAGGCGGTCGGTGCCCAGTACATGATGGTTGGCAGCATCGTTCCAGCGGGCGGTCGCCTGCAAGTGCAGTGGGCGTTGTTCAACGTCGCTACCGAGCAGAAGGTCGCGGACGGCAGTGTTTCCGGTACCACCGAACAGCTGCGTGACATGGCGCACTACATCTCCGACCAGTCGTTCGAGAAACTGACCGGTATCAAGGGTGCATTTTCGACTCGCCTGCTGTACGTGACGGCTGAACGCTTCTCCGAGAAGAACACTCGTTACACGCTGCAGCGTTCGGACTACGACGGTGCCCGTGCCGTGACCCTGTTGCAATCGCGCGAGCCTATCCTGTCGCCGCGTTTTGCACCGGATGGCAAGCGCATTGCCTATGTGTCGTTCGAGCAGAAGCGTCCACGGATCTTCATGCAGAACATCGACACCGGTCGCCGTGAGCAGATTACCAATTTCGAAGGCCTGAACGGCGCGCCAGCCTGGTCGCCGGATGGCAATCGCCTGGCGTTCGTGCTGTCGAAAGACGGTAACCCGGACATCTACGTCATGAACCTCGGTTCGCGTCAGATCACCCGAGTGACTGCAGGTCCGGGCATCAACACCGAACCGTACTGGGGCAAGGATGGCTCGACCATCTACTTCACCTCCGACCGTGGCGGCAAGCCGCAGATCTACAAGACCAGCGCCGGTGGCGGTGGTGCCGAGCGCGTGACGTTCGTGGGCAACTACAACGCCAACCCGAAGCTGTCGGCGGATGAAAAGACCCTGGTGATGATCCATCGTCAGGACGGTTTCACCAATTTCAAAGTAGCGGCTCAGGATTTGCAGCGCGGAAGTGTAAAAATCCTCACTGATAGCACTCTGGACGAGTCGCCTACTGTTGCGCCCAACGGCACCATGGTAATCTACGCCACCCGCCAGCAGGGCCGGGGAGTCTTGATGCTCGTGTCCATTAATGGACGCGTGAGGCTCCCGCTTCCTACCGCTCAAGGCGAAGTCAGAGAACCGTCCTGGTCCCCTTACCTGAACTGACGCGGCGCTTTACGTTTTACTTAACACACTGGGGTTCATTAGGAGTTTCACGATGGAAATGCTGAAGTTTGGTAAATTTGCTGCGCTGGCTCTGGCCATGGCTGTAGCTGTAGGTTGCTCGTCCAAAGGCGGCGACAACGCCGGTGAAGGCGCTGTTGATCCAAACGCTGGTTACGGCGCAAACACTGGTGCAGTTGACGGTTCCCTGAGCGAAGAAGCTGCTCTGCGCGCAATCACCACCTTCTACTTCGAATACGACAGCTCGGACCTGAAGCCAGAAGCCATGCGCGCTCTGGACGTTCACGCCAAAGACCTGAAAGCAAACGGCGCTCGCGTTGTTCTGGAAGGCAACACCGACGAACGTGGTACTCGTGAGTACAACATGGCACTGGGCGAGCGTCGTGCGAAAGCCGTTCAGCGTTACCTGGTACTGCAAGGTGTTTCCCCAGCTCAGCTGGAACTGGTTTCCTACGGCGAAGAGCGTCCAGTTGCTACCGGCAACGACGAGCAGTCCTGGGCTCAAAACCGTCGCGTCGAACTGCGTAAGTAATTCGATATGCGAACGTGCCGTCGTGCTGTAACTGTTCTGGCTCTCAGTCTCGCGCCGCTTGCGGCGTGGGCTGCGGTTCCTGTGGTCGATGACAACTCCGGTTATAACA
Source organism: Pseudomonas sp. G7(2022) (assembly GCF_052660475.1). Taxonomy (NCBI): domain Bacteria; kingdom Pseudomonadati; phylum Pseudomonadota; class Gammaproteobacteria; order Pseudomonadales; family Pseudomonadaceae; genus Pseudomonas; species Pseudomonas sp. G7(2022). The sequence continues at coordinate 4,852,551 of NZ_CP109659.1, read as the reverse complement.
ATAGCGGGAGCAGTTATCCGCCTGCAGGTTACGGTACGAACGGCGCCTATGCCGGGGGAGCGGCTTCGGCCCCTGCCTCGGCACAAGGCATGCTGTTCAACCAACTGCAACAAATGCAGGATCAGATATCGCGCCAGCAAGGCGTGATCGAAGAACTGCAGAATCAGGTTGCGCGCATGAAGCAGGAATCCCTGGAGCGATACCAGGATCTTGATCGGCGCATAGGATCCGGTGCTGCACCTGCCGCGACTCCTGAGAATTCTTCTGCCGGTGGCGATGCAAGTGCTGCTGCCGGTGCTGCCGCTGGAGCCGGGGCCGCTGCTGCTGCCCAGGCACCTGCCGCGGGTGGTGAACCGGCTGACCCGGCCAAGGAAAAGCTGTATTACGATGCCGCCTTCGACTTGATCAAGGCCAAGGATTTCGACAAGGCCAGCCAGGCTTTTTCGGCATTCCTGCGTAAATACCCGAACAGTCAGTACGCGGGCAACGCCCAGTACTGGCTGGGCGAGGTGAACCTGGCCAAAGGTGACCTGCAAGGCGCGGGTCAGGCTTTCGCCAAGGTTTCGCAGCTGTATCCCAAGCACGCCAAGGTGCCGGACTCGCTGTACAAGCTGGCTGACGTAGAACGCCGTCTCGGCCACACCGACAAGGTCAAGGGCATTCTGCAGCAAGTGGTTTCCCAATACCCGGGGACCTCTGCTGCTCAGTTGGCCCAGCGCGATCTGCAGCGCATGTAAGTGTGTTTGACCCGTTTGGAAGAAACCCGCGCTTGTCGCGGGTTTTTTCGTTAGAATTCACGCCCTTTTATGAAACACGCTTCTGGTGATCTACGCGTTGGCGGGGTTGCCTGAAGTGCCTGACGGAGGCGGACAGCCTGTTTAGCTGTTACGCCCGTGGCGACTATGCAAGACACATTGAGAATCACCGAAGTTTTCTACTCGTTGCAGGGGGAAACGCGGACTGCCGGGCTGCCCACGGTTTTTGTGCGCCTGACCGGTTGCCCATTGCGTTGCCAATACTGCGACAGTGCCTATGCGTTCAGCGGCGGCACCATTCGTACGCTCGACGATATCCTCGAACAAGTGGCCGGGTATCGTCCGCGCTACGTCTGCGTCACTGGCGGGGAGCCGCTGGCTCAGCCCAATGCCATTCCCTTGCTCAAGCGGTTGTGTGATGCCGGTTACGAGGTCTCGCTGGAAACCAGTGGTGCCCTCGATATTTCGGCGGTCGATCCTCGGGTCAGCCGGGTTGTCGATTTGAAGACCCCTGACTCGAAGGAAGCCCATCGCAACCGTTACGAGAATATCGAACTGCTGACGCCCAACGATCAGGTGAAGTTTGTCATCTGTTCGCGGGAAGACTATGACTGGGCGGTCTCCAAACTGATCCAGTACGGTCTTGAGCGGCGGGCCGGCGAAGTGCTGTTTTCCCCGAGCCACCATGACCTGAATGCACGGGAACTGGCCGATTGGGTGGTAGCGGACAATTTGCCCGTACGCCTGCAATTGCAGCTGCACAAGTATCTGTGGAATGACGAGCCGGGGCGCTGAGATGACTGAGCAACTGAACACTACTGAAAAACGCGCGGTCATTTTGCTGTCCGGCGGCCTGGACTCGGCCACGGTCGTGGCCATGGCTCGGGCCGAAGGCTATCGCTGCTACACCATGAGCTTCGATTACGGCCAGCGCTCCCATGCCGAGTTGCATGCCGCGGCGCGCGTCGCACGCGATCTGGGAGTGGTCGAACACAAGGTGATCGGGCTGAACCTGAACGGCATGGGCGGTTCGGCCCTGACCGACAGCAGCATCGATATCCCGGAGTCGCTCGGTGACGGCATTCCGGTGACTTATGTTCCGGCGCGCAATACGGTATTCCTGTCGCTTGCCCTGGGCTGGGCTGAAGTACTCGGTGCCCGTGACATCTTCATTGGTGTCAACGCGGTGGATTACTCCGGTTACCCGGATTGTCGCCCGGAGTTCATCGAGTCGTTCGAGCGTATGGCCAATCTGGCGACCAAGGCCGGTGTCGAAGGCAATGGTTTCCGTATCCAGGCACCGTTGCAGAACCTGAGCAAGGCGCAGATTGTCCAGGCGGGTGTGAAGCTTGGGGTCGATTACGGGCTGACTGTTTCCTGCTATCAGGCGGACGATGAAGGCCGCGCCTGTGGCAAATGCGATAGCTGCCGACTGCGTGCAGAAGGCTTCGCAGCGGCCGGAATCAGCGACCCGACACGTTATTTTTGATTTTTTTCAAATTAGGTGTTGAATAGTCCTTAAAAATCAGTATTATACGCGCCACCACACAGCGGGTCGTTAGCTCAGTTGGTAGAGCAGTTGGCTTTTAACCAATTGGTCGTAGGTTCGAATCCCACACGACCCACCATTTTTGCTGTTTTAAAAGTCTGGAAGGCCCACGAAAGTGAGGATTTCCGGATTTTTTTTTGCCTGCGATTCGAGCATCCCTCCCTTCGTTTTTTTCCCGCCGTGACGCAGGTCAGAATCATCTTTTGTATCAACGGGATATTCTGTAGCCTTGCGCAGCTTCAACGCTGTCCGTGCCTGATAACACTCACTCTCCCGGCGGTACCCTCAAGCGGTCCGGAGCCGGGTGTATACTCGACTTTCGCGCGAATGCGCCTGCAGGTCTTGCGAACATGACGCAGATTTCCGAACGCCTTCTGGTACAAGCCCACCTCGACGCCAAACAGCCCAAACCGCTGACGGCCGAGGAAGAGGCTTATTACCGTTCCGCCATCGCCGCCGAGCTCAAGGCTCAGGACGCGGTGCTGGTTGCCCACTTTTATTGCGATCCGATCATCCAGGCCCTCGCCGAAGAAACCGGCGGTTGCGTGTCCGATTCTCTGGAAATGGCCCGCTTCGGCAACGCCCACCCGGCCAAGACCGTGGTGGTCGCCGGTGTGAAGTTCATGGGTGAAACCGCGAAGATTCTTAACCCGGAAAAACGTGTGCTGATGCCGACCCTGGAGGCTACCTGCTCGCTGGACCTGGGTTGCCCGGTGGATGAGTTCTCGGCGTTCTGCGATCAGCATCCGGAGCGCACGGTCGTGGTGTACGCCAACACGTCGGCGGCGGTCAAAGCCCGGGCCGACTGGGTGGTGACATCGAGCTGCGCGCTGGAGATCGTCGAAAGCCTGATGGACAACGGCGAAACCATTATCTGGGGCCCGGACAAGCACCTGGGTACCTACATCCAGCGTCAGACCGGCGCCGACATGCTGCTCTGGGATGGTGCCTGCATCGTCCACGAAGAGTTCAAGTCCAAACAGCTGGAAGACATGAAAGCGCTGTACCCGGACGCCGCCATTCTGGTGCATCCGGAATCGCCGACCTCGGTGATCGAACTGGCGGACGCCGTGGGTTCTACCAGTCAGCTGATTGCCGCCGCTCAATCGCTGCCGAACAAGACCCTGATCGTGGCCACCGACCGCGGCATCTTCTACAAGATGCAGCAGCTGTGCCCGGACAAGGTCTTCATCGAGGCGCCAACCGCCGGTAATGGCGCGGCGTGCCGCAGCTGCGCACATTGCCCGTGGATGGCCATGAACACCCTTGAGCGCACGCTCAAGTGCCTGAAGGAGGGCTCGAATGAGATCTTCGTCGACCCGGCCCTCATTCCTCAGGCGATCCGCCCGCTCAAGCGCATGCTCGATTTCACCCAGGCCGCGCGCATGAAGCTGGCAGGCAACGCCTGACCTTGAGTCGTAAACGAAAACGCCCCGATTTGATCGGGGCGTTTTTGCATCTGCAGGGTTACTTTGCTTTCTTCGGGATCCGCACCAGTTGTGTATCCGAGTAGATGTCATGCCAGGCGCGCTTGCGCTTGTCGAACAGCGACCAGAAGAACCCCACCCCCAGACAGAGCCACGACGCAATCGACACCATGAACCGCAGCAGCGCCTGCCACAGGCTGATGGCGGTACCATCGGCGTTCTGCACACGGATGCCCCATACCTGCATGCCCAGCGTCTGGCCGGCGTGGGTCCAGAACTTGGCAAAGAAGCCGAACAGCACCAGCAGCAGAACGGTTGAGTACAGCGGGTCGCCGTCCAGCTTGCCGGCGTCGGTCAGCACTCGCAGGCGCTCTTCGCCGATGATCGCGGCCTGAATCATCTTGTAGATGCCGCCGGTCACGATCAGCAGGGCGGTGCACAGGAGAAAGTCGTAGAACATCGCTGCCAGGCGGCGGCCAAGGCCGACGGCGGGGAAATCGCCCTGGGGAATGAGCAGGTGTTTCGACATGGCAGCCTCTGGACGGAAAGTGAAGCGCCATTTTACGGATTCACGCGCACAAAAAAGCCCCTGATATCAATATCAGGGGCTTTTTCGTTACAGAAGATCAGGCTTCGGCGATGACTTCATCAGCCTGCATGCCTTTCTGGCCTTGTACGGCAACGAAGGTCACTTTCTGGCCTTCTTTCAGGCTCTTGAAGCCGCTGCCCTGAATGGCGCGGAAATGCACGAACAGATCCGGACCGCTTTCTGGAGTGATAAAACCAAAACCTTTCTCGTCGTTAAACCACTTGACGGTACCGCTCTGACGTGTGGACATTTCTTATTTCCTTTGACGCAAAAATTGATGACAGTCTCTTCCTCATGAAAGAGTACTGGGGCTGGTTGCAGGAGAGTAAGAAGACGTCGAACGGGATGTAGCTAACTTGTAGGCTACTGCCCAGGTCACGATTCCAAGCTGACCCATGCAAACACAGTGGACAAACTCTACGCCAACTACGGGAGGAAAAACAAGCCCTGTGAAGGCCCCGGTTTTCCTGCGCTTGCTGGCACTTAGTCGGTCCACTAGTCCGGCTTATTCGATTGGCTTGTTCAATTGTTTTCGAACGTTATAAGCCAAGTTCATATTCGAATCGAATGTAAACGGAGTGCACTGTTTTATGGCGATTGCGTTACACATTAGTGCACGCATAACGCAATCGCGTTACTTATAGAAACAGTCAATCAACCGCGATAGTAGCGTTGTGGAACAAATGGCATTTTGCTTACAAGCATTTGCACCTTTTTCCCACGAACGATGGCCCAGACTGGCGTGTCCAGTGCGACATAGGCGCTGTCGAGGTAACCCATCGCCAATGGCCCGCCCAGGGTCGGACCGAAACCGCCGCTGCACACGCTGCCGATGATTTCGCCGGCTTCGTTGACGATCTCTGCTCCTTCACGGACCGGCGTGCGCTCCTGAGGCAGCAGGCCGACGCGTTTACGCGCGACGCCGTTCTGCTGCTGGCTGAAAATCTGTTCTGCCCCCGGGAAGCCGCCAGCCCGCGCACCATCGGCACGCCGTGGCTTGGATATTGCCCACAGCAGGCTGGCTTCGATCGGCGTGGTCTCGGAGTTCATGTCGTGGCCGTACAGGCACAGGCCGGCCTCCAGGCGCAGTGAATCCCGGGCGCCGAGGCCGATGGCCGCCACTTCGGGTTCGGCCAGCAGGGCGCGAGCGAGTTTTTCTGCATCGCCTGCCGGTACCGAGATTTCGAAACCGTCTTCACCGGTGTAGCCCGAGCGGCTGATGAAGCAATCCACACCCAGCAGAGTCACTCGGGCGAACTGCATGAAAGTCATCTTCGCCACTTCCGGCGCCAGGCGTGCCAGTACGGTTACGGCCGCCGGACCTTGCAGGGCGAGCAGGGCGCGGGCTTCGAACAGCTCCGTAATGGTGCACTGATCGCCGATGTGTTGTTGCAAATGCGCGAGATCCTGATCCTTGCACGCGGCGTTGACCACCAGGAACAGTTCGTCGTTGCCGAGGTTGGCGACCATCAGGTCATCGAGAATGCCGCCGGTTTTGTTGGTGAACATCGCGTAGCGCTGCATGCCCACCGGCAGGTCAATGATGTCCACCGGCACCAGGGTTTCCAGGGCTTTGGCGGCATTGGCGCCGGTCAGGCGGATCTGGCCCATGTGCGAGACATCGAACAGCCCTGCCTGCTCACGGGTGTGCTGGTGTTCTTTCATCACGCCCAGCGGGTATTGCACCGGCATGTCGTAGCCGGCGAACGGCACCATGCGGGCGCCGAGTTCGATGTGCAGAGCGTGCAGCGGGGTTTTCGACAATTGTTCGGTGGACATGCGGAACTCCTTGATTCACACCAACCCTCTCCCGCAGGGAGAGGGGGCTAATTAACACTCGATAATGTTGACCGCCAGACCGCCACGGGCGGTCTCCTTGTATTTGCTTTTCATGTCGGCGCCGGTCTGGCGCATGGTGCGGATGACCTTGTCGAGGGAGACGAAGTGCTGCCCGTCTCCGCGCATGGCCATGCGCACGGCGTTGATCGCCTTGACCGAGCCCATGGCGTTGCGCTCGATGCACGGCACCTGAACCAGCCCGCCGATCGGATCGCAGGTCAGGCCGAGGTTGTGTTCCATGCCGATTTCGGCGGCGTTTTCCACTTGCTGCACGCTGCCGCCGAGGACTTCGCACAACGCGCCGGCCGCCATCGAGCAGGCCACGCCAACCTCGCCCTGACAGCCGACTTCGGCGCCGGAGATCGAGGCGTTTTCCTTGTACAGAATGCCGATGGCCGCCGCGGTCAGCAGAAAACGCACCACGCCGTCATCGTTTGCGCCGGGAATAAAGCGCATGTAGTAATGCAGCACCGCAGGGATGATCCCCGCCGCGCCATTGGTCGGTGCCGTGACCACGCGCCCGCCGTTGGCGTTTTCTTCGTTGACGGCGAGGGCGTAGAGGTTGACCCAGTCCAGCACCGACAGCGGATCGCGCAGTGACGATTCCGGGTTCTTGCACAGTTGCCGGTGCAGTGCTGCCGCCCGCCGCTTGACCTTCAGGCCACCCGGCAGAATGCCTTCGTTACGACAGCCCGCAGCCACGCAGTCCTGCATCACTTGCCAGATTTTCAGCAGGCCGGCGCGGGTTTCCGCTTCCGGGCGCCAGGCGCTTTCGTTGGTCAGCATCACCTGGCTGATCGACAGACCATAGGTGGCGCAGTGACCGAGCAAGTCCTTGGCACTTTTGAACGGGAAGGTCAGCGGGGTGGCATCTTCGACGATGCGGTCGGCACCGGCCGCGTCTTCGTCGACCACAAAGCCTTCCCCGACCGAGTAGTACTCGCGGCTGCGGATCTGCAATCGCGCCGCATCGAAGGCACGGAAGATCATACCGTTGGGGTGATAGGCCAACGGCTTGCGGATCATTGCCAGGTGTTCTTTCTCATTGAACGCGATGCTGTGTTCGCCGAGCAGGTTCAAACGCCCGCTTCCGCGAATCTGCGTGAGACGTGCGGCGACGGTTTCGGTATCCACGGTGTCCGGGTGTTCACCTTCCAGGCCCAGCAGCACGGCTTTGTCGCTGCCGTGGCCCTTGCCGGTGGCGCCGAGGGATCCATACAACTCGACCCTGATACCGGTGGTGGCCGACAACAGGTTTTCCCGGCGCAGGCCTTCGACGAAGCGCGCAGCAGCACGCATCGGGCCGACGGTGTGGGAGCTGGAGGGGCCGATGCCAATCTTGAACAGGTCGAACACGCTTAACGACATGAGTGGTTCTCCGGTTTCTTGTTATAGGAATTGGCGGAATATCAGGCTTGGTGCATTTCCTTGTGGGAGCTAGCTAGCTCCCACAAGGAGTTCTGGAAGTCGGAGCGGATAAACCGCCCCTCATTCAATCAAGCGTAGCTTTCGATCGACGGGCAGGCGCAGACCAGGTTGCGGTCGCCGAACACGTTGTCGACGCGACCGACCGGCGGCCAGTACTTGCCTTCGATCAACGACGCCACCGGGTACACCGCTTGCTCGCGGCTGTACGGGTGAGTCCACTCGCCGACCAGCTCTGCGGCGGTGTGCGGAGCGTTCTTCAGCGGGTTGTCGTCCTTGTCCAGGGTGCCGTTCTCTACAGCGCGGATTTCTTCGCGGATGCGGATCATGGCGTCGCAGAAGCGGTCCAGCTCTTCCTTGGATTCGCTTTCGGTCGGCTCGATCATCAGTGTGCCGGCTACCGGGAACGACATGGTCGGGGCGTGGAAGCCGAAGTCGATCAGACGCTTGGCGACGTCATCGACGCTGATGCCGCTGCTGTCTTTCAGCGGGCGCAGATCGAGGATGCACTCGTGCGCCACCAGACCGTTGCTGCCGGTGTACAGCACCGGGTAGTGCTCTTCCAGGCGACGGGAAATGTAGTTGGCATTGAGGATCGCCAGTTGCGAAGCGCGCTTGAGACCTGCGCCACCCATCATGCGAATGTACATCCAGGTGATCGGCAGAATGCTCGCGCTGCCGAACGGTGCTGCGCAGACCGCGCCTTCCTTGCGTTCCATGTGGCCGTGGCCCGGCAGGAACGGCGTCAGGTGCGATTTCACGCCGATCGGGCCGACGCCCGGGCCGCCACCGCCATGCGGAATGCAGAAGGTCTTGTGCAGGTTCAGGTGCGAGACGTCGCCGCCGAACTTGCCCGGGGCGCAGAGGCCGACCATCGCGTTCATGTTGGCGCCGTCGATGTACACCTGGCCGCCGTTGTCATGAATGATGCCGCAGATTTCGCGGATGCCTTCTTCGAACACGCCGTGGGTCGACGGGTAGGTGATCATCAGTGCGGCGAGGTGTTCGCGGTGCTCGATGGCCTTGGCGCGCAGGTCTTCGATGTCCACGTTGCCACGGGCGTCGCACGCGGTCACGACCACGCGCATGCCGGCCATGTTGGCGGTCGCCGGGTTGGTGCCGTGGGCGGACGACGGGATCAGGCAGATGTCGCGACGGTCTTCGCCACGGCTCTGGTGGTAGGCGCGAATCGCCAGCAGACCTGCGTACTCACCCTGGGAACCAGCGTTCGGCTGCAGCGAGATCGCGTCGTAACCGGTGGCGGCGCAAAGCATCGCTTCCAGTTCGTCGGTCAGTTGCTGGTAACCGGCGCTTTGCTCGGCCGGGGCGAACGGGTGCAGCGCACCGAATTCGGCCCAGGTCACCGGGATCATTTCGCTGGCGGCGTTGAGCTTCATGGTGCACGAGCCCAGCGGGATCATGGTGCGATCCAGTGCCAGGTCCTTGTCCGCCAGTTTGCGCAGGTAGCGCATCAGCTCGGTTTCCGAGTGATAACGGTTGAACACCGGGTGGCTGAGGATCGGCGACTGACGCACCAGCGTAGCTGGAATGGTGCTTTGTGCGGCAGCGGCCAGCGCAGCGAAATCCGGCAGGCTCTTGCCATCGGCGAACAGGCTCCACAGGGTTTCGATGTCGGCCTGGGTGGTGGTTTCGTCCACCGACAGGCCTAGACGCTGGGCATCGATCACACGCAGGTTGATCTGTTGGGCGCGGGCCTTGTCATGCAGCGCAGCAGTTTGCGCGCCGGTGGCCAGGGTCAGGGTGTCGAAGAAGCTGGCTTGCTCGACGGTCACGCCCAGTGCGCTCAGGCCCTTGGCCAGGATCGCGGTCAGGTGATGCACGCGGTTGGCGATCTGGGTCAGGCCTTTCGGGCCGTGATACACGGCGTACATGCTGGCGATGTTGGCCAGCAGCACTTGTGCGGTGCAGATGTTCGACGTGGCTTTCTCGCGGCGGATGTGTTGCTCGCGGGTCTGCATCGCCAGACGCAGGGCCGGTTTGCCGAAACGGTCAACCGAAACACCGACCAGACGGCCGGGCATGTCGCGCTTGAACGCGTCTTTGGTGGAGAAGTAAGCCGCGTGCGGGCCACCGAAGCCCAGCGGCACGCCGAAGCGTTGCGCACTGCCGATGGCCACGTCGGCGCCGAATTCACCCGGCGGAGTCAGCAGGGTCAGGGCCAGCAGGTCGGCAGCCACGGCGACCAGTGCGTTGGCGGCGTGGAAGCGCTCGGTCATTTCGCGGTAGTCGAACACATCACCGTTGCTCGCCGGGTATTGCAGCAGTGCGCCGAAGAATGGCGTCACGTCGGTCAGTTCACGCTCGTCGCCGACCACCACTTCAATGCCCAGCGGCTCGGCCCGGGTGCGCAGCACGTCGAGGGTTTGCGGGTGGCTGTGGATCGAGGCGAAGAACTGGTGGCTGCCCTTGTTCTTGCTCAGGCGTTTGCAGAAGGTCATGGCTTCGGCAGCGGCGGTGGCTTCGTCGAGCAAGGAGGCGTTGGCGATCGGCAGGCCGGTAAGGTCGCTGATCAGGGTCTGGAAGTTCAGCAGCGCTTCGAGACGGCCCTGGGAAATTTCCGGCTGGTACGGGGTGTAGGCGGTGTACCAGGCCGGGTTTTCCAGCAGGTTGCGCAGGATCGGCGACGGCGTGTGGCAGTTGTAGTAGCCCTGGCCGATGTAGGTCTTGAACAGCTGGTTCTTGCCGGCGATGCCTTTGATCATTGCCAGGGCATCGGCTTCGCTCAGGCCGTCGTCGAGGCCGAGCACGCTGGTGCCCTTGATGCTTTCCGGGATGACGCTGGCACTCAGAGCTTCGAGCGAGTCGAAACCGAGGCTGTTGAGCATGGCTTGCTCGTCACCGGCGCGCGGGCCGATGTGACGGGCGATGAATTCGTTGGCGGTGCCGAGATTTACTTGGGTCATGTCAGGTTCCTCAGGCTTCGGCTTGGGCTTTGATCAGGCGGTCGTAGGCGTCCTGATCCAGCAGCTTGGCGACGGCGGAAGCGTCGGATGGCTTGAAGCGGAAGAACCAGCCTTCGCCCAGCGGATCTTCGTTGACCAGTTCAGGGGCATCTTCCAGCGCCGGGTTCACTGCCAGCACTTCACCGTCCAGTGGCATGTACACGCCGCTGGCGGCTTTCACCGATTCCACGGTGGCGGCTTCGGCGCCTTTCTCGTACGCCTGCAATTCAGGCAGTTGCACGAACACCACGTCGCCCAGGGCGTTCTGCGCGAAAGCGGTGATGCCAACGGTGACAGAACCATCGGCTTCGGCGCGCAGCCATTCGTGATCTTCAGTAAAACGCAACTCGCTCATGGAATCTCCTAGGGGCCAGACTCGTCTGGTGGACGCGGTGGAATGCTCGGGCGGCAATGCCCTGATTTTATGAACGGTTACTTAGCAAGAACGCGGCCAATGTAAAAATATCGTTATAAATCAATGGCTTGATTGATTGGTGGGCGAGCGCAATTACGTTGACTGTAGCGAAATCGCTACACCGTGAGGCGAAGAAAAAAGCTGAACCGGATCAAAGCCTTGCACAGCGGTGATTCGAGGAGGCTGTATCGATATCGTTCCGCTGTAGCGCTTTCAGTACAGATGGAGGTCGCTTTTGAACGGATTTCGAATCCGCCACATACCCTGTGGGAGCGGGGTCTCGCCTCAGGGCTTGTTGGGGATGCCGTATTTGCGCAGTCGATGCGCGATGGCGGTGTGCGAGGTCTGCAGGCGGCTGGCCAGTTGGCGGGTCGAGGGGTAGCTGACGTAGAGTTTTTCCAGCAGCGATTTCTCGAAGGCTTCCACGGCTTCTTCCAGACTGTCGACGTCGGTGTCGGCCTGGCGTGCCACCGAGGTGCCGGCGATGTCGAGATCGCCGATGTCCACCAGGCTGCTTTCGCAGATGGCGGCGGCGCGGAAGATCACGTTCTGCAATTGCCGCACGTTGCCCGGCCAGCGGTTGCCGAGCAGCGCCGGGTAAGTGCCCGGGGCGAGGCGGCAGACCGGGCGCTGGATCTGCGCGCAGGCCTGCTGCATGAAGTAGCGGGCCAGTAGCAGAATGTCCTGACCGCGTTCGCGTAACGGCGGCACTTCGACGTTGAGCACGTTGAGGCGGTAGAACAGGTCTTCGCGAAACAGGCCTTCGCTGACCATTTTTTCCAGATCGCGGTGGGTGGCGCTGAGGATCCGCACGTTGACCTTCACCTCACGATCGCCACCGACCCGACGGAAGCTGCCATCGTTGAGAAAGCGCAGCAGTTTGGCCTGCAAGTACGGCGACATCTCGCCGATCTCGTCGAGGAACACCGTGCCTTGGTTGGCCAACTCCATCAGCCCCGGTTTGCCGCCGCGTTGTGCGCCGGTGAAGGCGCCGGGGGCGTAGCCGAACAGCTCGCTTTCGGCGAGGTTCTCCGGCAGGGCCGCGCAGTTCAGTGCGAGGAATGGCGCACTGTGCCGGGCGCTGATGGCGTGGCAGGCGCGGGCCACCAGTTCCTTGCCCGTGCCGGTTTCGCCCTGGATCAGCAGCGGCGCGTCGAGGGCCGCGACGCGTTGGGCGCGAGCCTTGAGGGTGCGGATTGGCGGCGATTCACCGAGCAGCGCATCAAAGCCTTCGGCATGGTCGTGGTGCAACGCCGAGAGTTGTTCGCCGATGCGGTTCGGTTGATACAGCGTCAGCAGGGCACCGGCGTCGGTGATCGGCGTGGCGTCCAGCAACAGGGTCTGGCCGTTGACGGTGATTTCCCGCAGCGGCAGGCGGAAGCCCTGTTCGAGCAGGGTTTCGAGCAGGCCCGGATCGTTGAACAGTTCCGACACGCTTTCGCCCGCCGGCTCGCGACCGTACAAGGCGATCAGCGCCGGGTTGGCCAGCAGCACCTTGCCGGCGCTGTCGAGCGCCAGCACCGGGTCGGTCATCGCCGCGAGCAATGCATCGAGTTGCAAGTGCCGGCGCTGACCGGGGAGGATGTCGACCACGGTCACTGCTTCTACACCACGCACGCGAAACAGCGCATCCTTCAGTTCTTCGAGCACTTGCGGGCTCAAGGTCGGGGCGTCGATGTAGACGTTGGGTGGGATCATCTCCACCGCATCCAGATTGAGATTACGCCCGCCGAGGATAGCCAGGACTTCCTGGGTGATGCCGACGCGGTCGATGAAGCTGACGTGGATACGCATGGGGCGGTTCTGGGTTCTGGAGTGCGGAGGGGGGCAAGTATGCCTTGATGGGGGACTGGGGTGAAATCTTGAGAATGGCGTCGTGCTCGAAATCCACCCCTCACCCCAGCCCTCTCCCCAGAGGGGCGAGGGGGAAAGGGAGCAGATTGGGGGCTTTTCAAAACTTGAGTTCGGCTCGCTATTTCAGGTCGGTGTACCTTGAGCAAGCAACTCACCCCAGCCCTCTCCCTCCGGGAGGGGGCTTTTGGGGTTACTCGAAATGCTCGGGATTGACCGGATCCCCGGATTGCATATTCAACTGCTTGCGGATGTCTTCAAACATCAGGTCGTAATGTTTGTGCACCGAGCCGATCTGGCTGTGACTCTTGGGGATGCCGTACTTTTCGGCAATTTGCGTCACGTTGCGAGCGAAGTTGTAGGCTTCCTCCTTGGGCAGAAAGAACGGTTCTTTGACCTCTTTTCCCTGCATGCTGCCATGCAGGGTGAACTGTATCCCTTTGCCTTTCTGGGGATCGGTGAACACTTCATAGTCGAGGTGCACGTTGTAATTGACGTCGTCGTCAGTTAACGCGTGGCGCTCGATGTGCAAGCGGCCGGGTTCGAACTGGGCCATGGTTTTCTCCTTTCAAGGCATGGGAGAAGGGCAGACCTGAGATCTGCCCCCGGAGTTTCTTGTTATCGGTAGGTGATGCCTGGCGCTGCCGTGCTGACCCGTGTACCGGCGGTGCCCTGGACGATGGCTTCGATGTCCGAGAGCGAACCGATCACCGCGACCTTGCCAGTATGGCGCGCGAATTCGCAGGCTGCCTGAACCTTTGGTCCCATGGACCCCGCGGCAAAACCCAGTCGTTCGAGTTCATCCGGATGCGCCTCGGCGATGGCTTTCTGGGTTGGTTTTTTGAAGTCGATGTACGCCGCGTTGACGTCGGTGGCGATCACCAGCAAGTCCGCTTCCAGCTGTTCGGCCAGCAGCGCCGAGCACAGGTCCTTGTCGATCACCGCTTCGATGCCTTTGAGATTGCGGTTCTCGTCGTACATGGTCGGAATGCCGCCACCGCCGGCGCAGATCACGATGCTGCCCTTGTCCAGCAGCCACTTGATCGGGCGGATTTCAAAGATGCGTTTCGGCCGTGGGCTGGCCACCACGCGGCGGAACTTGTCGCCGTCCGGGGCAATCGCCCAGCCTTTTTCGGCGGCGAGTTTTTCCGCTTCGGCTTTCTCGTAGACCGGGCCGATGGGTTTACTCGGGTTCTGGAACGCCGGGTCCTTGGCATCGACTTCAACCTGGGTCAGCAGGGTTGCGAACGGCACCTCGAAGTCCAGCAGATTGCCCAGTTCCTGTTCGATGATGTAGCCGATCATGCCTTCGGTTTCGGCACCGAGCACGTCCAGCGGGTAAGGGGTGACGGAGGTGTAGGCCGCTGCCTGCAACGACAGCAGACCGACTTGCGGGCCATTGCCGTGGGCGATGACCAGTTGATTGCCGGGATGAATCTTGGCGATTTGCTCGGTGGCGATGCGGATGTTGGCGCGCTGGTTGTCAGCGGTCATCGGCTCGCCACGGCGGAGCAGGGCGTTACCGCCCAGAGCTACGACGATACGCATGGTGCTTGTCCTTCTTGTACAGAGGAATGGCAAACGACTCGTGTCCATGTTGAAACCAGGATCCCTTGTGGGAGCGGGCTTGCTCGCGAAGGCGTCAGATCAGTCGACATCACTGTTGAATGACACTCCGCTTTCGTGAGCAAGCCCGCTCCCACATGGGGAGGCGGTTCCCTCAGTGGGTTACAGATCAGCCAGGGTCGACACCAGAATCGCCTTGATGGTGTGCATGCGGTTTTCCGCTTGCTCGAAGGCGATGCAGGCAGGCGACTCGAACACGTCGTCGGTCACTTCGATGCCGTTGGCCAGGTGCGGATACTGTTCGGCGATCTGTTTGCCGACCTTGGTATCGCTGTTGTGGAACGCCGGCAGGCAGTGCATGAACTTGGTGCGCGGGTTGCCGGTGGCTTTCATCAGCTCGGCGTTGACCTGATACGGCAGCAGTTGCTGGATACGCTCGGCCCAGGCTTCCACCGGCTCGCCCATCGATACCCAGACGTCGGTGTGGATGAAATCGACGCCCTTGACGGCGGCTTTCGGGTCTTCGGTCAGGGTGATGCGGGCACCGCTTTCTTCCGCGTATTTCTTGCAGCGCTGCACCAGGTCATCGTGGGGCCACAGGGCTTTCGGTGCGCAGATGCGCACGTCCATGCCGAGTTTGGCGCCGACCAGCAGCAGCGAGTTGCCCATGTTGTTGCGCGCATCGCCCAGGTAGGCGTAGCTGATCTCGTGGATCGGCTTGTCGGCATGCTCACGCATGGTCAGCACGTCGGCGATCATCTGGGTCGGGTGATATTCATCGGTCAGGCCGTTGAACACCGGCACACCGGCAAACTTGGCCAGTTCTTCGACGATTTCCTGCTTGAAGCCACGGTACTCGATGGCGTCGTACATGCGACCCAGCACCCGGGCTGTGTCCTTCATGCTTTCCTTGTGGCCGATCTGCGAGGAATTCGGATCGATGTAGGTAACGTTGGCGCCCTGGTCATAAGCGGCGACTTCGAACGCGCAGCGGGTACGGGTCGAGGTTTTTTCGAAGATCAGGGCGATGTTGTTGCCCTTCAGGTGCTGTTGCTCGGTGCCGGTGTACTTGGCGCGTTTAAGGTCGCGGGACAGGTCGAGCAGGTAACGCAGCTCACGTGGGGTGTGGTGCTCCAGGCTGAGCAGGTTACGGTTGTGGATGTTGAACGCCATGATGATTCTCCTTGGATTCGGTAATCGGCCCGGCCGCTACGGGATAGGTGCGGCCGGGGAGATGGTCGTTTAGTAATCGATTGGGTCGCGGATGATCGGGCAGGTCATGCAGTGGCCGCCGCCACGGCCACGGCCCAGTTCGCCGGCGCTGATGGTGATGACCTCGACCCCGGCCTTGCGCAGCAGGGTGTTGGTGTAAGTGTTGCGGTCGTAGCCGATGACCACGCCAGGCTCCACGGCCACCACGTTGTTGCCGTCGTCCCATTGCTCGCGTTCGGCGGCGAAGCTGTTGCCGCCGGTTTCGACGACGCGCAGCTTCGGCAGGTTGAGGGCTTGGGCCACGACGTCGAGGAACGTGCCTTCTTCGCGACGGATGTCGATGCCGCCCTGTTTGCTTTCGTCAGGGCGCAGGGTGAAGGCGACGATCTGGTTGACCACTTCCGGGAAGATCGTGACGAGGTCGCGGTCGCAGAAGCTGAACACGGTATCCAGGTGCATCGCCGCGCGGGATTTTGGCAGGCCGGCGACGATGACTTTTTCCACAGCCTTGTTCTTGAACAGATTCAGCGCCAGTTGGCCGATGGCCTGACGCGACGAGCGCTCGCCCATACCGATCAGCACCACGCCGTTGCCGATCGGCATCACGTCGCCGCCTTCGAGGGTCGAGCTGCCGTGATCCTTGTCCGGGTCGCCGTACCAGATCTCGAAATCGGCGTTGGTGAATTGCGGATGGAATTTGTAGATGGCGGTGGTCAGCAGGGTTTCCTGACGACGGGCCGGCCAGTACATCGGGTTCAGTGTCACGCCACCGTAAATCCAGCAGGTGGTATCGCGGGTGAACTGGGTGTTCGGCAGCGGCGGCAGAATGAAGCTGGAGTGGCCGAGGAAGTCGCGGAACATCTGGATGGTCTTGCCACCGAAGCTGTCCGGCAGGTCATCGGCGGACACGCCGCCGATCAGGAATTCGGCGATGTGTCGCGGCTCCAGGCTTTTCAGCCAGGATTTGACTTCGTTGATCAGGCCCAGGCCCACCGAATCGGCGGTGACCTTGCGATCGAGGATCCAGTCCAGTGCTTCGGGGTTGCCGACGATATCGGTCAGCAGGTTGTGCATTTCCAGCACGTCGATCCCGCGCTCACGCATCTTGGTCACGAAGTCGAAGTGGTCGCGCTTGGCCTGAGCGACCCACAGCACGTCGTCGAACAGCAGTTCATCGCAGTTGTTCGGGGTCAGCCGCTGATGGGCCAGACCTGGGGAGCAGACCATGACTTTGCGCAGTTTGCCGGCTTCGGAATGGACGCCGTACTTAACTTTTTCCGTGGTCATTTCAGTGATCCTCCAGAGATAAAACGTTTGGCAATTACAGAGTCAGGAAGCCGTCGTAGAGACCGTAGGCCGCCACCAGGGCACCCACGATCACTGCGGCGAAAATCAGCTTCTCGACGTTGGTGAAAACCGGTTGTTTGAGTTCGAGCTTGGCCTTGGCGAACAGGATCGCGCCCGGGGCATAGAGCAGGGCCGACAGCAGCAGGTACTTCACGCCACCGGCGTAGAGCAGCCACACGGCGTAGATCAGGGCGATGGCGCCGATGATCAGGTCCTTGCGCCGTTCGGCTGCGAAGCCTTCATAGCTTTCGCCGCGCACCGCCAGCAGCAGGGCGTAGGCCGCCGACCACAGGTACGGCACCAGAATCATCGACGTGGCGAGGTAGATCAGCGACAGGTAAGTGCTGGCCGAGAACAGGGTGATGACCAGGAACAGCTGCACCATCGCGTTGGTCAGCCACAGGGCGTTGGCCGGTACGTGGTTGGCGTTCTCCTTGCGCAGGAACTCCGGCATGGTGTGGTCCTTGGCGGCGGCGAACATGATCTCCGCGCACAGCAGCACCCACGACAGCAGTGCCCCCAGCAGCGAGATGATCAGGCCGACGCTGATCAGCACCGCACCCCAGTGACCGACCACGTGTTCCAGCACGGCGGCCATCGACGGGTTCTGCAGTTTGGCCAGTTCCGGCTGGGTCATGATGCCCAGCGACAGCACGTTCACCAGCACCAGGAACAGCAGCACGGTGATGAAACCGATCACGGTGGCTTTACCGACGTCCGAACGTTTTTCCGCCCGGGCCGAGAAGATGCTCGCGCCTTCGATGCCGATGAACACCCACACGGTGACCAGCATCATGTTGCGCACCTGGTTCATCACGCTGCCCAGGTCCGGGTTTTTCAGGCCCCAGATGTCGGCGGTGAAGATGTCCAGTTTGAAGGCGAAGAGTGCGATCAGTACGAACAGCAACAGTGGCACGACCTTGGCGACGGTGGTCACCAGGTTGATGAACGCCGCTTCCTTGATCCCGCGCAACACCAGGAAGTGCACGCCCCACAGCAGGACCGAGGCGCCGATCACTGCAGCAACAGTGTTGCCTTCCCCAAAAACCGGAAAGAAATACCCGAGGGTGCTGAACAGCAGAACGAAGTACCCCACGTTGCCCAGCCAGGCACTGATCCAGTAGCCCCAGGCCGAAGAGAAACCCATGTAATCGCCGAAACCGGCCTTGGCATAGGCGTAGACACCGCCGTCCAGGTCAGGCTTGCGATTGGCGAGGGTTTGAAAGACGAAAGCGAGGGTGAGCATGCCGACTGCGGTGATGGCCCAGCCAATCAGTACCGCGCCGACGTCGGCACTGGCGGCCATGTTTTGTGGCAAAGAGAATATTCCACCACCGATCATTGAGCCGACTACCAATGCAACCAGTGCACCTAGTCGTAGTTTTCCGGGAGCTTCAGACATTGCATGACTCCATTGCAGGAGAGAAGAGTTCACAGCGTAGATCTGTTGGCTTTTCAAACAGCTGACTTAGATCAGTGCATGCTCACATTCCATTGTTAATGAATGACTTATGAAGCGAGTGAAGGCATAAAGCTATTGTCTGGAAGGCCCGTCATAGAAGCCTTTGGTCGATATTGTTGGGAATGGATCCTATTGCTTTCGAGTTATGACGCTAGTTGCTTTTCGGGTTTTGGCAAATTTTTCACATCTGTTTTCAATACAGAATCGATTTATCAGGATCAGCGCACGGAACTGTCTGAATGTGCTAGGCGTTAGCGTCATCGGCTATATATAAGTGAGCGTTTGTTGGCATTAACTGAAATACGTCAGCGAGTTTTAGCCAGTTAGTTAATAGTTGTCACAAATGAAACCTCGTCCCATCTTTCAAGGAGATTTGAATGTCGCAACCGACGCAAAAACTGCGCCTTGGCGCACTGATCGCCCTGGTGGTGGGGTCGATGATTGGCGGGGGAATTTTCTCTTTGCCGCAGAACATGGCGGCTCGTGCCGATGCCGGCGCAATCCTGATCGGTTGGGGAATCACCGCCATCGGAATGCTGACCCTGGCGTTCGTGTTCCAGACTCTGGCCAATCGCAAGCCGGAACTGGATTCCGGCGTCTACGCCTACGCCAAGGCCGGATTTGGCGACTACATGGGTTTCTCTTCCGCGTGGGGTTACTGGATCAGCGCCTGGCTGGGCAACGTCGGCTATTTCGTATTGCTGTTCAGCACCCTCGGTTACTTCTTTCCGGTGTTCGGCCAGGGCAACACACCGATTGCCATCGGCTGCGCCTCGGTGCTGCTGTGGGCCGTGCACTTTCTGGTGATGCGCGGGATCAAAGAGGCCGCGTTCATTAACCAGCTGACGACAGTGGCCAAGATCGTGCCGCTGATCATGTTCATCGTCATCGCCGCCGTGGCGTTCAAGGCCGACATCTTCACCCGCGACATCTGGGGCCACAGCAACCCGAATTTCGGCGGGGTGATGGATCAGGTGCGCAACATGATGCTGGTGACGGTGTTCGTGTTCATCGGCATCGAAGGCGCCAGCGTGTACTCGGCACGGGCCGAGAAACGGGCTGACGTCGGCCGGGCCACGGTGATCGGGTTCATCGGTGTGCTGGCATTGCTGGTGCTGGTCAATGTGCTGTCGCTGGGGATCATGAGTCAGCCGGAACTGGCGACCCTGCAGAACCCGTCGCTGGCGGCGGTGCTGGAACACATCGTCGGGCCGTGGGGTGCGCTGGCGATCAGCATCGGCCTGGCGATTTCGTTGCTCGGTGCATTGCTGTCGTGGGCGCTGCTGTGCGCCGAAATCCTGTTTGCCACGGCCAAGGACAAGACCATGCCGGCGTTCCTGAAAAAGGAAAACGCCAACCATGTGCCGGTCAATGCGCTGTGGCTGACCAACGTGATGATCCAGATTTTCCTGCTGATCACGCTGTTTTCCGCCGGCACCTACACCAGCCTGATTTACCTGGCCTCGTCGATGATCCTGGTGCCGTACCTGTGGTCGGCGGCCTATGCGGTTTTGCTCAGCGGGCGCGGTGAAACCTATGAACATGCCTCCGCCGAACGCACCAAGGATCTGCTGATCGGCGGCATCGCGCTGTGTTACGCGGTGTGGCTGTTGTATGCCGGCGGGGTGAAATACCTGTTGTTGTCGGCGCTGCTGTATGCGCCGGGGGTGATTCTGTTCGCCAAGGCCAAGCATGAGCAGGGTGAGCCGCTGTTCACCACGTTTGAGAAGGGGATTTTTACCTGCGTCATTGCCGGGGCCGGGCTCGCGGCCTACGGGTTGTACAGCGGCGTGTTGTCCCTGTGAGGTTGTCCTTCATCGGGCGACAGTTTTGGCGAGCGCTGATCTGGCGGCGCTGGGCGTTCCGATGAGGGCAGCGATCTCAAACCACGCACGAATCTCAGAGCCACTGCGGTTGATGCGACCCCAACTCAGTCGCCGGCAAAGCCCACTGCAACGGCGTTCCAGCAATACGCAGCGGCGCTTGTAGCCGATGCGCCGGCCCCCAGGGGGTCTGTTCCACCAGCGAGCTTTGATCCTGTGGATTTTCCGGACGCAACGCTTCGTCAGTCCCAGGCCCATGCTGAACCAACAACTTCGCCGTCCGCGCCAGCGATAACCGTGCCGATCCACCTCGACCACTGCGCAGCCGTTCAGCCAGCAACCGAATCACACTCGCCGCCATCAGATAACCCGTCGCATGGTCCAGCGCCTGCACCGGCAGCGGGGTCGGTTTGTCCGCCTGTCTCCAGCGCTGCCCGGCCTCGGCAATCCCGCTGCTCATCTGCACCAGACTGTCGAAGCCCCGGCGGTTCTGCCACGGGCCGCTCCAGCCGTAGGCGTTGAGGCAGACGTCGATCAGCCCCGGTGCCAGTTGTCGACGACGTTCGGCACCAAAACCGAGGTTTTCAAGCGCATCGGCGCGATAGCCGTGGAGCAGAATGTCGGCATCCTTGAGCAATCCTTCAAGCACCGCACGATCTGCCGGTTGATGCAGATCCAGTCGCGCACAGCGTTTGCCGAGGGTCACTTCCGGCACCACGCCGGGCTCGTTCCAGGTCGGCGGGTCGATGCGCAGGACGTTGGCGCCCAGCCCTGCAAGAAAACGGCTGGCGGTCGGGCCGGCAAGGACGCGGGTCAAATCGAGCACTTTGAGCCCGGCCAATGGCTGCGCCACAGAGCCTTGCCAGAGTTGACGACTTTCGTCTTTCTCATCACTGAAATGCACCAAGGGTTCGGCATTCACCGCCAATCCTTGGGGATGTTTTTGCCACTGTTCCCAACTGCGCATTTCAGCCGCGCAACCCTTGGCCTCGACCACCGCTTGCTCCAGATCGGCACTGGCCCATTGCGCGACTTTCGCCGCCATCGCCGCGCGGTCGGCACAGGCGCCGAGCACCCTTTCAGCGGCGGCGCGGTGATGCGGGGCGTTGGTGTGCAGGCGGATCCAGCCGTCTCGGGTTGCGTAATCGCCGGCGACCGGATCCCACAGCGGCGGCACTTCCCAGCCGATCGGCCGTAGCGAGGTGGCGAACCAGAACGAGGCGAGGCGGCGGTCGACTTCTACGCCGGGCAAGTGGCCGGTTTGCTGCTGAAGGAGTTCGGCGACTGCCTGCCCGGCAGCGGCAATGCTCGCGCAGGCAAGGTCAGTAACGGCAAACGCCGAGGGCAGGGCGCCCTCGGCGGTGAACGGAATCGGCGTGGGGGACAAGCCGAGCGCGGCTTGAATGGACGTGAGCAGATCAGTCATCGAAGGCCCTCCGGAACGAGAGGGCAGAATAGTGCAAAACGCTGTTGGCTTAGATGAAATCCCCGATTTACCGGACATCACCGGTCCCTGTGGGAGCTGGCTTGCCAGCGATTACGAAGTGCCAGTCAACAATGTATCGACTGATCTACCGCCATCGCTGGCAAGCCAGCTCCCACAGGGATTTAGGGCGACTGCGATCACACGCGGAACTGATCCATCAGTTTCATCTGCTGGCTGGCCAGAGCGTTGAGCTGGCTGCTGATCGCCGCCGATTCGGTGGCCTGTTCGGTCAGGGTCTCGGTGACGGTGCGGATCGCCGAGACGTTGCGATTGACCTCTTCGGCCACCGCGCTCTGCTGTTCGGCAGCGCTGGCGATCTGCAGGTTCATGTCGCTGATCACGGTGACCGCGTCGCTGATCTTGCCGAGGGCGTCCACGGCCTGGCGGATCTGCCCGGCGTTGTTGTGGGCCTGGGTCTGGCTCGAATGCATGGTCGCGACCACCCCACGGGTGCCGGTCTGGATGCGTTCGATGACCACGCGGATTTCTTCCACCGAATCCTGAGTGCGCTTGGCGAGGTTACGGACTTCGTCGGCCACCACCGCAAAACCACGACCGCTTTCACCGGCACGGGCCGCTTCGATCGCGGCGTTCAGCGCCAGCAGGTTGGTCTGTTCGGCGATGCTGCGGATCACTTCCAGTACCGAACCGATCTGCTCGCTGTTGACCGCCAGCTCTTCGACTTCGGTCACCGCTTTGCTGACTTCATCGGCCAGTTGATTGATGTCGCGGGTGCTGCGCTCGATGATCGACATCCCGTCCTTGGCCGACTGGTCGGCACCTTTCGCCGCGTTGGCCGCATTCGAGGCGCTGTTGGCGACGTCGTGGGCGGTGGCGCTCATTTCGTTGGAGGCGGTTGCAACCTGATCGATCTCGCGGAACTGCACCTGCATGCCTTCGCTGGTCTGGCGGGCAATTTCCGACGACTGATCGGCGGTGCCACGGGCCTCGGTGATGCTCTGTTTGATCTGGGCGATGGTCGGTTGCAGCTTGTCGAGGAAGCGGTTGAACCAGTTCACCAGTTCGCCCAGTTCATCCTTCTTGCTGTAATTCAGACGCTGGGTCAGGTCGCCTTCACCGCTGGCGATGTTCTTCAGCATTTCGGCGACGCTGTTGATCGGGCGGGTCACACCGGAGGCGGTGAGCCAGATCAGCACAAGACCGATCAGACCGGCGATCACGGCCACCGACAACGCGGTAATCATGCCGGTTTTCTGTGCATCGTCGAGCACCGCCTGCAGCTTGACCGAGTCGGCCAGCAGTACTTGTTTCGGCAGGTCGATGACCACGCCCCAGGCCCGGGAATTGCCGATGGGATCGACCGGGTACACGGCGCGGATCAGATCGCCCTGTTCGAGAATCTTCGGCGTGCCGGCGCTCAGCAGTTGCAGGATGTCCTTGCCTTCGGCACCGAGGGTTTCGGCGATGCCTTTGCCGACCTTGGTCGCGTCGGTGCTGTAGGCGCCGAGTACGCCGCTGCCGGAGACGATCAGCATGTGCCCGGCACCGTTGAACAGGTCACGCTGGGAACCCACGGCCGCCGCTTGCAGCGCATCGAGGGCAATGTCGATGCCGACCACGCCGATGGCCTTGCCGTCCACCAGCAGTGGCACGGAAATGGTGGTCATGAGCATTTCCTTGCCGCCCACGGTATCGGCGTAAGGGTCGAGCAGGCAGGTGCGCTTGTTGTCGCGAGGGCAGGTGTACCAGCTGTTGTAAGGCGTGCCGCTGAGGCTGAGGGTGGTCTTGTTCATGTCGTCTTCGACCATGATCGTGTTCAGCGCCGGACCCGCAGCACGGCTCCAGTAACTGGCGAAGCGTCCCGCCTCGTTGGACTGGCGCGCGGCATCGTTGGCGAATTCGCTGTCCTTGCCGTCCAGGCCGTTGGGTTCGAAGGCCAGCCAGATGCCGAGCACATTGCTGTTGCGCTCGAAGGCGGTTTTCAGGCTCTGGTTCAGTTCTTCACGCAAGGCCCCGGCGTCCAGCGAACGCTTGGCGGCCATGATGCGCATGTCCTTGATCTGGTCGGCCAGGGCGGTGATCACCAGCAGGCTCTCGCCGAAGGTTTTCTGTACCTGTACCGCCTGCTCGGCAGCCTTGGCCTGCAGCAGGTTCTGCACGCTGGCGGTGAGCATCTTGCTGCTCGAGTCGCTGACCAGTTTGTCGTTCTGGTTGGTCTGGTAGAGGTTGATGCCGACGATCAGCGCAACCACGCCGAGCAGGCACAGCCCGGACAGCAGGACGATTTTCAGGCGAATGGACAGGGAGTCGAACATGGGGTGTTCTCGCGAATGAATGAACGGTTGGCTACGGGGCAGGGAGGTGCCCGGTTTGCCAAATCCATTCAGCGCCATTCCATGCTCATCGGCGCGGGGCGAGGGCGCATGAGTCCTATGCCGACGAACGGTCAAGGCAAAACGTTTGCGCGGGCAAATGCCCTGAAAAGAAGGGAAAAATCAGGAAATCTTCGGCAAAGACTCCGGGCGTGACCAGATCCAGAGGTTGCCCATTGTCATGCCGGCGATCGCCAGATAGACCGGCCAGCCATGATCGAGCATCACCAGCATCAGGGTTGCGCACAGCAGCATGCTGACCGTGGCGCTGACCTTGGCCTTGCGGGCGATGATCTTGCCGTTGCGCCAGTTGCTCAGGATCGGCCCGAACAGCCGATGGTTTTCCAGCCAGGCGCTCAGGCGCGGCGAACTGCGGGTGGCCGCCCAGGCGGCGAGCAGGATGAACTCGGTGGTCGGCAGGCCGGGCACGACGATGGCGATCAGGCCGATGCCGAGGCTGACATAGGCGAGCAGGCCGAACAGCAGGCGGGCGAGTCGGGAGGAGGCGGGTTGGGGCATGGGCTCAGCGAGAGGCTTATGTGACAGGGTGGGAATCTTACAGACTTACGCAATTCCTTGTGGGAGCTGGCTTGCCAGCGATAGCGTCCGGTCAGTCGACAGGGATGTTGTCTGACACGCCGTCATCGCTGGCAAGCCAGCTCCCACAGGGTTTACGGTGTGGCTGGGATCAGGCCGGTTCGGCTTCGGTGGCGTAAGCATGTTCCAGCAGCACCGTGAAGCGGTTGAACGCATCGATCGCGCCTTGCTCCACTTCGGCTTCCTCTTCAGCGCTGAATTGCAGCGAATCGAGGGTACGCACAAAACGCTTCCAGCCTTCGGCACGACCGCCTTCAGGTTCGCCCAGGTGACGGGCGCCGAAGGTTTCGCTCAGGTCCAGCGCCACGGCGCGTTTGATCAGAAACGCGGCGCCGAGCTTGGAACCCTCCGACACGAAAATCCAGCCCAGGGCGCGGGCCTTGCTCGGGTTTTTCACCGCACCGGCGACGGGTGCAGGCACTTCGGTGTCCAGAACCGCGAGATCGGCCCTGGCCGCTTCGGCGCGGCAGCGGGCCGGCAGGTCAGGGACGATGGCGGTGAGTTCGGCATCGTTGTACAGCGACACCAGTTCCGACTGGAACAGGTACTGCGCGACCACGAAACGGGCGAAATTGGCACGGGTCTCGAACGGCGCGTGAGCCTTGACCAGCGCATCGAGCTTGCTGTGCGGCTCGTGGGTGATCTGGTTCAGACGTTGCGAACGCAGGGCTTTTTCCGGGGTGCTCATGAGATGTCCTTGAAAAGAAGAGGCGCTTGATAACGAGACGTACGGGCAAGCGCCGGACAGTAAAAAAACTCACGGCGCGGCAATGCACACGCGCCGTGAGGTCATCCGGATCAGATATCCCAGACCAGATTGATCGCGAAGTTGCGACCCGGCTGGGTCAGGCGATCGAGGTTCGCCGGTTGTGTCACCGAGGCTTCGCCGACGCTGTCGTAACCGCGCACGTCATCCCACAGCCAGTACTTCTTGTCGGTCAGGTTGTAGATGCCGCCGCTGACGGTGACGTCGTCGGTGACTTTGTAATAGCCGGTCAGATCGAGAATGCCGAAGCCCGGAGTCTTGAACTGGCTGCTGACGCCGTCCGGCGACTTGAAGTTGCTGTCGTCAACGCGATCCTTCTTCTTGACCACGGTCCAGCTCAGCAAGCCGCCGTAGTTGTCCTGGTCGTAACCGAGGCCGAATACGCCGGTCAGCGGGTTGACGCTGTTCAACGGCTCGCCGTTGTCGTTGTTGCGACCGTAGGCATAGGCAATCGAACCCTGGGTGTACAGGCCTTGCGGTGCGCCGAAGGAATCCAGGTTCAGGCGACCTTTGACTTCAGCACCCTTGATGGTGGCGTGCTTGATGTTGCTGGATTGGAACGTCAGCTCGCTATATCCCGGGGTGACGGCGTCTTCGTTGATGAAATCGCGGTACTGGTTATAGAACACCGCCACGTCGAACGAGCCTTGCTCGAAGTTGCCGCGCAGACCGGTTTCATAGCTTTTGCTTTTTTCCGGTTCCAAGTCCGGGTTCGGCGCCACGTTGTAGCCGGTGGTGCTGTTCTCGAAGCGGCCGTACAGCGCTTTTGCGGTCGGGGTGCGGAAGCCTTCGGCGTACTGGCCGTACCAGGTGTAGTTGTCGGTCAGGGCGTAGGTCAGGCCGAATTTCGGCGAGACTTTATGCCAGGTCTTGTTCTCATCGCTGACCGTACCGTTGCCGTCGGCGGCCACGGTGTTGAGGAACTCCTGGGTGATGTGCGGCTTGAGCTGGGTGTAGTCGTAGCGCAGGCCCGGCAGGAAGGTCCATTTGTTCCAGCTGATCTGATCCTGGGCGAACAGGCTGTAGGTATTGATGGTCGGGTCCGGGAAGTCGCTGGACTTCTTCAGCACGTCGGCCGCACTGGTAGCGCCGATGGCGGTGCAGCCGCGACCGATTGCCAGGCACTTGCCGTCGCCGCTGCGCGAGCCGGTGACCTTCTGCTGTTTGATCGTGGTGACGTAGGTCAGCACGTGATCGGTGTCACCGATGGCGAAGGCCTTGTCCAGTTGCGCATCGAACACCCACTGTTTTTCCTCGTAGATCGTGTCGCGGGTGCGCAGCACTTTACGGGTCATCGGGTAGTAGAACTCGTCGGTGCTCTGGTCAGTCTTGGCGGTCTGGTGGTTGAGGCTCCACTTCACGTTGTCCGCCAGCAGGCTGTTCAACTCGAAGCTGTGCTCCAGGCCGAAGCGCTCGCGGGTGATGGTGTCGTTGCCGGTGCGCCACTGGTACATGCCGCCGGGCAGCACGCTGTTCGGAATGGTCGGGGCACCGTTGAAGTACGGGCCGCCGTAAGCGCTTTTCTGATCGGTGTCGCGATCATCCTTGTACTTTTCGTAGGTCAGGCCCAGGCGCGAACCTTCGTTGTAGTTCCAGCCGAGCTTGGCCAGCACGTTGGTCGCTTTCACGTCCTCCGGGTTGGCGGCGGTGCGCTCCAGGCCCGTGCCGTTGTTGCTGCCGTAGGAGTCGGTTTCATGACCGTCGCGCTGGCTGTAATGCAGCAAACCGTCGAATTGCTCGGCGCGACCGGCGACGGTGGCGGATTTCAGCCAGCTCTCGTCGGCGGAGCTGTAGCCGGTTTTCAGGCGGGCGCCGACGTCTTTGCCGGGCTTGATGATGTCGTCCGGGTCGAGGGTGTAGTAGCTGACGGCGCCGCCGATGGCGTTGCTGCCGTACAGCACCGAGGCCGGGCCGCGAAGGATTTCGACACGTTTGACGATTTCAGGGTCAACGTAATTGCGCTGGGTCTTGGCGTACGGGCCGTTGAAGAAACCGTCCGGCACTTCGACGCCGTCGACCTGAGTCAGGATGCGATCACCGTCGATGCCGCGAATGTTGTAGCCGCTGATCCCGCCGCGCTGGCCGGCGCCGCCGACGGACACGCCCGGCTCGTAGCGCACCAGATCCTTGATGGTGTTGACGTTGTTGCGGTCGAGTTCTTCGCGGGTGTGCACGGTGACGGTGCTGGGCACGCTGTTCACCGACTGTTCCTGACGGGTGGCGCTGATGGTCACTTGATCGAGGTTAAGTGCGCCGCTGCTGGCGCGCTTTTCCAGCACGACGTTGCTGTTGCTCAGTTTGCGGAAGCTCAGGTTGGTCCCCACCAACAGGCGCTCCAGGGCTTTTTCCGGTGGCAGCGAACCGCGCACGCCCGGCGACGACACGTCTTGACCCAGTTCCGCCGGCAAACCGACCTGCCAGCCCGTGACAGCGGTGAACGCATTGAGCGCCGATACCAGCGGCTGCTGGCCGATGGCGAACGAGTAATCGCCCATGTTGCGCGCCGGTTGTTCGGGGGCGGCCATCAGCGGCGCGGTGCCGGCCATCAGGATGGCGGCGGTCAGCAGCGACAGCACGCGGGAAGGGGAAGAAGTCTGGCGGGTAAGGCGTGAGGACATCGATAGCGCTCCGTGTCGCACGAATCTTTATAGGTGCTGATTGATCTCGCGAGATGCGAATCAATTGCATTGGCTATAACGAGACGAACGAGCTTTGGCTATCGAGTAAAAATAATTCTCATTTAGTTCAGGATCACCAGCGCCGGGAATTCCCGAAGCTTGGCCGAGGTGATGTGAGCGAGCGAACGCACCACGTCCAGCGGCTGGTCAAGACGGTAATTGCCGGTGACGGCAACATCGGCCAACTGTTCGTTGGTGTTGATGATGAAGCCCGGATAGTAGCGGCGCAGTTCGGCCAGCACCTGATTCAGCGGGCAGTTCTCGAAGATCAGCCGACCTTGCACCCAGGCCAGATCGGTGGCGGCGTCGACCTTGGCCGGGCGGTCGAAACCGTTTGGACCGATGCGGATGCTTTCCCCGGCGGACAGCCGCACCCGTGCATCGTCACGGGTCGCCCGCAGATCGACATCGCCACGCTGCACCCGCACCTGCGCCACGCCGTCCAGATAACGTACGGCGAATGCGGTATCGCGCACGCTGGCTTTCACCGGGCCGGCGTCGATTTCCAGTGGCTGGTTGCGGCTGGCCGGAATCTCGAAAAACGCTTCGCCCTGATACAGGCGCGCAACCCGCTGCCGATCGTTGATCGTGCTGGAGAACGCGGAATTGGTGTTGAGCAGGACTTTCGAACCGTCCTCGAGCTGCAAGCGCTGACGCTCGCCGACCACGGTCAGGTGATCGGCCTGCAAACGCATCGGCAGGTTGCTGAAGTTGAACAGGCCGAGCAGCAGCACCGCGGCAGTGGCCAGTGGTTTCCAGTGCGGACGCAAACGAGTGAGGATGCTGACTTTCTTCGGTTTGGCCGCAAGGTTCTGCGCGCACTGGGCGATCTGCGGGCCGTCCCAGATTGCCTGGGCCTTGGCGAACGCCTCGGCGTTCAACGGATCGGCCGCCAGCCAGGCATGGAATTGCCGGGTCTGCTCCTCGTCCGGACTGCCGAGCACGATGAGCCAGTCCAGAGCCTGGTCCATTGCGCTGGCGGCGTCCTGCGCCGATGAAGGCGAAGGGGAGCGGTGGATGTCCGTCACGGTGTTTCCTCGGCAGTGTCTGTGCACGGCTGTTTTTTAGTGAAGCGTAAACGTCGGGCAAGGGTAACAAAGCCCGATGATCAGTGCAGTCGATCCTGGCCCTTACAAAAAACCTACAGCATCAGTCGCCATTCAAGCGTTCGGCGACACCGATGCAAATGGTCATGATCAGTTTGAGTTCTTTCTGCACCGTGCTGAGGGACACGCTCAGTTCTTCGGCGATTTCCTGATAACTGTGCCCGTGCAGGCGGCTGAGGATGAAGATTTGCTGTTGGCGGGGGCTGAGTTCAGCGAGGCTCACGTTCAGGCGCTCCAGCAATTGTTCGGCGTGGGCGGCGTCTTCGGCGCTGCTGGCGGGGGCGGCGACGCTGTGCACCACGTCCTGCGGCACGTCGTCGACCATGGTGCGTGAGTGAATCTTGCGCGCACGCAAATGGTCCAGCGCCAGGTTGCGCGCGGTCTGGAAGACAAAGGGTTCAAGGTGATCGATGGCCCGTTCGCTCAGCGCCCGGGTGACGCGCAGGTAGGTTTCCTGCAACAGGTCTTCGGCGGTGCTGGGGTTATTGACCATCCGTTCCAGGGTCCGCAGCAGCGACGTGCGCTGGGCGAGGAAGACGTGGTTGAAGTGTGATTGACTCACGGGAAGACCTGATCCATTTCGAGCGAATGATAATGCTTATCATCCGCTCGAGTGGTCAAGTGTTGATTTCAGATTGAAATCAACTCTGTGGGAGCGGGCTTGCTCGCGAAAGCGTCGTGTCAGGCAATAAATATGTCGACTGACCCACCGCATTCGCGAGCAAGCCCGCTCCCACAGGGGGTAGGCATTTTATTCCGCGTTGCACAGCGCCAGGCAGTTATCGAGCATGCGGTTGGAGAAGCCCCACTCGTTGTCGTACCAGGCCAGCACTTTCAGCAGTTTGCCGCTGGATTTGGTGTGGTTGGCATCGAAGATCGACGACAGCGGGTTGTGGTTGAAGTCGCTCGATACCAGCGGCAGGGTGTTGTAGCCGAGGATCTTCGAATGCTGGCTCGCCGCTTTCATCAGTGCATTGACTTCATCGGCCGAGGCTTCGCGCTTCAACTGCACGGTCAGGTCAACCAGCGACACATTGATCACCGGCACGCGCACGGCCATGCCGGTCAGCTTGCCCGCCAGTTCCGGCAGCACCAGGCCCACGGCTTCGGCGGCGCCGGTCTTGCTCGGGATCATGTTCTGGGTGGCGGAGCGGGCGCGGTACGGGTCGGTGTGATAGACGTCGGTCAGGTTCTGGTCGTTGGTGTAGGCGTGGATGGTGGTCATCAGACCGCTTTCGATGCCCAGTTCGCGGTGCAGCACCTGGGCCACCGGGGCCAGGCAGTTGGTGGTGCACGAGGCGTTGGAAATGATCTGGTGCGACTGGCGCAGAATGTCGTGGTTCACGCCATAAACGACGGTGGCATCGGCGCCTTTGGCCGGGGCCGAGATGATCACTTTGCGTGCGCCGGCGGTAATATGCGCGGCGGCTTTGGCCCGGTCGGTGAACAGACCGGTGCATTCGAACACCACATCGATCTTTTCCGCGGCCCATGGCAGGTCGGCCGGGTTGCGGATGGCGCTGACCGAAATGCGGTCGCCGTTGACGGTCAGGCTCTCGTTGTCATGGGCAACTTCGGCGTCGAACGTGCCATGAACGGTGTCGTACTTGAGCAGATGCGCATTGATCGCGCTGTCGCCCAGATCGTTGATGGCGACGATCTGCAAATCCTGACGATAGCCTTGGGTATACAGTGCGCGCAGGACATTACGGCCGATGCGGCCAAAACCATTGATTGCGATTCGAAGAGTCATTGAACAGCGCCGCCGTCGTTTTGTTGTTGGAATTACAAGATTATTCGCATAAAAATAGAAAACAAGCCTTTTTAGTGGCAATATTTTGTTTTATCTACAACGAGTGACCTGAATCAACTGGTCCGAATGGTCAAGGAAACCGCCCGTCATCCCACACGTGCGGGCGCTTTGGTCAGCATAGACAATCAGGTCGCCACATCCGTTAGCCTGGAGTTCTACACATGCATCCCCGCGTTCTTGAGGTCACCGAACGGCTTATCGCCCGCAGCCGCGCCACGCGTCAGGCTTACCTTGCGCTGATTCGCGGCGCTGCAACCGACGGGCCGATGCGCGGCAAGCTGCAATGCGCAAACTTCGCCCACGGTGTGGCCGGATGCGGCAGCGAAGACAAGCACAGCCTGCGGATGATGAACTCGGCGAACATCGCCATTGTTTCGTCATATAACGACATGCTCTCGGCGCACCAGCCGTACGAAGTCTTCCCTGAACAGATCAAGAACGCCCTGCGCGAAATCGGCTCGGTCGGCCAGTTCGCCGGCGGTACGCCTGCCATGTGCGACGGCGTGACCCAGGGCGAGCCGGGCATGGAGCTGAGCCTGCCGAGCCGCGAAGTGATCGCGATGTCGACGGCAGTGGCGCTGTCGCACAACATGTTCGACGGCGCGCTGATGCTCGGCATCTGCGACAAGATCGTGCCGGGCCTGATGATGGGGTCGCTGCGTTTCGGTCACCTGCCGACGATTTTCGTGCCGGGCGGGCCGATGGTCTCGGGGATTTCCAACAAGGAAAAAGCCGACGTGCGGCAGAAGTACGCCGAAGGCAAGGCGACCCGCGAAGAGCTGCTGGAGTCGGAAATGAAGTCCTACCACAGCCCGGGCACCTGCACGTTCTATGGCACCGCCAACACCAACCAGTTGCTGATGGAAGTCATGGGCCTGCACTTGCCGGGCGCCTCTTTCGTCAACCCGAACACGCCGCTGCGTGACGCCCTGACCCGCGAAGCCGCGCATCAGGTCACGCGCCTGACCAAGCAGAATGGCAACTTCATGCCGATTGGCGAAATCGTCGACGAGAAGGCGCTGGTCAACTCGATCGTCGCGCTGCATGCCACCGGCGGCTCGACCAACCACACCCTGCACATGCCGGCCATCGCCATGGCGGCGGGCATTCAACTGACCTGGCAGGACATGGCCGACCTCTCCGAAGTCGTGCCGACCCTGAGCCACGTTTATCCGAACGGCAAGGCTGACATCAACCACTTCCAGGCGGCGGGCGGCATGTCGTTCCTGATCCGCGAACTGCTCGAAGCCGGCCTGCTGCACGAAGACGTCAACACCGTGCTCGGCCACGGCTTGAGCCAGTACACCAAGGAACCTTTCCTGGATAACGGCAAACTGGTGTGGCGCGAAGGCCCGACCGACAGCCTCGACGAAAACATCCTGCGTCCGGTGGCTCGTGCGTTCTCGGCAGAGGGCGGATTGCGGGTGATGGAAGGCAACCTCGGTCGTGGCGTGATGAAGGTGTCCGCCGTGGCACTGGAAAACCAGATCGTCGAAGCACCGGCCATGGTGTTCCAGGATCAACAGGACCTGGCCGACGCCTTCAAGGCCG
The DNA here is from genome assembly GCF_052660475.1 of Pseudomonas sp. G7(2022). Lineage (NCBI taxonomy): Bacteria > Pseudomonadati > Pseudomonadota > Gammaproteobacteria > Pseudomonadales > Pseudomonadaceae > Pseudomonas > Pseudomonas sp. G7(2022). The sequence continues at coordinate 4,819,998 of NZ_CP109659.1, read as the reverse complement.
GTTTGCTGGAGAAGGATTTCGTTGCGGTGATGCGCTTCCAGGGCCCGCGCTCCAATGGCATGCCGGAACTGCACAAGATGACGCCGTTCCTCGGCGTGCTGCAGGACCGCGGCTTCAAAGTTGCACTGGTGACGGACGGGCGCATGTCCGGCGCCTCGGGGAAAATCCCGGCGGCCATTCATGTCAGCCCGGAAGCTTATGTGGGCGGTGCTTTGGCGCGCGTGCAAGAGGGCGATATCATCCGCGTCGATGGCGTCAAAGGCACTTTGGAACTCAAGGTCGACGCCGCCGAATTCGCAGCGCGCGAACCCGCCAAAGGCCTGTTGGGCAACAACATCGGCAGCGGGCGCGAACTGTTTGGCTTCATGCGTTTGGCCTTCAGCTCGGCGGAGCAGGGCGCCAGCGCCTTCACTTCTGCCCTGGAGACGCTTAATTGAAACTGGCTTTGGTCGGTGATATCGGAGGCACCAACGCGCGGTTCGCGTTGTGGAAAGATCAGCAGCTTGAATCGGTGCAGGTGCTGGCCACGGCCGACCATGCCAGCCCGGAAGAGGCGATCAGCCTCTACCTGAGCGGGCTCGGCCTGGCGCCGGGCGCCATCGGTTCGGTGTGCCTGTCGGTGGCAGGTCCTGTCAGTGGCGACGAATTCAAGTTCACCAACAACCACTGGCGCCTGAATCGCAAGGCGTTCTGCCAGGCGTTGCAGGTCGAGCAGTTGTTGTTGATCAACGACTTCTCCGCCATGGCGCTGGGCATGACCCGTTTGCAGCCCGGTGAATTCCGCGTGGTCTGTGAAGGGACGCCTGAGCCGTTGCGTCCGGCGGTGGTGATCGGCCCGGGCACAGGCCTGGGCGTCGGCACGTTGCTCGATCTGGGCGAAGGCCGGTTTGCTGCGTTGCCGGGGGAGGGGGGACATGTCGATCTGCCGCTGGGCAGTGTGCGTGAAACCCAATTGTGGCAGCACATCCACAACGAAATCGGCCACGTCAGTGCGGAAACCGCATTGAGCGGTGGTGGCTTGCCTCGGGTGTACCGAGCGATCTGCGCCGTGGATGGCCATGAACCCAAGCTGGATACGCCGGAAGCGATCACTGCGGCGGGCCTCGCAGGCGACCCGATTGCCCTGGAAGTGCTGGAGCAGTTTTGCTGCTGGCTCGGTCGCGTGGCCGGCAACAACGTGCTGACCACTGGCGGTCGCGGTGGGGTTTATATCGTTGGCGGCGTGATCCCGCGCTTTGCGGATTTCTTCCTCGAAAGCGGTTTCGCCCGCAGCTTTGCCGACAAGGGCTGCATGAGCGATTACTTCAAGGGGATTCCGGTGTGGCTGGTGACGGCGCCGTATTCCGGTCTCGTCGGTGCAGGCGTGGCGCTCGAACAGGCTTGAAACCGAGTCGCTTTCATCGCTGGCAAGCCAGCTCCCACAGGTTTTGTGAACGGCACATACCCTTGTGGGAGCTGGCTTGCCAGCGATGAGGCCAGAACAGACAACAAATCTCCAAGGTTCATCAGGCATAATCCGCCCAATTCCAACAACAAGGATGCCTTCGAAGTGAGTTCAGTCAACAAGTCGATTTTGTTGGTCGATGACGACCAGGAGATACGCGAGTTGCTGGAAACCTACCTGACCCGCGCGGGTTTTCAGGTACGGGCCACGGCCGACGGCGCCAGTTTCCGCCAGGCGCTGAACGAGGCGCCGAGCGATCTGGTGATTCTTGACGTGATGCTGCCCGATGAAGACGGCTTCAGCCTGTGCCGCTGGGTGCGTCAGCATCCGCGTCAGGCCCAGGTGCCGATCATCATGCTCACCGCCAGTTCCGACGAAGCTGACCGGGTCATCGGTCTGGAGCTCGGCGCCGACGACTACCTCGGCAAACCTTTCAGCCCCCGCGAACTGCAAGCCCGGATCAAGGCCCTGCTGCGCCGCGCCCAGTTCGGCCAGGAACGCAGCGGCAGCGAAGTGTTGGCGTTCGATGAATGGCGGCTGGACATGGTCAGCCATCGGCTGTTTCACACCGACGGCGAGGAAGTGATTCTGTCCGGCGCCGACTTCGCCCTGTTGAAGCTGTTCCTCGATCACCCTCAGGAAATCCTCGACCGCGACACCATCGGCAACGCCACCCGTGGCCGCGACCTGATGCCCCTTGATCGCATCGTTGACATGGCCGTCAGCCGCTTGCGTCAGCGTCTGCGCGACACCGAAAAACCGCCGCGACTGATCCGCACCGTGCGCGGCAGCGGCTACCAGCTGGCAGCCAATGTGGTTGCCGGCAATGGTCACTGAGTTCCTGCGCACCACCGCGCGCAAAGTGCCGATGCCGCGTTCGCTGCTCGGCCGGATGTTGCTGCTGACGTTGCTCGCGGTGTTGTTCGCCCAGACGCTGTCCAGCGTGATCTGGGTGTCCCAATTGCGTGCGACCCAGCTCGAAGGCCTGGTCACCAGCGCCCGCAGCCTTGCCCATTCGATGACGGCCAGCGTCAGTTATTTCCGCTCGTTGCCGGTGGCTTATCGGCCGCTGGTGCTCGACCAATTGCGCAGCATGGGCGGCACGCGTTTTGTGGTGACGCTGAATGACAAACCGCTGGGCATGGAAGTGCTGCCGGTAACGCCGCGCAAGGCAGCGGTGTTGAAAGCGGTGGATGAAGTGTTGCGCCAGTCGCTGGGCCAGGACACCGACATCCTGGTGACCTTCGTCAGCCCCGATGACTTACGGATCTTCAACGCCGGGTTGAAACTCGATGAGCTGCCGCGCTCTTGGGCGCATTACGCGCTGACCCTGGAGCCGGTGAATCCACCGGTGCTGGTGACCCAGATCCAGTTGGCGCCCGGTGAGTGGCTGTACATCGCCTCGCTGCTGCCCGAGCCCTACACCAGTCTTGAAGAACAAGGCCTGCCGACCCAGCAGGTGTGGTTCATCGTCTTCACCAGCGGTTTTCTGTTGTTGTTCATCGGCCTGCTGGTGCACTGGCAGAGCCGGCCGCTCAAGCGTCTGGCGCGTGCTGCGCGGGACTTGTCGCTGGGCGCCGACGTCGAGCCGGTGGCCGAGGGCGGCGGCAGCGAAGTGGTGGAGGTGGGGCGCGCCTTCAACACCATGCGCGAGCGCATCAGCCGTTACCTGACCGAGCGCAGTCAGTTGTTCAGCGCGATTTCCCATGACCTGCGCACGCCGATCACTCGTCTGCGTCTGCGGGTCGAACTGCTGGAAGACGAACAGCTGCAAACCAAGTTCGGCCGCGATCTGGATGAGCTGGAGCTGCTGGTCAAAGGCGCGCTGCAATGCGTGAAGGACACCGATATCCACGAAAACATCGAGCCGGTGGATCTCAATCATGTGCTCGACTGTCTGGTGGAGCCGTATCTGGCGCCCAACGGCAATGGCCGCGTGACCCAGCAGGGGCGGGCGCTGGCGCCGTATCCGGGCAAGCCACTGGCGCTCAAGCGCTGCATCGGCAACTTGATCGACAATGCGCTGAAGTACGGACAGAACGCCCATCTGCATATCGATGATGACGAGAGTGCGTTTGTCCTGCACGTTGATGACGAAGGCCCGGGCGTCCCGGAGCAGCGGCTGGAGCAGGTGTTCGAACCGCACTTCCGGTTGGCGGGGCAGCAGCAAGGATACGGTCTCGGTTTGGGGATCGCCCGCAACATTGCTCATAGCCATGGCGGTGAGGTGACGTTGCAGAATCTTCGTGAAGGCGGATTGCGTGTGACCCTGCAATTGCCGCGTTCGGCGGATTGATCTTAATGTCACCGACTGGTGACAAAAACCGCCTCCTTCGTTACAAGCCGTCCCCGGCCCGTTGTTTAGACTGCCCGCAGTCATAACAACAAAAAAGGCCACCCATGGATCACTTCAATCCGGGCTTCAGCAGTTGGCTGAATGCTCCTGCCCACCAGCAATGGCTCGCCGACGAAGGCCTGCGCCTGCTGGCATTTGCCAAGGCTTCGCGACTGCCCGAAGGCTTTGGCAATCTCGATGAGCGCGGCCAGCTCCAGGCCGGCGCGCAAGCCGAAACCATGAACACTGCGCGCATGACCCACAGCTTCGCCATGGCCCACATTCAGGGTCTGCCAGGATTCGCCGAGCTGGTCGATCACGGCATTGCGGCCCTGCGCGGTCCGTTGCGCGATGCGCTGCACGGCGGCTGGTTCGCTGTCGCCGAACACCGTGACGGCAACACCGGCAAGAACGCTTATCTGCATGCTTTCGTTGCCCTCGCGGCGAGTTCCGCCGTGGTCGCCCAGCGTCCCGGCGCGCAGGCGTTGCTGGATGACGCCATCGACATCATCGACACGTATTTCTGGAGCGAAGAAGAGGGCGCCATGCGCGAATTCTTCAACCGCGACTGGCGCGAAGAAGAAGCCTATCGCGGCGCCAACAGCAACATGCACGCCACCGAAGCGTTCCTTGCGCTGGCCGATGTCACCGAAGACCCGCGCTGGCTGGTGCGTGCGCAACGCATCGTCGAGCGGGTGATCCACGGTCACGCCGCCGCCAACGATTACCTGGTGGTCGAGCATTTCGACCGAAGCTGGCAACCGTTGCGCGAATACAATCATGACAATCCCGCCGACGGTTTCCGCCCGTACGGCACCACGCCGGGCCACGGCTTCGAGTGGGCGCGGCTGTTGCTGCACCTCGAAGCGGCGCGGGTCCAGGCCGGCATGCTCACGCCCGGCTGGCTGGCCACTGATGCGCAAAAGCTGTTCGAACAAAACTGCCGCCATGGCTGGGACGTCGATGGTGCGCCGGGCATCGTCTACACCCTCGACTGGGACAACAAGGCCGTGGTTCGCCATCGCCTGCACTGGACCCACGCAGAGGCCAGCGCTGCCGCCAGTGCCTTGCTCAAACGCACCGGCGATGCGCAATACGAAAGCTGGTATCGCCTGTTCTGGGAATTTTGCGATACGCATTTTATCGACCGCTGCGACGGCAGCTGGCATCACGAACTGGATCCGCAAAACCGTCCAAGTGCCGATATCTGGGCGGGCAAACCGGATCTGTACCACGCCTGGCAGGCCGTGCTGATTCCGCGTCTGCCGCTGGCGCCGAGCATGGCCAGTGCTCTGGCACAACTGTCCCGAAGCGTTCCTGTGTAACCATGTGGTGACATTCGCGCGTCCCTTCGTTACCTGCGGGGGGAAACGCTCTGTTTAAACTCGTGTGCAGCGCAAGCACCAGACTTGCATGCATAACAACAAGAAAGGTACATCTCAGATGAATGCGATTTCTCGCCTCGCTACTGTCATTTCTGTCGCCTCCCTGTTCCCGCTCGCTGTGCTGCCCCTGAGTGTTTCCGCTGCCGAATCCAAAGGTTCGGTGGAAGTCGTGCATTGGTGGACGTCCGGTGGCGAAAAAGCTGCCGTCGATGTGCTCAAGGCACAAGTCGAGAAAGACGGTTTCACCTGGAAAGACGGCGCTGTCGCCGGCGGTGGCGGTGCGACTGCCATGACCGTGTTGAAAAGCCGTGCGGTAGCCGGCAACCCGCCGGGCGTTGCTCAGATCAAAGGCCCGGACATCCAGGAATGGGCGTCGACCGGTCTGCTCGACACTGACGTCCTGAAAGACGTTTCCAAGTCCGAGAAGTGGGACAGCCTGCTCGACAAGAAAGTCTCCGACACCGTGAAGTTCGAAGGTGATTACGTGGCCGTGCCGGTGAACATTCACCGCGTGAACTGGCTGTGGATCAACCCGGAAGTCTTCAAGAAAGCCGGTATCGAAAAAGCCCCGACCACCCTCGCAGAATTCTACGCCGCCGGCGACAAGCTGAAAGCGGCGGGCTTCATCCCGCTGGCCCACGGCGGTCAGCCATGGCAGGACAGCACCGTGTTCGAAGCGGTCGTGCTGTCGGTGATGGGCGTTGATGGTTACAAGAAAGCCCTGGTCGACCTGGACAACGCTGCCCTGACCGGCCCGGAAATGGTCAAGGCCCTGACCGAACTGAAGAAAGTCGCGACCTACATGGACCAGGACGGCAAAGGCCAGGACTGGAATCTGGAAGCGGCCAAGGTCATCAACGGCAAGGCCGGCATGCAGATCATGGGTGACTGGGCCAAGTCCGAATGGACCGCCGCCAAGAAAGTCGCCGGCAAGGATTACGAGTGCGTAGCCTTCCCGGGCACCGACAAGGCGTTCACCTACAACATCGACTCGCTGGCCGTGTTCAAGCAGAAGGACGCGGGCACCGCGGCCGGTCAGCAGGACATCGCCAAAGTCGTGCTGGGTGAAAACTTCCAGAAAGTCTTCAGCATCAACAAGGGCTCGATCCCGGTGCGTAACGACATGCTCGCCGACATGGGCAAGTACGGTTTCGACTCCTGCGCGCAGACCGCTGCCAAGGACTTCCTGGCAGACGCCAAGAACGGCGGTCTGCAACCGAGCATGGCGCACAACATGGCGACCACGCTGGCGGTGCAGGGTGCGTTCTTTGATGTCGTGACCAACTTCATCAACGACCCGAAAGCCGACCCGGCTGACGCTGCGAAGAAACTCGGTACCGCCATCAAGGCTGCCAAGTAACACCAGCGTAGAGCAGCTGCAGGCTTCAAGTCGCGCATCGGCCTGAAGCCTGCAGCTTGCAGCGGTCCCTCATCTTTTTTACTGGATCTTCCCATGAGTTCTGTTGCTGTGTTCAGCAAGGCCTCGCCGTTCGACGCACTGCAGCGCTGGCTACCGAAACTGGTGCTGGCGCCGAGCATGTTCATCGTTCTGGTGGGCTTCTATGGCTATATCCTCTGGACGTTTGTCCTGTCGTTCACTACGTCGACCTTCCTGCCGAACTACAAGTGGGCAGGCCTGGCGCAATACGCGCGGCTGTTCGACAACGACCGCTGGTGGGTGGCGAGCAAGAACCTGGCCGTGTTCGGCGGCATGTTCATCGGCATTACCCTGGTGATCGGCGTGACGCTGGCGATTTTCCTCGACCAGAAAATCCGCCGCGAAGGCTTTATCCGCACCATTTACCTGTACCCGATGGCGCTCTCGATGATCGTCACCGGTACTGCGTGGAAATGGCTGCTCAACCCGGGCATGGGCCTGGACAAATTGCTGCGGGACTGGGGTTGGGAAGGCTTCCGTCTCGACTGGCTGATCGACCCGGATCGCGTGGTGTATTGCCTGGTGATCGCGGCGGTCTGGCAAGCCTCGGGCTTCATCATGGCGATGTTCCTCGCCGGCCTGCGTGGCGTTGATCAGTCGATCATCCGTGCCGCCCAGATCGACGGCGCGAGCATGCCGCGCATTTACTGGAAAGTGGTGCTGCCAAGCCTGCGTCCGGTGTTTTTCAGTGCAGTGATGATCCTGGCGCACATCGCGATCAAGAGCTTCGACCTGGTGGCGGCTATGACGGCCGGCGGCCCGGGTTATTCGTCCGATTTGCCGGCAATGTTCATGTACTCGTTCACGTTCAGTCGTGGGCAGATGGGCATGGGCTCGGCCAGTGCAATCCTGATGCTCGGTGCGATCCTCGCGATCATCGTGCCTTACCTGTACTCCGAGCTGAGGACCAAGCGTCATGACTAGTCTCGCCTCCAAACCGGCCATCAGCCTGAGTCGCATCGCGATCTACGTGGTGCTGATCCTCGCGGTCCTGCTGTATCTGGTACCGCTGGTGGTCATGCTGCTGACCAGCTTCAAGACCCCGGAAGACATCTCCACCGGCAACCTGCTGAGCTGGCCGACCGTGGTCAGCGGCATCGGCTGGGTGAAAGCCTGGGCGACCGTCGATGGCTACTTCTGGAACTCGATCAAGATCACCGTGCCGGCCGTGATCATCTCCACCGCCATCGGTGCGTTGAACGGCTACGTGCTGTCGTTCTGGCGCTTCCGCGGTTCGCAGCTGTTCTTCGGCCTGCTGTTGTTCGGCTGCTTCCTGCCGTTCCAGACCGTGCTGCTGCCGGCGTCGTTCACCCTCGGCAAGATGGGTCTGGCGAGCACCACTACCGGCCTGGTGTTCATCCATGTGGTTTACGGTCTGGCGTTCACCACGCTGTTCTTCCGTAACTACTACGTGAGTATTCCGGATGCGCTGATCAAGGCGGCGCGCCTGGACGGTGCAGGGTTCTTCACCATCTTCCGCCGGATCATCCTGCCGATGTCGACCCCGATCATCATGGTTTGCCTGATCTGGCAGTTCACCCAGATCTGGAACGACTTCCTGTTCGGCGTGGTGTTCTCCAGCGGTGATTCGCAACCGATCACGGTGGCGCTGAACAACCTGGTCAACACCAGCACCGGGGCCAAGGAATACAACGTGGACATGGCGGCGGCGATGATCGCCGGGCTGCCGACCCTGCTGGTCTATGTGGTCGCAGGCAAGTATTTCGTGCGCGGGCTGACGGCCGGCGCAGTCAAGGGGTAATCATGGCTACGCTCGAACTTCGCAATGTAAACAAGACCTACGGTGCCGGCCTGCCGGACACCCTGAAGAACATCGAACTGTCGATCAAGGACGGTGAGTTCCTGATCCTCGTCGGGCCTTCGGGCTGCGGCAAGTCGACCCTGATGAACTGCATCGCCGGCCTGGAAACCATCACCGGCGGCGCGATCATGATCGGTGACCAGGACGTCAGCGGCATGAGCCCGAAAGATCGCGACATCGCCATGGTGTTCCAGTCCTACGCGCTGTACCCGACCATGAGCGTGCGCGAGAACATCGAGTTCGGTCTGAAGATCCGCAAGATGAGCCAGTCGGCCATCGACGAGGAGGTCGCCCGCGTGGCCAAGCTGCTGCAGATCGAGCACCTGCTCAATCGCAAGCCGGGCCAGCTCTCCGGTGGTCAGCAACAGCGCGTGGCGATGGGCCGTGCACTGGCGCGCCGACCGAAGATCTATCTGTTCGACGAACCGCTGTCCAACCTCGACGCCAAGTTGCGCGTCGAGATGCGCACCGAAATGAAACTGATGCACCAGCGCCTGAAAACCACCACGGTCTACGTGACCCACGACCAGATCGAAGCGATGACCCTGGGCGACAAGGTGGCGGTGATGAAGGACGGCATCATCCAGCAGTTCGGTACGCCGAAAGAGATCTACAACGACCCGGCCAACCTGTTCGTGGCGAGCTTCATCGGTTCGCCGCCGATGAACTTCATCCCGCTGCGCCTGCAACGCAAGGACGGCCGTCTGGTCGCGTTGCTCGACAGCGGCCAGGCCCGTTGCGAGCTGCCGATGGCGATGCAGGACGCCGGTCTTGAAGACCGCGAAGTGATCCTCGGCCTGCGCCCTGAGCAGATCGCGCTGGCGAACGGCGAGGGCAACGGCCTGCCGAGCATCAAGGCCGAAGTGCAGGTCACCGAGCCGACCGGTCCGGACACCCTGGTGTTCGTCAACCTCAACGACACCAAGGTCTGCTGCCGACTGGCGCCGGACGTGGCGCCGCAGGTGGGCGAGACCCTGACCCTGCAATTCGATCCGTCGAAAGTGCTGCTGTTCGACGCCAAGAGCGGGGAGCGCCTGGGGGTTGCGGGGCTGCCGAAGACTGAAGCGCACAGCGCCAACGTCGCGCAGTTCAAAGGTCGGTAAGAAATCAATGGGGGAGTGGGCACGCCCATTTCCCCAGGGGATGTAAACCGCGTTGGAAAAAAACAGTTAATAACAATAAAGACGAGGATGTAGGGATGAAAAAGAAACACGTCAATGCCCGGTTGATCTGCCAAATGTCAGCTGCGGCCGCATTGGTACTGGCCGGCAATGCCATGGCCGCCGATGCATTCAGCTCCGATTCCAAGTGGATGACGGGCGACTGGGGGGGGGAGCGGACCAAGCTGATCGAGCAAGGCATCGACATCAAGGCCGACTACGTTGGGGAAATGGGCGCCAACCTGCATGGCGGCTACAACGACGACAAGACCGGCCGCTACAGCGACCAGTTCGGTCTGGGCGTGGCACTGGACCTGCAAAAGCTCTGGGGCTGGGACAACACTCAGGCCAAGATCCAGCTGACCAACCGTAACGGTCAGAACATTTCCAACGACCGCGTTGGCGACCCGCGTGCCGGCACCCTGTCTTCCTCGCAGGAAGTCTACGGTCGTGGCCACATGGTGCGTCTGACCCAGCTGTGGATTCAGCACCAGTTCTTCGACAACAAACTCGACGTCAAGGCCGGTTACTTCGGTGAAGGCGAAGACTTCAACACCTTCCCGTGCGAATTCCAGAACCTGGCGTTCTGCGGCTCGCAGGTGGGTAACTGGGCGACCAACATCTGGTACAACTGGCCCGTCAGCCAGGCCGCGATCCGCGTGAAGTACAACATCAACGACGAGCTCTACGCGCAGATCGGCGCGTACAACCAGAACCCGTCGCAGCTGGAACACGGCAATGGCTTCAAGCTCAGCGGCAGCGGCACCGCCGGTACTGTGCTGCCAGTCGAGCTGGTCTGGTCGCCGAAGGTCAACAGCCTGCCGGGCGAATACCGCGTCGGTTACTACAAGAGCACGGCTGATGCCGCAGACGTCCGTGAGGACATCAACGGCAACGACGCTGCGACCACCGGTAATGCCTACCGCACCCACAGCAGCAAACACGGCTACTGGTTCGTTGCGCAACAGCAACTCACCAGCCACAACGGTGATGCTTCCCGCGGTCTGAACATCGCGGCCAACGCCACGTTCCACGACAAGGACACCAACTTCATCGACAACTACCAGTCGGTGATGTTTGTCTACAAAGGCCCGTTCGACGCCCGTCCGAAGGATGACGTCGGTATCGGTGCCGCGCGTATCCATGTCAACGACGACGTGAAGAAAAACGCCGAGCTGCTGAACGCCTCCAACGGTGTTTCGGACTACGACAATCCGGTGTTCTCGCCGATTCGCGAGACCGAATACAACTACGAGATCAACTACGGCTTCCACGTCACCAACTGGCTGACCGTGCGTCCGAACCTGCAATACATCACTCACCCGGGTGGTGTGGATCAGGTGGACAACGCTTTGGTCGCTGGCCTGAAAATTCAGTCTACGTTCTGACGCGTCTGCGATAAGCTCCTCTCTATGTGCGCATATTTGCGGACAGCCCAGGCTGTCCGCTTTTTTTTGGAAAGGGGTGTCGCAGCCCATGAAAGTTGAATCTGGAACCGTGGCCCATGCATGAGCATCCGCTGCAACGCTTCTTCAAGTCCTTGCGTGAACGACCGGTGTTCGCCTGGGAGCGCTATCAGATGCGCGATGTGCTGGTGATCGACCATCCGCTGTGTCAGGCGGTGTTCAGTCGTCAGGGTGCGCAGTTGCTGCACTTTCAACCGCGCGGGCAAAAACCGTGGTTATGGTGCGCGGCGAAGTGGCCGCACGTCGGGGCGATCCGTGGTGGTGTCCCGGTTTGCTGGCCGTGGTATGGCCGCCATCCGAGCGAAAACGCGTGGCCGTCCCACGGCTGGGCGCGATTGCTGGACTGGAAACTGCTCGACAGCAGCACCGCCGACGACGGCGTGCGCCTGCATTGGCAATTGCAGCTGTGCGACTGGCAGGTGGATCTGCACGCGCACCTCGGTGAACGCATGGAATTGCGCCTGAGTACCGAGCATCAGGACGACATGCCGTGCCAGTTGAGCCAGGCTTTGCATGCTTACTGGCGTATTGGCGACGTCAGTGAGATAGCGCTGTCTGGGCTCGAAGGGGCGCAGGGTTACGACCAGTTGAATCGTGAGGTTTGCCAGCAGGAAGGCGAGTTGCGGGTCGATGGCGGCTGTCAGCGCGTGTTCCAGCACGACGGCGAATTGCAGCTCAAGGATCACGCCTGGCAGCGCGAGCTGTGCATCGATACCGGCGAAAGTGCGGACACGGTGGTCTGGCATCCGGGGGCGCGGCCGTTGCTGGGCGTGACTTGGGATGAGATCTCGGAATTTGTCTGTGTTGAGGCGGCGGCGGGCGGTAAGGACAGCCTGCATCTGGCGCCGGGGGAGAAGGCGCATCTGAGTTTGCAGGCGTGGGCTGCAGCCTAGATTTGCGGTGAGTTGGCTGACGCCTTCGCGAGCAAGCCCGCTCCCACAGGTGACCGCATTCCATCTGGAGAAATACAGTCGAATGTGGGAGCGGGCTTGCCCGCGAAGAGGCTGGACATTCAGCCCAAGATTCGGATCAGTTGAACTCGTCACCCACCGGATACCGGCTCGCATTCAAGCTCTCTTTGATCTTGCGCAGATGGGGCTGGAAATCCACCCCGCGACGCAAGGTCATTCCGGTCGCCAACACATCCAGCACAGTCAGTTGAATGATCCGCGAAGTCATCGGCATGTAAATGTCAGTGTCTTCCGGAAGCGGAATGTTCAGGCTCAGCGTACTGGCCTTGGCCAGGGGCGAGTTCTCGGCGGTCAGGCCCAGTACCGAAGCGCCGTTCTCCCGGGCGATGCGCGCCACTTCCACCAGCTCGCGGGTGCGCCCGGTGTAGGAAATGATCACGAACAACTCACCGGTATGCGCCACCGAAGCAATCATCCGCTGCATCAACACATCAGCATGCGCGGTCACCGCCAGGTTGAAACGGAAGAACTTGTGCTGCGCATCCAGCGCCACCGGCGCCGAAGCGCCGAGGCCGAAGAAGTGGATCTGCCGCGCCTGAATCAACAGGTCGACGGCGCGGCTGATCAGGTTCGGGTCCAGTGCCTGGCAGGCGCTGTCCAACGACGCGATCGCACTGCCGAAAATCTTCTGCGTGTAGGCCTCGGGATTGTCGTCGGCTTCTACTGCACGGCTGACATACGCCGCGCCGCTGGCCAGGCTCTGTGCCAGTTGCAACTTGAGTTCGGGGTAGCCGCTGACGCCGAACGAGCGGCAGAAACGGTTGACTGTCGGTTCACTGACCTTTGCTGCCTGGGCGAGGGCGGCGATGCTGAAGCGGGTGGCCTGCTGTGGGTTGAGCAGGATCACTTCGGCGACTTTGCGTTCGGCCTTGTTCAGCTCTTCAAGGCGACTCTGGATCTGTTCCAGTAAATTTCGCACGCGGTCCATATGGATTTCCTAGATTCACCGGCGCCGATAAGCGCACGGCTATGCAAATTGGGCCTTTGATGTGGCCCGTGACGGTGGCCTATCCTACTGATGGCTCCGACCGACCACCACTCGGAATCTGTATTTTGCGAAAATGTTGTGGTTATTACTACATTTTCCCTTGAGTGATGCCTTGAAAAAAGGTATTTGTAGCTTAACTTGATAAAAGAACAAACATCATGCCTTCGATTACGGTTGAACCGTGCACCTTCGCCTTGTTCGGCGCCTTGGGCGATCTGGCCCTGCGCAAGCTGTTTCCTGCCCTTTATCACCTGGATGGCGCCGGCCTGCTGCACGAGGACACGCGTATTATCGCGCTGGCCCGTGAAGAGGGCTCCGACCAGCAGCACATGGCATTCATTGCCGCCGAACTGCGTCGCTACGTGGGCAAGGAACTGGACGAGGCCGTGGCCGAGCGCTTTCTGGCGCGCCTGACCTACCTGCACGTCGACTTCCTCAAGGCTGAAGACTACGTGGCGCTGGCTGATCTTGCGGGCACAAAGCAACGCATGATTGCCTACTTCGCCACCCCGGCGGCGGTGTACGGCGCGATCTGCGAGAACCTGGCGAACGTTGGTCTGGCAGAAAACACCCGCGTGGTGCTGGAAAAACCGATCGGCTCCGACCTCGAGTCCTCGCGCAAGGTCAACGACGCTGTGGCGCAGTTCTTCCCGGAGAACCGCACCTATCGCATTGACCACTACCTGGGCAAAGAGACCGTACAGAACCTGATCGCCCTGCGTTTCGCCAACAGCCTGTTCGAAACCCAGTGGAACCAGAACTACATCTCCCACGTGGAAATCACCGTGGCTGAGAAGGTCGGTATCGAAGGCCGCTGGGGTTACTTCGACAAGGCCGGTCAGTTGCGGGACATGATCCAGAACCACCTGCTGCAACTGCTCTGCCTTATCGCCATGGACCCGCCGGCCGACCTGTCCGCCGACAGCATCCGCGACGAGAAGGTCAAGGTGCTCAAGGCCCTGGCGCCGATCAGTCCGGAAGGTCTGACCACGCAAGTGGTGCGCGGCCAATACATCGCCGGGCACAGCGAAGGCAAGTCCGTGCCGGGCTACCTCGAAGAGCCGAATTCCAACGCCCAGAGCGACACCGAAACCTTCGTCGCCCTGCGTGCCGACATCCGCAACTGGCGTTGGGCCGGCGTGCCGTTCTACCTGCGCACCGGCAAGCGCATGCCGCAGAAGCTGTCGCAGATCGTCATCCACTTCAAGGAACCGTCGCACTACATCTTCGCCCCCGAGCAGCGCCTGCAGATCAGCAACAAACTGATCATCCGCCTGCAACCGGACGAAGGCATTTCCCTGCGTGTGATGACCAAGGATCAAGGCCTGGACAAGGGCATGCAACTGCGCAGCGGCCCACTGCAACTGAATTTTTCCGACACCTGGCGCAGCGCTCGAATCCCCGATGCCTACGAGCGGTTGTTGCTGGAAGTGATGAACGGCAATCAGAACCTGTTTGTCCGTAAAGATGAAATCGAAGCCGCGTGGAAATGGTGTGACCAGTTGATCGCCGGGTGGAAAAAATCCGGTGACGCGCCCAAGCCGTATGCGGCCGGGTCGTGGGGGCCGATGAGCTCCATTGCACTGATCACGCGGGACGGGAGGTCGTGGTATGGCGATATCTGATGTGAAACTGCCCCAGGGCGTGAATGCCCGTGAATTCAAGAGCCCGGTATTGCTCGCCGAAGGCCTGGCGCTGAATGTCGCCAAGCAGTTGAGCGAGGCATTGGCTGCGCGCGGCAACGCCGTGCTGGTGGTGTCCGGCGGTCGCAGCCCGGTGGCGTTTTTCCAGCACCTGGCCAAGCAGGAGCTGGACTGGTCGAAGGTCGTCGTGACCTTGGCCGACGAGCGTTGGGTACCGGTCGAACATGCCGACAGCAACGCCGGACTGCTCAAGCAGTATCTGCTCAAAGGCCCGGCAGCGAAGGCGCAATTCCTCAGCCTTTACAGCGCGGCGGCCAACGTCGAGCAGGCAGCGGAGCAGGCCGATCGGTTGCTCGCCGAGTTGCCGCCCATCGACGTGCTGGTGTTGGGCATGGGCGATGACGGCCATACCGCGTCGCTGTTCCCGGACAGCCCGAATCTGACTGAAGCCCTGCAAGCCGATGGCACCCGTCGTTGCTGGCCGATGCTGGCGCCGAGCGTGCCGCGTCAACGTCTGACCATGAGCCGGGCGCTGCTGGCATCGGCCAAGCACAAGATTCTGTCGATTTCCGGTCAGTCGAAACTGACCACCCTGAATGCCGCACTGGCATCCAACGACGTCGCCGCCATGCCGGTTCGCGCGTTTCTGCAACCTACGTTAGAGATTTACTGGTGCCCATGAGCCAAGGAACAGCCGCTATGACAACCCCATCCCCGACCGTTTCCATGGCGGACAAAGTTGCCCTGATCGACAGCCTCTGCGCCAAGGCGCGGATCCTGCCGGTGATCACCATCGCCCGTGAACAGGACGTGCTGCCGCTGGCTGACGCCCTGGCTGCCGGCGGTCTGACCGCGCTGGAAGTGACCCTGCGTTCGCAGTTCGGCCTCAAGGCGATCCAGATCCTGCGCGAACAGCGCCCGGAACTGGTAACCGGTGCCGGCACCGTGCTCGACCGCAACATGCTGGCCGCGGCCGAAGCCGCCGGTTCGCAATTCATCGTCACTCCGGGCATCACCCGTGATTTGCTGGAAGCCAGCGTCGAAAGCCCGATCCCGCTGCTGCCGGGCATCAGCAATGCCTCCGGCATCATGGAAGGCTATGGCCTGGGTTATCGCCGCTTCAAGCTGTTCCCGGCTGAAGTCAGCGGCGGCGTGGCAGCCATCAAGGCCCTCGGCGGCCCGTTCGGCGAAGTGAAATTCTGCCCGACCGGCGGCGTGGGTCCTGCCAACATCAAGAGCTACATGGCGCTGAAAAACGTGATGTGCGTGGGCGGTAGCTGGATGCTCGATCCGGAGTGGATCAAGAACGGCGACTGGGCCCGCATTCAGGAATGCACCGCCGAGGCGTTGGCGCTGCTGGACTGATGTTTTTCAAATAGTTGCAACCTTACACTTCGTTGTGTGTTCTACGGCTTTAACGGTGCGCTTGGTCGGTGCACCGTTTTTTTTTGCCCGAAACGCCTTCGTTATGTCGAGATACATAGTTACCGCACCTGGCTTCGCGTGGGGCGTTAACCTGCGTTCATCTTATGGAAGAGAGAACGCCTCATGGACAACCAGCCTTCAGCTCCAGCGGTTTATCAACTGGCTCCCGAGCAAGTCGCCGGGCCCTATTTTCGCAATCCCAGACTGTTGCGTCGCAACATCAGCGAAGGGGCCGAGGGCCTGCCGTTGCTGCTGCGCCTGACCATCGTCGATGCCATGACCGCCGAGCCGGTCAGCGGTGCCTTGGTGGATATCTGGCACTGCAATGCGCGCGGGTCTTACTCGGGCTGGAGTCGGATCAACCCGGATCTGGCAGTCGACGTCGAGGACATCGGTTCGATCCCGCGAACCGACGATGACACCTACCTGCGTGGCGGCCAGTTCAGCGATCACAAGGGCAGGGTGCGCTTCACCACGATCTATCCGGGGTTTTATGCCGGGCGTGCGTTACATATCCATGTGGCGGTGCGCATCGTTGCCGGCAGCGAATACCTGGATGAGCGCAACGTAGCCTGGGTCGGGCAGCTGTACTTTCCCGAAGTCGTGACACGCTCGGTGCTCAATACCAGGGCCTATCGCGGGCGGGTGTCCGCACCGCTGAACAACTGCCAGGATCACTACTACACCCGGATGGGCGGGGAAGCCTCGACGCTGACAGTCTGGCCGATTGGCCGCGACTCTCACGAGGACGGTTACTTCGGTCACCTCACGATCGGCATCGACACCTTTGCGGTGTCGTCGCAGATCAAGCCCGAGGACTTCGACAAGTACACGGTTTAACGCAGTTCATTCAACGCCAGAATCAGTGACTGAATCTCCGCCGCCGTCGTGGTCAACGACGGCGTGATGCGGATGCACGGCCCGCAGGCCGCGCCATTGCGCACCACGGTGAACAGGTTGTAGTCGTTGAGCAGGCGTTCGGCCATCGCCTGCTGGTCGTCGTGTCGGGTAAAACGCATCGAGGTGATGCCGCAATACAGACGCGGATCGTCCGGCGTGGTGACCTCGATGCCCGGCAGGTTGCGCACGGCGGTGACCCACAGGTTGCGCAGGTAGTTCACCCGTGCGCCCTTGGCCGCGGCGCCACCGAGCGCACGATGCTCCTCGAATACCAGCGGCAGGGTCATCAGCGCGGGAATGTTCGGTGTGCTGTAGGGCGTGCGCGAGCGAATGTCGTTGAGCGGGAAATGCATCTCGCCCATGTCCGGGTCGATGTCGGCCAGACGCTGCGGGGCAATGTAGAGAAAGCCCAGAGTCAGTGGCGAGCCGATCCATTTGTGCAGGTTGTACCCGGCGAAGGCGATGCCCAGCGCCTCCAGATCGAACTCGATCTGGCCGAGGGCATGGGCGCCATCAAGGATGATGTCGACGTCATGCTCCCTGGCCAGCGCGGCGATGGCCTGTACCGGCATCACCAGCCCGGTGCGGTGGGTGACGTGGGTCAGCGCCATCAGCTTGAGCTTCGGGTGACGCATGAAGGCTTCGCGGTAAGTGGCCAGCAGGCTTTCGAAACTGGCCGGGTGAGTGTGCTCGATCTCGATCACTTCGACCCCGCGATGGCGTGCCAGCCAGCGCATGGCGCTCTTGACCGTGTCGTATTCCAGGTCGCAGATCAGCACTTGATCGCCAGGCTCGAGCCGTTTGTAGTTGCGGATCAGCGATTGCAGGCTGGCCGTGGCGTTGTGGGTGAAGGCGATGCTTTGTGCACGCACGCCGATCATCTCGGCCAGCTGTGCGCGGATGTCGAGGCTGTCATGCTGTTCGAAACGCTGGCGCACGTACACCGAATTGCTGTTGTTGATCAGCTCGACGTTGCGCTGGTACTCCTCGACCACCGTGCGCGACATGCGTCCGAAGTAGCCGTTTTCCAGGTTCATGGGGCCGGGGTGGCGGTCGTAACGGTCGGCGAAGGTTTGCCAGAAGGCTTCGTCTCGGGCGCGGCGGGTGTTATCGGGCATGGTTGACTCGACTCGGATCAGGGTGACGCCTCAGTGGCGCGGGGCAGGTTTGCCGTGTTTTGCGCGCAACGGTTCAAGCAGCTCCGACAGGCCGTTGTGATCGATTTCCTGCATCAACGCCAGCAGGCCGCCCAGTTCGCCATGGGGAAATCCTTCCCGGGCGAACCAGTTCAGGTACGGGCCGGGCAGGTCGGCGATGATCCGGCCCTTGTACTTGCCAAAGGGCATTTCGCGGGTGATCAGCAACTCGAGTTTTTCAGGATTCATCAAAGGGATCGTCTTGATTCGAAACAGTCTGGAAAATACAGGCATTCTGCATGCAGGCCAAATGACAGATCATGCAAATAACAGGCATACAGTTTTTTGTTTTGTTTGTAAGTTTTTGAAATTAAACAATTAAATTCTTAAGCGAAAGCTGGCACGACCACTGCAACACTCCTTGCATCTTTCACCCACGCAAGGAATTGAAAAATGACTGACATGAATAAAGAAGCCATCTCTGTCCTCAACGACCTGATCGAAACCAGCAAGGACGGTCAGGAAGGGTTCAAGACCTGTGCCGAAGATATCAAGCACCCTGAACTGAAAGCCCTGTTTGCGAAACGCTCCGCCGACTGCGCTACCGCTGCCGCCGAATTGCAGGCGACCGTGCGTTCAATGGGCGGCGATCCGGAAACCTCCACCAGCGTCAGCGGTGATCTGCACCGTCGTTGGGTCGACGTCAAAGCAATGTTCACCGGCAAGGACGAAGAAGCGGTGCTCAACGAAGCCGAGCGCGGTGAAGACCACGCCCTGAAGGCCTATCGTGAAGCGATCGAAAAGATCAACAAGCACAATCTGGTCGGCATTCGTGATCTGGTCGAGCGTCAGTACCACGGCGTGCAACGCAATCACGATCAGGTGAAAGCCCTGCGTAACCAGGCTCGCGCACGCTCGTAAGCCTCACTGAAAAAAACTGTGGGAGCGAGCCTGCTCGCGATGACGGACTGACATTCAACAGTGATGTTGACTGATCTGGCCCTATCGCGAGCAGGCTCGCTCCCACTTTGTTTTTTTGCAGAGTTTTTTTGCAGAAAAGATCAGCCGATGCTGATGGCTGGCAAGGTTGGCAGCGTAACGGTCTGCTGTTTGCGCGGTGCCAGGATCTCGGCTTCGCCATCCACTACCAGCTCATCGCGCTGGTTGAACACGCGAGTAGCAATACGCACGCGGAATTTCGGCAGTTTCTCGAGGATTTCCAGGCGCACGGTCAGGGTGTCGCCGATCTTCACCGGCTTCTGGAAGCTCATCTGCTGGCCGATATAAATGGTGCCCGGCCCAGGCAGCTCGCACGCCACTGCCGCACTGATCAGCGCACCGCTGAACATGCCGTGGGCGATACGCTCCTTGAACATGCTGGCGGCGGCGAACTCGGCGTCCAGGTGCACCGGGTTGTGATCGCCGGACATCGCGGCAAACAGCTGAATGTCGCGTTCCTCGACAGTCTTGCTGTAGCTCGCGGTCTGGCCCACTTCGAGGGCTTCGTAAGGGATGTTGGTAACCTGGGTCATCGGTATCGATTCCTGTGACTGACTAAATGAATCCACAAATAAATTATTCGCTACGGTGCGGACGGGGATGGCTCAGCGCCTGGTCGATCCAGGCCAGCACATCGGCGGTCACTTCGTCGCGGTTGCTCTCGTTGAACAATTCGTGCCGGGCCTGCGGGTAGATCTTCAGTTGCAGGTTCTGACTGCCGGCCGAGCGCAAGACATTGGCCAGATCAGTCAGACGCTTGCCTTCGCTCACCGGATCACATTCGCCGCCAATCACCAGCAACGGCAGGCCCGGGTCGATCTGGGCGAGATTGGACGCTTTGCTGATTTGCTGCAACCCGCCGAGCAGGTCGATCCACAACTGATTG